>NZ_VORM01000001.1 GCF_007997225.1 Subsaximicrobium wynnwilliamsii
CAACAAAAACAACAAAAAAACCTGTAAAGAACTTCGCCAACGTTACCGTTTTTAGCGGCTGCAAATATACGCACCTTTCTTTCCATTATCCAAACTTTACAAGGTGTTATTTCTGGTTTTTTTTGCAACTAAACGCCTTCAGTCACGAAACCAAATGTTTAGGGCGAAAAAAAACTATCCTCTCGATAGCATAAGCTCTTTTTTATCTGTCCAGAACGAATTCTATAGCGCGATATAGCCTGAAAAGTTTCAGGGCATTAATTTCTTATACATCTGTATATTTCGTGTAATCCTTCCAAAACACATTGCAATTGAAAAATAGTCTAGCGTTTTTTCCGAAGTAAAAACTTTGCATGCACACTGCTCAACTCAAATGCAGACTTAATCGCGTACACTATATTATAAGGTAAATAGATTACTCACAAAACTTGAGAGCTTCAACTGTTCTCTCAATCTCAAATTGGCTGGTCTGTCTAAAGAAAGAAATTCCAAACAATACCAAACCTTATATTAAAGTCTCTATACGGATAGTTTGGAGCCGCGAAATAATCGTAGCCGGTAAAAGCCGCATTAACATGCTCTGCTTTAAGGAATATTCTGGTTTGTCTCACTTTGGCATTGACAAAAACATCCAATCTTGGGAAGTTGCCCAACTTGGTATTGTTTTGCACATAAAATTCAGCCAACAACGGATCGTAGGCGTTTGCATTAAATTCTGTAAAGTAATTAAAGGTAATGCCGGTTTGGAGGAAGAGCGCGTCATTCTTAAACAAACCATCGGAATAATACAGGCTATTTCTTAAAATCAAATCTGGCACATTGATCACGCCTTCAACACCACCAACCTGTTGATACATCACTTTATTGTCTAAGCTGAATTTACCAATCTCAAATTGGCGACCGGCGGAGAATTTCAGGTAACTTATGGCCTGTGCTTCTTGAAAGGGCTTTACCCCAGCATTTTCTTCAGAAAAAGCAAAATAGGTGTAGTCATTATATACTGTATAGTCCAATGAAAAATCTGCAATCTTATTTAGATTCAGGTCGAGCCCTATTTGGGAGGTCTTCTCATTGCTGAATCTATCCTTATTATACCAATTATAATTTATATAGTTACTTTGATACAATAAGGTATTAAAATTGGATGCCGCAGAAGCCGAACTGAAATTAGCTATAATCTCATTGTCTTCATCGAATTGGTAGGAAGCCTCCGCCTCAAATTGATATCCAGAGAATTCTCCCGAAACTATGGTCGATGCCTTTGTCCATAAATTCACATCGCCAAATTGTTTTTTATAGCTACCTTCTAGAGCGATCGTATTAGTCACTATTCGATTTATGATATACTCATTATCGATTATGGTTGAAAAGTCATATCCGTAATTTAATTTATTGTAGGTCACTCCAAAAGACACTTCACCTATAACACTTTTCCATAGAGCCGCCAGGTTTGCCTCAAAATTCTCTAGGGTGACGCGGTCCTTGATTCTCCTACTAAAAGCGGGTCCAAAATAATCGTCCCTCAAACTTTGATTGAATTGGTAATATTTATCTTCAAAAGAAACTCTGTTTTTCAAGATCAAAGTGCCTGAAGTAGAATCTGCTTCCCGAATTAGTGCATAACTGTGGTTCAAATAAAAACGTTTCCCCTCTAGAATATTATCTGCATTTTGAATGGCAGGATCAAATACCGATCGGTCCAAAAATTCATCACTACCAGAGGTAAATTGCTCAACGTCAAAATCTGTTAGGCCACCACTCTCATTATTGAGCAAATCTTGAAACGTGATATGCCCTTTAAGATGATAACGTTCATCTTTAGTGTGATAATTAGAAGTAAGCCGCAGATTACCTGTACTTGTTAAACTATTTTGGTAATTACCCAAAGACCGCATGCCTTTATAGGCTACCGACATATTGAACTGCCTCGAGGTGTTGATGGTAAAAAACGCGTCTAATATTTGACCTTGCTCAAATACGGTTTTGAAAAAAAGCTCTGAGAACGGAGTTGGAACTTCATAATAATCGATATCCTCAACCTCCATATAATTGTAATGTCTCGCCCTCGCGCCAAAAACTGGCAACAGTTTCGAATTACGATCTAACTTGAGTGCATTATAAGTTTGACCCGCATTAGCGAAGGGGATCAATCCAAACTCATCCCTTCTCAGGTAATTGAATTTGTAATCCTTTTTAATGGTTAATGAGGTGTCAACAATGGTGGTGTCGTTTTCTATTGAAATGATTTTATAATAAAATATACTTATGGAATCCTTTAGACCAAAGTTCTTTTGTCTTTTAACCTTTGAGCTATCTTTTGAAATGCCAGAAGGGAAACTTTGATTGTTATTTTTTTTTAATGTTTGGCAGTTCAAGGTTCCGAAACATGATAGAATAAAGAATGTAATAAAAATAGGATTTCGCATTTCAAGATATCATTCAATTCACGAAATTAAATATTAAATTAAGAAAGCGAACTTAATTAACTAATTTTTTAAATCCTCCTTTCAGGTCGTATATAATTATTTTGAGTCAAACACTTAGTATCTGGTTTGTTTCTCTATGGTAAACAGGTTTTGCCTTTACCATTCTTTCGATTGTTTTATGGAAAATGCTTTCCTTAAACTAAGAGCGATTTATTCTAAAACAAAATTCATCAAAATAAGTGTATATGCCATTTGCCGACATGGGTCAGTATTGCCCTTAGACATGACTTCAATTGCATGATCACGAGACGTAGCTCTTTTAAGTTCCTACTGTTGTCTTTGCATTTATGTTCAATCTTTTACAGCTTCTTTAAAGGCTCGTAGACTCTCCATCTATCAGTGACTATATGTGCTGTCGTGCTTATGTGCTCTTCGAATATCGCCGTTAATGATTTTGCAGAGTAGTCATCAATGCATTTGACATAAACCCGCTTTACCTGATGCCTCTCGCTAAAGACCACTGATATGACCGCTTTTTTTTTGGAGTCGTAACTCCTTCCCTGCTTCCCCTGTTCTTTTCCACAAACAGTGAATACGTCAACATGGACTAGGTCCAACAAATGATGGTTCTGACTGCTCTTCATGACACTTCTGACTTTTTGCATAAAATAACAGGCTGTTCCCTGAGAGATGTCAAAGCGTTTTCCCATTTGTATGCTCGAGACACTTTTACTGCTGGTACTTATTTAGAATACGACGCGGAATGTTTTGTGAAGTCCGAACTTGACATTGTGAAACAGCGTATTTTCGGTTGAACTCTCGACATGTTTGCAACCACAGCATTGGTATTTATTTCCAGTTTTTCACAGCCCCTGATGTGTCCATATTTCGTGCAGGTAATGCCATATTGCCATTTTATCTTTGCTAGTTAAGCCTTGAATGAATAATCGTTAGGTAGTTCTTTTATAAAGTTCAGTATACTTTGTCCTGAGAATTGTTCCCTAAGGCTTATTTTTATTCACGACAGAATTTAAGCAACTAAATAAATATGTTTTTTTAAAAGGATTTGTTTTAAGAATGAGTAGCATAATTTACAATTATTCTTTTAAAACCTTAATAAATCTCGATTTGGTATCATGCAAAATGTTGATGAGGTACATTCCATTCGCCAAACTTTTCAAATTAATAAAATCTACGTTACTTCTAGTTATGATTATATTTCCCGACAAACCGAAAACCTCAATTTTATCAATTTTCTTATAAGAACTAAAATATAGATAATCTTTTGTAGGGTTTGGGTAATACGTTAAATTAACTAAATCATTTTTAACTAAAGATAATGACTGAGAACAGTTTTCAGAAATAGAGTTTATATTCTCAATAATTCCTGAACTACTATTTAACGAAATATTCTCAAAACCGCTAAAACTCTCAGAATACCTATGGGCTCTAAAAGATCCATTTCCAATAGGCTCTGTAAATTGATCAAATTCTGAATTGTTACCAGCCGGAATTATATAAACCCAGACAACATTGCCTGAATTATCAATTTCTGAAAGTCTTCCATTATCAGATTCATTGATTAAAGCGTTCCCGTTAGACATAATTTGCACCCCACATTGAGCACCAGCATGCATAACTTCATTCATAATAGTCCCGTTCCAAGACCAAAAATAATCTTCAGGAAGAAATTTACCAGAATTAAGGCTATAGAAACCATTGGTATCGTTTTGGTCAATGATATGAACAGAAGAAGCTGTTAAATTTGAGCCGTAACCATCATTACTAAATACGGACATTTTACCTTGATTGGGGCCTTCAGTAATCCATTTTATATCATGTTGTCTACCTAGCTTTTTATTGTCAATTGTACCCATATCGTATACCTCTGGATTTCCCCATCTCCAGAGAAAATCACCGCCTTTTCCATAAATTCCGCCAGAGTGTGTTGCTGCTTCGGCAGTAGTCGTGCTGTGGTCAATTATAAATACTTCGCTCAGATGTCTTGCAGAAACCGCTATTTGATCTAAATCCTCATTATAATCAATAGCATTTGCATGTATAGGATTCGAACCGTGACCACCATCATAATTCATGTCTAATAATTGTACATTATCAGCAACGATTCCATAATTGGGCTTAGTGCTATCAAAATCCTGAACTAAATGATCAAAAAGTTTCCATTCCCAAACTATGTTAGCGGAGTTAGTCCCTACGGGTTCAATCTCTAAAATTCTTTCTAGTAGTAAAACATCATTAGGATATGAAGTATCCATTCCCTCAGCAAACATCTCGTTATTAGTGTATCCATCTCTAACTAAGACCAAAAAATTACCGTTTGGTAAAGGTTCTATATCATGATGTATACGAAAACCTAATAAAGCTTCGTAATCAATACTCCATAACACGTTATTATCCCAATCCCTTAGCTCAGCATAAAGGTCATTGGATTGCAACAATGTTCCATCCTCTAAAAAATAACAATTTCTACTGCCTTCTCCGAAAAAATTCCACTGATTAACCACCTCTCCGCAGTTATCAATTAAAAAGGCTCTATTATCAGAAGAAGGTTTAAACAGCGTATAGCCCTCTGATTTATTTTCATTAATTTCATTAAACACCAAGCCAACGGTCTCTTGAGAAATGGCACTTCCTGAAATAACAGCAAATAATATAAGTACTAACTTTTTCATAATCTTTTTAAATTAAAGTAATTGATAGAATTTTTATTCCCTTAGCAAATCTTAAAGTCTATTTAATTGCTAAAGAATTATCCCTATAAAGCTTTCACAATAGAGTAAAAAAGAAGATTCTATCCCCAACACTATCAAAAAATATTTTATAGGTTTCTTATTGCGTAACGGTAAAATCTTTCTTCCTATTTGTGCTCAATATATTTACAATACTTCACACCTCAAAAAAAGCTGTAATTTATCTCTTTATCACTATTTTTTTAATTGCAGATTGGTTAACACCCTTAATTTCCAGCAAGTAAATTGCTTCGGGCAAGTGGGATGTATTTAGCATGTAACTTCCTGATAAGAATTCGCTTGATTCCAGCGCTATTTCTGATATCAATCGACCCTGTATATCAAATAGGGACATATCCACCCTACCTGATTGTTTAATGGTAGAAAGACTTATATTAACATAATCCCCTGCAGGGTTTGGCCAAATATTAAAATCAGTAAAATCTTCATTGCCTGAACTTAAAGTCACATTGTTTCCTGTCAATATAAGTGAAAAATCTTGAGATTGGGGATCAAATGGCCCACCCACATTACCTCTAAGTGTACCTTTATGTGTTACTGTTAATGTGTAACTGCCAGCTTCGGGAGCCTCAATATCAATCCTCTCTATATTATCCACGAAATTATCGCCTGTATTGGTGTTAGAGAAACCTCCAGTTTGAGAATATTCTAACTTATAAGGGAAAAAAGTTTCTCCATTTCTAGTAATCCGTAAATCTAAGTCGTTAATTAACTTCGGCGAGAAACTATTCAACTCGTCAATGACGGCAGCCCCAGGCATATCTGTCCAACATATAGTAGCACTCAGCCTTTGTCCAGCTTGAGCGAAAAAAGTAAATGAAAATTCATCATTATTATATAAATTTAACTCTTCAATTTGAGATGCCCCTAAAGTTGAACTAGTAATAACATTCGCAGCCCCAAAAGCATTTAGAAACCCCCATCCAAATACAGGATCTGGACCACTTCTCATATTATCATCAATGGCGGTATGACATACCAGCCCTTTAATTGTCGACGCAAGCATATATTGCGAATATAACTGTTGATAGTACTCTTGAATAAGAACTAATGTACCAGTCACATTAGGAGCAGACATGGAGGTTCCTGTGTAAGTAGCGTATTCATCATTAGCAATAGGAGAAAACAAATTAGTTCCATCTCCAGCTATATCCGGTTTAATTCTTAAATCATCAGTTGGACCCTGACTACTCGAATTGTTAATAACCAAGTTAGTTAACTCATTTGTAAATGGAGCTATCGATGGATTGGCGTTTGCTATAACTAAATTATTCTTGGCATTTTTATCTGTCGTCAATTTATCAAAGCCGGCAAATAGACCACCTGGATAAGATTGGGTTCCAGAATTTCCGGCAGATGTTACCATTAGGTACTGAGGATTATTTTTGATTATCATATCAATATTTGCAGCACTAGAATTATACGCTCCCATAAGCCAAGAAGGCAATAAATCCTCGTTATTTTGAAGAATTGGCGTACCATAAGAATGATTTGATAAAATTATCGGTGCATCAATATCATTAATTGCGAGTAAGATTTCTGAATTATCATTGGTCCAATTATATGACTTAATCAAAACATCGGGCGCCATACCCTTGGCTTCTGAAACTACTCCTTTGGCACTAATTGTACCAGCAACATGGGTACCATGATTACTAAACCCTGTATCACCATCAACAACAACATTATCAATAATAGTTATTCTACTAGCCGTTTCGTTAGAGTTCGAAAACTCAGGGTGTGAAGCTTGAACTGGACCGCCATCCCATACGCCAACAGTCATACCACTCCCGGTAAGATTTAGATTTAATACTCCACCCGGTTGAAGTGTATTAGTTTTTGTTGCCATTGCTGCGTTATCGTTGGAGGTTGACACGTAAATTGGCTTATTATCGTAAATATCTCTAATTTCCATCACTCGACCTTTAGAATCTACGAATCGCCTCTTTGTGTCTGGATTATTAATGAGATAAGTAGAAATACGAGTTTCTATACGTGACTCTTCAATTAATAATTTTTCTAAAAGAATTTTATTTTCTTTGGAGAGGTTTTCTATTGTTTTGTCAGTCCTGTTTTGAGCAAAGAATGTTAAGCTCAAGAACAGAAACATAAATAGGGTGATATTTTTAATTTTCATAACAATACTTTTTTATACTAAAAGCCATCTTGATAGAAAACAAGATGGCTGTAGCAATTAATAAAAATTTGGAAATTGTTTCAATTTTTCTAATCTATTGTAAATTCAGATTGACCTGAGTCTCCTGCGACTACACCAGATACAAGAACAGTGCCACCGACACTGATGTTATAGTCACTTCCAGCATCGCCTATTCCATCTCCATAAGAGTCGTAAACCACTATTCCATAATCTCCAGAAGCCAAACAGAAGTCATACGACACCGTTTGCCCGTTATCTGCAGGCCTATTAAACGGGCCAAAAGACTCAATAATAGTAGGTGCTCCAGATAGATCATACAGCTCCCATCTTGTTTCGTCAGGATATATATCTAAGGTCAAGCTGAATGTAACAATTGTTTCCAAGCAACTCTCGGTTACACGGAGTTCAAATGCATCACTGAAGTCTAAACCCACCTCTTTCTCAAAATTAATCACTAATGACTGAGCAACAAATTGAAGGTTGTCGTCATCAGTAATAGAGACTGAAAAAGTTCCTACGTTACTACCTCCAGGGATCGTAACAGAAGCAGGAACGGTATAGGAAGTAGCTAAAGAAGATCCGCCATCAATAGCAAGACCATAGGTACGATCAGCCGAACTGGTTTCACTTGCATACACCTTGACTTCAAAAGATTGAGTAGCATTATTTTCTACAGTAACTCTCATAGGATTCATGATTTCAAAACCTACATAATTAGAGAGCTCAGTTTGAGTAGCATCATCTGTCTCGCAATTTGTGAAAAGCGCCACAAGACAGATAAACATAAAAATTCTAAAATATTTTCTCATAATCTAATTAATTATTTTGATCGTTAATACTTGGATTATTATTTATCTCTATTTGAGGGATTTGAAAACTTGCCTCATCTGAATCATAGGCATAAGATTCACCAGCTCTAAACACATGGTTAGTGCCTCTTTGAACTGTAGCCTGATTACGCTTCATTGCAAAATAACTCTTCCCTTCGCCCCAAAGCTCTATTTTAGTTTGAAGATATATTTCATCTAATAGAGCCTGCCCAGAAAGACCTGAAAGGTATGTTGCCGCTTCAGCAGAACCACCTAATCTAATTTCCAGCAAATCTGTTAAGCGACCTAGAGCCGTAGATTCATCACCAATTCTTGCGGCAGCTTCAGCACTCAATAAGTAAAACTCTTCAACTCTCATAAATAGCAAGTCAGTAGATATTACAAACTGTCCCCCTGGTGTTCTACCTGGATCAAAAAACTTATTAATTGGCTGTAAAGCAGCAAAGCCTTGTCCAAATTGTGTTTTTCTTATATCATTTGCAGGTATGTCAGCGAATAGATCATTGTCGATAGATTTAGCGTCTCCTGCCCATGCATAACTATAGGTAAAATAATCCATTTGACCCCACCAATCAATTAATTGGTGACCTAAATCAGTAGTCAAATCAAATCCCCAAATCCAGCTCGGTGTATTTATATCATTAAAACCAGAACCTGTACCAGGAAAAGCCAATTGACCCCGAGTCAATAACGGGACACCAGAATTGATGACTGCATCAGACTGAATTTTTGCGTCAATATAATTACCCATAGCGGCATAAGTATAAGCTAACAAGCCTTGGGCTACAGTCTTATTTATCTGACTTTTTTGCGTTCTAACATAACCGTCTAAAAAAGTAATAGACTGTGTTAAATCGCTCACAATAAGCTCATAAATACGTGAGGCCTCGACCTTACCAAACTCTGAAACATCTCCATCATAAAAAGGCAGAATAGGTTGCATAGGATCATAACTCGGCTGAAAAAATTGAGCTAAATTGAAATAAGCATACGCTCTGTAAGCTTTAGCCTGACCAATGATACGGCGTGTATTTTCATTTTCTGGAACAGCATCATTACCACCACTCGATAGTATTACTGTGTTAGCCGATTTAATTATTCTATAATAATAATCCCAAAGAAGTTGATTCTCTTGTCTTGTGAAATCAGTTGTTGCGAGCAAATTCGCTGTACCATTATACCAGCCGAATGAACTAGAAGCCAAAGCGCAGTCTCCAGTTACAATATCTGATAAAATATCAACTCCCTTTTGCCCAATATCGTAGTGACGATTAGCGCCAACACCTAAAGTACCTCTAGGTTCTACCATAAAATTGGCTATTCCATCAAGACTCCCTTCAACAAGAGCAGGGTTATTATCAACAGCACCTGCAATATCATCGTTTGTAAGAACATTAGTGTTTCTTACAGGATCTAAAAAATCTTCACTACAGCTAAAAATAGCGGCTGTGAATATCAATACATAAATTACATGTTTTTTCATATTATTTTTTTTTAAAATTCAACTTTTGCACCTAAGCTAAAGGTTGTTACTGGAGTATACGCTCCCGAATTAGTAGTTGCAATTGCCGTAGTAGGGTTAAGACCTCGTCTAGCAGACAACATCATTAGATTATCACCAGCAACAAACAATCTAAATGTAGACAGTCCAATTGCATCAATAGCAGCTTTTGGCAATGTATAACCCAAATTAATGTTATTTAAAGCAAAGAAGTCTGACCTGGTTAAAAACCGCGTGGAAAAAGCGTTTTGTTGGGCATCAGTGCCAAATTGAGCTGAAGTCCTTGGTACATCGGTAATGTCCCCAGGTTGCTGCCACGCATTTCTTATATCAGTATGGAAATTGTCTGCACCCACAAGATCATTACCCATTAATACTGAGTACCCTGCATCATAAGTGTATCCTCCTAAACTATAGCTAAATTGCGCTGAGACATCGAAGTTTTTGACTCCTAGATTTAATCTAAATCCCCCTCTTATTTTAGGAATAGCAGATTTCCCAACAAATCTTTGGGTAGCATTGGCATAAGTATCTGTAACAGTGCGGCCTATTTGAGCACCAGGATTTTCGTCTTGATAGGTAAATAAGTTTGATATTTGTGTGTCACCAGCGTTGAATATACCATCATTATTGATATCATCATAATAGAGATTCCAAAGTGCCGCACCATTTCCTGGATCTACACCTGCCCATTCTCTCATAAACCAGTCAAATATAGATTTCCCTTTGGCCAAGTTATTATTATCATCAAAAACCAATGGCTCTGATTGACCTCGTCCTGTAGGCATTCTAGTGATCTCATTATCAAAAATTTCACCATTTACATTAACCGATAACCTTAAATTCTCATTTTCGATAATTTTCCCTACGACATTAAATTCAATCCCTCGGTTAGTCAACTCTCCATCATTGTATTGAAAGAGCGAAGATCCGATAGAAGGAAACAAATTTTCTGTGAAAAATAGATTCGTAGTCCTCTTATCATAAAGATCAACATCAACATTCAATCGATTTCCCAACCATGAACTTTCAAATCCAACTTGAGCAATATTAGATGTTTCCCAAGTTAAGTCAGGATTAGCCAATGTTGCGCTTTCTGTAAAACTATAACTACCATCTGATGTTGAGTTAATTAGTTGGATTTGATATCCGTATTGTAGACTTGTACCTTGATCACCAATTGCCCCATAACTAGCTTTTAATTTTAAGAAATCTAAAAAGCGTATATCCGACATAAAATCTTCTTTCGTAACAATCCACCCTAAACCAACAGAACCAAAAGTTCCCCATTTATTATTCTTAAAACGAGAGGACCCATCACGTCTAATTGAACCCGTAACATAATACTTGTTATCGTAATTATAGTTCAATTGCGAAAAGTAACTATCTAAAGTCCACCCTTGAGTAAATGATGAAGCTCTTCCAAATGGAAATGTGTACTGATTTAAATCCAATGTATTTGGTAAAATTGCTGTCTGAGATCCAGCAGCAATAGTTTTAAATCTATCTTCCGTAGACTCATGAGCAACAAAAAATTCCACACTATGCTGACCAAATGATTGGTTATAGCGAAGTAATTGTAAGAAATTTTGATTGGTGCTTAAATCATCGTCCAAAAACAGATTTCCACCTGTAGCGGCAGCTCCTCCATAAAAAGAATTTCCACGACTTGCATTTTTAGCAGACTGAAATTGACCGCTATATCTCATCTCAAAATTTAACCAATCTGTCATTTTTACTCCTACATTAAAATTACCTAATAACGTCGTTATATCTGATTGAGATAAATCATAAGTTGCAACACCAACAGCATTTGTATTAGTCCATGCCCTTCTTCCTAAACCATAATCATACTGAGAACCCCCGAATATAGGGTCAGATACGAGGCTACCATCCTGATCTCTCAGAAACACATCATATATGGCCGGAGTAGTATTTACTAATGCGAATATATTGCCAGAACTTCCAGTATCGCCTTCGGCATCAGAAGAATTTCTAGAACGTGCTCCAGTATACGCCATATTAGCACCAACTGTTAACCATTCTGTTGGTTTGTGCTCTAAATTAAGCCTAGTGGAATATCTCGTATATCTAGAATTCAAGGCATACCCCTCATCATCAAGATAACCTATAGACCCAGCAAATTTTGTTTTTTCATCACCACCGCTAAATTGAACATTCGCTTCTGTTCTTTTACCAGTACCGAACGCCGCATCACCAAACGTAGTAGGTGTGAACCTTCGCTGAACATTAGGATCAAATCTACCTGTTGCAGGATTTATTAACTGATTACCTGGCACATTCCAAATATTGTATAGACTATTTATACCCACACCGCTACCATCTGCACTATATATATTTGAACTGGCATATTGCGCAGGGTTCGATAACCCATTTAAAGTAGCATTATTTCTTAAAGCTCGCCAAGAAATCTCTACATATTCCTCTGGCGACTCAATTATGTCATACTGAGGCAAAACTAATGAAGTTACACTTGTAGTAAAATCTGCGCTTATCCTAGAAGTACCAGCTTTACCTTGCTTTGTTGTAATAAGGATAACCCCGTTAGCACCTCTCGACCCATAAATTGAGGTAGCCGCCGCATCTTTTAGCACAACCATTGATTCAATATCAGCGGGATTAATAGCATTTAAATTGATACCAACCTCTTCACGACTATTATTTGTAAGTGGCGCACCATCTACAACATATAGAGGCAGCTGATTACCATTAACCGAGCCAAAACCTCTAATTCTCACTTCAGCCGTTGAACCTGGCGCACCAGACCTTTGGACAATATTAACCCCAGCGATCTCACCTCTCAAGGCTTGGGTAACATTAGAAACAATCTTGTTTTCTATTTCTTCAATATCTACAATGGAAGCTGTTCCTGTAAAGGCTTCTTTAGTGGTACTACTATAACCTACTACAACAACTTCTTCCAATGCATTGTCAAACTCCAAGGCGACATCATATACATTAGATGCACCCATTGTAATTTCGGCAGTTTTAGTTCCTACATAAGAAAAAACCAAAACATCCCCAGTATTGGCAGTGATGGAATATCTACCATCAAAATCCGTTTGCACCCCTCTTGTGGTGCCTTTAACAATTACTGATGCTCCTGGCAACGGCAAACCGTCTTCAGAAGTTGTAACTGTTCCTGTGACCGTCTTCTCTTGTGCGTAAGAGAAAGACATCACGCACGCCATAAATAGCGTCATTAACCATGTTAATTTTAATTTCATAAATCAATTATTTGAGTTAGTCTGGCGTAAAAATCATAATAAAAACTTAAAGTGACAAACTTTAATGCCAAAACTTTATTAAAATAGTTTGTTTTGAACACTATTTGGATGCCAGAGATTTGATTTGTGAATAAACGCAAAGGAAATCTCCATATTAAAATCTTAAATTTGTCGAAATTTCAACATATTGAAACTTTCTCCCAATTTTTCTGGAAATGCGCTTGAATGTGGCACAGATGAAGCCGGTCGTGGCTGTCTGGCCGGACCTGTTACCGCTGCTGCAGTTATTTTACCCAATACGTTTACCAATGAACTATTGAACGATTCGAAATTGCTTTCAGTAAAAAACAGAGACCTGCTGAAACCGATCATTGAAGCGCAGGCCCTATGCTTCGCTTACTTTCATATCTACCCAGATACAATAGATGCCATCAATATCCTGAATGCTTCCATTTTGGCAATGCACAAATCTTTGGCACTGTTGCAACCCCAAGCGCAATTCATCATCGTGGATGGGAACCGCTTCAAGTCATTCGGCGAAATTCCGCATCAAACCATTATAAAAGGGGACAGTAAATACCTATCCATAGCAGCAGCCTCAATACTTGCCAAAACCAATCGTGACGCCTATATGGCCGCCATCCATGAAGAATTCCCCATGTACAACTGGAAACAGAACAAGGGCTACCCCACAAAAGAGCATCGAGCAGCCATTCGCAAATTTGGCATCACAAAATATCACCGGAAGTCCTTTAGATTATTACCAGAAGAATTTAAATTAGAACGCTAACTTTCTATATTTGCAAAAACCCCCTGCATGAGAACATATTGGTTGCCATTGTTATGCCTACTCTTACTATTTAGCTGCAAAGATGACCGCAGTTCTAACGCAACGCTATTATCCAAGATTCCTGAAAACGCCGAAATCGTACTTAAAGCCAATAATTTAGATGGTTTTAAAAGCGTCATCCAAAACAATCAGCTTTTAAAAGAACTGAAAACGCTCGCAACTTTTCAAGACCTAGAACAGCAATTGAAACCCTTGGAGTACATCAATACTGCCAATCCTGTTTATATCGCCTTGGCAAAAGATGATAACGATAGTTTGGAGATTAGCGTCATTACTAAATATGATCCACAAATCATCCAATTTGATTCCGTTCCCAATATTATGGTGGAGCGCTTTGAGAGCAAAGACGAGTCCGTTCAAAAAATAAGCTTAAACAACACCATTTATTATAGTGCTTATAAAGACAGCATCCTTTTTCTGTCAAATCGATTGTATTTGGTGGAGCAGTCTTTTGACACCAAACCCATAGCTTCAGAATTACAACGCATCTACGAAACCTCCAACAGCGAGAAATCGGTTTCCGTTTTAATCAACCATAAACGTTTCGTCCAGAACCTTTTCATATCGACCAACGCGCATTTCAACGCCCAGCAGTTTACCAATTACAGTTTGCTGGACGCCGATATATCACAAAATGACATCATCATCAATGGCATCACTACTGCCAGGGATTCCTCAAAAAGTCTAATCAACATATTCAAGGGAAGCATTCCGCAGGAACATTTAATGCCAACGGTATTGCCTTCCAGCACCCAAGGGTTCTCTAGTTTTACTACAGACCAGATTAAAAAGCTGAAAACAAACCTACAGCTATTCAAAAACACAGATAGCATTGTTGAGATGGATCGGCTTTTTGATAATGTGATTGAGTTTGGCCAGGCAGAAATTGAAAATACTTCAGTCTTTTTGATGCGATCCATCGACCCAAGCATTACCATAGAAGAGTTAGCATCCCAAGATGTTAGCAGCAGCTATAGAACCGTTGATATTTATAGTCATAATGCTCCCGAAGCACTTTTCTCTACCTTTTCTCCTTTGGTCCCTAATTTAAGGACCTCCTATTTTATCAATTTGGATGACTTTTTTATTTTCGCGGAAAGCAGTGCCACCCTAGAAAACATCATCGCCGATTACCAAAACGGAAACATACTTGCTGAAGACGAACCCTACAAGGACATGATGAAACACCTCAGTGATGAATCTTCCCTGTTGTTCTACGGAAATTCTAAAAAACTGCAGGCCATTCTTGAGGAAAACATTGCAGGTGCGACAGACTTGAACCTTGACGCTTACAAAACAGCTGCCATACAATATATATATGACAGCGATTTTGCACATGTCAATGCTATTCTAGAAACCCATAAGAGCAGAGGCGCTAGCAAATCGGTTTCCGAAACTGTAAATGTCACTATAGATGCCAATTTGAGCGCGGCTCCACAATTGGCCAAAAACCATACTAATAACCAAATGGATGTCGCGATACAAGATATCAACAACAACCTTTACCTCATCTCAAACACTGGCAAGGTCTTTTGGAAGAAGCAATTATCTGGCAAAATTTTAGGTAAGATTGAGCAAATTGACATGTATAAAAACGGACGCTTGCAATTGGCCTTTGCCACGGCAAACCGAGTTTACGTTTTAGATCGAGATGGCAAGGATGTTGCGCCCTTCCCTTTGAAATTCAATGATGAGATTACGCAACCACTTTCAGTCTTTGATTATGACAATAAGCGCAATTACCGTTTAGTGGTCACCCAAAATAAAGCCTTACTCATGTATGACCAACTCGGGCAAGCGGTGACAGGATTTAATTTCTCTCCCGCAAACAACAGCATAAGCTCCCAGCCCAAACATTTTAGAGTAGGCCGCAAGGATTATATTGTATTTACTGAAGGCGACCACCTCGAAATTTTAGACCGTGTGGGCAAGCCCCGCATCAAGGTTAAGGAAAAGATCAGTTTTTCTGGCAATGAGGTTTACCTTTACAACGATCATTTTACTACGACAAACACCAGCGGTGAATTGCTGGAAGTGAATCAAAATGGCCGTGTGAAGCATGAGAATCTCAACCTCAATGCCAATCATAAAATAGCAACCACCAGCAAAACACTCGCTGCCATCTCAGATAATAATCTTACCATCAAATCGAAGACCATTGCTTTAGATTTTGGAAATTATACTGAACCTTCCATTTTCTATATCGACGATAAGATTTACGTGAGCATTACCGATCTACAGGCTAAAAAAGTCTATTTATTTGACAGCCAAGCCAAGCCCACCGCTAATTTTCCAATCTATGGCAATTCAAAAATTGAGCTGGCCAATATGGATGGCGATTCCAACTTGGAGGTACTCACCAAAGGCAGTGACAATAGTGTGATCATCTATAAAATCAATTAATCAAGACGATCTAAGCGCAGTACTATAAAACCTCAATCCTATTTTTTCTTCGGACGAAACCCAAAACAATTCAACTGTATTCTTTCAAAATGCTACTCAGTAATCCGCCCATAATGTTGTAGTATTGTGAACCTAATTCTTAGCCAAATAAAACATGATCAAACGCAATAAAGCCTCCATATCCAAATGCATCTTGCATAAAGTGGGCAATAAATTCAACAGCACCAAGAATGCTTTTTCTGAGCAACCCATAGATTTTGATGAGGAAAGCTATGATATCCTTGTGCCTTACCTCTTAAGACCATTTGGTAATCTGTCCGAAACTTACCGCTTTAACCACCACTCCAACGTTGACCTCAACGAGATCAATAGTTATGCCTCCCAATTGCTCAAGGACGACTCTGAATTTGTGGACATCTCCAAACACATCGTGACGCACCTATTTGAGCAATCCAACTCCTCACAGATCAAGATTGGCGATGTGATTATCTGTATGGTGCACGATTTGCAATATGAAGATTACGAGACCGATGCCATTGGTATTTTTAAAATTGAGAACAAGACCCACTTTTTTCAGACCTATTTGGAAAACAACAGTTACGACATCATTGCCCAGAAAGGCATTGGCACCAAAAAAGTGGACAAAGGCTGTTTGATACTGAATGCAGCCGATGGTGAAGGGAAAATCGTTTTAAGCGTTGACAACAACAACTACGACGCCCAATATTGGATCAAGAGCTTTTTGAACGTTAAATATCCCGACGATTCCAACGAGCATACCAAAAACTACATCGAGATGTGCCGAGACTTCTCAAAAGATGTGATGCAAGCCCAATTTGGCGGACAAGAGAAAAGCAACTTTCTCGCCAAGACCGTAGACTTTTTCAAGGAAAACGAGATTGCCAATATTGAAACCTTCAAGGAAGAGATCATAGCCGATGAAGATCGCATCCAATTGTTCGAAGATTACAAGAAGGTCTATGAAACCGATCATAATGTATTGATCAGAAATCAATTTGATGTTTCTGATATTGTCCTGAAAAAGCAAAAACAAAAAATAAAGACCGAAATCAAACTAGACACCAACATACAAATCAAACTCGATGTGGATGCGCCAGATGCTTCGGAAGAATTTTTAGAACGCGGTTACGACGAGGTCAAAAAGATGCATTTCTATAAGGTATTCTTCAATGAGGAAAACTAGAGGGTTTTCGATTGACGATTGACGATTTACGATTTGCCCCTAAATCCCAAAAGGAAACTTTTGCTTGCGTCATTGTATTTGGAATTTGGTCCCGATAAATATCGGGATGGAATTTGGAATTTTAAAATAGAACATTTTTCTATCTGAAGAATAATGCTTATTTTCAAGGGGAAACTCAATACCCATTGGAATTTAAGATATTATGAGCAGAGGATTTGTAAAGGAAGATGATCAGGAGGAGATTCCCATGGTGCCACCGAGAGCCGATTTGCCAGAAGGGCTCAAAAACTACGTGACCCAAACCGGGATGGATCAACTTTTAGCCGAAAAGGAAGCACTACTAAGCGAGATAAAAGCACTGGATAGCACGAATGAAAAAGATAAGCGCATTGCGCACAATCTTATAAACTCAAAATTAGACCTCTTAAACGAGCGGATTGTATCTGCAACAATTATTGACCTCAGTGCTCAGCCACAAGAGGAAGTTCGGTTTGGAGCGAGCATCACACTAAAAATAGGCAGTAACAGCAAGACGCAACAATTTCAAATCGTAGGTGTGGATGAAGCCGATATTGCCAAGGGTAAAATCTCCTTTGTTTCGCCCATTGCGAAAGCATTAGTTAACAAAAAAGTTGGAGATACCGCCGTTTTAAAGCGTCCCTCGGGAGATCTTCGCTATGAAATTCTAGGCATCAGTTATGAAGACTGATTGAAATTTACAACCCGTTCAGTATTTTAGATCATTATTGTCCGACAAAGACTTAAGACCCTGCCGGCAGGCAGGCATAAGACTTGATTCGTAAAAATTTGAGAATTAAGCCCATCTGATTTTCAATTTCAATTTCTAAACTTAAAATATCTTTTAGAGCTTTGAATTGATTTATAAGAAAACCGAAGCGAAAAAAAACATGATTTTGGGCTTTGTATTCTTCCGAAGCCTTGCCGGATTCATTTTAGTTCCCGTAGGCAACAACTCACTCTAAGAATTATTCCCTTCAAATAAAACCATAAAATGCTTCAGCAATTTCGCTTTGACTTCAGTTTCAGAAATTCTTTCAACGCCTAATTCTACATTTAGTGATGTTACTGCCTTGCCTTTAATTCCGCAGGGTACAATATTGTCAAAATAACCTAGATCGGCATTGACGTTGAGCGCAAAACCATGCATGGTCACCCACCTACTGGCACGCACGCCTAAGGCGCAAATCTTCCGAGCAAAAGGGGTGCCTACGCCCAACCAAACTCCGGTTTCTCCAGGGCTTCGCTCGGTTTCGAGTCCATATTCCGCCAAGGTCAAAATGATCATTTCCTCTAAAAGGCGCAGGTATTTATGGATGTCGGTAAAAAAATTATCGAGATCCAAAATGGGATAACCCACAATTTGACCGGGGCCATGATAAGTGATATCACCCCCGCGGTTTATCTTATAAAAGGTCGCACCTTTCTGCTCCAATTGCGCTTCATTTAGCAACAAGTTGGACATTTCGCCACTTTTACCCAAAGTGTAGACATGCGGATGTTCTACAAACAAGAAATAATTAGTGGTTTGCATAGCTGTGGCTTCCCGCCTATTCTTGATCTTTACATCCAAAATGCTTTGAAACAGCTGTTCTTGATAATCCCAAGTATCTTTAAAATCCTTGGTTCCTAAATCTTCTATGTTGATTTGTTTATTCACTTTTATTTATCTTCTAGTACCACTTCAAAATCCAAGATTTCTGGTGTTCTCAAAACCGACATAAAACTCAGGTCCATAATTACAGTCTTGCGATCTTCGCTAAACGTGACGTCTTCTTTGGAAACCGATTTAATGGCTCGTGGAAAGTGGTAATTCAATTTATATCTCGAAGACCCAAACATCATTGCGCTATCGCCAAGGCTATCCATCGCTTGTTGGTGCTTCTGTTGATCCACAATTTTAGCGCTTCTTTTGAAAGTCTTACCGTCAAAGGCGTAACTCACTTCTGTACTGGCATCGCCACCTAGAGTATTGAAGGGACTGCCAGCGCCGTTGCCATCTTGATTGACCTCTGTATTCATGCTACTCATGGCATTTAAGCCCTTAAACATCTTCTGTATTTCGCCAATTTTTTTAAATTCAGTAGACATATCGAATAGCATTTTTTTGGTCTCAGGATTTATGCTGATGTGCATCTTGAAGTCCTCCAAGGCTTTCAACTTTTCCTGATCCTCTGTTGGTAATTTTGAGATGCTGTCTTTTTTTTCCTCTAATAATTGCTTAAGCACAATGGTAGAATCCATTGTTTTGTCCAAACCTTTCTTCTCGCCTTCAGCACCCATGTTTGCTGCCATTTCCATAATCGCAGAAGCATCTACTGAAAATGTCATGCTGCCCGATCCGTCTTCATTGATATAGACATCTTCAGAAAATTCACAGCTCGTAAACAACAGGGAAAGCGAAACTACTAACAGCGTCAAAAATCTGTTCATGTCTTTTTCGTATTTAAAGTTGGAAAATTATTCAGGTTCACAAAGGTAAAGATTTTATCTCTCCTGAAGATTGAAATTAAAGCGGATCCCTCATTTTCAGTTCCTAAAAAAGTTTTAGTTTAGTGGCATGAAAACTTGGTTCATCATAATGTGCTTCTGTTGCTTCGGAAACTTGCTATACGCACAACATTGTTTCAATGGTTATATCGATAATGAGCGCTGGCACAATGAGGTATATCTTTCTGTAATTGATGATTATAGAACCTTGAAAGGCATCAATGATGAGCAGATCATTTCTAAAGCCATTTCTAACGCGCAAGGCTACTTCGAATTTCATGGGAACCAATTGGAAGGCAGCAATAAAATCTACAAGCTCCACGTTGATAATTGCTCCGATGGCGATCATGAGGCCAACCATTTTGAAGGCTACTGCAAAGACAGCAAGGATATCCTGTTCATCGCCAAAAGCGGGGATACCATCAACTTTCCGCTTGGTTTTGAAGATCAGGTGTTTTGTAATGTGAAATCTACAAATGCGAAAACCTCGGCCTTTATCAAGATCGACTCCTTAAAGGAAGACATGCGTTTTGATTATGCTGAATACCGAAGCAAGGCCAACCGAAATCTCAACAACAACAAATGGTTCAAGGCACTTCATGAGTATGGAAAATCACTGAAGGAACCTCTGGCAGAACTTTATATTTACGCTTACCTCTCTGACCGAAGCAATAACCTCCACGGTTATTATTTGGAAGACCTAAAGGTTAACACCTATTACGAGCATTTGTTAGAACGCCTTAAAACGGCCTATCCCAATTCTAGCTACACCAAGCAATACGAAGCAGAATTGAACGCAGACAAGTACATCATCTCTGCCATAAGTTCAGAAAAACCCGCGTTTAAATGGATGTATCTGGTTTTGGGATTGCTGCTGCTTTCCCTAATTACAAATGCCTATTTCTTGTATTCAGCAAAAAAAATAAAACCTAAATCCAAAACCGACGTTAAAGAACAACTCACCCCACAGGAGCTTAATGTTTTGGACCTTTTACTTAAGGAATACTCCAATAAAGCCATTGCCGATACGCTCTTTGTGAGCGTCTCTACCATTAAAACCCACATCAACAACATTTACAAGAAACTAAATGTCAACTCCAGGGATAAGGTTAAATCACTGTTTAATAGTGAATTAACAAAATAAATCGTGGTACTAGTCCCTATTTCCAACCTCGTTATTTAGGCATTTAGAAAGATTATGGTCAGATTTGTCTTTCTATAAACCACAAACCCTTCAAAGATGAATGCAATAAAAAACAATTTGAAAGCAGTAAGCACTTCACTCGTATTGGTATGCCTATTCATGAGTAGCATGATGATGGCACAAACCGAAACCATTGAAAAAGCAGCAACTAATGATGTATTGGGAGTATTAAGTTTTGAAAACGAGACCATTGATTACGGCACCATCCAACAAAACGCCGATGGCGTTCGCATTTTTAAATTCACAAATACTGGCGAAGCGCCCATTGTGATTAGCAAAGTAAAAAGCTCATGTGGCTGCACGGTACCAACTTATCCAAAAACTGCGATTCTTCCCGGTGAGACTTCAGAAATCAGCGTAAAATATGCCACCAATCGCATTGGAGCTTTCAAAAAAACAATAACAATTACGTCTAACGCCTCCGAAGCCAATAAAATATTGAGAATCAAAGGCAATGTATTGAAAAGCGATAGCTAATCATAAAATGCAATGACATCAATTCGGGACCGACAAGTTGGGAACGATTAATAGCAGTTTGATTATTAGATCTTCAAAATTTTGAAATTTCAGAATGGCGAAGGTCTTTTTTTCGTTTATAAAAATGCAATAGCTACTGTAAACTCAAACTTGATAAGGTTTAAATGCTTTTTATTAAGACGCTCAGCAGCGATTTTACAGCCATACAAAACGCTCCGTAAATTGACAAAACATCTGTTTATCAATTAGTTGAAAACATGCTTTAGTCCTTTTACCTAGTGATCATAACTGCAGTCGGGCTGGTCTTGATCATCAATCGAACAGTCGCTATAAAAAAGGGCTTCGATAATTACTTCAAAAACTGTAATTTCGTAACTTCAAAAAACATATAGCATGCAGCTTTCAGAAGTAGAATTGGTACGACGCGAGAAACTCGCCAAATTGAGGGAATTGGGTATAAATCCTTATCCCGCAGAATCCTTTGAGGTGGATCATACCGCCGCACAAATAAAGGAGCATTACGAAGAGGGCAAGAAAACAATCATCGCAGGAAGATTGATGACCCGTCGCATACAGGGTAACGCGAGTTTTGCGGAGTTGCAAGATAGCACTGGTCGCATCCAAGTGTATTTTAATCGGGACGAAATCTGCACCGGAGAGGATAAAAGCAAATACAACGAAATTTATAAAAAATTGCTAGATATTGGCGATTTCATTGGTATAGAAGGCGAACTTTTCACCACCAAAGTAGGCGAAAAAACGGTAATGGTCAAAGACTTTACCTTGTTGAGTAAAGCATTAAAGCCTTTGCCACAGCCAAGAGTGGATGCCGAGGGCAAGGTGCATGATGCCTTTACCGATCCAGAACAACGCTACCGCCAACGATATGCTGATTTGGTGGTCAATCCCAAAGTTAAGGATGTATTTATTAAGCGTAGCAAGCTGTTCACTGCCATGCGCGACTTTTTTAATGATTCGGGCTACTTTGAGGTTGAAACTCCTATTCTTCAGCCCATTCCGGGAGGCGCAGCAGCAAAACCTTTTGTGACTCACCATAACAGTTTGGACATTCCCTTATATATGAGAATTGCCAATGAACTTTATCTAAAACGCCTCATTGTGGGCGGATTTGAAGGCGTGTACGAATTCTCCAAAAACTTTAGGAACGAAGGGATGGACCGCACCCATAATCCGGAATTTACCGCCATGGAAATCTACGTGGCTTACAAAGATTACAATTGGATGATGGATTTTTGCGAGCGTTTGTTAGAGCATTGCGCCATGGCAGTTAACGGCACCACCAAAGCCACTTATGGCGAGCATCATATCGATTTCAAGGCACCTTACGCACGAGTGACCATGGCCGATTCCATCAAGCACTTCACAGGCTTTGAGATCACAGGTAAAACCGAGGCCGAAATACGCCAAGCGGCCAAAGACATGAACATCAGCGTTGATGACACCATGGGCAAAGGCAAATTGATTGATGAGATCTTCGGAGAAAAATGCGAAGGCAACTACATACAGCCTACTTTCATAACCGATTATCCCAAGGAAATGAGCCCCTTGTGCAAGGAACACCGTGAAAACCCAGAACTGACCGAACGTTTTGAACTCATGGTCTGCGGTAAGGAAATCGCGAACGCCTATTCAGAATTGAACGACCCTATTGATCAACGTGAACGTTTTGAAGCCCAATTGAAACTTGCCGCAAAAGGTGACGACGAAGCCACTGCATTTATAGATGAAGATTTTTTACGTGCCTTAGAATACGGGATGCCACCATCATCGGGCATGGGCATTGGCATGGATCGCTTGATTATGTTCTTGACCAATAACCAAAGTATCCAGGAAGTTTTGTTCTTTCCGCAGATGCGTCCAGAAAAGAAACAAGTGGAATTGAGCGAGAACGAGAAAGAAGTCTTTCAACTTTTGAAAGGGAATTCACCCATGGACTTGAATGCCTTAAAAGCAGAATCTGGATTGAGCAATAAAAAATGGGACAAGACCATCAAAGGATTGACCGCTAAAAAAGTGGTCAACGTTGCCAAGAACGATGAAGGTTTGTTCGTTGAAATGCTCTAACCAAATTAGTTTTTTTAAAAAGCAAAAAGCATAATTTCATGGAAGTTATGCTTTTTTTTAGGCCTTCAATCTAGTTAAAATCATCTTAAAACCAGGCTAAAAGTTCCGTTATGCGCTAAGTTTAAGTATTTTCATGGCATCATTTTAAAAACCAATCATCTTGAAAAAACTTTCCATTAAACTGCTCTTTGCAGTTTCCGTATGCGTTATGGTATCTTGTAATACCACAAAAAAAGCAGCAGCATCTGCTGAGGCTGAAAAATCCAAATCAGATTCTGAGAAAAAAGCCGGCAAGGATGACCCCAAACCTTATGATAAGGTCATCACAAAAGAAGCTATAAGTGACTCTGGTTTATTTACCGTTCACAAGCTGGATGAAAAATACTTTTACGAAATTCCAGATTCGCTATTTGACCGAGAGATGCTCATGGTCACAAGAATCGCCAAAACCGCGAGTGGACTAGGCTTTGGTGGTGGAAAACAGAACGAGCAAGTGCTGCGTTGGCAAAAAATGGATAAAAAAGTAGTCTTGAGAGTGGTTTCCTATAATGTGGTGGCTTCCGATTCATTACCAATTAGTGAAGCCGTGGCCAACTCTAATTTTGAGCCCGTACTTTATACGTTTCCGATAGAAGCCTTCAGCAAGGATAGCACAAGCACTGTAATAGACGCAACGCCTTTATTCGAAAAAGATGTGCAATCCCTTGGCTTGCCTTCCTTCCGAAGAAAACCTTATAAAGTCACAAAATTGGAAAGTGACAAATCCTTTATCGAGGCTATTAAGAGTTACCCCCGCAATATCGAGGCTAGAAGCGTAAAGACCTATGCTGCCGGAGAACCTCCTTCCAATTCGAGTACGGGAACCATCTCCATAGAAATCAACAATTCCATGATTTTGTTGCCAGACAGCCCAATGAAGCGTCGTTATTTTGATGAGCGCGTGGGCTGGTTTACAAGTAGCCAAACCGATTATGGGCTAGAAGCCCAAAGAAGCAAAGAACTTGAATACTTAGACCGCTGGAGATTGGAGGTCAAGGATGAAGATATTGAGAAATTCAACCGCGGGGAGCTTGTAGTGCCTAAAAAACAAATTGTCTATTACATTGACAGAGCAACACCTTACAAATGGCGCGAATACATCAAACAAGGGATTGAAGATTGGCAAGTCGCCTTTGAGGCTGCAGGCTTTAAGGAGGCCATAATCGCCAAAGATCCACCAAGCGCTGAGGAAGATCCAGAATGGAGCCCAGAAGATGTGCGCTACTCGGTAGTGCGATATTTAGCCTCACCAATTCCCAATGCCAATGGGCCTCATGTGAGCGATCCAAGAACTGGTGAGATTTTGGAAAGTGACATTAACTGGTACCACAACGTGATGACTTTATTACGTGGTTGGTTTTTTGTGCAAACCGCAGCAATCAATACCGAAGCCCAGAGTCCGGAATTTAGAGACGATGTCATGGGGAGACTCATCCGTTTTGTGTCTTCGCACGAAGTTGGGCACACTTTAGGCTTACCACATAACATGGGAAGTAGTGTTGCCTATCCCGTGGAAAGCTTACGTGATGCCGAGTTTACCAAGAAAAACGGAACTGCGCCCTCTATCATGGATTATGCACGTTTCAATTACGTCGCCCAACCTGGAGATGAAGGTGTTGCCTTAATGCCAGATATTGGCACTTATGATAAATACGCCATTTCTTGGGGTTACAGACCAATTTTCGATAAAACCGCGGAAGAAGAAAAACCCATTTTGAACGAATGGATCATGAAGCATGCCGGCGACCCAATGTACCGATTTGGGCATCAACAAGCAGGCGATGTGGTAGATCCAAGTTCACAAACCGAAGATTTAGGAGATGACGCCATGTTGGCCAGTTCTTACGGCATAAAAAACCTGAAACGCATTGTGCCCAACCTAATTACTTGGACTACAGAAGACGGCGAAGATTATGACGATCTTGAGTACATGTACGGACAGGTCGTTGCCCAGTTCAATCGCTATATGGGCCATGTCTCCAACAATATTGGTGGTGTTTATGAAATATACAAGACTGCCGATCAAGAAGGTGCGGTTTATACGCCAGTTGCCAAGGAAAAACAAGCAGAAGCAATGCAGTTCATTCAGGATAACTTATTTACAACTCCAGAATGGCTCTTGGATGAAACTATTTTCAACCGGATTGAATTTTCAGGTTCTGTAGAACGCGTTCGCGGATTGCAAGAACGCACACTTAACAACATCCTCGATTTAGGAAAAATGCAGCGTTTGACTGAAGCTGAAACTTTTAATGGCGAAGATGCCTATGCTTTGACCGATATGATGAGCGACTTGCGAAATGGCGTTTGGAGCGAATTGCAAAGCGGAAAAACCATCGATACTTACAGACGCAACCTGCAACGCGCTTATATTGATCGCATGGCATTTTTAATGACTGCCAAAGACAAAAGCGGACGCTCAAACAGCACTTATGTAAAAGCTACGGCGGTCAACGCTAGCCAATCGGATATTAGACCGATTGTGAGAGCCGAACTAAAATCCTTAAGCAGGTCGTTGAAAGCGGCTAGAGGCGCAGATACGATGAGTAAAATTCACATTGCCGATGCCCTTGAACGTGTTGATATGATTTTGAATCCCAATGGATAGAAGGATTGACGATTGACGATTGACGATTGACGATTGACGAATTTTAAGAACATCATGATAATATAAAAGCCCCAACTTAATTTGGGGCTTTTTATTTAGAAAATTTTTTTGAATGTCTTCGGAATAGCAAACACGATTCTACTTTCAAAACCATAAGAAACTGAAGATAACTTCTAATATACGGCATTGGTTTTCATCGAGTAGCACAAGCGCACCATTGCCTATTCAAGCCTTGGCCAATAGTCTAAGATGCCTGCAACAAATAATTTGTTCGTGGATAGCATTTGTAGATAGCATGTAAAACCAGCGTCGTTTTGCTTTCTTTCCAACCTTCGAGGCTGGATGGGGTGGTTTTGGCAAACACCTAACTCATTCTAACAAAATCTCATCCTAAGCAATCGTGCATCAATTTAGAAGTTTTGCTTAATTTCACAAGGTTTTCGTAAGCACCACTTTTTCTTTCTCCTTTTTTACCAAGACTTCAAAAAACTCTTTCAGAAAAGGATAATAGGTAGATGCCACTATTGGGGTGTTCAAGTCATAATCCACAGCGATCTGTATGGCATTTGCATCACTTTGAATGAGATACTTGAAAGTACCTAGATCATTTGGGAGCTCAAGCACCACAGATTCTGGCAAACTTTCTACTTGATACCCTTCAGGGATGAGAATATTGATTTTATAGGCGGAACCCGAAGGGTACCCAAAATCTACAGGGAATTCCCTGGATTCGAGTTTAAACGGATTTTCATTTTGTGTGAAAAAGAGCATTGGCGACAGGAACAATTTATCGCCTATCACTTCCAATTGATTATCTGTAGAAAAAGAATATGCCAAAATCAACGGTTTTGACAACTCCAAGTCATTGGTAGCTTCAAACCCCGATACCTCAATCCCACCATAGTCATTCTCAAGGGACTCCAAAAACTCATCTCTGTTTTTGTCCAGTAATGACATTCTATAATTTACGGCATCGTGATTTGTTTTAAACGTTCTGATCTTGCCTGTAATTGTGCCATCGCCTTCTAGGCTTACGTTCATGAATGTTTTGGTTTCAGCCTTCAACTTAGGGTAAAGATCCACCAATGCACTACTGCCATGCTCTCTAATAATTCGACCTTCCCAATTCAATGTTCTAAATGGTAGAATATTTGGGGTACTATACATGGAAGTGGCATCGAACAAAACCACTTGATTCTCTAACTCTATGGCACTAATCACATAGTTATAACCTTCTCTGGTCGGGAACAAAGGCACACCGTTATTTCTCGAACTCACTAAAACAGGGTTGGCTTTAAGCCCTGCATATCTGAGCATAGCGGTAAGCATTAAGTTTATTTCGGCTACATTGCCAACATGGTCTTTATAGGCACTCCTAACGCCAACATCTGTGTATTTGCCATAGTAACCGTTCCATTTAACATTGGCCTTTACATGATTGAAAATGAGTGCGGCTTTTTCCATGGGCACGCTTGTGTTGGCTAACAATGCATCCAAATCTTTTTCGAAGTAATTCGATTTGTCTAGTTCACCCCCAAAATTATCACTTTTATAAATCGTTTTTACAACATCATCCCAGGTAGTGGAGTAATACGAAATGGGATCATTTGGGAATTTGGTCCAGGATAATTCATATTTTACAGAGGCGCGGTAATTATCTATATTGTTCACATAAGGCTCATCTCTAAGCGCAGGTACATTATCCAATTCATACTTGGATGTGGTAATACTATATTGTTTTTTGGAATAGCTCATTCTAGAACTCACGACCGCACCGCTAGTTCTTGTTCTATTCGCGAAATTAATGGTTCCTGTTTTCCTTCCAGATTTTGGGGATACCGGCAAATAGCCTTTTGTATTTAGTTTATAGCTGAAGTATTCGGGCGATTCAAAGCTCATTTCCAACTTTTTGATCGGCACTTCGGCCTGCAACTCAAATTCATCAATGCTTGATATAAATGGGGATATGATATCGTATTTATATTCAATCACACAACCCGCTTTGATATCTGGCAAAGTGAAAGCCACTTCTTTAGTGTATTTGGATTTTTCATTTTCGAAGATCCCATCTTTTCTAAGTTTGGTATCTTCAACCTTACCATCAACCAAATCGTAGGTGTACCCTTTTAAACTCTCATACTTCTCCCTAGAAGAGCCATCTTCATGGAGCCAGAACTTTTTAGTGGCAAAATCGAAACCTTCTTGATTGTAAATTTTTATGCGTTCGTGAATTTCGGTCTTGAGAGAGAAACCTTCGTCCTGCATATAAGTGAAATAGGTTCTTCTGTACTTGTATAAATAGGTGGCACTTGCTGAAGAGTCATTGGGGTTGAATTGCTCCTCTAACTCCGCTTTGCTTACTTCGCCAAATTCATAATCTTGCGAATAGGTCATCGATCCTAAGAGAAAAATGATAATGCAGGTTATTTTTTTCATGGTTGATTGGTTTTAATAAGTGCCATTTTTGCATGGTCTTGATTGGTTATTTCTTTATAGAAATTTCTGAACTCTTTATAATCTTCTTTGGGAAAGTCACCATCGTTCCTGGTAAACTCACGTTTGTAGAGCAAGGTGCTGTCATTTACCTTTACAATTTTGCGCTTGTAGCTTCCAAACTTAGTACTGAGGTTCTCATCTTTTGGCAAGGCTTCAATAGTATAACCTTTAGGCAAATGCAGTTCTATTTCATCAACATCCTTAAAGCCTCTTTTTAATTTCAATGGTAGCATTCTATTGCGGTACCTGTCTGGCACATAATCAAATCGGTTAACCGCGTTCACAACCACCAGCATGCGCTCACCTGAAAGGTTGCCATAGTTGGTGGCTTTGAAGCTAAGATCCTCAGTGAAGGTCACGCTTTGTTTATCGTTGCCAATTTCAACCGCTTCTATGCTCATGTTATTGATATAAGACCAGCGCGCTTTATAAGCCTTCTCTAGCTCCCTCTCTGTTGAAGACGCCAGCAAATACTTCTTGTCGTATTGAATGCCCCTAGAAACACTGTTCAAACTTACATCGATGCTGCCATCCTGAAAAATCTTACAAGTGCTTTTAGTGGTTTGTGTGTTCTCTTTGGCAGTGTACTTCTTGGTGTGTTGAATTTCGCCGCCACTGGGAGTCACGACCAAAACATCACGGTCATCTGTAAAATCACCAATAAAACCAAATGGCAATTTTTGACTTGTACATTCCAGCCAAATGGTTTCATCCTCGTTTGGAATATTCAAAATAACATGGTTCCCTTGTAGGGATGCAAAATCATCTTGTATGTTTTTTTGGGAATTACCGGCAAAAACCACCGTGTAATATGAGGTAACGCCAACCACATTGAGCAGCGCCATTGTGTAATTGGTAAGCGCCTTACAATCGCCATAACTCAACCGGTCCACCTCGGCAGCGCTGAAGGGCTTCCATCCACCAATACCTACTTGCACGCTAATGTACCTGGTTTTGTTTTGCACATATTCATAGACCTTCTTTGCCTTTTCAATAGGATCGGTCACATTTTCAATAAGGGCATTGACTTCTAATATGGTTTTTTCAGGAAGTTCATGCGTACCATCAAGCAAGTCTTTATACATCCATTTACCAAAATCACTCCAGTTTTCAACACTGCCCGCTACACCTTTTAGATTGAATGTTTTTGTGGCAAACATGATTTTGGGCACCAAATCAGCAAGTAAGGGACTGTGATCCTCGGGCCGTATGGCCTCAATATGTTCGACTGAAAAATTATAACTGGCATCCTCGTGATGTTCTGTAAACGCATGAGCTTCAGCATTGAGAATTTTATAGCGTATAGCCAACTGCGAGGGATTGCTCAAGGAATACGTGCTTTTTTCAACACTCAAATGATAATCTGCCAAAGGATAAAACCAAGGAATAAAGGCTGTGTTTTTGGTCTCGGTTTCGTAAGTCAATTCAACCGTGTAAGGATAGGTAATAGCTGTGTATTCCAAATATTTCACTCGGGAATCGCCATATAAAGTGCCGCCATCAACTGCACTCACATCGTTAAAATCCCGGGTTTTTATTTTGTTGATTTCCTTTCCAAAGGCATCATATATTAAAACCTCGAGATCATTGATTTCCAAATCATCATCGTAATGCACAAAGGCATCAACGTGGCGATCTCCGTTCTTATTCAAGACGGTAATAATGCGTTTTACATTAATTATCATCTCATCGGAAGCCCTTAAATTGACCTTAACCTCGTTCAATCTAATGACCGCGTTGGCGTTTTGTTTGAGTTCTGAAGGAATCGAGAACGATTGGAGCAGCGCTTTGTCTTGTGCCATTGAATAAAATGACGCAAAAACAAGGCATAGTAGTAGGCTATACTTTGTGAGCATTTAGCTATTTTAGAGGATTAATGACTCAAAAATAGAGCTATTTGCATAAGAACCAAATTTTAAGCTTCTTAAAATTGTCTGGAGTTCTATAGCATCACGCAACAACTAATGATTGGTTTTAGATCTATTGAGCCTGCTAAAACTCCAAATAAAGTCCTAAGACTTCAAAGTATATAACCAATGCCCAATTAAGAAAATAGTAGATCCTGGAGTTTAAACGTACCTAAAATTAAAGTCTAAGCTGTAAATCAATACGCTCGGGGCAAGCCCACAAGGTATGAATTGAAATATGGCCTCTGTAGTTCGAGGCAAGCCTCGTAGCATAAAACACTCAGGAGGGATTCAAATTTCAGCACATCATGACTGAAGGTCGTTGCGTCTCTGGAATGGTCTATGTGATAGCATTCGTTAATTGAAGACATAACCAAGCAACCAATACAAAATAATGAAAACGAAAATAACGCCTATGCAGCCGCATCTCCCACCTCCTATTTTTTTTGCTCCCCAAAACGCGCCAATAAATCTTAAAATCTTGTTCATGCCAACCTTTAATTTAGGAGTTAAATTTAGTGCTTTATAAGTATTGAATACTACCAATATTCGATACAGACACTAATTAATCGAATAATTACAATGCTACAACACATCGAGCGATTACCTTTAATCGTTTAACCATTGTTTGATGTATTGGAACTTTTTCTATTAACTCAAAAAAACCCGCAATCCCAAAACTTAGGGATTGTGGGTTTTTAACGAATTGGACCTTTCAAACCAAGCACGCATCAAAATAAAAAAATCATGTATATGATCACACCTTCAGCGATACCGGTAATGATGCTCATCCCCAAAATATCCTTGATCTTACTCTTTAAAAAGAACACGATACTCAAAATGGCCATGATGGCTGCCAATAAAATTTCTAGCGCATCAATTTTGGTTAGCAAATAAGTAATCCCAGTAAAAGCTGCTGTAATCCCTGCAGTGATGAGGCAGAATTTAATAATTTCAGCTTTGTTATAATTGCCTTCCTTAAAGCCAGTCTTTAAGTCCCGAAGGATGGACAGAATAAAAAGCAGAGGCACAACCGACAAAAACGGAGCGAAAATCACCTTGATGCCCTTGACAATGGTCAAATCATAATATAAGAAAAACGCAATGGCAGTGAATGCCAATAAGCCAGTGACAATGATAGACTGAAATGTAAACAAGAGCTCACGTTTGTTGGCATTACTCTTTGGTTTTGGAGGTTCGATAATTGGATTCATGATTTTTAGATTTTAATTTGTATTAGTTTAGACTCTTAATTTTGGCTTTAATACTTTATAATTCAGGCCAATTGATCCTTTTCATGCTTTAAGGATTTAATCGCTCCCGAAATCTTTCGGGATTGGTACTATAAGCGACCTGTACCAGACAAAGTGGAAGCAAGCAGTCCTGATTCTTATATAAACACATGGATCGCCAATGCAAGCAGCACGCCACTTAAGACACCATTGACCCGTAAATTATTGTACAGCATAAAGTTGAGCACATAGCTGCTAATGGTCGTGGAATTGATGAGATGAGCAAAAATGAGATGGTCTTCCAGTGTTTGATGGGTCAACCACTCTATTAGCTGCATGACTCCCAAGCCAATCGCAATAGTGGCTATCAGCAAAATGGTTGCGGGCTTTTGGTGTTTTTGCTTGTAAGCATCTGTGTTTTTTGGCAAAAAATGTTCAATGACTAAAAAGCGCACAAACAACAATAAGGGAATGGGAAACACAATGGAAGCAATAATCTTGATCACATCTTTTAGATTATTGATCTCATCAAACCCCAAGAATACCAGATAAACAAACACCAGCACCGAAATACCAGTAGTAACCAAAAAAGCGCTATTGACCTGCTTGAGTTTCATCTTATCTGGCAAAAGCCAACCCATTTTGCATGGTGTTGTGAGATAAAAATGTGACGCATTGGTTGTAGCTTTCAATACATTCCCTTTGGATGGTTTTTGAAAACACCGTTATGGCCATCAATGCCATAAAAAATGCTGAAATCTTGATCATTCGTATCATATCATTTTGTTTTGATTAGGGTACAAATGTGAGAAGATTCAGTAAGAGTGCGAATCCAAATAATCGCATTTACTGACGATATAATTTAACTATTTAGTATATATTTTGCTTTTATCAGTATATTCAGTCAAATTTAAATGACGATATTTTGACAGACCTCAGCGCCATAATTGCCACATTTTCTTCGGAAGACTTGCAGCACTTCACAACTTATTTAGAAAAAAAGAACAAACGCCGCGACACCAAGAACATTGAATTGTTTCGTTTATTGGCTGAAGACAAGCTGAGCTCAAATGCAATTTGCGAACGTTTATATAAAGACAATAACAAAGTGGCCTACCATGCACTGCGCAAACGCCTTTACCAATCGCTCATCGATTTTATTGCCAATCGGAATCTGGAAGAAGAGAATTCCGTCGATATGCAGATCATCAAATACATTCTTGCAGCTCGTACTTTCTTGACCCATAAAGAATCAAAAATGGCCTATCAGGTTTTGGATAAGGCTGAAATGTTAGCACAAGAGCATCAGCTTTTTCCTATTTTGAACGAGATCTATCACACGCAAATCCAATATGCCTACTTAGAGCCTTCCGCAGATTTGGCGGCACTGATTTCTAAATTCCGAAGCAATCAAAAGCATCAGTTTATTGAGGAAGAATTAAACTTGGTCTATGCGAAAATAAGGCAAACACTTAATGCCATGGTTTATAGAGGAGCGGTTTTAGACTTTGAAACCATTCTGAAAGATGCGTTAACCGAGCATCACATCGACATTTCTGAAGCATTGTCCTTCAAATCCCTATACCAATTGATGACGATTGTAAGTCTTTCAGCATTTGTGACCAATGATTATCTCAAGATTGAATCGTTTTTATTGGATACTTATGACAAACTCAAAGACCATAAAACGAAAGACAAACAGCTGTTTTATCATATTCAAGTGGTCTATATCATTGCCAATACGCTGTTTCGAAACAAAAAATTCAGCGCTTCCTTGCAATTTTTGGAGCAGATGAAAAGCTTGATGCTTAAAAATCGCAAAAAACACTTCAACAGCTTCAAACCGAAATATGATTTGTTGACTGCCCTAAACCTCAACTACTCCAACAGACCAGAAGAAGCCATCTCACTTTTGAACGCAGTTAAGGACACTAAACATGCCGACAGCGAATCCCTTTTGGATATTAACCTGGCTTTGGTCATGTTTTACATGCAAAGCACCGACCTAAAAAAAGCCAAGCACTTGTTCTCAAAGTTTTACCATACAGATAAGTACTACAGTGAAAAAGCGGGACAAGAGTGGACTATTAAAAAGAACCTCGCCGAAATAATTCTATTCATGGAAATGGGCGAACTTGACCTGGTTGAATCGCGACTGCGCAGTTTTAAACGTTCCTTTTATCCGTATTTGAAAGCCATTGACCAAGAACGGGTAATTACCTATTTAAATCTGATAGCAGCGTATTATAAAGAACCCGAAAAAGTACGCTCTAAAGCCTTTGCAAACAAATTAGAACAATCTTTTGATTGGGTTGACAGCAGGCAGGAAGACATCTTTGTGATGAGTTTTTACGCTTGGCTCAAAAGCAAGATGGAATCGCGACCGCTTTATGAAACGACCTTAGACTTGGTGAAATCTGCACAGCTTATTTGAGGGGTTTGGGTTCATGTTCAAATTCAAGTTCACTTTTGAAGTTCAGAGTACTAATTTAAAAGGACCAATGCACCATGCAGCAGCTGGGATTATGATCTTGAAATTCAAATCACTCAACCAGCTCAAACAACTTTAATCCCAAAACCTCATCCCTACTCCCTCATGCCGCTTACTCCCTCAAAGCTAAAATAGGATCCTCGAAGTCCAAATCTTGATTTTCACGGCGCAATGCTTTTTTTATGCTAAAAAGTATTATTTTAGTGCTTTGTAAAAAATCCTTGACATGAAAAAATATCTTAGTCTCTGTTTGATTGCTTTCGCACTTTGTATTAGCACTCAAGATATGATGGCTCAAAATCGAATTGAAATCGATAGAGCTGCAAACCAAAAAACCAAAACCTTAAGAAAGACGCTTAAGTTTGACAGCACTAAAATGGAAGATGTCTATGAGGCCTATAAAGCCTACGAACTCATTTATCAAAACATCGATAACAATCTTGAGAAAAATACAGAGCGTTTAAAAGAAATAAACAACAGGCTTGATGAGAAACTCAAAGGCATCTTAACAGAAGAGCAATTTGAACTTTATCTAAACACCTATAGATCCTCTTAAAACTAGTTGTTATAATTTATAAAAAAATCCGGCAGAGGTCTTATTAACCTTCTACCGGATTTTTTTTACTTATAAGTTTCAACTTTTACAATGTCGAGGCTACTTTTTCTACTGCTTTTATGGTAGCGTCCAAATCTTCGTAAGACAAGGCATCGTTCAAAAAGTAGCTTTCAAATGCCGATGGCGGCAAATAAACACCTTCAGCCAACATGCCGTGAAAAAATTGCTTGAAACGCTCGTTGTTACCCAAAGCTGCTGTTTTGAAATCAACCACCTCTCCTATGGTAAAATGAATGGAAATCATGGAACCTTCCCTATTGATGACGTGCGGAATCTTATGTTTGTTCAAGGCCTTAGCACAGCCTTTATGCAGGTATTCTGTTTTATCGGCAAGTCTTTTAAAAAGTTCTTGGTCTTCAGCAATCGTTTCTAACATAGCCAACCCTGCGGCCATGGCCAATGGATTTCCGCTGAGTGTCCCCCCTTGATAAACACTGCCCAAAGGTGCCAAATGTTGCATGATCTCATCTCGGGCTGCAAAAGCGCCCACTGGTAAACCACCACCTATGACTTTTCCGAAGCATACAATATCGGCGTTGACGCCATAAAGTTCCTGCACGCCGCCTTTTGCCAATCTAAAGCCCGTCATGACCTCATCAAATACAAGTAATATATTATGTGCATCACAAAGCGTTCTCAATTGCTTCAAAAAATTCTTTTTTGGCGGAATACAGCCCATATTACCAGCAACAGGCTCTATGATGATACAGGAAATCTCATTCGCATTGGCTTCAATTAGCGTTTTGACACTATCAATGTCGTTATAAATGGCCATGAGCGTATCCTTTGCGGTGTTTTGGGTCACACCAGGACTATTTGGGCTGCCAAAAGTGACTGCACCACTGCCGGCTTCTATCAAAAATGAATCACTGTGACCATGATAACAACCTGCGAATTTGATGATTTTGTCCCGATCTGTAAAACCTCTCGCCAAGCGCACGGCACTCATGCAGGCTTCAGTCCCAGAATTCACAAATCTTATTTTATCAATGTTTGGGACCATCTCAACCGCCAATTTGGCGATTTTGGTTTCAATTTCAGTAGGCATTCCGTAAGAAGTACCATCCTTTGCTTTGGCGATCACCGCATTGACCACCGGCTCAAAGGCGTGCCCTAAAATCATGGGACCCCAAGAACTGATGTAATCAATATAGCGATTACCGTCCTCATCAAAAACATAGGCACCCTTAGCCGATTTGGCAAAAATAGGTGTGCCGCCAACCGCCTTGAAGGCTCTAACAGGGGAATTCACACCTCCTGGGATGTATTTTTCGGCTTCCTTGAATAAGGCACTACTGCGTTGGTATAACATATTGTATTTTTTAAATTCTATAGTTTATTTTGTGTGAGACTCCAGATACTTCGGAAGGCTTTTTGAACTAAAATCAGAACTTGACTGAAACCAAAGGACTGGCGATGAGCCCTCTTAAATCAAATTTGCAAATTGATATATTTGGTGTTTTTCATTTTCAATCCTGAAAGGGCTCCGCTCGAAGCAAACCTATCTAAAAAAACACAAGCTTTACTTTATGATCAAAATCTGACCTAAACTGATATCGTTATTTTTTAATTTATTGAGACGCTTAAGCAGTTCAACTGTGGTATTGTAACGTTTTGAAAGCCCATACAAAGTATCGCCTTTAACCACTTCATGACTAATATTAGAGGTGGCAATGACCTCTCGTTTTTGATCCAAAACCAAATCATCGTACTCATAAAGCTTATAGCGCTCTATCAAACTAATCAATTTCTCTGGATATTTTCTATCGGTTGCATAACCGGCAGCCCTCAAACCTTTTGCCCAACCCTCATAATCGTCTTGACGTAAATCGAATAATTTAGAGTAACGCCCGCGGGAAGTCAGAAAAATGGAATGGTCTTCAAAAGAGCTAATGGCATAATCGTATTTGCGAAAGCACTCTTGGTGCCTATCGTCGTCATGATAGATTTCTTTACCGGTCCATCCATGACACTTGATGCCAAAATGATTGTTGCCTTCCACAGATAAGCGCCCCTTACCAGAACCCGATTCCAAAATGCCCTGTGCTAAAGTAATACTGGCAGGAATTTTATACTTGCGCATCTCAATCATGGCAATGTCGCTAAAATTGCCAATGTATTCTTCAGTGGCATTTGCATAGACTTTTTTAGGAAGCTCGGGAACATTTGGTCTTACTTCAATCTCTTGTTCCACAGGTCTTTTTGAAGGCTCAATGACCACACGCTCGGTTTTGGGTTTCGAATTGCGTTTTTTGGTCACGATGCGTTTTTTAGAGCCACAGCTCAACACAAACAAACCTAATAATAAAAGTATAAGTAGTTTTTTCATCTCTATTTTTAAACGAGCAAAGACCTATTTTGTTGTTTCAATCTCATGTTCATCCCTTCGATACCTTGGAGTCCCCCTGTGTGAATCACTAATATTCTGGAGGTCTTACTAAAAAAGCCCTGCTGTATCATGTCATAAATTCCAAAAAGCATCTTTCCAGTGTAAATGGGATCTAAAGGCACATTGTATTTAAACTTGAAATCATTGATGAATTGAATCAACTCATCGCTCACTTTTCCGTAGCCACCAAAATGATGGCCGTCCATTAATTCCCAATGCTTTGAATGTGCAAATTTAGTGATTTCTTCTGTTAAAAAACCACCTTTCAAGGCAGGAAAACCAAGAACTTTTTGATGTGGCAACGCCGAATTGATGAGTCCTGAAATGGTGCCTCCCGTTCCCACAGAGCAGCATATAAAATCGAATTGGGCATCGGCCTCGGTTAAGATCTCCTCACAGCCTTTTATGGCCAGCGCATTGGTGCCTCCTTCTGGAATAAGATAGAACTGGCCATATTGAGATTTCAGCGCTTCCAAAAAGGAGTCTTCATTTTTTCTTCGGAAGTCACTTCGGCTCACAAACTTCAGTAGCATGCCGCAATCGGCTGCAAATTTAAGTGTAGGATTTGATGCCACTTCAGTAACCAACTCCTCGCCCCTTATGATACCAATGGTCTTGAATCCAAATTTTTTACCTGCAGCGGCCACCGCAGCAATATGGTTTGAAAATGCACCGCCAAAAGTAAGCAAGCTGTGCTGTTTCGTTTCCTGCGCCTTGAGAAGATTGTATTTTAACTTGCGGTATTTGTTGCCAGAAATGTAGGGATGGATCTTATATTCTGGTTTTATGGATAGCTGCTCGCTAATTCTAATATTTTTTTGATCCTTAAATTCCAACATTTTTTACTGTATCTTTTTATGGGACTAAAGCACAACACAAACCCGCTAGCAAAATTAACAATTAGGATTCAATTGGATAGCGTGTTTCTTAAATTCATCGGCTTCAGATAAACTTTATGAACCGCCAAAAGGGCCTAGATTTCAAATAATCAAGGTTCCCATCATTGGCATAAGCTTCCTTTTCAAATGAAATGCTTCTGTAAGCCTGGCTCCAATTCCGAAGAAAAAGCAATCGCAAAAAAAATTCCATCACGTAAATTATAAAAAAGGGAAGTATTAAGAGTTCCAACTGTTGTTGCAAGTGAATGCGTTCATGGTTCATAAATACGGCATCGCTTTTCAAATACTTATATTTGAGTACAATAAACGGACAGAGCGTTATGCCCAAATAACCTTTGGGCAGCATTGATTTAGAAACCACAACCTTCATATACACATCATAAAATTCCTTTCAATTTACGTTATCTTTGTGATATGAAGAAGATCATTCCTCTAGAAGACGGCGATTTTTATCTCACACCCGAGGGTTACCGTTGCTTTACCGAGCAGTACCACCTCAAACGCGGTTACTGTTGTGAAAGCGGTTGTAGACATTGCCCATACGGTTTCAATAAAAATAAATTTAAAACTGACTAATGCATACGTCCAGATTACATTTTAAAGATCAAGTACAAGAAGGCATCCCAACGCGGTTACCCGATGCGAGGCCCTATGATGACTCCATCAACCATGCGCCAATACGTAAAGCTATTTTAACTGCTGAAGAAAAGAAACTGGCGCTTCGTAATGCCCTGCGTTATTTCGAAAAACAGCAGCATGAAACCTTGTTGCCAGAATTTAAAGCAGAGTTGGATACCTACGGAAGGATTTACATGTATCGATTTCGCCCCGATTATAAAATGTATGCCAGACCCATTGAAGCGTATCCGGCTAAATCAAGACACGCCGCAGCCATCATGCTCATGATTCAAAACAATCTGGATCCTGAGGTGGCACAGCATCCGCATGAATTGATCACTTATGGTGGCAATGGTGCGGTATTTCAAAATTGGGGCCAGTATCGCTTGACCATGCAGTATTTATCTGAAATGAATGACGAACAAACCTTGGCCATGTATTCTGGTCATCCCATGGGATTGTTCCCTAGCCATAAAGATGCGCCTAGGGTGGTTGTGACCAACGGGATGATGATCCCAAATTACTCCAAGCCCGATGATTGGGAAAAATTCAATGCGCTTGGCGTTACCCAATACGGACAAATGACCGCTGGCAGTTATATGTATATTGGTCCGCAAGGGATCGTGCATGGCACCACCATTACGGTTTTGAATGCCTTTAGAAAATTAAATAAAAGCCCGAAAGGGCATCTCTTTGTGACCTCCGGTTTAGGTGGTATGTCTGGGGCGCAACCCAAGGCAGGAAGTATCGCCGGCTGCATTACCGTTTGCGCAGAAGTGAACCCTAAAATCACTCAAGTGCGCCTTGACCAGGGTTGGATCGATGAAAAAATCACCGACTTGAATGCACTTGTCACACGGGTTAAAAAAGCCAAAAACCACAAAGAAACGGTTTCACTGGCCTATTTGGGCAATATTGTAAACGTTTGGGAGAAATTTAGCGAGGCAAACCTACACATCGATATTGGGAGCGACCAGACCTCACTTCACAACCCTTGGGCTGGTGGTTATTATCCCGCAGCGCTCTCTTTTGAGGAAGCTAATATTATGATGGCTCAAGATCCTGAGCAGTTTAAAATTAAAGTTCAGGAAAGTTTGCGCCGTCAAGTGGCAGCGATTAACAAACATACCGCAAAAGGAACCTATTTTTTTGACTACGGAAACGCCTTTCTCTTGGAGGCATCCCGAGCTGGCGCAAGGGTTTATAAGGATTCGAACGAAAAATTTGTCGATAAAGACACGCTGGTTTCACTTGGAGAATCGACTGAGCACTGGGCATACCCTTCATACGTTCAAGACATCATGGGCCCAATGTGTTTTGATTATGGATTTGGCCCCTTCCGTTGGGTTTGCGCTTCAGGAAAACCGGAAGACCTTGCCAAAACCGATGCCATTGCCTGTGAGGTATTGGAAACGATCAAGAAGAATTCCCCTGAGGAAATCCAACAACAAATGACCGATAATATCCAATGGATCAAGGGCGCACAAGAGAACAAGCTGGTTGTTGGCTCCCAAGCGCGTATTTTATATGCCGATGCAGAAGGTCGCCTAAAAATTGCGGAAGCGTTCAATAATGCCATAAAAAATTCCGAAATTGGGATGGTCATATTGGGACGTGACCATCACGATGTATCTGGTACTGACTCACCCTATCGCGAAACCAGCAATATTTATGATGGATCACAGTTTACAGCAGATATGGCCATTCAAAATGTAATTGGCGATAGCTTTAGAGGCGCCACTTGGGTAAGCATTCACAACGGTGGCGGTGTAGGCTGGGGCGAAGTTATTAATGGTGGTTTCGGTATGGTTCTTGATGGGACTGATGATGCGGATCGACGCTTAAAATCCATGTTATTTTGGGACGTCAACAATGGCATTTCCAGACGCAGTTGGGCCAGAAATGAGCCTGCAGTTTTTGCCATAAAACGTGCGATGACCCGTGAACCACTTCTAAAAGTTACGCTACCAAACAGCGTCGACGAAAAATTACTGGACGCGTTATAACACACAAATAAAAAAGAAAAAGAAATGAAAAAGTTAATCAAATTCTTACCTGTGGTAATGATTGCAGCCGTTCTTACGTCCTGCAACTCGGTAAAGGTCGCTGCCGATTACGATAAACAAGTCGACTTCAATACCTACAAAACTTTCGCTTTTTTTAAGACCGGAATCGATAAAGCCGAAATCAGCGATTTAGATAAACGCCGCATCCTGCGCGCAATTGAGGCAGAGCTTTTTGCAAAAGGCCTTATAAAATCTGAAAACCCAGACATGTTAGTGAGCATTTTTACCAAATCCCAACAACGGGTTGATATTTACAATAACAACTGGGGCTGGGGCGGCTGGGGCTGGGGAGGCTTTGGCTGGGGAGGTTTTGGTCCTGGTTGGGGAGGTTTCGGTCCTGGTTTCGGCTGGAATAACCAGCCTCTAGTTTCCACAACTAACGAAGGCACCCTATTTATAGACTTTATCGATGCCAACAAGAAAGAACTCGTTTGGCAAGGTAGCGGCACTGGCTATCTTCCCTCTAAAATGGAAAAAAAAGATGAACGTATCAAAGAGTTTGTTTCTAAAATGATGGAAAAATATCCGCCGGGGATGAACAAGTAAGCCATTACAAATCAGTGTTGTGCAATAAAAAAAGGCTCTAGTTTAAAACAGGTATTATAATTGAGTACTACAATTTGCAGCAGCATATCGCCCTTTTGTCACGACATCTATCGGGAGGGGCAAGAACATGATGCCGAAAATTCAATTAATATGTCCTGACCCTAAAGGGAATAATTGAATTTTCTAGAATTGAGACAGCTCAAAATATCTGTATTTGAAATTATATTAAAGCATCAACGCTTGATTAAACTAGAGCCTGAAAAAATCAAGACCGCTCACTTCAACGCTGCGCAGTACACGGCGCTTTTAGAATCAAGACCAAAGACTTAATTTTAACGAGCTGATAATCAAATGTAATTTAAAAGTAAGATCGTCTGCTCTATCTCCATGGAACCATTTCGAAAAAGCAAGTTGGCATTTCAATAAACTCTTAGAAACACTCTGTTTGAAATGGGTTTTTAAAATCAAAAGCAATGCTAATCATGCACTACTGATTATAAATATAGCTTCAAAAGCACTGATCTTCAATCGACAGTGCTTTTTTTGTGTTCTTTTATGGGTTCATTTCTAAAAGCCTATCTTTGCCGCCTTTTAAAATCGATAACCAATGATATTAGGCCAAAAAACCCGAAAGAACTTTACCCAAAATCCAAAGAACGACATCCTTTCTGGATTAACCGTAGCACTTGCACTGGTGCCAGAGGCAGTGGCGTTTTCATTTGTGGCAGGTATTGACCCTCTCGTTGGGCTATATGGTGCCTTCATGGTGGGCATTGTGACCGCGCTCTTTGGCGGAAGACCTGGCATGATCTCTGGAGCCACAGGGGCGATGGCTGTTGTTATGGTGCACTTGATTCAAAAGGGAAACGATGTTGGTGTTGCCCTAGATACACCAATTGAGAACCTAGGCTTACAATGGCTTTTTATCACTTTATTGTTTGTTGGTGCCATCCAAATAATGGCTGGCGTTTTCAAACTGGGCAAATTTGTAAGGCTCATCCCACATCCCGTAATGATGGGGTTTGTGAATGGTCTGGCCATAGTGATTTTTCTTTCACAATTGGGTTTATTCCCCAATGCAGTGCCAAAGGATATTTCTTTTCTCAATGAGACTTCAGCTTGGTTTTCAGCACTGTTCTCAAATGCAGGTTTTTGGAAAATGATGGGCTTTATCGGGTTGACCATGGCGATCATGTATGGCTTACCAAAATTGACCAAGAAAATTCCTGCTGCCTTGATTGCCATAGTTGTGGTTGCCGGCATTACTATTTTGGGAGGCATTGAAATTAGCACCGTGGGCTCCTTTATAAAAGAAGGCGGAGGTACAGGACTGCAAGGTGGCTTACCAAGCTTTCAAGATCAAATTTTCGGACTCTTCGGAACATTGGCTGGACATTGGGACTTAATCATTTCCACAGCATTTATTCTAGCTGCTGTGGGCTTGATAGAATCATTGATGACCTTGAACCTCATCGATGAAATGACCGAGACTAGAGGTAATGGCAACCGTGAATGTGTGGCACAGGGTGGCGCCAATATGCTTAATGGTCTTTTTGGCGGTATGGGCGGTTGTGCCATGATTGGTCAATCTATCATTAACGTGGATTCTGGCGGACGTGGGCGCCTATCTGGAGCAGTGGCAGCAGTTGCTTTGTTGTGTTTTATACTTTTTGGAGCACCGTTGATTGAGCAAATTCCTATCGCAGCCTTGGTTGGTGTGATGTTTATGGTGGTAATAGGCACCTTTGCCTGGAGTAGTTTTAGAATCATTAAAAAAATTCCCATCTCTGATGCCATCGTCCTTGTTGCTGTTTCAGCCATAACGGTGTGGCAAGATTTAGCCATTGCAGTCATTGCCGGTGTCATCATATCGGCTTTGGTTTTCGCTTGGAAAAACGCGACCATGATTAGAGCTAGAAAACGCATTCAACCAGATGGCACCAAAACTTATGAAATCTGGGGGCCATTATTTTTTGGATCCATTCAAAACTTCAACAGTAAATTTGATATCAAGAACGATCCACAGAACGTGGAGATTGATTTTGTGGAATCCCGTGTAAGCGATCATTCTGCTTTAGAGGCCATTTTTAATTTAGTCAAGAAATATGAGGCGGAAGGCAAAACCATCAAGTTGAAACATTTGAGTGAAGACTGTAAATTACTCATGGCTAAAGCGAGTCCGAAATTTAAAGAGGTCATCGTAGAAGCCATTGATGATCCTAGATATCATTTGGCTGCAGACCCAGAAAAGTTCACCAAACCGCTTTCAGAGTATCCGCTTTAACCAATTATGGAGAATAGCGGCCCATGGCTTACAAAGCTTTGGGATGTTTGAAACCTGCCTACCAGAAGGCATAAAAAAAACGATTTGACACAAGTTTTAAACAAGTGACAAATCGTTTTTTAATAGACATCGTTTAAGTTTATAGCTTACTTTTTGTATAAAGTCCAAATTGATCTTCAGTTAAAATCCCCTTGAGCTGCTTGTCAATATACACTTGCATTTTTGCTTCCTTCTCAACTTTTTGTTTAGGATCTTCCAAAGTGGCAATTGCGCTGTATTTGCGCTGGTTATCATTAAACAAAGTAATGATGGCATCCTTTTGTTCTGCACTCACATCGGTACGTCTCGAGAACGTTTCAATGACTCTCATAGCTCTCATTTTGGGAGTGGCTTCAGAGCTGTACGCCTGATTTTGAACATTGGATGCCGCTTGGGCAAATGTGCTTTGACTTCCTAAAAATAAACAGACAGCAAAACTTAATAAGAGGAGTTGTTTTTTCATGATTTTATGTAATGGATTAATGGGTCAATATACAAAAATTGAAAATTTAATTAGATGATTCTGAAAAATTTAGTAATTCATCAAGGTTCTGATTTTAGCTTTTACTTTTTCTGTAGAAGGAATCATCGTTTCCTCTAAGACTGAATTTAAAGGAATCGCAGGCATGTTCTCACTCCCAATGGTCATTACGGGCGCATCTAAATACCTAAAGCATTCCTCTTGAATTTTCCCTGCCAAGGCTCTGGCAAAACTATTGTCTGAAGGCTCTTCAGTAACCACCAAACATTTACCGGTTTTTTTGACGGAAGCCATTATGGTCTTTTCATCTAAAGGAAACAAAGTCCTCAAATCAATAATTTCGATTTGTTTGCGCATATCCAACTCGCCGGAAGCATTATAAGCCCAATGCACGCCCATCCCGTAAGTCACGATGGTCATGGTTTCTACCTCTTCCTGCTTCCAGATTTCCTGTAACACCCATGCTTTTCCTAAGGGCAACACATAATCTTCCGCAGGTTCAATTGAGGTCGCACCTTTAGTTCCAGGCACTTTACTCCAATACAAGCCTTTGTGCTCCAAAATCACTACTGGATTCGGGTCGTAATACGCGGCTTTCATCAAGCCTTTTAAATCGGCGCCATTACTAGGATAGACAATTTTTATTCCGCGAATATTAGTGATGATGCTTTCTATGGAAGACGAATGGTAGGGCCCGCCGCTTCCGTAAGCACCAATAGGTACACGCAATATCATGCTTACTGGCCATTTTCCGTTGGAAAGGTAACAGCTTCGGCTTACTTCAGTAAACAATTGATTCAATCCCGGCCAAATATAATCGGCAAATTGCACCTCTACAATGGGTTTTAACCCAACGGCACTCATCCCAACCGTTGAACCCACAATAAAGGCTTCCATAATTGGGGTGTTGAACACCCGCTCATCGCCAAATTTTTGGGCCAAGGTCGCTGCCTCTCTAAACACGCCTCCCAATCGCCCGCCAACGTCTTGACCGTATAACAAACATTCAGGGTGCTTTTTCATCAATTCTTCAACTGCAAATAAGGCGCAATCGACCATCACGACTTTTTCCGCACCTTTTGGGGCGCGTTCGCCTTTTTCCTCTGTGATTGGTGTGGGTGCGAAATCGTGGGTGAATAAATCTTCGGGGGTTGGATCATCCTGTTTTTTAGACAGCATGAATGCTGTCTCTACCTTACGCTTCGCGTCGGTTTCTATTCTTTCTATTTCTTCGGAAGAAATGCCGTTATCCAACAACTGCTGTTTTAAAACCGGGTATGGGTCACGGGATTTTGCTTCTTCCAAATCATCGCGATACCATTCCATACGAACGCCAGATGTGTGATGATTCAATAAGGGCACCTTCGCATGCACCAAAAATGGGCGACGCTCCTCACGCATTGTTTTTATCACTTTTTCAATGGCCTCATAACTCTCTATAAAATTAGCACCATCGATGGTAATGGCTTCCAACCCGTGGAATCCTTTGGCATATTCAAAGGCGTTTTGGGCTCGGGTCTCTTCCGCATTTGCTGAAATATCCCAGTCATTATCCTGTATCAAATATAAGATTGGCAATTGCTTCAAGGCTGCCATTTGAAAAGCTTCAGCAATTTCGCCTTCGGTCACTGAGGCGTCGCCAAGGGAGCAGACGATAATCCCCCTAGCCCCCAAAGGGGGAACGTTGAATGGCGGTTTTTTTCCTTCGGAAAGGGTCTCTTTATATTTTAATCCCATCGCAGCGCCCGTAGCAGGAATGGCTTGCATGCCAGTAGCAGACGATTGATGCGGAATTTTAGGCTTGTCATCATCCCTTAAACTAGGGTGGGAATAATAGGTTCTTCCGGCAGAAAACGGGTCGTCTTTTTTTGCCAATAACTGCAACATCAAGTCATAAGGCGTACAACCGAAGGATAGTAACATCGCATCGTCCCGATAGTAGGGATACGCATAATCTTGAGGCAATAATTGCATGCCCAAAGCGGTTTGGATGGCTTCATGACCTCGTGAGGTGGCATGAACGTATTTGGAGACTTCCTTGAAATTTTCCTCGTACAAATCTGTCATTGCTTTTGCGGTGCAGAGGTTTGAAAATCCTTTTTTCAATATGTCTTTATTAAATCTGTTTGGTTTGTTTGCCACGAATACACGAATTTTTGAAACCCTTCTGTCCTGCGGACACCTTCCCTCAAAACGGAAGGAATTAAAGAGTAATGGTTATAATAAATAATTGCTCACTTGATTAAATCATATCTTTCTTTTCGAACCGACAAGGTTTTTAAAACCTTACAGGTTATATAGTTCTATCTGCATCAAATTGCTCAAAATAATCGGCGACCTTTCGCACGAAACTTCCGCCTAAAAACCCATCGACAACGCGGTGGTCAAAGGATAAGGATAAATACATCATGCTGCGAATCGCGATTTCGTCGCCTTTTTCGGTCTCGATGACTTCGGGGCGTTTTTTAATGATGCCCAAGGCTAAAATAGCGACTTCAGGTTGGTTGATGATTGGTGTACCCATCACACTTCCGAAGGTGCCCACGTTGGAGATGGTAAACGTACTTCCTTTCACATCGTCGCCAGTCAACTTATTTTCTCTGGCTTTGCCTGCCATTTCATTCACGTTTTCCGCCAAGGTTTTTAGGTCTTTTTGGTCGGCATTTTTTACGACCGGCACAATTAAATTGCCACTGGGTAATGCGGTTGCCATACCGATATTGATATCCTCTTTCACGATAATGTTAGCGCCATCTACCGAGGCATTTATATTCGGAAAATCCTTAATCGCTTTTGCCACCGCTTCCACAAATAGCGGCGTAAAAGTAAGTCGCTCGCCATATTTCTCTTGAAACGCTTTTTTGTTGGCATTCCGCCAGTTGACCATATTAGTCAAATCGGCTTCCACATAAGCAGTAACGTGAGGCGAGGTGTGGGTTGAATACACCATGTGGTCTGCAATCATCTGGCGCATGCGGTCCATTTTGATGATTTTCCCTTTGCCTTTATCGAAAGTCAGTTGCGGTATGCGATACGCAGTTGGGTCTTGTGGCGCCGCAAGTTGCGCAAATTTGTTGGGTCTGCCATCCTCGATATAATTGAACACATCGCTTTTTCGCAGTCGCCCATCATGACCCGTTGCAGGGATTCTTGCCAATTCCTCAAAACTAATGTGCTGTTCTTTGGCGATGGATTGAATGAGTGGTGAGAAGAAGGTGTTTGAATTCGAAATTGAAGTTGAAGTTGAAGTTGAACTTGAAGTTGAAGTTGAACTTGAAGATGACTTTGAAGATGACTTTGGTGTATCAATCTTTTCCTTTTCTTGATGAGATTCTTTCTCTTTGTTTGAAAAAGATTCTGATTTCGATTTCGATTTCCCCTCATCGGAAACTTCCAAAATAGCCAGTACCTCTCCCACGGGCACCACATCCTTAGCTTTATGAACAATTTCTTTTAAGGTTCCTGAAACTGGCGCAGGCACTTCGTTATCCACCTTATCGGTAGCAACCTCCAAAATGATATCGCCTTCTTCAAAGGTGTCGCCTTCGTTGACGAGCCAATTGATGATCGTGCCTTCAGTGATGCTCTCGCCCATTTTCGGCATCTTTAATTCTTGCGTATTTGGAATTCCCTTTTCTTTACTCATGTATTTTGTTTTCTCAGACCTAACAGGTTTTCAAAACCTGTGAGGTCTATTTTCAACGTTTCTATTTTTTCATAAAATCACGAAGCGTTTTATATACATCTTCCTGAAGTTTCCTGTTTTCTGGAACCGTTCTCAAAGGCTGCACTTCTCTTAAACTCTCGTGGCAATCGGTTGGCAATTGTTGATACAATTGCGTGCCCTTGGTTTTCCAAGCAATCATGTCATCACTCACTTGTTTAATCACTTTGGCGGGGTTCCCAACGACCAGGCTCCTCTTAGGGATTTTGGTTTCGGCCTTGACAAAAGACATCGCGCCTATGATACTTTCGTCGCCAATTTCGGCATCATCCATGATGACGGAATTCATCCCAATCAAGCAATTTCTGCCCAAGTTTGCACCATGAATTATTGCACCATGACCTACATGCGCGCTTTCTTTCAAGGTTATCGACTTCCCAGGAAACATGTGCACCGTACAATTTTCCTGCACGTTGACGCCATCTTCCAAAATAATCTGCCCCCAATCGCCACGTATCGCCGCTCCTGGACCGATGTAACAGTTTTTGCCAATAATCACATTTCCCGTTACCGCAGCGAGTGGATGCACGAAACTGGATTCGTGGATGACTGGGATGAAATCTTTAAATGAATAAATCATGTTCTAAGCTTTGAGTTGTGAGTTGTGAGCTATGAGTTTCAACATCTTCAAGATGTTAATTTCTTTCTTAATGAAGAAATCATCTTTCCGATTTCAGTAAGTAATTCTCGATTTGCTTCAAACTCTTCCATAGTAATATACTTTCTTAGATACGCTTTGGTATTCCAAGTGACACATTCGTGACTGCTATCCCACGCCATTTTCAAATATCTATTAAAGTTAGGATCAGTACTCGCTGAACCTTCAGAAATATTGGCTGGAATTGCGTCTGCTGCTCGGCTAAACTGGGAAGATAAGCGGAACATTTCATCTTTCGGAAAAGTCTTTACTAACTTGTCAATTTGCTCCCCAAATACAATTGCCTTTTGATAAACAATCAAATTTTCAAAACTAAAATGATACTTACTTTCGAATTGCATATAGTTTCATTCTAAATTATAAGGTTATCTACTCATGGCTAAAAGCTCATTACTCACAGCTATTTATACGTTTTCAACTTCTCCTTCGTAAAGGCACTTAATACCAATCTTCCGCTGGTTTCTGCGCGTTCGGCCAATAAATCGTCCCAATTATCAGTACCTGTCCAGAATACTTTTTTCATTTCTATCATGGCTTCAGGATTGTAAGTACATAAATGCTCGGCGGTTGCTTTTACGGCCTCATCCAAAGCTTCTGTGCTATCGTAAACCTGAGTGAACAACCCTTTTTGCTTCGCCCATTCTGGCTCATAAAAACTGTTGGCATCAATGGCGATTTGCGACATGGCGCTTAAGCCTATTTTGCGTTCGATGACTGGACCAACTACAAATGGGCCAATGCCCAAATTCAATTCACTTAACTTAATGGCTGAAAATTTAGTCGCCATGCAATAATCGGTTGAAGCTGCCAATCCAACACCTCCTCCAACAGTCTTGCCCTGGATGCGCCCAATGATAAATTTCGGACATTTACGCATCGCGTTAATGACGTTCGCAAAGCCTGAGAAAAACTCCTTTCCGGTCTCGGCGTCGTTGATGTTGATGAGTTCCTTAAAACTTGCACCAGCACAGAATGTCCTGTCGCCGCCACTTTTCAGGACGATGACTTTAATATCGTCATTCTCGCCTGCTTCGGTTATGGTTTTAGCCAATTTTGCCAATATATCTCCAGGTAAGGAATTGTGCGCTGGATGGAAAAATTCGATGTAGGCTACTTCACTTTCTATATTTTGTTTTACGTATGGTTTGGTCATGTTCTTTCTTTTGTCATTGCGCACTTGTTGCGCATTCGTATTAATCGTTATTCTTATTGTATTCTGAAAAACCCCAATTTGCGCTCAGGTCTTTCCATTCATGATTCATTTCTGTAATTATATTGATCTTCCATTGTCGTTTCCACTTTTTAATGGTTTTTTCTCTTCGAATGGCAACTCTAATATCTATGTGTTCTTCGAAGTAAACTAACTTTTTTATATTGTAATAACCCACGTGGGTCATGAGTAGCTGTTTTGTGTTCACTCATGCGTCTTTCAATATTGTTGGTTACCCCAACATAGAAAATATGATTTCTTTCATGGGTTAAAATGTAAGTGTAATATTTTTTCGACATTTCTCTGATATTTTAAGAAACCATGATTTGTGTATTCGTAATCAATCAAACGAATGCGCAATAAATGCGCATTGACTTATGAATGCTGCGCATTGACAATCATAATAGCCCAAATTGTTCAAAGTGGTGCGATAGGTGCTTTCTTTCAAGTAAATAAGATTCATAGCGATTCAATTCCCCAAAAACCAGATTTTTTAATTTGGCGTCGGGATTTTCTTTAAAAAACTCTAAATACTTTTCGCGTTGTGCCTTGAATTTATCTATAGCTGTTTGCAAATCGGGATACTTTAAATCCTCTAGTTTGTCTTTTTCCAACAGCGGGAAATTGGTGCCCTTCGGAAACTTCTCGTAATTATATAAGCTGTGATGCACTTTCTCCAAATACTTTTCGGGCGTCGCCACTTCAAAATCCTGAATCTCGCCGGAAGCAATCTTATAAGTGAATTCCAAATGCTCTATCATGTGCTGCGGCGTCATGATGCCCCATTTTGGTTTGGTGTCTTGGAAAAGATTATCAAGACATTCCTCTATTTTTTCCGAAGTCAACTCTACAAAAATTTCCTGTTTTTTCTGAACCATGGTCAATACGGTGGCAAAGGCAACTTTCTCGTCGGTAAGTGCATCAAAAACCTCAACGTACCATTTTACGATGCCGCTAGGGTGCTCGGCGGAAGCGACATCTCTGTCCACTTTTTGCTTGCAGGTCAATCTTACATAAACTGTATCGTTATGGTACAAGGGACGCAGAAATCGGCATTCTTCGAGACCATAATTGGCAGCGACAGGGCCTTTATTGGGATACACAAACAATCCTGCTGCTGCAGAAATAATAAAATAACCATGTGCCGTTCTATGTTCAAAAATACTTCCGTCGAGAGATGTGATATCGGTATGCGCATAAAAATGGTCCCACGTGAGATTCGCAAAATTGATGATATCGGTATCGGTAAAGGTTCGGTTATGTGTTTTTAGCGACATTCCAGGCTCAATATCTTCCCAATGGTATTTGAACGGATGCTGTTCAGCTTCCTTATATTTTGAATTTTGCTGATAAATACCAGTGATTTCGGTAATTGTGCTTGGCGAACCTTGAATGGCGGTGCGCTGCAAATAATGTTTTATACCTCTCATGCCACCCATTTCCTCGCCACCTCCAGCGCGCCCCGGACCTCCGTGCACCAAATAGGGCAATGGCGAACCATGACCTGTGCTTTCCTTGGCGCTTTCGCGGTTGAGTACTAAAATCCTTCCGTGGTGGCTGGCAGCATTAATCACATAATCTTTGGCGATTTTATCATCATTTGTAGCGATGGAAGACACTAAAGAGCCTTTCCCCATCTGTGCCAACTGAATGGCTTCGTCTAAATTTTTATAAGGCATAATCGTACTCACTGGACCAAAAGCCTCTCGCTCATGAATAATGCTATTCTGAAACGGATGGTCTGCCCTGAGTAAAATAGGACTAATAAACGCGCCTTTTTTGGCATCGGCACCTATGGTTTCAATCGTATCCAAATCCCCATAAACGATTTGAGCTTCCTTAGCCAAATCGGCAACCGAATCCCGAACCGCCTGCACTTGCTGTTGACTTACCAAAGACCCCATGCGCACTTCTTTCAATCTAGGGTCGCCAATGGTCACTTTATCCAAGGCTTTACCGAGTGAAATTTGTACGTCTTCAACCAAATGTTCCGGAACAATGACACGACGAATGGCCGTACATTTTTGTCCGCACTTTGAGGTCATTTCATTTCTAACTTCCTTGATAAACAAGTCGAATTCTGGTGTTCCTGGCACCGCATCTTCGCCTAAAACAGAAGCGTTCAATGAATCTGCTTCCATGGTAAAAGGCACCGATTCCTGAATCAATCGAGGGTGTGCCTTTAACAAACGTCCCGTTTTTGCAGAACCCGTAAAGGTTACGACATCTTGGGATTCAACGGTGTCCAAAATATTTTTAACCGTCCCGTTGATGATTTGCAGAGCTCCTTCAGGTAAAATCCCAGAAGCGATGATGCTTCGCGCAACAGCTTCTGCCAAATACGAAGAAGAAGGTGCCGGCAAGACCACTGCTGGTACGCCCGCCATCCAATTGACAGCGCATTTCTCCAACATGCCCCAAACTGGAAAATTGAAGGCATTGATATGAACCGCCACGCCTTTTTTAGGCACCATGATGTGGTGCGCCATAAAGCGTCCACCGCGGGATAAATCTATGGGTTCGCCTTCAACGTGATAGGCTTGATTGGGAAATAGTTTTCTTAGGGAAGCATTGGCGAATAAGTTACCGAAGCCCCCTTCAATATCAACCCAGCTGTCTTTGCGCGTGGCGCCTGTTCTATAGCTTAATTCGTAGAATTCTTCCTTGCGCTTGGTTAAATAAAAAGCCAGGCTTTTGAGCATATTACCACGCTCCTGAAAGGTCATTTTACGAAGTTTCTCGCCACCTTTTGTTCTTCCGTAGTTAAGGATTTCTGGGATATCAAGACCTTCAATGGCGATACTAGTGAACGCTTCGCCCGTGATGGCATCGTGTATTGGTGTGCCTTCTTCAGTTCCTGTGGTCCAGTTGCCTTGTATGTAGTGTTGTATTTTATTCATTACTATCCTTATTCCTTTCCTAAGAAAGGTAATTTGTTTATTCTTCTATTATGATCTATATAAAACCCTTATATTAAACGAACACTAAGAGCTCTATTTCATTATTTCTGTAAACCCTCAAACTGCAGGATTTAAAATCTTGCATGCATGACTCATGAACTTAAAAAACCATTAAATCATTTATCGTTACAAAAACGGCATCCATTTCCTTTGAAGAAATTGAACCAATCTTTTTTTTAAATCGTTCTTTGGAGATTGACCTCAAATGGAATATCATGATTTCTGATTTCAGTTTTAATCCGTTCTCAGCGTCTGGCTCAAGTATAGGATTTCCTTCAAACTTATGTATCGATGAGGACAAGGGACAAACCCACACCACATCCAAGTTTTTATTTAAGTTGTTTCCGCTAACAATTACCGCTGGTCTATTCCCTGCCTGCTCACTTCCTTGAACAGGGTCAAAATAGACGTTCCAAATTTCTCTTTGCCTCATTCTGTATCATGTTTCTGAAGCATTTCGAAATAATCTGCCATGCCTTCTTCCGCCATTGCCATGACATCCTTATCCTCTGAAGCGCGTCGAAAAGATTTCGCATATCGCGCTTTTTTCAATTCCTGTAAATACATGGTTAAGGCTTTCTCAATAAGCTTGTTTTTCGGAATATGAAGGTTTTTGGCTTCGTTGGCCAATTTTTCCAAAAGGTCGTCTGGTAAAGAAGATGTGAATGTTGCCATTTTATATTTATATTTTGTAAATATAATTCATATTTACAAATCGGAAAAATGCAAGATGTTAAAAATTAGCGTTTTCAATCACGCAGGCATAGCCTTGCCCAACACCAATACACATGGTAACCAAAGCATATCGTTTGTTTTGCTCCTTCAATTCAATAGCTGCAGAATAGGTAAGTCGAGCACCTGTGACACCTAGCGGATGCCCAATTGCAATGGAGCCGCCATTGGGATTCAATCTTGGGTCGTCATCGGCAATGCCCCAAGCTCTGGTGCATGCCAAAGCTTGGGCAGCGAAGGCTTCATTCAATTCAATAACGTCCATATCGGCCATGGTCAAGCCTGCTTTTTTCAAGGCTTTATTTGAAGCTTCCACCGGTCCAATGCCCATAACTCGAGGTTCAACGCCCACTACTGCAGAGCTTACAATCCTTGCTAAAGGCGTAAGATTATATTTTTTTATAGCGGCTTCGGAAGCAATAATCGTTGCCGCCGCACCATCGTTTAACCCCGAGGAATTTCCAGCAGTAACGCTCCCGTTTTCCTTTTTGAACGCCGGGCGCAATTTCCCTAAAATTTCTAGGGATGTTTTTGGTTTGACAAATTCATCTTTAGAAAATTGTATCGGGTCCTTTTTGCGCTGCGGAATTTCGACCGTCATGATTTCTTTGGCCAATCTTCCGTTTTCTTGTGCTTTTGTAGCCTTCATCTGGCTCCAATAAGCAAATTTATCTTGGTCTTCACGTGAGATTTTGTACTTCTCGACTAGATTTTCAGCAGTGGTTCCCATACCGTCGGTACCGTACATTTTTTCCATTTTCGGGTTGATAAAACGCCATCCGAAGGTAGAGTCGTACATCTTGGAATCGCCACCAAACCCTGTGGACGGTTTAGACATCACGTAGGGACCGCGGGTCATATTCTCAACCCCGCCAGAAATAAACACGTCGCCATCGCCGGCCTTTATAGCTCGGTTGGCATGAATCATGGCCGATAAGCCAGAACTGCACAACCGGTTCACTGTTTCTCCAGGCACCGTAAACGGCAATCCTGCTAAAAGCGAGGCCATTCTTGCCACATTTCGATTGTCTTCGCCAGCCTGATTGGCACAGCCCATAATGACATCGTCATAGGCCTCTGGTGGAATGTTTGGGTTTCGTTTTACGATTTCGGCAATGACCAAGGCTGCTAAATCGTCTGTTCGCACTGTCGATAATGTGCCTTTGTAGTTTCCTATTGGTGTTCTAATTCCGTCTATGATGTATGCTTCCATTGTTAATTGTGAATATCGAATTTTGATTACTGAATATCGAAGTAAAAAACCCCAAATCTCAAAATTCATTATTTAAGTTTAAATTTTATAGTTACCGCTAAGCCGATTTGTTACTCGTCATGCTTCGGTTATGCATTGGATATTGTTAATTATGAATATCGAATTTTGATTACTGAATATCGAAGTAAAAAAACTCCGAAATCTCAAATTTCATTAGTTTGGTTTAAATTTTATAGTTATCGCTAAGCCGATTTACTAATCATTATGCTTCGGTTCAGCATTGGATATTGTTAATTATGAATATCGAATTTTGATTACTGAATATCGAAGTAAAAAAAAACTCCGAAATCTTAAAATTCATGCTTTGATCTCAAACTCGTTGGTTATCAAGACGCCACTTCATTATTCATCATTCTTCAGTTCAATATTCGTTATTCTATTCGTCTAATTTAAAAGCGCTGAAAACGTATCGCCTTGTCTAATATCTCCAGTGTTATAGCCTTTCATAAACCATTGCATCCGTTGCTCGGAAGTACCGTGGGTAAAGCTATCTGGAGACACACTACCTCGTGTTCTTTTTTGAATGGCATCGTCGCCCACAGCATTGGCAGCACTCATGGCTTCTTCGATGTCGCCAGCTTCAAGGTATTGCTTGTTTCGATTTGCCCTAACGCCTGCGTAGAAATCGGCCTGAAGCTCTTGTGCCACCGAAAGTTCATTTGCCTCAGTCTCATTGGTTTGCTATTGTAATTGCCTTACTTTTTTGGAAGTGCCCATTAAGGTTTGGATGTGGTGCCCAATTTCATGGGCAGTGACGTAAGCAATGGCAAAATCGCCACCCTTGGCACCAAAACGGGTTTTCAATTCATCAAAGAAAGCCAAATCCATGTACAGTTTTTGGTCTGCCGGACAATAAAACGGGCCGGAGGCCGAACTGGCGTTTCCACAACCTGTGCTTACCGCATCTATAAATAATACCATATTCGGTTTTTGATAGGTTCCTAAATTATTTTCGCTGAAAATATCCGTCCAAGTATCTTCAGTATAGGCCAGAATAGTCGCCATAAAATCGCCCATTTCCTGTTCTTCGCTTGTCAGCTCTCTTTGCTCTACTTGCTGTGTGGATTGACCGCTACCCAACTGTTCGACGATGGGTGCCAATTGCTGACCTGTTTCGCCGCCAAAGAGCTGCAATGCGATTACTATAATCGCAATAACGCCGCCACCGGCAACGAGCTTGCCTTTGCCGCCCATCCCACGACGGTCTTCCACATTACCGCTTTTTCTATTACCCTGCCATTTCATTTTTTTAGTGTTTTGGTTAAACGCTTATAAAAGTAATAATTTTTTATTCCCATTCTTTATTAGTTCTGTAAACAATCCCTTTAAAAAGCGCAACTAATTCATTGTCTCGTTTAACCTCAACGATGTTAAATCCCAATTTATTTTTCACTTTTTCGATTACCGATTCCGCCACCAAATAATCGCCTTCTTCCAAAGCTTCAATATGGTTGATACTGGTTTCAATAGACACCGCATATTTTCCGTGGGAGTTGGCTGCAAAGCCACAAGCGGTATCTGCCAAAGCATAACTTATCCCGCCGTGTGCTTTGCCCATACTATTGAGCATGTCCTTTCTAATGGTCATCCCAACCTTACAGCGCCCGATTTCAGATTCCAGGATTTGGATGCCGAGCCAGGAGCTGAAGGCATCTTGACTTAGCATTTTATGGGATATGTTACTTTCGTTGATTGGCATTAGGGATTTGGGATTAGGGATTAGTTATGCTGATTCCTTTCTAGAATTTTTCTCATCAATGAAGACATCATCTTTGTCAGTTCTGACAACATCTTTCGATTCTCTTCATCTGTTTCAAATTCAAAATAGGAACGCCGTTTCGCTTTAGTGCTGCAACTAACGCATTCATTTGCGCTATAAATAGCATGATTCAAATGTTTAACGAATTGTGCATCAGAACCTGGATAACCCTCGGCTATATTTAATGCAATTGAGTCGGAAGCTCTTCTAAATTGAGAAGACAATGCATACAATTCATGATTTGGGAATTTTTTTACCAATGCATCCACTGTTTCTCCAAAATCCATTGCTTTTTGATAGACCTGTAAATCTTCAAACTTAAAATGATAATTACTTTTCATATACTCACATTTACTAATTCCTAATTCCTAATCCCTAATGCCTAGTCCTTAAATCTCAAACCCCACACCTTCTTTTAGTTTTTTCCGCAACAAAGGGCTGCATCGGTATCGGTCTTCGCGATAGGTGTTGTAGAGTTCGTCCATGTGGTCAACGCACCAAGCGATGCCTTTTTCGTTAGCCCAAGCCAATAGGCCTTTTGGATAATTGACGCCTTTGGTCATGGCGTTATCGATGTCTTCCGCGGAAGCGATATTTAGAAACAAAGCATCTGCTGCTTCGTTGATGAGCATGACGAGAACGCGGTTGAAGATTTGCTCCTGCAATTTGGTATCATGAGATTCCTTCGTTGCGCTCGGAATGACAGCCTTACCGTTTGAATCATAGTCGTAAAATCCTTTTCCAGATTTTCTGCCGAGGTAGCCAGCTTCTGCAAAGCGCTTTTGGGTAAGTGAGGGCTTGTACCTTGGGTCGAAATAAAAGGCGGTAAATACGGTTTCGGTTACGGTGTAATTGACGTCGTTGCCAATGAAATCCATAAGCTCGAAAGGCCCCATTTTGAAACCTCCCAGTTTTTTCATGGCTGCATCTATGCTCGCAAAATCTGCAATGCCTTCTTCATAAATCCGTAAGGCTTCGCCGTAAAATGGTCTTGCCACACGGTTGACGATAAAGCCGGGCGTGTCTTTGGCGATGGCGACGGTTTTTTTCCAGTCGGAAATGGTTTTTACTGCAGTTTCCAATACCGCTTTAGACGTCTGAATGGCAGGAATCACTTCTACCAACCTCATCAAAGGTGCTGGGTTGAAAAAGTGAATCCCGATACATCGCTCGGGTTTTTTGAGGGATGCTGCGATGGATGCAATTGACAAGCTTGAGGTATTTGAAGCGATGATGCAATCTTCGGAAACGTAGGTTTCCAATTCTGAAAAAACGCTCTTCTTGATGTCTAGATTTTCGACAATGGCCTCAATGGTCAAATCGGAATCTGATAAATCCTTTAACTGCGACACGTAAGTTATGTTATTCTGAATGCGCTGTTTTTCTTCGGAATCGATGCGTCCTTTTTCAATCAACCGCGCCAATATTTTTTCGAGGGAAGCTTTTGCTTTATCGAGAGCCGCCTGATTGGTGTCGAATAATTTGACATTGCACCCTGCTGTGGCTGCGACTTGCGCTATGCCGGAACCCATTGTTCCGCTTCCTATAATTCCTATGTTCATAATTCTAAAATATAAATATCGAATATCCAATTTGGAATGTTGAATTTCGAAGTTTTTCAATCTTGCTTCTATTTGAAGGTGGTGCTCACATCAGCATTTATTTAAGTCTTAAGTTTTCAATTAAGTGCTTTACCTTACTTTTTATTTTTGGATATTATTCTTACTCTGTGCCGTACGAATACTGGAAACGAAAATGGCAATCAATTCATTATTCTCCGATAGCAACTTATCTAAGCGCTCTATATCCTTAATTAAATTTGCGCCTTTCTGAATCTTTAAGTTGACTAAGGACTCTCTCAATTCCTTTAAGCAAATCTTCATTTTATGAAGAAAATCCCTTGAAGATTCTGCACCTTGCGCTTCGCCATAATTTAAGGCTGAAGCTGTGGCAGAACGAATCAATTGTTTTGCCAAATGCTGAGAGGCGAAATTTCCATCGATTTTTCCACAGATTAATATAACCTCCACAGCAAACTGAATTAAGCGTTCCTCTAAATCGTATTTATAGTTTGCCATTTTAAACTTCTTTTTTGGTTATTCGTTATCAACGTAAGTCGTTGACACCAAAACTTTTCGTTATTCAAATCGTTTTTTTACTTCTTTATTCGTTATTCAACAGTTCATTATTCAGTATTCATCTGTTCATTATTCGATATTCTTTGCAGCTGTGGCTGAACGAATCAATTGCTTTGCCAAATGCTGAGAGGCAAAATTTCCATCGATTTTTCCACAGATTAATATAACCTCCACAGCAAACTGAATTAAGCGTTCCTCTAAATCGTATTTATGGTTTGCCATTTTAAACTTCTTTTTTGGTTATTCGTTATCAAAATAAGTCGTTAACACCAAAACTTTTCGTTATTCAAATCCTTTTTTTACTTCTTTATTCGTTATTCAACAGTTCATTATTCGATATTCATCTCCCTTTAAACTCTGGTTTTCGCTTTTCCATAAACGCTGCGACGCCTTCTGCATAATCTTCAGTACTTGCTGCTTCGATTTGTAATTTGCTTTCTAATGCCAATTGGGCTTCTAAATCGTTGGTCATGGATTGGTTGTACAATTCTTTGATGAGACCCAAAGCCTTAGTCGGCATATTGGCTAATTTTAAGGCCAAGGCATTGATGGTTGTTTCAAATTCTTCCGTAGGCACACACTTATAAATCATTCCCATTTTTTCAGCTTCTTCCGCAGAAATCTTATCGCCCAACAGCGCTAATGCCAAGGCTTTTTGAAAACCGATAAGTCTTGGTAAAAAGAACGTCCCAGCACTGTCTGGAACCAATCCAATTAAACTGAAGGCTTGAATGAAGCTCACTTTGTCATGCGCTACCACAATATCACAGGCCAAGGCGATATTCGCACCGGCTCCTGCCGCCACGCCATTTACGGCTGCAATGATTGGTTTTTTAATGGCGCGGATTCTTGTGATTATCGGATTGTAATGCTCTTCCAGAATTTTTTTGAAGCCGGGATTCAAATCTGGGTTGGTCACTTCCTTTAAATCTTGGCCTGCGCAAAATGCTTTTCCGTTTCCGGTTAGCACAATGGCTCTTACCGCTGCGTTTTTTTCGCACTCATCTAATGTGTCCTGTAGCAGAAAAGCCATTTCCCGATTAAAACTGTTGAAGACTTCGGGACGGTTTAGCCTTATGGTTGCTACTTTGTTTTCTATTTTTACTTCTATTGAATTACTCATATATATTAATTTTTGGTTATAGGTTAAATCTATTGGGTAACCAATATCTTTTTCATTTTTTCCTTGATGAAAAAACGAAACAAAAAAATCAAGACTTGAGATACTTTTACTAAAAATTTCTTTCGCTTCGGCGCAAAAATAAAGTTTGCGTAGTTCAAGATTTATTTTGTAAGTATCAAGTTTTTATTTATATGATTTTTAAATGCGACGATTTTTGCTTAATCCTTCGCTTCAATTCATTTTTTACGTAAAATCCTCTTATGTCGAACTTAAACCTAATCAAAGAACACGATGTTATCATACCTACAATAAACCATATCGAGCTTTATTTTTATCCTATACGCAAAGGTTTTTAAATCCTGTGAGGCCTTTTGCGTTAAGGATTGCAGCGGCATCCTTTTTTGTTTTTCTCAAAAAAGATATAGCGGAAAGCCTGACCCTTTTTTTCCTTCAAAAAAGGGTAACGCCCTTAAGAATCTTTTTTCTATCTTGAGTTTTAAAACGCTCTATACCCGCTCTTGGTTTTTTCTTACTCGTAAAATTGGTTTGCTTTGGCCATTGACTTTTCTTTGTTTCTGTTATACTTGGCTGGAGATTCCTGCCTGCGCAGGACTATTACTTCAAGCATTTAAAATAATCAAAAGGCTCTTGGCAATCATCACATTGAAACTGTGCTTTACAGGCTGTTGAACCAAACTGACTCACTAATCGTGTGTTTTGAGAACCACAATTGGTGCATTTCACAATCCGTTTCCCGTTGAGCAAGACGTCAATATCGGCCTCGGCACCTAAGGGCGCCGCGATACCATAGTCTTCAAGAGCTTTTCTGCCACGAGGGGTAATCCAATCTGTGGTCCAGGCGGGATGAAGAATGAGCTCCACTTCAGCTTCATAACCTGCGTCTTCTAAAGCCGTTTTGATATCGTCGCCAATAACATCCATGGCAGGACAACCGCTATAGGTTGGTGTGATTTCAACTTTAACCTTGTTATTCTTAATGACCGCAGAGCGAACGACCCCCATATCCATAATGGACAGGACAGGGATTTCTGGGTCGGAAACGGCTTCCAGAATCTCTATTAGTTTTTTGTCTATATTTTGTTCTGTTGTGGTCATAATTAATAGGGAATGTCGAACTCTGAATATCGAATCATGAAGTTTTTAATTTCAAGTTCTGCATGTTTATTTAATTTATCTGCCTGAGAAATAGGTGCCGAATGAGAAGTTATAGGGCTGTTTCACTTCGGAATTCGTTATCTTAAATTCATCACTCAAAGCTCTATTTGGTTTCCCCCAAGGGGAAGAACTCTCACTCGATTGTACTATGTTTTCTTTTTTACTACTAATCAAACTTCCTCCCTTTGGGAGGATTGAGGTGGGCATTACCAATCCATATTTGGATAGGCGCGTTGCATGTACTGTAGCTCACTCAACAAAAAGCCTAAATGCTCTGTGTGGATGCCTTCTTTGCCGCCTTTTTGGAAGTATTTGGATTCTGGGATTTCCAATGTGGCTTGCTCTAAAATAGTGCTGACTTTTTCGTAATAGTCCTTTTTCAATTTTGTCACATCAACACCAATGCCTTCCTCAACCATGGCCTTATCTGCTTCGGTTTGATGGAACAATTCATCGGTATAGGTCCATAAATCGTTGATGGCTTGTTGCATTTTGGAATGACTTTCTTCAGTGCCATCGCCTAAGCGCTTGACCCAATCTGAAGAAAACCGCTGGTGGTAACGCACTTCCTTAATCGATTTTTTGGCGATGGCCGAAAGCGTTAAATCCTTGCTTTTTTCCAATTCGGTTAAAAACAATAAATGATAGACATCGAATAAAAATTGCCGACCAATGGTGTAGGCGAAATCGGTATTGGGTTGCTCTGCCAACAGCACATTGAGATAATCCCGCTCTTTCCGGAGCATGGCAATATCATCTTCGGTACGCCCATCATTTGCGATTTTTGCTGCATATTGAAAATAGCCGCGCACCTGTCCAAACAAATCCAAGGAAATATTGGTACAGGCGATATCGGTTTCCAAATTGGGACCATGACCGCAGAGTTCGCCCATGCGCTGGCCGAGGATTAGGGAGTTGTCGGCGATGCCGAGGATGTAGTTGTATAGATTTGTGTTCATATTATGAATTTGAAATTGAAGTTGAAATCGAAGATGAAGATGAAGATGAAGACGACTTTAGTATCGTTTCAAAATCGTGACTATAATTCTTATCAACTCATCGTTTTCTTTATTTAAACTTTCTAAATCTTCTTTTTTATAAATAAGCGCTTTTGTTTGAATATTTATATTTCTAATACTCTCTCTAAGTTCCTTGAGGACAATGCGAAGCTTATTTGCTTTATCTTTATCACTTGCTGCGCCTAAAAATTCTCCAAAATTAAGAGCCGCTGAACAAGAGGAACGAATCAACTGTTTAGCCAAATAATCTGCCGCAAAGGTTTTTGGATTATTCGAATAAAAACGAATTATCGATGCCGCAAAGTCTTCTAATCTATCATCTAAATCAAATTGCTTCATGATATGCGATTCATCTTCGTCTTCATCTTCATCTTCGTCCTCATTTTACATATGTTTTACCTCATCGGGCAAATCATAAAACGTGGGATGACGATAGACTTTGTCTTGAGCCGGCTCAAACAATTCGCCGTTGTGGTCTGGGTTGGAGGCTGTGATATTGCATGATTCCACAACCCAAATGCTCACACCTTCGTTGCGTCTTGTGTAAACGTCCCGAGCGTTTTCCATGGCCATTTCGGCATCTGCTGCGTGCAGACTACCAAAATGCCGGTGTTCTAATCCGTTTTTACTTCTTACGAAGATTTCCCAAAGGGGCCAGTTTTTTTTTTGTGACATGTGGTTTTATCTTTTAGATTATAGACGAATAGAATATAAAGGCTAGACGAATAAAATTGAGACTTATGAATGCTTCGCTTTTAGACGTAAGACTTAAAACAAAAATTTAAAATCAATTGTCTTAAGTCATAAGTCATTTCGTCTTAAGTCATTTTTTTAGACTGCTTGCTTTTCTTTACGCTCCTGATTTTTTGAAGCATAAGCCATAGCGGCATCACGCACCCATTCGCCACCTTCCCAGGCGTTGACTCTGGCTTTTATGCGTTCTTTATTCATTGGGCCATGACCTTTGACTACTTGCCAAAACTCGTCCCAATTGATTTCGCCGAAATCGTAGCTTTGACGTTCTTCATTCCATTTCAAATCTTTGTCTGGAATGCTAAGGCCTAAAATATCGGCTTGCGGAACGGTCTGGTCAATGAATTGCTGACGCAGCTCGTCGTTGGATTTGCGCTTGAGTTTCCATTTCATGGATTGCTCGGTATGCACCGATTCTGCATCTGTTGGGCCCAACATCATCAAACTTGGCCACCACCAGCGGTTCAAGGCATCTTGTGCCATGTCCTTTTGCTCTGGAGTGCCTTTGCACAATTTCAACATGATTTCATAGCCTTGTCTTTGGTGGAAACTCTCTTCCTTACACACCCGAACCATGGCTCTGGCGTAAGGTCCAAAAGAGGTGCTGCACAAGGGCACTTGATTGATAATCGCAGCGCCATCTACCAGCCAACCTACGGTACCCATATCGGCCCATGTGACGGTTGGATAATTGAAAATGGAGCTGTACTTCGCTTTGCCTGTATGCAATTGCTCATACATTTCTTCTCTTGAAATGCCCAAGGTTTCGGTTGCGGAATACAGGTATAATCCGTGACCTGCCTCATCTTGAACTTTTGCCAACAAGGCAACTTTACGTCTTAAGGACGGTGCTCTGGTAATCCAATTGCCCTCAGGCAACATGCCCACGATTTCAGAATGTGCGTGCTGCGACATTTGCCTAATGTGGGTTTTACGGTATTTCTCGGGCATCCAATCTTTAGGTTCGATTTTCTCGTCCCTTTCGATGCGCTCGTCAAATTGTTTTTCTAGACTTCTTACTTGTTCTTCACTCATCTTATTATCAGCTTTTAGCTTTTGGCTTTTGGCCAATAGCAGGTTGAACTTTATTTTTATTTTTCTTCGGAAAATGGATTCATAAACAATCACATTGTTCCGGATGATATCTTGTCGTTGGTTGACAGGTGCGTTAAGGATTGAGGCATTGTTGGAGCTCCTCGCAGAGAGCGACTGCCGAAAGCCTGACCACGCCTAAGCGTGGGAACGCCCTAATCAATATCAAAATCTTTATGCCTATTAAAGACCAATTAACCTTGAAGCAGCTCTACGGAAGGCACTTTTACTACATCAAAATTTGGGTGCTCATCATGAGATCCCTGCTTTCGTAGGGATGTTAGACGTCAAAATCAACCACTACTTTCTCTGAGGTTGGTACTGATTGGCAGCTCAACACATAATTCTGCGCCACCTCTTTATCTTCAAGCGCATAATTGACCTTCATTTCAACCGAGCCTTCCTTGACCTGGCACTTACAGGTGCTGCAAACGCCTCCTTTGCAAGCGAACGGCAAATCGGCTCCCGCGCCAAGGGCTGCGTCTAAAATATTATCGAAATCCTTGGTCATGGTAAAGGTAAATTCCTTGCCGCCATCTAAAATGGTCACTTTTACGCCTTCTACTTTTTGTTTTGAAAGTCGCGCTGTTCGCTCAATGTCTTCTTCTGAAAGTCCGCTAACAAACAACTCAAAATGAACCAAATCCTTAGGTAATCCTGCGGCTATCAAATAATTGCTCACGTAATTTACCATTTGTTCTGGGCCGCAGAGAAAGACTTCGCTGGTGTCTGGAATGTCGATAAAGGTTTTTGTGAGCACGTCCATTTTCTCATCGTCAAAACGCCCGTTGAACAGGTAGATATCCCGTTTCTCCCTAGTAAGAAAGTAGTAGATTTCCAACCTTCCGAAGAATCGATTTCGCAATTGCTCCAGTTCTTCCTTAAAGATAATGGATTTTGCGGTCTTATTGACGTAAAACAGCTTGCAAGTGGCTTTAGGCTCTGCCAATAAATGCGTCTTTACCATAGAAAGCACAGGCGTAATACCACTGCCCGCTGCAAAGAAGAGATAGTTTTTAGCGGCTTCCGGTTGTACCGAAACCCCAAAAGTACCGCTTGGCAACATGACCTCCATGGTATCGCCGGCTTTTAATTGCTCGTTGATGTAGGTGGAGAATTTTCCGCTTGGAATCAACTTTACCGCCACTTGCCACTTTTTATCTAAGGGACTCGAGCACAAGGAATACGAACGTCTCACATCTTCGCCATCAATCATGGTTTTAAGTGTGAGGTGCTGCCCTTGATTGAAATGGAAATCGTCCTGCAGCTCCTCAGGAATATCGAAAGTGACCACCGTGGTATCGTCGGTTTCCTTGTAAATATCGCCGATTTTTATGTTGTGAAATTCTGCCATTTTATGTTTCGCGTTGCGCGTGGTGTCTTTTTATCGTTTTGAATAGTTTTTTTTGCAAAAGGGCATTCCCGTATATTGTTTTCAATTAGACCTACAAGGTTTTGGAAACCCTGCAGGAGCACCCTGTCATAACTAACACTTGTTAGTTTATAGAAACAAATATACAAAAATCAATTCTTAATTACTTGTTAAATATGGTGGACAGCGGGATGCGGCAAATAAGCTTTCCATTGGATGACACCATTTGTTATGACTTTATTATCCCATCAATCATTATATCGCTTAAGTTTTGAGACAATTCTTGGCTATTCAACCGGCCTTTTTTTGGCATCCACAAATAGAGCGAGCGTAAGGTGGTAAGCATTGAGAACATGATGATTTCGGGATTGCTGGGTTTGATTTCTTCGGAAGCAATGCCGTGTTCAATGATGTCTAGGAAACTGGTTTCATACTCGGTTCTTAACTGAAGGTAATGCTCCAACTGGTCTTCAAGATGCATCCAATCGTTATTGAGCGCTGCCATACCATTGGTGTGTTTTGCGGTAATCTCAACGTGTAGCGCAACGATAGCCTTCAGTTTTGCAATGTTAGATTTTTCTGAAGCTTGTATCTGCCGCATTCCGTTTGTAAATTCTTCAGCAATAAAAACCACGATGGTTTTGAGCAGCTCCTGTTTTGAACTGATATGATTGTAAAGACTGGCAGCTTTCATATCCATCGCAGTGGCCAAATCGCGCATGGTTACAGCGCTGTAGCCTTTGCTTTTAAACAATTTAGCTGCAGTTTTTATGATGTCGTTCTTACGGGTTTCAGATTTCATGAGTCTTATACCATAGTTTAAAATAAAGGGGGTTAAATCGATATTTATTGCAAGGAAAGAATTTTCGTAAATTTAGGCAAAAAGAAATCCATGGGTGTTTTAGAGCTGTTATTTGGTTCGAAGAAAAAGAGAATCAAGGCATTTTTAGATAAGGACGCCGTGATTATTGATGTGCGCACCCAGCAAGAATGGGACAAAGGCCACATCAAAACCGCCAAACATGTGCCTTTGCACCTCCTAAAAGACAAGGTTTCTGAATTGAAAGCCCTCAACAAACCGCTCATCTTATGTTGCCAAAGCGGAGTGCGAAGCGTTAAAGCTGCCAAATATCTTCAAATGCACAATCTTGAAGCAACCGATGGAGGTGGCTGGAGGAGCCTGGAAAAGATTGTTTTGTCCTAATTTATCATAACCCTTTTTGAAGTTGAAGTTGAAATTGAAGATGAAGACGAAGACGAAGATGAAGATGAAGATGAAGACGAAGATGAAGATGAAGATGAAATTGAAGATGAAGATGAAGATGAAGATGAAGATGAAGTAATAAAATTAGAAACTGTTTATTGGCACGACAAAGGTAATCACACACAGCTTTGCGCCCCCTGCCTGCCGTAGGCAGGTTTGCGAGAAAAAAATCATTCCAACACCACCTTATTCAAATCAGTCCAGAAGCAATTGAAAGCGAAAGTGAATAAATGTGAACGCTAAACTTATATCTCATAAAGTTTCACAGCAAAACCTACTTAAGTTTTAAAAGTTTCAGGTTTTGAAAGCGCTCTACTTCCTCAAGGGACTTGACTTGTTGTTTGTTGTATTCTAATGTCCACCCCAAGGAGTTTGTTAGAATATAGAATTTTGAGAGTTCGCTAATCAGTCTGTTTTCTGCATTGTTCTTTAAATCTGAAGCGTTGATTTTTTTCATCAAGGATTTTTTGACGCTCTCTTTTATGTTGTTATAATCCTTGGCCTGGAACTGGTTGAGATAATCGGCCTGTACATCGTAATACTCAAAATCGGGACTGATTTTTATTTCTTCTTTGGGGATGCTAATAATGCGCAGTGTTTTTGTGGCTTCGTCAATTTCATATTCAATCTTACTTAAATCATAAGCCACGGTCACATCGGCGTTGACCACTACCAAGGCTTTTTTTTCGACTTCGAATAGATTGCCAAATATGGCTTTTGAGTTTTTATAGCTAAAGACCTCACTAAAATGGCCTTCAGTGACCACCAACTTGCCTACATTTTTGATTTGCTCTTGAATAAGCGCGGAATGCTCCTTAAGCACAATCCGATCCTCATTTTTATCGTCACAATATTTTATAGTCAGTAGCACGACTAAAGCAAGTAATATCCCTGTGATAATCTTTCTCATTGGGCTAAGTTAATTAAAATAAATGTACCGTGAAGGGCTGGTGAATATATGTGTCTTTTAGAATTCTAGCGAACCTGCAGTGAAATTGCTTCTCCCGATAGTTATCGGGATCGTAATGACCGTTTGGTTGAGATGAGAGCCAAAAAAACATTAGTTTCTTCTCTGTTCGAAGCCCAACTAATGTTTTTTCAATGGATTAATAGCAAGACAAATATAGAAATAATTTTCTGTGCTTGCGTTAGCTCCATATTAAGCTTGCTTTAATAAATTGCTTCTTTTAAACCGGTAAATGCTCAGGTCAAAATTATTGGAGCATAGATTTCAAAAAGAGAAAAACCTACAAGGAGATTTCTTTTCCCGATTAAGATCGGGATAAGAAATAACACCTTGCAAGTTAGGTCGTAACAACTAAGCCTAGAACCCCTTCGAGTTTTCAAAACCTAATCGATTTGGAAAGAATTTTAATGCCTATCTAGTTAAGCATACTAAATTGAATGAACTCAAACCTACAAGGTTTTTAAAACCTTGCAGATTTAGCCAAATACTACTTTTTAAGCTCCAGTTTTTCAGCAAAATAATCACAGAAATCCTTCATGGTTGCCGTCATTTTTTCGTCTTGGGTAGCGCGCTGGAAGGTATTGCTCATCTCTACCAAAGTTTGATGAAAAAACTGCTTCATCTCATCTACAGGCATATCTTTGGTCCAAAGGTCAATACGCAGGCTTTCCTTGGCTTTTGAATCCCAAACCGAGAGCATCAATGCTTTGGCCTCTTCGTTATCAATACCCCCGTCTTCAGCGCTCCAACGCAGCTTTTCAGGGATTCGATTTTCGTCCAATTCTACATTAAGCTCTATTTTTGAAGTATGTGTTTTCGCCATTATTTCTCGGGTTTGTAATTAGATTTGTTGAATATTTCCAGTGCATCGGTGTCCATCATCGTATTTAAATCCACTGTATTATTAGTCATGTAAGCTTTAACGATTTGCCAACCAATGTATTGCCCCAACCGGCCGGGTGTCTCGTTATCGATGTCGAGATAAAATTTGGTGAAAGGGGCTTCAGCAATAAAACGCGCCGATAAAGCAACATCTGTGCTAAAAAGTACTTCTTTGTTTACAAAATATGTCCAAATCATATTCTCGTTTTCTATGGCAAACTCCAATTGTTTTGGGGTGTATCCAATTTTTTCGGCATCAGTTTTAAACGGAATCACTTTATCTTTGAAGTACATTTGTTTTCCGAAGTAAATCATTTCGTCCAATAAGGTTTTTTTGAGGGATTGATGACTGTTGCGCTTGGCATATTCTGCAGCAAGATCCACAACAATCTGTGATTTGGTCATATTCGCTGTTATGTAAGCTGGAATATTTGCATAGAATTCGTGCGCGCTGCCCAAATAGTTATCCAATGCTAGCAGCACAATGGTATCGGTCACAACTACAGGGTATCTATAATCCACATCGTTGGTAAGCGTTATGACCCTTGGCGCAGTAAAACTCTTGTCATAAAATTTTATATGCTTGAAAAGACTTGTGATTTCTGCTTCCGTCTGTTTGAAATCGCCAAACTGTGCATCAACCTCCTCAAATAACTGTTGCTGTAAGGTGTCTTTCATTCGCTCAAGCCACACGGTATCTTCGACCTGTTTAGAGAAGAGGAACGGATAGGTTTTTTTTATTGACTCTAAATCTCTGGGTTTCGCTTTTGCAAACACCCTGTCAAAACGCTCTATAGAGACATTCATCTCAATTTTGGAAATCTTGTTTTCGCCCGAATCGTCATTTTTACAACCTAAGCAAAGCAATAGCAACACAGCAAAAACGTATATTAATCTCATCACGACTTTTTAAAAAACTTACTTACCGTATATTTACATAAACAACGGTATGGGTTTACTTTTGTTTCGCAAAGGTAGCACTCTTTACATAAAACGCTCTATAAATGAAAACAGAAAAAGTCGTAGATCATATTGTAAACTGGCTGAAGGAATATGCACAAAATGCTAAAGTCAAAGGATTTGTTATTGGTGTTTCCGGAGGCGTCGATTCTGCAGTGACGTCCACACTCTGTGCTAAAACAGGCTTAGAAACGCTATGTATAGAAATGCCTATTCATCAAGCAGAGAGTCATGTGAGCCGCGCAAACGAGCACATTGCTTTTCTAAAAAAAACATTTTCAAATATTAAAGAATGGCGTGTGGACTTGACGCCGGTTTTTGAGGAATTCAAGACCGAGGTATCGCTCGAAGCCCATGAAGATATCGTCAACATGGCATTGGCAAATACCAGAGCGCGATTGCGCATGACAACACTATATTATTACGCCGGTCTTCACGGCCTTTTAGTGGCAGGTACAGGAAACAAAGTGGAAGACTTTGGCGTTGGTTTCTACACCAAATATGGCGATGGTGGTGTCGATTTAAGTCCTATTGCAGATTTGATGAAGTCTGAGGTATTTGAATTAGCTCAATTTTTAAAAGTTCCAGAATCTATTATCAATGCTGCTCCCAGCGACGGACTTTTTGGCGACTCCCGAAGCGACGAAGCCCAGATTGGGGCCTCTTATCCAGAATTGGAATGGGCTATGAACTCCAAAGACAATGGTAAAACAGCTGTTGATTTTAAGGGAAGGAAGCGCGAGGTGTTTGAAATTTTCATGACCTACCATCAAAACAATCAACATAAAATGCTCCCAATACCAATTTGTGAGATTCCTAAAAATTTTAAGTAGTCGCTGTTATTTTATTAAAAAACAGGCCTTTGTAATGGTTTTTTTTATTAAGTTTACGATACAAATCTCCACATTCTCGACCTTAGCATTAAGTTTTGGTAACCTTTACTAACCATTTAAATTATACATTATGATTAAGGTATTAGTTGTGGACAATCATCCTATAGTTACTACTGGCTTTGAACTCTATTTTAAAAACCACAAGGATATTTCAATCATCAAAACCTTGGGCAGTGGTGTCGATATTTTTGACTTTGTTAGAAATCATGAAGTGGATGTCATTATTTCTGAAATAGAACTTCCAGAGCTCAACGGCATTACGGCTATACGGGCCATAAAGAAAGAATATGGCCATATAAACATCATCATGTTTAGTTATCATCCTGAAGAGATTTATGCCATTAGTGTCATTAAAGCTGGTGCATCGAGCTATATCCTAAAATCAGAACCGCTGGAGGTCATTGAAAAGGCCATTTACGATGTCAATAAGGGGAAAATACATCTCAGCGAAAAAATGTCCAAACATCTCAATTACAACGACACCAAAATGTCCAAGAGCAGGATCTACAAAAGGCTTTCGGCGCGTGAAGTGGAAGTGCTTAAACTTTTATCCTCTGGCAAGAAAAATAAAGAGATCGCAGTAGAGTTGGATATCAACGAGAAAACCGTAAGTACGTATAAGGCAAGGTTATTCAAAAAGCTCAATGTCAACAACCTCATCGATTTGGTAAATCAAGGCAAGCAAATTGACTTGAATTAGAAGCAGCTGTTTTATATTTTTCCGCCTACTACTTTGCCTAGTTTTCTGGACAGTAACATTTTGAGGCTCAAGTAATCCTTAACATCTTCCAAAATACTTCTCGTATTCGCATTTTCCCTCAAGGTATCATTTTGATACTCTGCCACTTTCCTATCGATTAGAAAACATCTCAATGTGAGAATGGTTTGCGTAACCAATTGTGGGATACTTTGTTTTTTTCCCTTCGGAATAATTTGATTTCGCTCCCAATCGTGCAAACGATAACGCTCATCATCCATTAAGATCGAAGTCACATCACTGGCTAATCCCTGCTCCAACTGATTCACGAAATTTTTCGTTGAAAACTCCGGAGTTTGGTTTAAAGTATCAATAATATTATAATAAAGCGTCTTGAAATTGGCATTGGTAAACTGCATCTCATCCTCTTGCAAGTCCATGTAAATTTTCTCAAAAACCTTGGCATGATGCACCACAGGCTCTAATTTGAGCGCTCCATCCTCAGTTTCCTTTAAAACCAAGTCTTCAAAATCCTCGGTTTCGGTGCCATACAGCAACAAAATCTCAATGATTTTTTTTTCCAGTTCAAATTGCAAATCCACTTTGTTGCTAGGCGCGTCGGATTTGATCACATCAAAGGATTTCTGTTTGGAGGGATAAGATTTATTGGCCTCCTGGGTTTCCTTCTTATTGAGTTGAGCCAAAGTATTGAAAAGCACTTCTTCGCTAATGGCCATTATTTTAGAGCACTCTTGGATGTAGATTTCCCTTTTGATTTGATCGGGAATTTTAGAGATGCTATTGACAATTTCACGAATGGTTTCGGCTTTTCTTATGGGATCATTTTTTGCCTCTTTCACCAACAATGAGGCTTTGAATTGAATGAAATCCTTGGCATTGGCTTCAAGATATTCAGTTAGCTCTTCCAAAGTATTTTGCTTAGCGAAACTATCGGGGTCCTCACCTTCTGGAAATCCGCAGACTCTCACATTCATACCTTGTTCCAAAATCAAATCTATCCCGCGAACTGAGGCGCGAATGCCAGCAGCATCCCCATCAAAAAGCACCGTGATATTATTGGTCAAGCGGTTGATCAATCGTATTTGTTCGGGGGTAAGCGCAGTTCCAGAAGAAGCCACGACATTTTCAATACCGGTTTGATAAAACTGGATCACATCGGTATAGCCTTCCACCAAATAACAATTATCCTCTTTGGCGATGGCTTGTTTGGCATGGTAAATCCCATAAAGCACTTTGCCTTTATGGTAAACTTCGCTCTCGGGAGAATTTAGGTACTTGGCCGCTTTTTTATCAGCCTTCAAAATACGTCCGCCAAAACCCAAAACGCGTCCGCTCATACTGTGAATGGGAAACATGACCCGACCCTTAAAGCGGTCGAATTTCTTATCGACCTTTACAATCGTGAGTCCCGTTTTGTCTAGAAACTCCAACTGGTAGCCTTTTTTCAAAGCCTCATCGGTAAAGGCTTGCCAATCGTCAAGACAGTAGCCCAAATTGAACTCCTTGATGGTTTCGTTGGTAAAACCGCGTTCTTTAAAATAGCTGAGCCCTACCGCTTGACCTTGATCGGTCTTGAGCATTATTTTTTGAAAATAGGTTTGAGCGAATTCGTTGACCAAATACATGCTCTCGCGTTCATTGGCTTCTTGCTTTTGCTCATCGCTTTGTTCGGTTTCCTCAATTTCTATATTGTACTTTTTGGCGAGATATTTTATGGCTTCCGGATAGGTAAAATGCTCATGTTCCATCAAGAAGGTAATGGCATTCCCTCCTTTTCCGCTAGAAAAATCCTTCCAAATTTGCTTTACAGGAGACACCATAAAACTGGGCGAACGCTCATCGCTAAACGGGCTCAATCCCTTGAAATTGCTCCCAGACTTCTTCAATTGCACAAAATCGCCGATAACCTCCTCTACGCGAGCAGTTTCAAATACATGGTCTATGGTGGCTTTTGCTATCAATTCTGAAGATTTTAAGAACGGTAAAAATACATAAATTTAAGCCGAATACGGAAGGATTGAAAATTGTTAAAAGTTTTAAAAATCAAAACACACAAGCATTTCTATGCAATACCTTTAATTTGAGCTGAAAATCAACCTTCAAATACCGTGGCCACTAAAATACCAATAGCTGGCAATGTCAAAAATGCGCAAGCAGTTATCTTAACTAAGGCAATTCATGTTTTTGGCAATGCTTAGATCAAGGCCTTAGAAGGCAACACAGAAGGTAAAATCGAAATCAATATCCTCGGGGCAAGCCCACATGGCATACAATGCAAGATGTTCGTTGTGTTTCGTAGCAAGCCCAGGGGAATTAACCCTCTGAAGGGATTTAAGAATGCCTTTAATAATGGGTAAAAAGAAAAAGCTAAGGAAGGCTAAAAGGAAGCCGATTAGTCAAAAAACAAATTCCAAATTCCAAAATATTAGCTTTAGAATTTGGAATTTGGAATCTGGACTAAAGTTTAGTCAAAATCAAAACGAACACCCAGTGACACGTTATTTTGGTCTATAAGTTGATCCTTGAAAACGGTATTGAGATCGTATTTGGCATAAAGGCTTATTTCATCGATACCAATATAAGCGCTCAAACCATACACAAAGTCGGAGGTATTGTAGTTGCGTCTTATTTTTTGTTTCACACGGTCGCCATCTTCCTTGTACTTCAATTTTTGTTGGGTGCCAATGTTAAAACCGCCATAAGCCCCAACGCCAAATTTGACCTGTTTGTGAGTAGTATATCTAAAATAATCTTCCTTTTCAATTTTTTTGGAAGGCCCAAATTCAAAAAAGATGGGCACTACCACATTGGTTACCCTAAATTGCGACTGCCTTAATTCTGATGGAAAAGTCTCTAAAGTAGTGCTATTGCCATTCTGTTCAAAATATTGGTCATCTTTTGGAGAGAATTTATTCCATTGAAATGAAAGTCCGTACTTGAAACGAATGGCGTTACTGTTTTTAAGCACCCTCGTATTCCAGGCCACTCCCAACTCCACAAAACCAGACCCCAAAAAACTATAGGTGTCACCCAAAGACTCGCCATCTATAATCGCGTTGTTCACACCAATGGCAAAAACCAAATTGCTGTACGTACGTTCGTCATACACTTTAGGTTTGCTTTTATTTTTTTCGATACTCCAAATCGATATGTCTTCCTCATCGTTCTCACCGCGAAACGTAATTGTTATTGCATTTTTTTGTTCATCAGAGTCAATTTCTGGATTGCGCTCCAACAGCGCAATTTTGTTATCGATAATAGCCAATCGGTTCTCAATATTCTGGGCGCGCTTTTGAGCCGCCTCACTTTTTAGGGCCTCAGCCTCATCTTTTGTGATTTTATCGTCTTCCAAACGTGCATTGATTGCCTCGACCTCAGACTTTAAAAACTCGCGTTCTTCGGTCTCAATGCGCTCTTTGAGCTCAACAAGCGATTTTATGCGATTTGAGGTTTGTGCGATTTTAAGGCTATCGGCTTGTTGTTCTTGTGCCGAAATTTCTAAACTGATTAGGCATAACAGGCCCAATACCACATACTTTGTAATTGTAGTCATAATCTTCGATTTTTAGTGCTGAAAAAACAGTTTTTCAGCAGAAGTTTAAAATTGATGTTAAATTGGCTTATTAAATAATGAGATTCCCGCTTTCGCTGGCACTAATCGTTACGCTCGGCAACTGCAGTTCTTACCGTCTTATAACTGGATATTAAAGCATCGAAAACTTTTGATCGAAACGAATGGTCCAAATCGGCCTCAACGTCTTGAAGCAGGGATTGGGCACTTACCGTCATTGTGTTTCCCTTTTGTAATCGCTGTTTTGTAATATCTTTTTCGGCTTGCTTTAAAAGCCTTTCAATCTCCTCGTCGCTGGCCATCCCTGCTTTGGTTTCAAGATTTTTTATTTCTGCAGCCACCGCCATCACATATTCTTCCTCCTGTATGGTGTTAGTGCTTGAAGGAGCTCCTTTATCTTGATGGATGGATTTTGTCACTGCCAATTTTTCGTCGGAAGGCTGTCTAACTGGTTTTTGTGTGTAAAGCTTCGTAGGCGTCGTATTTAGTTTTGAAGTTGCCTTTGGTGTTTCCGTTACTTCTGAAACATTCGCTTGCGGTTGCAAAATAGACTTCTGCTCAACTTTTTTGACAGACTTAGATTCATTTTCAGAGTTGGAAATGCTTGATGTACTTTCATTGGCCTCAGTAGCAACCGTATTTTGTCTTACCGGCAAGCCTTCCGAAGCTTTAAAAAATAAGCTGCTTACCAAAAGCACTCCCATCACACTGGCCGCGATGCCCATAAACCATATTAGCGGCTTAGACTTGTTCTTTTGCTCAGCGTCCAAGGCATGAGACAGTTTCTCCCAAGCATCCTCGCTGGGTTGAATCTTACGCTGCTCCATGCGTTTCTTGATATCTTCCTCAAATTTTATTGGTGCCATAACTGCTGCTGTTTAATTCTTTAATCTGTTTTTGTAGCATTTGCCTCGCCTTGAATAATTGGGATTTTGACGTCCCAACTGTGATCTTCAGCATCTTTGCAATCTCATCGTGCTTGTATCCTTCGATGGCATACATCACGAAAACCATGCGATACCCTTCTGGCAAGGCGTCAATGAGCATTTGAATTTGCGCCACCTCGATCTGGGAATCGATATTATTGTAATACTCGGCGGGCAATTGCACTTCATCCAAGGAAAACAGGACCTGCTTTGATTGCCTCAAATATGAAATGGATTCCCTAACCATAATTCGCCTTAACCAGCCTTCAAATGAACCTTTGTTTTCAAATTCGTTAAGATTTTTAAAGGCCTTCAAAAAAGCCTTGAGCATAACCGATTCCGCATTATGGATGTCCTTTATATAATACCTACATACACTCAACATTTTTGCTGCGTGCGTATTGAACAGCGCTTGCTGTGCATCTCGCTTGCCTTTGGCTGCCTTTTTTATGAGGTCAATGTTGTTATGATGTAAATGGATGACTTTCAAAGTTGCTTTTGTTTGGTCTTCTATTTATAAAGACGCTTAATTTCATAAAATGGTTGCCTGGGCACATGACAATTTAAGCTTCAGTGTTTGAATTCAAAGTTAATATTTTTCAAATATTTGATAATCAATTATTTATAGCTGCGCAAAAAATAAAAGAAAATTAGCCCTACTTCGCAATGCATGAACTTTATCTGCAATTAAAATTGAGTCTGTAGCTCAAAGGGGCTTATGATGCTCATGCATCCTTTAATAGGCCTAAAATAACGAAAGAGTCAATTTTATATTTTATTGAGCAAAGATACCAGCCTAATTGAAAGTACATTACAACACGCTTAAAAAGCAAGGTAGACTTTTAACTCTACCAACTAAACTGGGATTCCAGTTCGAATCACAAAACACTAACCCATGATAATAACAAAACTTTTAGGCCTTACAGGTGCCATTACCAAAGATAAAAAAGCTAAGATCATAATTCTGCTCATTGAAATCGCATTTCTTGCTTATGCCATTTCGCAACATGAAAATAATGAAAAGGATAATGATCTACCAGCCAAAAGACTAAATTAAGCAGCCCCACAATCACTTCTCGAAAAAAATTCAGAACTCCCATAAAAATGGGTATTCAACAGCTTTTATTATTCAAAATTCAAGTACATATTTTTTTGAACTTTTCATTTTTATTACGTTAAAAACGAGAAAATGAAAACCGGGTGCTTGATTTTCTCGTTAGTATCATAAATGACCCAATTCTCATGTCTCCATTGTTAAACCAAAACTAATGAAGACTAACAACCAAAAATAATCAATGTTTAACTTAAATAATAGGAATATGAAAAACGCAAGTAAAAACGAAAGTACTACAGAAGGTAAGACTTTTAAGAACCGACGCCAATTTTTGAAACTTAGCGGAATGGCGGTTTTAGGATCAGGTCTTTTAATTGCCTGTAGCGACGACGACGATATTATCAATACGCCAGATCCCATTTTTGATTTAGGCGCAGGCAATTTAGGTATTTTAAACTACGCCTACGCTCTAGAGCAATTGGAAGCCGCTTTCTATACCAAAGTTCTTGACGGCGGTTATTGGGCAGGTGCCGCGACCAATGAAAAAATCATTATGGAAGATCTTTATAATCACGAAATAATTCATAGAGAGTTTTTTAGAACAGCAATTACTTCAGTTGCACCAGATCAAATCGTACCAGATTTGGAATTTGATTTTAGTTCTGTGAATTTTGACAGCCGCGAATCAGTCCTCAACATCTCACAAATTCTAGAAGATACCGGCGTAAAAGCTTATAATGGCGCGGGACAGTTAATTGATGTAAGTGATGATGCTGGTCAGGCATACTTATTGTTGGCTGGGAAAATAGTTTCGGTAGAGGCTAGACATGCTTCTGCAATTAGAGACTTAATTGATCCAGGATCAATGGATTTTGCAGGAGATGATATTCTTATTAATCTTGGCGGGACAGGGCTAGCTTATGACAAAGCTGCAACTCCAACAGAGGTTCTTACAGAAGTTGGTGCTACAGGATTTGTAGTGACTCCATTTACTGCAAATAATTTACCAACATCGTAATCAATTAATCTTAATTTAAAAACAACATTATGGATTTTATAAAACTTTTAGACAGTCTCTCAAATAAAGACCTTTTGAATAAAAAAGGCTCTAGGAGAGAATCTTTCGGACAATTTTCAAAGTTCGGGAAAAACATGGCTTTGGCCTCCATCCCTTTTGGTTTGGCAGCAACAAGCTCTAAAGCAGGCGCAGCCACTAAAAAAATGGCTTCTGCCGCATTTATGGCAGATAATAACGATGTGCTGAATTTTGCATTGACTCTTGAATATCTGGAAAGAAATTTCTATCAAATAGCTTTAGACACCAATGGATTGATTCCAGCAGAGGACAGAGTTGTTTTCGAAACTATTTACAGGCATGAAAAATCCCACGTGGACTTCTTTTCAGCAGCTTTAGGCCCAAACGCAATTGATGAGCCTACATTCGATTTTTCTGGCGCACAAGCTGGATTAGATCTACCTACATTCACTGACTATCCAACATTTATGGCGCTCGCACAAGGCTTTGAGGATACCGGGGTTAGAGCTTTCAAGGGTCAAGCCGGAGCATTAGCTAACGATAATGAATTGCTGACATTCGCATTACAAGTGCACTCCGTTGAGGCAAGACATGCATCACAAGTAAGGCGCATGAGAGGCAGTAAAGGATGGATCACTCAGGCTGAAAACAACTTGCCTGCTCCATTTGCGCCTATTTATGCTGGAGAAGCAAATACTGTACAAGGTGGCGTAGATTTGGCCGGTATGTTCAGTGATTTTGGCGGCAATGACGCCGTAACCGAAGCGTTTGACGAACCTTTAACCATGGACGAAGTATTGACTATTGGTGGGATTTTTATTGTACCCGAATAAGACGTCGAATAACTTTAATGATATAATTATAAAACCGCCTTTTATAGGCGGTTTTTTTATGCCCTAATGTTTCAAAATTGTTTCAAATTGAGAATATCTTAAATATTGATAAAATTCAGTATTGTCTGGTAAAATTATTTGGGAGGGGGCGGGGCGCAATCATCCGCTATTTTAAAAAAGATTTAAACTCTCAAACATGTTGCGCTTACTTTTTGGAGATTTTCAAATACCTCAAAAATCAAATATTTATTTAAACTGTTTATCAGTCAATTACGAGCAAGTCTTTAATCTTTGTTCTTGAAGCGCTGCAATCTTAAGCCTTAAGTATAAATCAGTCCGAAAAAATCGTATCACACTATTTGGTAGTCACATATATAATCGTAAATTTGCAAACTCTTTTTAAGAGAGGAATGTTTAACAAGTCGCGCTCAACAGCGTGATGTAAATCAATAAGTGTGGACACATTAAGCTACAAAACGATTTCAGCAAACAAAGCTACCGTCAATAAAGAATGGGTACTTGTAGATGCTGCAGATCAAACGCTAGGTCGTTTGGCTTCTAGAGTTGCAATACTTTTAAGAGGCAAGCACAAACCTAACTTCACACCACATGTTGATTGTGGCGATAACGTAATTGTTATCAATGCAGAGAAAATCAACTTAACAGGAAACAAGTGGAATGACAAAACATACATTCGTCACACAGGGTATCCAGGTGGTCAAAAAAGTTTAACTGCGACAGAATTGTTTGGAAAAGATCCAACGAGAGTTGTAGAAAAATCAGTAAAAGGAATGCTCCCTAAAAACAAATTAGGTGCAGAGCTTTTCCGTAATCTAAATGTTGTTACTGGGCCAACGCACAAACACAGTGCGCAAAAGCCAAGAACAATGAAACTTAACGAAATCAACTAATGGAAGTAATTCACAAAATCGGTCGTAGAAAGACGGCTGTTGCACGTGTGTACCTTGCCGCAGGAGAAGGCAAGATCACGATTAACAAAAAAGACATGACGGATTATTTTCCATCTGCAACCTTGCAGTACAAAGTAAACCAACCTTTAGTCATGACTAACAACGATGGCAACTTTGATATTACAGTAAACGTTTTTGGTGGTGGCATTACAGGCCAAGCCGAAGCGATCCGTTTAGCATTTTCCCGCGCCATGTGCGAGATTGATGCCGAAAACAGATTAATATTGAAGCCAGAAGGATTGTTGACAAGAGACCCACGTATGGTGGAGCGTAAGAAATTTGGACAGAAGAAAGCCCGTAAGAAATTTCAATTCTCTAAACGTTAATCTGGAACATGTTTCAGGTGCCTTCAAAGGGATCCTGAAACATATTCTTTTTTTATTCCGAACGGTTTTCTTCAAAATAGAAAAATTTGAAATTGAGCTGAAACCATTTCAGTGAAACCAAAAAAATCCTGAAAACCATAAAAAGATTCAGGCTAAAGTTTAGCATCTAAATGTTAAAGGCGAGCGCAAGCAACCACTCTAACATTGCTAATTTAAAAGAACGTAAACACATTACAACATGGAAAAAACAACAGTAAAAGAATTATTGGAGGCTGGCGTACATTTTGGCCACCTTACAAGAAAGTGGGATCCTAACATGGCACCCTACATTTATATGGAGCGTAACGGCATCCATATCATCAACCTTTACAAGACTCAAGCGAAGATCAAGGAAACTGGGGAGGCATTGCAAAAGATTGCTGCTTCAGGTAAAAAAATCCTTTTTGTTGCTACTAAAAAACAGGCTAAAGACATTGTTGCCGAAAAAGCAGGAAACGTCAATATGCCATATATCACTGAAAGATGGCCTGGCGGAATGTTGACCAACTTTGTAACGATTAGAAAAGCGGTCAAGAAAATGGCCATGATCGATCGTATGAAGAAAGACGGCACATTCAACTCGCTTTCTAAAAAAGAACGTTTGCAGGTAGATCGCCAAAGAGCGAAATTGGAAAAGAACTTAGGTTCTATTTCAGACATGACCCGTTTGCCAGGAGCTTTATTCGTAGTGGATATCAAGCGTGAGCACATTGCAATTGCAGAAGCACAGAAATTGAACATTCCAATCTTCGCAATGGTAGATACCAACTCCGACCCTCGTGAGGTGGATTATTTAATCCCTTCCAACGATGATGCTTCTAAGTCTATCGAGAAAATCATGTCTGTAGTCACTTCAGCGGTCGCCGATGGTTTAGCGGAACGAAAATCAGAAAAAACTGAAAAGGACGCTAAAGACGAAAAATCCACTGGTGATAAAAAAGACAAAAAAGAATTGACTCCAGAGGAAAAAGCTGAGAAAAAGGCTAAAAAGGCAGAGAAAGCAGAGAAAGCTGATGATGTAGAGAAAGCAGAAGGCAAAGAAGCTAAAGCTGAGAAAAAAGAGGCTAAAGCAGGAAACAGCGAGGCAATAGTTGAATCAACCGCAGCCAAAGCTGAAAACAGCGAAGCAAAAGTTGAAAAGACGGAAGCTAAAACTGAAAAAGTTGAAGCCAAAGACGAAAAGACTGAGGTAAAAACTGAGAAAAAAGCAGGCACTGACGTCGCAGCTAACGAAGAAGAATAAATCAATAATCACACAGTATAAGGCAGTCGTTTAATTCTTTTCTTAACGGAATAAAAATTAAACGACTGTTTTAAATTAAACACCTATTTAAATCATGGTTAAAGTAACAGCAGCAGAAGTAAATAAATTAAGACAAGCTACAGGAGCAGGCATGATGGACTGCAAAAAAGCATTGGTTGAGGCAGAAGGTAATTTTGACAAAGCCATTGAAGTATTACGTAAAAAAGGGCAAAAAGTTGCAGAGAAGCGTGCCGATAGAGATTCCTCTGAAGGTGCAGCTGTCTCAAAAATCAATGCCGATGAAACTGCAGGTGTCGCAATTGTATTGGGTTGTGAAACCGACTTTGTTGGAAAAAATGAAAATTTTGTGGCCTTGGCAGAACAGCTTGGCGATATTGCCTTGAACTGCAAAACTAAGGAAGAACTTTTGGATGCCGATTTTGAAGGCATGACCGTAAGCGATAAATTGACGGAACAAACCGGCGTTATTGGAGAAAAATTAGACATCACTGCTTTTGAACGTCTTGAAGCGCCATTTGTTGGTACTTATGTACACATCAATAAGATTGCAGCCCTAGTTGCACTCTCGGCTAAAGTGGACAAAGCAGAAACCTTGGTAAAAGACGTTGCAATGCAAGTGGCTTCTATGGGGGCAACAACTTTGTCTTTTAAGGATTTTGATCCCGGTTTCATCGCTTCTGAAACTGAAGCAAGAATCGCTGTGATTGAAAAAGACAACATTGAATTGGGTCGTTTGGGTAAAACCTTGAAAAACGTACCATCTTACATCTCAATGGCGCAACTCACGCCAGAAGTGGTTGCAGAAGCAGAAGCAGCAGCAAAAGCAGAATTGAAGCACGAAGGCAAACCAGAGCAGATTTGGGATCGCATCCTTCCTGGGAAAATGGACCGTTTTATTTCAGATAATACGACCTTAGACCAAGAAAAAGCCTTATTGGACCAAAAATTTATCAAAGATGATAAAATGACGGTTGCTAAATACATCGAAACTTATGGCAACGTTGAAGTTGTTGGGTTTAGACGTGTGAGCGTTGGATAATTAGTAAACCACGCATTACCTATTTCAAAACAAAAACCATTAGGGCATTAGCGCTAATGGTTTTTTTTATTTAGCAACTCTTGTTTTAAAATAAAAAAAGATATTGACTATATTTGCCCAACTTGTGATGGTCGTTCTTTTTTTCAGGATTTCATCATAACGCAACTTAGAAAAAACCACTTCAACACATGAAATACAAAAGAATCCTTCTCAAATTATCTGGCGAGGCGCTCATGGGATCCCGCCAATATGGTATTGATCCAGAACGGCTATCAGAATATGCTCGTGACATCAAGGAAATCACAGATCTTGGCGTTGAAGTCGCCATCGTTATTGGAGGAGGAAATATTTTTAGAGGGGTTGCTGGCGCCATGAATGGCATGGACCGCGTTCAAGGCGATCATATGGGCATGTTGGCAACCGTGATCAATGGCTTGGCATTACAGAACGCTCTAGAAGATCAAGATGTAAAGACACGCTTGCAAACCGCCATAAAAATAAACGAGGTTGCCGAGCCTTTTATTAGACGTAAAGCCATGAGCCACCTCAACAAAGGCCGCGTGGTTATATTTGGTGGTGGCACGGGAAATCCCTATTTTACTACAGATTCCGCAGCAGTTTTACGTGCCATTGAAATTGAGGCAGACGTTATTCTAAAAGGAACGCGCGTGGATGGCATCTATGATAAAGACCCTGAAAAAGATCTCAACGCCATAAAATTTGATCATATCACTTTTGCGGAAGTTCTAAAAAAAGGACTTAAAGTCATGGATACCACTGCCTTCACATTGAGCCAAGAAAATAATTTGCCAATCATTGTTTTTGATATGAACAAAAAAGGAAATCTTCTTAAAGTAGTTTCCGGAGAAAATATTGGCACAAAAGTGAATCTCTAAATTTCAACCGAAATTTTTATCTTTACATCTTAAATCAGCGTCGAAATATTAAAGTTTTATAACCATGAACGAAGACATTAAATTTATATTGGATTCAACTAAAGAATCCATGGATAGTGCCATCAAGCATCTAGAAAAACAATTTGTGAATATTAGAGCCGGTAAGGCAAGCCCTTCTATGTTGGGAAGTGTTATGGTGGATTATTACGGTTCAAAAACACCTTTATCACAAGTGGCCAACGTCAATACCCCAGATGGAAGAACCATCACCGTACAACCTTGGGAAAAAGGCATGTTACAGGAAATTGAGCGCGGCATCATGCACGCTAACCTCGGTTTCAATCCCATGAACAATGGCGAGACCATCATCATCAACGTACCACCACTCACTGAGGAACGCAGAAAAACCTTATCCAAACAAGCCAAAGCTGAAACTGAGGATGCCAAAATAGGGATTAGAAGTGCCAGAAAGGATGCCAACAACGAAATCAAGGATCTAGAGGATGCCTCTGAGGACCAGCAAAAGAATGCAGAGATTGATGTGCAACAAATGACCGACAAGTACGTTAAAAAGGCTGATGATCTCTATGATGTCAAAGAAAAAGAGATCATGACCGTATAAATAGTACAGCGACTGAAACATGTCGCTTTTTTTAGCTATTAATTTAACATATCCCTCATTGCTCATGCTTAGGCATCTCTGTCTTGTAATCTTTTTATTGTTTGCTTATGCCACGAACGCCCAAGTACCCACAACCGAAATAGATACTGTTGGCGTTGATCAAGATTCGCTGAGCAAAACCCGATTTATTAAACAATTGGGCAACGGGTATTTCCCCACACAATTCTTGGATATTGACTTGCGCTACCTGGTCAAGTTCAATCAATACGAAGGCTTCCGTACAGGGCTTGGTGGCGTGACCAATGATGCGTTTTCAGCAAAATACCGCATTAACAGTTACGTCGTATATGGCTTTAGGGACCATCGTTTCAAATATCGTATTGGTGGCGGTTTCAGGGTAAATGCGCCAACCAATACCTGGATCAATTTATCCTATACTGACGATTTGCAAGAAACTGGAAGTTCAGATTTTATCACGGATAAGCGTTTTTTCTCCTTTTTTGAACCACGTTTACTAAATATCAACTTATTTCACAAATATATTACCAAAGCGGTTTCAGTAGAACACAGCATTAGCTATCATTTGCTATCGGAAACAGAATTGGCGATAAGCAAGATCGATCCCACTTATGACTACCTGTATCGACTTGATGGAATTGACTATAAAAATTGGCACGTCTCCACCGCCAAAATCGCTTTGCAGTGGAGCCCTTACAGCACATATGAGGTTAAGGCAAACGACGCTATTGTTGAGAAAGAAGATGGTTATCCCAAATTCACACTGCAATTGACCAAAAGCTTTAAAGATGTCGTCAAAGGTGATTTCAATTTCTTTAAAACCGATTTTAGAGCCATCCATAAATTTAAATACAATGAACAGAGCTTTACTGAAGCGACCCTAACCACGAACATCGCTTTTGGGGATGCACCACTTTCTCATTTATACCATGCCTACCCCAACAATGTCAACAAGCCCACCATCATTAAACGGTTTTCGGTAGCTGGCATCAACAGTTTTGAAACCATGTTTTTCAACGAATTTTTTTCAGACCGTTTGGCCACCCTTCAGTTAAAGCATTATGTCAAACCTTTTGATATCGGAAAAAGATTCAAACCACAATTGGTACTCATTTCACGCTTTGCTTTGGGAAACATGAACAATATAGCGCGGCATCAAAACATAGATTTCAACACCTTGGATCGCGGTTTTTCTGAAGCTGGGCTGGAAATCAACAAACTGTTATTCGGTTTTGGGCTTAGTTTTGCCTACCGCTATGGCGCTTACCATCTACCAACTTTTGAAGACAACTTAGCGCTCAAATTCACCTTCAACATCAGCTTGTGATTTTGAAGGTTTCTATTTTGAACTGCGCGGTTTTTATGCTGAAAAAGGAGATTTTCAAAAAATAATATATCCCTAAAAACACAAGCCATTTCCCTTGCTTTTTCTATACCTTTGCGCTTGTCTTAAAACTTAAACACTTAAAGCATTGACAACTGGGTTTTGGAAGGTTGTTGCGCGATTGATCTTGCGTAACAAAATTAGTATTTTGATCTTCATTATATTGGCAACTTTGTTATTTAGTTCCCAATGGAAGCACATGCGCTTTACCTTTTCTGAAGCCAACCTATTGCCAGATGACCACGAAGTCAATCTCATTTACAATGATTTCTTAAAGATCTTTGGAGAAGAAGGCAATCTCATTGTGTTAGGCGTCAAGGATTCAACGCTATTTTCAGTTGAAAAATTAAACGCCTGGAACCAGCTTTCAGAAGATTTCAAAAAATTCAACGCGGTTGAATCTGTTGTTTCCATTAAGGACCTTCAAAAGTTGGTCAAAAATGATGAAGAACAGAAGTTTGATCTCGAGCCTTTTATAAAAGATTCTCTAAGTTCTATGGCTCAAATAAACCGTTTGAAAAAACAGCTATTTGAGCAATATCCATTTTACGACAATTTCCTGTTCAACAAAAAGACCGAGACGGTAAGAACCGCGATCTACATCAAAAAGGACATTGTTAATACCGAAGCCCGTAAAGATTTTATAATCAACGAGCTCGAACCTCTCATTCAAGACTTTGAGACTGCTACAGAAATGGATGTACGCGTGTCTGGCATGCCCTACATTCGCACACTCAATTCCCAATACATCGTAGATGAAATTGGTCTGTTTATTGGTGGCGCCCTACTTGTGACCTCTTTTATCTTCTTTTTATTTTTTAGATCGTTTCGGGCAACCTTCATCTCATTGATTGTAGTTTGTATTGGTGTGATGTGGACCTTTGGTATTTTAGGTTTGCTCGGGTATGAGATCACTGTTTTAACAGCGCTCATACCTCCATTGATTATCGTTATTGGCATCCCCAATTGTATCTTCTTGATCAATAAATACCAGCGCGAGGTAAAATTACATGGCAATAAAGTGCGGTCGCTGCAACGGGTGATCACTAAAGTTGGCAATGCGACTTTGATGACCAACATCACAACCGCTTCGGGTTTTGCAACGTTTATATTGACAGAAAGCACACTCTTAAAAGAGTTTGGTGTCGTGGCATCACTGAGTATTCTCTCCATCTTTTTATTGTGCTTGCTCATCATCCCTATCATTTATACCTTTTTGCCCTACCCAAAAGAACGGCATTTAGAACATTTAAATAAGCGTTGGATTGGTGGTTTTGTCAATTGGATCGAGCACATGGTCAAAAACCAGAAGATTGCCATTTATGGCACCTCGCTACTGTTGATCATTTTGAGCATTATTGGGATTTATCAAATAAAAGTATCAGGCAGCCTCATTGAGGACATGCCACAGGATGCCGAATTTTTTCAGGACATTCGCTTTTTCGAAGAAGAATTCAATGGCATCATGCCCTTGGAAATCATGATTGATACCAAGCGCAAGAAAGGTGTGATGAAACTAAATACCTTAGAGCGCATGGAGAGACTTGAGGAACTCATCAATGATATCCCAGAACTCTCTAGACCAATCTCGGTGGTAAGTTTAGTGAAATACAGCAAACAAGCCTACTATAACGGGAATCCTAAATACTATCAACTCCCAACCAGGCAAGAAAATAGCTTTATTCTTTCTTATGCCAAAAACTCTTCAGGCAATGCAGATATGCTGAAGAATTTTGTGGACAGCACCGGCCAATATGCGCGCATCACGACCTTTATGAAGGATATAGGCACCGATAATATGCAGCGTATTGAAGAAGATCTTCTTACCAAAATCAACAAGGAGTTTCCTAAAGATCGCTATGATGTTATCCTAACAGGGAAAGCCTTGGTTTTTCAAAAGGGCACCAATTATTTGGTAAAAAATCTGGTGATTTCACTGTCACTCGCCATTTTCTTGATTGCGCTATTTATGGCCTATATGTTTAGATCGTTCCGTATGATTATTGTCTCACTCATTCCCAACTTATTGCCATTGCTTATTACCGCTGGCCTAATGGGATATTTGGGTGTGCCTATAAAACCCTCAACCATCTTGGTATTTAGCATTGCCTTCGGGATATCGGTAGATGACACCATTCACTTTTTGGCAAAATACCGTCAAGAATTGCAAGCCAACCATTGGAAGATTCGTAAATCGGTATTTGGCGCTTTGCGGGAAACTGGTGTGAGTATGTTTTATACCTCTATCGTATTATTCTTCGGGTTTAGTGTGTTTACCATTTCCAGTTTTGGCGGCACGGTGGCTTTAGGTGCATTGGTATCAGCAACCTTACTGTTTGCGATGTTATCCAATTTACTCTTGTTGCCTTCACTCTTGCTGGGCTTAGAACGCAGTATCGCCAATAAGGACACCCTACGAGAACCAAGCATCAATATCATTCCAGGGGAAAATGACGAGGAAGACGACGAGGAGGATGATTCCGCAAAAAAAATAAAATCCTAGATATTTATATTTCTATTTAAAAAAAAATCAATAATGACGTATTCTGTCTCACAATTACTAAAACAAGATTTACCACTACAACCCATAGAAATCAACGGTTGGGTAAGAACCTTTAGAGCCAATCGATTTATCGCGCTTAACGATGGCTCAACCTTGAACAACATTCAATGTGTTGTTGATTTTGAACAAACCGATGCAGCCATCTTGAAACGCATTACCACAGGTGCTGCCGTACACATTGAGGGAGAATTGGTGGAAAGTCAAGGCAAAGGGCAAAAGGTGGAGATCAAGGTCAATAGCATCGCAATTTTAGGCGATTCACATCCTGACGATTACCCCATTCAGCCAAAAAAACATTCCTTTGAATTTTTAAGGGAAAACGCCCACTTGCGCACAAGAACCAATACGTTTAGTGCCGTGATGCGTTTGCGCTCTTCGCTGTCTTTTGCCATTCATAAGTATTTTAATGACAACGGCTTTTATCATGTGCACACCCCTATCATCACGGGTAGTGATGCGGAAGGTGCCGGCGAAATGTTTAGAGTAAGTAATCTCGATGCCAAAAACCCGCCTTTAAACAAGGACGGATCAGTTAATTATAAGGAGGATTTCTTCGGAAAGGAGACCAATTTAACCGTATCTGGCCAGTTGGAAGCAGAATCCTACGCCATGTCACTGGGTAAGGTCTATACTTTTGGCCCAACCTTTAGGGCTGAAAACTCCAATACCTCTCGCCATTTGGCTGAATTTTGGATGATTGAGCCAGAGGTCGCCTTTATGGATCTTGCAGGGAATATGGACTTGGCGGAAGCTTTCATGAAATCGGTGCTAAACTACGTCTTAGAACACAACCGTGAGGATCTCGAGTTTTTGGAACAACGCCTTTTGGATGAGGAAAAAACCAAGCCTGCAGCCGATCGCTCGGAAATGAGTCTTATCGATAAAATCAAATTTGTGGTAGATAACAACTTCAAGCGCGTGAGTTATACCGAAGCCATTGATATCTTAAAAGACAGCAAGCCCAACAAGAAAAAGAAATTCAAATACATCATCGAAGAATGGGGTGCCGATCTTCAAAGCGAGCACGAACGCTTCTTGGTTGAAAAGCATTTTAAATGTCCCGTGATCTTATTTGATTACCCAGCCAACATTAAAGCCTTTTACATGCGTTTAAACGAAGATGGCAAAACCGTACGTGCCATGGACATCCTTTTCCCTGGAATTGGCGAAATGGTGGGCGGTTCTCAACGTGAAGAGCGTTTGGAAGTGCTTAAGGAAAAGATGAAAGCCTTGGATATTGACGAAAAGGAATTGTGGTGGTACCTCGATTTACGTAAGTATGGTACTGCGGTTCACTCCGGTTTCGGACTCGGCTTCGAGCGATTGGTCATGTTTGCCACAGGAATGGGGAATATTAGGGACGTGATCCCTTTCCCGAGAACACCACAGAATGCGGATTTTTAATTTGCTCGCAATTTAGCGACGTTTCAAAATCAGAAATTTGTTTGGCGCCCACCCAACAGATAAACTAAAGCTTTAGTAAAACCTCAGAGTTCCCTCAATGCGGAACTGTGGGGTTTTTAGTTTAAGCATTCTCCTTTTTACATCACTATCCTGTAAAAAGAATCTCATCAAAACCGCTACTATCAACAGTTTTTTATTAATTTTACTTTCAAACAGGTTTACAACAGACGATGCTGAAGCAATTTCTTCAATTTAAATTATCACAGAAACTCTCTCCTCAACAAATCCAGTTGATGAAGTTGATTCAACTGCCTACGCAAGCTTTTGAGCAGCGCTTAAAGCAGGAGATGGAAGACAATCCTGCCTTGGAAGGCGGTAAGGAAACTTCCGATGAGTTTGAAGATAATTTTGAGGAGTTCGACAATTCTGAAGACGATTACAACGATAACGAAACCATTGAGGCTGAAGACATCAATGTCGATGAATATTTGAGTGATGACGACGTCCCAGACTACCGCACCAGAGCCAATAACTATAGCGCCGATGATGAGGAAAAGAATGTGCCTTACGCGGCTGGCACTTCATTTACCCAACATTTAAATAGCCAACTCAACACCTTTAGGTTGAGCGATGAGGAACGCGAGATCGCTGAATTCTTAGTGGGTAGTGTGGATGAGAGTGGTTACATCAGGCGATCCCTAAGTGATATTATGGATGATTTGGCCTTTACCCAAAACGTATTCACTTCCGAAGAAAAAATAGAAAAAGTACTAAATAAAGTACATCAGTTGGATCCTTCGGGCGTTGGTGCACGCAATTTACAAGAGTGCTTAAGCATTCAGTTGCATCGCAAAGAAAAAAATCCCGATGTGGAATTGGCCATCGAACTCATTGATAAAGCCTTTGATCCATTTAGTAAGAAGCACTACCAAAAGCTCATCCAAAAATTTGACATTACAGAGCAACAACTCAAGGATGCCATTGACGAGATTGAGCATCTTAATCCAAAGCCAGGAGGTTCTTATGCCGGCAATAACCGTATCGTTGAGCATGTCATCCCAGATTTTGCAATAACCATTGTAGATGGGGAATTGGAGCTTACCCTGAACGGCCGAAATGCGCCAGAACTTCATGTTTCACGAGAATATAGCAACATGATGAAGGGCTACAAAGAAGCCAAGGATAAAAGCAAATCACAAAAGGATGCCGTGCAGTTCATCAAGCAAAAATTGGATGCTGCCAAATGGTTTATTGAAGCTATCAAACAGCGGCAGCAAACGCTTTTCGTGACCATGAGTTCTATCATGCATTATCAAAAAGCATACTTTCTGAGCGGTGATGAACGCAAATTGAGACCCATGATCTTAAAAGATATCGCCGACGAAATCGAAATGGACGTTTCAACGGTCTCCCGTGTGGCCAACAGCAAATATGTAGACACACCCTACGGAACGAAGCTTATAAAAGAGTTTTTTAGTGAGTCTATGACCAACGACCAGGGCGAGGAAGTATCTACTAGAGAAATCAAGAAAATCCTTGAAACGGTTGTGGAAAAAGAAAACAAACGCAAACCGTTGACCGACGAGAAACTTGCCAAAATTCTAAAAGAAAAAGGCTATCCAATTGCACGTAGAACCATAGCGAAATATAGAGAGCAGTTAGACATCCCTGTGGCACGATTGCGGAAGAAGATTTGATGAACAAGCTCTTAGCCAGTATTTCCTACATATTCCATCCCTTATTGATGCCTCTGTTGGGTGTGGTCTTTTATTTTTCAAAAACACCGCGATTTGTTCCTGAGCCTGTGATCAAGGCGAAGTTATTTTCAATCGTAATACTAACGATTGTCCTACCCATACTGCTCTATGTGCTGCTGAAAACATTAAAAAAAGTAAAATCGCTACACCTTCAAACTACTGAAGAGCGCCGCTTACCATTGCTTATCAATTGTGCCATCATACTGCTCATTGTGAATCGGGTTTTTCCGTTGGGAGAAATTCCGGAGTTATACTTTTTCTTTTTAGGTATTTTAATCTCCACAATAACCTGCCTTGCATTGGCATTGATTCAATTTAAAGCGAGCATCCATATGATTGGAGCTGCAGGATTTTTTATGTTTGCGGTCGCGGTTGGGATTCATTTTAAGATCAACATCAACGGAAGCCTTGCCTTGATGTTCATCATACTGGGCGCCATAGCAAGCTCAAGACTGCACCTCAAAGCCCACTCACCCTTGGAGCTCATCATGGGGTTTTTTGTTGGGCTACTGCCACAGTTGATCATTTTGAACTATTGGATGTAGCATTATAGAATATAAAACATCAAGCCTATCTTTATGGCGTTCATCCCTACTGGCTCCTGACTACCACTAACAATGGCTTCGGGTTTAAACATTTTATTGAGCCCATAATATATGTAAAAACTGATGTTCGAATAGCCAGCACTAAACGTCAAACCGTATTGAAACCTATTGATATCTTCAACACCAGATAACTGGATATCCCCTTCCCCACTTTGAAACTTGGTTGAACTGTAAACCACATACCCAATCTTCAATCCTGTATAGATACGCCAAAAATCATAACTTGTTGCTGTTGATGTACGCCATCTAAATTCTATTGGCAACTCAAAGGCATAGTTGGTAAACTTATTTTTATCGTAAGAAACATCCTCATCGTTTAACACATTGTAGCTTAATTTTGAACCAGCCTTAGAAATCAATAAGGTATTATTATAAGAATTGGAAGTGACACCAAGTCCCACGCCAATAGCCACATTGCGTCGTTGATTGATTGGGAAGTCCCTAATAAAACCAAAGTGATACCCACTGGAAAAACCACTCTGACTGACCCCACTGGGCTTAGCTCCCAATAGATTATAGGTAATGCCCGCATAAAACTGATCTTCGCGATACTCGGTATCAATCACTTTTATGGTATCATTTTTTACTGCTTCGGCAATAGGCGGTTTTTTATTTTGGCAAAACGCAAAGCAAGCCATCAAAGTGCATATAAAGACTAAGTAAAAGGACTTCTTCATAAAACAAATATAGCGGAATAAACACTAAAATTAAGACAGTGCCAAAACAAAAAAAGCACCCATAAGGTGCTTTTTAAATTGAAATTTTTAAACTCTACTAGTCCATATTCTGAGATACATCACCAGTACCAGTTGTATAATTGATTTTAAGCGCATTTGCCTTTCTAAGTTCCTGCTTCACGTCCATGACGACGCCCATATTGGCGTCTTTATCCACTTTAAGAGAGACAGTTAAATAGGGAATCATTTCTTCACGCAGTGCTAAGCGCTCTGCATTGATAAACGATTGAACTTCTGAGATTTCAGCAAATTTATCATTTAACTGGATTCTTGCAGCCTCACCAAACTTCTCGTAACCTTTCGCTGGCTGCCCCATGTAGATGTAACTTATTGGATATTTCTTGTCCAATTTTTCCACTTGATTTGCCACGGGTAAAATGTTTTCTATAAGCAATGTATCTTCTCGCATCACGGTAACAACCATGAAAAAGAATAAAAGCATAAAAACGATATCTGGTAAGGACGCAGTGTTCATTGCTGGTAAAGCATTATCTTTTTTACTCTTGAATTTAGACATCTACTAAGTGCTTTTAAGTTATTGTACTTCTGAAAGTTTCTCTGGGTATTCGGTTCTAATTTGATCAACAAGATCCTTCAGTTTTTCCTTATTGCCGTTAAATTTAGGATCTTTTAAATTGGTTTCCATTTCCACAAAATCCATCTCGGCAAAACCTCGTTTTGGACCAATTTCTTTGGCACGTATGTTACGCAACGTATTATAAGCTGCTACCAATTCATTTTGAACAGAAATGTAAGCTGCATAAGAAGTCTCTCTTTCATTTTTCAAGGAGATAATCGCCTTATCTGGATTGTCTGAGGACTTTGGATCGCGCTTCCCTTTACAGTAAGAGCAACTACCGTCACCACCATTATCCAAAAATGCAATTGCAGCTGGTCTCACATCCTTGAGTTCCATAACCTGATCTTCCACCAACAATTGATCCTTATTATTGATGAGTACCGTAAAAACGTTTTTTTCCTTAATTATTACATCCTGCTCAGTATCATCAATAGGAGGTAATTTTCTGGGGATTCCAGAGTCTTTGGGAATGGTCGTAGTCACTAAGAAAAATATAAGGAGTAAGAACGCAATATCTGCCATAGATCCTGCATTCACTTCTGGTGCTGCTCTTTTTGCCATAATTGATTTTTATTTACTGAACATTTTCTTAACTCCAAATGCAAGCATTAAAAATGCCGCCAATAGTATTAAGATATAAAATGCCTTGATACCTGCTTCAATGAGTTGAGACTGCCCTGCTGTTAAAGTAGTGCCATCACTCAATTGTCTTGCTTCTCCTGAGGATATAAAATAGGCCACCACCAATATTACTGCAAAAACAGCAAACGATAGGAGCGACTTTTTAAGCTTGTCTGGATTACTTACCAAGTTAATAAGACTAAATACAACCGCAGAGAAGGTCGCTATAGCTAGTACAATGTAAGCCAATGTTGCAAAATTGGACAATACAGACTGATTAGCCACATCTGCCTCAATAGCTTCATCACCAATCATCATTATTCTTACCAAGAAGAATATTGCGATCAATCCTATTACCAAAGCAATAATTTTGATTATTTTTTGAATAGTCATATTTGTGTGTGATTTATTTTATAACGGTTTTGGTTGTTTTGACCTTGTATCTTACCAACAAATCCATTAAAGTGATAGACGCATCTTCCATATCATTAACGATACTGTCAATCTTAGCAATAATGTAATTGTAAAAGATTTGTAGGATAATCGCAACAATAAGTCCAAATACTGTAGTCAAAAGTGCTACTTTAATACCACCAGCTACAAGAGAAGGGTTCATATCACCAGCTGCTTCAATTTTATCAAAAGCATCAATCATACCTAATACCGTACCCATGAAACCAAGCATTGGTGCCAAGGCGATAAATAAGGAAATCCAAGACACATTCTTTTCCAACTGCCCCATTTGAACACCTCCATAAGCCACGACGGCTTTCTCGGCTGCATCTATGTCTTCATCTGCTCTATCCAAACCTTGGTAGAAAATTGAGGCCACAGGTCCTTTTGTATTTCTACAAACTTCCTTAGCTTCTTCCACACCACCAGAGTTAAGTGCATCTTCCACATCCTGAGTTAATTTTTTAGTGTTTGTAGTGGCAAGGTTCAAATAAATGATTCTTTCAATACAAATAGCCAATCCTAGAATCAAAGTCAGCAATACAATGCCCATAAAGAAAGGACCACCTTCAATAAAGCGTTCTTTTACTTGTTGGGTAAATGACAACTCAGTATCAGCAGTTGTGGCTGCTTCTTCTGTTGCATCTTGAAATGGTGTTGCCACTGCTGCAGATGTTGCAGTTTCAACTGTGAAAGCATTGGTACTTGCGTTTACAGTACCGGAGGCCATGATGGTTGCTATGGCTAAGATAGAAAATAGTCTTTTCATCGTTCTTGTTCTTAATTTGATTAGTTTAAGCGTTAAAGATATAAAAAAATTGTAATTAAAAAATAAAAATACAATTAGGTTACTGCGGTAAAACCTGCTTTAGGCTACCTTAACCACGTTTTGTGTGGACGAATTTAAATAAAATGTTTTGGATTTCTAGGCACATTACAGGAAAATGTTTTGAAACGCCTGTAATTTATTGATTTTGTACTCATTTTTGCACAACACGCATTTTCAAAAGGACAAATTATTGGGTTTCCCAAATGTCTGTTCTGTAGTTCTCATCATCATTTTCTATAATTTGAACATAACTCTTATATCTAGAATAAGCGACCTCATCTTTATCCAATGCGTTTTTAACAGCGCAATTGGGCTCTTCAATATGTAAACAATTGTTGAATTTGCAATCTTGTTTTAATTTGAAGAATTCTGGAAAATAATCGCCAACTTCTTCCTTGTCCATATCTACAATCCCAAACCCCTTGATTCCTGGCGTATCGATAATCTGGGCGCCAAAGCTCAAATCAAACATCTCTGCAAAGGTTGTGGTATGTTGCCCTTGTTGATGTTGCGCCGAAATAGCCTTGGTCTTAAGATCCAAGTTTGTCTCTATGGCATTGATCAAGGTAGATTTACCAACGCCTGAATGTCCCGCAAACATGCTTACCTTATCTGCCATTAAAGCTTTTACTTGATCCACATTCTTCCCTGTCTCTGCGGAAATGCCTATACACTCATACCCTATTTTTCGATACACATGCGCCAGAAAACGCACCTCATCTAAAGTATCGTTGGAATAAGTGTCTACTTTATTGAATAAAATGACCGTTTTGATGGAATAGGCTTCCGCAGTGACCAAAAACCGATCTATAAAACTTGTAAAGGTGGGCGGATTATCTATTGTGACCAATAAAAAAACCTGATCGATGTTGGACGCAATGATATGTGTTTGCTTAGATAGATTGACCGATTTCCTAATAATGTAGTTCGTTCGATCGTGAATGCGATGGATAACACCAGTAACCACATCATTATTGGTTTCCAGTTCAAAATCCACATGGTCTCCAACCGCAATGGGATTGGTGCTTTTTATGCCCTTCAATCTAAATTTACCCTTGATTCGGCATTGGTAGCTCGCACCAAGATCTGTGTTCACGGTGTACCAACTGCCGGTGGATTTATAAACGGTTCCTGTCATTGATTACTATTGAAAAACAAAATAACGAATTTTATTGTTGCCATATCCCATCTTGGTCTTATTATTCTAAAAAACCAGACGATAAAAAGTTCAGAAGACCAAGCTAAAATAAGTACACAAGCATTTATTTTTACCCTTTTAAATCAAAAGAGCACTCCTTAATATATAATCGCTTTTTTTGAAGCGATCTTTTCACCTTCAGCATATAGATTTACAAGATATATGCCAGCGGCTTCATTGGATAGGTCAATCCATAACTTAGCATTTGACGCGTCATAATTTTCTTCGGAAATAATCCTGCCTGAAATATTGGCCACTATCACTTTCAATTCTGAAAAAGGCGCTTCTGTTTTTATTTGGAAGAAACCGTCTTTTGAAGGATTTGGAAAAAGCTTTGTTTTGGGCGATTCCTTTAGCTCTTGAGCTTCAGAAGAATCATGAGCTACCATACAACAAATGCTGCATTGGATCGTATGACATGACATAGTTCTGGAGCCAAAACCATAGATAACCACTTCGTCCAGGGCCTCATACTCATCCAATACAACAGTTATGCTTTCGGCTTGCCCAACAGGGATGTGCTTGGTTGCAAATCCCAAATAGGAAATAATCAAGGTATCTGCAGGTTTTGCCGAAATCAAAAACCGCCCTTCATGGTCGGTAGCTGTTCCTTTAGTTGAATGTTTTACCAAAATATTGGCCAAAGGCAAGGCGCCATTAGGGTCATAAACTGTTCCTTTAATCAATGTTTGTCCATATATAGACAAGCTCATTAAAACCGATACAATAAGTAGTGTTTTTTTCATGATGGTGCTTTTTAAATTTGAATGTCAAACTTAGCAGAGTACTTGACAATTAAAAAGCAACAATGAGTGAACCGGGCAGTTCATTGCGTAAAGCGCATAAAAAAAGCCTCAATAACATGAGGCTTTTGATGCTTATCCGTTAATAACCTTTTCTTGGTGGTTAATCGATTCTTGGTGGATGGCTTTGAAAACTCGAAGAATAAACTCCTCGCTCAAGTTTTTTTCCTCGCCTTGCAGAATCATTTTGCCCAAAATCTCATTCCAACGTTTGGTTTGCAGTACCGCAACGTTTTTCGTCTTTTTAAGTGCTCCAATCTCATCGGCAACTTTCATTCGTTTGCCCATCATATCAATAAGTTGATGGTCAACCACGTCAATTTGTGTTCTTAAGGTATTCAACTTGTTATTATAGTCGGCACCTTCCGCAGTTTCCTTTTTGATTTTAAGATCTTTAGTGATTTGAATCAAGGTCTCTGGCGTAATTTGCTGGGCGGCATCGCTCCAGGCATTGTCTGGGTCGTAATGGGTTTCCACCATCATTCCGTCGTAATTGAGGTCCAGTGCGGTTTGGCACAGATCAAAGATGATATCGCGACGTCCTGCAATGTGCGAAGGGTCTAAAATCAATGGCAAATCTGGAAAGCGATTTTGCAGATCTACTGCAATCTGCCATTCAGGATTGTTACGGTATCTCGTTTTTTCGTAGGTTGAAAAGCCTCTGTGAATTACGCCCAAATTCTTGACATCGGCCGTGTGAAAGCGTTCTACGGCACCAAGCCACAAAGCTAGATCGGGGTTTACTGGGTTTTTGATAAGCACTATTTTATCTGTTCCTTTCAAGGCATCTGCAATATCCTGCACAATAAACGGACTCACAGTGGTTCTTGCTCCAATCCACAAAATATCAACATCGTGTTTAAGCGCCAAATCCACATGATTGGCATTGGCAACCTCTGTAGTGGTTAACATACCGGTTTCCTGTTTTGCTTTTTGCAACCATTTGAGACCCAAAGCACCAACACCTTCAAAATTTCCTGGACGTGTTCTTGGTTTCCAGATGCCTGCACGTAAAACGGTGGCATCACTCTCTTTAAGTTGGTGCGCTATCTTTAGCACTTGTGCTTCGGTTTCGGCACTGCAGGGTCCTGCAATGACCAATGGATGGTTTAATCCGAAATTATCTAACCAACCTCTAAGTTCTTTCTTGTTTTCCATGCGTTTTGTTTTTCAGATATTTCATCTTAAAATATCTTGATTCACTATTGTTTTTGAATTCTAAATCTCTTTCTCTATTATATGCGGTCCCTTCAGGATTAGAAAATTGTATTTCGTCGCTTCGGGACTTTTGGGCCCAACTTGATTTGCACATTCCCAACCAATTCCAAACATATACTTCTATTCTACTACCCCCTACCAACTACCCACTACCAACTACCCACTACCAACTTCTAAGCACCCACTTCACTTTATCCCCTTCAAGATCTCTTTAATATGATTGGTGTTTTTCATCTCATTAAAGATACCTTCAAAATCATCGGCCTCCATATAATTTTTGAATTGCTGTAAGTTGCTGATGTATTCCTCCAAGGTTTCAATCACGTTGTCTTTATTCTGCTTAAAAATGGGAGTCCACATATTTGGGGAGCTTTTGGCCAAGCGCACGGTGCTTTCAAAACCACTCCCCGCCATATCAAAAATGTCTCGTTCGTTTCTTTCTTTATCAATTACCGTTTTACCCAGCATAAAAGCCGAGATATGGGAGAGATGCGATACATAAGCGATGTGTTTATCATGAGCCACAGGATTCATGTAACGAATGCGCATGCCCAAATCACTGAACAATTGCAAGGCTTTTTCCTGCAGCTTAAACGCGGTTTTTTCAACCTCACAAATAATATTGGCTTTAGCGTTGAACAACCCGGGAATTGCCGCACTTGGCCCAGAAAACTCGGTACCTGCAATGGGGTGCGCCGCCAAAAAATTACGCCTTCTGGGATGCTGCTCCACGGCTTGGCATATTGGTGATTTTGTGGAACCTACGTCAAATACCAAAGTAGTATCAGCAATATGGTGCAATACTTTTGGCAGTTCCAACAAGGCCACATCCACAGGAATCGCGAGCACTACCAAATCGGCATTTTGCAAATCCTCCAGTTTCGCCTCTGCATCTATGACTTTTAAAGCTATGGCTTCCTCAATATGCTTTTGGTTGTTGTCAATGCCGAAAACCGTTACGTTCTCATACTTGGACTTGATATCCAAGGCCATGCTTCCGCCAATTAACCCTACACCTATTATATATATCTGTTTCATATTATCTCAATCTTGCCAATGCCTCTTCCATTTCTTCCAATTCCGCACAAAGCGAAATGCGGATATACCCTTTGCCATTGCTGCCAAAAATAGTGCCTGGAGCGATAAAAATAGACCGTTCTTTTAATATGGTATCGACGTAATCTTCCGCATCAATATGCTCGGGCAGTTTTGCCCAAATAAACAAACCCGTGGCATTTTTATCATAAGTGCATTTTAAGACATCGGCAATTTTCCAAGCGACTTCACGACGTTCTTGATAAACGCTGTTTAAGCTACCATACCAAAGTTCGGAACAGTCCAATGCTTCAATGGCACCGCGCTGAATGCCCAAAAACATGCCAGAATCCATATTGCTCTTCACTTTGAGCACTGCTTTTAAATAGGTCTCATGCCCCAAAAGCATGCCAACACGCCAACCTGCCATATTAAAGGTTTTGCTCAACGAATTGAGTTCGAGACACACGTCTTTCGCCCCTTTGTATTTTAAGATGCTTCTAGGCTTTGGGTTGAGCACAAAGCTATACGGATTATCATTGACCAATAAAATATCATTACGTTTGGCAAAGCCAATCAAATCTTCAAATAATTTGTTGGACGCTGTAGCTCCTGTTGGCATGTGCGGATAATTGACCCACATCAATTTGACCTTTTTAAGACCCCTTTTTTCTAAGGCCAGCAAATCGGGATGCCAATCGTTGGTTTCAGTCAAATCATAAAATACTGGCGTGGCGCCCACCAAATTAGTGACCGAGGCGTACGTGGGATAGCCAGGGTTTGGGATAAGCACCTCGTCTCCCGGATTTAAAAAAGCCAAGGAAACATGAAAAATACCTTCCTTGCTGCCCATGAGTGGTAAAATCTCATTATCGGCGTTCAAATAGGTTTTGAACTGGGTTCTATAAAATTTGGCAATAGCCTCTCGAAGTTCTGGAATCCCTTGATAACTTTGATACTTATGTGCGCTGGGTTCTTCAAAAGCCTCCACCAAGCCATTGAGCACGCGCTCTGGCGGGGCAAGGTCGGGACTCCCAATACCCAAATTGATAATGGGTTTGCCCTTTGCTTTTAAGGCAGCGACTTCCCTCAATTTCTTTGAGAAGTAGTATTCTTCAACGTGCGCTAATCGGTTGGCAACAGCTATCATAAACTTGTGTTTTTATATTCGCCCAAAATCTTAAAATCCTGCGCCATAAGCGCAACAATGGCTTTGGCCTTTTCAAAATCGGAGTAAGACTCGAAAGTCACATCAACAAAAAAGGCGTATTTCCAAGGGGTTTCAATCTTTGGGAGGGACTGTATTTTGGTAAGGTTCAACTTGCAATCGCTTAGCACATTCAACAGCGCCGCCAAACTCCCACGTTTGTGGTCGAGTTCAAATTTTAAAGAAGCTTTGTTGAAATGAGCAGTATCCAGATTGGATACCTCTCGCTCTACAATTACAAATCGGGTTTCATTGTTTTTTATGGTTTGGATGCTGTGCTCCAAAATCTCGAGTTCAAAAAACTCTGAAGCCAATTGAGACGCAATGGCTGCCACATTTTTCAATTGTTTTTTCTGAATGCGCTCCGCCACTTCGGCGGTATCCTTATCCTCAATAAGTTTGATATGAGGATGCTTTCTAAAAAAAGCCTTGCATTGCAACAATGCCATTGGGTGGGAATATACTTCCCTAATATCGGCGATTTCCTGACCAGGAAGCGCCATCAAGCAATGTTGAATGTCGAGATAATGCTCACCAATTATGTGTAGGTTATGGTCATCAATCAAGGCGTAATTAGGCAAAATAGACCCTGCGATGGAATTTTCCAAAGCCATTATAACCGCGTCACTTTGACCAGTCAACAAACTATCGACCGCCTCAGCAAAGGTCATGCATTCATTAACCTTTACACTGGTATCAAAATACTGTTGCGAAACAATATGGTGGAATGAGCCCTTCACACCTTGTATGGCAACCGATTTAATGGTTTTTACTGGTTGGGTTTGTTTAACCGCCGTCGTTTCAGGATGGGATTTACTCAAAATTATCGTGTTTTGTTTCAACTTAAAATTGCTTTGCAAACTATATGGTAAAAAAAAAGTCCCGATTTTCATCGAGACTCCTATTATAAATTGTTATGTCATTTATACATATAAGGCCTCGCTCTTTTTGCTGAAAAAGAAATAAAACCAGTTAAAATATGTAGTATTTGCTAACATTGATTCGCTAATTGACTGCTAAAGTAATTATATTTTCAACAAATAGAAATGGATAGTTGCTATTTTTTTATTTTTTTTAGCAGTTTTAAAGAATTGTCATTAAAAACAAACCTGTTTACGAATAATCCCTATTTTTGAGTAAATATCCAAATCATGTCTATTGAAGTTGAAAACATCTCAAAGGTCTATGGCGAACAGCGTGCGTTAGACCATATTTCATTCAAGATCAATAAGGGTGAGATCGTAGGTTTTTTAGGCCCAAATGGTGCTGGAAAATCCACATTGATGAAAATATTGACCACTTATAGTTCTGCTTCGGAAGGCTTTGCCATAGTAACCGGCAAAGATGTGGTAACTAATAAACAGGCAGTGCAACAAAGTGTTGGTTATTTGCCAGAACACAACCCGCTTTATCTGGACATGTATGTGAAGGAGTATCTCAACTTCAATGCGGGCATTTATAAGGTTTCCAAAGCGAGAATCGCGGAAGTCATCACACTTACCGGATTGACCCCCGAAGTGCATAAAAAAATCGGACAACTATCTAAAGGCTATCGCCAACGGGTTGGCCTGGCTAATGCTCTGCTGCACAACCCAGATGTGCTTATCTTAGACGAACCCACAACGGGCTTGGACCCAAATCAACTGGTTGAGATTAGGCATTTGATCAAAAATGTGGGTGCCGATAAAACGGTATTTCTTTCAACGCATATCATGCAAGAAGTCGAGGCCATTTGCGACCGCGTCATTATCATCAACAAAGGCCAAATCGTTGCCGACAAGAAACTGAAGGATTTGCGTGATGACACAGAACAAACGGTTATTGTTGAATTTGATTATCGTGTAGAAGATGCTTTCTTATTGAGACTCCCCAAAGCGAAATCGGTAAAGAACACCCATGATTTTACATATGAAATCACCTTTGCCACTTCGGACGACATGCGCTCAAAGGTTTTTGACTTTGCACATGACAATGAGTTGAAAATCCTTCAGCTCAACCAGAAAAATGCGAGCTTGGAAAGTTTGTTTCGGGAATTGACGAATTAGGTTTCAGTTTTCAGTCTTCAGTTGGCAGTCTTCAGTCTCAGTCTCAGTCTCAGTCTCAGTAAAATTATTCATTTATTCCATTGTTCCTCTGCGCCTTTGCGCCCCTGCCTGGCGGCAGGCAGGTTTGCGAGAACAATAAGTTTATGTCTCAGTTTTCAGTCTTCCTTTTTCCTTCTTTCGTCTTCGGTCTTCGGTCTTCCGTCTTCGGTCTTCCTTTTTCCTTCTTTCGTCTTCGGTCTTTCGTCTCCCATCTTCCGCCTTCCAACCAACCAAAATCCAACTCAATTCTCATAAATCAACTTCCCTGTATAAAACTGTTCCACCGCAACTATTGGTGGTGTGTTGACAAGTATGACGTCACCTGTACTTCGTATCTCACCCTTTAAAGATTGTTGGGCATTAATAATCATATCGTTACTACTACGCTGAAAAATAGTCACATTTTGGGCTATAAAATTTCGACCTTCAAAACGAGCATCACCCGAAAAGAATCCAATTGTGGCATTGGTGGTTTGGCCGCTGATATAACAACTTGACAAATTATTGACCACAACCGAAAAATCGATGCAATTGACCTCCAAACGAAAATCTCCATCGGTATGAAACGTGTCTTCTCCGTTGGCGTCTTCAGAAATCAAGGCGAGCCTATCAAAATTGAGGACACCCTCATTTCTTACCGCCAATCCTGAGCTGTTGCGTATTTCAGTTAGATTTGGGACGCTCACAAAAATCTTGGTCAAGCCATAATCACGAGTGATATTGCAGGCATTATTATTGTAGAGTTTGAGTCGGCCATTTTCAACTTTGACTTCGATATCGTTCATGAGATATTCGCCAGTTTCAACCGTCACTTTTTGCTCGGGAGCTTGAGTAATGATGAGCTCGATACGCTCAAATACGGTAATTTGGGTAAAAGGTTCTACCGCAAATTCCTTTTGGATGAGATCCCCTGCATTTTGAAAACAATTGGGCACGTTCTCGCCATTGCAGGATAATAAAAAAATGGGCATTAGCAAATAAAAAAAGTTTCTCATTAAATTTCTAATTCAAATAATTATAGCAGGAGTCAAATACATTTGACTAATCGTTCAACAACTCTTCATCAAAAGTCTTCAACACCTCATTGAGAAGGCCTATGGAATAATATCTTTTATTTTCTAAGAAGCCCTTGAATATTGGTCGCAAGTCTTTTATGAAATTCCTGCGTCTGGCAGGTATGAGTATTCCTAAAGTTCCTATGCAGTTTATTTTGGAGTTTTCAGCAATGCTTCGGGCTTTTTTATCATCAATCAAAAGAAAGTCTGCTTTGAGTTGCCTATATAATATTAAAGCTTCTGAATCACCATAATCCATTATAAATGAAAGCTCATTAAAACCCTCAATCTCAACAACTCTCTTTTCAAGAAACCGTTCTATTATTTCATAGCTCTCAGTTGTTTGATGAAACGTGATTTCTTGCCATACTGCTTTCGGAATAACAGCCTTATCAAATAAGGAGTCAAGCATTTCTAACCTATTAACACTTGCCAATGAAAATATAGGGCCAGAATCTAAAATTACAAGTCCGTTTTTCATTATTTCAACTTCTCTAAATCTCGAAAGACGTCCTCTTTTCTAAGATTTGAAATTGAAATTTTTTGATTAGATAATTCGGTTTCAAACTCTAATCGAGACATTTCTGATAGTTGCGCAGCTTTTCCAATTGTCAACTTCTGCTTTTTATACAATTCAATGGCTAGGGTCAACTTAATCCGTTTCTTTAAATCATTCGCCGTCTCATTTAGCGCCAAAAGAATATCGTTCGGAATATCTATAGAAATATTATGCGTTTCCATTTTGATTGCTTTTTTCAAATTTAGCCATTTCACTCAAACTTAATTCTTTTTTTAACATTATCAAACCCAAGCAATTCCTCCAAATAAAAACTCAATTATCACGTTTGACAACCTACAACCGAACGCCAATCCCAAACTCAACTCCTTCCGCTTTGGCACCATGGGATTTTACAGTTATCGCTCCAAAAACGGTATCACTAAAATAACGTTTCAAGCCAATTCTATTATACACGCGCCCCTCAAAATCGTAGTCGTAGTAGGCGTAATAACCTACTTGGGTAATTAAAGAGGTCTTATTTATAAACAGTTCGTGACCCACAAATATGCCCCAACGCCTCCAATCTTCTCTTCCGCTCACGTCTAGTTCAGGAAAACCTACCGAATAAAAATAAATCAATTCCTTTAAAAATGTCGCGAAGAATAGATCCGTTCCCACTTGTATCGCGCTCTTTCTATTGAGCCGCTTATCGGCATACATCGATAAATTATAAAATGGAAACTGCCCGGTACCAATCACGTCACTCTCGTTGATGCCCGCTCTAAAGACAAAATTATATTTTACGGGTTCTGTGAATTTCTTTTCTTCCGTAGAAGCGATATAGTCAGGTTCTTTTTCGTGATTGAACAAATAATTGGCACCTACATTAAACACAAATGTGTTGGTGGAATTGTTGGGCGCCTTGACATTGGCGTTGGAATAATGAATGATCGAAACCCCGCCATGAAGCCCAAATCCTTCAAAAATATTCTCTTTTTTATAATTGAGCATGATGTAAGTGGTGCTCAAAAAATCACTTCCGTAGGCATTATTGACAAAATTGGTTTCCTTATCGTAAGGTTTTGTGGCATAGGCAAGACCTTGACCAACCCTGAAATTTAAATTACGCTTGAGTAAGTAAAAATTGAAATGCGCATACACACTGTAATTCTCGCCCAAATAATGATTTTTCAGGTCCTGATGGATGAAAGAAAATCCCCAGTCCGGATAATTATATCGGCTTTCCCAGGCCTTAAAGCCGTAAGTTTTTTTGTTGAAACTCAACATTAAACCTGTTGGATGGGCGGTAATGAGGTGCGAAATATCGGGATTGTGCTCTAAAATGGTTCCGTAGAAATAACTGGCATCTACATTGAATATATTAGGGTCTTTGTCTTGTGAAAAGGATAGCAAACCACAAAAAAACAGAAGAACGGATAAAAAACGTTTCATTAAAATCGATTAGGCCGCAAATGTAAAACAATAATCAAAATACAGCACTTGCCACCGCTTTAATATTATCGCTTTTCCCCATAGAATAATAATGCAGAACGGGAATTCCTGCTTTTTGGAGCTCCTTAGATTGCTCAATGCACCATTCCACGCCCACTTGTCGCACTTGGGCATTGTCTTTACATTTTAAAACTTCACTAATAAGAGCTTCAGGCAAGTCCACATGAAAGCGATGCGGCAACATATTGAGCTGTTTTTTGGTCGAAATCGGTTTCAGCCCAGGAATTATGGGAATCGTAATACCCTCCTTTTGGCACTTATCCACAAAATCGAAGAATTTTTTATTATCAAAAAACATTTGGGTCACGATGTATTCCGCACCATTCTTGATTTTCTTCTTCAAAAAATGAAGGTCGCTGTACATGTTTGGCGCTTCCATGTGTTTTTCAGGGTACCCCGCCACACCGATGCAGAAATTAGTTTTACTGGCGTTTTCAAGTTCGGCGTGCAAATAATTTCCTTTGTTCATATCACGAATCTGTGCCACCAAATCTGTAGCATAGCAATGCCCCTCTTTTTCTGGCTTAAAATAGGTTTCACTTTTTACCGCATCGCCGCGAAGCGCCACCACATTGTCAATCCCCAAGAAATCGAGGTCAATGAGAAAGTTCTCAGTGTCTTCCCTTGTAAATCCGCCACAGAGAATGTGTGGGATAGCATCAATGTTGTACTTATTCTGCAAAGCCGCGCAAATCCCAACCGTTCCCGGACGCTTTTTAACCACTAATTTCTTCAGCAAGCCGTTTTCCAGTTCTTTATAGATGTATTCCTCACGGTGGTAGGTCACGTCGATAAATGGCGGATGGAATTCCATCAACGGGTCTATATTATTGAATATGGATTGGATATCATGCCCTTTTAAAGGCGGCAATATTTCGAACGAAAACTGCGTCGTACTATTGGCTTTTTTGATGTGTTCTGTTACTTTCATTCCCCTAAATCCCCAAAGGGGACTTTTCTTTTTATCTTATTTTGATTTTTTTTGGGCGTAGTACGGACAAGTCGCGACTTGTCCGTACGCGACTTGTCCCTACGTCGCCAAATTCGGACTCAACCATTTCTCGGCCTCCTCATTTGAAATCCCTCGTCGTTTCGCATAATCCTTCAATTGGTCATCGGTTATTTTTCCCAAGCCAAAATATTTCGCTTCCGGATTCCCGAAATAATACCCGCTCACACTTGCCGATGGCCACATGGCGAGACTCTCTGTTAATTTCACACCGATACGTTCTTCCACATTGAGCAGTTTCCAAATGGTAGATTTCTCCAAATGGTCTGGGCAGGCAGGATAACCGGGTGCTGGGCGAATGCCTTTGTAACTTTCCTTTATCAAATCGGCATTGCTCAAACTTTCGTTTTTGGCATAGCCCCAATGGTTTGTTCTTACTTCTTTATGGAGGTATTCCGCAAAGGCTTCCGCCAAACGGTCGGCCAAGGCTTTTATCATTATGGAATTATAATCGTCAAGATTCGTTTGAAACTCCTTGGCCAGCGCTTCACAACCAAATCCTGTGGTCACACAGAAACAACCCATGTAGTCTTCCTTTCCAGAAGATTTAGGCGCAATAAAATCTGCCAATGCAATATTGGGGACGCCATCACGCTTTTGCAACTGCTGTCTCAGGGTTAAAAACCTAACGTCGTGCTTGCCATCTTGACCATAAACCTCAATATCGTCATCGTTGATGCTGTTCGCGGCGAAGAGTCCGAAAATGGCTTTTGCCTCTAATAATTCCTCATCAAAAATACGATTCAGCAAAACTTTGGCGTCCTTAAAAAGCTCCACTGCCTGTTCCCCAACGACCTCATCTTCCAGAATATCTGGATATTTTCCGTGGAGGTCCCAACTTCTAAAAAACGGACTCCAATCGATAAACTCCTCCAATTTTTTCAAATCAAAATCCTCAAGAACCTGAATGCCTAAATGTTTGGGCTTTATCAATTCCGAAGTATTCCAATCAATCTCAAACTTGCGTTTTCGTGCATCTTCAATCGTTCTGTAATCTTTCTTTTTGCCACGCTTTAAAAATTGCTCGCGGAATTTATCATACTCTTCCCTGATTTGCTCCTTGTAAACCTTATTATTCTTGTTCAATAAATCGCCAACTACGGTTACTGCTCGCGAGGCATCATTGATATGCACCACCGTATTGCTATAATTGGGCGCAATTTTTACAGAGGTATGTGCTCGAGAAGTTGTTGCGCCACCAATAATCAATGGGATTTTAAAACCTTGTTTCTCTAAGGATTTTGAGACATAAACCATCTCGTCGAGCGAAGGTGTTATCAATCCGCTAAGCCCAATAATATCCACATTCTCGCGGATTGCGGTTTCCACAATTTTTTCTGGTGGCACCATCACGCCCAAATCTATAATCTCATAATTATTACAACCTAAGACCACGCTCACGATATTTTTACCAATATCATGCACATCGCCTTTTACGGTAGCCATTAAAATCTTGCCAGCGAATTCTTGCTTGCCCCCTTTTTCGGCTTCGATAAAAGGCTGCAAATAAGCCACTGCTTTTTTCATCACTCGTGCCGATTTAACCACCTGCGGAAGAAACATTTTCCCACTCCCAAACAAATCGCCAACCACATTCATCCCAATCATCAAATTGCCTTCAATAACCTCAATAGGCTTACCGCTGGCCAATCTTGCCTCCTCAACATCCTCAATAATAAATCCATCAATGCCTTTTACCAAGGCATGCGAAATGCGCTCCTGCAATGATGCATCGCGCCATGCATTTGCCAATTGCATGCGATCGGCATTGCGCCCGGATGCCCGCCCGCCCACGCGCCCAAATCCGCCCGCCGATGCGCGTACGGACAGGTCGCGACCTGTCCCTACAGGCGCATCCATCAATTCTTCCGCGAAATCCAACAACTTCTGCGTGGCCTCCTCGCCTCTATCAAATAACACATCTTCCACCAACTGCAATAAATCCTTGGGAATTTCATCATAAACCTCCAACATGGCTGGATTCACGATTCCTAAATTCATCCCATGCTGAATCGCATGATATAAAAATGCTGAATTAATCGCTTCCCGCACCACGGTATTTCCTCGGAAGGAAAACGACACATTACTCACCCCTCCTGAAACATTGGCATAAGGCAAATTTTTACGAATCCATTTTGTGGCCTTGAAGAAATCGAGCGCATTCAAACGATGCTCATCCATCCCTGTGGCGACTGGAAAAATATTGGGGTCGAAGATAATATCTTGGGGGGCAAAATGCACCTCATTGACCAAGATATCATAAGAACGCTTGCATATATCAATACGTCTTTGGTAAGTATCGGCTTGTCCATTCTCATCAAAGGCCATCACAATCACCGCGGCTCCATAACGTTTGACCAAAGTGGCTTGGCGTTTGAATTCTGTTTCGCCTTCCTTTAAACTTATGGAATTGACCACACATTTACCCTGAGCCACCTGCAAACCAGCTTCGATAATCTCCCATTTAGAGCTATCAATCATTAGTGGGATTCTGGCAATATCGGGTTCTGAAGCAATCAAATTCAAAAATTTGACCATTGCCTCTTTGCCATCCAGCATGCCTTCGTCCATATTCACATCGAGAATCTGGGCACCGCCTTCCACTTGGTCTCTGGCGACCGATAAGGCCTCATCGTAATTATCGGCTTTGATGAGCCTAAGAAATTTTTTTGAACCCGTGACATTGGTGCGCTCTCCAACGTTTATGAAGTTGGATTCTGGAGTGACCACCAAAGGCTCCAGACCCGAAAGGGTCAAGTATTTTTGCACCGCAGTCTCTCGCAAACCTGCAACATCTACTTTAGTTTTTATGGCATCTTCTTCTAACATCATCTTTCAATCATTAAAAAGTCCCTTCCAAATGGGAAGAGACTAGGGCTGGTACTCGTGGTGGATAATTGGCAGCAACTTCAGCAATAGCTTTGATGTGCTCCGGATTTGTTCCGCAGCAACCGCCAATGATATTCACTAAATTTTCCTTTAAATAAGATTCAATAAAAGCCTTCATTTCTTCTGGCGATTCGTCGTATTCCCCAAAGGCGTTTGGCAAGCCAGCATTGGGATGCGCCGAGGTATAAAAATCGGTTTCTCGAGATAAGCGCTCCAAATAAGGTTGCAATTGCTCGGCGCCCAAAGCGCAATTAAAACCAACGCTCAACAATGGTATGTGTGAGACCGAGGTCAAAAAAGCTTCAACCGTTTGACCAGAAAGTGTTCTCCCCGAAGCATCGGTAATGGTGCCGGAAACCATGATTGGGATATCGATTTGGCGCTCTTCCTTGACTTCTTCAATAGCGAACAAAGCCGCCTTGGCGTTGAGCGTATCGAAAATGGTTTCCACCAAAAGCAAATCCACACCACCATCAATCAAAGCTTCCACTTGTTGTTTGTATGCCACGCGCAATTCGTTAAACGTGACCGCGCGATATTCTGGCCGGTTGACATCTGGCGACATACTTGCGGTCTTATTGGTGGGGCCGATACTGCCGGCGACAAAACGAGGTTTTTGCGGATTAGCATTTGTAAATTCACTGGCTACTTTTTTAGCGATTTTGGCGGACTCATAATTGAGCTCGTACACTAAACCTTCCATGTTATAGTCTGCCATCGCGATGGTGGTGCCAGAAAAAGTGTTGGTCTCCACAATATCGGCGCCTGCTTCAAAATATTTGCGATGAATGTCGGCAATGGCTTGCGGTTGGGTCAAGGACAATAAATCGTTGTTTCCTTTAAGCGAGCTCGGATACGCCTTGAAACGTTCGCCCCTAAAATGGTCTTCGGAAAAATTATAGCGCTGCAACATAGTCCCCATGGCACCATCGAGCACTAAAATCCGTTTTTTAAGTTCTTCTTTTATGTTAGTCATATATATAGGTATCGAATGAAGTTTATAGCCTTCCGAAGCTACTATAAGTTAAGTTTGAATTTTTCAAGGTTTCGGATTGCATTATGTCTTGTAAACATTTTTAATTTTAACAAATTGAGTGTGCCAGACCTTTCAGTCCCGAAAGCTTTCGGAACCGAAAGGTCTCAATTTCCTGCGTAGTTTCAAATAGACTTTTTAGCCTTCCGTAGCTACTTTTTATTTTATGTTTACTGTTCCAAAGCTTGTTTCAAATCGGCAATCACATCTTCTACATGTTCCAGCCCAACTGAAATACGAACCATGCCGCCAGAAATCCCTACTTCCAACAATTCTTCCTCGCTCAATTTACTGTGGGTGGTTGAGGCTGGATGTGTTACAATGGTTCGGGTGTCGCCCAAATTTGCTGACAGCGAGCACATCTCGAGTTTATTTAAAAAATTACGCCCAGTTTCCACGCCTCCTTTCAGCTCAAAAGCCACAACGTTTCCGCCCAATTTCATCTGCTTTTTGGCGATTTCATATTTTGGATGCGATTTTAAAAAGGGGTATTTCACGAGCTTGACTTTATCCTGAGTTTCGAGATACTCAGCCACTTTCAAAGCATTTTCGCAATGCTTATCCACCCGAACCGCCAAGGTCTCTAAACTTTTGGAAAGTACCCAAGCATTGAATGGCGACAATGCAGGCCCTGTGTTTCTGGAAAACAGATAGATTTCCCGAATCAAATCGGCACGACCAACAGTAACACCGCCAAGCACTCTACCTTGCCCATCGATTAACTTCGTGGCAGAATGGATGACCAAATCGGCTCCAAATTTAATGGGCTGTTGTAAATAAGGGGTGGCAAAACAATTATCGATGACCAATAACAACTTGTGTTTTTTGGCAATCGCGCCCAAATGTTCCAAATCCAGAATGTCCACAGCGGGATTTGTTGGACTCTCCGCATAAAGGATTTTGGTGTTTGGCTGAATCAAACCTTCAATCGTATCTATTTTATTGACATTGAAATAACTGGTCTCAATATTCCACTTCGGAAGAAATTTGGTAAATAAGCCATGCGTAGAACCAAAAACGCTTCGGGCAGAAACAATGTGGTCGCCTGCATTCAATAAGGCCGCGAAGGTTGAAAAAACCGCAGACATGCCAGTAGCAAAAGCATATCCCGCTTCGGCTTGTTCCATTTTGCAGATTTTCTCCACAAATTCCGAAGTATTGGGGTTTATAAATCGGCTGTAAATGTTGCGTTGTTTTTCTTCAGCAAAAGAAGCGCGCATGTCTTCCGCATCCTCAAAAACGAAGCTCGAGGTTAGATACAAAGGCGTCGAATGCTCCTGAAACTGGGAACGCTCGGTTTGTGTTCTTATGGCTTCGGTTTCGAAATGTTTCAAACTATGCGGTTTTTAGAGCTTCAACATGGACTTCAAACTGATTGGTTTGCTGCTTTTTTTTGAAAATAGGTTTTAAAAATTTTGCCAATTGGTTAAATTCTATCAAAAAAGCATCATGCCCGTGCAAGGATTTAATTTCAGAAATGCTCACGTTATCCTTAACCGATTTGAGTTCTACATAGGTATTCCAGTTCTCTTCAGACTTGAAAAACAAATCGGAATTAATGGTCACTAAATGGATGTTCGACTCAATTTTAGAGGCGATTTCCAAAAAACGCGCATTATCGCCTTGCGTAATATCAATGGTTCGCAAAATCTGGTTCATCAATTTATAGGCCGAAACCTGAAAACGCTTATTCAAAACCGTGCCGTGATGGCTCAACCAACTTTCCACATTAAAAAAGCCTTTTTCGCGTTCGGTTCTTTTAAATTTTTGGGTAAAGGATTCTGGCGTGCGGTATAAAGTCATGGCATGCAATCGCGCATCAAACAAAGGGTTGTTGGAATTGTTCAAAATACTATCCTGAATATGGCAATTTGCAATGACCCAATCGGTCGCTTTCCAATCGGTCGCAATAGGAATGAGGTGTTCTATCAATTTTGGACGAATGGCAGCCAACTCCCAAGCGATACCACCACCCACAGAACCGCCAATAACCGCAAACAAGGTCTTGATTTGCAATTGGTCAATCGCTTCGGAAAAAATCCGGGCAATATCAACAGCCGTAAAGGCTTTGTAATTTTCTATAAGGTGCGATGGATTCCCGTCATAGCCGTTTCCTGGAATGTCAAAGGCCAAAACTGTATAATCCTGGGTATCGATGCATTTGTCCTTTCCAATAAGGTCGGTCCACCAGCCTTCATTGCCACAAACTGTAGAATTACCTGTAAGTGCGTGGTTAACCAAAACAATCGGCGCAGTGTTCAAGACTTTACCGAAGCTGTGATAAGACAAGTGAATGTTGGACTTAAAGCCGCTGTTGGTCGTGAAATCCTTAAGTTCGATATATTTTAAATCTTTCATTTGTTTATATGTTATGTTTTATGGATACACCGGCAGGCAGTCACTTGCAGTTCGCTATCAATCATTCCGCAAAGGGTTTGAAAATTTGAACATGCTTGTTTCATAATCTAATGCAGTATATCAGTTACGCCAAAGCAAACCGCAGTAATTTGCAGTTTGCTGGGGCAACTTTTAGTAAAACTTGAAATGCCTGTTTTAGGCCAGGACTTTTTTGTCGATATGGGCAAAGGCAGCTTTCAAATCGGCCTTCAAATCGTCGATATTCTCGATGCCTACAGATAGTCTTACCAAATCCTTGGTCACACCCGCCCCTTCTTGCGCTTCATCGCTCAATTGTTGGTGTGTGGTGCTGGCAGGATGGATGATCAGGGATTTTGTGTCGCCAATGTTCGCCAACAAGGAAAAGATTTTCGTAGTATCTGCAATTTTTTTAGCCGATTCGAAACCACCCTTGGCACCAAACGTGACGATGCCACTCTGGCCCTCAGGCAAGTATTTTTCTGCCAGAGCTTTGTAAGCACTAGATTCCAATCCTGGATAATTGACCCATTCAACTTCGTCTTGCTGCTCCAACCATTTGGCGAGGGCCAACGCATTTTCGCTGTGTTTTTTGATACGGATTTCCAAAGTTTCCAAACCTTGAATGATTTGAAACGCATTAAACGGACTCAAAGCTGCGCCATAATCGCGTAGCCCTTCAATTCTCAATTTGGCAATAAACGCCGCATCGCCAATGGCCTCGCTGTAAACCAGACCGTGATATCCGGCGGAAGGCTCTGTGAATTCAGGGAATTTTCCGTTGGCCCAGTCAAAAGTCCCCGCGTCGATAATGGCACCACCTAGAGAGGTGCCGTTGCCGCTGATGTATTTGGTTAGTGAGTGAATCACGATATTCGCACCGTGTGCAATGGGATTGGTCAAATAAGGTGTTGCCACCGTATTATCAACAATAAATGGCACTTTATGCGCTTTGGCTGCCTTGGAAATTTTTTCAAGGTCCAAGACATCCAATTTTGGATTACCTAAGGATTCCACGAAAAAAGCACGGGTATTTTCCTTGGCGGCCTTATTAAAATTTTCAGGGTCTGAGGCATCCACAAATGTGGTGGTAACCCCATGTCTTGGCAAGGTCACACTCAACAAATTGTAAGTGCCGCCATAGAGACTGCTGGAAGCGACAATATGGTCGCCAGCCCTAAGCAAAGTCAATAAGGTTGTGGAAATTGCTGATGCTCCTGAGGCGGTAACGACAGCGGCAATGCCACCTTCTAGCGCCGCTAAACGCTGCTCGAGAACATCGTTGGTTGGGTTGTTGAGTCTTGTGTAAATGTAACCGGGAACGGAAAGGTTGAATCGACCCGCAGCATCGTCCGAATTGTCAAATACATAAGAAGTGGTTTGGTAAATTGGTACTGCCCTTGTACCTCCGTTTTGACTTACGTCGTGGCCTGCATGCAACGCTTTGGTTGCGAATTTTTGTGTACTCATTTTTCTTGTTTTAGAAACGCCAGAATGGCGAATTACTTAATTAATAATTAAGACAAACCAGAAAAATGTTATAAGAAAAAAGTAATTACAGATGGGTAATTACGTGTGGTTATCTATCTAACACCCGATAAATGAATCGCGTTTATTAGTAGAATGTAGCACCTTCTTTGATGAATTCAAAGGGTTGCTAAGGCTTCAACGGGTCTAATCCCTCGGCCTTTCTTGATAACATTTCAGTAAGTGTTTGAACTTTGTGAATACAAATATTGCAATACAAAAGTTAGAATTCCAAATTTATAGATACTTTTTTTTAAAAAATCCATTACCTCGGGGCAAGCCCACAAGGTATGAATTGAAAAATGTTCTTTGTATTTCGAGGCAAGCCTCGGGGAATAAAACCCTCTGGAGGGATTTAAAGATTATTAAAATTTGGCGCCCAAATTATGACATTCATGAAATCATCAGATTTTATGAATGTCATCCTTGAGCAGCAGTCATCAATGAAATTATGATTGTATCAAGAACACGCTTTGAGTCCTAATACAGAAGCGCTTGTACCCCTAGAAATGCATTCAAATCTTATTTTTAGCATGAAATTTTTCCCTAATAATTTGGCCTACTGGCTTATTTTGAATCTTACTTTCCAGCCATGAAATAATATCCAAATATAGAAAGGCACGACGTTCGTAGGGATGGTCTTCATAAGTTTTCAGCGTGGCATGCAAGCCGATAAAAGCCTTTTTGATGTCTTGCGGATAAATGTCCTGCAAACCTCTAATGAATTTTATCATCTCTTTTTGAACCTCATACAGATCGTTGATTTTTAGCAAGAATTTGTACGTGCTTCTCAACAGGGTCTCGATGTGATAATCCAAGCCAGCCTCATAATGCGCTACCAAATTGAGCACACGAGCAAAGCATTGTAAGTCCTCACGCATCAACAAGGATTTATTGCTAATTATTTTATCCAGATAAAAAATACACTCTTTATTATTGCCCGCCCCAAAATGCATGCTTGCAAATTTGTAATAGAAGATCATCAAGTGATGCTCGTCTAAGCGGTCCTTAAAATTTTGGAGTTCCTTTTCAATCTTCGGAATGATTTTTAGACCATCATCAAAGCTTCCGTCAATAAAATAAAGATTTATGGAGTTGATATTGAGGTACAAGAAAGTAAGTGCCTGAACGTTTTCATCCTTCGGAAAGCTTTTTTCCGAAGTAATGATTTGAAATTTCAACAAGGCATTCTGGAATTTTTCCTTATTCTGAACATAAAAAAGTGCTTCCAATAAATAATTGTGACCCTTCAGAAGAAACACTGGGTTGAGCCTAAGCATGTTGGGATGCTCATTGAACAATTCTACCCATTTAGAGGCGTATTTGTAACAGTTCAGAAAATCCTGCATCAAGAAACTGTACCATAAATTGGCATTGTACAGCCATAATTTTTCGCGGAAACCCAATTCCTGAATGTTGTATTTTGGCAAACGCTCCTTAAAATAACTGGTTACCATTCTACTTTCATCCTCATTTTTCACGTAACCTGTTTTGAGGATAACACTGTACAATTGCAAGGACAAATTGGACAATTTACTTGCAATCACATTGAGCGAACTGATCTCTTTTGCCTGCACCGCAAGCTCATCTGCCCTGGTACTTATGCTTCGGGTAATGTACTGGGACTCGATAATTTTCTCGAGTTCGACGATTTCATAGGCTAAGTTTTTCTCTTCATGCTGCAGTGCGACTTCCTTCGATTTATCTAAAATCTTAAGACTTTGCTTGTAAAGCCCTTTATGGTATAGAATGGATGCAAAATCCAATTGTTCCCTTATTTGGGAGCGGATATTTTGATGCGAGGGATTCAGTTTTAAACTGATCAAAATCTGTTTATATAAATGCGCCTTGACATTTGCCAGCTGTTGTTTCTTGACGATCTTGGTCTTTAAAATAGCAGTCTCATCATACACCGAAGCCTTATCCAAAACATTGAACAGATTCAAGAATTTAGAATCCTGATTCACATCCAAACGCCCCACATAAAGCTTGAATTGACGTTTTTCAGACTTGGTCAATGATTTAACAAGTAAAAATAGATTATCCTTTTGGTCCTTAGTCATCTAGCAAAAAACGAGTTATAATACTGAATATCAATTTATTGAGAATTGTTATTTCCACTGAACGTCGTAAACTTACTGCGAATCCCCTGAAAAACAAGTATCCAAAGTATAAATTCGTTAGCTAACACGAAAATAAAAGTTGATAAATGTCTGATAATAACATCCAAATTTTTGACACTACCCTAAGAGATGGCGAGCAAGTGCCAGGTTGTAAACTGAATACCAAGCAAAAACTGGTCATTGCAGAAAAACTCGATTTTTTGGGTGTAAATGTGATAGAAGCTGGTTTTCCCGTTTCAAGCCCTGGCGATTTTAAATCGGTTTCCGAAATCTCGAAATTGATAAAAAACGCTACCGTTTGCGGATTGACAAGAGCCGTGGAAAACGATATCAAGGTTGCCGCGGAAGCTTTAAAATATGCCAAAACACCTAGAATCCATACGGGAATTGGCACCTCAGACTCCCACATCAAATATAAATTCAACTCTACCCAGGACAAGATTCTAGAACGTGCTTATGAAGCGGTAAAGTATGCTAAAACCTTTGTGGAAGATGTAGAATTTTACGCCGAAGATGCCGGTAGAACAGATAATGCCTTTTTAGCACGCATTTGCGAAGCGGCCATAAAAGCTGGTGCTACGGTGTTGAATATCCCTGATACCACTGGCTATTGCTTGCCCAATGAATATGGCGCTAAAATGAAATACCTCATGGAAAATGTCAAGGGCATTGAAAAGGCGATATTGTCCTGTCATTGCCATAACGATTTGGGGCTTGCCACAGCAAATTCAATAGAAGGCGTGATCAATGGCGCACGTCAAATTGAATGCACCATCAACGGGATTGGCGAACGTGCGGGTAATACCGCCTTAGAGGAAGTAGTCATGATTTTGAAGCAACACCCTTACCTCAATCTAGACACCTCCATCAACACAAGACATTTATATGCACTAAGCCAATTGGTTAGTGAAAGCATGGGCATTTACACCCAACCGAATAAGGCCATTGTTGGTGCCAACGCTTTTGCACACAGCTCGGGCATTCATCAAGATGGGATGATAAAAAATAAGAATACGTATGAAATCATTGACCCAAAAGATGTTGGCGTCACCGATTCTGCCATTGTATTGACCGCCAGAAGTGGACGTGCAGCATTGGCCTATAGAGCCAAAAATGTGGGTTATGATTTGACCAAACTTCAGTTGGATGATGTTTACGCCAATTTCCTTCATTTTGCAGATGAGAAAAAGGAAATTGATGATAACGATATCCACCACATCATTGAAAGCAGTAAGGTGTATCAACAGATCATTTCAGCATAACTTTCAAGAATTTTGTTACAAAATCTATGACTAAAAAAACACTATTTGATAAAGTTTGGGATGCACACGTGGTGGATACGATAGCAAACGGTCCTCAGATTCTCTATATCGACAAACACTTGATTCATGAGGTCACGAGTCCGCAGGCGTTTCAGGAACTGGAAGACCGGGATATTCCTGTATTCCGTCCAGACCAGATTGTTGCTACTGCCGATCATAATACGCCCACCATCAATCAACATCTGCCCATCCAAGATGAATTATCCAGGAAACAGTTGGAGCAGCTTTCAGCAAATTGTAAAAAGAATAACATTACACTTTACGCTTTAGGCCATAAATACAACGGAATAGTACATGTAATGGCACCAGAATTGGGCATTACCCAACCAGGGATGACCATTGTTTGTGGTGATAGCCATACCTCAACACATGGGGCTTTTGGCAGCATTGCGTTTGGTATTGGCACCAGTCAAGTGGCGCAGGTTTTTGCAAGCCAATGCTTATTATTGACTAAGCCTAAAAGTTTGCGAGTAACTGTAAATGGCCATTTGAAAAAAGGGGTTTTAGCTAAGGATGTGATTTTATACATCATCGCAAAAATAGGCACCAATGAAGGCACCGGTTATTTTTGTGAATATGCAGGCGATGTGTTTGAAAACATGAGTATGGAGGGTCGCATGACCGTTTGCAACATGAGTATTGAAATGGGCGCTCGAGGTGGAATGATTGCACCAGACCAAACCACTTTCGATTATGTCACTGGACGCGAATTTGCACCAAAAGCTGAGACACTACAAAACAAGATTACGTATTGGAAAACATTACCCACAGATGCTGATGCCACTTTTGACAAGGAATATCATTTTGACGCTGAAGACATTGAACCAATGCTTACCTATGGCACAAACCCAGGGATGGGGATCAAAGTGTCTGGTCACATTCCAGAAACCAGCGATGTCTCTTTTGAAAAATCATTACAATACATGAATTTTGAAAAGGGGGAAAGCCTCATTGGCAAACCTATAAATTTTGTGTTTATAGGCAGCTGCACCAACTCCAGAATCGAAGATTTTAGGGTTGCTGCAGAGTACATTAAAGGCAAACAAAAAGCACAAAACGTAACCGCTTGGTTGGTTCCCGGAAGCAAGCAGGTGGAATCTCAAATAATTGCCGAAGGCTTAAAAACCATATTTGACGATGCAGGCTTTGAATTGCGACAACCAGGATGCAGCGCCTGTTTGGCGATGAATGATGATAAGATCCCGCAAGGGGAATATTGCGTTTCAACCTCCAACAGGAATTTTGAAGGCCGGCAAGGACAAGGCGCAAGAACCATTTTGGCTAGTCCTTTAATGGCGGCAGCCACTGCGGTGGAAGGCAGGATTGTGGATATATCGAAGCAATTGAATTGAAAAAAACAGGCCACGAATTTATTTTATTCGTGTATTCGTGGCCAAAAAATAACTATAATTAAAAGTCCCCTTTGGGGATTTAGGGGCAAAAAGATACCCGCTTTCGCGGGCACAAGATGAAGAAATTTACAACCTTAACAGCAACCGCAATACCATTGGATATCGAGAATGTCGATACCGACCAGATCATTCCTGCGCGTTTTTTAAAAGCCACAGATAGAACAGGTTTTGGCGAAAACGCGTTTAGGGATTGGCGCTTTGATACAGATGGAAGCATCAACGACACATTTGTTTTAAACAATGATAACTACTCCGGTAGCATCTTGGTGGCGGGCAATAATTTTGGCTGTGGCTCCAGTAGGGAACATGCGGCTTGGGCTTTGAATGATTATGGATTTAAGGTTATCGTCTCCAGTTTTTTTGCAGATATTTTCAAAGGAAATGCACTCAACAATGGCTTATTGCCAGTACAAGTTTCTGAAGATTTTTTAAAGATTTTAATGGGAACTGTGCTTAATGATGCCAAGACTAAAATAAAAGTAAATCTCATTGACCAGACGATTTCTATTGAAGACACGGCACATTCTGAAGCATTTGAAATAGATGCCTATAAAAAGACCTGTATGATCAATGGGTATGACGATATTGATTATCTGTTGAGTAAAAAAGAAGCGATTGCGGCATTTGAAGGGAGTCTTCAGTAGGTAGTAGGTAGTTGGTAGTTGGTAGTTGGTAGTTGGTAGTTGGTAGTAAGAATGAAACTCCTGCAAGGTTTCCAAAACCTTGTAGGTATGATTGAAAAAATCATTCATTTCGATGAAAATAGATGCTTAATTGCAGCGTTTACTGTTGGATTTTTGACCAAATAAAGAAAAAGAGTTCCATAGAAATGGAACCTAAAATATAAAATAATAAATGGCAGGATGATTTCGAAAGCTTTCAGGACTGCCTTCGCAGGAATTATGAAATTAAAAATAGCTGTTTTGCCAGGAGATGGCATAGGACCCGAAGTTACCAAGGAAGCCATTAAGGTGCTAAAAGCCATTGCGCAGGAATTTGACCATTCCTTTCAATTCAAATACGCATCGGTTGGTGCAGTGGCGATTGAAAAATTCAACGATCCCTTACCAAAAAAAACCTTGGATTTATGCAAATCCACAGATGCCATTTTATTTGGTGCCATAGGCGACCCGAGATTTGACAACGACCCTTCGGCGAAAATTCGTCCGGAGCAAGGGCTTTTGAGATTGCGCAAAGCATTGGGCTTATTTGCAAATGTACGCCCCGTAAAAGCTTATGATACGCTTCTAGCAAAATCCCCTTTGAAACGAGATATTATCAAGGGTACCGATATTTGTATCTACAGAGAGTTGACTGGCGGCATCTATTTTGGCGAAAAAACCTTGAGTGACGATGGCAACCATGCGACCGACTTGTGCGATTATACTCGTGAAGAAATTGAACGTGTAACCCATTTGGCTTTTAAAGCAGCACAAAGCAGAAAGCAGAAAGTAACCTTGGTTGATAAGGCCAATGTTTTGGAAACCTCACGTTTATGGCGAAAGGTTGTCACAGAGATCGCTGCGGAATACAAAGACGTCAAGCTCGAATTTCTATTTGTCGATAATGCAGCAATGCAAATCATCTTGAACCCGAAACAGTTTGATGTGATTTTAACTGAAAACATGTTTGGCGACATCATAAGTGATGAAGCCAGCGTAATTGGCGGAAGCATTGGCTTATTGGCATCTGCTTCAGTAGGTGAAAAATACGCGATGTTTGAACCCATTCACGGCTCTTATCCGCAGGCAAAAAACTTAGGCATTGCCAATCCTATCGCGTCCATTTTATCGGCCGCCATGCTTTTGGATCATTTTAAATTGTTTGAAGAAGCAGAATTGATTCGTGAAGGCGTAGAACGTTCCCTAAAACTTAACATTACCACGCCAGACCTCAACACCAAATACGAGCATATCTCGACGAGTAAAGTGGGTGATTTTATTGAGGATTTTATCAATAACCCGAAAGATAACAACATGAATTTTGCCAACATCCACTTGGGACAATCTACTATTATTTAATTTAATATATTGTTAGTCAATTAAAATGGTAGTAAGAGAAAAGCATCTTTAGGGATGCTTTTCGCGTTTTGGGAATTTCGCTTTAATCTGCTCCAAACACAAATCCCCAATGCTGCCGGCGTGGGTATGTTGTTTTGACCTATCAGGTTCATAGGTGCCATCTTGTACTTGCTTGCCGATAATTTGATAAGCCTCTCGAAAGCTCATGCCTTCCTCTACCAAAGTGTTGATGTTATCTACTGTAAAGAGATATTGGTATTTCTCATCATTTAAATCTATGGTTTTCACTTCTATTTGCTGAATGGCATAATCGAAGATATCCAGAATATCAACCACATCATTTATAGCAATGATCATGTGCTCCTTCAGCAATTGATAATCGCGATGGTAGCCACTCGGAAGATTATTGGTAATGAGCAGCATTTCCGTTTGAAGCGCTTGTATTTTATTGCATTTTCCCCGAATGAGCTCAAAAACATCAGGGTTTTTCTTGTGTGGCATGATGCTGCTGCCTGTGGTCAATTCATCTGGAAAACTGATAAAACCAAAATTCTGACTCATATACAAGCAAATGTCCATGGCAAATCGGGACAGTGTATTGCACAAACTTCCCAATGCCATAGAAAGCGTGCGTTCGCTTTTTCCGCGAGCCATTTGCGCTGCGACTACGTTGTATTTTAATGTAGCAAATTGCAATTCCTTAGTTGTGAATTCCCGATCAATATTAAAGGAACTTCCGTAGCCAGCAGCAGAACCTAAGGGATTTTGGTCCACGGTCTTAAATGCTGCATTGAGTAAATAGACATCATCGACCAACAGCTCAGCATAAGCCGAAAACCAGAGTCCGAAGGAGGAAGGCATCGCCACTTGCAAATGCGTATATCCAGGAAGCACTTGCTCTTTATGAGTTTCGGCGAGCTTTAACAAGCTGTTAAAAAAGGCTTCGGTCTTATCCTGAATCAGATTTAAACTATCCTTATAATACAACTGCAAAGCAACCAAAACCTGATCGTTTCGAGATCTTGCGGTATGGATTTTTTTTCCGACCTCGCCATATTGCTTCGTGAGTTCGAACTCAATTTTAGAATGCACATCTTCAAATTGGGCATCAATGTAAAAGGTTCCTTCGGAAATGTCTTCCGCTAAAACCTTAAGGCCCGTTTGCAACTGCTCTAATTCCGAAGCATCCAAAATCCCAATGTTATGCAGCATTTTAGCATGCGCCATGGAAGCTCGCACATCATATTTGGCGATGTGTAAGTCCACTTCCCGGTCGTTGCCAACGGTAAACTGTTCTATTTTTTTATCGATACTAATACCTTTGTCCCAGAGTTTCATAAATTCCTGCGAAAGCAGGAATCGCTTCCCGCCATCTTTTTTTAATTAATTTCTTTTTTGACTGAATCAGTAGTTAGACCTACAAGGTTTTTGAAACCTTGCAGGTCGGTAAAACCGTCTTAATTCTATATTCAGAATATCCGCTCCAGCAATTCAACATACAACCCAATACCTTCCTCAATTTCCTTTAAATAAATAAACTCATCTGCAGAATGCGAGCGTGTGCTATCTCCTGGACCCAGTTTCAATGACGGACAAGCCAACACCGCTTGGTCCGACAAGGTTGGCGACCCATAAGTTTCGCGTCCCATGGCCAAACCTGACTGCACCAAGGGATGCTCTTTGGGAATGGAAGAGGAATTTAACCTTAAACTTCGAGGTATTATGCTATCGCAAGGCGATTCGTTTTGGAGCATTTCTGCAATTTCCGCATTGCTGTAACAATCGTTGACCCGCACATCGATGACCAAATCCACTTCCGCCGGAATCGCATTGTGTTGTTCCCCAGCCTTGATTTGCGAGACCGTCATCTTTACCTCGCCCAAAGTCTCAGAGGTCTTTTTGAAGCTATAATCCTTAAACCATTGCAGCACCTCAATGCAATTATAAATGGCATTATCGGGATTGGGATGCGCTGCATGACTTGGCCTGCCCTTTACTTTGGCATCAAATACCACCAGCCCCTTCTCTGCAATGGCAAGTTGCATCAAAGTGGGTTCGCCCACAATGGCAACATCCACCTTTGGCATGATTTGCAGCATGCTGTTCAACCCATTTGACCCACTATTTTCCTCTTCTGCGGAAGCCACCATGACCAAATTATAATTCAAATCTTCGTGTTCATAGAAATAGGTAAACGTCGCCAACAAAGACACCAAACAACCACCAGCATCGTTGCTGCCAAGACCGAATAATTTACCATCGGCAACAATTGCCTTAAAAGGGTCTTTGGTATAGGCAGAATTTGGTTTGACGGTGTCGTGATGCGAGTTCAACAATAGGGTTGGCTTGGCTTCCTCAAAATTTTTATTGACTGCCCAAACATTGTTTTTCGTTCTTGTAGCGTCAATGTTATGCGTTTTGAACCATTGCTCAATCAGCTCAGCCGTTTTATCCTCTTCAGAAGAAAAAGACTGGGTCTCAATTAGATTTTTCAGTAAGGCAATGGCCTCTTGTGTAAGTGTCGCGATCATTTGGTGATGGTTGTAAAATTAGCATTCGGGTTACTCAACATTTCGGGTTTACCGATGCATACTTTATTGACATTCTTCTGAATCGCATAAATGCAATTAAGGAGTTTGGGCAGCATGCCTTCGGAAATGATACGTTGTTGCATCAAATCTTGATAATTTTCAGTACTAATGTGTTTAATAACGGAAGTTTCATCGTCCACGTCTCGAAGCACACCATTTTTTTCGAAGCAATAATACAATTCTGTCTCATAGGTGTTCGCAAAAGCAATGGCCAATTCTGAAGCAATCGTGTCGGCATTTGTGTTTAATAGTTGTCCGTTTTGGTCATGGGTCAAGGCACAGAACACTGGCGCAACCCCTTGCGTTAACAACACTTCCAAAACAGCAGTGTTCACTTGCGCTATATCGCCAGCAAAACCATAATCAATTGGTGTTGCCGGTCTCTTTTTAGAAACAATGGTATTGCCATCGGCACCAGAAAATCCAATCGCATTGCAATGTTTCGCCTGCAATTGCACGACGATGTTCTTGTTGATTTTACCGGCATAGACCATGGTAATGATGTCTAAAGTTGCAGCATTGGTCACGCGCCTGCCATCAATCATGTTGACCTCCATCCCTAAATCGGTCGCAAGTTTTGTGGCCAGTTTGCCCCCACCGTGAATCAGGATTTTTGGGCCTTCCAATTTGGCGAACAGTTCTATAAATGCGGACAAGCTAGACGCATCATCAATTATATTCCCTCCAATTTTTATGATTTTTAGTGTTTTCATCTTTGTGCCCGCGAAAGCGGGTATCTTTTAATTTCAGCTCTGATTTTATAAGTAGTTCAATAGTTTCATAAATCCGACGCTAAGAGTTCCGAACAAACCGCTCATCAGACCTCACAGTCCCGAAAGCTTTCGGGACGGTGAGGTCTATAACGAAGTCCAACGGTGTTGCTCATCACTACAAACCTTCCAAAATATGTTTTAGCACTACTTGCGCTGCAAAAGTGCGATTGTTAGCTTGCTTTATCACTAGGGAATTGTCGCCATCCAACACCGCGTCCTCGACCACCACATTCCGCCTTACCGGTAAACAGTGCATAAATTTTGCCTTACCCAATTTTGCTTCGGTCATCATCCAATTGGGGTCTTGGTTTAAAATTTTTCCGTAGTCCTTAAAATTGCTCCAGTTTTTGACATACACAAAATCGGCATCTTTTAAAGCTTCCGTTTGCTTGTGATTGATGGGTGTGTTTTTCGTAATCGCTTCATCCAGTTCATACCCCTCGGGATGCGTGATGCTAAAATCAACTTCCATCATCTGCATCATTTCCACAAAGGAATTGGCGACTGCCTGCGGCAAAGCTTTAGGATGTGGTGCCCAAGACAAAACCACTTTAGGCCTTGGTTTATCGGCCAATTCTGAAATGGTAATCGCATCGGTCAAGGCCTGAAGCGGGTGGGCGGTGGCGCTTTCCATGTTAATAATTGGCACCGTTGCATATTTTTCGAAACTGCGCAACACGTATTCAGACTGGTCTTTGGCCTTATCGGTTAAACTCGGGAATGCGCGAACCGCAATCACATCGGCATATTGTGAAATCACTTTCGCTGCTTCCTTGATGTGTTCGGTACTGTTGGTGTTCATTATGCCGCCATCTTCAAACTCGATGTTCCAAGCGTCGTTGACGTTGAGAATGCTAACGTTCATGCCCAAGTTTCGAGCAGCTTTTTCGGTACTCAAACGCGTTCGCAAACTGGCATTGAAAAACAACATGACCAAGGTTTTATGCTTGCCCAAATGGGCATACTCGTACGGATTCATTTTCAGCAAAATGGCTTCTTTTATGAGTTCCTGTAGATTTTTGATGTCGTTGATTTGTGTGTATTTTTTCATGCCCTGTCCGCGAAAGCGGGTATCTTTTATGCTTTCCCCTAACGTCGATAACTATCGGAACCTAAGGGGAATGTTAATTTCGTTCTCAATTTAAAATTTTATCAAACCTACAAGGTCTTTAAGACCTTGCAGGTTGGTCGATTTGCGTGCTTTGGGGTTCAAACCTAACAGGTTTTAGAAACCTGTTAGGTTTAGTTTGTCACGTCATTTTAGTTCGTAACGAAGTGCCTCAAACAATTTATCTATGTGCTTTTCCTGAATGGTCAATGGCGGAAGAATGCGAATCAAATTAGGATTTTTTGCACTTCCCGTAAAAATGTGATGCTCGTAAATAAGAGCTTTTCGCAATTCTGAAATTGGAAACTCAAACTCCAAGCCTAACATCAAACCTCTACCTTTGACTGATTTCAAGCCGGGCAAACCTTCTGTTTTACTTCGGAAATAGTCTGAAACACGCTTCACATTTTCCGTCAATTGTTCTGTTTCCAAAACCTTTAAAACCGATAAAGTCGCAACACAGGCGAGATGGTTACCGCCAAAAGTGGTGCCCAACAAACCAAAAGAGGCCTTAATTTCAGGATGAATCAAAATACCTCCAACTGGAAATCCGTTGCCCATACCTTTAGCTATAGAAATGATATCTGGAGTTAAGCCATGTTTTTGAAAGGCGAAAAAATCGCCTGTTCTTCCAAATCCGGATTGCACTTCATCGGCGATAAAAACGGTGTTGTACTGCTTGCACAATTTTTCGAGACCTTGATAAAATCCGGAAGTGGATTCATCCAAACCGCCAACGCCTTGGATGCATTCAATGATTACTGCGCAGGTTTCCTCTTTTTTTAGAATGGCTTCCACCGCTTCCAAATCGCCCAATGCCACAAAATCGACTTGCTGTTGTGCGTTTAAAGGCGCTACGATTTTAGGATTGTCGGTAGCTGCAACCGCTGCAGAGGTTCTTCCGTGAAAGGCATTATTAAAAGCTAAAATCTTCTTTTTTCCATTGTGAAAAGAGGCCAATTTTAAGGCATTCTCATTGGCTTCCGCACCAGAACTGCACAAAAATAATTGGTAGTCTTCACAGTTTGAAAGTCTGCCCAATCGCTTTGCCAATTCTTCCTGCAGCGGATTCTGAATCGCGTTGCTATAAAAACCTAATTTTTCAACTTGATAGCAAATCGCCGAAACATATTCAGGATGCGAATGCCCAATGGAAATTACCGCGTGCCCACCATATAAATCGAGGTATTCCACGCCTTTGCCGTCATAGACATAAACATCTTTGGCGCTTACTGGCGTCACATCGTATAAGGGATAAACGTTGAATAGGTTCATGGGTTTATGTTTTCAAACAGTTCGTTTGAGTTGATGGTAATTATTTTTCAATTCAGACCTACAAGGTTTTTGAAACCTTGCAGGTCGGCGTGCTAACTTTGCAGGTCGGCGCGCAAAGCATTTAGGGCGGTTTGCAAACCTTGCAGGTCGCTCCAATATGTCATTGCTATCCAGATAATTATCGGGAGACGCACTCTTTTTATTTTAAATCTGCTCTTTCTTTATGTTACTAATTTTGTTAAACGACGCCACCATCCCTTGAATCAAGGACGAGCTTAAACCTTTGTGTTCCATTTCGTTCAGGCCTTCTATGGTGCAGCCTTTTGGTGTGGTTACGCGGTCTATTTCCTCTTCGGGATGTTTTTTATTCTGAATCAATAGACTTGCAGCGCCTTCACTGGTGTACATCGCCAATTCCTGAGCTTCCTTGGCATCAAAACCCAATTGTATGGCGGCTTGGGTGCTGGCACGAATGAGTCGCATCCAAAAGGCAATCCCGCTGGCGCAAACCACGGTGGCAGCTTGCATCTGAGTTTCAGGAATGACCAAAGAATGCCCCAATCGGTTGAAAATCGCTTCTGCAACCTTAATTCGCTTGGAGCCTTGCCCGTTACTGCATAAACAGGTCATGGATTTCCCAACCGCAATCGCGGTATTTGGCATGGCCCTGATGATGAATTGCTCCTGCCCCACGATGGCTTCTATCTTAGCAATCGAGAATCCGGTAACCGTAGAGATAATAATGTGTCTTTCAGTTAGCGATAACTTAATGTCGTTCAAAATACTTTCCAAATGTGAAGGCTGCACTGCTAAAATCAAAATATCCGACTTCTGTACCGCTTCCAGATTATCACTGGTCAAGCTTACGTTTTTGTAGCCTTCAAAGTCTGAAATGGATTCCAAATTGCGTTTTGTGAGCCAAAGTGTGGTTATGGCGTTGGTGGTAACCAAGCCTTTTGCGATGGATTTCCCTAAATTGCCGGTGCCTATAATTGCTATTTTCATCTTAGTGACCGCGAAAGCGGTTATCTGTTTCATTAAACTTGTTTTTTTAGACCTTTCTGTCCCGAAAGCTTTCGGGATGAAAACCTGACAGGTCTTTCGTATGCTCTGTCTTCCGTCTGCCCTCTCCCGTCTTCCGTCTTCCGTCTTCCCTCTTCCCTCTTCCGTCTTCAGTCTCCTTTTCTAATTCTTTAAAAATAATTCGCCTTCAGCCTCAACCCTTCCGTCTCCTCAAAACCAAACATGAGATTCATATTTTGAACCGCTTGGCCTGAAGCGCCTTTTAAGAGGTTATCGATACAACTTGTGATCAATAATTTGTTATTGTGCTTCTGTAAGTGCAACAGACATTTGTTGGTGTTGACCACTTGTTTCAGATGAATATCCTCCTCGCAAACCACGGTAAACGCAGCGTCTTTATAAAATTCCAAATACAGCCTTTTTGCCTCTTGCAAGCTGCCTTCAAAATTGGTGTAGGCAGTTGCAAAAATCCCTCTGGAAAAATTACCTCGGTTAGGAATGAAAAGTACTTCCGAAGAAAAATTGGTTTGTAATTGCTTAATACGCTCGTTGATTTCGCCCAAATGTTGATGCGTGAAACTCTTGTAATGTGAAAAGTTATTATCGCGATAGGTAAAATGTGTGGTTTCGGAAAGAGCCGTTCCCGCTCCTGTAGCGCCTGTCACTGCGTTGACGTGAATGTCTGCCTTCAGTAGATGTATGTCTGCCAAGGGTAAAATGGCCAATTGGATAGCAGTCGCAAAACAGCCTGGATTAGCGATGTAATTTGCTGTTTTGATGTCTTCCTTAAACAATTCAGGCAAGCCGTAAATGAAATCCATACCTTTAAAATGTTGGTCATGTTCTAGTCGGAAATCGTTGCTCAAATCGATAATCTTTGTGCTTTCAGAAAATGCGTTACTCTCTAAAAAAGCTTTGGAATGCCCGTGGCCTAAACATAAAAACAACACATCCACTTCGGGATTCAAGTCGCTGGAAAACTTCAAATCGGTACTGCCCACCAAATCCTGATGCACCTTTGAAAGTTTGTTTCCCGCATTTGAGGTGCTGTAAACGAAATCGAGTTTCGCTTCCTTATGATTGAGCAACAACCGAATCAATTCCCCAGCAGTATAACCTGCGCCTCCAACAATGCCAACTCCTATCATAATGTTTGATTTACTTGATGGTATATCTTGTTTTGATTGGCGAATATTTTGATGAAGCCCTTGGCCTCTTCTGCGGTCCAACCTGAGTTTACCTCGCCATATGCGCCGAATTTGGCGTTCATCAAATCGTGTTCAGAGCGAATGCCATCCAAAGAAAAATGATAGGGTTTTAAGGTAACGATGACTTCTCCGGAAACTTGTGCCTGGCTGCTCTCTAGAAAGGCTTCCATGTTGCGCATCACAGGGTCCAGATATTGACCTTCGTGCAAATGCATTCCGTAGAAACTGGATAAATAATCCTTATGCTGTAATTGCCATTTGGTCAAAGTATGTTTTTCCAATAAATGATGCGCTTTGATGATGACTAAGGCCGCAGGCGCCTCAAAACCAACGCGCCCCTTGATGCCCACAATGGTATCGCCCACATGAATGTCGCGACCAATGGCATAGGCGGAGGCCATATCATTAAGCACCTCAATATTAATTTCAGGACTGTTCTCAACGCCATTGACCGCAACCAATTCGCCTTCCAAAAAACGCAACAGCACTTTTTCTGGGTCGGAATGTTTCAATTGCGACGGATAAGCGGAATCTGGCAAAGGTTTTTCCGAAGTCAAGGTTTCTTCCCCGCCAACACTGGTGCCCCAAAGGCCTTTGTTGATGGAATACTTGGATTTTTCCCAAGACGAATCCACCCCATGTTGCTTGAGGTAATCGATTTCTTCCTGACGCGTTAATTTCTGGTCCCTAATGGGCGTTATGATTTCGATATGAGGCGCCAAGGTTTGGAAAATCATATCGAAACGCACTTGGTCGTTTCCTGCGCCGGTGCTTCCGTGGGCAATGAATTGGGCATCAATACTTTTGGCGTATTCCACAATTTCAATGGCTTGAATGATGCGTTCTGCACTTACTGAAAGCGGATAGGTGTTATTTTTAAGCACGTTTCCGAAGATTAAATATTTGATGACTTTCTCATAATAGGAAGCCACCGCATCGATATTCTTATAAGTAGAAACACCCATTTTATAGGCATTGCTCTCAATGTGTTCTATTTCTTCGGAAGAAAAACCGCCTGTGTTGACGCTTACCGAATGCACCTCGTAGCCCGCTTTGCTTAAGCTCACAGCGCAGTAGGAAGTATCCAAGCCACCACTGTAGGCCAAAACCAATTTACCCGATTTCTTGCTTTGCGATTGCGCTTCCGAAGAAGAATTAGTTGCTTCCTTCATTAGTTTGATTTTTAACTTTTCTCAATAGCATGGTTTGTTTGATGTTTTTCAAACGCGTCCACACTTTCTTGTCGTAAACATGCTCCTGACTCTCAATGCTATGTTTTGCTTTTGGATCGTATAACATGCCCGTACACAAACACATTTTTTGCTCGGTACGTTGCAGCACATCATAGTTTTTACAGGTTTGGCAGCCGTTCCAAAAGGATTCGTCATCGGTCAATTCTGAAAACGTGACGGGTTTATAACCCAAATCGCTATTCATTTTCATGACCGCCAATCCTGTAGTAATGCTGAACACCTTAGAATCTGGAAATTTTTTACGGGAGTGGTCGAATATTTTCTGTTTGATTTGCTTGGCCAAGCCCATTTTACGATAGCTGGGATAAACAATCAAGCCCGAATTGGCCACGAATTTCGCGTGGCTCCACGCTTCAATATAGCAGAAACCCGCGAAGTTCTCACCATCCAGCGCAATGACAGCGTTGCCATTTTCCATTTTGCTAATGATGTATTCTGGGGTACGCTTGGCGATGCCTGTACCTCTATCTTTCGCTGATTCCGCTATGGTATCGCAAATAATCTGGGCATAGACCGAATGGGATTTGTTAGCAATAACAATGTCCATTGTTTTGATTTATAAATTAAAATAATATTGAGATTGTGTTTTGAGAAAGAACCGGACTCACCTAAGTTCAAAAAATAGAGTGTACACCCAAAGGGCGACGCAACACCATGGGGAATCTCCTCAAGGCTTTGCTCGTTAAAGCAAGGCTATTTGAAAAATAAGATATGAAGTGGAAATGACTCAAAATAAAAAATATAAACGTTAATGGCTTCTTTTTAAGATTCAGAATGCACAGCGCCTGCGCAAAAATTGTGCGGGACACTCGGGACGTCTAGTATTTTGATTGATGATCATATTCAAATGTACTATTTTATTTTTCAACTCAATTTATTTTAAAAGTGTTTTTTTACAATAAATAATCGGTGCTCACGAAGTTTGACGCTTTACTATCCAACAAATTTTCGAGAATGGCATTGTTATAATCATTGTCTTTAGAAGCCACAAATGTACGGATGGAGAATGAGCGCAAGGCGTCATAAACACTCAAAGTGCCCACTGCAGAATCCTTTCTTCCCGTAAACGGATACACATCTGGCCCACGTTGGCAAGAACTGTTCAAATTGACCCTACATACTAAGTTTACCAAGGCATCAATGAGTGGCGCCAAGGTCTTGACATCACTACCAAACAAACTCACTTGTTGGCCATAATTGGAAGCTGCCATGTCATCTAAAGGCTTATCAATATCGCTAAAAGAAAGCACCGGAATCACAGGGCCAAACTGCTCTTCTTGAAAAACACGCATGTCTTTTGTTACCGGATACAATACCGCTGGATAGATATAATTGTCGGTGGTTTTACCGCCCTTCTCATTCAATATTTTTGCTCCTTTTTCTAACGCGTCATCAATCAACTCTTGAATGTAGGCTGGTTTATCTGGCTCTGGGAGTGGTGTCAATTTTACTCCATCGTCCCAAGGGTTTCCAAACTTAAGCGCATCGACTTTGGCCGAAAAGCGCTTATTGAATTCTTCTACGATGTCTTCATGTACATAAACAATTTTCAATGCTGTACAGCGCTGACCGTTGAATGAGGTTGTTCCTGAAATGCACTCATCAATCGCCAAATCTAAATCGGCATCTTTTAGAACTATAGCAGGATTTTTTGCTTCCAAGCCCAACACCAGTCTCAAACGGTTGCTTTTTGGGTGTTGGTTCTGCAAGGCATTAGCCGATTTACTATTTCCAATTAAAGCCAACACATCCACTTTTCCAGTTTTCATGATTGGACTTGCAACCGTGCGACCACGACCATAAATAATGTTGACCACACCTTTTGGAAAACTACTGCGGAAGGCTTCCAACAAAGGAGAAATTAGCAATACGCCAAACTTTGCAGGTTTGAAAATCGCAGTATTCCCCATAATCAATGCAGGAATCAATAGCGCAAAAGTTTCATTGAGCGGATAATTATAGGGACCCAAGCAGAGTACAACACCTAAAGGACCGCGTCTAATGTGTGCACGAACGCCATCATGCTTTTCAAATTTGGCGTTGTCCCGATCCAATTGCTTATATTCTTCTATAGTATTGTAGATATAATCGACCGTACGATCAAATTCTTTTTCAGAATCTGGTAAGCTTTTTCCAATTTCCCACATCAACAGTTTAACCACCTCATCACGTTTGGTTTTCATTTGAATCACAAACTTCTCCATGCATATTATACGGTCTTTGACCTTCATGGTTGGCCAAAGCCCTTGTCCTTTATCGTATGCATTGACTGCAGCATCAAGCGCTTCCAAAGCTTCAGTTTCACCCAAGGTTGGGATAGTTCCTAATAAGGTTGGTTTGTAATCTTTCGTAGAGGAAATTGAGGAATACACCTCTGAAGATTCGCCAGTCCATGGTCTTAATTCGCCATTTATTAGGTAGGTGTCTTGTTTTATTTCGGACTTTATTTGAAATTTTTCTGGAATGGTCATCGTGTTATTTTATGTTTATACTAAAAATTGAAATAAATCAGGTTTGTCATTAAGGTAGTCCCCAAAAAAGTTGCGCAATTTCATTCTAGCGATCAAAGGCTGCAAGTCTTTGGCATCCTTCAACTGAAGCCCCACTACTGCAGCACCATTCTCCCGATTGGTTTTTTTGGTGTACTCAAAATGCGTGATGTCATCGTTTGGGCCTAAAATTTCGACCACAAATTCCCGTAATGCTCCCGCGCGTTGTGGAAATTTGATAATAAAATAGTGTTTTAAATTGGCATATAGTAATGCACGCTCCTTAATTTCGGCAGTTCTTGTAATATCATTATTGCTTCCGCTTATCACGCAAACCACATTTTTACCTTTGATCTCTTCAGCATATTGGTCTAAAGCGGCAATGCTCAAAGCGCCTGCAGGCTCAATCACAATCGCTTCCTTGTTGTAAAGATCCAAGATGACTTGGCATATTTTACCTTCATCCACAGTGATCACATCGTGTAGATTTGCCCTACAGATTTCAAAATTGAGGTCGCCCACACGTTTTACCGCAGCGCCATCCACGAAATTCTCTATATTATCCAGCTCGGTATTTTGATTGTTTTTAATGGAAGTAGACATGGATGGTGCACCTTTTGGTTCCACACCAATCACTTTGGTTTGCGGCGATAATTCCTTGAAAACCGCAGACAACCCTGCCGATAAACCGCCGCCTCCCACCGGCACAAACACATAATGGATGGGATGCTCGAGCGCTTGGTCAATAATCTCCAGACCTACCGTAGCCTGCCCTTCAATCACTTTTTTATCGTTAAATGGGTTTATAAAGGTTTTATGCGAATCCTCACAGTGCATCATAGCTGCATGAAAGGCATCGTCATAGGTATCACCTATCAAAATCACATCGATAAACTCCTCACCAAACATTTTGACCTGTTCAATTTTTTGATTTGATGTTGGCGCAGGCATAAATATCGCGCCTTTAATCTTCAGTAATTTACAAGAAAGCGCTACACCTTGTGCGTGATTTCCAGCACTGGCACAAACGATTCCGTTTTCGGTTTCCGCAGCCGATAAGGATGACATCTTATTGTAAGCACCTCTTATTTTATAGGAACGCACTTGCTGCAAATCCTCGCGCTTGAAGAGAATATTACATTCAAATTGTTTAGAATGCCGCACATTTTTCATCAAAGGCGTCACAGCAGCAACACCTTCCAATTTTTTTGCAGCTGCTTCTACGGAAGCTAAGCTTGGGTAATATGTGGTGGTTATTTGCATAGTATATTCCTGCACAGGCAGGAATCTTTTGATTTTATTCAATTCATATAAAATTTCCCTAAATGACCTCTAAGCCCCGAAGCTTCGGGATTAAAACCTTAGAGGACTAACTATGATGCCAAAACCGATGCTTCAGCATCCACCTCATCAGACTTTATCACTTTCATGGCAGTCATGGCAGCGCGTAATCGTTTCCCAACTTTTTCGATGGAATGGTTTCTGATGGCATCATTTGCTGCAATCAATTCAATATTATCAACTGAATTTGAATTTGAATAGGATTTCCCAATAACCGAAGTATCGACCGATTTCATAAAATCTGCCAATAGTGGTTTGCAGGCATGGTCAAATAAATAGCAGCCATATTCCGCAGTATCGGAAATCACACGGTTCATCTCAAATAATTTCTTTCTGGCGATGGTATTGGCAATCAAAGGCAACTCGTGCAAGGACTCATAATACGCCGAATCCTCAACAATCCCAGCGCTTACCATAGTCTCATAAGCCAATTCCACACCCGATTTTACAAAAGCCACTAATAAAGTACCATGGTCAAAATAGTCCTGTTCTGAAATGTGCTCTGAAGTCAGTTTTGTTTTTTCGAAAGCCGTCTCACCGGTTTCAGCACGCCATTTCAAAAGGTTCACATCGTCATTGGCCCAATCTTCCATCATGGTTTTTGAGAAATGTCCGGAAATGATATCGTCCATGTGCTTTTCAAATAAGGGGCGCATGATGTCCTTCAATTCTTCGGAAAGTTGAAAAGCCTTCAGTTTTGCAGGATTGGATAAACGGTCCATCATATTCGTGATACCGCCATGTTTCAGCGCTTCGGTAATCGTTTCCCAACCATATTGTATCAATTTCGCAGCGTAATTAGAGTCGATACCTTCAGCAACCATTTTATCAAAACTCAAGATAGCACCTGTTTGCAAAAGACCGCACAGCATGGTTTGCTCGCCCATCAAATCCGATTTTACTTCTGCGATAAACGAAGACTGCAATACGCCAGCCTTATCGCCTCCGGTAGCCACCGCATAAGCTTTGGCCTGGTTCCAACCCTTGTTTTCCGGGTCATTCTCAGGATGTACCGCAATTAATGTGGGCACACCGAAACCGCGTTTGTATTCCTCACGTACCTCGGTACCAGGACATTTTGGCGCCACCATAATAACCGTTAAGTCTTCTCGAATTTTAGTGCCTTCCTCAACAATATTGAAACCGTGCGAATAACTTAGGGTCGCTCCTTTTTTCATCAAAGGCATCACGGTTTTTACCACATTGCTGTGTTGCTTATCGGGAGTGAGATTCAACACCAAGTCGGCAGTGGGAATTAAGTCGTCGTAATTGCCAACTGTAAATCCGTTTGAGCTCGCGTTTTTGTAGGACTCCCGCTTTTCATCAATGGCAGCTTGGCGCAGGGCATAGGAAATATCCAAGCCAGAATCGCGCATGTTCAAGCCTTGATTTAAGCCTTGCGCGCCACAACCTACGATGACGATTTTCTTGCCTTTCAAAGCGGTCACGCCATCCTCAAATTCTGAGGCGTCCATAAATCGGCATTTTCCCAATTGTTCCAATTGCTGTCTTAATGATAAAGTGTTGAAGTAATTTGACATGTCTTTTATTTATTTTACTGAAATTTATTTTGAAAATTGATGTTGTTAAATTTTAGAGAAGAGAAAATAGAGCCTAGAGTATAGACTTGATTTTATTAAACCTAATCATTCTTCTGTCATTCATCTTTTTTCTTTTTTCTCTTTTGTATGTTCTCTTTTCTATTCTAATTGTCAACTGCTGTTACTATCACCCTCAGACCTATAAGGAGACCTCCTACGTCGGCGACACTTTGCAGGTCAGCCACCTTTGAATGAATTTGAAACTAAGGTCTTTTTTGTCTATGCTCTAGGTTCTATTCTCTATATTCTAAACTCTATTTTTTCAATGGTGCAAAAACGCTTCCCTAAAATTCTAGAAAAAAGAATATAGAAGCTAGAAAATAGACTTGATTTTATTGAGCCTCATCATTTATCTATCGTTCATCTTTTTTATTTCTCGCTCTTCTATGTTCTTTTCTCTCCTCTAATTCTCAATTGTTGTTTTACTGTCATCCTCAGACCTACAAGGAGGCCTCCTGAGTCGGCGGCACCTTGCAGGTCAGCCACCTTTGAAGGAATTTGAAACTAAGGTCTTTTTTGTCTATGCTCTAGGTTCTATTCTCTATTCTCTTTGCTCTACCCTATTTTTAGACTCGTGCTATATTATCGTCTCAGACCTACAAGGAGGCCTCCTACGTCGGCGACACTTTACAGGTCAGCCACCTTTGAAGGAATTTGAAACTAAGGTCTTTTTTGTCTATGCTCTAGGTTCTATTCTCTATATTCTTTTCTCTTTTCTTTATATTCTAAACTCTATTTTTTCAATGGTGCAAAAACGCTTCCCTAAGCATGGTCGAAATCCGCATTTCATCTTTAGTGACCGCAATGCGACCCGAACGTGTGTATTGCATAATGCCGAAAACACTGAGCTCTCTTGAAAGCATATCGATTTCCTCTTTTCTGCCCGATTTCTCAATGACAAAAAATTCTCGGTTTACCGTAACAATGCGTGCGTTGCTTTCTTTGATGATGTTCTGAATTTGGCGTTCTTCAAACAACAAAGCCGACCTCATCTTAAAAATTGAGGATTCCTGATAAATGATATCATCTTCGGTATGATAAAAGGCCTTGATAACCTCCACTTGCTTCTCTAACTGCCCAATGATTTTTTTAATGCGCTCTTCGGAAAGTTCCACAACAATGGTCCATTTTGAGACATTTTCAATCTCGGAAGCCGAAGAATTAATGCTCTCAATGTTGATGTGTCTCCGCTGAAAAATCGCCGAAATACGATTGAGCAACCCGATATTATTTTCGGTGTATATAAAAACGGTGTATTGTATGTTGTCGTTCATTGTTTTTCTATTTTAGAGGGAAGTTGGGTAGAGGGTGGAATCTAGAGTCTAGAGTCTAGATTTGATTTTATTAAACCTCGTAATTCATCAATCGCTCATCTCTTTTCTTTTCTCGCTTTTCTATGCTCTTTTTCTAATCTAATTTTAGACTCTTTCTTTTTTTAAACTAATTTTAGGCTCTTCATGTATTTTCGTGGTCAGACCTACAAGGAGGCCTCCTTCGTGGGCAACACCTTGCAGGTTTTTACTCCAAACGAATCTCAGAAACACTTGCTCCAGTAGGAATCATCGGGAAAACATTGCCTTCTTTTTCCACGCGCACTTCAAGAAAATACGGCCCTTCAGTTTCCATCATGGTTTTGACCGCTTCTTTTAAATCTTCTCGTTTCGTCACTTTATTGGCTGCGATGCTATAGCCTTTGGCAATGGCGACAAAATCTGGATTTACCATTTCTGTGGAAGCGTAGCGTTTTTCAAAGAAGAGTTGTTGCCATTGGCGCACCATTCCGAGGAATTCATTATTTAAAACCACGATTTTTACTGGTGTTTTCTGCTGAAAAATAGTGCCCAATTCCTGAATGGTCATTTGGTACCCACCATCGCCTATAATGGCGACCACCTCACGGTCTGGAGCCGCCATTTTTGCGCCAATGGCTGCTGGTAAGGCAAAACCCATGGTGCCGAGACCTCCAGAGGTAATATTACTTTTGGTCTTATTGAAATTGGCATACCGGCAAGCCACCATTTGATGCTGGCCCACATCGCTCACAATCGCTGCATCGCCTTTGGTTTGGATGTTGATTTCTTTTAAAACCTCGCCCATGGTCAGGCCTTCCTTGGTGGGATATAAGTCGTGCTTAATGACTTTCTCATATTCCACATCATATAAGTCTTTAAATCTTTGATGCCATTCTTGATGGGTTTTTTCTTCCAGCAGCGGCAATAGGGCCTCAAGACTTGCTTTCGCATCGCCCAATACCGCAATGTCGGTTTTGACGTTTTTATCCACTTCCGCAGGGTCAATTTCAAAATGGATGATTTTTGCCTGTTTGGCATAACTCGCCAGATTACCAGTAACACGGTCGTCAAAACGCATCCCAATAGCGATGAGCACATCGCAATCGTTGGTCAATACATTAGGCGCATAATTACCGTGCATGCCTACCATACCTACATTCAATGGATGTGAGGTTGGGACGGCCGAAGCACCTAAAATCGTCCATGCTGAAGGGATTCCCGCTTTTTCGATAACCGCCTTAAACGCGTCTTCCGCTTTGCCTAAAATCACACCCTGTCCCCATACGATAAATGGTTTTTTCGCCGCATTTATAGCTTCCGCAGCCGCTTTTAAAGTGGCTTCATCGGTTTTAGGAACCGGTTTATAGCTTCTAATTCCTGTACATTTTTCATACTTAAAATCGAATTCCTCAAACTGTGCGTCTTTTGTAATATCAATTAATACAGGCCCTGGCCTTCCACTTCTAGCGATATAAAATGCTTTCGCCATGACTTCAGGAATTTGCGATGCTTTGGTAATTTGGTGGTTCCATTTAGTAACCGGTGTGGAAATACCCACAATATCGGTTTCTTGAAAGGCATCACTGCCCAACAAATGCGAGCCTACTTGACCCGTAATGCAGACCATAGGTGTGGAATCGATTTGCGCATCGGCGATACCGGTAATTAAGTTTGTCGCTCCCGGCCCAGAAGTCGCAATCGCGACGCCCACTTTCCCAGAAATTCTGGCGTAACCCTGCGCAGCATGGGTTGCCCCTTGCTCGTGTCGCGTCATGACATGGTGGATTCTATCCTGATACTTATATAGCTCATCATAAACAGGCATGATGGCACCGCCAGGATAGCCGTATAAAATGTCAACGCCCTCGGCCAATAGACATTTGATAACGGCTTCGCTGCCCGAGATGCGCTCGGTAACTTGTGAATTATTGGTTTCTTTTTGTATGGTTTGTGTTGCTTTCATAGGCTTAATCCTCCCTTAATCCCTCCAAAGGAGGGAAACTGTTATTCCTCCATAACCCTCTCCTCCCTTAATCCCTCCAAAGGAGGGAAACTGTTCCTCCCTAACTCTCCCAAGGAGGGACTGTGGCGGGAATACTTTTGAGTGATGGTTTAATTATTATTTGATTCTAGTTCCTCTTATGTCTTGATTCTTGGTTCTATCTTCTATCTTCTCTCGGCAAATTCTGTTTTCAAAACTCATCTGTTACGCAGCCTTTTGAAGCTGAAGAAACCGTTTTTGCATATTTATAGAGGACGCCCCGTTTGAATTTCAAGGCGGGTGCTTTCCAGTGTTGTCTTCTCTTCGATAATTCTTCTTCGGAAACTTCCATGGTAATCGTATTGGTTTCGGCATCAATGGCAATCATATCGCCATCTTTTACCAATGCTAGGTTCCCGCCCTCTTGGGCTTCTGGTGTGATGTGACCCACTACGAATCCGTGCGTGCCGCCTGAAAATCGCCCGTCGGTAATTAGGGCGACATCCTTTCCTAAGCCTGCACCCATAATGGCTGCGGTAGGTTTGAGCATTTCGGGCATGCCAGGACCGCCTTTTGGACCTTCGTATCGAATGACCACCACGTCGCCTTTTTCGACTTTTCCGTCACGAATACCATCGTTCGCTGCATATTCGCCTTCGAAGACTTTCGCTTTTCCGCGGAAATGCAAGCCTTCCTTACCTGTGATTTTTGCGACGCTGCCTTCCGTAGCTAAATTTCCGTAGAGCATTCTTAAATGTCCGGAAATCTTGATGGGTTCCTCAATGGATTTTATAACATCCTGACCTTCCGCCAAATCATCCACATCCAATAAGTTTTCGGCCAAAGTCTTCCCTGTAACTGTTAAGCAGTCGCCGTGGATGAGGCCATTTTTCAGCAAATATTTTAAAACCGCAGGGATGCCTCCAACACGATGCACGTCTTCCATGAGGTATTTTCCGCTGGGCTTTAAATCGGCCAAAAATGGTGTATTGTCACTAATCTCCTGAAAATCCTTCAGCGTAAAATCAATTTGAGCCGCTCGGGCAATGGCCAAAAAGTGGAGCACCGCATTGGTAGAACCACCTAAAATCGTGACCAATCGTACGGCGTTTTCCAAAGATTTTCTGGTAATAATATCGGAGGGCTTAATATCTTTTTCCAACAGCAATCGCAAAGCTTCGCCAGCTTTAACTGATTCTTGCTGTTTGGCATCACTCAAAGCCGGATTGGAAGAATTAAAAGGCAGCGTCATGCCCAAAGCTTCAATTGCCGAAGCCATGGTATTGGCAGTGTACATGCCACCGCAGGCTCCAGCGCCCGGACAGGCTTTCTCCACGATATGTTGATATTCGGTCTCGTCCATTGTGCCTGCGACCTTACTGCCCCAAGCTTCAAATGCTGAAACGACATCCAGTTTTTTACCATTATGGCAACCAGAATCGATGGTGCCACCGTAAACTAAAATGCTGGGCCTATCCAACCGAATCATCGCCATCAAGGCGCCTGGCATATTTTTATCGCAGCCCACAACCGTAATCAAGCCATCATAACTCATGGCCTGCACCACGGTTTCCATAGAGTCGGCAATGATATCTCGGGAAGGCAAGGAATAGCGCATCCCTGGAGTTCCCATAGAAATCCCATCACTTACACCAATGGTGTTGAAAATGAGCCCAATGATGTCCTCGTTTTTGGTGCCTTGCTTGACCAATTTCGCCAAGTCATTGAGATGCATATTACAAGGGTTGCCCTCATAACCTGTACTCGCAATCCCAACCATGGGCTTATAAAAATCTTCCTTTGTTAATCCAATCGCGTGCAACATCGCTTGCGCTGCAGGCTGGGTTGGGTCTTGGGTAACGGTTTTACTGTACTTGTTTAATTGGCTCATAATAAAATTTGATGAGACGAAATTAACCACTTGATTTTCATTGCTCTTAGAATTTGGGATTCGGAAGCTAAACCCAAGGCTCGAAGTGCCTATTTATTTTACTGAAAATCAGGGTTTTGACCTGGGCTAATTATGATGTTCAGGCGTGTTAATTTATTGTGGATTTAGAAGAATTTATCAGATGAATAATTTTTCGCTCTTAAAATGAGAATTCTCTTATTCTGAAGCTTTATAAATTGCGTAGCATAAAGCCTTTGATTAAATTTTTGATTGCTGAAAACTATTTAGAAAAAGCACTATAGTGAAATCGGAAAACAATGAATTTAAATCAATATTGTCCGACAAAGACTTAAGACCGCTGCGCTGCAAGACATAAGACTTGATTCGTAAACATTTGAGAATTAAGCCCATCTGATTGTCATTTTCACAACCAAAACTTAAAATGTCTTTAAGAGTTTAAGCAAGCTATTATATTTAAAATTTGCCTAAAAGCTTGCTGCTGTTAACAAAATCGTTGTTTATAAAAGTTTAATCGGACAACAATGAACTTAATCTTTTAGTAATTTGGGGTATTATAAGATTTCTCATTTTGTCAAGTCCCTGCTAAGATGGTGGATAATAAGAATATCTGCCCTTTTATTATTGATGACTTTGTAGGTTATTCTATAGCGCCCTTGGATGAGTTGCCTTAAATCTGCTCTTTCAAATTCTGGCTACGGAAACCTCTCAACTCGCAGTGACCCATATGAAAGTCTGTGTTTTTTTTGACCAAGATCCCGATAATTATCGGGACTGCTTCTGCCCTTCGGCATACAAGTTCGCAGGCATTAAGCTCGGGGTAAATCGCCCTCATCTTTCCTTGGCAAATTAGAGCTGCCCATCAAATAAGAATCGACGTGATACGCTGCTTCGCGACCTTCGGAAATCGCCCAGACAATGAGTGATTGTCCGCGTCGCATATCGCCAGCGGCAAAAACGCCTTTGACGTTAGTGGCATAATCTTTTATGGTCGCCTTGATATTGGTCCTGAAATCCATTTCGAGTCCAAATTGATCGGCCAAGGTTTTTTCCGCCCCCGTGAAGCCCAGTGCCAACAGCACCATATCACATTCCCATTGTTTTTCGGTACCTTCCAATTCGCGGAGTTCTGGGCGTTCGCCTTGCTTTAAAATCCATTCGACCTCAACGGTTTTGAGAGCCACGAGGTTTCCGTTTTTGTCTCCTATAAATTCTTTGGTCGAGACACTAAAAAAGCGCTCCACGCCTTCTTGGTGGGACGAGGTCGTTTTCAAGCGCATGGGCCAATACGGCCACGGTTGATGTGCGGGGCGACCTTCGGAAGGCTTACTCAGAATCTCAAAATTTGTGACCGATTTAGCGCCATGCCGGTTGCTGGTGCCAATGCAATCGCTGCCGGTATCGCCTCCACCAATCACAATCACATTTTTGTCTTTTGCGGAAACGATATCCTTTAACTCTAGCAATCCGTCAACATATTGGTTATTTGGTTTTAGGAAGTCCATAGCTTGATACACGCCTTTCAAATGATTTCCCTTGATAGGGATGTTTCGCCTTACCGTTGCACCTCCACATAAAACTACGGCATCAAAATCGGCTTTGATGGTTTCTACACTAATATTCTTGCCAACCTCAGCATTGGTTTTGAAGTGGATGCCTTCTTCCTCTAGAATCGCCAATCGCCTATCGATGACCTTTTTTTCCATTTTAAAGTCAGGAATCCCGTAGCGCAACAAACCGCCCACTTTAGAATCGCGCTCAAAAACGGTAACCTCATGGCCTGCGCGGTTCAATTGCTGTGCTGCTGCGAGACCTGAAGGCCCTGAACCTATGACTGCCACTTTTTTATCGGTACGTATTTTTGGTGGATGTGCTGTTATCCAACCCTCTTCAAAGGCGCGTTCAGCAATGATCTTTTCTATATTTTCTATGGAAACCGGGTCTTCATTGATGCCCAAAACGCAAGCTTCCTCGCAAGGTGCAGGGCATAAACGTCCCGTAAACTCCGGAAAGTTATTGGTAGCATGAAGAATCTGCGCCGCTTCCTTCCAGCGACCTTTATAGACTTTATCGTTAAAATCTGGGATGAGATTTCCCAATGGGCAGCCGCTATGGCAAAACGGAATTCCGCAATCCATACAGCGCGCCCCTTGGTCTTTCATCGCCTTTTCCTCTAAGGGAATGGTAAATTCCTGATAGTTTTTTACCCGCGTCTCAACCTTTACATAAGGTTCGTCCTCTCTTTCGTATTCTAAAAATCCTGTTACTTTTCCCAAAATTGTTATATTATATTAATTCGTGCCACGTTATTATATGGCGTCCCCTTTTATATATCGTCCTTTCAGGACTTTAGGGTTTTAGTTATTATTTGTTTTGTGTCGTTAAGTCTTAAGTCATTTGCCTATCACGTCCTAAAATAAAAAAAATTCAGACACTACTTTAGCAACCAATCTGGACCTGACTACGCTTCCACTTTTTGCTCTTCTTCCAATCGCAACAAGGCCTGTTTGTATTCTTCTGGCAGAATCTTGACGAATTTTGGAAGCTCATTCTGCCAATTTTCCAATAAGCGTTGTGCCAACGGACTCAAGGTCGCATTGTAATGATTTTCGACCAGTGCTTTTAATTCTGAAATATCTTCAGGAATTACCACCTCGTCCAAGTTCAAACCTTCGGTGTTGCAATTGGCTTCAAAAGTGCCTTTCGGGTTATAGACATAAGCGATACCACCGCTCATTCCTGCACCGAAATTTCTTCCGACTTCGCCCAAAATAACTGCGCGACCGCCGGTCATGTACTCGCAACCGTGGTCACCAATGCCCTCCACAACCGCATGTGCTCCCGAGTTTCTCACGCAAAAACGCTCGCCAGCTTTGCCGTTGATGTAAGCTTCGCCCGATGTGGCGCCATACAATGCCACATTGCCAATGATGACATTTTCTTCAGGAACAATCGTTGCTTCCTCAGGTACTTTTACAATCAGTTTGGCTCCCGAAAGGCCTTTTCCGAGGTAATCGTTGGAATTCCCATTGATGGTAAAGGTCAAGCCCTTGGTGGCAAAAGCACCAAAACTTTGACCTGCAGACCCTGTGAAATTAATTTTCAAAGTATTCTCCGGTAAGCCCTGGGCACCATAGATTTTTGAAATTTCATTACTCAATATGGCGCCGAAAGCACGGTCGCGATTGTTGATTTTCGATTCTATGACCGTTTTTTCCTTTCTGAATAAAGCAGGATGTGCCTGACGAATGATTTCAAAATCCAATGCTTTTTCCAACTGGTGGTCTTGGGTTTCGGTATTGTATAGTTTCGTCCCTTCTGGAACCGCCACTTGATGCAATATTGGTGTCAAATCCAAGCCCAGTGCCTTATAATGTGAAATTGTTTTATTGCGATTGAGTTTGTGTACCTGACCCACCATTTCATCCACCGTTCTAAAGCCCAATTGCGCCATAATCTCACGCAGTTCTTGAGCGATGAAATACATGAAATTGACCACATGCTCTGGTTTGCCCTGAAATTTCTTCCGCAGGTCTGGATTTTGGGTCGCAATCCCAACCGGACAGGTATTCAAATGGCAAGCGCGCATCATGATACAGCCCGAAGCAACCAGTGGCGCTGTGGCAAAACCGAATTCCTCTGCTCCCAAAAGACAAGCAATGGCCACATCGCGGCCGGTTTTCATTTGCCCATCGCATTCCAAAACCACTCGGTTTCGAAGGTTGTTCATGACCAAGGTCTGCTGGGCCTCGGCAAGCCCTAATTCCCAAGGCAAACCAGCGTGCTTGAGCGAGGTCAAGGGCGATGCACCTGTACCACCATCATGGCCAGAGATTAAAATCACATCGCCTTTCGCTTTTGCAACGCCTGCTGCGACCGTGCCTACGCCAACTTCGGAAACCAATTTAACGTTAATCCGAGCCTCGCGATTGGCCGATTTCAAGTCGTAAATCAACTGCGATAAATCTTCAATAGAATATATATCATGGTGCGGTGGTGGCGAAATCAAACCCACATAAGGTGTGGAATTTCTGGTTTTGGCAATATCCGGATTCACTTTTGGACCAGGTAATTGTCCGCCCTCACCAGGTTTTGCCCCTTGTGCCATTTTTATTTGGATTTCCGACGCATTGGTCAAATAATTGGAGGTTACCCCAAAACGACCTGAGGCCACTTGCTTGATGGCAGAATTTTTCCAATCGCCATTGGCATGTTTGTAAAAACGTTCTTCGTCTTCACCGCCTTCACCAGAATTACTTTTTCCGCCGATACGGTTCATGGCGATGGCAAGATTTTCGTGCGCTTCCTTAGAAATAGAACCGTAAGACATGGCTCCAGTCTTAAATCGCTTCACGATTTTTGTCCATGGCTCGACCTCTTCCAATGGGATTGGGTCATAATTGGCGAACTCAAAAAGCCCGCGAATGGTCATGAGCTGCTTGGTTTGCTCATTAATCAAATAGGAATATTCCTTATAAGTCTCATGCTTGTTGCCACGAACCGCCTCCTGCAATTTCGCAACCGTCAATGGGTTGAAACTGTGCTTTTCCCCATGACGCCGCCATTTGTATTGTCCGCCAAACTCCAGGTTTAAATCAGCATCAACCGCATTGGTTTTATAGGCTTTTTTATGGCGTTTGTAGATTTCCTTTTCAATCTCTCGCAACCCGATACCTTGAAGTCTCGTGACTGTATTTGGGAAGTACTCATTGACCACTTTTGTATTGAGCCCAACACACTCAAACAATTGTGACCCGCGGTAAGAATTGAGCGTGGAAATCCCAATTTTGTTCATCACTTTGAGGACGCCCATCCCAATCGCCTTATTGTAATTTTTGATGGCAGTCAAGTAATCCATGTTCTCGATTTCCTTTTGCTGCACTTGTTTCTGAACAATTTCGTTGACAATGTACGGATTAATCGCACTCGCACCATAGCCAAACAATAGGGCAAAATGATGCACTTCACGTGGTTCAGCAGATTCAATAACGATGCTCACTTTGGCACGTTTGCCAATTTTGTAGAGCTCATGATTTACGTAGGAACAGGCCATCAAAGCAGGGATTGGCGCTAACAGTTTACTTACACCCCTATCGGAAAGTATGATGATGTTTCCACCTTCATCGATGGCCTCAGAAGCGGTCTTGACCAAATGCTCGAGTGCAGATTCCAATCCGTTGAGACCTTTATCGACTTCATAGAGCATCGAAATGGTCGTGACCACAAAATGCGGATTGCTCTTATAGTTTTTGATTTTATCCAAATCGTGTTTCGAAATAACCGGATTTTGGATTTTAAGCTTTCGGCATTGATTTTCGTTGATTTGGAAGAGATTCGCATCCATACCCAAGGTAAGACTGATATCGGTAATCAGTTTTTCACGAATGCCGTCCAATGGCGGATTGGTAACTTGAGCAAACAACTGCTTAAAGTAATTGTAGATAAGTTGCGGTTTTTCGGAAAGTACGGCGATAGGCACATCATTTCCCATAGAACCGATGGGCTCCTTGGCATTTTGCGCCATAGGTTTGATGAGCACACTCAAATCTTCTTCAGTATAACCAAAAACCACTTGACGTTTAGCCAAGGCATCCTCTTTATGTTTGATAGGGCCTTCTTTTGCTGGAATTTTTGCAAGGTGCACCAGATTATCGTCCAGCCATTTTTGGTAGGGATAGCGCGTCACGATATTTTCCTTTATTTCCGCATCGTTGATGATTCGACCTTGATTCATATCTACCAAAAACATTTTGCCCGGTTCTAGACGACCATGCTGCTCAATATTTTTAGGGTCGATGTCGATAACGCCAGTTTCCGAAGACATAATAACGAAACCATCTTTGGTAACGGTATATCTAGACGGTCGCAGGCCATTTCTATCGAGCACCGCGCCAATATAGTTACCATCGGTAAACGGAATACTCGCTGGCCCATCCCAAGGCTCCATGATGCAAGAATTATATTCGTAAAAAGCGCGTTTTGCCTGCGACATTAGCGGGTTGCGCTCCCAAGCTTCGGGCACTAACATCATCATGACTTCTGGGAGTGAGCGACCCGTCATCAACAATAATTCGACCACCATATCCATTTGTGCGGAATCTGATTTGCCTGGTAAAATTATGGGGAAAATGCTTTTGATATCCTCGCCAAACCAATCACTCTCCATCAATTCCTGTCTTGACAAGACTCGGGAAACATTGCCACGAAGCGTGTTAATTTCACCATTATGGCACATATAACGGAAAGGCTGTGCCAAATCCCAGGTGGGGAAGGTATTGGTTGAAAACCGTTGGTGCACCAAGGCCAATCTGGTCACTAAACTCGGGTCCTGTAAATCGATATAATACAATTTGATATCCTCCGGAATCAAGAGCCCTTTAAAGATGATGGTCTTTGTGGAGAGGCTCGGCAGGTAAAAACGAGCGCTTTCAGATAATTTTGACGCAATTATAAAATGTTCGGTCTGTTTTCTGGCGGTAAATAATTTAAGGTTGAAATCAAAATCGGTTTGATGTTCTTCGCCTTTAGCAATGAAGACTTGTTTTGTGAACGGTTCCGTTTCCGCAGCGATTTTACCGATAACTTCAGAATTTACCGGCAAATCGCGCCAGCCCAAAATCTTGAGCCCTTGGCCTTTCATAAAAAGTTCCAATTTTTCGATACAGAAGTTGCGTTGGTTTTCTTTCTTCGGAAGAAAGACGTTGCTTACCGCGTATTGACCAAACTCAGGAAGTTGAAATTCACAGTTTTTCACGAAGAACTCATGCGGAATATCGATTAAAATCCCAGCACCATCGCCAGTTTTACCATCGGCACTCACAGCCCCGCGATGTTCCAGTTTTTCAAGAATCTCGAGCGCTTTGTGGATGATGCTATTTGAAGTATTGCCTTTGAGGCTGCAAATAAAACCCGCACCACAATTGTCGTGTTCAAATTCTGGTAAATAAAGGCCTTGGGCTGCTAACATATGTGGAGTTGTTTTGTGCTTTTTCTGAAGCGTTGAACCTCTAATATAAACGGAACGTACTGATTTATAAAACCTCACCTGCACTTTTCCGAATATGACAATTTCAAGTACAGTAATTGCAAAATTCCTATTTACAGATGGGTTAAATTCAGATATCAACAATTGCGTTTAATTCAATGAAGACTAACTTAATATAAGAAAATATTTTAAAAACTGACTCATTGAGAAGAATAACCCAAATAAAAGGAGTGGAAACTAAGAATTATTTAATTGTAATTTATCGAATCAATAGTATTTAGCGTGAAAATACGACATACCCTAAATCTTTAGGGGTAAAATATCTCTATGTGGTAAAAATTAAAACTTGACCCCAATTTTTTAGGGGTCAATACTTTTTATATATAGTTTTATAGCGAATAAAACAAAAAAGAACCATTTATAGAATTGAATTTGAACGAATTTATCCTATTCTCAATAATTATGGAATTAACGCAAGACGATCCCGCCGGAAAAACTCAAAATCAGCGGAAGCATGGAGGTCTATAGAAATACAATTATAGCGGCAGTAGTTTATAGATTCAAAGCAACAAGCTCGGGGAAAGCCCACAAGTTATGAATTGAAAGATGTTCTTTGTATTTCGAGGCAAGCCTCGGGGGAATAAAACCCTCTGCAGGGATTAAAAACCAACGCAATCATTATGAAAAAAGTAGAAGCAATCATTAGAAAATCCAAGTTTTCCGCAGTAAAAAAAGCACTTCACGAGGTTGGCGTCAACTTCTTCTCCTATTGGGATGTCACTGGGTTGGGCAACGAGAAAGAAGGCCATGTTTATAGAGGCGTGTCTTATAGCACTAGCGATATACAGCGACGCTATTTGTCTATTGTGATCAACGACGACTTTGAAGCCGCCACCATTAAAGCCATTCTTGATGCTGCCGCCACTGGCGAAGTTGGCGATGGGAAAATAGTTGTTTCAGACATCGCAGAAGTTTACAGGATAAGAACCGGAGAAAAAGGCGCCGACACTTTAAAATAACCAACCCTATGGAGTTACTTACAATAAATAACGTTTGGATGATGATGTGTACCGCTTTGGTCTTTTTCATGCATCTCGGCTTTGCGCTTTTAGAAATAGGCCTGACCCGTCAAAAAAACACGCTCAACATCCTTTTCAAAAACGTCTTTATCATTACCATTGGATTGTTATTATACTGTCTCGTGGGCTTTAACCTCATGTACCCCGGAGAATTCAATGGCTTTTTTGGATTTGCAGGATTCGGACTTGACTCGCCCCTAACCGCCGATGGCGCTCTAGATCTAACTTATAATGAAGGCTACACCTATTGGACCGATTTTTTATTTCAAGGCATGTTTGCAGCAACCGCAGCGACTATTGTTTCTGGTGCTGTGGCGGAACGCATGAAGATACTCCCATTTATGATTTTCACCATCATTTACGTTGGCTTGATTTATCCCATTGCCGGCTCTTGGAAATGGGGCGGCGGATTTCTACAAACACTTGAAACACCATTCCATGATTTTGCAGGCTCAACCTTAGTACACTCGGTTGGTGGCTGGGCAGCAGTGGTTGCCGTTTGCCTGCTAGGCGCAAGAATAGGCAAATACAAAGACGGAAAGCCACAAGCCATCCCAGGGCACAACATCCCACTGGCCACAGCGGGCGTACTCATTTTATGGCTGGGCTGGTTCGGTTTTAACGGAGGCTCGGTACTCTCTGCCGAACCTGGAATGACCTCATTGGTGTTGGTCAATACCTCCTTGGCAGCTGCTGCGGGAGGCGTGGTATGCATGTTAGTCTCCACTGTGCGTTATAAAAATCTGGATTTGACCATGTTTCTCAACGGAATTTTAGGAGGCCTGGTTGCCATTACTGCAGGCGCAGACCAGATGGCGCCTACCGATGCCATCATTATTGGCGCTATTGGCGGAGCCATTATTGTATTCGCGGTGTCTTTGATTGACCGCTTAAAATTGGACGACCCCGTAGGCGCCATTGCAGTACATCTAATTTGTGGTATTTGGGGAACTCTGGCGGTTGGCCTCTTCGGAAATTTAGCCGGAGGCAATCAATTTTTGAGTCAATTGATAGGTGTTGGATCTTATGCGCTGTTCTGCATTGTTTCCTCATTCATCATCATTTTCTTTTTAAAGAAAACCATTGGAATTAGAGTTTCCGAAGCTGAAGAGCTTGATGGTCTCGATGCCCATGAGCACGGGATGGAAGCCTACCCCAATTTTAGATTGAATGAACACTAACCCAAATCGTTTTTATTTCGAGGATAGGCCTTTAGAGATTTTTTCTAAGGGCTTATTTTTTTTTAACACCTATTTTAAGCTGTTCATTTTTCATAGTTTCAATATTATATGTACTTTTGACCACAATTAAAGAGAGGAAAAATTTGTTCTGATTGCAACCTCTTCCAGTTTTGGGGCATCTTTAAAATAGGTGTTAAAACCAACTGGAAATAAAATGCTAAAGCAGTTACCATTCAACTCCCTTAGCCTCTCCCAGAATTAGTGAAAACACTAATTTTGACCTCTCCAAAACAGAGGTAAAGAAAGCGTTTCAATCAAGAACAAATCATTCTTATAATTGTATAATTAATTATATAAAGAGAATTTATGTCGTATTTATTTACTTCGGAAAGTGTTTCTGAAGGCCACCCAGACAAAGTCGCAGATCAAATTAGTGACGCATTAATCGATAATTTTTTAGCCTTTGACCCCGAATCAAAGGTCGCTTGTGAAACTTTAGTCACTACTGGTCAAGTCTTTTTGGCTGGAGAAGTCAAATCAAAAACCTATCTGGACGTTCAAAAAATCGCAAGGGATACCATAAATAAGATTGGCTATACCAAAGGCGCTTATATGTTTGATGGCAGCTCCTGCGGTGTGCTTTCAGCCATCCACGAACAGTCTGAAGATATCAATCGCGGTGTCGATAAAGCCAATAAGGAAGAGCAAGGCGCAGGCGATCAAGGGATGATGTTTGGTTATGCCACCCGTGAAACCGAAAATTACATGCCTTTGGCTTTGGACCTCTCTCACCGTATCCTCAAAGAGCTTGCAGTATTAAGACGCGAGGAAAAGGACATTACCTATTTGAGACCCGATTCTAAAAGCCAAGTCACTATTGAATATAGCGATGATAATAGTCCGCAACGTATCGATTCCATCGTAGTTTCTACCCAACACGACGATTTTGCAGATGATGAGACGATGCTGGCAAAAATAAGAAAAGACATTATAGAGATTTTAATCCCGAGAGTGGTGGCCAAATTGCCTGAACAGCTTCAAGAACTGTTCAATGACGATATTACTTATCACATCAATCCCACAGGGAAATTTGTAATTGGAGGCCCTCATGGCGATACTGGATTGACTGGTCGCAAGATTATTGTGGATACTTATGGAGGGAAAGGTGCCCATGGTGGCGGCGCTTTCTCAGGAAAAGACCCGAGCAAAGTAGATCGATCGGCTGCTTATGCCACCAGGCATATTGCAAAAAACATGGTTGCCGCAGGCGTTTGTGACGAAATTTTAGTACAGGTTAGTTATGCCATTGGTGTGGTAGAACCCACTTCCATTTTTGTGGAAACCTATGGCACTTGTCCCTTCAACATTACCGATGGGGAAATCGCTCAAAAAGTACGCAGCCTTTTCGATATGCGACCAGCAGCCATTGAAAAACGCTTAAGGCTACGTCAACCCATGTATAGCGAAACAGCGGCTTATGGCCACATGGGGCGCACCTCAGAAACCGTTAGTAAAACCTTTGAACAATTCAATGGCGAATCGGTAACTTTGGATGTGGAGCTCTTTACTTGGGAAAAGTTGGATTACGTGGATGAGATCAAAGCCGCTTTTGGCTTATAAGCAGCAACATTAATCACAAAAAAACCTCTAGTTTCAAAAGCCAGAGGTTTTTTTGTGTTTCTATTTTAGTGAATATTATCCGCGACTGCGGCCAGTGCGATTGCTTCTAAATTCTTTCATTTTCTCAACAATGGTCGCTTGGTATTGGGTTTTAGTGATGTCTTTCCCCTTTTCTGGCGCTTTAATTTCCAAGCGCTCTGCTGGATTGAGAACCAGCTTAGAACATAACATCGTGGTATCTCCCGCGCTTACCTCCAAAATCAATCCGGGAAGTCCCCAATATTCTGAAGGGCCGTGACCCACTGGTATTTGTGGTGAGTACCAAGCCTCCACCTCTGTCAATTGCAGCGTTTCTTCCGACGCAGTTTCTTGAGTTCCTTCGGCGGTAGCGCTACTATTTTGTCTCAATTTATCCCAAGAAAAAGAGTACCAAGTCAACTCATTTGTCGGGATAGATGCCGTTGCTTTAAAGCAAGTATAATCTCCTATCTGTTTTGTTTCTGAGCCTAATTTCCAAGAGATGGGTTGCAGGCTGTCTTTTACCAAAAACCGTTTTCCGTAAAACTCCTGTTCCTGAATTTGAGCATTGGTTTTCACATTTTTATACTGGTCTCCTGCCGCAAAGTTTTTTCCCCATGAATCTGTCGCCCCAGAAATGGCATCCAACTTATCATTTTCCTTAAAAAATGATTCTGTTTTATTGAAAGTTAGCGTGTAGGTTTTCTCGAGCCGGTTCTTTAATTGGGCCTTAACCTGTTTCTTTTGCTCTTCAGATAATCGCGCTCCCCAATCTCCCAAATCCAAAGAAGACTTTGAAATATAAGTCGCTTGACCTTGAAAGTCTTTAGCGCCCTGTGCGTTGCCTGCAATTGGACTTAGTGTCATTAAAGCAAGACTTAGAAGGCATTTAAACGTGAAATTTACAGGTTTCATAAGCTCTGAAATTGAAGGTTTTGTCTAACAAAAATAGACGAAAGCTAAAACGCCTTCTGTTTTTGCCTTAAAATTAACAGGTTATGAAGCACATAATCTGTTAGCTAATAAAAATATGGCTTTTTTTTTAAATTACTGAATCTATGAGCAACTAAATGAACACCTCGATGCAAGCATACGAGGTAACAAATCCCAAAAAACAAATTCCAAATTCCAAAAAAGGAAAAACGAGGCAAGCATCGGGGGAATTAAACCCTAAGAGATTAAAACCTTCTAAGGGTTTGTTCATTTCTCTGCTTTCTTCGGAAAAACAACCTGCTTCCCTTGTGCGATAAAAAGCATGCCATGGGTTCGAGACCGCCCATGTAACAATTTAGAATGACCTCATGTTCTCAAGTTTAGCCTCTATTTGCAAACACATACCGCGTATCCCATAGAATAAGCAGAAGTTAAAAAAAGATTGCTTCTCTCAATAATTATCGGGATCGCATTGACCTTTATAGATTGGATGCATTAACGTGTATCAGCTTACAGCGTATAAATCAACCGAAACGTCACAAATCGAGGCTGGATGAAGGTTTCTGAACTAAATACCGAAATGGCATTGGCACCGTTGCTAACTTGTGAATCCACATCCAAAAGATTCGTGGCACGCACCTGATACTCCAATTTGGCGTCGCGGTCTTTACGATAGGACAAAGAAGCGTTCCAATTTTGAAAGGATTGCGATTGCCCAGTTCCATTATCTTGGTTAGTGTAGGCATAGTCGGTTTTGAATGTGACCGACTTCCAAATGTAAGCGTCAAATTCTAAGGTAGGAGAGTTGGTGGTAAATGTGGTAGCATTAGAGCCTTGGTTATTATTGGAAACCGAATAATTATAACTCACACTCACATTGGGTGCTTCCCTAAAATTAGTGCGCAGCTCTGGCGTGTAACTTTGCACAAAACGCTCGTTTACCGATTGGATGCCCTGTATAAACTGGTTGTTTTTGCTATAATTGAAACTCGTTCTCAACGACGCTCTCAATTTGCCAAAAGTACGTTGCACGCGACCAAAAGCGGTCAAGCTCTCATCTGCGAAATTGGAATTGAAAAAGGTGCTGGTCCTGATGACATTGTCAAAATTGGTAAGGTTACGAATTTCATCCACATTCTTATTATAGTTGATGACCGCATAAATGTTAGTGTAATTGAACATGTTAAAGCTAAAATAACTCAAATTCAAATTATGGGACAGCGCATTTTGTAGCTCGGGATTTCCAAATTGGATGCTGTTGAAATTGTTCAAGACCAAACCTTGCGCCAAGCTCGTCACATCGGTAAATGAGTTTCTCATATTATAGCGAAAAATCAAATTCTCAGATTTTTTGAATTGGATTCGGGTTTCAAAATCAGGAAGGATTCTAACGAAATTATCCTCAAATGTCTCGCCAAACTGAATGTTTTTGTTGCCGTAGGCATGTACGGAAAACCCTGGTGTGATCGTAAATTTTCCTGTTTTCAAGCGGTAGTGAGCGCCCAAATAGATATCACTGAAATTGTATTCGGTATCATTGGTATCCAAGCCTTCATTAATTACTGGCGTCGGATCAAAAAAGGAGCCATCATCTAAGAATTGAAAGATTTTGGAATTGAATTGCTGTTTGCTCAAAATAGTGCCCAAAGTAAAATTGATGTTGCTCACATTATTCAGAATGTGGTAGTAATCCAACTTGGCATCGAGCTGATTTGATTTGATGCGTCGTTCTTGATTGAGGTCGTAATTGAATTGGTTTCTGTCTAATCCCAATCCTTCCGCAGTGTTATCAAAAGCATCGGCATTAGGCCCATCCTCATTATTAGTTGGGTCGTTTGCCAAAACGGCATTGTAAAACGGGTCTTCATCCTTAAACAGATGCTGCGCTTCAAGGGCAAAAATATTGTTCTCGTTCAAGGTGTAATAATAGTTTAGATTTTGATTGATGCTGAAGGGTTTGACCTTATCCAGTTGATTGGTATTGCCTACCACGGAAGAAAAAAGGTTCTGTGCTTCCGTCCCATCGGAAATTCTTCCAAGCACATCATAATCTATTTGGTTGTTGGGGTTTGGCTTGTAAGAGGCACTCAATTTTGCCAAACCTTGGTTGCTGGCTTCACGACCCATTTCTACAGTAGCTTCATCTGGAATGCCCAATTCGGAATTGGTGTATTGCACAAAACTCTCCTGTCTGGTGCGCAATCTGCTGCTATTGTAAATCAAGAATCCGCTCAAATCCAAGCTCTTTTTTGGGGCATAACTAAAATTGGCTGCTGCCAGTTTTGTAACCACTTTTTGAGCATTGGCAATGTTGGTAAGGCCACTCAAGCCATTATCACCCAAATTGATGCTGGTGCCACTGCTCTGGCTAGGCGCTCTAAAGCCACCGCCAAAATTTCGAATATCGCGATTGGTCAACGCCACTTCGCCAATGTTATTAAGGTCTCCAATGAGGTTGATGCTATATTTTGGACTGTAATAAAATAATTTGGGCTGCAGCAGATAGAGGTCATCGGTGCCGGCCACACCAGAACCTGCGGTGACATCACCAAACCAGAAGTTCTTTTTGCCTTCCTTCAGCTTAATATTTATTGCAATATTATCTTGATTATTGGTCACACCGCCAAGTTGCCCTACTTCAGAATAGTTTTTCAAAACCTGCACCTTATCCACGGCATTTGAAGGAATGTTCTTGGTTGCCAGTTTAGTATCACCATCAAAAAAGTCCTTCCCATCGACCATCAACTTCGTGACGACCTTGCCTTCGACCTCTATTTGTCCGTCGGCATTGATTTCAACACCCGGTAATTTTTTGAGTACGTCTTCCAGCTTTCGCTCCGTACCATCCTTGAAGGAATCGGCATTATAAACCAACGTATCGCCCCTTATGGTCACAGGCATTTCATAAGTGAGTTCTACTTCATCCAAAACATTATCTTCCTTAAGTGTGTAATTCTTGTCAATGTTTGTGTCTATAGTGCTTAGCGTTTCAGAAAAAGTTTTCATCCCGATATAACTGACTTGCACCGTATAAGCTGTGTTTTTTTCCAGATCTAACTTAAACTCCCCTTTATCGTTGGTTATTGCATAAGAGGCCATGGCTTTTGTTGCGGTATTGATGGCGATAATGTTAGCAAGTTCCAAGGGTTGGCCAATGCTGTCTTTGACGACGCCTTTAACTATGATTTGTGCAGTGCAGAGGGTTGTTGTTAAGAGGAAGGTTAAGAAGGCAATTTGTTTCATTTGGTTGTTGACTGTTAGTTTATAAAATTGAACATTCTTTTCTCGCAGAGGCGCAGAGTCGCAGAGGTTAATCCCTATAATTATACTGAGAAATGAAGTTGAAAGCATCGACTTTAATTTCTCGCAGCCCTGCCTGCCGGCAGGTAGGGGCGCAAAGACGTAAAGTTGAAATTATCTTAAAATGCATCTATTTTTTGGTTCTTGGTTCTTGGTTCTTGGTACTTGGTACTTGGTACTTGGTACTTGGCTTTTAAAAAGGTGCTTTTACTGAGGCAATTTTGATGAACCGTTGAATTATATTTATCATAAATTTTGCGTCTTGATTCTTGATTCTAAAAGCGCAGCAGTCTTGATTCTACCGATAGTTATCGGGATTAATTCCTGCGTCCTCTACCACCGTACATCTCGCGCATTTCTTGGATTTTATCTTTCATGATCTTATTGTATTCATCACGGGTTACGACATCGCCTTTTTTAGGTCTATCGATGTTTTGTTTGTCTTTGGGGTTCATCACGATTTTAGTGCAGAGCATTATGGTTCTATCGGCATTGACCTCAAGGATGAGGCCTGGTAAACCGTGGTATTCCGCGGGACCTGTACTCACTGGGATTTGTGGTGTGTACCACGCGGTAACGATGATATATTTTGGCACTTCAAGCTCATCAAAAGGATCATCGGCTTCGGTTTTTGTGGAATCCTGAACTTTTTTTCCGTTTTTCTTTTCAGCTTCCTTTTTATCGTCGTCCTCTTTATTCTTCCGGCGCATGCTCATAAAATCCATCTCGTCCGCTTTTTTGGTGGTGGTGGCTTTAAAGCAAGTGTATTGACCAATTTGTTTGGTCTCGTTTTCCAGTTTCCACTCTAAGTTTGGGAGAGAATCCTGCACCAAAAAGGCCTTTCCGAAAAATTCCTGTTCCTGCAACAACACATTTTCCTTGATGTTTTTATATTGAGGGCCACCTGTAAAACTACTCATCATGCCACTCCACATACCACCACCAGATCCTGGAGCATCCAGTTTTTCCTCTTCCTTATATGTGGCTTCACTGCGATTAAAATTGAGCACATAGGTTTTTTCAAGCATATTCTTCATACGCTCTGCGATCATCTTTTTTTGCTGTTCACTCATTTGCCCATTACCCCAACTGTCCATATCTACAGAAGTCTTCGCTTGGTATATGGCTTGTCCCTGAAAATCTTGAGCTGCGGCATTGAGCCCTATCATGAAAATAAATACAATAGATAATTTGGCAGTAAACTGTTTCATTCGATGTGTTTTTTGGGGATTGGGATTAAAAATAATCCATTCTGAAACAGTAAGACTTCAATAGGGCGTGTTTGTTAGTTTTCATTAGGTTAAAGTTTTCTTAAACTTCAGTCCCCCAAATTGATTTCGATACGATTGCTACCATCCTTACTTTTAACCCCGTAACGCTCCAAAAACTCTTTGTTTTTTTGGTCTTTGATGGTATCAAATTCAGTCTGTGTAACTTCCTTGCCAGTATCGGGAGCTTCGATCTTATTGGTTTTTTTGGGATTAATCTGGATTTTGCTACAGATGATGGTTTGCTGTCCGTCGTTGATTTCCAAAATGAGTCCGGGAAGTCCTTGGTAAAGTTCTGGCCCATTGCTCACGGGGATTTGTGGCGTGTACCAAGCGGTAATTTTGCGGGCTTCAAACCTGAGGCTATCCTTGTCATTTTCAAAATCCCTAATGGGATGTTGATAGGTATAGGTTGCTTTAAAGCACGTGTAATTGCCAATGTTTTTGGTTTCGTTTTCCAATTGCCAAGCGATATCCTTTATGGAATCCTTAATCAAGAAGGACTTGCTTAAAATATCGGTTTGCTCTACATAAGTCTGTGTTTTTATATTTTTATAAAGCACATCGGTATTGGACGAAAACACAATTTGCGCAGCGTTTCCCATGGGATTTGGCTTTGCCAATGCTTCTTCCTGCTTATAGAGTGATTCTTCTTTACTAAACGACAACATGAAGGTCTTCTGAAACTGTTTTTTGAGCTGCTCATTAAACTGTTTTTGTTGGTCGGTACTAATTTTTGACTTGCTGCTGTCTATTTTTATGTTGACTTTTCGGTGGGTTTTGTAGGTGGCTTCACCTGTAAATTCTTGGGCGTTGAGATGGCCTGTTAAAACGAAAAATACAAGTAGTGAAAGTTTTCTCAATGTGTTCATTAGAATTGATTTAATTGTTATAAAAAGCAAGCGCAGCATTTCTTATTTTAGAACCGTTTATCTTTTGAGGATGACCATTGCATATCTGTTTATGAACCATTAGAAAAAAAGTTGAGAAATTCTTGGGGTTCTTCAGATCAAACCAAACGTTTATGAATGTGAGCTGTGGCGTGTTTTAGGACGAACTTCTTCAAATAAAAACTGACTTCCCAGAATCCGTAGATTTTCCAAGTGAGGCCAGACCAAGCCATAGCTTATATGTGGCTTAGCTACAGCAGTTTGTCCAGTTCTTTCTTCATTCCTCTATCTAAATCTTTAGAAAGGGACCCTTGATATGATTGTATTATACCATTCTTGTCTAAATAAATATTCAAAGGATAGCTTTTAGTATTCAATTTGTCCATTTCAATTTGAGCATCAATACTATGAGTGAAATGAAAAGTTCTATTTAACAAAAAATCCTCAACCTGTTTTTTCTTATCGAATGTTACAGCTAAAAAATTTACTCTGTCTCCATAATGTTCTTTTAATTCATTTAAATGTGGTATTTCCTCAACACAAGGCGGACAATTTACAAACCAAAGATTAACTAGTGTAGGTTTTCCGTTTAATGATTCTATATTCAATGTATCTCCATCAATGTCCATTAAATTTTCAAAAGGTAGTTTTTTGCCTATAAAATTCTCCATTTCAGAATAAGGATTTACTTCTTTAACTGTTGTTTCAAATAGATTTATTATAGAATCATTTCTTTCAACAGTCGATAAGATTGCTTCATGTATTGCGCCTCGTTGAGACAATTTTAGTTTAACTTCTTCATACTTTTCTGACGAAAATATTTTTCCATTTGGTGCCTGATAGAATATTTCCTTCTTCTGTTCAGTTTTACAAGACAATAAAGAAATTATAGACAAAGTAATTAGGATTGTTTTTATCATTTCGTTTTTTCTTTTTAGTATAGCTAACTAGTAATTACGCCAGATGTCAACTAGAGTAAGTTTTCCAACTGTTTTTCGAATTCGGACAAATCAAATTCTAATTCTACTTTTTTATTCTTGGTTTTCTCCTCATACGGTATTTCATTTTTAATTGCTCTTATAGTGCCGTTTTTGTCCATAAATATATTTCTGGGATATGTATTTAAACCTATATCATTAATAAAATCGTCTGCGTTAACGATATGTTTATAATCAAATTCTCTTTTTTCCAGAAATGATTCAACTTCCTTTGCATCGTTAAATGTAATTGCGACAAAGTTTACCCTATCACCATATTTTTTCTTCAACTCAATTAAAGCGGGCAATTCTTTAATACAAGGTGCACACTGTATAAACCAAAAGGATATAAAAGTAGGTTTGCCTTCTAAACCACTGAAACTAAATTTTTCCGACTCCAAAGTTAGCAGTTCATTTGAGGGGAATTTTTTATCAATATATGTATCTATCCTTTCTTTTTTGGTCGTTTCCGTTATTTCGACAAAGAATAACTTGAAATTTTTATATGTGGTTTGATGGGCAATACTATCTTTGATTTCTTCTTTAACTTCGCCAGTTTTACCTTGTTTTTTCATTTTGTCCTTAAAATTGTTTTTCATTTTAAGGTATTGAGATTCAGTCATAAGTTTCCCGTCTGCCTGTCGATAGATTATTTCTTTGTCTTGAGCCGATAATCTTAGCAAGGAAAAAAGGGCTAGAATAAGTGTGAGTTTTTTCATGGTTTTTTCAATCTGATCATTAGAATTGATTTAATTGTTATAAAAAGCAAGCGCAGCATTTCTTATTTTAGTGGCATATTTCAGGAAATCGCCTCTGTTATTTGCATTCACTTTATAGGTTACAGATTTGTTCATGTTAGCATTGTCCTGTTTAGTATTGCAAACAATTTCAATACTAATGCTTTCGTTTTCACTGAGGGATTGCATGAAGTCCTCAATATCTGATATCTTGAATGTCTTTTCTAGTTCTTCTGCAGAATCCACAGTTATGGAAACCGCCATATTTGAGACGATGATGTTTCTTTCCGAAATCGTTCCATTTAAGTTTTTGGCTTGCGAGAAGCTAAGGGCCATCGCAAATAAGGCTAAAATTGTAAGTGCATTTTTCATGATTCTTGTGTTTAAGATTAGTACATTACAAACTTAGAAGCAAGAGAGCTCAATCTTAGTTAACCAACGTTAACGTGTGTTAAGCGATTAGTTTTTAAATGTCTTAACGATTACTTTTGAGTCATGAACGATTCTAAATACCGCTACATCCTTTACCTCATCGTGCTGGTCATCATTGCCACAATTGGGATACAAGCCTATTGGAATTATAAAAATTACCTCGCCAATAAGCAACAGTTGATTAATGATGTACAAGTGAGTCTGGACGGGGCGATTGACGACTATTACGCCAACCTCGCCGAACGAAGCACTATTGGTTTTGGCATAGAGGATATGACGCAAAAGGAGTTTTTGAGCAATGGCAAATTTGATAGCATCTTGGATGGTATTGAAATGTCTGAAACCGACGGCTTTAGTGGTCTAGAATCGATTGACCCTAAATTGATTGAAGGCATTGCTATTGTTAAGGGCATTAACGCAGACTCTATCTTGTCGCGCCTTCAAATAAAAGGATCTGTTTTAAATAACAAAAAATTTAGTCCCGCTTCCCAATTGGCAGAAAACGCTCAAAAAGACCTTTTGACCTCAAAAAACGTACGACTCCTAACCTCAAAGGTCATTATTTCGATGACCACAGATTCGCTTTCTCTTGTAGGAATTGACACATTATTACAGGCAGAATTGTTGCGAAAAGACATTGTGATAAATTACCTTATTGCTTATAAAGACCCATCGGCAGATATGGATTATTATGATGCAATTGATAAAAATCTGGAGACCATTGATTCCCTTAAATATTCCAGTTATCTGCAAACAAGCTCTAAGTCCACTTTTCTTCCGAAGCAAAGTGAACTGAGCATTTTATTTAGCAATATAACAGAAACCATTTTTAAACGTATCGCCATAGGCCTCATCATTTCAACAGTCTTGGTCTTAACGGTAATCTCCTGCCTATTCTACCTCCTACACATCATCAACCAGCAAAAACAATTGGCAGAAGTGAAAAATGACCTCATCAACAACATTACCCACGAATTTAAAACCCCAATTTCAACCATTGGCGTGGCCTTGGAAAGCTTAGGTCATTTTGATGGCCTTAGCGATAAAGACCGCACCCAACGCTATTTGCAATTGAGTAAGGCGCAATTATCTAAACTGAATGTCATGGTCGAAAAACTTTTGGAAACCGCCACATTGGATAGCGAAGCGATTGAACTGCAATTGGAATCTGTAAATCTCAATGCACTGCTGAAACAATTGGTTGAAAAACATGGGTTTCAGCACAAAGACAAATCGATTGTTTTAAAGCCTTCCGAAGTAGAGATCACTATACATGTAGATGCCTTTCATTTTGAAAATGCCATCAATAACATCCTCGATAATGCCTTGAAATATGGAGGTTCTGAAATTGATATTTCTTCGGAAGTACTGCGGGATTCGGTTGAAATCCTGATTTCAGATTCTGGCAGCAGCTTGACCAAAGGGCAGAAAGAACAGGTTTTCGATAAATTCTACCGCGTCCCCAAAGGGAATCAACATGATGTGAAAGGCTTTGGCATCGGACTTTATTACAGTAAGAAAATCATTGAAAAACACCAAGGCCGTATTGTTTTGGAACTAAAATCGAATCTAACCACCTTTAAAATCAGCCTTCCAAATGGATAAACCCATCACGATTCTATTGGCCGAAGATGAACCAGCCTTAGGCCAAATCATCAAGGAGAGTCTGGAAACCCGACATTTTAAAGTGCTTTTGTGCGCTAATGGCGAAACTGCGCTTGAAACTTATAGAAACCAAGAACCCGAACTTTTGGTGCTGGATGTGATGATGCCCAAAAAAGACGGTTTTACCCTAGCCAAGGAGATTAGGGCCATAGACGAGCAGATCCCAATCATCTTCCTTACCGCCAAATCCCAGACCCAAGATGTGGTTGAAGGCTTCAGCATTGGCGGAAATGACTATCTGAAAAAACCGTTTTCGATGGAAGAACTAATCGTGAGAATCGACAATTTATTGCATCGAAAAACCCTTCAAATCACTTCGGAACTACTGGAAATTGGCAAATACCATTTCAATTTCCCCAAACAGTTGCTCTTTTTTGAAAATGCTTCAGTACAGCTAACCCATCGCGAAGCGCACTTACTCTTCCATCTGGTAAAGAACAAAAACAAAGTACTGGATCGTTCTTTGATCCTGAATAAACTCTGGGGCAATGACGATTTCTTTTCCGCCAGAAGCATGGACGTATTTATCTCCAAACTCCGCAAAAAACTGCAACAAGATGCTGAAGTCCAAATCATAAATGTGCGCGGGTTTGGGTATAAGTTGGTGTTTTAATTTCAGTCGCAGTTTTCAGTTGTAGTTTTCAGTTACCTTCCTTTGTTAATATTGGTTTTTCAGTAGTTTTCAGTCGCAATTATCTTCTAACCCTATATTAAAGCGAAGGCAAGTTTCATTAGTTGAGAATTGGATTGGTTTTTGTAACTTGCTTTGTGATTCAATCCTTTCAATATGCATGCCAATAGAAAAGAAAACTTGATGGATTGGCTAAAAACTATTGACGATGAGCACATTCTTCTCAAAATTGAAGCCATTAAAAAACAGAACGCATTTGATTTTGACAAAGCTATGCGCGAAGGTCTAACCTCTGAGCAATTTAAGGCTGAGATGAAAAAACGCATAGACACCTACGACACAAGAAAATGATAATTTGGAAGCAACAGGTTTTAGATTATTTTGAAGGCCTTTTTTATGCTATTTATGATGATAACCATATTGAGGACTCAAAATGGCTAAATAATGATTATTTGCAATGAATTTATCAAAACTCTTTCTCCTACTATTTTGCGCTTCCTGTTTTTCCCAAACCAGCATCAAGGCTACTTTTATCGATGCTACAGCATTGACAGCCGATCATTTGATAGCCATAGATAATTTTGGCACCCTATATTACACCAAAAATAATATCTTCAACCAAGTAAAAGCCAATAAACCGGCACTCAATTACAGCAACGTGCAATTGGGGATCATTACTTCGGTTAATGCCTTCAATCCTTTAAAAATAAATATCTTTTATCAGGACTTCAATACGGTGGTGATTTTAGATAACCGATTGGCAGAAATTTACAAGATTGATTTCAACACCATTCAGCCTTATAAAAACGTGACCCATATTAGTACAGGTTACGACAACACCATCTGGATATTCAATCAAGACTTACAGCAGTTAGAGCTTTTTGACTACAAGACCGAGCGAATCAGGGTTACAACAATCCCTGTGCAATCCAATGTTTTGGACCTCAAGAGCGATTACAACCATTGCTGGATGCTTACCGAGAAGTTTCTGTACCAATACTCCTATTTTGGCAGTCTCATCTCCAAGATCAAAAACGAGGGGTTCAAAGCCATAGCTGTGGAAAATGAAAATTGCCTCATCCAAACCAGCGATTCCTATCTTTACAAAGCCAAGGATCGCGAGGACTTAATTCCTTTGGCAATGCCCAAATTGTTAATAAATCAGTTTTTATTGGCCAACCAAACCTTGTATATTTACGAGCTCGATAGACTCCATAGATACCAACTTAAAATCAAATAGTTATGCACGTTGCAGTTGCAGGAAACATTGGCGCTGGCAAGACCACGCTCACAAATTTACTCGCCAAACATTACCGCTGGGAACCGCAATTGGAAGACGTGGTAGACAATCCCTATCTGGATGACTTTTACAACCAGATGGAACGTTGGAGCTTTAATCTACAAGTCTATTTTTTAAACTCCCGTTTTCGTCAAATCAAACTAATTCATGAGAGTGGGAAGGATATTATCCAAGACCGCACCATCTATGAGGATGCCCATATTTTCGCACCTAATTTGCACGCCATGGGCCTCATGACCAACCGTGATTTTGAAAACTACAAATCGCTTTTTGATTTGATGCAGACCTTCGTTGAAGGTCCAGACTTGTTGATTTACTTGAGAAGCTCTATTCAAAATTTGGTGGCACAGATCCATAAACGCGGTCGGGATTATGAAAACTCCATCAGCATCGATTACCTAAGCAGGTTGAATGAGCGCTACGAAGCCTGGGTGCATGGGTATGACAAGGGCAATTTGCTCATCATTGATGTGGATCAACTCGATTTTGTGAGCAGTCCCGAAGATTTGGGCTTCGTCATCAATAAAATCGATGCCCAAATCAATGGGCTCTTTTAAAGCTTAGCATTTAGCTAACATAATCCCTGTTTTTAATTCCTTATTTTACGGGCCTGAAAGGCGCACATTCATAATTCATCAGCCAATGAAATGATGGATCGCGAATAGCCGCTGCCGGCAGGCAGGGAGGTGTGCCCATAAAACCAATAGACATTAACACATGAAATTATACAACTCTAAATTTTATCATCGTGACCTGTCATGGCTTCGGTTCAACCACCGTGTCCTTCAGGAAGCTTCAGATAAGTTGAATCCGTTATATGAACGCATCAAATTCCTGGCGATTTTCTCATCAAATCTCGACGAGTTTTTCAGGGTGCGCGTTTCAGACATTCGGCAAATAAGACAGGTTGAAAAGCCACTTCGGAAGAAACTCATAACCAAACCCAATAAAGTCTTACAGGAAATAAAAAAACAGGTCGATATCCAACAAACGGCCTTTGGAAAGGTGTTTAAGGAAGAGATCATTCCCGATCTTGAAAAGGAAAACATTTTCTTGATCGATTATCACGAATTCAGCGATTCCCAAAAAGCCATTGCCAACGATTATTTCGAGAAAACGCTGAAAGATTTGCTGGCCCTAGAAACCACCTATCACAAAAATCCAGATACCATTTTTGTTGAGAATGAAGCGTCCTACCTCTGCACCATGTCTGGCGAGACCTTACACTTGGTCAAAATTCCGGACAGTGAACCGCGTTTTTTCTCCTTTCCTTCGGAAGGTGGGAAACACTACATCAGCTTTATCGATGATATTTTAAAATACAACTTGGCGAAAATCCATCCTGATGATGCCGTACGCTATTACGCCTTAAAGATTTCGCGAGATGCGGAATTGTACATCGAAGATGAGTTCTCGGGCGATCTCATGAAAAAAATCAAGGCTTCTCTCCCAAAACGCGACAAAGGCCAGCCCACCCGCGTGTTGATAGACGAGCGCATGCCAAAATCGTTTCAGGATATTTTAATGAAAGCCTTAGACGTTTATAATGCCGATTTGATTTTAGGCGGAAGGCACCACAATTTCAAGGACTTCTTTTCATTCCCAAATCCCACGGAAAATGAGAAACTCCATTTTGAACCCTTACCTCCCTTGCCACATCCCGTGCTATCAAAATCTAAAAACATATTTGACACCATTGAGGAAAAAGACCAATTGCTCAATTACCCCTATGAAGCTTTTGATCCTGTGATCACGCTTTTAGAGACCGCTGCCAGCGACCCAACCGTAACTGCCATCAAGATGACCTTGTATCGTCTCGCCAATGAGTCGCGATTGAATACCGCCATTGCCAAAGCTGCAAAAAACGGAAAGGAAGTCATTTTATTTATCGAAGTAAAAGCCCGTTTTGATGAGCAAAACAACATCAAATGGGGTGCTATTTTCAAAGAGAATGGTGCAAAAGTGATCTACAGTTATGCCGATATTAAAGTGCACTCAAAGATTCTCTACATAGAACGCTTGGTCAATGAGGAAATAAAACGATACGCCTACATAAGCACAGGTAATTTCAACAGCAAAACTGCTGAACTCTATGCTGATTATGGTTTGATGACTGCCCATAAAAAAATAACCAAAGACCTCAACAAGGTATTTATGGTTTTGCAGGGCATCACGCTAATTCCCAAAACCAAATGCTTGCTGGTATCGCCATTTAGCACGAGACATACTTTGGAGCAGCTTGTAGATCAAGAAATGGAAAATGCCAGAGACGGAAAAGAGGCCTACATCATTTTAAAGATGAACAGCTTCCAAGACCATGCCTTGATCAAAAAACTCTATGACGCCAACAATGTAGGCGTTAAAATCAAATTGATTGTGAGAGGGATGTGCAGCCTGGTAGCTGGCATTGAAAACCAGAGCGAGCATATTGAAGTCATTAGTATCCTCGACCGCTTTTTAGAGCACGGCCGGGTTTATATCTTCGGAAACGACGGTGACGAGATCATGTACATTGGTTCTGCCGATTGGATGACCCGAAACCTGAAACACCGCATCGAAGTCTTGACTCCTATTTTGGATGCCGATATCCATAAAATGCTGCGCGAATTGGTGGATATCCAACTTAAGGATAACGTCAAGGCGAGAATCATTGACGCCGAACAAACCAATACTTACGTCAAGAATTCCAAACCCAAAGTGCGGGCGCAGTATGCGACTTATGCGTATTTTGAGGGGTTGTAGTTTGAGATTTGTGATTTTGGAATTTTGAAGGGGATAATGATGACGGTTATAATATGAAAAGTAGGCGATTAAGAAGCACGAAACTTTCGGTTAAACACGAAGTTTGATACGAACCAAAAGCTTCAAATTTATTGCTATTTCGCCTATTTTTTATATACATTATTATCTGCTGGCTTTTCTCCAGTCTTCAGTATGTAGTTCGGTATCATTTCGTTCGGTGGTGTACTTTTCCCATAAAGTGCATATGAATTGTAATTTCCGCCCGTAAACACGGTAATCATATCCAGTTCGGGCCAAATATTGATTTTTTGTCCACCGTTACCCGAAGCTAAATACGAATTGTATTTTTGTCCGTCAATTACAAAATATTTATGTTCCCACAAATACCCGTAATCTCCTTCGTCCATATCAAATGTTTTGTTAATCCAACTTTCGGAAATTATTTGCTTGTCTTTCCATTTACCGCCATCTTTAAATAGCTTCGCCAACTTTATCAAGTCCCTTGGAGTAAGATACATTTGACTAAACGTTGTCATACTTGCCTGATTCGGTTCGAAAGTCCAATCATAATTCGAGACTCCCAATGGGTTAAATAGGTTTTCTTTTGCAAAATCTTCGATGTTTTTACTAGTTGCCATCTCAACCAAACTACCCAAAGTCAAAGCACAACCTGTACAATAGGATGATGATTTCCCAGATTCTTTGACCATTGGTAAATCAAGAGTGTATTTTACCCAATCTTTGCTTGCCATCATTGCTTGCTCGTTTCCTTTGCTTTTAGGGTTATCATTTTCACAGTCCATACCGTGTCGGTACATTAAGAAATTTTCTATAGTAATTTCTTTTTTTCGGTCATCCAAATTTGCAATTTCCGAGTATGTTGAATTGAAATAAGGTAAGAGTTTATCTTTTTCACTTTTTATGAATCCTTGGTCAATGGCAATTCCAAGAATTCCGCCAATGAACGGTTTTGTGGCAGACCTTAATTGATGCGGTATATTTTCATCATAACCGTAGAAATATTCTTCAAGTACCAATTTGTTATTCTTGTAAATTAAGATGCTGTGCACATCAGGAAATTTTCCTTTTATGGTTTCTTTGACCATATCGATTATAGGTTCGGGATTTTTGAATTCATCTTCTAAACTGCCCGTTTCTAGTCCATCTTCGGTTTTTTTGGGTTTATGATAAACGTAGCTATCAGGATTATGAAATAATTCTTTTCTCGGGAACATTTCCGTTTTTTCAATTTCGGAAGTAATTAGTTTAAATTCTAGTCCATCAGTTCTGTACCCTTTAACTCGATTGGTTTTGTCTCGTTCAAAAACGACTGGAACATCCTGAATATTGGTAAAACTATCCAAGGCGATATGTTTTAAAGGGTATTTCGCGTTATCTACGATTGCATAAAGTGTTGTGTCAAGTTCAGACGCTACAATGTCGAGTGTAGTTTTATCTACATATTCATATTCATAGTTTCCTTCATATTCCAAAAGTTTTTCATAATCCGATTTTTCTTTCGGTGATGAACATCCAAAAGCCAGTATTACGATCATCAATAGCAACGGGAATGTTTTTTTAAAATTATTTTTTCTGATTGTTTGTATTTCCATAAATATATATTTATTAGACTAATAAAATTGTAGAATCAGCAGTTGCTATATCTCTTTAAAATTGTTAATCGCTAGTTTAATTTAGCATAAAATTTACTGTTTTTTTCTGCTGCTTTGAACCCTAAAATTTCATCATTAGAATTTCTCTCAAATATGATTTTCTCTTCATCAACATTTAGAAAAATATTATCTTTGATAAAGAATATAGGGTAGTTCCTTCCATTTACTTTTGCATAAAGGGACTGTTCATTACTATTTACTTTGAGTATTATATCTGTGTTATTTTGAAATTCATAAATTCCTACGTAATCATCAAATTTGCCATTACCAATGAAATTTTTATATGGATTATCATCAGATAAAATAAGGCCCTCACCCGGAATCCATTTATCGTATTCCATATAATAAGCGACCTTTCTAGCAGCATTAAACCCTTTTAGTTTGGCCACTAAATGAAGTGCGCCATCTATGCCCGCAGAAATTCCCGCAGTAGTGATAACGTTACCATTGTCAACGAACCTAATATTTTTCAAAACAGTAGTCTCAGGGTACTTGTATTCAAATTCATCTAGCGCGTTATGAAAAGTTGTTGCGGTTTTCCCTTTTAGAATATCTGATTCCGCAAGTATAAATGCTCCAGTACAAACGGAAAAATAATATTTAGTACTATTTTGAGACTTTACCCAATTAATAACCTCAATATCCTTATATGCTTCTGAAGAATTTCCCCCAAAAAAGGCTAGTATATCAGCTGAAGGTGCATTTTTAATACTGTATTGCGGAATAATTTTCATTATCCCTTGAGTTGTAATAGGGTGAGTTGTTTTAGAGACAATGAAAATTTCATAACCTGCATAAGCAAAAACTTCCATAGGTCCAGAAAAATCTAAAACTTCAACGCCATCTTGTAGGTAAAATGCAATTTTATTAACCTCAAGTGTTTGTTTAGAAGTTAGAATAGAATCACTAAGATTATTACTTATAATACCCTTGTAATATTTATTTTTATTTGTGAAGCTCACGCAAAGAATCATAATAGTCAGTATTGCGGTAATAGATAATAATTGAAATGGTTTTTTTAGATGCTTTTTTGTGTTAGTCTTTAAAAAAGGAAATGATAGTGGATAATAACATTTTTGAGCAGTTATAGCTTTAAAAAGATTATAAGATATTACCAAAATATTGAAAGGAACAACAGCAATAAAAAATAAAAAGCCCCATCCTTCAACAGTTACCAAAGAAATAAATGCAAGAATATATAATATGGTTACACTTAATTGAAAATTAATTATTTTTATGCCGTGCTGATTATAAATAGGATTATCATCGCGTTTGTGCAGCCATATAAATAATGGGAATAAGACTGAAAAAGGGAAGATAAATCCCAACAGCGGAGAGCCGTGTAAGAATAATAACCATTTATTTTGTAAAGCTTCCTCTTTAGGATTCTCTAATATTATTAGGTCGTCCACTTCTATTTTTAAAGCATCTGCTAATAATTTTATGGTTTGAAGTTGTGGATTTACTTCGTCTTTTTCAATACGTTGTATTGTCCTTATTGCAACGTTTGATTTTTCAGATAATATGTCTTGAGTATATCCCTTCAATTTTCTTTGATACGCTAACTTTTTTCCGATTGTTTGCTTTTCCATAAATTTTTATTTGGCACAAAGATACCAACATACCTTCATTTTCTTTACGTCATATTGGTGTCATCTATCTGTCATTTCTTTGTTTTATAGGTTTTTGCTTGGTTTTTTTAGCTTGCAGATAACGCTCTTGAGATCGAGTAGACAAGGGGAATTTCACCCCAAGCCTCTCACAGTCCCGATAGCTATCGGGATCATCACTACTACGAATGAGTCTGCCACTGCATACAGAATTGGTATTCTGCCTCTAGGTTGTGCCTATTGTACATTTCCCTTAACATTTGTATGCAGCTTCCCAAGTTCCGTAAATAAGCCCAAATAAAGTTCCCCGATAAAAATCGGGGCAGGCTTCGACATCTGAATGACGCCAGCCTTACAGAAAATAAATAGGTTATCTCTGTAATTAATGTTGTCGCTAACATTAATTTTTACTCGGCACAGCCACCCACGCCAACTGGCTCGTTTGCTAAAAATGTCCGCAGGACATTTTCTTTACGCTCCGCCCTGTAGCTTTTGACTGGAGGTAGCAACTTCTCGACACCTCACCAATGGTTCTCCGCCTCAGGCGGATCAACTCCCCTGCCTGCCTGCAGGCAGGTTTATTCATACCTGTTAATCTCTTGGACTAGATTCTCCTAAAAGCTCAGTACCAAGACTATTAATCAAAGCACCTTTAGGTGGTTTAGAGCCATCGCCTATACGACGACTCTGATGGACCTACCATCATCTTATCTACAGCATGCAGCCAGTTTAATGCCGTGGCTGCTTCTTGGCACACTATGAAAAGTAGCGTGTAAATAAACAAGTACTTTTCCGCCTAAAATAACGTTATTAAATAAACAATGCAAATAGTATTTGGCACGGATTTAGCTATTTTTTATATACATTGTTGGCAGTAGTTTTTTATTTTTGTTCCAAATACTAATAAATGTTGTTACAATTTAATGGGTTTCACGGTACAAGTGTAAGCGCAGCAAAACAAATAGTAAGTTCAAACTATGAAACGTCAATAGGTGATGATGAATGGTTGGGAAATGGTGTTTATTTTTTTGTAAGTGGAATAAGTTCAAAACCAGAAGAACAAGCTAAAAAATGGGCAATTGCTGAAGCTTGGGATAAAGATAAACAAGTATATAAATATAAAAACTATTGTGTTATTAATTCAGTTATTGAAGTAGAAGAAGACAACTTTATAGATTTAACTAAAGAAGAAGGTGTTGAAATACTAACATACCTTGCTGAATGTTTTGAAAAGAAATTAAATAAAATTAGTAAAAGGTTTAAGGCAGTAGATGGTTTACTTATTAACTTAGCAAGAGAAGAAGGTATTTTGCCAATTGATGTTGTTAAAGGGAATTTTTATATTAAATTTGCAAAAGAAAGAATTAAAAGGATTACTTTAAGGACTTCTAATTGTACAATATGTACAGTATATGAACCAACTAAAAATATTACCAATTCTAACATAATAGAAATAGGGGATATAAAAGATGAAACTAAATAAAGAAATAAAGAATCGAATAGACCAATACTTTGAAAATATAAGTTCAGAAGAACTTTATTTTAAAGCAATTGGTAAATATGGTTTTAATGAAGATATAGATTTTGAAATCGACAATCAATTTTTTGATAATGCCGGACAAAATTTTTATTGTCCAAATTCAGATAATAGCTTAGACGCTAATGATATGGAATCTTTACTGTTAGCTGCTTAATATGAAAATTCAATTAGATAATTGGAAAGTTATAAACGTTAACTTTTCGTCCTTAAAAGATGAGCCAAGAGAAGATAATTCTTTTGACTTATCAACGGGTCACTTTTTTCCAAAAGAAATTGACAAATCATTTGGTGTTGGATTTGAAATCGAAATAAAGGATAAGTTTTTTGATTTATTCGTTGAAGCGATTTTTATGTTCAAACTTGATGAAGATATAACGGAAGAGTTTAAGCTTTCTAATTTTCCAAAAATAAATGCACCAGCAATTGCTTTTCCTTTCTTGAGGGCTTATGTGTCAAATTTAACTCTTCAGTCAGGTTTTGATCCTGTAATTCTACCTTCTATAAATTTCGTTCAGTTCGCAAAAGATAAGCAAGAATCTGAGGCTGAGTAAGCAAATTACTGCCAACGGTTTTGTGATCGAGTAGACAAGGGGAGTTTTACCCCAAGTCTCTCACAGTCCCGATAGCTATCGGGACGTGCTTGAAAGTCTCCCCTCACACGGCTCTTCTAATTTAATTTACAAATATAAGCTCATCCTTTTGCAAGTTGGCAAACCGTAAATATAATTAGCCCATCCCTTCGCTCCACTTCCATTACAGTCCCGATAGCTATCGGGATCATCACTACTACGAATGAGTCTGCCACTGCATACAGCATTGGTATTCTGCCTTTAGGTTGTGCCTATTGTACATTTCCCTTAACATTTGTATGCAGCTTCCCAAGTTCCGTAAATAAGCCCAAATAAAGTTCCCCGATAAAAATCGGGGCAGGCTTCGACATCTGAATGACGCCAGCCTTACAGAAAATAAATAGGTTATCTCTGTAATTAATGTTGTCGCTAACATTAATTTTTACTCGGCACAGCCACCCACGCCAACTGGCGCGTTTGCTAAAAATGTCCGCAGGACATTTTCTTTACGCTCCGCCCTGTAGCTTTTGACTGGAGGTAGCAACTTCTCTGCCTGCACCGCTTTTTGGCGGGGACACCTCATCAATGGTTCACTTTTGCCTGCCTGCCGGCATAGCCAGCCTCAACTCCCCTGCCTGCCGGCAGGCAGGTTTACTAATACCTGCCAACCTCATGGATTGGATTCTCCCAAACGCGCAATACCCCCGAGGCTTCGGGGCTCTTTACAATAGCACCTTTGGTTGGTTTAGAGCCATCGCCTATACAACGTCCCTGATGGATCTACCATCATCTTATCTAAAGCATGCAGCCAGTTTATTGCCCTGACTACTTCTTGGCACACTATGGTTAGTTGCGTGGTTGAGCAACTAAATTAGTAGATAAATAGGGGCTAGAGAAAATTTCAGTGGAATTTTCCAGATGAGCAATGACCAAAGCAATTATTTATACACCGTATTGGCATTTCGTTATCATGCATAAACGAGATGGTATTCCCAATGTTTTTCTAAATAATCAAAATAAAAACTCCAAGAAAATTTATTCAATCCAATAACCTTCGAGCATCACCTTATAGATGGTTCGCGAATTTTTTACGTCATCTAATGGGTTTTTATCCAGCATCAGGAAATTGGCAATTTTGCCTTCGTTGATACTTCCGATTTTATTCTCCAATTTTAAAAATCTAGCAGGAGCAATAGTTGCTGAGCGAAGAACTTCTGCATTAGACATGCCCGCTTCTGACATAAATTGTAATTCCTTGTGTGCACTATATCCGGGAATGATTGAGGGGTTTCTCGCATCTGACCCCATGAGCACGTTGACACCTGCCTTATACATTGCCGTAAAGTTTTTAATGTTATTCTCTTTATGCAAATCCAGATCAATACCGTAACTACTAACCATCATTTGTCTTACGGGCCAGTTTTCAAGGCTGCGATTAGTTCTCTCAGAACTGTATTGCATCATAAAAGGATCCTCTAAAATTTCAGCAGAGCCAACATATTGAAAGATATACGCTACAGAAAGTGTAGGTGTGTAAAAGATAGAATCTCTGATCATTTTTTCTAAGAAAGGCTCAGCACCCGTTAGTAACTCATCTTCTACGGTATGAACAATAACATCTACGCCCGCATTCACAGCATCTTGCAAGTCGGCTATACGGGTTACATGGGCAAAAACGGGTAGATTGTATTGTGATGCTTTCTGGACGATTTTCCCTGTCAATTTATTTGATAATCGGGGTTCTTCTGAAGCACCACCTAAGCCAGATTCCACCATGACTTTTACGCCGTTGAGGCCAAGCTTTTTCTTTTTAGAAAATATAGCGTCTAAATCAGTTTCATCTGTAATAGTAAATATGCCTTGTTCATCAAGATCTATTTCATCTTCTGATAAGCCTGTCATACCAGATACAAATGGAATGGGATAACCACCTGGTGCCGTTAGTATACTTCCAGTTGCTAAAATCATTGGGGCTACAATTTTGTGCTTCCGTTGTTTTTCTTTCAGTTCTGTGGTGGTTTCCTCATTAAATCCGTGGCCTCCTAAAGTAAAAATTGTACTCACACCGTATCTTGCAAATTGCTCTAATGCCATTGGCCGAGTAGATTCGTCTGGCGGTAACAGCCCACCGCTATTCAAGTGGGTGTGCATATCGATCATTCCGGGCATGAGGTAACGATTTTTTGCATCTACAATTTCATACTTCGTTTTTAGGCTATCAGTAACTTGACCTTCAAAAATTAGCTTGAAAACACCGTCCTGTATGATTAGATTTTTATTTTTAAGGACTATACCAGCTTCAACATCAATAATATTTGCGTTGGTTATCAAATAACTATTGCCTTTCTCAGGGCTATAAACTTCCGAAGCTTGAAGTTTGAGGATGTGTTCTTCTGTATTATGGAACCAAAAGAAATAACTCGTTAAACCAATTAGTAAGAGGATACCTACTGCAATGCCAATAAACTTTAAGACTTTTTTCATATTTTTTTTGCTCTTTATTTCAAGTGGGTTATCACTTTTGTTATTTAATTGAATAAACTTTTTTCAATTTCAATTGATGAGTAATTCCAAAATTTGCCAACTACAGTATTCAGGTCGATCTTATCCTTTTCAATTCAGCTGTTAGTACAGAAAATTTACTAAAATTCTGATATTTTCATTGAACCCGTTCTTCAATGAATGCCAACGGGCCTTGAGTATGATTAGCGGCATGGCTAAGCAACGAATTTAGCAAAAATAGAACCAAGCAATTAATCATACACGGCTTTGTTACCTGCGTTTTTTTAAGAATCCTTTTTAAACACGATTAGCTTTAATGCTTTCTCCGAATCTTCTAAAATCCAAATTTTATAATGCTTCCATTCTATAGTTAGTGCCTTCTCTTCATGCTTATTTAGTGACATAAACGACACGGTTTTCTGCTTATCTTCTTCTGATAATGAAATAGTATATGAATTAAAGGCGTCTGTCTGATTTCCATTTATATCCTCTGACCTTTCTCCAACACAATCTTCAAACAGAATTTCAAGCTTACCAATAACTGCTGTTTGCCCTAAATCAATAAACATTGTTTTTCCAAAGTCTAATTTTTCAACAACTAACGCAACTTCCTCTTTATCAATTTTTAAATCAAAAGAGTAGTTTTGATATGCTTTAGGATAGTTTGCTTTTTCACTATCACTAGACGCATCATAACACCAGAGAAAAGTAGTGTATTTAGTGTTGTTTTCAAATACATTCAATTCTAGTTGAATATGTGGGGAGTCCTTGTTTATTGGTTTTGATTGAATGAATAGATTCGCAGGTTCTATAACTAATTTCTCAAATAGAGAACTAGGGTTTTTCCCAGTTTTTAGAGGTATTATAATAGAACTATTTATCATATTATGTTCTGATTGTGCATATCCTGTAAATTGAATAAATACAAGTAGTAGAATCGATATATTAGTTTCAAAAACCTTCATTATTCGGTATGATTTATCTTTAAAAAAGTCTGTCAAATTTAAATGCTAACATATAATAAAGCATTCCTGTTGTAGCCAATAAATGATTTCCAAATCCAATGAAATTTATGACTTTTACATAGGTTTTATTATGAAAACCTATAATAGCGTAGAAAGCGAATATCAAAATACAAGCTTCCAGACATATTACTAATAATTCTCTTAATTCAAAGTTATGTTGTTTTAAATTCGGGCTAGTGATCGCCCAAAAAACAAATATACCTATCACAATAACGGTATTTAAATAAGAAATTATTAAAGTTGTTTTTTGCATTTTATACCCGATGGCAATGGCTGCTAAATGGCTTATCAGGATAATGGTTATTGCTGTGCTTACGCATATATCATTCATAACTATGTTGCGGCATTTTCATTTTTTGTTACGGTTGTAGGTAACGTCTTATGTATTGAACCGTTGCGTGTCTAAAGGCACTAATTTAGCAAATAATGATAAACTAGGGAATCTGCCAGGATTTCCGTAGGCAGCTTTGCTTTACCAATTAATCATACACGATGTTAGCAAACGTTATTCTGTTTTTACATCCGGTAATTTAATTTCTTCAACTTTCTTTATCAATTCTTCTTTCAGTTTTTTTATTTCACTCAGAAATTTTATTTTTTCTTTATCATTCGATATATAATTCCTGTAAGAGTAGGAATATAAGACTAAATAATTTCCAGATTCATTATTTTGATTTTGATAACGATAAATATTCCATTCGTAGACACTTTTACCGTCACTCAAAACAAAATCAAGGATTATTTCATTGTTTTCTTTATTTTCAAATTTTTCATAATTCACAACTGGATTTCTTTTTTTTCTATTTTCTAATTCATTAATTTTTCCAGCTACTACATTTTTTGCGGGTATATTCCCTTTTACAGCTTCGACCATTATCATTTTTTCGTGTCTAGGCAGTTTGTCATCTTTCCTTAAGTATTCTTGTTTGTAATATTCATTTGATGGATGAGAACTCCATTTCAATTCGAAATTTTCTCCGTTAAATTCAATTTTATTCCCTACTGATAAATATTCAGTTGGTTCAGATTGAGCTTTTGTAGTTGAAATAAATAATAAACTTAAAAATCCTATTGTAAACAATCTATAGATGCTTTTCATTCTTTGCGTTTCGTTTTTTTATATTTGCTAACGTTTAGTGTATGAAACGTAGCGTTTAAAAATACGCTGACTTTTCGATTTAGCAAAAGCCAAAACTTTTGCATTTTGTTTTAATTTTTCACTCTAAAAGCTAAATCAAAAGATTTGGCGACTTTGTAAATAGACACGAACCTTTGGAAAAGCCTGAATTAGCTATGTTTTATACACGCTGTTGTGCTTTCGTTATTTTTTTCCGCTTTATTTTTCTACAATTATTTTATCAATTTCGGTTGTGGCTAACTTTAACTGGTTTAGATACCATTCCATTTGCACATAATGATGATATAAGTCATCAAGAAATTCAGTCAACTGTTCAGGTTTCATTTCTCGGAAATGTCCAGTTCTTCTCTCGTAACTATATTTTTTACTTAAAAAAGCCCACCTTTCGTCCAAAATTTGACCGTTATCAATTAATCTATCATATGTTGAATTATATAATTTAATAATCTTTTGTATTAATTTTTTATTTCTAAAAACAGTAATTTGATTTCCTGAAACCGCTGATTCATAAGAGCCAGATATCGGATAGAATGTGCGTTGACTTTTAAAATAATGATGAAAAATGACATCTAATGATTTTCTGTCATTATTATATAAATTCGGTAAGTCACTATTTAAGGCATTATAAGCTTCTATTCTTGGTTCTATAATTTCTACTATCAGTTGAATAAAAGCTTTATCTTGTTTGAGGTCATTTTTTACGCTAGTAATGAATTCCTTTTCTGATTTAGATTGTTTTCTGGTTTCGTTCCAATTATTAATGCTTAATGCAATTAAAATTCCAATAACAACAAGAATAATCTCACCAATTGCGTATTTCAGATACTTTCCAGTTTTTCCTTCTGAAAGTAAATTTTGACGAATTTTTCTATAAAATTTTATCATTGGTTATTGGTTGGTCATAATGAAGCACAACAACTTATATAAGCACTAAATATACTAATATCACTCCAAAATAGGACACAATTTTTAAGTATCTCAAACATCGACCCACCAATCCAACAGTTCACAATGGTCCTGCAATCCACTTCTTTCGCACACACTATTTTATAAACCCCTGCTCCCGAGCATGCGCAATGGCCTGTTTACTGCTCTCTACCATTAAAAACGCAGTTGTTTTATAATTTTCAACAAGGCCTTTTACCCGCAACATGCGCTTTTTATGTTTGACGCTTCTCAAGTAAATGGCTAAAATACGGTCTGGGAATTCTTCAGCGATCTCCATGTAAATATCGGGATCATGCTCGCCACTGTCCCCAATCAAAATGAAAGGCAATTTGGGATAGGTCTTTAGTAGATCTAGAATTTCCTTTTGCTTTTGGGGTTTCTCGCCCTCGGGTTTTTTCCGAAGAAAATTACTGAGACTTCGAAGCAAAATCGGGCCTTTCGGGAAATTGTTCTGCTTGAGAAACACTTCCAAATAACGGTACAGATTCCAAGGGCTGTGGCTCACATAAAAAATGGGATTCGCATTTTCGCCCGAAACACCTTGATGCAATTGCTGGTAGAAATCTGCAGCACCTTCTAAAGGCGTTCTGTTTTTGGCATTTTTAAAGATGGAATTATAGATGACCCGCCATTTGAGCAAAGACACAATACCTGTTTGTAAAATGGTGTCATCAATATCGCTGGCCACTCCAAATTGTGCAGTATCGGCAGGAATCAACAGCTCGCCAGGAAAGCGATTTTCGTTTTGAATGCTGCGCTTGATATTCACATCGTCGTAAGACAATTCATAGGCCAACCAACCTTGCTCGTTTGTTAGCGCTTCCAATGCTTTGAGATTGGCTTCTACTCTAAAATACCCATCGGCATCTGTGGTTGTTTTCAGGATTTTTCCGTTGGGCAGTTTGATGTTCACGCCCACATTTCTGATTTCGTCGGTCTTAAAGCGCTTCCAGGTATTGACTGCCAAATGCCATATTTTCTGGGATTCCAGGTCTATGGATTCGTCTTCCAAGGTTCTTCCGCGCGCAAAAAAATGAGAATCGGTTCCGTAGCTCTGAAAACTAATAATCTGTAAAGGATCCTTTTTGAACCAGCCCATAAGCAATGCATGTCGTTATATTAGATTTTAAATTTAACCAAAATAAATCACTTCACGGTTGAGCCCAGCGCCTATTGAAAACTAAGGAGCTCATCATAAACCACTTTATCGGTAATACTTTCAATGTTGCTATCTGTTTTAGGGCTGAATAAGGTTTTGCTAACCGAATAGGCCTCCAATTGCGATTCTGGAAAATTAAAACCAACAATGGTTTTAACGTCCGTTTCGGTAAGATCGGAAGACAACCAATTATGCGTCTGCACCTCGTCTAGAATGAGCGGCTGACGCTTTTTGAGATTGTGGATCTTTTCAAACAGAGGCGAAGCCGATTTTGTAAGAATGGCAAAAGTCACATAGTTTTCAATGACCGTGTAAATCCCGGCGAGTGCCATGGGCTCCTTGTTTTTTTGATGGATGTAAAAAGGGTATTTCTTGCGTTTATGGGTATGCGGTTCAAAAAAACCAGATACAGGGATGATGCAGCGTCGAGTCATGGCCGATTCGCGATATACAAAATGTTCAAACAATTTTTCCGATCGTGCATTTAAGCCGCCGCCAAATTTAACCGCCTCTTTTTGATAGGCCTTGATTTCATTGGCCAATTTATCTTGAGGCACAATGCCCCAAATTCCTGGAGCAAGCACATTCGACTTTTCCTGCGGAATAAGCAACACATTGGGATGCGCAAAGCCATTGAGATGATACTGAGCTTTACTGAATTGAGCTCTCAGCTGCTCATCATGCAACTTAACCTTGAAACGCCTTTCGGTCTTTTTTAATGGCAGCGCGATACTGGTATGAAAACACATAATTGGAAATTTAAAGGAGCTTCCCCAAAATTAACCATATGATTCCGGATTTCGAAAAAATTCTTGGCTGCGGAAATTGGCTGCGGAAAGTGTAGAACTTATAAACACAAGTTCTGAAGTTTTCAAATTACTGCGCTTTCTTCCGAAGAAAAACGCCGGAAGCATGATATATTTTTTTAGAAAAATCTCATTATCACATTAAAAATCCATAGCCTAGCACACCGTTTTCAAAAAGAATTCAATAAGCTCGAGGCATAAAACCCTCTGGAGAGATTCAAACTAAAACAAGCTTCTATTTTGAAAAGTCATTTTTTTGTTGAATCTTGAAAATTCGATCCAAATGCATCAAACCATTAAAATCCTTAGATCTTGAAAGCAGTACTCCAAAGAGTTTCAGAAGCCCGTGTTAGCATTCACAATGAGGAGGTCGCCTCTATAAAACAGGGTTTGCTCATCCTCATCGGAATTGTCGCCAACGACACGCCTGACGACATCAAATGGCTATCCAACAAAATCGTGAACTGTCGCATTTTTCCAGATGATGCCCAGGTCATGAACAACTCCATCTTGCAAAACCAGGGCGATATCATTGTGGTAAGTCAGTTTACCTTGCACGCCAACACTAAAAAAGGCCATCGTCCCAGTTACATCGCTGCTGCAAAGCCCGAAATAGCCATCCCAATTTATGAGGCGTTTATCAAACAATTGGAGTCCGATTTGGGCAAACCCGTTCAAACTGGAGCGTTTGGTGCCGACATGCAGGTGCAATTGATCAATGACGGCCCCGTAACCCTCATCATAGATACCGAACATAAATGACCATTTTAAACTGCGCGTCATTTTCCCAGGCTTAAATAAAACACTAATTTTACCTTTTGCAAAAACTTAATCTTTCAATGAAAACGCTTTGATCTCGGTTAGGGTCTTCGTGGAATTACACTTAAAAACAAGCTAAAGATGAACATAGAAAACTCCCAAAAAGCAGTAGACCATTGGATTAAAGAACACGGTGTGAGGTATTTCAATGAGCTTACCAACATGGCGCAGCTCACTGAAGAAGTTGGCGAGGTTGCCAGGATCATAGCACGTCGTTATGGTGAACAAAGTGAGAAAGAAAGTGACAAAGATAAAGATCTGGGCGAGGAACTTGCCGATGTGGTCTTTGTGGTGCTTTGCCTCGCCAATCAAACAGGCATCGATCTGCAGCAGGCCTTTGATAAAAAAATGGATGAAAAAACCAAACGTGATCACGATAGGCATCACAATAACAAAAAATTAAAATAAGCGCTGGTCTTTCTTTGCTGAAAACCGAACACCAATTATGACAATATCCCTACAGAAATCCAGTATCCATAAAACCAACAGTCTCACCATAACAGGATCTAAAAGTGAGTCTAACAGACTCCTATTGCTACAAGCCTTATTTCCTGAATTGACCATTGAAAACGTGTCCAATTCCGACGATTCCCATGTGATGCAACAGGCACTTGAGACGACTTCCGAAATTATCGATATTCATCATGCAGGTACGGCCATGCGTTTTTTAACCGCCTATTTTGCCAGCAAATCGGGTAGCGAAGTGGTCTTGACAGGTTCTCCTCGCATGAAAGAACGCCCCGTTGAGATCTTAGTCGAAGCGCTTACACATTTGGGCGCAGACATTGCATATCTCGAAACTGAAGGCTGCCCACCCTTGCGCATCAAAGGCAAACACTTAACGCAATCAAAGGTAAGCTTGAATGCCAATGTGAGCAGTCAGTACATTTCAGCACTAATGCTCATTGCAGCGAAGCTTGAAAACGGACTAGAGCTTACCTTAAAAGGAAAAATCACTTCAGTGCCTTACATCGAAATGACCTTGGCCCTTTTGAAGCAAGTAGGGATTGAGGCCAGTTTCAATGGCAACCTGATAAAGATCGTGCCGCAAGTCTCAACCCTCAACCCTCAAACCTTGGTGGTGGAGTCTGACTGGTCCTCGGCATCTTATTTTTACAGCATCGTTGCGCTAAGCGCTGTGGGAACCAACATCAGGCTTTCGTCCTATAAAAAGGATTCCTTACAAGGCGATTCGGTTTTGGCTTCCCTATATGAATCCTTTGGAGTAAGCACCGTTTTTGAAAACGAGCAAATTCAAATTAAAAAAGTTTCAGAAGCCATTAAGGAACCCATCAATTTTCAGCTCAACCATGCGCCAGATATTGCACAAACCATTGCCGTCACTTGTTTGGGTTTGGGAATATCATGTCACTTATCTGGTCTCCACACCTTAAAAATAAAAGAAACCGACAGGCTATTGGCCTTAAAAACCGAGATTGAAAAATTGGGCGGCAGCGTGCACATCACAGAAAACAGTTTGGCTTTAGAAGTCACAAAACACATCAATTTCGATGTTTCCATCGCTACGTATAATGACCATAGAATGGCCATGGCCTTTGCACCTATGGCGCTCAAAACCAAGTTAAACATAGAAGATGCCAATGTAGTTTCAAAATCCCATCCTAGCTTTTGGGACGACCTAAAAAACCTTGGTTTTAAAATAACTCAATAAAATAAGGCTATTTACTTGACAAAGCCTACTTTGAGGTTGTATATTTGCATCCTTAAAAACGACCTTAAATGAATCGAGCATGTTCAAAATTTCATAACCCAACGGAATGATTAACAGCGAACAGTACTTGCCTGCCGCCAGGCAGGTGTGTCGATAAAAAAACAATAAACATAAACACATGAATCGAGCATGTTCAAAATTTCATTACCTAACGGAATGATTAACAGCGAACACATGTGTCGATAAAAAAACAATAAACATAAACACATGAATCGAGCATGTTCAAAATTTCATTACCTAACGGAATGATTAACAGCGAACAGCACCTGCCTGCCGGCAGGCAGGTGTGTCGATAAAAAAACAATAAACATAAACACATGAAATTATCCCACTTCAGTTTTAAACTTCCAGAAGAATTATTGGCAGAACACCCCTCCGAAATCAGGGACGAATCACGCCTAATGGTATTGGACCGAAAAAATCAAACCATAGAGCATAAACTGTTCAAGGATGTCATAGATTATTTCAAGGAAGATGATGTGATGATTCTCAATAACACCAAGGTGTTTCCGGCACGTTTATTTGGTAATAAAGAAAAAACAGGCGCAAGAATCGAAGTGTTTTTGTTGAGAGAACTCAATGAAGAACAACGTCTTTGGGACGTTTTGGTAGATCCAGCGCGTAAAATTAGAATTGGCAATAAACTGTACTTTGGCGAAGACGAAACCTTAGTGGCCGAAGTGATTGACAATACCACCTCTAGAGGGCGTACGCTTCGCTTTTTATACGATGGCTCTTATACGGAGTTCCGTAGAAAATTGACCGAACTCGGCGAAACACCATTACCTAAATACATTCAACGTGACGTTGAGCCAGAAGATGCAGAGCGTTACCAAACGATTTTCGCTAAAAACGAAGGCGCTGTTGCGGCTCCAACGGCTGGTTTACACTTTTCAAAGCATTTATTGAAGCGTTTGGAAATCAAAGGCGTTCACTTGCCAGAAGTAACGTTGCACGTTGGTTTAGGCACCTTCAACCCGGTGGAAGTGGAAGATTTATCTAAACACAAAATGGACAGTGAAGAAATTTTCATCACCAAGCCAGCAGTAGACGTGATCAATAGAGGGATTAGAGAAAAAAGACGTGTTTGTGCTGTGGGAACCACTGCCATGCGAACCGTTGAAAGTTCGGTATCCTCAAATGGGATGTTGAATGAATTCTCAGGGTGGACCAATAAATTTATTTTCCCGCCTTATGAGTTTAGCATTGCCAATTGCATGATCACTAATTTCCACACCCCAAAATCAACTTTGTTGATGATGGTTTCAGCATTTGCAGGACACGATTTCATGAAAAGAGCTTACGAAGAAGCAGTCAAGGAAAAATACCGTTTCTACACTTACGGTGACGCCATGTTAATCATCTAAGCATCCCATTCATTTATAAAATTAAAGCCTTGTTTATGACGAGGCTTTTTTTGTTTTACTTCGGAAGGAAAAAGCATCAAGACCGTCCCACTGGGAATCAGGACTACTAAGACGAAACACTCCCGAAAATTTCGGGAATGTTTGCAACTATTTGTTTAGCTCAAACTTTCTTGTTTTATGTAGCCCAAATGGCCATACAGCACTAAGTCCCATCTATAATTTCATTTTTCTGTGGAAAAAATTTCAGGTTTGGATAGGCAAGTCTTGATACTCAAAGCGAAGCGGTCTTAATTCTTTGTACTCAATACTTAGCATTCAACACTAAAAGGGAAGCAGTCCTTCTACTTCTCCCAATACTTTGATTACTTTTGCAATATCTATGGAAATCAAAAAGAAAGACATACGCGCGTTAACCAAAGAGCAACTTAGAACGTTCTTCGAGACCCAGGGCGATAAAGCCTTCCGAGGCAACCAAGTCTATGAATGGCTTTGGGGTAAAGCTGCCCACAGTTTTGAGGACATGACCAATGTCTCCAAGGAAACCAGACAGATGCTAGAAGCGCATTTCGTGATCAACCACATTAAAGTGGACCAAATGCAGCGCAGTAGCGACGGCACGGTTAAAAACGCAGTGAGACTGCATGATGGTTTAGTGGTAGAATCGGTTTTGATCCCTACCAAAAGTAGAACCACCGCTTGCGTATCCAGTCAAGTGGGTTGCAGTTTGGATTGTCGTTTCTGTGCGACTTCGCGATTGAAGCGCATGCGCAACCTCAATCCTGATGAGATTTATGATCAAGTGGTTGCCATTGATAATGAAAGCCGACTCTATTTTGACCGACCGCTAAGCAACATCGTATTCATGGGCATGGGCGAACCCTTGATGAATTACAACAACATGATCAAGGCCATAGATAAAATCACGTCTCCAGAAGGTTTGGGCATGTCACCAAAACGGATTACCGTTTCCACTTCGGGCGTGCCGAAAATGATCAAAAAAATGGCAGATGATGAGGTCAAGTTTAAATTGGCGGTGTCTTTACACTCTGCGATTGACGAGATTAGAACCTCGATCATGCCTTTTAATGCGACCTTTCCCTTAGACGATTTACGGGAATCCTTAGAATACTGGTACGCCAAAACCAAAAACCGAATTACCTATGAATATATAGTTTGGGACGGCATCAATGATAAGAAATCTGATGTGGAAGCCCTGATAAAATTCTGCAAGTTTGCACCCAGTAAAGTGAATTTAATTGAGTACAATCCTATTGATGATGGCGAGTTTCAGCAGGCCAACACGGAAGCCTTAGACATGTATGTATCCATGTTGGAAGCCAATCACATCACCGTGACTGTTAGGCGTTCTCGAGGCAAGGACATTGATGCCGCTTGCGGACAATTGGCGAATAAAGGCTAATTTAGACCGCAATCAGGTTAATGTGCTCACCAGTGTATCACAAATAAAGCCATAGGCATTGCTAATCCTAGCATCGCGTTTGTAGAAGCTTGCAGCGCACATTCAAACTCAAAACACATAGAATAAAATAACCCAAATAAACCGCCAAAAATTGATCGGTTTATATGGGTTATTTTTTGACATGTGGTAAAGTTTCTTTTCTGAAGACTAGACTACTCCTCAAGTGCTTTAGCAAAAGCACTTGAGGCTTCGGTCACTTCTTCCAAAGCCCCCTAAAAGTGCTTCTCAACAACAAGAGTTTGACCGTTTTCCTGTGTGGTGGTGCTCACTTTAGCTTCCGCTGTGTTAGTGATAATTCCGTCTGCTTTGGTTTCCGTGGAAATGGTTCTTACTACAACGGCTTCCGTATTGGTTTGAGAATTTAGGCCTTACTAACTTTAAAAAAAGATATCTTGATTATCTTTGAAGGACTTGTATTAATTACTAATATTGTGATTATCCAATGCTTAATCGTGAATTTATAAATTGTTAAATGACAAAATCTAGACTTTTTGCCCTTTTAGCGCTGTTGCTCATTAACTTCACTAATTCTATCGCTCAAGTTCAGTCTAGCGGTAAAATGGAAGTTCACTTAGAACTACTAAATCCTTCTTCCGAAATTAATAATGGAACCGCAAAGGTGTCGATAGAAGGAGGTCTTGCTCCCTATCAATACAAATGGAGTAATGTAAACACGCCTTTAATTGCGTCAGAATCGGTTGGTTTGATTGAGGGGATGGAACATTCCGTACTTGTAAGCGATGCCAGCGGAAATAAGGTTTCGAAGACATTTACCATTCCTGCAAAATCAATAACCGAAATTTTCAACAGCAAAGTGCAACCGGCGGTAGATGTGCTAGGAGCCGTTCTATTTTGGGATGCTTTTGCTACACTTGGCATATATGATCCAGTAGTTTACACTTCTTATAAAAATATACCCCTTCCTCGAATCGAAGTATCTACCGATGAGGAATACCTCGTAAAAAAATGGTTGGCTCCAGAGGGAAGCCAGGTGAAAAAAGGTGTCGAGATTGCATTGCTGGAAGGCAATAATAATACAGCATTTTCTGTTTACGCTCCGGCCGAAGGAACTTTAGAACACGATACCAAAGAAGGATCTTTGATTTCCAGATTGCCCGAAACAGGTTCTTTCAATGCGCCGCTCCTTGGGATAATCCAATTTCAAGATCCCCAACCACTTTTACATCCCAACGGAGATGTAAAAACCAATAACATTCCTTTCATTGTTGTCTGGCTTATTTTGGGAAGTATTTTCTTTACGCTACGTTTAAAGTTCATAAACATTCGAGGATTTCGGCATTCTTTAGATTTGGCAAGGGGAAAGTATGACGATCCCGATGCTCCAGGCACGATAACGCATTTTCAAGCTATGGCCACGGCTGTCTCTGCCACAGTGGGCCTGGGAAATATTGCAGGGGTAGCGGTGGCGATTTCTCTGGGTGGTGCGGGCGCAACTTTCTGGATGTTTCTCGCAGGATTTTTCGGAATGTCCTTAAAGTTTGCCGAATGTACTTTGGGGGTGAAATATCGCTTTATTGATCACGACGGGCGCATTTTTGGAGGGCCTATGAATTATTTGCGCTATGGGCTGGAAAAGCGCAACCTTAAGAATTTGGGGAAATTCCTGGCAGTACTCTTTGCGGTTCTTGGAGTTGGAGCCTCATTTGGCGGTGGTAATATGTTGCAATCAAATCAGGCTTTTAAAATAGTGTCAGAGCAAATTCCCTTTTTACAAGGTCAGGGATTCTGGTTCGGAATTGGTTTCGCCCTTTTGGTAGGCGTAGTGATTATTGGTGGCATTAAAAGTATTGCTCAAGTGACCGCGAAAGTAGTTCCAGGTATGGCCATTTTGTACGTGTTGGGTTGTTTAATAGTGATAGGTTATCATTTTGAATATATTGGAGGTGCTTTTTTAGCCATTTATGATGGGGCTTTTTCTGCAGAAGCTTTGAAAGGTGGATTTATTGGCGTTTTGATCATAGGCTTGCAACGCGCTGCTTTTTCTAGTGAAGCAGGAGTAGGATCGGCCGCAATTGCTCACAGTGCCGCCAAAACCAATCACCCTATAGCCGATGGCTTCACTTCTTTGGTTGAACCTTTTATCGATACAATGCTGGTTTGTACCATGACTGCCCTAGTTTTGATTTTTACTGGAATGCATGAAACCAGTAGCGGACTGGGTGGCGTAGAACTTACCGCTGATGCCTTTGGAAGTGTAGTTTCATGGTTCCCCTCAGTTTTGGCGGTCGCGGTATTTTTATTTGCTTTTTCTACTATGGTTTCCTGGTCATATTATGGCATGCGCTCTTGGACTTTTCTCTTTGGAAGAAGTAAAAAAGTGGAACTGATCTACAAAGTAATGTATTTAGGTTTTGTAGTATTAGGTGCTTCGGTAAGTTTAGGTGCTGTTTTAAGCTTCGCCGATATGATGATCCTGGCCATGTCCTTTCCCAATATCATAGGATTGTATATTATGGCCCCTGAAATCAACGCCGACATGAAAATTTACTGGCAGAAATTAAAAGATGGGAAATTGTATATCAATCCAAGATTCTTAAAATCTGAAGATTAAGTTATCGTGAAATATAAATTTAGGGTGAGGCAGAAATTCTAAATTTTGAAGAAGTTATTCAGTCCATAGTTTTCCAATGGAATAGGTACGGGCATCACCTGCAATTTCGACTCTTGCGCCTTTGTTTCTGCACACAAGGCTGCCGCCACGATCAGAAAGCTGGCGGGCATGTAATTCCTGTTTTCAAGTTTTTCCCTGCTAACGCGAGCGTCCCGCTCGTGACGGTTTGAGTAAGAGCCGCTATAAAAACATTTACGGAACAAACAAGAGGCTTGCACTAGTAAAAAAAGCATGAGTTGAAACTACAAATTGCAGATCCCAACCGCAGCCTACTTTATAAGTTTTATCCGCAGCTAGATGTTTTTTATTGTGGAATTCATGCAATCACTTCGCTCAAGTGCAACGATGTATGGATTAGATATTATTTAACTCGGACAATTTATTTCAATGTTTTAGAAGAGCGCATAACCTACTGCAGAACTGAAAAAGGAATGAAAGTTTTTGCCCATTGTTTTATGCCATAGCTGAAACCTAACTGAATACAGATCATAAGGGAATGCGTTAAGGAATTATGAGAAAAACAGGAGACGACATTGTCTTGCGGGCACGGAGACGCTCGCGCTAGCGGGGTAACTGCCTGCTTTAAAATTAATGATTGCTTGGTTCAATGGGACATTTAATTTTTGATAAATTAATTTTGAAGACTGTTTCAGAATTTGAAGTTCTAACACTTTCAGTTCAAAACTGAGAAATCCATAAATTATTTTAGAGGTTTGAACTAAATCGATAATTTGAGGGGTTTTCTTTTTAAAGTCATCCAGTTTTTATTTATCGAATATCCCTAAATCCAGTATGGCATATCTTGAATATTTTATCTATAAATTAATTGGAAGGTGGAAATATCTCGGCTTTAGGTTATAGATAGGAATATAAATATGTGTTGCGTTTTTCTAGCCGAAACCATCTCCAAATCATTTGCTTGTTGGTAAAAATTCCAATTGAAATCAAGCTTCCTCAAGAACAATTTTGTAATAATGATATTTTTTATAAAAATATGTTTAATGTTTTATCAAAAATGTTAAACATATTAAAAAATTTATTAATTTTAGTGGAAAGAAAGTAAATCTAAATTATTTCGAAATGACACAAGAATTAGGAAATGCCAATTTTGAAAATTTCATTGGTGCAACAGAAGGCTTCTCAGAAATTGCCTATCAGTTTACATCGCACATTCTAACATTAGGTTATGCTGTAATGCTCGCGGGACTACTATATTTTATCTTGACGATAAAAAATGTAGCTAAAAAATATCAAATGTCCAATATATTATCTGCAGTGGTAATGGTTTCGGCTTTTTTGCTTTTGTATGCGCAAGCCGAGAATTGGACAACAAGTTTTACTTTTGATGGATCCAGAGGAAGGTATTTTTTAAATCCGGAAGGCGATTTATTTAACAATGGCTACCGCTACCTTAACTGGCTTATCGATGTACCGATGTTGCTTTTCCAGATTCTTTTTGTAGTAAGTCTAACAAAATCAAAATTTAGTTCTATACGTAATCAATTTTGGTTTTCTGGGGCGATGATGATCATTACAGGTTATATAGGTCAATTTTATGAAGTAAGTAATCTTACCTCATTTTTTGTTTGGGGAGCTATTTCGACGGTATTCTTTTTCCATATCCTTTGGGTTATGAAAAAGGTGATAAATGAAGGTAAAGAAGGTCTTTCGGCTGATGCTCAAAAGATTTTATCAAATATCTGGGTACTCTTCTTAGTCTCCTGGTTCTTATATCCGGGAGCTTATCTAATGCCATATCTTACAGGACTAGATGGCTTTTTGTACAGTGAAGATGGAGTAATGGCAAGGCAGTTAGTCTATACTGTTGCTGATGTTTGTTCCAAAGTAATATATGGTGTGCTACTTAGTAACCTTGCATTAAAACTGAGCAACAGCAAAGAAATGGTTGAAGTAACCAACTAGATACCTATTATGAATAAGTTTTTAAACAAATAATTAGAAAAAAATGTAGCATCTGGTCTGCCTTTGTAACCCAATTTAGTTAGACATCATTCCGAATCTAAGTGTTTGTGAATATGTATTTGCCAGTCAGGCCTGACCAAAATGTTGCTTATTGGTCTTAATTAGAGCAAGTAGCGTGGAGGAGGGACGGATCCCGGTGGCTATCGGGATTCTCGGCTTAATCGATTTCATTGTTGGGCTCTGAAGCATGACTTTTCAATGCAATAAATCCTATTTGCGATAACTGATGTTAGCAAAAGTTTATTTGTATTTATTTAAAAGTCCAAAATCGAAGGGTGTCCATAAACTAGATTTTAATCCACTTTCTTTAAATCCCCTATTTACCCAACTATTGCAGGTATTAAAACAAGAAAAACTACCCTTAGATTTATAAAAATCATCTGTCGGAGAGTAACCTTTGTTTTTGAGTAAAATTTTCATTCCATTTTCATCTGATTGAAAAGTACTGAATAGATAAGTATTCAGTTTTTGTAGTTCAAACTCATTTACTTTTATTTCAATCCAATCTGTGCGTTTCTGTTTGTAGCGGGTGACGTGCATTAATGTACTGCTTTTCAAAAACATTGCTTTGAATGCGTTGCTAAAAGTGAGATCACCCCAGGTTGGTGTGTTTAAATAAAAATTTTCATCTCCCCAACCGAATGACAAATAATTTTCAGTTTCGCTATGTTTCATTCCAGACAAGACTAAACTATCTATATCCTCCTTTGGTATAACAATATCTAAATGAACTCCGTTTGTGCTTAAATATATTGATTTATTGAAATTTTCATCATTCGCTTTTCTGTCAATTGTTATTACAGATAGAATTAAGGAAATAATTATATAGGTTACAGGAATCAGCAAAAAATATAAAATATATTTAAATATTTTCTTGGCTATTTTCATAGAGTTTGGCTCATATGTTTGCTATCGGTCTTATTAAATGCCCGTAACGTGGAGTACGGAAAAAGTTTTTTAGGATTAACTCTTTTGTTTCTTAGGAGCCTAAATTAATCTTTAATAATGGAATCCGTTATTTATGTTGAACCATTGTTTGCTAAAGTATTTTTCTCGCGGTTTTTTTGTCGTCTATAGCCACACAATATAATTATTACTCCTACACTTAAGAAGCTATAAAATAATTGAGTGAGTGAGGAAAAGTATTAGCATAATACTGTGAAAATTCAAGAAGTTCCCATGGTAAACACAGTAATTAGCCCAAGAACAGCCTTTAATAAAAAAGTTGGATTAATCGAAAGGCTAAAATTTAATGGTTTTATCTAAAATAATTAAATAGGTTATTGATTTTCGTCTTTGTTATTCATTCTGGAAAATCTCTTCAATACTCATTTTGAATAGCTTGGAAATTTTGAAGGCTAAGGGTAGACTGGGGTCAAATTTTCCCTTTTCTATCGCATTTATGGTTTGTCTAGATACATCCACTTTTACGGCAAGTTGCTCTTGAGTTAGCTCATGCTCGGCTCTAGGTGCTTTTATTTTATTTTTCATCGGTATCTTGAAATTCCAATTAGTACTCTTGCGGGCACGAGCGAGACGTTCGTGCTAGCGGGGGAATTTAAAAATACCAGGATTCAGGCCAGAGCCATAAGATTAACAAACCAGTAGCAATGGTAATCCCGAAAGAAACAGCAATCCATTTGGCAATCGATTTTGCGCCCAATACAATTGCCATTATGCCCTTAAATAGCATATTCGATAATCCAGCCAACAAAATCAATTTCCAGCCAAATGATGCCTCCAATGAACCTTCCTTTATTAATTGGGACAGGGATAATGTAATGGCATCAACATCTGTTAGGCCACTAACTATAGAAACGATATAAAGGGCATTATTCCCGAAGGTCTCCTTAGTAAAGGCCACCGCCAAAAGTATAAAACCGTACAACAAGCCGAATATTAGAGCGCTCTTAAATTGCGCAGGATTTTCAGGTTCGGGCATTTCCTCATCTTTAGTGTCCTCCGTATTAATGAAATAAAACAAGACTACACAAATCAATGCCATTACAAAAATAACCGCTGCAATTGGTAATGCGATAACACCAAACTTATCGGGTATCACTACACCCACTTCAAACAGTATCCTTACAAAAGACACAGCTGAGGCTGTTGTGATTACAAAAACGGCCAATTTACTAATTGAAGATGCTTCTGAAGTTTTACGTGCATAGCTTACGGTAGTAGCAGTACTACTAATCAATCCTCCTAAAATACCATTGGAAATGACACCAACCTTCCTGCCGAAAAACTTGTATATAAAGTAACCAAAGACACTAATCCCAACAATAAGCGTGACCATTAACCAGATGTTTCTTGGGTTTAGAACGTCAAAGGGACCAAAGGTTTTATCAGGTAAAATGGGTAAAATAATCAAACTTATGCCTACCAAGGTCATGATAGCCGACAAATCCTTAGGCTTCAATTTTTCGATAAAACCGTGCAAGTGTTCTTTTATATATAATAGGATTGCCATTGAAGCCCCAACTAGAACTCCAACTATCCGGTTTCCTAAAACAAGATAGGCTCCTATAACAAACATAAGTAAAACTGCCACTTCTGTTGTTTGCCCAACGTCTGCCTCATCAAACTTTTTCAGTTTAATATAATTCGCCATAATCAACATACCCGCTATGGCCAGTCCCAGGACAGGCAGAATGTAGGGGTTGTCATAGACTTTCGCCAAAAAACCAGCCATCACCCCCAAAATGGAAATGAGCATAAATGTGCGCACACCTGCCATGTGGTTATCAGTCCTTTCGCGCTGGAGACCAACAAGTAGTCCCAGTCCTAATGCAATCCCCAATGTTGTTAAATCTTGGTAGTTCATTATCAAAACCTAATTATAATTCTCTCGAAACTCAATGGGAAAATTAAACAAATTCTTTTACTTCTGTTGCCTTAATGGGCAGTTTGAAGAACTTTATTGCAGAATCCACCAAAGTTTAAAAACAAAAAAAGCCACGACAGGCGTGGCTTTTATACTTATAAAATGCTATATATTCTACTCCTTTTGTGCTTTAGCATAAGCACTTGAGGCTTCAGTCACTTCTTCCAAAGTCCCTTTAAAGAGCTTCTCAACAATAACGGTTTGACCGTTATTCTGTGTGGTCGTAGTCACTTTAGCTTCCGCTGAGTTAGTGATAATTCCGTCTGCATCGGTTTCCGTGGAAATGGTTCTTACCACAACGGCTTCCGCATTGGTCTGGGAAACTGCCATGCCCTCTTCCAAGCTGTGGCCGCCTAAAATAGGTGCGATCACCAAGCCAATCAAACAGGTCAATTTAATCAAGATATTCATTGATGGACCAGAAGTATCCTTAAACGGATCTCCAACCGTGTCACCAGTAACCGCCGCTTTGTGAGCTTCAGAACCTTTGTAGGTCATTTCGCCATTGATGATAACACCAGCTTCAAAGGATTTCTTGGCGTTATCCCAAGCGCCACCTGCATTGTTCTGGAAAATTGCCCAAAGCACACCAGATACCGTTACACCGGCCATATAGCCTCCTAACATTTCAGCAATCGCCAAAGGATCCATACCAAACAGCATAGGGAGAAAAGCAATGGCCAATGGAAAACAAATGGTCAGAAGACCCGGTAAAATCATTTCCCTAAGGGAAGCCTCTGTGGAAATTGCGACACATTTATCGTACTCTGGCTTTCCTGTACCTTCCATAATTCCGGGGATTTCCTTGAACTGGCGACGCACTTCCTGCACCATTTCCATGGCTGCCTTACCAACAGCATTCATGGCCAAGGCCGAAAATACCACTGGCACCATTCCACCAACAAATAACATGGCTAAAACTGGTGCTTTAAAAATATTGATGCCGTCGATGCCCGTAAAGGTCACATAGGCCGCAAATAAAGCCAAGGAGGTCAATGCTGCCGAAGCGATTGCAAATCCTTTTCCTGTTGCAGCAGTGGTATTCCCTACAGTATCCAAAATATCGGTACGTTCCCTTACAATGGGTTCTTGCTCACTCATCTCGGCAATACCACCTGCATTATCAGAAATTGGCCCAAAGGCATCAATTGCCAATTGCATGGCCGTGGTCGCCATCATTGCAGAGGCCGCTAGAGCCACGCCATAGAATCCTGCAAAAGCGTAGGAGCCCCAAATGGCACCAGCAAATAGCAACACTGAAGGAAATGTGGACATCATCCCAGTTGCCAAACCAGCAATGATGTTGGTTCCTGCTCCAGTGCTGGACTGTTGCACGATTTTAAGGACAGGTTTTTTACCCAATCCTGTGTAGTATTCGGTTACCGAAGAAATGGTTGCGCCTACAACTAAACCAACAAGAGTGGCATAAAACACGCGCATGGAACTAATCTCAACCGGTTCAACCAAGCCGAAAAAACGCATTTGCATGGTTTCTGGTAACATATAATGACACAAGCCAAAACAAGACACGGCCACCAAAACAATGGAGGTCCAGTTCCCAATGTTCAAGGCGCTCATAACCTGATCTTCCTTGGCATCGTTGCTTTTTATTTTTACCAACAGCGTTCCTATAATGGAGATGATAATCCCAACACCAGCAATGGCCATTGGCAATAGGATAGGGCCAATCCCGCCGAAACCGAATTCTGAGATATCGCCTCCCATATCCTTGATCACATAATTACCAAGCACCATGGCGGCAAGCACTGTAGCCACGTAAGAACCGAATAAATCGGCACCCATACCGGCCACATCACCTACGTTGTCACCAACGTTATCGGCAATGGTTGCTGGGTTACGAGGATCATCTTCTGGGATTCCCGCTTCTACCTTACCTACCAAATCGGCACCTACATCGGCCGCTTTGGTATAGATTCCTCCACCTACACGCGCAAAAAGTGCAATGGATTCCGCACCCAATGAAAATCCTGCCAATGTTTCCAAAACAACGGTCATCAATTCTGTAGGGCTATAATTTCTACCATTAATTACCTGAGCAGCCCAAGTGCTGTCCATAAAAAAGTAAAAGAAGCCTATAAAAAATGTGGTCAATCCCAATACTGCCAATCCAGCAACACCAAGACCCATTACGGTACCGCCGCCAAAAGAGACCTTTAGGGCGTTTGGTAAACTGGTACGAGCGGCTTGCGTGGTTCTGACGTTAGTTTTTGTAGCGATTTTCATCCCAATATTTCCAGCAAATGCTGAGAAAAAAGCACCAAATATAAAAGCGACCACAATAAGAATGTGGGTGGTTGGCACTACAAACGAAACAATGGCTAAAAGCACACTTACTATGACCACAAAAATGGCCAAGAGTTTGTATTCTGCCTTTAGAAATGCCAAGGCGCCTTCATAAATGTGATCTGAAATTTCTTTCATTTTGCCATCTCCGGGGTTCTGTTTCATAACCCAAGATTGCTTGACAAGCATAAAGATTAAGCCTAAAATTGCCATGGCAATTGGCATGTAAATCATTAATGATTCCATATTTAACGTTGTTATTTATTTGTTAATTAGCTGGGCAAAAGTAGTGAAATCCCTTAAAACTAAAAAGACCCTTCAAGTTTTATACTGAAGGGTCTTATTTTCATGGCCTTAGGGCTCTTAAATAGAGAAATGTCCTGTTTTATCCTTGTCACTTTTTTCGTAGCGCTCAATACAACTGTTCAAGATTTCGTAAGCTTTATCGGCATTACCCCAACCACCTACATCTACTTTTTTCTTTTCAAGATCTTTATAGACTTGGAAGAAGTGTTCGATTTCCTTGATTTGGTGCGGATTCATATCCGCCAGATCATTGAGGCTATTCCAGATGGGATCTGATACGGGCACGCAAATCACTTTCTCATCAGGCCCTTTTTCATCGGCCATATGAAATACACCAATGGGCTTAACCTCCATCACGATCATGGGGAAAGTTGGCTCGCCACCCAATACCAAAACATCCAAGGGATCGCCATCCAAGGCTAAAGTTTCTGGGATGAAACCATAATCTGCTGGATACATCATGGATGAAAAGAGCATACGATCAAAACGTATCTTTTTGAGATCAAAATCGTATTCGTATTTGTTTCTGCTCCCTTTAGGGATTTCTATTAACACATCGAAGGTTAATTTTCCGTTTGCTGTCATTTTATTCTTATGTTTTATTCCTATTAAATAGGCGTTTGGGTATTTCTAAATCTTTGTTTTTGAGGGCTGCAAAGATAGGCTAAACTTTAATTTTTAGCAATTAAAAATGCCTTGAGTTTCTTAAAGTGGCTTGTAGGCGCTACGCTTTTGAAGGTTTTTTTAGAACTTCGGGTTAGAAGAATAAATCCACTATACTGAACTATGTGATTGCCACATCCAACTTACCATAACCTAAGACATCATTGAATTCACTCAAGTTTTAAATTCACTGGCACAGAACTGTTGCTGAAAAACACCAACTATGGCAGCGCAGAAAAACAGCCTATTCGTAAGATGGATTTGACAGATAAAAACCTCATCAAAAATTACTATCTTAATCTTCTGAATAAGTTAAAACTGAATATTTGAAATGCTTTAACAAATGAAACTAAAAACCATTATTTTACTAATGCTCATAAGCACTGCAAACTTCATGGAAGCCCAAGATCTCAAAAAACACCGATGGAGACAGCGCGTCATTATCATCTTGACTGAAAATCGCGACAACGCATTATTTAATGAGCAAGTTTCAGAATTGGAAAAACACCTCAACGGACTCGAAGCCCGAAAGCTCATCGTCTATCAGTTAAGCCCGAAATCTTATAAGATCAATTTTTCCGAAGCAAATCAATGGATTGAAAATACGTCACTCTACGAGAATTTCAGCAAAACCGAATTACCATTTCAGGTGCTTCTGATTGGTTTGGATGGTAGTATCAAATTACGACAGGCGAAGTTGCTTTCCGCAGCATCACTTTTTGAAACGATTGATGCGATGCCAATGCGACGCACGGAGATGCGACGGAAGGACTGAGATCTAAAAACTAAACCCAAAACTACCGGTAACCCCAAAAGGTCTGGCTTCTGGCGCATCTAGGTAATTACCCCTAAAGTTGAAATCGATACGCAAAATCTTAAAGATATTGCCCACGCCAACGCTATACTCGTAATAGACTTCATCGGTAGGTGCGATTAATGGAATTTCCACAGGATTCCCAGTGGTGCTCAATGCGATATTCTCGTCTGATAACTCGCCCCAAACACCCCTTACACCAACAATAGCGCGTAAGTTATATTTTTTAAGAAACGGGACTCTTGAAAATATGCGACCGTTGAAATTATGTTCCAAATGCATGGACGTATAGGTATCGGTAACAAACTCGTAAAAATCCAATTGGGGAAAGGTATTGTAGATCGAAAAATACGATTGATTCCCTGGCACCACGCTCAACAATCCCAAAGGCACAGCTCCAAAAGTCTTACCAGCTTCGACCGTTGTGGTCAATCGGCCATAAGCCCCTAATAGCCACGGTTGGATGTAGGAAAACTGGACTTTTGTATAATCAAAATCACTTCCAAAAACACCTTCGTCGCCTCGTGTTACCTGCGCAAAAAGTGTAGCAAACCCATCATTTGCGACCCGACGCTCTACCCCATATCCGGTCATTTTTCGATTCGGATAATAGGAGAATGACAGCGCGGTTTCATACTGCTGAATATCTGAAGACACGCCACCTACTGCCTCTGGATCATTGTAATCTAAACTAAAAGTGGGGGATGCCGATTCTAAAGTGCGGTAAGTGCCGCTGGTTCTTACCACAAAGTTTTTACTTGGTTCTAACTCAAAACCAAGTGTGGTAAGATTGATACTGGTCAATTTATCGTTGATACTTGTACCTATCACTGCTGAAGAGGCCAAACTACGTCCCAGAACATCGGTGGATGAGGTTAAATTAGCACCAATTTGCTCAACATCACGTCTGTTTCCGCCTGAAATAATAAGCCGGTTTTTAATATCCAACAAGGCCTTGCCCGAAATCCCGTATTTGAACTTATCGTCTCGAAATCCGTAGGCCACATAGCCTTCCACCCGCCACAAATCGTTGGGTCCAAAATAAGTCCTACCGCCGCCGCGAACCCGAACGCCCTCCACTTCATTAAAGCCAAATACCGAAAATATTGGGCCAATATCTGTATTGATGCTTGAGACTTCTATATAACCGGAAGCCAAAATGCTCCCTAAACTGTAAAGGTTCTTGAATTTCTTGACCGTCTTGAGTGTATCCAACATTTTATAAACGCCCCTCTCGTCTTGACTGAGTGATTCCATTCGGTTTTTATCCCAAAATTCGTCATCTCGATTGTAGGCATCTTCGTTGTAACTGTAGACTTTCTGACTATAAAAATCAGAGTCTTTAGGCTCGTCAAACACGTAATTGTTATACAAAGTGGTACGCTTTCCGTAAACACCACGGGACTTTTCCTTTTTATTGAGCGCAAAGTCAGATAACATATAATCCCGTTTTAGCAAGAAGACCGAGTCATTGACCACCTCAAATTCCTGCTCTATATAGATTTCCTTAACCCAGTTAATGTTGGCACTTTTTGAAGCCTGAAGGTTGATGTCCTTAATGGCATAAGTGGAATCGTTGACCCAAAAGTCGCCTTTAAACGTAAGCTCGTTCTTGCGACGCGGATAATAAATAATATTGTAGCACCACTTATTGTCGATAAAAGCACTGTCTGAAAGCACATAATTATAAGTATTAACACCTGTTTTAGACAAAGGGCTTGTAAAACTCTTATCAAAAAACTTGAGGTAATTGTCGTAGATATCGAAATCGGCGTACAAATCGTCCACAAATTCAATGATGATTTGATTATTGCTGAACCCAGAGTTTTTATTGCCCTTCAAATCTTCCTTTTCCTCATTGAGCAGATTGTCGCCATAGACTTTGCTTATCGCTTCGTTAATAAAAATAGGAAGGTAGGTTTTACCGGTTACTTTAGAGGTATCCACCTTATCAAAGACGAACTCCATACCCTTGAAAATTCTGCTTTTTATAAGCGCGCTATCAATGGTATTGAGATCAAACTCTACTTTTTCATACTTGTCGTATTGGTATTGATCAAACTGTCGCAGGCCGTTTTTTCGCTTGCGCTCCCATATTTTCTTGAGAATGGCGATGGCAGGATTTTCGGAGGCTTTTTTGGATTGGTTTCCGGTGACAATAAGCACTTCATTTAAGGCGGCTGCTTCTTCCTTCAATATAAATTTCAGCTCGTAAGTGACCCGCTTTTCTAAAAGGATTTCTTGAGTCTCGTAGCCCAAAAAGGACACCGCCAAGGTTTTCCAAGTACTGTCTGATTCTAAATAGAACTTACCTTCCTCGTTAGAAATGGTGCCTTCCGTAGAACCTTTAAAAAGTATGTTGGCGTAAGCAACCGGCTGGTCAAATTCGTCAAACACATAACCGCTTACTTTGGTTTGTGAGAAAACGGAAAACATGCCGAAGAAAAAAAATAAGATGGGGAGCTTTAGTTTCATACACACAAAAAACTTCATCGACCATCGCATGTATTGGTTTGCTCAGGGTAGATGAAGTTTATATAACGTGATTGTTGTCTAATTATTTATAAAGTACTTTTTTTACTGCTTTAATGACTTCGTCCTTGTTAGGCAACCACTGCTCAAACAATACAGGAGAATAAGGCGCAGGAGTATCGGCAGTGTTGATTTTCACTATTGGGGCGTCCAAGTAGTCAAAAGCTTCAGACTGTACCAAATACGCTATGTCTGTAGATACATTGCCAAAAGGCCAAGCTTCTTCCAAAACGACTAGGCGGTTGGTTTTCTTGACCGATTTAAGAATCGCTTCACGGTCTAAAGGGCGTACGGTGCGCAAATCAATGATTTCGCAGGAGATGCCTTCTTCCGCCAATTCTTCGGCTGCTTTATAGGCTTCCTTGATGATTTTCCCAAAAGACACGATGGTCACATCTGTGCCTTCACGCTTCACTTCAGCAACCCCCAAAGGAATGGTATATTCACCTTCTGGCACTTCGCCTTTATCGCCATACATTTGCTCGCTTTCCATAAAAATAACGGGGTCGTCGTCACGTATGGCCGATTTCAGTAAGCCTTTGGCATCGTAAGGATTAGAGGGTATCACCACTTTTAAACCTGGTGTGTTGGCAAACCAACTCTCAAACGCTTGGGAGTGTGTTGCGCCCAATTGCCCTGCAGAACCGGTTGGCCCACGAAATACGATGGGGCAATTAAATTGGCCTCCAGACATTTGGCGAATCTTGGCTGCGTTGTTGATGATCTGGTCAATACCAACCAGTGAAAAGTTGAAGGTCATGTACTCCACGATGGGGCGGTTGCCCGTCATGGTAGAACCAATGGCGACACCGGTAAAACCGAGTTCCGAAATAGGTGTGTCGATAACCCGTTTAGGGCCAAATTCGTCCAACATGCCTTTAGAAGCTTTATAGGCTCCATTGTATTCGGCCACTTCCTCACCCATTAAGTAAATGCTTTCGTCTCTGCGCATCTCCTCGCTCATGGCTTCGCAGATAGCTTCTCTAAATTGAATCGTCTTCATTACAGTGTTTTTTTTCGAGTAGCAAAAATAAGGATTATTGCGTATTAAATCACATCATTTTTAATTTGAATAGAGATAAGCTTCTAAGTTTTGCTATATTCATAATCTAAAACGAAATACAATGCAGAAAAAGGACTTGATTTACGCAATTTTATTGCTCTTCTCATGCACTGCGATTGCTCAAGAAAACCTGTTGTGTCCCTTGCTTGTTGATGTAGTTAAAATTCAACAGCCGGCTTACATTCCCATTATTACAAACAACACCGATGGCACAGTTGCCTTGTCGTTTCCAGACCAGGCCATTACCACTATTTTTGCGGCATATTCCATTTATGATTTTTATCAAAGCTATCCCAACTCCAATCCTGATGGCGAACTGTTTAAATACTACAGTATTGCCCATGACAACAAAAATCTTATCACTGAGTTAGATACCAATGTGGCATCGGATATCTTTACTTTCGACTTGTCCTATTCCACTACGCCAATAAGCGCAAACCTCATTGATTTACTTGATGGTAAGACTTACGAATTAATGCAATATTGCAATAATTCTACCGAGTCGGGCGAAAACTGCGAGAATAGCACGTACAATGTGCCCGAAGGTTTTGAACTCCAAATTGATTTTGGATATGATTCGGAAAATGACATGATAACTGCGGCAACCAGTTCCCTTTCCCCCTGCGGAAATGCCTTCGCGATAGGTATGAAAGGCGGTTTTGATGACAGCAGTGCTGCGCTTGACAACACCCTGCAATTATGGACTACAACTGAAGGTACTTCAAGTGCGTCTGAATCTTCTGATCCTTGTTTTCAAATCGAACTCATGTTATACTCCATGCTTGATATTGGGTGTATCGCATATAACTACGGAAACTTAAGCGTGAATCAAAACGATGAGAATGGTCAAGTAATTTTGGAGCGTGAAAATGGGACGTTTTCAACCGATTATATGATTTTTGAAGAAGCCAATCTTTCCGTAGCAACCGAAACATTTTCAAAAATGACTCCATTTCAAGCCGAAGGCAATCCCTACCTCCAAATCCGCAATGCTGAAAACCAAGCCCTGAATATCGAAATATTTGATCTCTCAGGCAAACGGGTTTTAGCCGAAACAGGTTTTGAAAATGATAAGATCAATCTGTCAACTTACACAAACGGACTTTACTTCATAAAACTCTCTAATTTGAACAATGCCCAAAAAGTCTTCAAATTTTTGAAAAATTAACAGTCTTAGTGCTTTCTACTGAAATTTTTGCATAATTTTATTATGCACGCATAGTAAAATTAGAATTATTATTTTTATCTTCGTACGACTAGAAGTAAAGACAATTAAAATCAAATAATTCGATATGAAAATATTAGTATGCATCAGTCATGTGCCTGATACGACTTCAAAAATCAATTTTACCGACGATAACACCAAATTTGACACCAATGGTGTTCAGTTTGTTATCAACCCGAACGATGAGTTTGGGCTTACACGTGCCATGTGGTTCAAAGAAAAACAAGGAGCCAGTGTAGATGTGGTCACCGTTGGTGGGCCTGAAACCGAGCCAACGTTAAGAAAGGCATTGGCCATTGGCGCAGATAGTGCGATTAGAGTCAATTCTGAAGCTAAGGATGGCTATCAAGTGGCCAAAGAACTAGCCAAAGTGGTCAAAGACGGCGGTTATGACTTGATCATTGCTGGTCGAGAATCCATCGATTATAATGGTGGGATGGTACCTGGTATGTTGGCAGCCTTGATTGACGCCAATTTTGTGACCAACTGCATCAATTTGGAAATTGATGGCGACAATGTCAAAGCCATGCGAGAAATTGATGGTGGTAAGGAAACCGTTTCCACGAGTCTGCCATTAGTTATTGGCGGTCAAAAAGGATTGGTTGAAGAAAGTGACTTGCGTATCCCAAACATGAGAGGGATCATGATGGCGCGTAAAAAGCCAATGAATGTTTTAGAGCCATCAAATGCCGAAACTGAAACCGCATCTGTGAAATTTGAAAAACCAGAACCTAAAGGACAAATTACTTTGGTAGATGCCGATAATTTAGACCAATTGGTGGACTTGCTTCATAATGAGGCGAAAGTAATATAAAATCATCCCCTAGCCCCTCCAAAGGAGGGGAACTAATAGTGGAGAGGTGCTCATTAAAATGAGCTTTGTTAACATAGTGCTTTCCTGCGGAAAGTTTTGAAATTGAAAATATAATTATAACCAAAATCTTGAAAGCCCCTCTCCTTGGGAGAGGGGCTGGTAAGAGGCAAAATTTAATATTATGTCAGTATTAGTATATACAGAATCAGAACAAGGAAAATTCAAAAAGGTTGCTCTTGAGGTAGCCTCCTACGCCAAAGCTGTGGCAGACCAAATGGGAACCAGCGTGACCGCAATTACCATCAACGCCGATGATATTTCGGAGTTGGGTAACTACGGTGTCGACAAAGTGCTCAAGGTCAATTCCAGCGATTTGGAGAAATTCAATGCCAACAGCTATGCCAACGTCATCAAACAGGCTGCGGAAAAAGAGGACACCAAAGTGGTTATTGTGAGTTCAAGTGCCGATAGCAAATATCTCGCGCCATTATTGGCAGTGGGACTGGAAGCTGGCTATGCGTCTAACGTGGTTGAGGCGCCTTCTAGCGCTTCGCCATTTACCGTGAAACGAACGGCGTTTACCAATAAAGCCTTCAATATGACTACCATCGATACCGATGTTAAGATTGTTGGGGTTTCCAAGAATGCCTTCGGATTAAAAGAACATAAAGCCGATGCTGCTGCGGAAGACTTTTCGCCTTCAGTTCCAGAATCTGGTGTGCATGTAGAGTCGATTGACGTTGCCACAGATAAAGTCACTATCGCTGATGCGGAAATCGTGGTTTCTGCTGGTCGCGGACTCAAAGGCCCAGAGAATTGGGGCATGATTGAAGAATTGGCAGACGTTTTGGGTGCAGCAACCGCTTGTTCAAAACCTGTTTCAGATTTAGGATGGAGACCTCACGGCGAACACGTTGGGCAAACAGGAAAACCTGTAGCCTCCAATCTATATATTGCCATTGGGATTTCTGGAGCCATCCAGCATTTGGCTGGCATCAACGCTTCCAAAGTAAAAGTGGTCATCAATAATGACCCAGAAGCTCCCTTCTTTAAGGCAGCAGATTACGGTGTGATTGGCGATGCTTTTGAAATCGTGCCAGCACTCATTGAAAAATTAAAGACATTTAAGGCACAAAACGCCTAGATTTTTTATAAATTGTAGCTTCTAAAGGGCTGTTTAAATTGGAATTTTATCTATAAATCTGCCTTTGGTAGTTGGTAAAGTCCTATTTTAAACAGTTCTTTGCTTTTTGCCTTACCCGTATTTCTAAATCTTGGAATAGGGCCTTTCCAAAAGAAAGGTAGTTGAGGACACCTCAGCACGAAGTGTTGCGGAATTTAGTTTAAAAATATGAGCTTAGTTCGACTAAATATAAAAGGGATATCATACAGCCAGACTCAAAACGGCGCCTATGCCCTTATTCTAAATGAAATGGATGGCGACCGCAAATTGCCAATCGTTATTGGTGCGTTTGAAGCCCAATCCATTGCCATTGCGCTAGAAAAGGAAATTAGACCCCCACGCCCACTTACCCACGATTTATTCAAGAATTTTGCCGATCGTTACGATATTACCGTAAAACAGGTCATCATTCATAAATTGGTAGATGGCGTCTTTTATTCCAGCCTCATTTGTGAGCGCGACAAAATCGAGGAAATCATAGATGCTAGAACCAGTGATGCCATTGCATTGGCCTTACGTTTTAAAGCACCGATCTTTACCTATAAGAATATTCTAGATAAAGCTGGCATTTACCTCAAGGTCAACCCGAATAAGGAAACTGAGGAACAGGATTCCATTCTGGTAGACGATATGGTGGTCGAGGAAATTGAGACCAGCATAAAAGATAGCTATAAAGACAAGTCCCTAAAAGAACTCAATACCTTATTGGATGAAGCGGTCGCAAACGAAGACTACGAAAAGGCTGCCAAAATAAGAGACGAGATTTCCAAACGATAATACTTTTTTTCTCATGAAACGAGCGTGTTCAAAATTTTATCACCCAACGGAATGATCAGTAGCGAACAACCCCTGCCTGCCGGTAAGCAGTTGTGTCCATGAAAAACAATAAATACAAACACATGAAACATTTTTTACTGGCTGTTACAGCTATTTTTTTTGCAATCAATTTGAACTTTGCGCAAGAATTGGAAAAAAAATGGCAGATTGAAGCGGTAAAAAACGATGCAGGTGTCAATCTATATGATATTGACAGCAGCGATGAGTTCCAGCTAAAAAACGGCAATTTCAATTACGACATCAAATCGGCCGATAGCTTAGGCGAATTTAGCGGCAATTACCTCTTTCAGAATACATTATTGGTGCTCTACTACGACACACCAACAGAAAAGACCGAACGCTTCAACATTTCAGAATTAACAGATTCCACGCTTGTTTTTGCGAATAAGGAAATGAGTTTTAGTTTTAAAACGCCTTCAAAAAGCAGTGCTCCTTTAATGGCAGACGGCGTCAACGAAGGTATTGTGCCAAGTCAGGGCTTTTCACTGGGAAGTCTGTGGCGCGGGCTTTTGGGCATGGTATCGCTTATTTTCATCGCTTTTTTATTCAGCAGCAATCGCAAAGCCATCAACTGGAAAACGGTTGGGATTGGCTTGGCATTTCAACTCATCATCGCGGTTGGCGTTTTAAAGGTGGAATTTATAAAAAGCGCTTTTGAAGTCGTAGGCAAAGGTTTTATTGCCATTTTAGGTTTTACCCAAGCCGGAAGTGAATTTCTGTTTGGTGGCATCCTCAACGTGAATTCCTTTGGTTACATCTTTGCTTTCCAGGTCCTTCCAACGATTATCTTCTTTTCAGCATTGACATCGGTGTTGTTTTATTTAGGCGTCATTCAAAAAGTGGTCAAAGGGATGGGCTGGTTGTTGTCTAGGGTCTTGGGTATTTCTGGAGCTGAAAGTCTAAGTGTCGCGGGAAATATCTTTTTAGGCCAAACCGAAGCTCCGCTGCTCATCAAGGCCTATTTGGAAAAAATGAACAAGTCGGAAATCCTATTGGTCATGATTGGTGGGATGGCGACCGTTGCAGGTGCGGTGTTGGCAGCATACATAGGCTTTTTAGGCGGCGAGGACGAAGCCCTACAGTTATTCTACGCCAAGCACCTCTTGGCAGCATCGGTCATGGCTGCTCCTGGGGCGATTGTGATTTCAAAAATATTATACCCACAAACTGAGCCCGTAGATACCGACGTACACGTGTCTCAAGAAAAAATAGGCTCCAACATTTTAGAAGCCATCGCCAATGGAACTACGGAAGGCTTAAAACTTGCGGTCAACGTTGGTGCGATGCTATTGGTATTTGTTGCCTTCATCGCCATGTTTAACGGGATCATTGGTGGGATCGCAAGTTTTGACGGATTCACAATTGGCGTTCTCAACATCGATTGGCACTTTACCTCACTCAATCAGGTCATCGCTGATAACACGCCTTACGATTCCCTGTCCTTGGAATTTATTTTGGGTTATCTCTTTGCGCCTTTGATGTGGCTCATTGGCATCGCTCGCGAGGATATGGCACTCATGGGACAGTTGTTGGGCATTAAATTGGCAGCCAGCGAATTTATTGGTTACATCCAATTATCAGACCTTAAGAACGTCGCCAACCCCATTCATTTAAAATACGAAAAATCGGTTATCATGGCCACTTACATGCTCTGTGGCTTTGCAAATTTTGCATCCATTGGGATCCAGATTGGTGGTATTGGCTCCTTGGCTCCAGGCCAGCGTAAGACACTTTCCAAGTTTGGAATGAAAGCCTTGATTGGCGGCACAATTGCTTCCTTGATTTCGGCTACTATTGCAGGGATGATCATTGGGTAACCCATTCCTGCGCACCTGTCTGCCATTTGGTAGAGGCAGGAATCTCATGATGCTAAAGTTCAAATTTCAAATCAATAACCTCGGAGCAAGCCCACAGGTATGAATTGAAAGATGTTCTTCGTATTTCGAGGCAAGCCTCGGGGAATAAAACCCTCTGGAGGAATTAAAATCAGGAATAAGATCTATCTTACCATTCAAATAACGATAAGGTCAAGACCCATGTGAAAACATTCTCGTTGATAACTTTTGATATTTTTCGTTACACATTAAAGCGTCTATTCGCCATTTTCTTTACATTCGTTTTCAATGATCTATAAATAAATTATAATATAAAACAGTTTCTTCCCTTTGGGAAGACGGAAAATGCACATGAAGCAATACCACGATTTAGTAAAACACGTCTTAGAAAACGGAACCCAAAAAGGAGACCGCACCGGCACTGGTACCAAGAGTGTATTTGGATACCAAATGCGCTTTGATTTGAGCGAAGGTTTCCCGATGGTTACCACCAAAAAACTACATTTAAAATCCATTGTTTACGAATTGTTGTGGTTTTTGAAAGGAGATACCAATATCAACTACCTCACTGAAAATGGAGTTCGCATTTGGAATGCTTGGGCAGACAAGAACGGCGACTTGGGTCCGGTTTACGGTCAGCAATGGCGCAATTGGAACAGCGACGAGATCGACCAAATCAAGGAAGTGATAGATACCCTAAAAACCAATCCCAATAGCAGACGCATGCTGGTTTCTGCCTGGAATCCTTCCGTGTTACCCGATACTTCAAAATCTTTTGACGAGAATGTCGCCAATGGCAAAGCAGCTTTACCGCCCTGCCATGCGTTTTTTCAGTTTTATGTGTCCCCTCCTGACCAATCCAAAGGAGAAAAGAAAGCAAAACTTTCGTTGCAATTGTACCAACGTAGTGCCGATATCTTTTTAGGCGTGCCTTTCAACATTGCCTCCTATGCTTTGTTCAGCATGATGGTGGCGCAAGTTTGTGGTTATGAAGCCGGCGAGTTCATCCATACTTTTGGCGATGCCCACATTTACAGCAATCATATAGAACAAATGGAACTGCAAATATCCAGAGACCCTAAACCACTTCCTAAAATGCTCATCAATCCTGAAATAAAGGACATCTTCGATTTTAAATTTGAAGATTTCAGTTTGGAAAACTATGATCCACATCCGCATATTAAGGGGAAGGTTGCTGTTTGAAGTTTCAATTGAACACGCATCATCAATCAACACTACTTACTATTATTTGATTTAGTACGTAATACTCCTTTTTTCAAGGCTGAAAATTAGCTCATGCTAAATTTATAAAATGGAGCATTCATGTTCCCTTTAGAGCGAGAACAATCAAAAATTCGATGGCCTGACGAAATTTTCAATGCTTACGATTATAAACCGCCATACAAAAATATAATTATGAAAAATCTACTTGTTCTGTTTATCCTGTTTTCGGGAGTTAAATTTTTTGCCCAGGAAAATACGCTCCATTCAAATCCAAAAGAAGACATTCAGATTACTGGCGAGACTGTCCCTGTTTATAAAGGCTGCGAAAACAACACCTCCAATAAGGATTTGAAACAATGCATGTCTAATGAAATCAGTCGGCATTTTCAAAGAAATTTCAGGACCTCAAGACCACCAATTTCTAAATTAAAAAAAGGAACCTACACTATTAAAGTGATCTTCAAAATTGATAAAGAAGGAAAAATAACATCAGAGAGGGCGAAAGCTAAAACTTCTGATTTGGAAAAGGAAGCTTTGAGAGTGGTTGCACTCATTCCGCAAATGGTACCAGGCAAAAGAAATGGCAAACCAACTGTGGTGCCTTATTTCGTTCCTATAAATATTCAAATTGGCGGCAACTAGTTGGCGTCTAGTAAACAGGCTTGAACGCTGATGCGTGAAGATACTTGTTGGTAGATAAGCAATGCATAAGCCCATTTTTTATGGCAAGTTGCATCTTCAGACCAGGTTCTTAAAATCAATCAGCTCGGGGCATAAAAGCCTCTGGAGGGATTTAAAACCCAAACCCTTTCGAAGAAAATACAAAAAAAATAGCCCCAAAAAAAGGGGCTTTAATTTCTTAAATGAGTAGAATCCTTAGAGATTCAAAACGCTGTTTTCCGCTCCAGCGAAATCGTTCCAGGCCAAAGCATCTGCTTGCTCATCGTTGGTAAAGGTACCGTCAACCAAATAGCGAAACTCGTAGGACTTGTCTTTTTCCAAATTAACAGCACCTCTAAAAGAACCGTCTTTTAATTTTTTCAATTTAACAGCCTTTTGCTCGTCCCAGTCGTTGAAACTTCCTAATACAGATACAGTTTTAGCACCTTCTGTAGGAACCGTGAATGTTACCTTACAAACAGGCTTGCTTTTTAGGTATTGTTTTGTAATTGCCATAATATATAATGAATTAATTTCTTCACAAATGTATAAAAGAAAGCCTCAAAACCAAATGATTAAGGCTTCTGAAATGGTATATTTGCGATTTTACCACTTTTAGCATCTTCTAACTATTGATTAATCTGAAAATTTTTGACATTATTGGGAAATCCGCAAGAAAACAATTAAAGCTTAGCGATTGATTGTCAAAAACTTAAGCACTACAAGGTTTTCGTATTTTTAAATTTTTCCAGTAAAGCATCTATTATAGCGTTTGCGCAAAAAATCAGTAACTTTACCTCGACTAAATGACCATACCATGTTCGGAAAAAAGAAACCCATTCCCCAGATAGATAAAACGCAACTCGCGCTGATTAAAAATGCGGAAAGACGCATCAAACAGAAAAAGCGACTTTACATTCATTTTGTGATTTTCTTGATTGGATCTGTACTACTTATTGTCGCTAACACGGTGCTTAATATTGGCCAAGAATTTAAAATTTTTGGTCTCGATTGGTTTGTCATTGCCATCATTGTATGGTTTGTGCTTTTTATTTACCATTTCATAAGTGTTTTTATCATCAATAAATTTATGGGTAGGGATTGGGAAGACCAACAACGCGATCTTTTGGTGGCGAAACAAGAGGAACGTATTGAAAAGCTGAAACAAGAGTATTTGGCCAAAGAAAGCAAGGTTGCAAAATCCCAAGCCTTTGATGCATCTGCAAAATCAAGTGCGCCATTTCAAAAAAAAAAATCTGAGCTAACACTCATCGCAGCGGCCGGCGAAGATAATGGCATCGGCAAAGATGGCGACCTCATTTGGCATCTTGGCGATGATCTAAAACGCTTTAAAAATTTAACCAGTGGGCACTGCATCATTATGGGGCGCAAAACCTTTGAAAGTTTTAAAAACCCTTTGCCCAATCGTACGCATATTGTGATTACCAGACAGGATAATTACGCCGTACCTTCTGGTGTGATTGTGGTGCATAATCTCGATGATGCTCTAGATGCCGCTCGAAAAGATGCCCAGCCCTTCATTATTGGTGGCGGTGAGATTTACCGACAAGCAATAGGCATGGCCGATAAAATCGAACTCACGCGCGTACACGGAAACTTCCCTACTGCCGATACGTTTTTTCCTGAAATTGACGGCTTTATCTGGAAAGAAACCCATCGCAAGGAACATTCTAAAGACAACACGCATAACTACGCTTTTAGCTTTTTGACCTATGAGCGTAAGTAATAGCAGCCTGTTTAGGCTTAATTTCCCATCATGATAAAAGCATTACAATTACGCATCACGCTTGAGGAAGAAAAGCAATCCAATATTTTGCTAAGCAAAGCTTCCCAGAACCTCAACCTGAAACTTAGTGATATTTCCGCAGTAAAAGTGCTTCGGAAATCCATCGACGCGCGTAAAAAACAAATCATGCTCAATTATAAGGTCGAGGTTTATATCAATGAACCCGCACCTGAAAATTCGGCCTATACTTTTGATTACAAAGATGTTTCTGCAGCCAAACCCATTCACATCATTGGTTTTGGGCCCGCTGGCATGTGGGCCGCCTTACGTTGTATTGAGTTGGGCTTCAAGCCCATTGTTTTGGAACGTGGCAAGAATGTGCAAGATAGACGTCGCGACTTAAAAGCCATCAACCAGGATCACGAGGTCAACGAAGATTCCAATTACTGCTTTGGCGAGGGTGGCGCTGGCACTTATAGCGATGGCAAATTGTACACCCGAAGCTTGAAACGTGGCGATGTGCGCAAGATTTTTGAAAACTTGGTCTATCATGGCGCGACCGATCAAATTTTGGTCGATGCCCATCCACATATCGGCACCAATAAATTACCTAAAGTGGTGCAAAATATTCGTGAGACCATTTTAAATCATGGCGGCGAGATCCATTTTGAAACGCGAGTGGTTGATTTTGGTATTAAAAACAAACACATCAACAGCTTGACACTCCACAACGGAGATGAGTTGGCGGTTGACAAAGTCATTTTGGCAACTGGGCATTCCGCACGGGACATGTTCTACCTGTTGCAAGCAAAAAATATTGAGTTGAAGGCAAAATCCTTTGCGATGGGCGTTCGTGTGGAACATCCACAGCAAATTATCGATGGCATCCAATACCATTGCAAAGGCGAAAATCGCGACGAACTTTTGCCCGCCGCGTCCTACAGTTTGGTAGAGCAAGTGCGCGATCGTGGCGTGTATTCCTTTTGCATGTGCCCTGGCGGATTTATAGTTCCCGCTGCCACCGCAAATGGCGAGGTCGTGGTCAATGGCATGTCGCCTTCTAAACGGAACAACGCATTTGCCAATTCTGGGATTGTGGTGGAAATCAATGCGGAAAAGGACCTCTACAAATACGAACAGTTTGGAGCGTTGAAAGGCTTGGAATACCAAAAAGATTTAGAACGTCTCGCTTTTACGGCCGGTGGAAGAAACCAAACAGCACCCGCACAACGTCTTACCGATTTTGTGGAAGGTAAATTGTCGGCCGATTTGAATCCCACGTCATACCAGCCGGGCCTGAATTCCGCCCCCTTACATTCGCTGCTACCCAAATTGATTGGTGGTTCTCTGCGGAAGGGTTTTAAGGCTTTCGGCGAAAAAATGCATGGGTATTATACTGCCGAAGCCAACGTTATTGGCGTAGAATCCCGAACCTCCTCGCCTGTGAATATTCCGCGAAATGAAAACCTCGCACACCCGGAAATCGAAAATCTGTTTCCCTGTGGCGAAGGTGGCGGGTACGCTGGCGGCATCGTTTCCGCTGCAATGGACGGCGAACGTTGTGCAGAAGCGGCCTGTGAGATGGGATAGGACTTCGAAAAAAACGAATTTGAATTTGAACTTGAAATTGAAATTGAACCTGAAGTTGAAATTGATGCCGGTAGCTTTCGGGAGAAGATGAAGACGATCCCGATAACTATCGGGACGAAGATGAAGATGAAGATGAAGATGAAGATGAAGATGATCCCGATAACTATCGGGAGAAGACGAAGATGATCCCGATAACTATCGGGAGAAGATGAAGATGAAGATGAAGATGAAGATGAATAATATCTAAAGTTCAAAGTCCTCTGTTGCATTATGGATCAAGGTTTAAAGTTTAATCTCATGAAAATAACAAATGGCAAGGGTGTCAAAAGTCCCCTTTGAGGATTTAGTGGAGAGTTTAAGGTGGTAAATCTAGCAGCCAACTCAACAACTTCGCAACTCAACAACTTCACGATAAGAAATGACTGAAAAAGAAAAAATGATCGCTGGTGAGCTATACCGTCCCAAAGATGCGCAACTTGTGGACGAGCGTCAAGAGGCGAAATTGCTGTTTCAGCAATTCAATGCGATGGACGAAAGCCAAAAGGAAGTCCGCAATCAATTGCTCTATGATTTGTTTGGCAAGGCCGAAGAACATCTTTGGATTGAACCACCGTTTTATTGTGATTATGGTTACAATATCAAAATCGGCAAGCATGTATTCATCAATTACAATTGCTGCATCCTTGATGGCACATTGGTTAAAATAGGCGACAATTGCATGTTTGGGCCCAATGTGCAAATTTATACCGCCACGCATCCCTTAGAATATGAAGCGAGAAATAGCGGACAAGAATTCGCCAAACCCATTAGTATTGGCAACAATGTTTGGATTGGAGGCAATGCCACCATCTGTCCCGGCGTTACTTTAGGCGATAATGTTGTAGTTGGTGCTGGGGCCGTAGTCACTAAAGATTTCCCGGAAAATGTGGTCATTGCTGGCAATCCTGCCAAGGTGATTAATAGAATCGCTAATTAATTGCTATTTTTACAGCCTAATAGGATCACAGTACATAAAACAACTGGTTTTTCTCAGAAAGACCATTATAAAGATAACACATGAACGCATACATTTTCCCTGGTCAAGGTGCCCAATTCACAGGAATGGGACTTTACCTTTACGAGAACTCCCACTTAGCCCAAGATCTGTTCGAAAAAGCAAATTCCATTTTAGGATTCCATATTACCGATATCATGTTTGAAGGTACTGCTGAAGCTCTTAAAGAAACCAAAGTGACCCAGCCTGCTATATTTTTGCATTCGGTCATCTTGGCGAAAACTTTGGGTGGCACATTTATGCCCGATATGGTAGCCGGTCATTCTTTAGGTGAATTCTCTGCTTTGGTTGCCAACGGAACCTTGACCTTTGAAGACGGTCTCAAGCTCGTCTCCCAACGCGCGCAAGCGATGCAAAAAGCCTGTGAGGCACAACCAAGCACTATGGCCGCGGTTTTGGGATTGGAAGATGCCATTGTTGAAAAAATATGTGCTCAAACCGAAGGGCTTGTAGTACCCGCAAATTATAATTGCCCCGGCCAACTGGTCATCTCTGGAGAAGTTGCGGCCATTGAAAGGGCCTGTGAGGCCTTGAAAAATGCAGGTGCCCGTCGCGCCATGATCCTGCCTGTTGGCGGTGCGTTTCACTCGCCTTTGATGGAGCCTGCTCGTGAGGAATTGGCTGCAGCTATTGAAAACACTACGTTCAGCAAGCCTAATTGTCCCATCTATCAAAATGTGACGGCTTATGAGGTTACTGATGCGAACAGTATCAAAAAAAATCTGATGTCACAACTTACAGCTCCTGTAAAATGGACCCAGTCCATACAACAAATGGTTGCAGATGGTGCCACGCATTTTGTTGAAGTTGGCCCAGGAAATGTATTACAAGGTTTAGTGAAAAAAATCCATAAAGCTGCTGAAACTTCTTCGGCTAATTTATAAAGCAACGCATAGATTTATGAAGTTATCTAGAACCCTAAGAATTGTCTTGCTCATTGTGTTCAATATTGCCATTGATCAAATCTCAAAATTCATGGTTAGAGCAAGCATTGATCCAGGCGAGCGCATTAAAGTGGTTGGCGACACCTTTTTAATGATGAATGTTGAAAACGAAGGCGCTTTTTTAGGAATGGGATCTGATATGAACCCAACCCTCAAGTTGCTGTTTTTACTCATTTTGCCAATCGCGGTCTTAAGCTACCTTTTGTATTACATCCTAAGCAATAAAGCCTTAGATAAGGTAAGTGTGTTTGCACTGAGTTGCATTGCAGGTGGGGGGATTGCCAATATTTACGACCGTATTGTGTATGGATCGGTTACTGATTTCTTTTATCTGGATTTTGGTGGGGTGTTTCATACCGGAATTTTCAACGTCGCAGATATGTCGGTTACCTTTGGAATGATTGTGCTATTTTACAGCAGTTTCTTTCTCAACAAGAATGCATCAAAGGCATAACCACATAAAAAAAACCTCAAGCTTGAGGTTTTTTTTATTTATAAATTTTGCGACAATCAAGTTATTTTGACAATTTGCATTCTTCGCAATCCTTGACTTTTCCGTAGTAAGTCTCCCTGTATTTGTGGAGGGTGGCAAACGGAATACTTAAAAAATGTTTCTTAATGTAAGTTACATTTGTTGTAAAGGCTCCCATTTTTTTGGTAAAACGTCCTTCCGTCTTCGTGAATCTTTTAATACCTATCAGTTTCATTGGTTTTCAGTTATCATTAGCTACAAAGAAACGATTTTTTTACTTAAATAGCAATTTTAATTAGTTAACTGGTTGTTAACCATGGTATTAAATGCGATTTTATAGATTAATATCCGTATTTATTAACATATTTACAATCATAGCGTGTCTCCTTTAGGGATTATTCAATTGCATTCTTGTGAATTTTACCAGCTTTCATCACAAAAACCACGTTTTCCATGGTTGAAATGTTTTGGGTTGGATCCTCGTTTACTGCTACGATATCGGCTATAAAACCTTCCTTTATTTGCCCTAACTCCTGCTCCATTTTGAGCAACATCGCATTGGTAATTGTAGCGCTTTGAATCGTTTCCATGGCTGGCATTCCTGCTTCAACCATATAGCCAAATTCTTTTCCGTTTTCGCCATGGGTAAATACCGCAGCATCGGTTCCAAAGGCGATCCCGACCCCTTTTTTGTAGGCGCTTCCAAAAGTATCCTGAATTTTAGGACCGATGTCCAAAGCCTTGGGAACGATGACCTCTGGGTAATAACCAGGAATCTTGGCTTTTTCGCTTACCGATTTTCCCGCAGTGATCGTGGGTACTAAATACACATCGTACTGTTTCATGAGTTCCATAGTTTCATCGCTCATCAAAGTACCGTGCTCAATGGTCTTCACGCCCCCTTTAATGGCGCGTTGCATGCCTTCATCGCCATGTGCATGCGCTGCAACGTGAAAGCCATAATCTTTGGCCGTCTCGCAAATGGCCTTGATTTCTTCAAGCGTAAATTGCGGGTTCTGACCGCTCTTGGCCATGCTGAGCACACCACCAGTAGCGGTAATCTTTATCAAATCGGCTCCATTCTTATAACGTTGCCTAACTGCCTTACGCGCATCGTCCACTCCATTTACCACACCTTCCTTTGGCCCGGGGTCGCCCATAAGCACTCGTTTGCTTCCGTTGGTTGGGTCGGCATGACCGCCTGTTGTTGCCAACGCTTTTTCCGCAGTGAAAATTCGTGGTCCATCCACTGTGCCAGCGGCAATCGCATTTCTCAAAGCCACATTAACGCCTGTGCCGCCCAAATCACGTACCGTTGTAAAACCACTCATCAACGTGACGATGGCATAATGTGCCGCCTTGAATGCCTTGTCGGCCTCATTTAGCGTGTAAGTCTCCAAGTAGGCTTTGGGATTGGTCTCGCTTTCAATGTGCACATGCAAGTCTATTAAGCCAGGCATCGCGGTTTTCATCTTGAGATCAACCACTTCATCTTGTTCTGATTTTGGTTGCACATATCCATTTTCGACGGAAGTGATTCTACCATCTGAGACAATGATCGTTTTTTCAGTTAAAACCTTACCCGTCTTGGTGTCTATTAACTTTCCGCAGTGCAAATAAGTACTCTGTCCAGTTACTGAGACACTCAATAAAAGGATTAAAATTTGAAGTGATTTTTTCATTGTGATGATATTATAGATTTCTAATCTTTTGCTCCCAGTCCCAAGCAGAACGCATGGCATCATCCAAGCTTGACTTTGCTTTCCAGCCTAAATCATTATTGGCTTTTTTGGTATTGGCATAAGCAGAAATGACATCCCCTTCACGTCTTGAGACAAACTTATAGTTGAGATGTTTTCCCGAGACCCGTTCAAAAGATTCAATGACCTCCAATACCGTGCTGCCTACTCCTGTGCCCACATTGAAGGTTTCAAAGTTAGCATCGTTATTCTTGTTAATCAATCGTTTAAGTGCGATAACATGCGCTTTTGCCAAATCAACCACATGGATGTAATCTCTTACACATGTGCCGTCGGAAGTTGGATAGTCCTTCCCATAAACCGAAAGGCAATCCCTTAAGCCTGCCCCCGTTTGAGTGATGAATGGCACCAAATTTTGTGGCACGCCAATAGGCAATTCTCCAATTTTTGCGCTGGGATGCGCACCAATGGGATTAAAATAACGCAGCGCAATCGCATTGAGTTTCTCAGTCACTTTACAGGTGTCGGCAATGATTTCCTCTCCAATTTGTTTGGTGTTTCCGTAAGGGGATTCGGCTGGTTTTACTGGAGCGCTTTCAGTAATAGGCATTTCATCAGCCTGACCATATACGGTGCAGGACGAACTGAAAATCAAATTCGAAGCGTCCAAATTCAATAGTTCCTGTAACACATAAACCAAGGTATTGATGTTGTTTTCGTAGTATAGCAATGGGTTATTAACACTTTCACCCACCGCTTTACTGGCTGCAAAATGGATGACACCCGCAATATCATGATGCTTTTCAAAAAAGCTGTGCAGTGCATTTTTATCTTTCATATCCAATTTCTCAAAAATTGGAGTGGTATTGGTTATGCTAGCAATGCCATCTAAAACCGCTTCTGATGAATTGGAAAGGTCATCTATAATGACCACTTCAAAACCTTCATTTTGAAGTTCCACCACAGTATGGGACCCAATAAAACCGAGGCCACCTGTAACTAATATTTTTTTCATGATGTGTTAAGCGTTTATAAAATTCTTAAGCGTGGCCGCAATAAATGCAATTTGCTCATCGTCCAACTCCGTGTGCATGGGCAGGGAAATCACTTCAGCAATCAAGCGGTTGGTCACCGTAAAATCTGATTCGATGTAGCGCGAATCTGTATAGGCTTTTTGCAGGTGCAAGGGAATTGGATAATAAACGCCACAAGGGATGCCATTTTCATTCAAATGTTTGACCAAGGCATCGCGCTTACCATTGAGAATGCGCAAGGTATATTGATGAAACACGTGGCAGTCACAGGTATCGCAAATGCCAGAGCACACGTCTCTGCCCGTTGGGATTACGATGTGTTCTTCATTTTTAAAAGCCTTATTATAAGCTCTCGCTGCGTTTTGACGTTTCTTGTTATAGGTGTCTAAATGTTTCAGTTTGATATCCAAAATAGCGGCCTGTATCGAATCCAATCGTGAATTCACGCCCACCACATCGTGATGGTAGCGCTCGTACATGCCATGATTGACAATGCCTCTTATGATATGCGCCAAATCATCATCGTTGGTAAAAATCGCACCGCCGTCACCATAACATCCTAAATTTTTCGACGGAAAAAAAGAGGTAGAGGCCACATGACCAATCGTTCCCGATTTCGACTTTTTACCGTTGCTCCAGGTATAATCTGCACCAATGCCTTGGGCGTTGTCTTCAATCACAAATAGATTGTGCTCTTTGGCAATGGCCATAATCGCTTCCATATTGGCGCACATCCCAAAAAGATGCACAGGCACAATGGCTTTGGTCTTTGGCGTGATTGCTTTTTTGATGGCATCAATATCGATATTGAAAGTGACTTCATCCACATCAACCAGAACCGGTGTTAACTGCAACAGCGCTATGACCTCAACCGTCGCAGCGAAAGTGAAATCGGCCGTGATGACCTCATCGCCTGGTTTTAGGCCGAGTCCCATCATGGCGATTTGCAATGCATCGGTACCATTGGCACAAGGAATGACATGTTTGACGCCCAAATAGGCTTCCAGATTTTTTTGAAATTGATGAACCTTAGGTCCGTTGATATAGGCGGTGGAATCCAAGACTTCTAAAACCGAAGCGTCCACGTCTTCCTTTATCTTGCTATATTGACCTTTGAGGTCAACCATTTGAATTGTTTTCATACCAGACGAAATTACGAAAATCATTGTCATTTAACAATGAAATTATTTGAAAGTACTGTATTTTCGCAGGACACTAAGACGCTGTGGCTTGTACACTTTTGGAATCTACATATTTCGATTCATTTTAAAATCACTTTCCTTTTTCAATGAAAAAATCAAAAAAGGGGTGGTTGGAAGACGAGACACGTTTGCAATTTTAGAAGCTGCTATTTCTAAAACCGACCAAACGCTTTGGTTTCACTGTGCCTCTTTGGGCGAATATGAACAAGGGCTGCCGGTGTTTGAATTGCTGCGGAAGGATTTTCCAGATCACAAAATTGTACTCAGTTTTTTTTCCCCTTCCGGCTATGAGATTCGTAAAAACAGCGCCATTGCCGATGTTGTGGTTTACCTGCCCATAGACACCCCCGTAAATGCCAAACGTTTTATGGATTTGGTGCGCCCCTCGCTCAGTATTTTTGTGAAATATGACATTTGGCCCAACTATTTAAAGGCCTTAAAAAAGGACCATCGCAGCGCGGTTTTGATTTCAGCAAGATTCAGAAAAAAGCAGATTTATTTTCAATTTTACGGCAGCGTGCTTCGGAAGGCACTATTTGCCTTTGAACATATTTTCGTTCAGGATGAACAGTCCAAGCAATTGCTGAAAGCGATCAACTATAATCAGGTTAGCATTTCCGGCGACACACGTTATGACCGGGTTTCCAATCAATTGCAAATTAACAATCAATTGGATTTTATTGCAGCATTTAAGGCTCAAAGCACTTGTGTGGTCATTGGCAGTTCTTGGCCAGAAGACGAAGCTGTTCTGCTTCCGTATATCAACGACAATGCTTCCGAAGCCTTAAAATTCATCATCGCCCCACATGAGATAAAGAAAAATCACATCCGTGACATTCTCAAGAACCTAAAAGTCAAAACACTACTGTTTTCAGAAAAGGAAGGGAAAAACCTTTCAGAATACTCCGTATTGATCATCGACAGCATTGGCTTACTCACTAAAATTTACAGTTATGCCGATCTGGCTTATGTGGGCGGTGCGATGGGCAAGACTGGCTTACACAACATTTTGGAACCCGCGGTGTTTGGTACACCAATCATCATTGGCCATAATCACACAAAATTTCCAGAAGCGGCTGCCATGATTGCTGAAGCCGCTGTGACTTCAGTAAAAAATAAGCATGACCTCAAAACGGTATTGGACCGCTTTTTAAGTTCAAAACCTGTAATGGCTTCGGAAGGCAAAAAGAATGCCCATTACATTGAAGCACACAGTGGCGCTGTGGAACAGATTATGGCATACCTGCGACTAGAGGGCAGATGAAAAGGGAAAACTTTCAAATTCCAAATACCAAATTCCAACCCTGAATTTTGAACCTTGAATTTTGAACCTTGAATTTTGAATTTTGAACCCTAAAGAAGCTGTTAATAAATGTTAATTTTTATTATTTAAATCGCGAAGAAGTGATTACTTTCGCGGCATAAAACAACCTAAAATTACAATGATGAAAAAATTAGTTTTAAATAGCGCTTTGGCTTTGGCACTTTTGGTATCTGTTAGCTCTTGCAGAGAAACTGAAGAAAGTAACGACAATGCTGCAGATGCTGTTGAAAATAGTGCAGAAAACGCAGCAGAAGCTACCGAAGGTGCTTTAGAATCGGCTGGAAAAGCGATTGACAATGCAGTCAATGAAACTAAAGAAGCTGGAGAGGCTGTAGGAGAGGCTGTTGATTCTCTTGACAAACAAGATGACAACAAATAATCCATAAGAATTCTATTGTTAAGAAGCTCGGTACGTTGTATCGGGCTTTTTTTATATATGGGTTTTTACATATCCTCACGTTTGACCAGAGCACCCAAGACGAGTCTAAACTCCTGATTTATTTAGCTATGGAAATGACTGTTGCAGCAAAAACCTTACAAATTCACGGCAGGCTAAAATCAAAATTTATATATTTATTCTTCCCTTAATAGTCTTTAATAGCAAATTTCATTTTAATTAAACATGAAACTATGCTTAAAAAAACGCTTTTTTTTACGAACAAATGTGCCATTATCGTGTCTTCTAATCTTTAATCAAACCACTACCTGGGTGGTACCAAGCGTTGTTCGAGTGTTAAAAATCCTTTATTCTTAATAGCTGTAATATGTTTGCCAACAGCAGATTCATTTATACTTAAAGCTTCAGCTATTTCAGTATAAGTAATAGCAGTATTGTTTGCAATAAGTTTGAGAACTTCTTTTTGTCTTTTAGTCAGAGCATCAGTTGTATCGATTGCACCACCCGTTGCACCACCTCTTACACCACCTTCTTTGTCATCTGCTTTAACAGTAGGTTCATCAGTAACTTCATTAGCAATAAGAGTCATTCTAAGAAAGTTATCTGAAAAACTAAAGCTTTCTTTGCCATAGTGTTCCAAAATACGAGGAATACCAGAACCCAACTGCTCTACCAGTTCCAAATCTTTAAAAATTCGCATCAGTTCCTTGCTTCGTGGAACTGAAAAGCCCTCGAAAAATTCTTGTTTGCTCAATCCTTCCGGCAAACCACCTGCCGATGTGATTTCAATTCTGTCGGTAAAGATATTCGCAAAGCCCAAAAGCTCAAAAACAAACTTCAAATTAATTGATCAAGACATGAAGGACGATGTAGCTTGGGTAAAATACTCCACAGCCTATGATAAGACTCCTGGAGTCTTTAAGCTTGTGAAGTTGGATGGGAGATGGAAGGTTACTGTTAGAACGCCAAGGGAGCTGGCTCCATTTTAGATTCCAACAAATCATTGTACAACTTACACCTTAATTAGTATTTATAATCTTAAACTTTATTAAATTTATAAACTAAATAACTATGTGATATTCTTAAATGGCATTTACACACTTCACTGTAAAAAACTCATTGTCCGATAAGACAAAGCTTTTTTTATTGAACATTGAATTATGTTCTTTTAGCGTATTCTTACTCTAATATTTCATAAACTTTTAAGCATCTAATAAATCATAACCTGCCTTTCATCAAATTTATTTACTCTTACTTTGCTTATTTCAAATTGTTCATTATATTTGAATGTTCATTGTCACTGAACAACGTAAAATAATGAACACAAAGTGTTATGTACCGTAATAATGACTTTATCTACGAAGCTACTTCTAAACTAGAAGAACTTATCAATATCCCTATACAAATAGATAGTAATAAGGACAATTATCATGCGCTCCTAACTATAGGCAATGCGCAATTCTTGGTAGAAACAAAGTCTGCAATTAGAACATCTAATCAAGGCTTTATTTTATCTCAATTGGAAGAAATTAAAAATAATAATAGCAGACCTATTATTTTAATCGCCGAATATATTTCTAAAAAAGCAACGGAAGAGCTTAAAAAACGTGGTTTTAACTATATAGATGTCGCTGGCAATGCCTTTATAAAATATAAATATTTAGCCATTTTTGTTGAAGGTCAAAAAAATAATAAAAAGGATAAAACCAACCAATCACGAGCTTTTCAAGAAACAGGACTGAAAATTATTTTTCATTTATTAAATAAACCTGAACACCTTCAAGATTCTTATAGAAGAATAGCTGAACAAAGCAATGTTTCTGTTGGATCAGTAAGTAATGTAATGGCAGAGCTAGAAGAGCTAAACTATCTTCTAAAAACAAACAATAAGCGAATTCTCAAAAATAAGACAGAACTATTAGAACGCTGGGTGGTCGATTTCAATGCTACACTAAGACCTAGAATCTTAAGAAAGCGTATGCGGTTTATAGATCCAGATCATCAAAAAAAATGGCGAGATATAAATTTACATTCTGAAAACGGTTCAATTCTTTGGGGAGGTGAGCCTGGTGGCGCACTTTTGACAGATAATTTAAGACCCGAGCAATTTACCGTTTTTACAGATTTAGAACTTTCTCAAGTAGCAAGTAAGTTACACTTGGCACCAAGTGAAGATGGCAACCTTGAAATCCTCCAAAAATTCTGGAAGAATAATTTAAACAACAATCAAGTGGTACCATCACTTTTAATATATGCAGATTTAATTAACAGCGGTTTTGGTAGAAATATCGAAACTGCTAAAAAAATACTAGAGAATGAGCTACAACATATCTAGTGCAAATTTCTCACACCCCTTATTGAAGCCGATTCTTTTGGAACTTACCGCATACTGCAAAGAAGCCGGCATTTCTTTTTTTGTCATAGGCGCAACGGCTAGAGACATTATGATGGAAATGCATAATGCAACGTCTGGCCGCTTAACGTATGATTTAGATATTGCAATCACGGTTAATGACTGGGAGCAATGGAAAAAAGTAGAGGAAGAAATAACGAATCTCAAAAATTTCAAGAAAGATCCAAATCAAAAACAACGCTTCTTATATCGTGAAAAATTTCCACTAGATATTGTGCCATTGGGTGACATAATGAAAACCAATCACAAAATATTCTGGCCTCCTAATGAAGAACTGGCAATGTCTGTTCTAGGATTTACCGCTGCCGGTGAATCCGCGCTAAAAGTAAAAATCGACAATGAAACCGAAATCAAAATCGCCTCCCTCACTGGCATTTTCATATTAAAAATAATTGCTTGGAAAGACCGAAACCAGACTAACAATAAGGATGCAGATGATATTGGGTTTATTCTAGGAAATTATTTATCCATTCACGAAGAAAGAGCTGCCACCACCTATTATGAAGAAGTATATGCAGCCGAACCATTTAAAAGCACCACAGCAGGTGCGGTTCTGTTAGGAAAGGACATCAATGATCTACTTAAAAACCATCAAGAAACAATAGCACCAATTTTAGAAATCCTAAATGAAGCACTAAACAACAAAGAGGAAAGTAAACTCATTAACCAAATTATTGAAACACATAAATCCCTGAACTATGAAGAAGTGCTGCAAAGCATTCAAAACATAGTTGATGGGCTAAGGCAAAAATAGCAACTTCCCTATTAGATCCTTTACTTTCAATTCTCCTTCCTAACTACTCCACTCCCAAACTACCCTTCGATCCTAAGCATTTCAACAACAAACGCAATTTAAATTCAATTCAATTCAGATAATGCTAGAGCCATGTCACCCCAGAATTGATTTTTAATCCTTATATCATAGGTTTCAATTTGAATCTTAGTAGAATTTATTCTAAAATAATCTTTCTCATCAAGACAGCCTATCCCTAATTTTTTTAGCTCCAGACTCCCGTAACAACAATTTCAAATCAAACGCATAATTAATCTTCAAGGGAATTTGTTTTACTCTTCGGAACTGTTAAGCGTAAAAGAGGCTGTCGAAACAAATTTTAATGCAAGAAAGATGCAAATCCGGCTGTCGGAAGAGATTGACCTAAAACTCAACATTGCGGACGCAAAAATCCTTATGGCAGTTCATAATGCTATAGCACTCAACTTTGATGGTATTTATTCCATAGACCGTCAGGGAGCTTTTAAAAAGTAGATACAGAAAACTAATATGTATCGGAATAAGCAGTTTTATAGAAGGCTGAGATTGGGTAAGGTTGCATACGTTTGAATCATCCTATTCTTAAAACTTGGATGGAGTTTATTCAATATCACTTTTAATGGGATATTCTCAACCGTGAAAGAATTTAATCTCCAGGCTTATGCTTATGAGGTTTTAGTTCAGGATGCTTTTGTTTGCTTGGTGGAGTTACTCTCCTCCTCTTATCTGGAGTGCCATCTTCTTTTTTTTGGCTTAGGTCCGGGCTTAATTGCTTTAATCGAAATCATAGTTGTTATTGTTTAATTCTTGAATATATTTATCACATACTATCCCTTTTGTAAGCATCAAATCCTAATTACCCAAAGATTTAGAAATTACGTATTGAACACTTTTGGAATCACTAGAGTCTTGCTTACAGAAAATACAAATCATAATTAAAAGAGAGAAGTCTGAGTTTCTATATTTGGCGTAAATGTGCCTATAATCATAAAAGGGTTTTTAGATCGATAATGAAAAGCTTTTGTAGTTCCTAAATACAGATACAAATCTCTTTTAAGTGCAAAATAATCGAAATATTTTTCTTTTACTTTTTGAACAGCGATTGCTTCATTACCTTCAGCAGCTGCCAATGTATTTCTGTATAATTGTCCAATCTCCCAATCTTCAATCATCATAGTACTAGAAACACCATTTTCATCTTCAATCACATATGAAAACTTATATGGTAGTTTTTCTACAACTTCAAACGGTAATTCTTCCATTTCAAAAAGGTTACCTTGGTCATTAAGAGCTTTTTGTTGATCAATCTTTTTTTTATCCCATTCCGAGGATACTTTTTCAATTTTGAAGTCTAATACTTTTGTTGGTTTAAAAACTGCAAGTGAGGTGCAGATTTCTTTGTCATGTGCTTCGTCAATAAGTGCTTTTATGTCCTTATGAACATTCTTGAGGGCAATTTGCTTCCGCTTATACCAGTTTCCTTTGGTGTCAATAGTATCTAATAGAGTTATAGGTGTATCGATGGTAGCTGGTCTAAAACTTTCCGGTCTAAAATCTTTATTGTTTTTAACTATATCTAGTTCAATCCATTGATACTTCTTATACTTTTCATCGTACTTGAGTTTTCTAAAAGGAATTGGGTAGAGTCTCATCCAAGTTCCATCTTCAAGAAATCCTGCAGTACAGACTAACTCTCCATATCTAGCTGAAAGTGAAGGATAGGTCTTTACTGTTATAAGCACTTTTGTAATCGCCATTCATTAAATGTGTTGTAATTTATATTTAAATGTAGGCAATCTTTTTATTTTTTCAGCTAAATGCGTTCTATGACACTGGCAAGTATCCGCTTCAAAACAAGTGAGTGCTATTCTTTTATGTTTTTTTAACAGCCTCAATATATAATCTTGACTCTCTATTGTTTCTTCAAGTACTGTTTTATTGTAGTCATCGAATAAGATATCGTAATCCTTTTGAGTATTCAATTCCCTTCTTTTGCTTGAATCAATACCAACCTCTGGAATATGCAGATATTCAATACCTAAATTATTACAGAAACTGCTTAATAGCTTTTTACTAAAACCATACTTTTGACTTAGTGGATTTCTCCTAACATCTACCAAGAGCTTTACATCATTCCTTATTAATCTATTAAGATACTCCTCTAAGGATATACCTTCATACCCAAGAGTAAATAATATGGTTTCCTCAGTTTTAGGTTTAGCTTCTTGAACAAGTAGATAATATTTTTCAGGCAAAATATCACTTGCGATGGTACTATTAATAGCGTGATAAGGAAAATTTAAATAAGTATGCTTAGTTATTTGTTCAGTATTCATTTTCCCATAAAGTGAGATTGTATCATCAACAATTTTTTTATCGTCTGAACGCAGCTCATTGTAATATTTATTTTCAGTTTTTAACTCATAACCTCTTTCAGAAATTGTAATCCAATCTCTTTTTATCATTGCTTGTAAATCTGCTTTTAAAGAGTATGAATAACACCCAAAGCGATAAGGAACAAAATCGTAATTAGGATTTTTTTGCTTTTTAGTTAATAAAAAAACTAATTTTTGAAGACGTGTCTTTTCAAGACCGTTTTCAAAATTCTCTAATAAAGCAAACACCAATTTTCTTCTATAAAACATTCTACAAAATTATCAATTAAAAGTGCCATCTAACAATTTTTATCGGGTTATCCATCACTATCTGTTATAACCACTCTGCTTATTAGCAGATATAAAAACTATTATCCCCTCGCACATCTGCCACTTATGCCCACAATCCGTGATGACCTTTACCCAAAAATCATCCTTTTTGGAAAAATGAGAAAATTATGTTTACATACCGCTGGGAACGTTCATTCGAATTGTTTGTGAAAAAAATACTGCGTAATTATAAGGCAATGAAGGATGACGATCAAATGGTTGATGCTGGAAAAGCGATTGACAATGCAGTCAATGAAACTAAAGAAGCTGGTAAGGCTGTAGGAGAAGCTGTTGATTCTCTTGACAAACAAGATGACAACAAATAATCCATAAGGATTCTATTGTTAAGAAGCTCGGTACGTTGTATCGGGCTTTTTTTATATATGGGTTTTTACATATCCTCACGTTTGACCAGAGCACCCAAGACGAGTCTAAACTCCTGATTTATTTAGCTATGGAGATGACTGTTGCAGCAAAAACCTTACAAATTCACGGCAGGTTAAAATCAAAATTTATATATTTATTCTTCCCTTAATAGTCTTTAATAGCAAATTTCATTTTAATTAAACATGAAACTATGCTTAAAAAAACGCTTTTTTTCACGAACAAATGTGCCATTACCACCGCCCATGAGCAGCTAGTCATTATTGCAAATAACAAAGAAAGAACCATACCCATTGAAGACATTGGTTACGTTGTTATTGACCATAACGAAGCTTATATAAGCATGCCAGCCCTCAATAAATTGATCCATAACAATTGTGCCTGTATCATCTGTGACGACAAGCATTTGCCAAATGGCATGTTGCTCAATCTCAATAGCCATCACGTGCAGCAAGAACTCTTCAAGCATCAAATAGAAGCAAGTGTGCCATTAAAAAAGCAACTTTGGCAGCAAACCATAAAAGAAAAGATTAGGAATCAAGGTATTCTACTCGAACAGATAACCGCCAAAAACAATAAGTTTGAGTACTTGGAAAGCAAGGTTTTGAGTGGCGATACCACAAATATGGAAGCGGTTGCCGCTAATTTTTATTGGAAATCTTTTTTTGAAATCGATTTCAAAAGAGAGCGCTTTGGCAATTACCCCAATAATTTTCTCAATTACGGCTACGCCATATTGAGAGCCGCCACCGCAAGAGCCTTATCTGGAAGCGGCTTGTTAAATACTTTGGGCATACACCATAAGAGCAAATACAATGCTTTCGCCCTAGCCGATGACATCATGGAGCCCTTTAGGCCCGCTGTAGATGAAATTGTAAACTTTATCATGCAAAATTATGATGAGCAAGAACTCACTACTGAGATAAAATCTGAATTACTCCAAGTACTTACAAGAACCGTTTATTTCAAAACCGAGAAAAGCCCACTCATGGTAGGGCTGCAAAAAACAGCAAGCTCCTTGCAACAGTGTTATACCGGCGAGCGGAAAAAAATCAAATATCCAAAATTATGGAACTAAACGCCTATAGAATTATGTGGTTATTTGTATTTTTTGATTTACCTACCAACACAGCTAAAGACCGACGCAACGCTGCTGGCTTTAGAAAAAACCTCCTGAAGGACGGTTTCACCATGATGCAATACTCGGTGTACATGCGGCATTGCGCAAGCAGTGAAAGTGCCGATGTGCATGAGAAACGCATCAAACGTTTACTGCCGCCTTTGGGAAAGGTTAGCGTTCTCAGGATTACCGACAAACAATTTGGCAATATCATGAACTTTTGGGGCAGGTCCGAAGTGCCAAACGAGCCACAACCCTCACAACTGGAACTGTTTTAAAACAAAAAAACGCTTCAATCTTGCCTTATCACTGCAAGAAAGAAGCGTTTTTTTAAACGATATTTCACTTTAAATGCATGACTACCAGAAGGCAAGAGGCCAACTAATATCGTGTCTTCTAATCTTTAATCAAACCACAACAAGGCACCGACACAATTAAAAACTCACATGAATATCGTGTCTTCTAATCTTTAATCAAACCACAACGCCGGGCTTGGCCGCGATCATCCGTTGCTAATATCGTGTCTTCTAATCTTTAATCAAACCACAACGCATCAAAGTAGTGTGCTTTGTACGTATTTAATATCGTGTCTTCTAATCTTTAATCAAACCACAACGCAATATTCAAACAATCCGATGAGATCCCTAATATCGTGTCTTCTAATCTTTAATCAAACCACAACCTGGGATTGAAAGGTTAGAACCACGGTTCTAATATCGTGTCTTCTAATCTTTAATCAAACCACAACTGGGTGCTATTAGCGCAAATGCGGTATAATAATATCGTGTCTTCTAATCTTTAATCAAACCACAACGTTATAAGCATCAATGACCACGTAGATGAAATATCGTGTCTTCTAATCTTTAATCAAACCACAACCAGCAACATTAAATGGAGATTACGATGTGAAATATCGTGTCTTCTAATCTTTAATCAAACCACAACTTGTCAAAGCTATAAAATGGCAGTCTCAAGAATATCGTGTCTTCTAATCTTTAATCAAACCACAACGTATTCCCAGAGTTTGAGTATGCCGAGATAATATCGTGTCTTCTAATCTTTAATCAAACCACAACTAACGCTAATAACGTTGTGACCGGGAGCTTAATATCGTGTCTTCTAATCTTTAATCAAACCACAACTATAGTGCTATTATTAAATTGTACCATTTAATATCGTGTCTTCTAATCTTTAATCAAACCACAACGGTACTAATGAATATACTATTACTACTATAAATATCGTGTCTTCTAATCTTTAATCAAACCACAACTAAATACGTATCAGTCGCTATGTGGTAGTGAATATCGTGTCTTCTAATCTTTAATCAAACCACAACCTATATAATATCATCATAAATATATATTATAATATCGTGTCTTCTAATCTTTAATCAAACCACAACCTAAAAACGCCTAGTTATAAACGTCTTATGAATATCGTGTCTTCTAATCTTTAATCAAACCACAACGTATTCATCGTAATAGGTTTTTTAAAAGCAAATATCGTGTCTTCTAATCTTTAATCAAACCACAACTGAAGATCGAGCCGATGTATTTTATTGCCGAATATCGTGTCTTCTAATCTTTAATCAAACCACAACAACTCGGTCGCCTGGTGTTGCATTTAGGAAATATCGTGTCTTCTAATCTTTAATCAAACCACAACAACGCGGTCGCCTGGTGTTGCATTTAGGAAAATATCGTGTCTTCTAATCTTTAATCAAACCACAACCCCATTGCCGTAAGAATAAAACATCTTGCGAATATCGTGTCTTCTAATCTTTAATCAAACCACAACCGTAGGTAGATATTAGTTAATTAATCCAGAAATATCGTGTCTTCTAATCTTTAATCAAACCACAACCGCATCCTCTCCAAGTTTGTGAAAAACCAGAATATCGTGTCTTCTAATCTTTAATCAAACCACAACACATTATAATGCCGTTAAAACAGCTTTAGAATATCGTGTCTTCTAATCTTTAATCAAACCACAACCACCTTCCAATCGGGATGGCGCTCCTGTAAATATCGTGTCTTCTAATCTTTAATCAAACCACAACCTGGGACTTGAAGGCTAGTATTTCGGTTCCAATATCGTGTCTTCTAATCTTTAATCAAACCACAACCAACCATGACATTTTACGCTTCAGCGTTCAATATCGTGTCTTCTAATCTTTAATCAAACCACAACTGGGCTTTTTTAAATCAAGAAAAGGCTAATAATATCGTGTCTTCTAATCTTTAATCAAACCACAACCCCATCACTAATTGAAATTCGTAGGGGATTAATATCGTGTCTTCTAATCTTTAATCAAACCACAACGCAGAATGCTTGGATGCAACCGGCTTGAGAAATATCGTGTCTTCTAATCTTTAATCAAACCACAACGCAGAAACTGCGACCGAGTTTTTTAAGGAAATATCGTGTCTTCTAATCTTTAATCAAACCACAACCGTCAACAGCTGCCGGTGTCCTGGGTATTGAATATCGTGTCTTCTAATCTTTAATCAAACCACAACCAACCTCGTGCTATTAATGCATTTCTAGCTAATATCGTGTCTTCTAATCTTTAATCAAACCACAACCTGGTGCGATTGTCTTTAGATGCATTGCCAAATATCGTGTCTTCTAATCTTTAATCAAACCACAACCACAAGAGTGGCCATGCCCAACCAAATACTAATATCGTGTCTTCTAATCTTTAATCAAACCACAACTAGGTACGTATCAGTCGCTATATGGTAGTGAATATCGTGTCTTCTAATCTTTAATCAAACCACAACACTGTGTCGTGTGAATTGCTACAGTTACAAAATATCGTGTCTTCTAATCTTTAATCAAACCACAACTACATAACCGAAGACGATTTAAAGACCGAGAATATCGTGTCTTCTAATCTTTAATCAAACCACAACCAATTTGCGTGCAGGGTCTTTGGAATAAAAAATATCGTGTCTTCTAATCTTTAATCAAACCACAACTATTTCCTTAAACACTTTGCCTTCCGTAATAATATCGTGTCTTCTAATCTTTAATCAAACCACAACACGCACCAGCGCCACCAGAAAACCAATTTTAATATCGTGTCTTCTAATCTTTAATCAAACCACAACGCTTCGTATGGCTCAGGATCCTTGATGGGCAATATCGTGTCTTCTAATCTTTAATCAAACCACAACCTAATAAATCCCCTGTCGCAGTATCTTCTTAATATCGTGTCTTCTAATCTTTAATCAAACCACAACATCATCCCTGAACTTATTCGGATTTATTCTAATATCGTGTCTTCTAATCTTTAATCAAACCACAACAAATAATAGCCGATACCACGATGGTCGCACAATATCGTGTCTTCTAATCTTTAATCAAACCACAACATCTCTTAAAAGGTTTAATCAGATGCCAAAAATATCGTGTCTTCTAATCTTTAATCAAACCACAACACAAAACAGCTCATTGAAATAAAGGGTTTTAATATCGTGTCTTCTAATCTTTAATCAAACCACAACTAAGAACAACAAATTTAAATTAAAACAATAAATATCGTGTCTTCTAATCTTTAATCAAACCACAACAAAAACGATCCTCAATCAGAAATAACCCAAAATATCGTGTCTTCTAATCTTTAATCAAACCACAACCCTAAAATGTTTCTTTGTGGTTTCTAATGGAATATCGTGTCTTCTAATCTTTAATCAAACCACAACGCCAGTACTAAAATTAGCGGTTCAGATATTAATATCGTGTCTTCTAATCTTTAATCAAACCACAACCGCTAGGTAAGATTCAATAATTTCTTCTATAATATCGTGTCTTCTAATCTTTAATCAAACCACAACCACCCTTACAATATTCCCATTTAGTGGTTGAATATCGTGTCTTCTAATCTTTAATCAAACCACAACGGAATGCGTCCAAGCGTTTCAAGGCACAAAAATATCGTGTCTTCTAATCTTTAATCAAACCACAACCTTACCATGTTAGTGATCGCTTACACGAAAATATCGTGTCTTCTAATCTTTAATCAAACCACAACCTAAAAACTCCTCGAGATAAATTTTTTTTGAATATCGTGTCTTCTAATCTTTAATCAAACCACAACTATAGTACCGCAATCAAAACAGCTACAATGAATATCGTGTCTTCTAATCTTTAATCAAACCACAACAAAAACGATCCTCAATCAGAAATAACCCAAAATATCGTGTCTTCTAATCTTTAATCAAACCACAACATACATCACACCATCTATCTCATATACTCAATATCGTGTCTTCTAATCTTTAATCAAACCACAACAACGCGATCGCCTGGTGTTGCATTTAGGAAAATATCGTGTCTTCTAATCTTTAATCAAACCACAACCCCTATTTTGCCGCACTCATAGATTGCGATAATATCGTGTCTTCTAATCTTTAATCAAACCACAACACCTCTATGCCGATTGGACTAAAATAAAGAATATCGTGTCTTCTAATCTTTAATCAAACCACAACTAGTCTAAAGTAGGCTGTTCGTTTAACACGAATATCGTGTCTTCTAATCTTTAATCAAACCACAACCCATCAGCAGAGGTCATTACTCTATTTGTGAATATCGTGTCTTCTAATCTTTAATCAAACCACAACGTGGTGGACTTTATTCAATCGACAATGCTGAATATCGTGTCTTCTAATCTTTAATCAAACCACAACTGTTATACCGCCATTAACAGATCTTAGTTTAATATCGTGTCTTCTAATCTTTAATCAAACCACAACACAGGAGATGTGGACATTGAGCGTGCAGAAATATCGTGTCTTCTAATCTTTAATCAAACCACAACTTGCCAGAGAATTATTTAAACATGGGCATCAATATCGTGTCTTCTAATCTTTAATCAAACCACAACCATTGATTGCATTTGGGCGCACAAAAGATTAATATCGTGTCTTCTAATCTTTAATCAAACCACAACCACAATTTGTGCTTGATTGTTCAGACGCTGAATATCGTGTCTTCTAATCTTTAATCAAACCACAACAACAGGCAAGATGGTTTGAAATACCAAATAATATCGTGTCTTCTAATCTTTAATCAAACCACAACGGAAAATCATTTCGAAAATTTGAAAAGATCATTTCTCCGTTGTGGTTTGGTTGCTTAATAAACCCATTTATGTCAAAGAACTTTCCTCATATGGAAATCTTGTTTGAATTCATCTAACATTACTTCCCGGGATTGTTTTTTAGCAAAACCGTTTTGCTCGCTATTTTCATTCGCACAAAATCATAATACACTATTTGCTTTCGTGCTTATTTAATGAGATAATTGATGGCCTCACTTTTGCATTTGAACTCGTCATCTGCTATTTTATTTTTTACCATTCGTCATTTTGTTTGGTTAAGGAAAAGCTTTGCCGCGTCATGACTCAAAAAATTTATTTGATGTAAAATCACACTTTTCATTTTAGTCTTATTAAATTTTTACTATTTTTCCTGAAACAGAAACTTTGACTTTGATTGGATTAAACGTCAGCCATCCGGTCTTACCTTTACCAAAACTTTGAATTCTTCTAAAAACGTTGGAATTTGTATCTTTAATTTGTGTCGCATCTCTATTTAATCTAAATTCATAAAAATTAGATGATAAGGTTTGAACTTTAAATAAATAGTCATTAAGAAAAACATAATCAAGGTTTTCCCAATCAATCTCATCCTCGTTTAATCCCAAAAGAAACATATCGTTTATTTGCATTGCTGTAATTATTTCTATTCCATCTGGGGGCAATTGATATACAGGAAATCCCTTGCTTTTACGCTCAACAACTGTCCAAAATGTTACGACGTCTTCTTTTAAATTTCCTTCGTCATCTTTATAAATCAACACGTGATGGTTATTTCTAGGATTGACCCATTGATTCAGATCATCTTTCAACTGTTCTGCACCACCAATATTTTCCCGCATTCTCACTTTTAGTACGGGGACCGGATTTCCGTTTTTATTAGGTAAAAAGATTTGCGGCTGCTTGTTTCCATTTTCATCGACGGTAAAAAATGTTTCAAGAGGAATCTTTCCTTTTACAAAACCTCCCAATACATTAATTCGTTTAAAAATCAACTGTTTAATAGTAATATCTACAACCTTTTCCAATTGCTTTTCGGTTGTTAAACTATCAATTGGTTTCCTCACGTGAAAAGCCTCGTCGCTATTTGGAGCTTGTCTTTTGGCAAACACCGTTTCCTTGTGCAGCTGTCCACGAGCCGCTACTCCCTTGTTGGTGTACCTTTCGCCATTTTTCTCTGTTATATGCTTTCTTACGGTAAGAATAGATTTCGATTTCTTGTGAGAAACCAATATCCCGTCAACTGCTTTTTCAGCATCTTCCCTAAAGCTTTCCCACGGTTTAGGGAAATTATTGAGATCGTAAGACCTGTCATATCTATTCCACTTACTCAATTCTTGTAGATGGCCTCTTGTTGAACAAGCCATTACCAAAGCGTCAATGGCGTGATGACGATGATCGTCTCTGGTTTTAGTATCATCCTCTAAATTTAAAACCGAATTCAATCCCCAGTGATGCCTTAAATTTGAGGTCATTTGACCTGGTGCCACCATAACCTTGCTGCAAATTTTAGATAAATAATTATTGGCTTCTTTGCTTATATAGCGCGTATCATTAAGTTGTCTTGAGATGAAATCTGAATCGTGTTTTTGCTTTACAAATTGTTTGAATTTAAAATAAGCGCTTGGATAATGCGCCTTGTTTTTGAAACAACTTAATGCCTGTAGCTTAATTGCTTCCCATTTTTGTTCGCCCAATTTACCATAAAACTCAAAAGGGGTTAAATCACCCTTTGCCCCATTCTCATCTACAAAACAAAGCGTTTTATTCATAAAGCTGTCGTTTAAAGAACGACTCCAAGGATAAATATGTTCAATTTGAACTTCCCCACTAAACAATTGATTTACCTCAATGTTTCGCCCAGTGTATGGACAAGTTCTATTGCACTCTTCCCAAAGTTTATATTTTAAGATATTGACATGGGTTGGTCGTTGACCAATATAATCTAGCTCTGCCTTTACCCGATCATTTTCACGTTCCAAACGTTGCTGCTCCTTTCTAATGTCATTTCTTTTGGACTTTGATATTTTTAGGTCTCGCGCCAGTTCTACTTTAATTTCGTCTGGTTTTCCATAATCATCAATTATTTCATTGACTAATTTCCTAATTTCAAAAAGCGCAGTGATAACCACGGGGTTTTTAATACTTTGTATTTCTTTATCCGCTTCTGGGTTAACTGGCAACCTATCCAACAACTTAGTGATTTCAATATTGCTGCTGTGATGATAAAGCTTCGCTAATTCTTTGTCTGATAACTGGCTTTCTTTTTTTAGCATTTCCTTGAGATGTGCTATGTAACCGCCTTCGAGATTGGATCGCACAATTTCAGGAACATTATTCAGCATGAAATCCTCTTGTGGTTCCCATTTGATTCCCAGAGCGTTTTTCACACCTCCTAGTGCCACTGCTATATCATAAGTAAAACCTAATTTTAAAAATGGCAGCATATTACTAATGGCCTTTCTGCTTAGGTTGGCATAACCATCCTTCAAATTAAATTTTGAAATTTTCTCTGCCTTCTCCTCGTTAAACTCCCATCTTTCAAGAGCATATGCTTTAAGCTTATCCCGATCGTCAAAACTGTAGAGCACGTGCCAAATATCTTCTTGCTCCTTATCTGAAAAATCAAACCATGCCTTACCGAAGAATTTCTTATTTGATAGATTGCTTATGGTATGACTTCCATAAATAGCATCGTCATCCTTGTAATTAAACTGGTAATGCCCATCTAATTTGCCAATGGCTTTTCTAATTTCCTTAAACTTTACTTTCTCTTTTGAAAACAAGAGATCTAAAATCTTTTCTCTTTCTTCTGAATTTATTTTGACTTTCTCCCCAGCCAAATCACATTTGAGGGTATTGAGCCATTCGTAAATACGCCTCTGCTCATTAGGGATTGCGCTTATCTGGCATTTGGTCTTTTTTGGTTCAAGCGAGCAATTGCCAACCAGATGTTTTTGGGATCGCAAAGGACGTTGATGAAATAAAACACCATCTTCTGGGAAACCATCTTTTTTGCGGCCGCCATATATGGTTTTCAGCTCATCTGTAAGCTCACTGTGATACTGCTTTTGATGCTCCCATATGGCTTCAAACTCATCAATGTACATTTGTCGCGTGGTGTATCTATTTCTAATGCGCTCCAATTCATCAGTGAAAGGTGCATTTTCTTTGGGATATATCTGGTTCAAATAAGAGCCAAGTGTTTGATGATCTTCTATACTATTGGCAGTTTCTGCAATACCTATTTTTCCTGCCTTGGCATCGCCCTTAAAAATGACACTTTTCTCATTAGTCTCTGCACCAGCGCTCCTACTGTTACTTTGAAAACCGCGTCTTTGTATCATATGATAGAATATACGCCCAAGTTCATCCAAACTCACTTCTTCATTAATCGCTTTAGCACGCAATTGGTAAGGATTCAGTCTTAACCATTCTTGCAAATTTTTATTACTGAAGATCTCCTTTTGATTCCAAACTTTAACCATGTTATAATCAATAGGACACATATCGTGTTTTGCCAGCTCCCTTAATAAATACCGTTTGCGTAAACGACGTCTAAAAAACTGTCTTCTAACGCCCCTATCTTCCGTCCTGCTAGCATTTTTTGAGGTTTCTCGCCCCTCTCCTTCCCCAAGATTTACCACGCCTTCTGGGAATATCCTGCTCCCAATACCTAATATTTCTTTTTTTTCATCATCTATCAACGCCCACCCTATCGAGTTAGTGCCCAAATCCAATCCTAAAATTCTTGCCATGCTTTTCTTATTGATTTTAATGAAGGCTAAACTTAACGAAAAACTTTAAGACAAGTTACGTGGGATACCTCATTTGTATATTAAAAAATTTTCTTACATTTGAACCAGATTAAAACTTCTAATCTTTAATCTTATCACAATAAGGCTATATGCCGTAGATGAAAATCTTTAGTCCTGCTTCGGTGGGACTTTTTTTATTGTCTTTCTCTTATCGTTGCGCTACAGATTTCGCAAGTTTTCCATTTTGGCTTGGTAATGTAATGATTAGGCTCAATGCAATATATTTCAGTTTCAAAATTAACACCACCTGTATAACTTTGATACCAATCAAAAGATCGAATAGAATTTGAGAAGTTATCTTCTTCTTTTTGGACAATTTTCATGACAGATTTCTTTAGAGCACAAATATAATTAAATTTTATGTAGTGAGTAGATTATATTTTTATATATTTGCTGAACTCAATTCATCGTATCACTTATACATTGTAGTGAGTAGTTGTGTTTAGATAAAAATCTTATCACAATAAGGCTATATGCCGTAGATGAAAATCTTTAGTCCTGCTTCGGTGGGGCTTTTTTTGTTTAAAATATTGAAGTTTTGATTTTATGAAAATCAAAAAAGAAAATAAGGTTGAGGGTTGACGATTAGCGATTGACGATTGACGCTTGAAATTTAAAAAAAAAGTATAGAATGCAATCGTGAAGTAATGAAATTATAGATTTTTCAATGGAATGTAGCGATTTGCCTCTTGAGAAAAGCCAATGCAAGAAAATTAGTTAGTCTCTTGAATGCAAGCATTCTGGAACTTTTTAAAATCAAAAAAGCCGAAACTTTCGTTTCGACTTTTCATCTGTACTGAAGACGGGACGTGGCTCCGCCGAGTCCTATTTCAACATCTTGAGAAAAGCCGATCCATAAAAATGGATCGCTTTGTTGTTTTCAAAAAGTTTCCTTGAATGCAAGCATTCGGGAACTTTTTAAAATCAAAAAAGCCGAAACTTTCGTTTCGACTTTTCATCTGTACTGAAGACGGGACTTGAACCCGTACGTCCTAAACGGACATTGGATTTTAAGTCCAACGTGTCTACCAATTCCACCACTTCAGCAAATTGAAACCGCGTTTCAATTTGGTTGAACATAAAAGTGTACGTTCTTTGGTATTTTCAATAAAAAAAGAGCGAAAGACGCCCCGATAGCTATCGGGATTGAACCCCATGCCTACCGGCAGGCAGGCGCGACATTGGTCGCTGTGTTCTCGCTAAAAAATAATGTTCTCTTGTACAAGAAAATATTCAATATGAGCGAAAGACGCCCCGATAGCTATCGGGATTGAACCCCTGCCTATCGGCAGGCAGGCGCGACATTAGTCGCTATGTTCTCGCTAAAAAATAATGCTCTCTTGTACAAGAAAATATTCAATATGAGCGAAAGACGGGATTTGAACCCGCGACCCCCACCTTGGCAAGGTGATGCTCTACCCCTGAGCTACTTTCGCGTTGGCAATTTTACTAGACTTTCGCCTGTAATTGCGGTGGCAAATTTAAGACTTTTATCAGAAATGCAAAGCCTTTTTATTAAAATTTCTGCTTTTTTTTGGAAGCCGCTCCAGAAGAAAGAATCCAGATCAAAATCTTGCTCAGTAATCTATTGAGAACCCTGTCTTTAAAATCCTAACGTCGCACTCATCCTTAACATTCGGTAAAAGTCTAAACCTAACGTGACGCTACTATGCCCAATTTAGAACAACACAATGGCGTTTCCTGTTTAATCCCTATCGCGTTTTGGTTTATATATTTTGCAACTCAGACTTTTAGAGTCTCAACCATTAACCATGAGCCTTTTTACGCTTGCTTCTTCTTAACCAACATGCGTTTGATTTCATTTAATTTCATGAGCGCCTCAACAGGGGTCAAGGTATTGATATCTATATTGATGATTTCTTCCTTGATCTGTTCTAATAAAGGGTCGTCCAAATTGAAAAAACTCAACTGCATGTCATTGCTCAAGGTTTTGACTTTATTGGTCAATTCCTCGCTGCTATGGGATTTTTCGAGCTGCTTTAAAATCTTATTCGCCCTATGTATGACTTGCTGCGGCATACCGGCCAGTTTGGCTACATGAATCCCGAAACTGTGCTCACTGCCACCTGCTACCAGCTTTCTTAGAAATAACACATTGTCTTTCAGTTCTTTTACCGAAACGTTGAAATTCTTGATGCGGTCAAAAGTTTCAGTCATTTCATTGAGCTCGTGGTAATGTGTGGCAAACAAGGTTTTTGCGCGACTCGGGTGTTCGTGCAAATATTCACTAATGGCCCAAGCGATGGAAATCCCATCGTAAGTACTCGTGCCCCGACCTATCTCATCCAATAGCACCAAGCTTCGGTCTGAGATATTGTTCAATATGGAAGCGGTCTCATTCATCTCTACCATAAAGGTAGATTCGCCCATTGAGATGTTGTCACTGGCACCCACCCGTGTGAAAATCTTATCGGTTAAGCCAATGGTGGCAGCTTCCGCAGGGACAAAACTACCCATTTGCGCCAATAATACAATAAGTGCCGTTTGTCTCAAAATGGCCGATTTACCAGACATATTAGGCCCCGTGATCATGATGATTTGCTGTTTCTCGCGATCCAAATACACATCGTTGGCAATGTAAGGTTCGCCGTGTGGCAATTGCTTTTCTATCACAGGATGCCTTCCGTTTTTGATATCCAACGCGTAGGTTTCGGTAAGTTTGGGCCTGCTGTAATTATTTTCTGTTGCCAATTGCGCAAAGCCACAAAGCGCATCCAATTTTGCGATAAGGGTTGAGGTTTGCTGAACTGGCTTGATAAACGCTACCATGTCATTGATCAATTCAGCAAACAACTGCTGCTCAATCAACAAAATGCGTTCTTCAGCGCCCAGGATCTTGGTTTCGTACTCCTTGAGCTCTTCAGTAATATAGCGCTCTGCACTCACTAAGGTCTGTTTTCTAATCCAATCTGCCGGCACTTTATCCTTGTGGGTGTGCCGCACTTCAATGTAATACCCAAAAACGTTGTTGGAAGCAATTTTCAGCGAAGTTATGCCGGTACGCTCGGTCTCGCGCGCCAGCATTTTGTCGAGATACGATTTCCCGGAGGCAGATAGGCCTCGCAGTTCTTTTAATTCCGAAGAAAAATCGGAAGCAATCGTGTTTCCCTTTAAAATATTGACCGGTGCCTCTTCATTGAGGGTCGCCTTGATGCGCTGCCTTAGACCTTCACAGGCATCCATAGTTTCGCCAATGGCATTCAAAGCTGAATTTTTTGAAGCTGTAGCCAAACTCTTTATAGGCACAATGGCTTCGAGCGCATTTTTGAGCTGAACCACCTCGCGCGGACAGATTTTACCCGTAGCCACTTTGGAAATAAGACGTTCAATATCGCCAATTTGCTTCAACTGAAGCTGAAACTTGGACAACAAAATGGTTTCAGACTTTAAAAAACTAACCACATCATGCCGGTCTTTGATCTGTTCCAAGTTAACCAAAGGCAAGGCCAGCCAACGTTTGAGGAGCCTTCCACCCATGGGCGAAATGGTTTTATCAATCACATCTACCAGCGTGACCGCATTTTGGTTGTTGGAATGGTAAAGCTCTAAGTTTTTTATGGTAAACCGGTCCATCCAAACATGCTCCCCCTTGGTCAAGCGCTGTATGGAAGTGATGTGAGCCAATTTATGATGTTGGGTTTCACTGAGGTAATGCAAAATGGCACCAGCAGCGCCAATGCCCTCAAAAAGATCATCAATTCCAAAACCCTTTAAGGATTTGGTATTGAAATGCTTTAGTAAGATCTCATTGGCATAATCTTCCTGAAACACCCAATCTTCCAAAAAGAAGGCATGAAAGTCGTTGCCAAACTCGGCTTTGTATTTGTTTTTATTTGGTTTGGCCACCAAAACCTCACTGGGCCTAAAATTTTGAAGCAGCTTATCCACATATTCGGCATTGCCCTGGGAAATTAAAAACTCCCCGGTGGACACGTCCAAAAAAGACACCCCAACCTGATTGACACCAAAGTATACCGAAGCCAAAAAATTATTGGTCTTGGAATGTAAAATATCATCATTGAGCGCCACGCCAGGCGTGACCAACTCAGTGACGCCACGCTTCACAATGGTTTTGGTTTGTTTGGGATCTTCAAGCTGATCACAAATGGCCACCCTGCAACCCGCCTTGACCAGCTTTGGCAGGTAATTATTCAAAGAGTGGTGTGGAAAGCCCGCCAATTCGGTTTCCGTTTCACTGCCAGCGCCTCTTTTGGTTAGGATGATATCCAAGATCTTAGACGCTTTTACGGCATCGGCACCAAAAGTTTCGTAAAAATCGCCCACACGAAACAATAACAAGGCATCTGGATACTTGACCTTGATGGCGTTGTACTGTTTCATTAAAGGCGTCTCTTTTTTTGCTTTTTTGGCCAAGGGAATTGTGTATTTTTGTTACTGAAAATGTTTAGAATCACATTGCCGCTAAGGTACTTATATTTTGAGGCTTTCTAAAACGGAAGGCTCACAAGTTATTTACAATTGTTGATAATAATGGAGTTGCCATGAACGCCAAATTTTATAATGCTGTTGTTTGAAAATGGGTTGCCACAAACCTGCCTACCCACAAGTTCATGGCTAAAAAATTACCATTGGCAGCAAAAAGAAATCAATCAATTAGACCTCACAGGTTTTCAAAACCTGTGAGGTCTCTCAAAAGCCAATCATGCGTAAACTAAAAAACGAAGAGCTCGACCGACTAGAGGTTGCAGAATTTAAAACTGCTGAAAAGACGCCTATCATTATTGTTTTGGACAATATTAGAAGCCTCAACAACATTGGTTCCGTTTTTAGGACCAGCGATGCTTTTTTGATTGAAAAAATCTATCTCTGCGGGATCACCGCCACACCGCCGCACAACGACATTAGGAAAACGGCGCTCGGCAGTACCGAAACCGTGGCTTGGGAATATGCTGAACACACCCTGGAGGTCATCAAAAACCTTAAAAAAGACAAGGTGCACATCTGCGCTATCGAGCAAGCCGAACACGCCACGATGCTCAACGATTTCAAACCTCAACAACAAACAAGGTACGCCTTGGTGTTTGGAAATGAAGTAAAAGGCGTGGCGCAAGATGTGGTAGATGCCAGCGATACCGTTTTGGAAATCCCTCAGTTTGGGACCAAACACTCGCTCAATATCTCGGTAAGTTGTGGGGTTGTGGTTTGGGATGTGTTTTCTAAATTACAGCTGCTGTGAGGTATTCCTAGAGACCGGAGACGGAATAATGAATACTGAATATGGAACGCTGAATGTTGAAGTTGGCTTTACGATTGACGATTGCTGATTGCTGATTGCTGATTGCTGATTTTTGATTTTTGAACTCCATTTCGTTTTCAAATTCAAATTCAAGTTCAAGTTCAAGTTCGACTTCAACTGAAGACTGAAGACCGAGAACCGAGAACTGAATCTCGAAGTTGGATTCACGATTAACGATTAACGATTAACGATTGCTGATTGCTGATTGCTGATTTTTGAAGTTCATCTCGTATTCAAATTCAAGTTCAAGTTCAAGTTCGACTTCAACTGAAGACTGAAGACCGAGAACTGAGAACTGAATCTCGAAGTTGGCTTTAGGATTAACGATTAACGATTGCTGATTGCTGATTGCTGATTTTTGAAGTTCATCTCGTATTCAAATTCAAGTTCAAGTTCAAGTTCAAGTTTGACTTCAACTGAAGACTGAAGACCGAGAACTGAGAACTGAATCTCGAAGTTGGCTTTAGGATTAACGATTGCTGATTGCTGATTTTTGAAGCTCATCTCGTTTTCAAGTTCAAGTTCAAGTTCAACTTCAACTGAAGACCGAGAACTGAGAACTGAGAACTGAGAACTGAATCTCGAAGTTGGCTTTACGATTAACGATTGCTGATTACTGATTGCTGATTTTTGAAGCTCATCCCGTTTTCAAATTCAAATTCAAGTTCAAGTTCAATTTCAATTTCAAGTTCAAGTTCAAGTTCGTTTTCAAGTTCAAGTTCAAGTTCAGCTCAAACTATCTGCTCCAAAACCCATAGATAATCCTTCCGGTTATTCACAAAATCACGTTCGGAAATATCGATGATCTTGACTTTGAGTTCGGTTTGGTTTTTAAGGAAGTCCAAGTAACCCGAATTGATTTTATCCAAATAGTCATCCTCGATGTTTTGCTCGTAATCGCGACCGCGTTTTTTGATGTTTTCCTGTAAACGTTGGGTATTTTGATACAGATAAATGTAGAGATCGGGCTTAGCGATGTCTTTGTACATGAGGTAAAAGAGCCTTCGGTAGAGTATGAATTCATCTTCTGGCAAAGTGATTTTTGAAAAAATGAGTGACTTATAGATGTCATAATCACTCACGATAAAATCCCGAAACAGATCCAACTGCGAAAGATCATCGCTAATTTGTTGGTAGCGATCGGCCAGAAAGGACATTTCCAAAGTGAAGGCATAACGCAGCGGCTCTTCGTAAAACTTGGGTAAAAAAGCATTGTCGGCAAAGCGCTCTAGAATGAGTTTGGCATTGAAATCCTTAGACAGTTGATGCGCCAAGCTGGTTTTACCGGCGCCAATATTCCCTTCAATCGCGACGTAATTGTATTTGGAAAAGTCATATTGTTTTGCGGGATTCTTCAGCCAAATATTGATGGGCTCAATGCTACTTTCATCCAAACAGGTTTTTAGCAAATCGCCAACCGTTTGTTGCAATTGCGGATGCTTCAGTTTTGCAGCAATATCCTGCAGTGGTTGCAGCACAAATTTACGATGTTGCAGTTGCGGGTGCGGCACCTTTAAATCTTCCGTAGCAATAATTTCGGCATCAAAAAACAGGATGTCCAAATCGATGCATCGCGATTGATAGGTTTCAGAAGAAGTGCGTTCCCGCCCCATTCTGCTTTCAATGGCTTGGAGTTTTTGCAGCACAATTTCCGCAGAAAAAGTGGTTTCCACCAAAATACAGGTGTTCAAAAAATCGCCGCCCTCAAAGCCAAACGCTGGTGTTTCATAAACCCTAGCGATGCTGTTGACGTTTCCAATTTCAGAAAATATCAAATTCACGGCGTCCTGCAAGAGCTTTAATCGGTCGCCTTTATTGCTGCCAAGGGCGATGTAAACATGGTGGTTTGAATTCATAATCGGGATCAAAATAAAGAAAAGATTTTGGGTTTGCCTTATCTTTGCAACAAGTATTTATTCACAATTTATGACCTTAAAAGACAAACTTGCCGCACAAAAGGCCTATTTATTTTTAGCTGCACTGTTTATCACCTCCTTAGTTGTCTCGAATCTTATATTTCAGAAATTCTTTTATTGGCACCCCTTCGAACTTGAGATCTTTGGCAGCAAACTTTTTGAGATTTCTGTAGGCGTTTTACCCTATCCCGTTACCTTTTTGATAACCGATCTCATTAGCGAAATCTATGGCAAGAAGCGCGCGAACCAAGTGGTGATCGCGGGTATTTTCGCTTCCATATTTTCATTGCTCATCATTTTAGTGTCAGACTTGGCGCCTGCCACCTCCTGGTCTTTTGTAGATGATGCCACCTTTAGCCTCGTGTTTGGGAATTCGGCCATTGCGGTATTTGCCAGCATGATCACTTACCTCTTTGCACAATTTGTGGACATACAGATCTATCATTTTTGGAAACGGGTCACCAAGGGTAAAAAACTATGGCTTCGGAATAACCTCTCGACCTTCTTCTCACAATTTGTGGACACCTTTACCATTATCCTACTCCTTTCGTTTTTCGGGATCATCCCATGGGAAAATTTTAAGGGCTTATTGATTAGTGGCTTCCTGTTTAAAGTAATCATCGCCTTGCTGGATACGCCATTTCTCTATTTAGGCGTGTACCTTTTCAACAGGCGCTTTAAGCTGAAGAATAACGAAGAACTTGAGATGCTCTAAGCGGTTTTTAGGTTATTTCTTCATCTATTAAGCGGGCTTTTATTTTCCTTATCCTTTATGATGCTTCAAACGATGAACTTTGAACTTTAAATTCGAAGAACGAACTTTTGACCTCTGAGGTATTGGTCATGGCTCTGGAATCTAGAATTTGGAATTTGGAATCTTGAATCCTGAATCCTGAATCTTGATTCCCCCAAAGACTTCCTCTTAGCTCAAGTATTATAACTATTTTAGGGAAAGTCAAAGCCTAATAATTTACCTTTACGGCCTAAATCTAAAATAGATACGACCTACAAATACTTCCATCCATGAAAAAAGTTCTTAAAGTCTTAGGCATTAGCATTCTTGCCATTTTACTGTTATTGATCATCATTCCGTTTGCATTTCAGGGGCAAATCAAGGACATGGTTAAGAAATTTGTCAATCAAAACCTCAACGCCAAAGTGGAGTTTAGCGATGTAAGTCTAAGCTTTCTACGCAGTTTTCCACAAGCACACGTAACCGTGGAAGATTTGCTCATCACCAACTTTGCGCCTTTTGAGGGCGAAACCTTTATGAGTGCCAAGGACATCGCTTTTACCATGTCTATCAAAGAACTTTTCAAAAATGCCGATGAAGACCCTATTGTGGTCAATTCCATTGCCATTGATGAAGCCCTGCTTACGCTCAAAACAGATGCTTTTGGGAATGTCAATTATGATATTACCAAGCAACCGGAAGCTTCCGGCGCAACGCAAACTGTGGATACCGCCAACAGCAGTTTTAAATTTGATATTGAAAAATACACCATAGACAATTCCGCAGTGACCTATTTAGACGCGGTTTCCAATACGCAATTATACATCACAGAGCTCAATCACCAAGGCAATGGCATTTTTTCCGTAGAAAAATCGGAACTGGATACCAAGACCAACGCCAACGTGAGCATGACCATTGACAGCACGCAATACCTCAACAACAATAAAATAAAGCTCGATGCCCTGATTGGTTTGGATTTGGAGCAGCAGAAATACACCTTTATGGATAATAAGGGCTACATCAACCAACTGCCTTTAACCTTTAACGGCTACGTACAAATGCTGGATGAAGGCCAAATGATTGACATCAGCTTTGAGAATCCGGGCTCGTCTTTCAAGGATTTCTTGGCGGTAATTCCTGAGGAATATTCTAAAAACATCGAAAATGTAGAGACCAGCGGCGACTTTAAGGTAAGTGGTTTGATCAAAGGTAAAATTACCGAAACCACCATCCCAAACTTGGACATTAGCATCAAATCAAGCAATGCCTCCTTTAAATATCCCGATTTGCCAAAGCGCGTGAGCAACATCAGCATTGATACTGAAATCAAGAACACTACCGGAAATGTGGATGACACTTATGTGAACATCAACGCGCTCGATTTCATGATTGATCAAGACCGGTTCAAATCTTCTGCCACCATAAAAAATCTTACCGCGAACATGCTCGTCAATGCCAATATTGATGGGGTGCTCAATCTCGCCAACCTCAGCAAGGCCTATCCTATCGATTTTGACAAGGAGTTGAGCGGGATTTTAAAGGCAAAACTCAACATGGCCTTCGATATGGATGCCATTGAAAAGAATGCCTACGAGCGTATCAAAGCCAACGGAACCATGAGTGTGAGCGATTTTGTATTTTCTTCGGAAGACTTGCTGCACCCGATACAAATCAATACAGCCGACTTGAATTTCAACCCGAGCACGGTGACGCTCAACAACTTTATGGCGAAAACCGGAAGCAGCGACTTCAGCGCCACCGGGACTATCAACAATTTATTGGGCTTCTTATTGAGCAATAAACAGCTTCAGGGCACTTTCAACTTGAGTTCCAACACCTTTGTGCTCAATGATTTCATGACCCAAGATGTGGCCGCTGCAGAAAATCCTTCCGAAGCTTCAGCGCCAGCATCCAAAACCTCAAGTGCTAAAGATGCGTCGATTAAAATACCCGACTTCTTGGATTGTACCATCAACGCCAATGCCAAAACCGTGATCTATGATAACTTGACCTTGAAGGATGTGGAAGGGAAATTAACCATAAAAGATCAAGAAGTCACACTTCAAAATTTGACCTCCAGTATTTTTAAGGGTATTTTGGCGGTTACCGGAAGAGTCTCCACAAAGACCGATACGCCCACCTTCAACCTTGATATTGGTGCCGACGGATTGGATATTTCCCAATCCTTCCAAGACATGGATTTACTGCGGAATTTAGCACCCATAGCAAAATTTGTTGAGGGAAAATTGAACTCCGTTATTAGTTTACAAGGGACGCTCAACAACAGTTTCTCGCCAAATATGAACTCCATATCTGGCAGCGCATCTGCCGATTTGTTGACCACGCAAGTACAGCCCCAAGCAGGCTCGGCGTTGAGTAAATTGGAAGGCGCCTTAAACTTCATTGATTTTAGCCAATTGGATAATAAGGACATTAAAGTGGATTTGAATTTCGCCGATGGCAAGGTCAATGTAAAACCCTTCAATCTCAATTATAAAGACATTGGTATTGCGGTTTCCGGCTCCCACGGCTTCGATAAAAGCTTAAATTACAATGCGGTGTTTAATGTACCCGCCAAATATCTAGGCAGTGAAGTGAACCGATTGATTGGTAAAATCAACGAGAATAATGTCAATAATTTAACCATCCCCGTAACCGCCAATATAAACGGCAGCATGACCAGCCCGCAAATCACAACCGATTTGACCAGTGGCATCACCAATTTGACCCAACAGCTTATTGAAATCGAAAAGCAAAAATTAATTGGTCAAGGCAAAGATAAAGTCAAGGACCTCTTGGGCGGCTTACTCAACGGCAACCAAACCAATACCACAACCGACTCTACAAAAACCGTTACAACAGATAGCACCAAGGTAAAAACCGATCCCGTAAGAGAGGGCGTCAAGGACATTTTGGGCGGCTTATTGAATAAGCGTAAGAAAAAGGCAGACAGCACTAAAAGCAAGCAAAATTAGGGGCAAACGTTAATAAAAGCATAAATAATCGTCTTTTTTAGCTAATTTTTGTATTTGTAGATACTATTATTTGCTTTTGTCAAAATAAAAGTTAGATTAGACTCTTGCGAACTTTTTAAAACTAGATAGAATAGATGAGGCAATTAAAGATTACCAAGCAAGTCACCAACCGTGAATCCAAGTCGTTAGACAAGTACCTACAAGACATTAGTAAACTCCCAATGATTACCGCCGAGGAAGAGGTGGAATTGGCGCAACGCATTCGAGAAGGCGACCAGCAAGCTTTAGATAAGCTCACCACCGCTAACTTGCGTTTCGTGGTATCTGTTGCTAAGCAATACCAAAACCAAGGCTTGACCTTACCCGATTTGATTAATGAAGGTAATGCAGGTTTGGTAAAAGCAGCCAAACGTTTTGATGAAACCCGAGGCTTTAAATTTATCTCCTACGCCGTTTGGTGGATTAGACAAGCAATTTTACAAGCTTTAGCAGAACAATCTCGAATAGTTAGATTACCTTTGAACAAAATTGGCTCGATCAATAAAATCAACAAGGCTTTTTCTTATTTAGAGCAAGCCCATGAACGACCACCAAGTGCCCAGGAAATCGCCAAGGAATTGGATATGACGCTTTCTGAAGTCAAGCAATCGCTTAAAAACTCAGGCCGTCACTTATCTATGGATGCACCGTTAAAAGAAGGGGAAACCTCAAGCTTATACGATGTTGTGAAATCTGGCGAATCACCAAATCCCGATGCGGAATTGATGTTGGAGTCCTTGAATGTTGAAATTAATCGTGCATTGGATACCTTATCACAAAAGGAGAGCGATGTGATTCGTTTGAATTTTGGGTTGAGCAATGAGCCGCCAATGACTTTGGATGAAATTGGATTGACGTTTGATTTAACAAGAGAACGTGTAAGACAGATTCGTGAAAAAGGCATCAAGCGTTTGAGACAAGAATCGAAAAGTAAAATATTAAAAACGTATTTAGGATAAACCTAAAATCGAGTTAACCACAATTAAAGTTATGATTAAAATTTTAGTAAAAGACGGAGAGAGCATTGAGCGCGCACTAAAGCGCTACAAGAGAAAACATAGAAACGTTAAGACGATGCAGAACATTCGTGAAAACCAGTTTTTCACTAAGCCATCTGTAAAACGCAGACGCGAAATCCAAAAAGCGGGCTATATCCAGAACTTGAGAGATCAAGAGGATATCTAAAGCGTTTAGTTCTCATATATCATTTAAAAAGCCTCACTTCTTTGGAAGTGGGGCTTTATTAGGTTTAAGTTTTAGAGGTTCATATTTTACCCATAACAAAGTGCTGCTAGAAAAAATTATTTGGTTTTATAAAACTGCAATTGCTCACAATCCATACACCCATTATCATCTATTTGAATTAATAACTTAGATTTTATAGCTCCATCAAGATATAATCTATAATTTTTTAATATTATCTTACCTTTAATATATTTATTAGAAGAATTAATCAATGTAAACTTATCTGAAATGATTAATTTATCGTATTTGTAAATATAAACACTGTCTCTATCTACGATTATTTTTGTAGCCTGTGCATACTTTTTATTGTGATTTGGCTTTAATAAGAATGTGCCTTTGAAAAGTTCGTAAACATTATTTGTAGTTATGTTTTGATTGATGCTATGTATCCTGTCCCAAACATAAAGATTAATCAGACTGTCTTTGCCTGCTAAATCCCTATAATCTTGAATTAATAATGAATCGGTTGACTTACCTGTTTCTTTTTCTAGAATTGAGTAAAACTTGTAAATTGGGTCGTTTTTAAACGTCTCATTTGAACTTAAAATACTGTCGTATTTCTTTTCTATTTCTACACAAGGATCAATAGTTCGCTTTTTCTGACAGGAAAAACATACTATCAAAGTAATAATTATTAGCTTTTTCATAATTCAATTACAGTTTATACCGTTATTATCGTACTCATTAATTATGATATTAATATATCTATTGTAAGTCCTTAATGCTTCAGGAATATCGGCTTCATCAATATCTACTTGATTTTTAAAGTTTTTCCAGGCATCGGTAAATTGACTGATTTCTCCGTTCTCGTCAGATGTAATTCTTAATCCTGACCAAGACAGGGCTTCATAGAATTCTTCGGCATTCGGTCTTGTTGTGCCTTTTGATAAATCGTAGGCTTTCATTACATCTATGAGTGTGTCTCTATAAAACGCAGCCATTTGGTTATGGTGCGCTAAAGTAAGATCAGGATATAGACCCCATGAAATGATGTCGCCCATAATATTCTGAGTATATTCTCTATTACCATAACGTAATGTAAAATCCGCAATTCCCAAAAAATTATCTTGAAGCTCAGTATATTCCTCTAATGAAATGATGTGATAATCATCTACCAATTCTTTCAATTTCCTATAAAGTTCAGCATGTATTATCTCGTGGGCAATAGTCTGGACCATTACTATATTACTTACATGGGTAAGAGATTGACTATTCAGGTTAATAAAGGCTGTATCTTGGTTCGCATTTAGACCCGTATTTCCCGTATTGCCCCAATTAGTATTGCTGAACATGCCCCATTCTAAGTGTAAAACAGGGGAAGTAGGCTCAAATTTCTTGATTAATTTACTTATTTTTTCCGTTGCGACTATATCATCTTTAATTGCCTTTAAACAGGTTTGTTCTTGAAAAGCAACTGTTTCAGTGATTTCAACAAATATTTCTAATTCGTAATCAACAATATCATTATCATCAGGATCTGAATTAAGGATTTCCTCTATAAAATCCTTAGCCTCCTCACTACAACCACCCTCAACAACAAGATAAGAATAGATATCCCAATACTGTTGTGCTGTAAAATTATAAGACGCAACATTATAGGACGGGGTCAAACCGCTCTCTTCTGTTTCAGAGCTAGAGGCGTTATCGTTCAAACAGTCATCGATGCGTAAAGTGGTCTTGGTGCTAACGGGCGTAGAGTAGGTTGTCTCATCTTCAGTGTTGTTGTTTCCATCGTTATGGGGAGGGCCAGTACCTCCACCGCTATTGGTATTCGTTTCTGGATTTTCATTTGGCTCTGGTTGGCCTCCGCCAGACGAGCAACTGGTCCAACCAAAAATAGGCCTCGAAGTACAAGTCGTTGTGCCAGCACGTTGACAGGTAAAATTTGATTCCTGACATGGACATTCATCTCCAATTTGATGATGACTACTTCCACTGCAAGTTGAACTTACACTACAAACCGGCTGATAGCCTACCTGTGTAAATTCACGAACGCAGCCATTGCCCCTGCCTATTACAAGGCTTTCGTCTTCAATGGCCTCAATGCCAAGGTAGCCTAAGTCGCAGAGCAGTTGGTCATTTTCGTCTACCTAATAATGATAGGTAAGAAGATACTGTTGGTAGGTGCCATCGTCAAATTGTTTCAACACGTAGTTCTCAACGACGGTCATTTCTTCGGTCTCACGATGCACGGGAAACGTGTAGGTGGCAAACCCCTCTTGCGCTATGACCTGTACTTCGGTCTCATCAATAGTAAAGCCATAGGTTGATGAGCTTGCTCCCCTTTGAAAAGCGGCATCTTGGTTTATGGAGCTTATCTTATTTGCCAAAGATTTGTGTCGCTGTTTAAAATGCTCCCAACTATAATATTGCAATTCAAAATTTGGTTGGTTAGTACTTGTGTTTTCAACCTCTATTTCATCATCCTCCTGGCAACCAAAAGTCATGAGCATTAATCCCGTGCAGAGTATTAGGGATTTAAGATACTATTTCGCTGTTTCGCTGTTTCATAAGTTAAAAATGGTTTCGTTTTAGTCTAGTACTATTATTTTAAGAGGGATTGTCAAATGTAGAACCATCCAATGTCAAAAACTGTTAAAACAAATGTTAAAAAAGACCTTAAAACCAGCGTAATATTACGGTTTTACCCTACTCTCTAAGTATAGCGATGCCTGCGAGCGAGAATTAATTTGCTCTAAAGTGCCGTAAATAGGAGTTGAAATTGATTTTTCAGGATTTAAGGCAAAAAAAAAAACATGATTAGAAAAAACAAATTTCATAATCCAACCGCAGCCTACTTTATAAGTTTTATATCACATCTGGCTAATTTTTATTATGGCATTCATGGATTCGCTTCGCTCAAGTGCAACGATGTATTGCTTCGGTATTTTTACTCGGAAAGTTCAGTTTAATGTTTTAGAAGATCGCATTGCAGCGCGGAAAAAGGTATGAAAGTTTTTTTCTATTGTTTTATGCCGAAGATGAAAGCTAACTGAATATAGATCATAAGGGAATGCATGTAGGCGTTATGGAATCATGAGAAAAACTGGAGGCGACATTATCTTTTGGGCACGAGCGAGACGCTCGCGCTAGCGGGATTTTAGGATGATCCAATAATGATTAAGAATTCAAAGTACATCCCAATTTCTCAAGGCCTTGAACTGTGCTCTAAAGCGCTTATCTTTTAAAGAGGATTTTGTTTGCCGCTCCAAGGGTTTGATTTATTCGATTTCGATATCGAGTTCATGGCGATTCCTTCTGGTATTTTCATTGCACCGAATCAATCACGCTCCCGCAAGTCATCATTTGCTCCCCGTAATAGGGATTTCGAATATCTTCTTCAGTGCTGAGCCAAACAGCGCCTTTGTTATTGTTTGCCATAGGACATTTTTGAACATAGAGGATTGGGTTAACGTCTTTGAGGTTTACCGCTATTGGAATTATGTTTTCGTTCAGGATTACAAAATGGGCGCGCTGGTTTTCAAGCTTGTCATTTATAGCAATGGCATCCAGCATCTCGATGCTTTTAATGATGTGGGATTGTTCCATCTTTCCCAAAGCGTCTATTTCTATGGATTTCAGAGACTTTGATGTCGCTTTCGCAAAAATCGAAACTTGAGCAGCATCACTATCTACAAAGGCATCTTTCATTTGAAGATAGGGACTGAAAACTTTCGTAAAATTCTTTTGGAAGCTGGCTGATAATTCTATTTTCATATCTGCCATTGGCATGGTCTCTTTAACGGTCTTCCCTTGGTTCATCATTGATTTTTTTCCTTGCAGTTGTGCTGCAGCATCAACCGTGAAGGTGCCGTTGGTCACGATTTCATCGCCATTTTGAAGGCCTTGGGTAATCGTGTAAAACTCGCCATTACGATTGCCGATGGTGACTCCGCGCATTTCAAAAACAGGTAAGTTGGGATTTGTTTTTATATAAACTAAGGATCGTTCTCCTGTCCACATCACGGCACTTGCAGGAACGGTAAGCGTTTCCGCAGTAGTTTTCATTGCGCCTTTGAGTTTGCCAGTGACGAACATTCCTGGTTTAAATAAATCCTCGGTATTTTTCAGGGTTGCTCTCACAGTCACAGTGCGTGTTGCATTATTCAATAAAGGGTCAATAAATGATACGCTCGCATCAAATTCTTTATTGGGATAGGCATTGGCAACTACTTTTATTTTTTGGCCGTCTTTTAAATTTGAAATCTGATTTTCATAAGCGTCAAATTCTGCCCAAACCGAATTCAAGTTACTCACTTTAAGAATGGGCTGTCCTTGTTTTACATAGTCGCCTTCTCTTGCCATGACTTCAGAAACAGTTCCGGAAACCGTGGCATAAATAGGAAAGTTATCGCGCACATTACCAGATGATTCTATGGCGTCGATTTGTTGGTCTGATAGTTTCCAGTTTTTTAGCTTGTTACGTACAGCTTTATACAAAGCAGGTTGCGATTCTTTTAAGGAAGCCGTTGTGAGCAGTTCCTGTTGCGCAGCCACTAAATTGGGCGAATAGATTGTAGCCAGTAGCTGACCCCGATTTATTTGCTGCCCTTCATAATTGACATTCAAGCGCTCAATACGTCCGTCAAAATAGCTAGCTTGGACACTGTTGTTTTCTTCATTGGCTGCAATTTTTCCTGAAAGGGAGATCATGCCATCAGCATCAGAAGCAGCCGCATTACCAACCACGGTGGTTTGAATATTGGCAAGCGCCATGGCGTTTTCGGTCATTTTGATTTCATTCATCGCAAGACCTTCGGCACTAGATTCGGCTGGAATAAGATCCATTCCACAAATAGGGCAATCGCCAGGTTCTGGTTGCATGATTTGTGGATGCATGGAGCAGGTCCACATTTGGATTTGTGTTTCCGACGTATCTGAGACATTTTTGGTGTTTGCAGAACCTTCCGAAGAAGTCCCGAAAAACACGTAGCCTAAGACGAGTCCTGCTATTAATAGTGCGATGTAAATGATGTACTTTTTCATAGTTATACTGTTTTTAAACCTAACAGGTTTTAAAAACCTGTTAGGTTTGTAAGCGACGTTTTTTTGCGCTAGGGATTAGGCATGAATTATATTTTTTTGATCTCGTGAATTAGTTGTTCAACCTTTTTATCAGAATGTTCTTGCGGATCTGAAGCAGTTTTGGATGACAATAAAGTGGTGCCATTGTTTCCAAATAGGAACCAGCCAGCTAAAACGCCAACAACTAATGCAAGCACAATAGATACTACATTTTTATTCATAATTTCTATATTTTAATTCAAGCACTACACTGCGCTAGGGATAGTAGTGAAAATCCTTTTTGTGAGGCACGAGCAAAAAGATTGTAGCGGATAGCCCGCCCGAGCGCCCAAAAACTTCTAATTATCCTCAAGCCTTTTGATCATTTGCTTCATCTCTTCAATTTCCTTTTTTTGAGCTTTGATGATATCTTCAGCCAATTGCTTTACTTCTGGATCTTGAATATCGGCACGCTCACTGGTTAAAATCGCAATGGAGTGGTGCGGAATCATCGCTTTCATCCACAATACATCCCCAATAATGGGTGCTTGGGCGCGTACTAATCCCAACGCGCTTGCAAAGAGAGCGATACTGCCAACAATAATGGCGATATTCTTCTTTTTATTTTGATACATCCCGCGCATGGCCACATACATAATGATTGCCATGGCAGAAATCCCCAGACAACTCATATAAAATCGGGTCAAACTAAAATACACATGATCGATGGCATAGGTGTTTAAATACATTGTGATGTACATTGCCACAAAGGATGCGGCCAGCATTCCCACAAATTTGGTGTAGTTGTTTTGCTTTTTTGAATCGTGATTCATCTCGGCTTTGCTTTCCATATTTGTTGATTTTAGTTGTTAATTGATTTTTTTTGTTTTTAGTCTCAGAGCATTGGCAATTACCGAAACTGAGCTAAAACTCATCGCCAGCGCTGCTATCATAGGCGATAACAAGATCCCGAAAAATGGGAATAATACGCCTGCTGCGATTGGAACGCCAAGTGTATTATAAATCAGTGCAAAAAATAGATTCTGTTTGATGTTTCTCATGACGGCGTGACTCAAATTTTTTGCTTTTACAATCCCGTGCAAATCGCCTTTGACTAAGGTAATCATGGCGCTTTCAATGGCCACATCGGTTCCTGTTCCCATGGCAATCCCAACATCACTTTTGGCAAGGGCGGGTGCATCGTTGATGCCGTCGCCAGCCATGGCAACTACTTTGCCTTGTTCCTGTAATTTGGTTACTTCTTTGAGTTTGTCTTCGGGTAACATACCTGCTTTAAAATCAGCAAGGTTGAGCTCGCTGGCAACTGCTTGAGCGGTGTCGTGATTGTCTCCCGTTAACATGATAACAGCAATGCCTTTGTCTTGCAGTTCTTTAATCGCTTTGGCACTCGTCTTCTTAATTTTATCGCCAATAACCACATAGCCAGAGACTTCGCCATCGACTGCCAAATAGGAAACGGTTTTGCCTTGTTTCTGAAAGGATTGTACTTCGGTTTCCATTTCAGTTGAAATAGTGGCTTTTGCATAGGCCATCATTTTGGCATTTCCTAAATCGAGTTTTTTGCCATCCACCGTGCCTTCTACACCTTTACCGGTTACGGCACTGAAGTTTTCGGTTTTTGAAATTTCGGTTTTTTGTGCTTTACCGTATTTTACGGTGGCTTCAGCAAGCGGATGCTCACTGGAACTGTTGAGCGACGCGATGAATTTCAGGATTTCGCTTTCGGAAAAATTTGCACCGAAAACACCAATTTTTTCAACCGTTGGTTTCCCTTCCGTAATGGTTCCCGTTTTATCGATGATGAGTGTATCTACTTTATCCAATTTCTCAAGGGCTTCGGCATTTTTGATCAATACCCCGTTTTGCGCACCTTTACCAACACCTACCATTATTGACATAGGTGTTGCCAATCCTAATGCACAAGGGCAGGCAATTATCAAAACCGCAATGGCATTGACCAAGGCAAATACATACGCAGGTTCTGGGCCCCAAATTGCCCAAACGGCAAAGGTGATGATAGAAATCCCAACGACCACAGGGACAAAATATCCTGAAACCGTATCTGCCAGTTTTTGAATAGGTGCGCGACTGCGGCTGGCGTCATTGACCATGTGTATAATTTGAGAAAGCAAAGTGTCGCTGCCCACTTTTTCGGCTTTCATCAGGAACGATTGATTGCCGTTGATGGTGCCGCTGCTTACGTTATCAGATTCGGCTTTGTCAACAGGGATGGGCTCTCCAGAAATCATGGATTCATCTACGGTGGTATGTCCTTCCGTAATCACACCATCCACAGGAATTTTATCGCCTGGTTTTACGCGTAAAATGTCTCCTTTTTGAATCTGATCTATGGAGACTTCTTCTTCGGTGCCATCTACTACTTTAATGGCTTTATTTGGTGCGAGTTTTAGTAATTCTTTTACTGCGGAATTGGTTTTGCTATGGGCACGCGCTTCCAGTACTTGTCCCATCAATACCAAAGTGAGAATTACGGTTGCGGCTTCAAAGTATACATGTACTGCGCCAGAATCCGTTTTAAATTGTTCTGGAAAAAAATCGGGGAACAACATCCCGAAAACACTGAATAGCCAAGCCACACCTGCACCAATCCCAATGAGCGTGAACATGTTGAGGTTCCAAGTTTTGATACTGCGATAGGCGCGTTCAAAAAACATCCAGGTGGCATAGAATACCACAGGAATGGAGAGACCGAACTGAATCCAGTTCCACCATTTCTGTTCCATCATATCGTACAATGGATTGTTTGGAATCATTTCGCTCATTGCGATCAAGAAAATGGGCAAGGTGAAAGCAACTGCAACCCAGAATTTCTTAAGTAGATTTTTATAGGTTTTTTCTTCGGAAGAACTATCGGGTTGCATCGGAACCAGATCCATCCCGCAAATTGGGCAGGCTCCGGGTTCATCTTCTACGATTTCAGGATGCATGGGGCAGGTCCATTGTTCTGAAGTCGTTGCCGATAGGTTTTGCTCTTCTACCAAATCCATTCCGCAGACAGGACAATCGCCTGGTTTGTCGTAAGTTTTGTCGCCTTCGCAGTGCATTGGACAGTAAAAGGTTCCGGTTCCTTTGCCTTTTGATTTAGCCGCTTTTTTTTCTGAAGGAGGATTATGTGCTCCAGGTTCGTGTATTGAATAGCTACCTCCGTCCTCTTGCAGTGCTTTTTGAAATGTTTCGATAGGAAGGTGTGATTCCATTTCGATTATAGCTTCCGATTTTTCCAAATTAACGGATGCATTGGTCACGCCATCTACTTCAGAAAGTGTTTTTTCAACGTGGCTTCTACAACCGTTGCAGGTCATGCCTTGTATGTGATATGTGTGTTTCATCAGACCGTTTTCTTCTTCTTCTTCTTCTTCTTCTTCTTCTTTTGGCTTATGAATCGAATAGCTGCCACCATCTTCTTGCAGCGCTTTTTGAAAGGTTTCGATAGGAATGTGTGCTTCCATTTCAATGGTAGCTTCAGATTTTTCCAAATTAACGGATGCATTGGTCACGCCTTCTACTTCAGAGAGTGTTTTTTCAACGTGGCTTCGGCAACCGTTGCAGGTCATTCCGTGGATGTGATAAGTGTGCTTCATCATACCGTTTTCTTCTTCTTCTTCTTCTTCTTCTTTTGGCCTATGAATCGAATAGCTGCCACCATCTTCTTGCAGTGCTTTTTGAAAGGTTTCGATAGGAATGTGTGCTTCCATTTCAATGGTAGCTTCAGATTTTTCTAAATTAACGGATGCATTGGTCACGCCATCTACTTCAGAAAGTGTTTTTTCAACGTGGCTTCGGCAACCGTTGCAGGTCATGCCTTGTATGTGATAGCTGTGTTTCATTTTTTAGGTAATTTTAAAATCATTGAATGCGCCAGTTCGAGATCATCTACGTGACCGGCTAGATCTCCATTATCAGTTTTGAAATGCATGTGCATTAATGTGGAGTGGTGCGTGAAGACACCTTTATGTTTTTCTGAATAAAAACCTAGAACCTCCACTTTCTGATTTTTTAAAACGCCATTGCTTCCAGAAGTCTTGTGCTTTTCATGGGTGTGAATCGTATCGCCATCAATCCAATCAATCACGTGCCAGTTTAAACTCATGGCTTTTCCTTCCAATAGAAAGGGAAATGGCTTTTCAACATCCAATCCTTGCGCTTTTGCATGTTTCATGATAAATTGCTCGAGCTGGCTTATATCCTTTACTTCTGAAGGAATGCTTAGCTCGACCCAAGCATCAACTTGCGCCCATACAAGTAATGAAGCTTTAGCCTTGAAAGAATTATCTATCACGACTTGACTATTGACCACTTGGGAATTGAAAGGCTCAGCATTGAAAATCTGAACCTCTCCTTTGAGATTTTCGATGGCGCCGAGTGCATAACTATTGCGCATTCGCGAAAGCGAATCCAACGAAGCAGTCGCACGTAAATCTCCAGACATCAATGTCTTCAACGCTCCAGTATAGTGCGCCGTGCCATCTGTTTCTTGATTTTCACAAGATGTAAAAAGCAACCCAATCAGCACTGAAAATAGGAGTTTGTGTTTCATGATTATTGCATAACAAATTTAACGAACAATCCACCTGCCAAAAACTACAGGAGCTACTTATAAAGCCGAAAAAGTTCCCAAGAGCATACTTTTGCCTTCGTTTTCTCCCATCGCTTTTTGCATCCTTTTTTCGGTCACAAAAATCTGTATCATGCTACTAATGATGTAGCCTAATACAAACGCCCATAACGCCATCCAGAAAAACCCGGTGGTGGTTTAGGCAGCTTCGCCCCATTGTTTTAGAAAGTCGTCCATTCTTTTAAGGATAAAGAATCAAGTACAAAGTATTAAGGATAAAAAGCTCAAGCTACCTGATTTTAGTATTTCACTCGCCACTCATCTCTTTTACTCTATCATTATTTACCTACCAAAGTTTCCGTAACCTTACCACATTTGAGCATACGGTCTCCATAATACGGGTTTTTGATTTCGCTCTCTGTGGACAACCAGTAGCCGCCTTTGTTATTGAAAGCCATAGGACAAAACTGCTGGTAAACGGCGCCATCGGTCAATGATGCGTTAACCACAAGTGTCATTTTCTCAGTAAGATCAGAGAATGCTGTACGTTGTGCTTCTAGATCCTCTGAATCTGCAATCTGGGTAAGTGTACTTTTCAACGCAGTATCCTCTGTGAATTCCATCAGTTTTTGAGCACCAGATTGTGCCTCTGCTGCGTCTGAATTTACCAAGGCTGTTTTGATATGGATGTAATGCTGAAACATCGCTTGAGTATTTTCATCTGTAAACGTTGGCTTCGCCATTTCGGCATCATCTGTCATTGATTCTTGATGCATCTGATTAACCATAGGAGTAGGAGCTTCATTTTTGTTTGCATCTTTACACGATACTGCTGTTAAGGTTATAAATGCTATCGCAACTACACCTAATGTTGATTTTAATGTATTCATTTTTTTTAAATTTAAGTTTCTGTTTATAATTATTGATTTTTAGGATGAACATTACAATCTTTCAATTACTTTTTCCAGCATTGCAGTTATTTCATTGGCAATGTCGTTCAATTTTTCATTCTCTACTGCCTGCATGGATGCCATTGGGTTGACGGCCGCGACCTCAATAACGCCGTCTTCAATTTCCTGCACAATGACATTACAGGGAAGCATGGTTCCAATTTTATCTTCTGCCTGTAGGGCTTTGTAGGCATAAGGTGGATTACAGGCGCCAAGGATTTTGTACTTCTTGAAATCCACATCAAGTTTCTTTTTCATGGTCGCTTTGATGTCGATTTCTGTGAGTATGCCAAAACCTCCTTCTTTCAATCCTATTGTGACTTTATCGATAACCTCTTCAAAAGTGCCTTTGATCGTTTTGTTAAAATAATACTTCATGGTTTTTAATTTTTAGTGTTCAACGTTCGTTTTTGTTCTTCAAATTCTTCTTTGTTTATCTCGCCCTTGGCAAATCGTTTGTCCAAAATAGCCATAGGATTTTCTCTATATCTGATGTTTTCTTTATTTCTTCTAATGTATAGAACTGCGCCCAATACGAGCAGAACCGGTATCAGTATCCACCACCACATCATCATAGTTATATCGTTTTAAAGTTAACTAATTGTTTTCATACGTAATTAACCCAATCTTTAGACTCGGTATTTACTGTCCTTCATTTTTCATTTTCTTCATCATTTCGGGGTTTTTTTCCTTCATTTCTTCCTTCATTTCAGGGTTCTCATTCATCAATTGCATCATCATTGCTTTCATATCCTTTTTCATCATTTTATTAGAATGGATTTCATCCATCAGCATTTTACGATCTTTTTCATTTTCCATCATTTTGTTGAGCATTTTAGAATACATCTTTTGCATCATTTCCGGATTTTCTTCCATCATCATCTGCATATGCGACTGCATTTTTTCTTTCATTTCAGGGTTTTTCTCCATCATCATTTTCATGTTTCCAGATTCCATCTGTGCCATATGGGCCTGCATCATTAACTTTTTGGCAGCTTCACTTTTTTGTGCCTCACTGATGAAATTGGTCAACTGGACAGGGTTTGAAATGATTTCTTGATAAATGGCATTTCTATTTTCGTCAACCTGCAATGTCTCGTTGGCGTTGAAGGTTGATTTGCAACTGATCATTGTTCCCACTAATCCAATTGCCATCAAAATTTTTACGGTTGTTGTTCTTGCGTTTTTCATTTTTTTCATTTTTAGATTATTTATATGTATTTTTTATTCTGAATCCTGTTTCTGTTCATTGGTTTTTAAAAACCATCTTTCCCCAGAAATGATCAGCGTCATAGCCACTAATGCCACAATGATGACTGTGATGTCGGAGCTTGCTTTAATCCATAAAAAGGCACTTAAAACGATGACGTCTAAAAGTATCGCAGTTATGATTATAGCTGAATTGGCCTTAACCTCTTTTCTTAAGTTACGCAAAATGCCCCATTGGATCCCAATGTCCATAACCAAATAAAATATGGCACCTAGCGAAGCGATGCGGCTTAAATCAAAAAATATGGTAAGTGCAATGGCAATAACAGCTACGTACACCAGCATGTGTTTTTGAACATTCCCAGGCATACCAAAATGTTTGTGAGGAATAAGTTTCATATCCGTCAACATGGCGGTCATTCTTGATACGGCAAAGATGCTGGCTATAATTCCCGAGATGGTCGCCACTATGGCTATACCAACAGTGAACCATAATCCATATTTTCCAAAAGCGGGCTTGGAAGCTTCAGCCAATGAGTAATCCTTTGCTGCTACAATTTCTGAAATCGTTAAATTTGATGACACTGCAAATGCCACCAATAGATATATTACAGTACATACTAAAAGTGAAATGATGATAGCTCGGCCCACATTTTTTTTTGGGTTTACAATTTCTCCGCCGCTGTTTGTGATCGTCGTAAATCCTTTATAAGCCAAAATGGATAAAGCCAATGCGCCTAAGTAATCTGTAATAGGATAATCTGTCGAATTATTCAATGAAATTGCATCTTGAAAAGAGAATCCAACCGCCCAAAGTGCCCCTATGGCAAAAATGGCAATGCCTCCAACCTTAATGATAGCCATAATCAATGACGACTTTCCAATAATATTATTTCCTGAAATATTAATCAGAAAGGCACCAACAATAAGGAGTACTCCTAATACGGGCACCCAAACACTGTTGTCGCCTACATTAAAAAGCTGCAGCGTATAAGAACCAAAAGTACGGGCAACCAGACTCTCATTGATAATCATTGAGAATGCCATTAAAAGTGCACCCGATGCCGCAATAGTACCTTTGCCATAGGCTTTAACCAAATACATTGCGATACCACCCGAGGATGGAAATGCATTTGACAATTTGATGTAGCCATAAGCACTAAATCCTGAAATTATCGCTCCAGCAATGAAGGCAAAGGGAAATAAATTACCAGACAGTTCAGCCACCTGACCCAATAAGGCAAAAATACCTGCACCAATCATGACACCAGTACCTAAAGCGATGGCTCCAATGAGTGATAAACTGTCTTTTTTATAGGTATTATCCATACTTAAAATCTTAATGATAGACCGCCACCCGCACCAAAGCGGTTATCATAGCTGCCCATCAATGAAAAGTCTCGGCTCAATACATACTCTAAGCCAAGCTTCCAAACGGTTTCTTCTTTAAAATCGGTGCCTGCTTCAAAATCATTTACCCAGCCAAAATCCATCTGGTATTCATACTCCCCAAAAATGGCCACCCTTCTAAAAATCATTGTGGCGGTTGACAGTGAAATTATAGGTCTCAATTTGTTGTCTATGCGCAAATCTGAATCAATGAGAAGTGGGAGCAAATAGCGCACACCTACAACTCCTGTGGCTCCAATCTCATCCATACTATCTTCCATCTCATTCTCAACATTTACACCGCCAAATACGCGGAAGTAACTGTTTAGCCAACGTTCATAAGTGAATTCTGCTTCCAAATTTTCATTCCATCCGTATTCGCCTCGTAAAATGAATTGGTTACGTATGTTCGTCGCCGTGTAGAAGAACTCTGTCATATGGCTTGCTGCGGTCACCTCTCCCCAAGTATAGATATGATCGGCTTCATTGGTTAGGTTTTTGAGTGGAAATGCTTTCAAACGCTCGTCCCGTGGCGTGTCGTAACTAAAAACCCTAGCCATACCACTGTTTATGTGATATAATATGTGACAATGAAAAAACCAATCGCCTTGTTCACTCGCATCAAACTCGATTACAACCTTTTGCATTGGCGCTACGTTTACAGTATGCTTCAATGGAGAGTACTCGCCATTTTCGTTCAATACTCTAAAGAAATGCCCATGTAGGTGCATGGGGTGATGCATCATTGTTAAATTGTTTAGGGTGATACGAACCACTTCTCCTTGTTCAATTTTAATTTTATCAGTTTCTGAAAGTGGCACACCGTTGATACTCCACACGTATCGATTCATATTACCCGTTAAGTTGAATAGTATTTCCTTAACAGGTTTGTCACTTTCAAACGCTGTAGGTTCTGGCGAGCGCAGATAATTGTAATTGAATTCGGGATTAGCACCGGTTTTCATATTGTCGCCTATCACTTTATCTTTTGGTATGATGTAGCCCATCTTCATGTCTTTCATATCCCCATTTTTCATAGACTTATCGTTCATTTTCATGTCCATTTTATCCTGATTCATGCTCATGGAATCAGTCTTTTTTGACACATCACCCGCTTTCATATCATCATTCATGGCCATCCCATCCATCTTCATTGCATATTTTTTCATATACTTAATGGAATCATTTTTAGAAGGATTGAATTTTGCTGCAGGTGCACCCATTTTCATGTCCATAGCCATCATGTGTTTTATGCTCTCAATTAAATCTGGCTCTGGAACTACAGGCGCTTTAAGTAGGTCGCCATCTCCCAAATAAGCCGATGCCTGTCCTGAACCGTCCTGAGAAGTCGCTCGTATTTCTAGCTTAGCATTTTCGGGAATGGTAACGATAAAATCGTAGGTTTCGGCAACCCCTATAAGCGTTTTATTCTTTTGGATGGGCACAACCTTCAATCCATCTGAAGCCACTAGCATTGGGTCGTTACCGCCAAAGGTCAACCAGAAATAGGTTGCTGCCGAAGCGTTTACAAAACGGACTCGTACCTTTTCCCCTGGTTCAAAATCATTATAGTCTTGAGTAGGTTGGCCATTAATAAAAAACCGGTCGTAATAATTGTCAAGAATAGCCATATCTGGCATACGTTGCCACATCATTTTTAATTTGGCACCCACGGCATCTTTCTTTATTATTTTGTCCCAACTTTGTATCTGCCCTTTCTTAATAAGATACCATTCGTTACCCCTTTTTAAATTTTTGAGCTGTGATTTCGGATTTTCATCCATCCAGTCTGAAAGCACTAAAACCAAGTCTTTATCGTATTCTAAATTGGTTTCTTTTGGGTTTATTTGAATGCTACCATACACACCACGCTGTTCTTGTAATCCCGTATGCGAATGGTACCAATAGGTTCCAGACTGTTTCAAAGCAAACTTGTATTGTAGAGTTTCGCCTGGTTTAATGGGGGGTGTGGTTAGGTAAGGCACACCGTCGTAGAAATTAGGCAGAATAAGCCCGTGCCAGTGAACTGATGTTTCTTCATCCATCGCATTGGTTACATTGATAATCGCAAACTCCCCTTCATTGAATTCCAGATTAGGACCAGGTATACCTCCATTCACAGTCATTGCTTTTATATCCTTGCCAGTAAAGTTTACCGTTTTGTAATCTATTGTTAGGTCATAAACACGTTCTGGCCAGTTATCTACATTTTCTTCAGTTTTATTCGCAGTCAGTTGCGCACTTGCCCCAAAGGAAATACACAGCAATAGCACAACTAACAGTCTCATTTTCATAGTTTTGAATTTTAACACAAGGGATAACAAATATACTTTTGTTATTCAGTGCGTTGTGTCACAATTATGGTTCATATCTATACAATTTGGTCCAATGGGTTTCTAGTGTTTTTTTGTTCTGCTTTGTATTCTGAAAGACTTAAGCCTGTTTCGGCTTTAAATTGCCTACTCAAATGATTGAGATGACTATAATCCAGAAGCTGACTTATCTCTGTGAAGTTTTTTTCCTGTGCCTGAATCAGTTCTTTTACTTTCTCAATTTTTAGCTTTATAAAGTATTTTTCAATGGTAATGCCTTCCGTAGAAGAGAATACTTTACTCACTTTTGAGTAGTCTTGATGCATTGTTTTTGCAAGATGCGTCGACAGTTTTTCGTGTAATTCAAGTGGAAGATCATCCACTATTTTAATGAGTTGAATCTTTACCTGCTCAGTCAATTTATCTTCAGCAGCATCGATGAGTTCAAAACCATTGCTCTCAATAATATTTTTAAGTTTTTCTAACTCACTATCATCTTGAATATCTAATTGAACACGTCCAAGTTCAATCTCTTCCAATGCGATATCCTGAGCTTCGATTTCATTTTTGAGCACCTTGATGCAACGATCGCACACCATATTTTTTATGTAGAAATTTTGCTTCATTAGTATTCTATTTTAGACCTAACAGGTTTCAATAACCTGTAAGGCCTGTTTTGAAACCCTGTTAGGTCTGCTTCGTTAAATAATTGATAAGCGCCGATTGCACATAATACATCTGTGCCGCTTCTATCAAATTCATCTGGAATTTTACTTGCAATTCCTGAATATCCAGCACGTCATTAAAGTCTATCGTTCCCGTTTCATAATTCTTAATCAGGATTTCTTCGGCATCTTGGGCTTGTTTTAGGTTTTTGGTTTGTATTTCGAATTTTATACGTGCCTGGTTGCGTTGCGATATCGCTTTGGCCAAAGCAGATTCCAATACATTTAACCGCTGGTCTTTCTGGGTCTCTATTTCTTGTTGCCGCAGCTCATTCTGCTTTGAAATGGACTTATACCTGTTGTTGAAAATGGGAATGGTAACCGAAACCATAGGCATCACGATATCCTTACCGTTTTCAAAAAGATCCATATCTGTTCTTTTACTTACAGGTAAATAATCCAGTCCGAACCCGATCATTGGGGCGCTTTCGCGCTGGTTAAGCAGTTCAGATTGTGCGACAGATTCATAGAGCTTGTCGTATTTGAGCAGCTCGGGATTGAGTGATAGACCATCATAACTAAAAGCAGTTTCTTCCTCAGGCAATGCTAACTCAGTAACGGTTTCAATTGGGACATCATGGTCGCGATTGAGGAGGCTATTGAACGCCGCCTGGATTCCAAAAGCCTGTTGTTCCAGTACTTTCTTATCCTGAACCAACTCGTTTTGTCTGATCTGTAATCGCAATACATCGACTGCTGAAGCTTTGCCTACTTCAACCGATGTTAGTGCCAAACGTTCGTAGGTTTCCAAAAGCTGAATATTCTCAACAAGCACAATCTGTTTTGCGCGAATCTCATAGAGCTTGTAATAGGTTTCAGCCACCGACAACCCCAATTTTCTTTTAGCAATCGTGATTTCAACAAACTCCGCTTCGGCCATTGAGGACGCATAATTTTCACGCGCGCTAATGGTGCCAAACCAAGGCAACATTTGCTTGAACCCTATTCTTGCCCGCTGTGCACCCACGCGAGTTTCTGTTTCGCTTAAAAAGTAGCCTGCGCTCACTTCTGTATTGGGAATCCAATTGGCCTCGTTGACTTTCTCTTCCGCAATATTGTAGCGCAGTTCAAAGGCTTGGATTTCTGGATTAGAGGCTGTGGCTTCTTCGATGTAACTTTCTAAGGATTGCGCTGATGCGAAGTTTTGGGCAACCAAAGCTAGTGTTAGGGTTATTAGAAACTGGAAGCTGGAGGCTGAAACCTGGACGCTAGAAACCTGATGCTGCATGCCAAAAAATGGAAGTATCAAACTCTTAGCTTGGTAGCTACCTAATCTCTTAAATAACTGTACGATTACTGAAGTTGTGGAAATCTTTCTATTTTTCATAAGTAGTCCAGTTTTTATGAAGTTTGGTTAGCATTTTGCCTATTTCATCATTTTGTTTGAGCACTCTTTCAAAAACGGATTGTTCAATGTATTTACATTCGATGGCATAATTCAACCAGTTTTCTGTTTCTGCATTTGACCCTAAGGCATTTATTAGCTGTTGTTTAAAGACTGCCTCATACTCCCTTTTTGCCCAACCTTCACTAATATTTGCAGAAACCGTACGCGAGCATCTTACAACTTGAGACCTAAGCGAATGGATTTCTTCTTTAGGAAACTTTCGCGTTAGCCAGCATAGTTCCATAGCGAGCGAAAACGCCGCTTGATGTACTTTCAAATCTTTGTATGATTTTATCATTTCCAAAATTTTAATTATCTAATCTCTAAATTCTAGTATCTAGCCTCCAGCGTCTAACTTCTAGCCTCTATCCTCCTTTTCTTCTTCAACTTCATCTCTTCCCTCCAACTAAACAGTACCGGTACCAAGAAATACGAAGTAATATCGATAATCATCCCACCAAAAATTGGGATTGCCATCGGGATCATGATGTCACTTCCTTTTCCTGTGGAGGTAAGTATGGGAAGTAACGCAAGTATGGTGGTTACGGTAGTCATTAAACAAGGACGAATTCGCTTGCCAGCAGCCTCCAAGGTTGCGTGCCGTATTCCCTTTTTATCCGTTGGATTTTCACGGTCAAAAGACTGAGTGAGATAGGTGGCCATGACCACGCCATCATCTGTAGCGATGCCGAAAAGCGCAATAAAACCTACCCAAACCGCCACACTCAAATTGATGGTTTTCACATTGAAAAGATCTCGCATATTCTCTCCAAAAAAGCTAAAATTAAAGAACCAATCCTGACCATATAACCAGATCATTATGAATCCGCCGGCGAACGCCACTGCTATTCCTGAAAAAACCATAAGCGATGTGGAAACCGAACGGAATTGGAAATACAGAATCAAAAAGATGATAATTAAGGCTAAAGGCACGACCACAGATAATGTTTTTTCTGCGCGAAGTTGATTTTCATAAGTTCCCGTAAATCGGTAGCTGATCCCTTGTGGCACTATCAAATCGCCATTATCGATGTTTTGCTGAATGAGCGCCTGCGCATTTTCTACCACATCAACTTCGGCAAAGCCATCGAGTTTGTCAAATAATACATAGCCAATCAAGAAGGTGTCTTCACTTTTGATAACCTGTGGCCCTTGCTCGTAGCGTATGTCCACCAATTCGCCCAAAGGCACCGGACTTCCCTTTTCAACAGGGACGTAAATGCTTTTTAAATCTTCCGGATTTTCGCGTAGCTCACGAGGATAGCGCACTCTTATCCCATAGCGCTCCCGACCTTCCACCGTTTGGGTAAGTGGCATACCGCCAACCGCGACTTGCAATATTTCCTGAACATCCATAACAGAAATGCCATAACGTGCTAATTGGTCTCGCTTGATATCAATAAGCAAATAAGGTTTCCCAACAATCCGGTCTGCAAAAACAGCTTGTTTTTTAACACCTTCTGCTTGTTTGAGAATGTCTTCTAGCTCTAAGCCGAAAGCTTCTATGGTTTTCAAATCGGGGCCTTTGACTTTGATCCCCATAGGTGCTCGCATTCCTGTTTGCAGCATCACAAGTCTGGTCTCAATGGGTTGTAATTTAGGCGCAGAAGTCACTCCTGGGAATTTGGTCACTTTTACGATTTCATTCCAGATGTCATCAGGACTGTTGATATCAGGTCGCCAGTTTCGGTAATATTCGCCATCATCGTCTGCAATCAAATCGTCGTGAGATGCGCTTGTTTTGAGTTGGGATGCTTCATAGTTTGCATCGTCATCGATTTCATTATTCGGATTGATGATGAATTTGTTGTTTTTCAGAATAAATAAACCATCATCGTTTACGCGGTAACGTTGACGGCCACCATTTTCATTGCGCATATATTCAGATTTATACTGAATCATATTCTCATACATCGAGAGCGGCGCAGGATCGAGCGCAGATTCTGTTCGCCCAGCTTTTCCTACCACAGTCTCAATTTCTGGAATACTGGCAACAGCCATATCGAGCTGCTGCAACACGCGTTTGTTTTCTTCCACACCTGCGTGGGGTAAGGAGGTAGGCATTAATAAAAACGAACCTTCATTAAGCGCCGGCATAAATTCTTTGCCGGTATTGCGCATGATGAGAATGCCTAAAATCAAGACCGTTGTGGGAATGATTAAAAACAGCAGTCTATTGTGAAGTGCCCAGCGCAGGATATCGTCATAGTACCTTCGGAAAACTGAAAATATACCCAGAAGCCCAAAACATATAATCGATACAAAAATCAAATTCATGATAATGCTTCGGTCAAAACCTAGCGGTCGCCAGTATTCTGCGAGTAAAAACACAATCGCAATGCAGGAAATAATGATATGGATGAGGTTGGCTCTTTTTGCTGTGACGATTTTCCGCACGCTCAAAAGTGCAACCACCCCAAAGCCAATCAATGTCAAACCTAGCCAATAGCCATAAATGATCGCTGCGATACCCAGCATGATGAGCACTCCATTAAGAATGTATTTAGAACGTTCTCTGATATTGGTTTTTCTAAACAGGTATGCAGCAAACGGTGGGATTAAGAAAAGTGCGATGATCAATGCTGCCGTGAGTGCCATTGTTTTGGTAAAGGCCAGCGGGCGGAATAATTTACCTTCAGCACCCATCAATGTAAATACGGGTATGAAACTAATAATGGTAGTTAAAACCGCTGTTAATATGGCGCCAGAGACTTCGGCTGTGGCATTATAGATAATTTCGTTTGTGGTGTATTCGACGCCGTTTTCTTGGAATCGCAGTTTCTCATCCTCCAAATGCCGAATCATGTTTTCGGCAAGGATGACGCCCACATCTACCATGGTGCCTATGGCAATCGCAATACCAGATAAGGCCACAATATTTGCATCGACGTCGAAAAGTTTCATCGCAATGAAAACCATCAATACAGCAACAGGCAACAATCCAGATATGAGGATGGAGGCGCGCAGATTGAATACCATCACGATAATGACCAAAATGGTAATCAAAATTTCGAGCGTGAGCGCTTCATTGAGCGTGTGCAGCGTCTCTTGAATAAGTTCGGTGCGATCGTAAAAAGGAACGATGGTAACTTGGGAGATGCGACCATCTTCCAACACTTTTGTGGGAAGTCCTGTGGATAATTCTGCAATTTGCTCCTTTACATTGTTGATGACTTCCAATGGGTTTGCTCCATACCTAGCGACCACCACTCCGCCAACGACTTCCGCTCCTTCCTTGTCCAAAATGCCACGCCGGGTTTGAGGTCCCAAATGCACTTTGGCGATGTCTTTAATTCGCAGCGAAGTGAAGTTTTCTGAAGTAACCACAGCGTTTTCGATGTCTTCTATCGACTTTACATAGCCCAATCCACGAACTAAATATTCCGCTTGATTGATTTCTAAGGTTTGCGCGCCTATATCCTGATTGCTTTCCTTAACTGCCTTAACAATGGCACTTAAGTCAATGTTGTATTGGCGCATTTTTTCAGGATCCACATCTACCTGATATTCTTGCACATAACCACCAATGGAGGCCACTTCTGAAACGCCACTAGCTGAGGATAAGCCATATTTTACGTAATAATCCTGAATGCTGCGTAGTTCGTGTAAATCCCAACCGCCTGTTACATTACCATCTTTGTCGCGACCTTCCAGCGTGTACCAATAAATCTGTCCCAAACCTGTTGCATCTGGGCCTAAAGCTGGATTGACGTCATTGGGTAATAATCCACTGGGTAATGAATTCAGTTTTTCAAGGATTCGGCTACGTGACCAATAGAATTCTATATCTTCTTCAAAAATGATATAGATGCTGGAAAACCCAAACATGGAGGAACTACGGATCGTTTTCACGCCAGGAATCCCTAATAAAGAAGTGGTAAGCGGATAGGTAATCTGGTCTTCAATATCCTGTGGCGAGCGTCCCTGCCATTTGGTAAACACAATTTGTTGGTTCTCACCAATATCGGGTATGGCATCCACAGACACAGGATCTGTGGGCAAAATACCCGTGTCCCAGTTGAAAGGTGCATTGACAATTCCCCAACCCACGAATAGCGCGAGCAACAGCACAGCGACCAACTTATTTTCTATAAGAAATTTGATGCTTTTATTGAGCATAGGTATTGATTATTAGACGGTTATAAAACGGTGTTTGGTTGTTTTCCAAAACATTAGAAACAACAAAATAGGCCCAAAACGGATTTGCCGCTGGGCTTATTTCCCGATCCTGATAGCCATGCTATCGGAACTGGGACTGTCTAATACATCAAATTAAGAAGGTTTGGTGCAGTACTTGCACATCCCGTTCAACAAAGGGTGGTGCGTAATCGAAAAACGGAATCTCTTCGGACGCTGTTCCTTCAAAGAGACTGATATAAGAATAGGTAAAGGATGCAACAAAGATTTGTTGCTCTAAGGAAAGCTTATCAAAAGAAACTTTTAGATCATCTTGACCTTTTTTAATCACTTGGGTATCGGTGCAACAGGATTTTTCTGAAAGCGTAGGATTCTCACAGTTAGAAGTGTTCTGGGTATTTTCCATCCCGCAGGTTTCCACTTGTTGCGTAAAAGAAAAATCAACCAAGGTATCTCCACAATAATGCATGTCCATAGTAAATGACATTGTCGTCATAAAAACGACACTCGCCATAAAAACTGCCAGTGATTTGTGAAAAAATTGTTTCATTAAGACAAAATTAGCATAAAAATTGACTTTTAGGTGCTTTTTAACTAATTGTTAGAGGATTGGAGTTTAAATAGCCAAAGGCATCATCGGTATTGTTGTAGATGAGGTTTGATGCTATAATTCAATATTGCAATTAGCATTGCAGCAAAAGCCGGTACCCATTGTTTTGAATATGGCCGCGCTTCAAAAATCATCAGTTACAATTGAACCGGTTGTTTTCCCTTTGGTTTATTCAAGACGGCTTTGCGTAAAATTCATTTTGATGAAACAAATTGGTTGTCATGACTGCCAGCCCGCAATATAAAGTGTGATTGATGCGTGATTTTTCCATAAACGCGATTTAAAGACAGCCAATCATTGATTTCAGATGAATTTAACAGCAATGCATAGTTGCCTATCAAGAGGAATTTAGGAGTATAGATGCTGGCGCTTAATTGATTCTGAAATGGCTTTCAAATCCAATTCATTAAGAATTTTTTGCGACATCCTCAACGCGTTTGGCAGTATCGGCTTTATTCAAACTTAGACGTACAATGCTGTCTTTGATGGCGGTAAGATCGTGCGGTACGCCGCCTTCCAACGCAACCAGATCGCCTTTGTGAAGCGAGTGAAGTTTGCCGTTCACACCAAAGTCGATGCTGCCTTCAAATATTTCAACCACGATAGGAAACGGGGTTTTGTGCTCTTTCATGACTTGGTCTTTCTTGAACGCGATTCGGATTTCTTTTCCAGTCTCCGTCTCAAACAATACTTGAATGGTTGGTCGTTTTTTGTGATATACTATGTCGTTTGTCAATGATGCTGTTTTCATAATCGATGTATCTTATAAGGTTTAATTAAATTTTGTGTTGTTTTAATAATGTTTTTAAGAATCAATTCCAGAGTCAATTGCTGTAATAGTCAAGGCACAAAGTCACTTATTCCCCAACCATGGGGCATAAGTGCGACAATGGTAATGGCATCCCTGTTGGCAAGACGTCCATAAGTACGCTTAGGTACTATTATGGAAGCTTGCGGCAAAGTTACGCCTATTTTTATTTAGGACAAAATTATCCGAAATAAAAATAGCTGGATTCAGACAGAAAGTGTGCCGTTTTCGGTAAACTTTCTGAAGCTCAAATTACTGGTAGCGACAGATTTATTCGAATAAGAAAACAATAAAACACACACTATTGGGCTTTCCATCCATTCATTCACTAAATTTGTTGCCAAGTTGTGGTTGTTTGAGATAGTCGCGTTGGAGCGTTTAAGACGTTTTCTCGGTTCTCATAATTTTTGCAGCTGAAAAAAAAGCATCTGAAAAAATACGGAATGGTCTCAATTAAAGCACATGCAAAAACGACTTTAAATTGATTTTGGCTTTTAGAAATTTTGAAAAGTCCTTTTTTTTCCTTTTTTTCCAACCATTCTATTTATGATCCTTTTTCATAACAATGAACTTAATATTGATAGTAAATATTTTTTATTGAATCCTAATTAATTAGCGACTGTCTAACAATGGCAAACCTCACACAAAGTTTTAATAATTTTTTCAAAAAAGATTCCGCCCCGGGCATACTGTTAATTGTGGCTACAATAGCTGCCTTGATAGTGGCAAATACGCCTTTAAAGCATTTTTACACCGAGTTGATGCACATCAAGTTTTCCATGGGCTTTGATGAGATCTATCTTTCAAAATCCTTGCACCATTGGGTAAATGACTTTTTGATGGCGCTCTTTTTTTTACTGGTAGGACTGGAAATCAAAAGCGAACTGAAATTTGGAGGCTTACGCACTTTTAAATCGGCCATATTTCCTGTGGTTGCAGCCATAAGCGGCGCCTTGTTTCCTGCACTTATATTTATTGCCTTCAATCAGGGCACCGACTACATTAAGGGTTGGGCAATCCCAATGGCAACCGACATAGCCTTCGTTATTGGCATCATTGCCATGCTCGGTTCTAGAATGCCTTCATGGGCAAAGGTGTTTATTACCACAATTGCCGTTGTTGACGATTTGATTGCTGTATTGGTCATTGCTTTTTTCTATACCGATGACATTCGTTGGCAAGCGCTAGGGATAGCAGGTATTTGTACTTTAGTGCTGCTTTTTTTAAACTATAAAAACGTCAATAGGTTGACGCCATATCTCGCGGTTGGCTTTATATTATGGTGGGCGGTATTGGCTTCGGGGATCCATGCAACAATCGCGGGGGTAATTTTAGCGATGACCGTACCTTTACGTCGCGAATGGAGGTTAGGCAGGATTAAGGCGTTTGCCCGTAAGGGATTCAAGCTTTTTAAAAGAGCCAAGGATAGCACGCTCGCCATGACAACTCCAGAAGTGCACCGCTATCTTGAAAACACCCAGCGTGAGATGGAATCGCCACTCAAGAGATTGGAGCGAAAACTGCACGCTCCGGTGTATTTCTTTATCATGCCGGTATTCGCATTTGTGAATGCGGGCATCGTATTCAATTCTGAAATTTTAAATGAGGCCTTTCACTTGCCAATAACCTGGGGAACTATTTTGGGGCTTTCCGTAGGGAAACCCTTCGGCGTTTTATTGGCCATTTGGATCCTTTTGAAGTTCTTCTATAAAAACATGCCGCAAACGCCCGAAATATGGAAACTACTCATGGGAATTTCGTTGCTCTGCGGTATTGGTTTTACCATGTCATTATTCATAGTCAACCTTTCTTTTATGGATGAAGTGGTGCGTGAAGAAGCGAAAATAGGCATTCTTTTGGCCTCATTATTGAATGGCGTTTTGGGGTATTGGGTGCTACACGATGCCACCAAAAAACCGGAAGCGATCACTGCCGATAAAATAAATATAACCCGCTAAAATTGCGTCTAAATCCTAAGACAAGAATCGAGCTTTGCAATTCTGTGTGGGTTGATTATTGCTAATGATTTGGCATAAAACAGCTGCAAATTTTCTTTTGGCGCATGCAGTGAGGCCGTTGAAGTTTCTCAAAAATTGAGGATCTAAAGTTGCTGCAACTCTGGAGAAAAATAGGTGGAACGGCCTCCCAATTTTATCTTTTCTATTTTACCACCCGTATGGAAGCAGGTAGCGCCTTCTTTTCTAAAGTGTATTAAAAAATGCTTCGGAAAATCACTGTAGTGCGCATCATGTGCTATCGCTACTTCTATGACATTTTTCATCGCATCAAACACCTGTTCAATTGCTTTTACGGTCATGTCCTGTACTTTTTTCTTAGGGTGGATTTTGGCTTGGTAGAGAATGTCATCAGCCATCCAATTGCCCACACCGGCAGCAACACTTTGATCCATGATTACTTTTTTGATATGGGTCTTCCTGCTACTCAGGGAAGCCTTGAAATCTTCCAGACTTAAATCTCTCGCATCATCGCTTAGCTTGTGTTCAGATTTGTAGTCTTCGATGGAATCTATCAGATTCCACCAGCCAAATTTTCGCTTATTTTCAAAAGCAAAGTGAAAACCGTTTTCAAAAGTCAGTACAATATGTCCGAATTTTGGTCGGTCTTCTTCATCTTTATAGTAATTGGGACGACCGGTCATCCCGAAATGGATCACGAGTATTTTGTCGCCAGTGGTTTTTAGAAACAGGTATTTGCCAATGCGCAGGGTTTCAGTAAGCTCTTGTTTGAGAAGGTGCTGCTCAAAATCGGCCTTGGGTTTTTTAAGTAATCTGGCATCACGACATTCAAAGCCCATGATTTTTTTATGTAGCGAGGTACTGTCAATATAAACCTTATAACCCTGTACTTCTGGTAGTTCTGGCATAGTTATTTTTTGATTTTAGTAATTATAATGCATGTTTCAAAACTGATTTTGGGGTCCGTTTTGATGCTGAAAAACAAAACAGTGCCACATTAGCGTGTGTTAATCCCTCAGCATTGCGACAGTAGCCACCGTTCTAAATCCTGTGTGATCTGATCCCGAATCAAAAGCAGTGCCCATTCGTGCTGAAATCCTAAAACTGGCGCAGTACGAGGCATGGCATAAAAACGAACCACCTTTAATGATGTGTTCAGGTTGGTAGGGATTATCTGGGTTAAAGCCCGCCTTGGCGCCTTTGGGGTTGATCAATGTTGTGTTGGTGTCAAGACTTTGATAGTAATTGACATTGAAAAGATCTGAGGTCAACTCCCAAACATTGCCCATCATGTCATAGATCCCGATGCTGTTGGGCGGATAGGATTTGGCCGGGGCTATGAATTCAAACCCGTCGAGGCTTTCATTTTTCACAGGAAAACTGCCTTGCCAAGTGTTTGCGTTTTCGTTGAGTTTTTGGGCATCATCTCCCCAAGTGAAAATGGCATCACGCGCAGTGCCTTGGGCGGCAGCTTCCCATTCGGCCTCGGTTGGTAGGCGCCGGTTCGCCCATTCGCAATAGGCTAAGGCATCTTCGTAGGCAATGTGTACCACAGGGAAGTTGTCCTTGCCCTTGATGTGACTATTTGGGCCGGCAGGGTGTTTCCAGTCGGCACCGATTTTCCAAGTCCACCATTGGGCATAATTGTCCATATTGACCACCGCACTGACGGCTTTATTGAAAATCAAGCTACCAGGTTGCAACAGGGAATCGGCTGGTTTAGGCGTGCCCTGTGGGAGGTTTTTTTTCATGTCCTCCCAATCGATGGAACGTTCGGCAATCGTGATATAACTGGTGGCATCAACAAAGGCTTTATAGTTGGCATTAGTCACCTCTGTAATGTCTATAAAAAAGCCATCTACGGTAACTTGATGCGCCGGTTTTTCACGGGACATTGCAAAAGCATCATTGGCTTTGGCACCTTGGGTAAAGGTTTTGCCCGCAACCCAAACCATGCCTTGAGGGGTTGAGACGTTTTTTGGCTGTTCTTTTAGGATTTTATGCGGCACTCTGGCTGCGGCAGTTTTCGAGGCTTGTGCTGCAACGGCAGGTTTCGGCTGTTCCTTGCAGCAAAAAAACACGATGGCAAAAACAATGATGAAAGTAATTTTGAAGTTCATGTGACTTGAATTTATTCCGAAGCAATATCCCGTAGAGGAATAGACTTTTGGATATCAAAGATAGAAAATGGCTCTAAAAGGAAGGCTATCATAATCATTTTAAGCGCTACGGAAGCCAATCTAAATTATTTAGGCTTAGCACACTTGGATTTAGCCATTGTTTGAGCGCATAAAAAAAGACCTCCCGAATACTGCGGAAGGCCTTTTGGGCTAAATTAAATCCCTGCAGAGGGTTTTATTCCCCGAGGCTTGTCTCGTAATACGAGGTATATCTTTCATTTCAAACGTCCTGGGCTTGCCCCGAGGATATTGATTGAAAGAAATAGAATTACAGTTTAATCAATTTTGAAGTCAAAGTGGCACCGGTATTGGTTTCAATTTTAACCAGATAAATGCTTTGGGTCAAATCTGAAATATCAAAACGCTCTGAAGCAGAAAAATCGCCTTTGAATGATTTGATCAGTTTCCCTGTGAGGTCATAAATATCCAAATTGTTGATGGCCTTATTCGTTTGAAACGAGCTGTTGGCTGGGTTTGGATAGATACTGAAATTATTTTCTGCAGCAATGGAAGCGCTACTCAAAGTGGAGGCTTGATTGCCAAAAATCCTGAATTGACCTGCGGGAATGGTAATTGTTGCTGCGCTATGGGTGGTGTCTCCAGTTTCGTCCATAAGATCATACCAAGTGCCACTAGTTGGGAAATTGGTATTTAGGGTTTGTGATACCACATCAAAGTTGGCCAAAACAATTACGTTTCTCAATGCCGTTGTTGGGAGTGAGGTGTCAAACACATCGATTCTTGGCGTCAAAGTGCCGGTGGTCATGGCGTAATCGCCTTCAAAAACAGGCTCGTTGATCTTAAGCGCATTGAGTCTTGCCCAGTCGTTGTAAATCTTGTTTCGGTTGGCGTCTGCCAACCAATTTTCTGTCCATTGAGGTTGTGGTTTCGTGTCGAGTTTACACCCATCATCGTTTATACTTCCATCATTACAGGTAAAGATGGAGTTGTCCATACCCAAATCTGCAAAGTGCCAAAGCATTTTTGGACCGGGTACGGTAATTGTCATGGCGCCAATAGCAGACATTCGTGATAAGGCAGTGTTCAAATCTTGAACATTATGCGAGCCATTTGAGTCATTACCAAAGGTGACGGCGCGGTACATTAAACGTTCCTCATCGTGGCTTTCTGGATATCCTATAACCCTTGGGCCATTAAACTGCGAACGGGATTTATGGCCGATAGCATTAATGTTATTGTTGGTGTTGAAGCCCATTAACAATTGACTGTAGGGATCGGTCATTTTGCCCCACATCATGATGCCCTTGCCTTCGTCCAGTCGGTAATTTGCCCATTCCTTTTCTTCGTTCTGCGATCCAAGATGTTCAAAAATAACATAATGGTCTTCATCGAGCGACCATGAATAGTCGGCATATTCTCTCAAAATATCTATGCGATCTTGTTGATAACCATTGGTGCATCCTTCATCGCTTCCGGTACAATTTTGGGTAAATCCTTTGGTCAAATCCCAACGAAACCCATCAATCTTAAAATCTTCTACCCAATGCTTTACAACGCGTTTGGTGTATTCTTGTGTCAATGGGCTCTGGTGGTTAAAATCTGAACCAACATTATAACTGTGTCTGGCAGTCTCATTGAAGTATGGGTTTTCGCTACTTGGATTTCCAAAGCCATCGCCTTCAGGGTCGTTTACCCATAGACGAACCAACGGGTTTCTTCCAAAGGCATGGTTTAAGGCCACATCCAGAATAACCGCAATGCCATTTTGGTGGCATAAATCTATCAATTCCTTAAATTTATCTTCAGTGCCATAAAACTTATCGAGTGCCATGTGAAATGAGGTATTGTAGCCCCAACTTTCATTGCCCTCATATTCCATAACTGGCATGAGTTGAATGGCGTTGATGTTCAAATTCTTGAAATAATCGATGCGATCAATAAGGTCTTGGTAATTTCTATCGGCATCAAAATCCCTTACCAAAACTTCATAAACAATCAAGTCTTCTTCTTTTGGGGCATTAAAATCATCTACTTGCCAGTTGTAAGGTGTTTGTCCTGTTTGTAAAACGGTTACCTCAAAATTTTGACCCGCAGGATAGGTGGGAATATTAGGATATGTATTAGAAGGGATAAAAGGATCATCGAAAGGCGATAACACCAATGTTGAAAAGGGATCTGCAACTTTTACCAAAGTTTTTGAATTTGCTATTGGTGTCGCATCGTAAGCCCAGTATTGATATGTTTCTATTTGCCCTGGAGTTAAGCCATTGATTTGTAACCAATATTTTCCAGTATTTGGGTCGCGCTTCATAACATCTGAATTAGTTGGCGTGTAGTTGTTGAAACTTCCTGCGATATGAACAAAGTCTTTTCCAGGTGCAGTCAATACGAGCGTTGCCGTTGTTTGGTCTGAGCCATAATTGATACCGTCCTGCAAACTGGAAGGGAGGGCTTGTGCAACAACCTCTGGTGTGACTAAAACTTCAAAGGAAGTTTCTCCTGTTTCTGTAGATCCCGGAGGAGTTCCCACAAATCTAACAGTACCACTCTCGGTGATATTGGAAAGTGTAGTATTACAAGCAGGGAAACCACAAGAACCAGTAGCTACGGATACATCATTATAAAAAACCTCAAAGGTACCTTGGACTGTCGTAGTCCCTTGAAAATTGATACTGGCACTAATCGGAATATTTGCTCCGGAATTTACCAGCACCAAATTTGAGGATGGATTATTGATATTCACTTGTACACGGCCCACAGCTTTGATGATATCGTCGGTTTGACTGGTGCCATCCTGTGACTTTACCAAAAAGGCGATTCTTGAGATGTTGGTGTTGTTGTAAAACGTTGTTGGGGTTAAGGTGTAGCTATACGTACCATCCATATTACTGGTGAACTTAGCAGTCTCTGGAGAGTTGCCAAAATCTGTACCTGTTGCGGTTGGGTTATTGATTGGGTTTCCGTTTTCATCAAAATGCCAGGCCCAAAGATAAAGGTCAGAGACGCCCCAAGCGGTCTGAGGGTTGAAATCTGAGACAATGATTTCGATTTCCTCGGTTTCATCAAAAAACGCGGGATCGGTTGTAATGGTTTGAGCACCTAGAGGAAATAAGCACCCAGCAAAACACAGTAGTTGTAATAGTTTTTTCATTGTAAATAATTTTTTTTGTAAAAAAGGCTGTGTTGTTTTATGACACAGCCTTCAATTAGTTATAGAATTGTTTACTCTACCGTGATGGTAAGGCCTACAGTATCAACAGTAATGGTGTAAGTACCTGGTGTGCCATCAAAGAAAAAATTTAAATCGTTATCCATGGCATTCAATAAAACAGAATCAATGGTATAGCCCAACCCTTCATAGGTGGTGTAGTTGATTCCAGAATCCCAAGCACTGTTTACGGTAAAGAACCTAAAGGCATCGTTAGTTAAGGCCACATCTCCTGAATAAATGCCAGCTCCAGTACATGGCAGCATAACGGGTGTATCCCAAGACCAGCCAGCATCAACAGCACCAGCTCCTACTATCCATAATTGTTCAAATTCGCAAGTTAATTGCTCAGGATCTAAAGTTATGGTTTTGTTAATGTCATCAACAGTAAGGAGGTAAGTACCAGGGGTTCCATCAAAGAAGAAGTTGCTATCACCATCCATAGCATCGATTAAATCGGGGTCAATGGTGTAACCATTTCCTTGGTAACCTGGATAATTAGTGCCTGAGCCCCAGTTGGTGTTTTCTGAGAAAAACCGAAAGGCGTCATTGCTTAATGTAACGTTTCCTGAATAGGTACCATTACCAGTACATGGCAAGGCTACTGGGTTATCCCAGGACCATCCTGCATCTGTACCAGCTCCAACCAACCATAATTGATCAAAATTACAATTTGGCCCCACTACTGGAGGGGATAATGTAATGGTTTTGGCCTCGGTATCTATTTGGATGAAGTATTCTCCTGGCGTGCCAGTGAACTGAAAATTGCTGTCGCCATCCATAGCGTTCACAAGATTAGAATCAATTGTGTAACCCACTGAAGTGTAATACGGATAATTTAAACCGCTACCCCAGTTCGTTGCCTCGGTAAAAAATCTAAAGGCATCATTGATCAAATTGATATTACCGGAGTAAACTGTGCCTTGTAGTGGAAGTTCAATGGGATTATCCCAAGACCATCCAGCATCAACGGCACCAGCACCAACCACATAAAGTATAGGTGCTAGTTCAACGCTATATGGTGTAACTGTGATATTCACTGGTTCAGAAAAGCGCTCCATATTGCCGCCTTCCATCATGATTGATGCTTTAATTCTAAAATCAAGGTCTCCAGCTTCTTCAGCGGCGAGACCAGCATTGAGAACCACTTCATTAAATGCTTCGTGAGTGTATTCTAATGTTGTCTCAGCCCCGGCGTTTTCAGCTACTATAGTTTCAAAATTTGTACCACCTGCTGCAAATTGCACTTCGTAGTTTACCGCTACAGAACTGTTTTCGCCAAAGTCTGGATCATCCCAAGACATGGATATGGCTGTATCAGTTGGTGTTGTTTCAAGTAAAACCAAATTGAAACTACCATCTGGAGAAGTAACAACAGGTGCTGCTTCGGAATAAGAAGACACGCTGAAACTTACGCTATTTGAAACCAGTGATCCTGAAGTCACGCGCAAGAAAACTGTAAAAGGCTCAAAGGCATCTGCACCAGCTCCAAGAACGGTGCTGTTAAACTCAGCAACTGTCATGGTAAAACTATCTGAGGGAGATGAACCTATTACCATTGGGCTTTCAAAATCATTATCTGAAGAGAGTTCAACCATGTAACCCCCGGATCCTGCAGTCAATTCATCCTCCCAAACTATCGTAAGTGCAGGATTGTCTGGCAAATTATAATTTAAGTTAATATTGGAAGCACCTGGACTTAAAAGTTTAAACTGTGCTTCAGGCTTCGTTAAAATGACATTATCATCTGTTTCACAGGCCATGAACACAAAGAACAAACTAAGGATCAGAGCACTAAATTTTGTAATTTTCATAGTTTTAATTTTTATAAGTTTAGCGGGATCATAATATAATCACCAGTGAGGTCGTTGAACCAGATTTCGTAGTTGGCTTGAACTAAAACAGGAATGCTTGAACCGCCCTCTGTAGCCACTCCAGAAAAGGCTGAACTTCCTCCCCAGGCAGCACCAGTATTTGTTACGATCTGAAGATCTCCTGATTGCAGCGCTACGTTATTGATGTACCAAAGATGAGGGTCAAAAGCAGTTTGTTGCATAGCAGTATCATCTGATAAAGCAGAGCCTTGCACAGTTACATCTGTAAAATCTACAGCACCTGTGGCATCGTAAGAATCGATGGTGTATGTCAATTCATCAAAATCAATTGTAAACGTGAAATATCCGTCTGAAGGAACACCAAAGCGTCCTGGGTCACTTGACTGCGTACCAGGGTTACCGGCTACTTCTCCCGTTCCAGAAACGTTATCTGATCCTTCGCTAGCTGCGTTACCCCATTGCGGCTGCCACATGCCTCTAGTTTCTAAAATCTTGAAGCGACCGTCATCAAATCCTCCGCCGCCTTTTGTGAAGAAGCCGGTATAGGTGTAAAAATCACTGTCATTAGGATCTCTAAATAAAGGCGGGTTGTTGTTGTTATTGTTCCAATCTGCCAACGTGCCATTTCCTACTAGATAAAAGTCAGAGAAATCATAGTTGAAATAAGGGGTCGCATTAAAGCTAATGATGTTAGAAACAGATTGCAATTCTGCTTGAACCCCTATTGACGATATTACCCTAGCATAAACTGGATTCATCAACAGCGGCGGAAGACCTGCAGCACTCACTCTTCCGTTAAGATCACTCATTGTAAGTGATGCCGAACTAACACCAACCGAACTGGCAACTTGCACAGGGTTGGTAAAACTTTGATCAGATGAAAATTCTAAGGCGTAATTTTCTACTACGGCCTGCGAGTAATCCGCATTGCTCCAGTTGAAGGTAACAGCTGGATTACTAGGATTTGATCCATCAATTGCAATTTCTGAGATTGGTAACTCCTCTAAAACAATCGGCGTTGATTCAGAAGCAACAAACTCGGAAGCGTCGTCCTCACAAGATGTTGTGAGGAAAATCATTGAAATTACAAATGGCAAAAACTTGATATATGTTCTTATTTTCATGATTTAAATGCTTTTATTGGTATCCTTCGTTTTGTTCTAAATTCGTGTTTATTCCTAAATCTGTTGCCGGTAGTGGCATTACATTTCTAAAGGCTTCTGTGGTAGTACCTTGTTGTACTCCACCTTTCCATTGCCATACTCCATTATTGGAGAATTGGTTGAATCTCACCAAATCGGTTCTTCGATGACACTCCCAATACAATTCTCTAGAGCGCTCATCGATGATGAAATCTAAGGTTAGGTCTGATTGTGAGATATTTCCACTAGTATCTCCATAGGCGCGTTCTCTAATTTCATTGATATAACCACGAGCTAAATCCATAGAACCACCACCTCCTCTCAAGGCTGCTTCTGCGTACATCAAGTACACATCGGCGAGTCTAAACATAGGGAAGTCAATGTCGGTATGATCTCCTGAAGAATCTGAGCCAGGATCGCCGTTAACGTCTACATTTCTATATTTGGCCACAGCATATCCATCTGTAAATGTGCTCACATCGGCAATGTTTTTGGTTTGCCCATCTGTGTAAAGCAACTCTCTTCCGTCTGCTGAATTCGCTTCATTTGGAAATTGCTCAACAAATGTAGGTGTTGTTCTAACGCCAAACCATCCACCATTGATTCCAAAATTAGCGGGATCCATTGAACCACCAACAGGTGCATGTGTCATAAAGGTCATGCCACCAAAAGCTTGCGTTCTCAAACCATCAAAAGGTATTGTGAAAATAACTTCAGATTGGGCACCGTTGGAGTCGTTATCTGCCAAGAAGGAATAGAAATAGGGTGTGCTTGGAATTGTATATCCGGCATTGATAATATTATTGGAATAGGTAATAACCTCTGTATAACGAGATGTCCCCGTATAAACTTCAGCATTCAAATACAATTTTGCCAACACCATCCAAGCTGCGGCTCTGTCTGCTCTTCCATATTCATTCTGACGCGGTGCAACCAGCTCATCTTCAATGTCCAATAATTCAGATTCTATGTAATCAAATAAGTCAGCTCTCTGAATCTGTGGAGGTAAGAATGCGCCAACGGCATCATTTTCAGTTATAAAAGGTGGATTTGCGAATAAATCCATGGCATGCCAATAGGTAAGCGCTCTCATAAAACGAACTTCGGCTCTATACGTCTGAATTTCTTCCCTCAAATCTGCATTTACACCTCTTTCATTCAATTTCCCTTCTGTAGTTTGTCGCAAAAATTCATTAGTCAAGGCGACTTGGTACATTAATCGGCTGTACATGGTTCTGATAAACTCATTACCAGATGTCCAAACCTGTCCGTGTAAATCTTGAATTGTACCATCATTCCAGGCAATAAGGGCTTCATCGGTTGTAAGTTGTTGCATTTTCCAATACAATCTTAAATAATTTGAAAACCCTTCATCCAATCCTGCTAAATCAGGTGCCCCTGCTGGACCCTCCTGCCCACTTAGTGAAATCCCAGCATAAATTTTCGCTAAAAATTCCTTATAGGCCTCTGGATTCTCAAAGGCGGCATCAGCAGTAAGACGTGCGTCTTCTGGCTGTAAGTCTAATCGGTCTTCACAAGACTGCATGAAAATTGCAACTGTGAGCACGACTAGAAGATTTTTAATTGTTCTTAACATCATAGCTTTGTTGTTTATATAATTAATGTTCATCTTTTTAGAATGTAAAGTTTAAGCCCAAGACAATATCTCTAGTCCTTGGATAGAAATTGTTTTCGATACCATTGCTTATTTCAGGGTCTAAACCGTCATATTCTGTAATTACAAATACATTATTTGCGGTTAAAGAAGCACGGAAAATAATTTTTTCAAATGGAATCGTGTAACCAAATGAGATATTATCTAGTCTTATAAAATCTGCTCTTTGAATGTATAAGTCGGAAAACAAATTTTGATTTCCAAATCCAGTATCAAGTAAACTTGCGTGGGCATTGGCCTGATAACCTGGTTGGTTTAAAACATTATTTAAATTCCCATTCTCCGAAGCGCTATTATTGTAAACATAGTTGCCAAAATTACCTCTAAAGGTAAAGTTCAAGTCTAAGTTTTTATATCTAAAATTGTTGGTAAAACCAATAAAAGCATCTGGAGTCGCTTTCTTGTAAGCTTGTCTATCAGCTTCAGTAATGATGTTATCACCATTAACATCAACATAAGCACCCTCAATGGCATTGCCATCATTGTCATAAACTTGACGAAAGACAAAGAACGTTGATGGATCAAAACCTGGTTTCAAAATTTGAATATTATTACCAACACCACCATTTATACCCCCTGTAGGGATAAAGTAATCGGGATCATCATTTAAGCTAAGTGACGTGATTTCTTGTTCTTGAAATGTAATATTAAAATTAGTATCCCATCCAAAATCTTCTTCTTTCATTATAACACCATTTAGGCTTATCTCTAAACCTTTACTGGTAACTTGACCAACATTGGTCAAAAGAATATCTGTTAAATTAGCTCCAGCCGGAACAGGTACTAAAGATAATAAATCTTCGGTTTCCCTGTAATAGGCATCAATACTACCTGAAAGTCTATTATTGAAGAAGCCAAAATCTACGGCCACATTGTATTGTGTTGTTTCTTCCCATTTTAAATTTTCATCATATGGTTCGGGTCTTATTGTAGAAATAAAGCGCGGATCTCCGTTAGGTTGAGTGCCAAACTGTATATTGGCAGCTTGATTTCTAGAAGGCGTGTAAAGGCCTTGATAACCATAGTTAGGCCCTATTTCTTGCTGTCCTTGAACTCCCCATCCAGCTCTTAGTTTTAAGTTTGAGAATAAGGAATTTTCCATAAAAGATTCATTCATGACTTTCCAACCTACTGAGACACCTGGAAAATAACCAATGCGATTATCTTCACTAAAACGAGAAGAGCCATCTCGTCTAATATTTGCAGAGATTAAATATTTGTCAGCAATGTCAAAACTTCCTCTGGCAAAATAAGATTCTAAGGCATTTCTGTTTATATCTCTTTGGGAGATACTAATATTAGTACTTCTGTCAAAGAAGCTACTTCTGTAGAATTCCTGAAAAGCATGTCCTGCAGTGATATCCATTTTTGTGTTTATGGACTCGATTTCTTTCTTATAATTGAGATAAAAATCTAAAGAGGTGTTACGGTTTTGGCCCGAGGATATTTCATTGAGTGCAAATGCATCTGGGTTGTTTGGGTTGCCAGCTTCAAACCTATGGCCATCATTTTCAGCATAGTCAATACCAGCGTTTACGGTAAGCGTTAAATCTCTCAAAAACCAAAAATTATAATCTAAATTAAAGTTAGAAATAAGTCTTTGAATGGTCTGTCTATTGTCATATTCTTCTAAAAGGAACAATGGGTTAGCTGGCGCTAGATTAGCATCAGAACCATATTGTGTGAAGTTTCCGTTGTTGTCTAATACAGATTGCGTTGGATCAAAACGTGTGGCAGCACCAATTGCCCCTCGGTTGGCATAAGAAAACTCATCTTGAACTGCTTTTGTCACCAAGGTCAATTTTAAATCGTTATCTAATAATCGCTGCACAAATGAGGCATTGATTCCATTTCTTTCATAAAGATCTTGAAGCGGCCCTTCTTGCGATGCATGGTTAAAATTAATTCTAAAGTTGGATCGCTCATAACCTTTAGATACCGTTATATTATGAATCGCACCAACTCCAGTGGTATAAATTTCATCTTGCCAATCGGTATTTGCATTTCCTAAAGAAGAGGAGTCAAAACCTGGATTTGAAGCTAAGTCGCGATATTGATCAGCATCGAGTACATCAATAGTGTTTGCAACACGTCTAGTAGAAATCTGTAATCCGTATTCTATTTTCAAAGGCTGATTTACAGATCCTTTTTTTGTGGTAATCAAGATGACACCATTTGACGCTCTAGAACCGTAAATAGCAGTTGCCGAAGCATCTTTTAATACAACAAAATCTTCAATGTCTGCCGGGTTGATGGCATTCAAGGCATTGGCACTTCCTTGAGCAGCGCCACTTTGATCAATTGGTAAGCCGTCAATTACGATAAGCGGACTGTTGGATGCAGACAAGGACGCTCCACCACGAATTCTAATTTCCCCACCTTCACCAGCAGCACCTCCACCAGTGGTTACTCTAACACCAGCAGCTTTACCAGCAATCAATTGTTGCGGCGCTACAATGGCTCCTCTATTGAATTCTTCATCAGAGACTTTCTCTATAGCTCCTGTTGCATCTTGCTTTGTGGTAGAACCATAGCCAATAAGTACTATTTCATCTAATTTACCAGCATCTGGTTTGAGAGCCACGTTTAATTGTGAGCCATTGGTAAAGGTAATCTCTTTAGTTTCATATCCTAAATATGAAAAAACAAGAACTTGTCCTTCAGTTACTGTAATGGAGTAAAGTCCATCAAAATCGGTTGATGCCCCTGTCGATGTTCCCTTGATAATGATATTCACTCCCGGAAGGGGCATTGCGTTAGCTTCGTCTGTTACGGTTCCAGAAACCTGTGTCTGTGCAAATAATAATGCAGGCATCAAAAAAACCAGTAGAAAAAGGCCGTTCAAAAATGTTTTCATAGAAGATTTTTAAAAGTTAGTTGCTTAAATTTTTGTTATATTTTCACTTCCTGGGATAAATCTATGTAAAAACAACGTAAACTATGTGTTAACTGATTTTTTTTGGTTGGCGAAAACGTTTTCGTGTTAAGAACTTTTTCGAAATTGAATAAAATCAATTAAAAATGGATAGAAATTAACGATATGATAAAATTATCATACCTTTATTGTGAAGTTGGGAAGCAATAGCATTTCTTTTTTGATCAAATATACTAAAAATTAATGAACATAAAGTCTTCCGAAGTTTCCAAAATACTCATTGCGAGTATCTTCCATTAGTATGTATGCGTCTTTCCAAAAATCATATAACCAACTACAATTAAATGAGAAAAAAAGTCACCTTAAAACAAATAGCAAAAGAGTTGGATGTCTCCATCTCCACAGTATCCAAAGCCCTTAGAGATAGCATTGAGATTAGTGAAGACACCAGGCAGAAGGTACAGGCCTTTGCCAAACTTTACAATTACAGGCCCAACAACATCGCACTTAGTCTCAAAAATCGCAAGACTAAAACCATAGGCATCATCATCCCAGAAATTGTGCAGCACTTCTTTTCAAAAGTCATCACTGGTATTGAGATGGTGGCCAATAGAAAGGGCTACAATGTGATTGTTGCTTTGTCAAACGAGTCTTTTGATAAAGAGGTCATTAACATGCAAATGCTTGCCAATGGCAGTATAGATGGTTTTATTTTGTCTATAGCCAAGGAGACCTTGCAACAGCAAGATTACCATCATTTTACCGAAACAATCAACCAAGGCATGCCCATCGTGATGTTTGATCGGGTTGTGAATGAGATCAAATGTGATAAGGTTATTGTTGACGATGTGAAAGGTGCTAAAAAAGCGGTCAACAAATTAATTGAAAATGGCTGCAAGAATATCGCCATCATTACTACCAAAGATTATGTAAGTGTTGGAAAACTAAGAACCCAGGGCTATCTTGAGGCTTTGGATGATCACAAGATAAACCCCGAATCTTCTTTGATTCTTAAAATTGAGGATAAATTATTGTCTGAAGACCATTTAGACCAATTGGAAAATGACATTGAACAATTATTTAAGCAAAATGATAAGATCGATGGTATTTTTGCCGTAAATGAACTCTATGGTGTTACCGCTGCTAAAGTGGCCAGGCGCTATGGCTACGAAATTCCCGAAGCCCTTCAGATTGTAAGCTTTAGTGATGGTGTGCTCTCTAGACATTCCACACCCAGCTTGTCCACAATTAGCCAACACGGACAAAAAATAGGCGAAAGTGCTGCGGAATTGTTAATCAAGCGCTTGGAAATGGAGGACGAAGAGGACTTTAACGAAGATGAAGATGAAATCTTTGAAACCGTGGTTATCGAAACAAATCTTATTGAACGGGAATCCACCAAATAGAAGATGTTACTCCCATCTGATTTTGCGATTGCTATTTTAAGGAATGCTTAAAAGTCTATTAAGCGATAGGATTCCAATCGTTACAAATTTTGAAACGCTGCTAAATGATTAAATTTTTCAATAGTGAATCAATAGGACGTTTTGCTTTTAACTTACTTGAAATCAATTAATTGAATTTAAATTCGAGATTCCTGATTCTAAAAGTGAAGCGGTCTTAATGTTTTGCCTCCCAACATTGATAGCTTATTATTTAAAATCTTTAGTATATTTACGCCCAATTCAGAACTTATATTTTCACTTCTACCATAAGTTTTGATGAGTTTTAACGCTTGTCAATAGTAGTAATCAATTATATACTATCTATGATGAAAAAGCGCGCTTTAGGTTTTTGGGAAATCTGGAACATGAGTTTCGGTTTCTTGGGGATCCAATTTGGATTTGCATTACAAGGAGGCTTTATGTCTCGAATATTTCAAACTTTAGGAGCAGAGAAAGACGCCATTCCGCTATTGTGGATTGCAGCGCCATTAACTGGTTTATTGGTTCAGCCTATCATTGGCTATATGAGTGACCGTACCTGGAGCCCAAAATGGGGGCGACGCCGTCCTTATTTTCTCGTTGGCGCCGTCTTAAGTTCCATTGCCCTATTTTTTATGCCACATTCGCCAGCCTTATGGATGGCAGCGGGATTTCTATGGATTTTGGATGCTTCCATTAACGTGTCCATGGAGCCTTTTAGAGCTTTGGTGGCCGATAAGCTGCCAGAATCACAGCGGTCCTATGGGTTCGTGGTTCAAACCTTGATTATTGGTATCGGGACTTGGATTGCGAGTAACTTACCCTGGATGGTCTCTCAACTTGGGGTAAGCAATTCTGCCGATTTGGGCGTTGTTCCCATGTCGGTTAAAGTGGCTTTCGCCATTGGAGCATTCGTATTTATGGCCAGTATTCTATACACCGTGTTTACCACTACAGAATATCCACCGGAAGACATGGAAGAGTTCGAGCGTGAAAAAGCCGAAAGGAATAAATTCATACCCAATATTCTCAACAACATAGGAAACATGCCACTTACCATGAAAAAATTAGGAGTTATCCAGTTTTTCTCTTGGTTCGCCTTTTTTACCATGTGGAGTTTGGCCAACCCAGCTTTGACCGAGCACGTGTACAAAGCGCCGGCACCCATTGAAAACTCTTACGACATGACCGTTGTCGCCCAGGCCGCAAAATTCAATGTTGAGAATACCAACTTTCAGGAAGCTTCTAACTCAGTAGGCTCTGCAATGGGTATTTACGGATTGTCTTCCATGGCATTTGCTTTATTATTAACGCTTTACACCTCTAAAAAGAACATCAACCGGAAATACGTGCACCTATTTTCATTAATAGTGGGAGGCCTAGGATTTTTAGGCATGTACTACGCCACGCCAGACACCTTGCTCTATTGCTTTATATTGGTAGGCGTGGCTTGGGGCAGTATTCTATCTATGCCTTATGCCATGCTCTCCAGTTCTGTGGACCCCAAAAAAATGGGTGTGATTATGGGAATTTTCAATATGTTTATTGTGATTCCACAAATAATTGCAGCTTTGGGTGGCATCAATTACGTATCTAGTCTGTTGGGCGAGGAAGCCATCAATGCCATGACCGTTGCGGGCATTAGTTTGATGATTGCTGGCTTGTGCAACTTATTGATTACAGATAAAAATGCCATTAAATATCAACCGGAATTAACCGAAATACATGACTAAAAAAGGATTTATATTCGACTTAGACGGCGTTATCGTCGATACTGCAAAATACCATTTTCTCGCTTGGAAAAAATTGGCGAAACGTATTGGTATGGATTTTTCTGAAACACAAAACGAACAACTTAAGGGCGTGAGCAGAAAACGCTCGCTTGAAAAAATATTGGCCTGGGGAAATAAAACGCTTTCCGAAGCAGAGTTCAACCAACTCATGAGCGCAAAAAATGACGATTATTTGAGTTACATCGAAAAGATGGACGATTCGGAAGTGCTGCCAGACATCGCAAAAACCTTGGATTTTCTCATCGGGAAAGGGCAAGCCGTGGCTCTGGGTTCTGCGAGCAAAAACGCCGTACCTATTTTGAAAAAGGTGCATTTGCTGGATAAATTTGAAGCCATCGTGGACGGGAACGACGTTTCCAAAGCCAAACCAGATCCTGAAGTCTTTTTAAATGCTTCAGAATTGTTGAAGGTCAAACCAGAAGATTGTATTGTTTTTGAAGATTCTGTGGCAGGAGTTCAGGCCGCCAACATCGCCAAGATGCTGTCCATAGGAATAGGAGATAAGAAAAACCTGCACGAAGCCGATTATGTTTTCAAGGATTTCACTGAAATTTCTGAAGATTTTTTAAACGACATCATGTCCAACAAGATCAACAAATCATCAAACACAACTGTTAAATAGATAATCACACCATCATGAATCATAATTATATAAAACCAAATCCTTGGTCCATTATTGAAGAGGGCTTTGACGCCGAGCGTGTAAAATCCTCTGAAAGTTTAATGAGCCTTGGCAATGGCGCCATGGGCCAACGTGCCAATTTTGAAGAAACCTATACGGGTAAGACTTTTCAAGGCAGCTATGTGGCTGGGGTGTACTATCCTGATAAAACCCGGGTGGGCTGGTGGAAAAATGGCTACCCAGAATATTTTGCCAAAGTGCTCAACGCTCCAAACTGGATTGGTATCAACGTTAACATCAATGGCGAAGCCTTGGATTTGGCCAAATGTAATAAGGTAGAACATTTTCGCAGGGAACTCAATATGAAAGAAGGTTGGTTGTCGCGAAGCTTTACCGCAACACTACAGAACTTTGTGGAAATCAAGGTTGAGGTCAAACGTTTTCTGAGCTTGGAGATGGATGAGCTTGGTGCCATCGAATATAAAATAACGCCAATAAACAACGCTGCCCAAATTGATTTTATGCCTTATTTGGATAATGGCATTACCAATGAAGACACCAATTGGGACGATAAATTTTGGGATGTCTTGAGTGTGGATCACGAAGGCGAACAGGCCTTTATCACATCGCGTACCATGAAAACGCATTTTTACGTATGTACGGCCATGCAAACCCAAGTAAGCATGAACGGGTCTAAAATCGCTTCAGAAAAAACGGTAAACGCGACCAATGATAAAATTGAGTTTACCTATAAAAATGAAGTGTCTAAAGGCGACTCCATTACCATGACCAAGTTTGGTGGCTATACTGTAGACCGCAATCATGATAAAAACGACTTGGTTTCCGTAGCTAAAAACACCTTGCAAAAAGCCTGCGATTTAGGTTTTGAAGCCTTATTGCAACAACAAAAACAGGCCTGGGCGAAAATTTGGGACATGTCCGATATTTCCATTGAAGGTGATGTGGCGGCGCAACAGGGCATCCGTTTTAATATTTTTCATCTCAACCAAACCTACTCTGGTAAAGATGCCCGATTGAATATTGGCCCCAAGGGCTTTACAGGTGAAAAATATGGCGGCAGTACGTATTGGGATACTGAAGCGTATTGCATCCCTTTTTATATGGCGACCAAAGATCATGAAGTGGCTAGAAACCTATTGACGTATCGCTATAACCATTTGGAAAAAGCCATTGAAAATGCTGAAAAATTAGGCTTTTCAAATGGGGCAGCGCTCTACCCAATGGTAACCATGAACGGCGAGGAAAGCCATAATGAATGGGAGATTACCTTTGAGGAAATACACCGTAATGGCGCCATCGCTTTTGCCATTTTCAATTATTTTAGATACACGGGAGATTTTAGCTATATTCCAGAGAAAGGTTTAGAGGTGTTGATCGCAATCGCAAGATTCTGGCAACAACGCGCCACGTGTTCTTCACAAAAGAATCAATATATGATCCTTGGTGTCACTGGGCCAAATGAATATGAAAATAACGTCAATAATAATTTTTACACCAACTACATCGCCAAATGGTGCATCAATTACACCTTGGAAATGATCACCAAGGTCAAGGAAGGTTTTTCTGAAGACTTTGCGCGTATCAAAGGCAAAACGAAAATAACAGATAACGAATTGGATCTTTGGAAAAAAGTGGCAGATGACATGTATTTCCCTTTTTCCGAAGCACATAATATTTATTTACAACAAGACGGATTCTTGGATAAGGAATTGATCACCGTTGCCGATTTGCCAAAATCACAGCGCCCCATCAACCAGAAGTGGTCTTGGGACCGCATCTTGCGCTCGCCTTACATCAAGCAGGCCGATACCTTACAAGGCTTCTACTTTTTTGAGGATCATTTTTCTACGGAAGAATTAGAGCGTCACTTCGACTTTTACGAGCCGTTCACAGTTCATGAAAGTTCTTTGTCGCCTTGCGTGCACAGCATACAAGCAGCGAAATTGAACCGTATGGAACAGGCTTACGAATTCTATTTACGAACCTCAAGATTGGATTTAGACGATTACAATAAGGAAGTTGAAGAAGGTTTGCACATTACCTCCATGGCTGGTACTTGGATGAGTGTTGTAGAAGGTTTTGGCGGCATGCGCGTTAAAAATGACGTCTTGTCTTTTGAACCTAAAATCCCTAAGGGCTGGGATTCATACGCCTTTAAAATCAATTTTAGAAACCAAATTCTCAAGATCGATGTGGCTCAAAACGGCACTAGCTTTAAGTTGGAAGGTGACAGCGATTTAACAATTATGGTCAACGGTAAATTGGTGGAGATTAGCCCAAATGAATTGGTGACCGTGTAAATCAATACGGCTGGCCGAAATCAAACGAACTGAATTTTAACTAATACCATGAAAATGCCAATCCCGAAAACTCATTTTAGCAGTATGTTGCTTCTTTTGTTGTTGATTAGTTTCACTTGCAAGGCAAGCGAGCCGAATTTGCAATTGGAAAATGCTCAAACTAAGGATGCAATTTCCAATGGTGGAGATGTGGACCGTATTGAACCTCCCAACTGGTGGATCGATTTTGAAACCGATGCCTTGCAACTTCTGGTGCATCACCCAGATATTGGTGATTATTCGCCAAGCATTAGTTATGAAGGCGTTGAAATTGTCAAAGTGACTAAGGCCGGCCAAAGTCCCAATTATTTGTTTATAGATCTTATTATTTCTAAAAACACCTCCTCAGGTACTTTTCCCATCACATTCAAGAATGCCGATGGTCAAGTGCTCATTCAGGATTATGAGCTCAAGTCAAGACAAAAACCCGCTGGTGCTTATGTAGGTTTTAACAGCTCCGACGCCATCTATATGCTCACTCCAGATCGTTTTGCCAATGCCAACCCAGAAAATGATCGCATTGCAGGCATGAACGAGACCAAAGTAGATCGCGCTAATGGTTACGCGAGACATGGAGGCGATATTCAAGGCATTACCCAACATTTGGATTACATCTCAAATCTGGGCTTTACCGCTATTTGGCCATCGCCCTTACTTACCAACGATATGAAATCGGCCTCCTACCATGGCTATGCGATGACCGATTTTTACCAAGTTGATCCACGTTTTGGAACCTTGAGTGAGTATCGGCAGTTGGCAACGCAAGCCCAAAACAAGGGCATAAAGCTTATTATGGACCAAGTCGCGAACCATTGCGGATTATATCATTGGTGGATGCGTGACCTTCCGTTCAAGGATTGGGTCAATCTTCAAGAAAATTTTGAAAAACATCGGGAGCACTGGGATAATGCCCATACCATTAATGCTTCCCACAGGCGTACAACCAATCAAGACCTGTATGCCTCCCAATACGATAAAGATGGCAATTCTGAAGGTTGGTTTGTCTCGACCATGCCCGATCTAAATCAACGCAATCCTTTTATGGCGACTTATCTCATTCAAAATAGCATTTGGTGGATTGAAACATTGGGCTTGGGTGGCATTCGTCAAGACACCTATCCTTATCCCGATAAACAGTTCATGAGTGATTGGGCTGCTGCCATCATGACTGAATATCCAAACTTTTCGATTGTTGGAGAAGAGTGGAGCCTCAATCCCTTGCTCATTGGCTATTGGCAACAAGGTGCTGAAAATGCAGATGGCTACCAATCCCATTTAAGATCCACCATGGATTTTGCCATGCAGCTTAACGTGGTAGAAGCCCTAAACGAAACGGAATCTTGGGACAAAGGCTTGGTTAAGATTTATGAAGGTCTGGCCAATGATTTCCACTACGCCAGTCCAAAAGACATCATGGTATTTGGAGACAACCACGATATGAGTCGCATTTTTACCCAGTTGGATGGCGATGTGGCTAACACGAAAATGGCAATTGCTACTTATGCGGTACTGCCTAGAATCTTCCAAATGTATTATGGGACTGAGATTTTAATGGATGACTTCGAGAATCCGGGGGATCACGGGCTCATTCGAACCGATTTTCCAGGTGGATGGGATGGAGATGCCAAAAATGCTTTTTCAGGAAAAAATATATCGGCGGAAGAAAAGGACATGCAGCGCTTTGTGAGTGAATTACTCAATTTCAGAAAAAACAGCAAGGCCATCCATGAAGGCGAAACCATGCACTTTGCGCCTTTTGATGGCGTCTATTTTTTGTTTAGAATACAGGGAGACGAAACGGTGGTTTTAATTCTGAATAAAAATGAAAAACCCATCAGCATCGACTTAAACCGTTTTTCTGAAATGGGCTTGAACGGAAAAACCTTACGGAATATATTTTCTGAAGACCAAGTGATTTGGAAAAAGGAGATGACTATTGAAAAAAAGGGAGTACAAGTATTGACAACAAATTGAAAACCACTTGCATGGTTTCAAAGAATCGTGTAGGGCTGAATTTTGAAACGTTCCAGACCTAACAGGTTTTTAAAACCTGTTAGGTCTTTATAAGCAAGGCCAGCGACCTGCAAGGTTCTAGCTAGCATCGACCTGCAAGGTTTTAAAGAACCTTGTAGGTCTATAAAGGAATATTATGTACATCAAAACCTGATAGGTTTATCACAAAATTCCATCGCACTTATCAAATCGTATGAAAAAAAGAATACTCTTAATATTATTTTTCGCCTCAATAAGCTTCGGTTTTGCCCAAAACCCGAACCGAACTTTCCTGAGCATGAGCCAAACCCAAAATGGGGCCGAGCTAAAGGTCAGTGACGGACTCTATAAAATCAATTTTTATACTTCGGAAATCGTTGAAACCAGCTTTATCCCAAAAGGAGAGAACGCAAATCCGGAGTCTCATGCGGTGGTTGCCAAACCGAATGCTGTTGCTGTTCAATTTAAAGAATCCAACGGGAACATTCAGCTAAAAACCGAAGGCTTGGAAGTTGTGATTCAAAAGCGTCCGTTTCAGATTTCATACCATTATAAGGAGCAGCCTCTTATTTCAGAAAAATTCGGCTACATTAAAAATGACAGTTTAGAGACCATTCAATTCAATCTCAATAAAGAGGAAGTTTTGTATGGTGGCGGTGCCAGAGCTTTGGGCATGAACCGGCGTGGCAATCGCCTGCAATTGTACAATCGGGCGCATTATGGTTATGAGACGCGTTCTGAGCTCATGAATTTTACCTTACCAATCGTGATGTCTTCTGAAAAATACATGGTTCATTTTGACAATGCGCCCATCGGTTTTTTGGATTTGGACAGTAAAAAAGACAACACATTAACTTACGAAACCATTTCTGGGCGCAAGACCTATCAAGTCATTGCAGGCGATTCTTGGTATGATATTGTGGACAGCTACACCCATTTAACCGGAAAGCAACCCATGCTACCTCGTTGGGCTTTGGGCAATTTCTCTAGCCGATTTGGTTACCACTCACAAAACGAAGTTCTGGAAACCATTGCTAAGTTTCGCGAGGAAGAAATCCCAGTAGATGCCATTATTCTCGATTTATATTGGTTTGGAAAAGACCTCAAAGGCACGATGGGCAATTTGGAATTTGACCGTGATTCTTTCCCAAACCCCAAGCAGATGATTGCCGATTTAAAAAAGGAAAACGTCGAGACCATTCTCATTACCGAGCCTTTTGTGTTGACCACTTCCAAACGTTGGGACGAGGCAGTAACTAAAAATATTCTGGCAAAAGATTCCCTCGGAAAGCCATTTACCTACGATTTTTACTTCGGAAACACGGGCCTTATCGATATTTACAGCAAGGCAGGCAACCAATGGTTCAAAGAAATTTACAAAGACCTCTCAAAAATGGGCGTCAACGGATTCTGGGGCGATTTGGGCGAACCCGAAGTACATCCTTCCGATTTGATTCATGCCACCGGAACTGCCGATGAAGTTCATAATATCTACGGTCACGACTGGGCAAAATTAGTCTATGAAGCCAGTTTGGAGGCCAATCCCAACAAACGACCGTTTATCTTGATGCGCGCTGGTTATTCAGGTTCCCAACGTTATGGCCTGGTGCCTTGGAGTGGCGATGTGAGTAGAAGTTGGGGCGGACTCCAATCGCAGCCCGAAATTGCGCTGCAAATGGGCATGCAAGGTTTGGCTTACATGCACAGCGATTTGGGCGGCTTCGCTGGTGCCAATCTCGATGACGAATTGTACGCGCGATGGTTGCAATATGGCGTGTTCCAGCCAATTTTTAGACCGCATGCACAAGAAGATGTGGCGAGTGAGCCTGTCTTCCGCAGTGAAAAAGCCAAAGCACTGGCAAAACAGGCCATTGAATTGCGTTATCAATTTTTGGCTTACAACTACAATTTAATGTATGAAAACCATCAAACTGGCGCGCCATTGATGCGACCCTTGTTTTTTGAAGAACCAGATAATGAAATGTTGTTCGACTATTCAGCAGCTTACCTTTGGGGTCAGGATATTTTAGTCGCTCCTATTTTAAAGGCAGGAGTTGAAGAGCAAGAAGTGTATTTTCCGAAGACCGCGAATTGGTTCGATTTTTATACCGATGAACACTTTGAAGGTGGAACCACCCAAACGATTCAGGTCAAGGAGAATTCGATTCCAACCTTTGTTCGTGGTGGTAGTTTTATGCCGATGGCGAAAATCGTGCAATCCACAAAATTACATACTGCTGGAACCTTTGAATTGCATTATTATTTTGACGCTTCGGTCTCAAATAGCGAACGTGAATTTTATAATGATGCTGGCGATGGGATTGACCTTATTGAAAAGGGCGATTATGAACTTGTGGAATACGAAGCCAATTACAACCGCAACAAGCTAAAATTTGAGTTTGAACTTGAAGCAGGCAGTCATCAGCATTTGTCGGGCAAATCATTCGAACTTGTTGTGCATAATATCCAAAACGCCCCAAGACGAATCAAAATCAATCATAAAAAAATACCGGTGAATTGGGATGCTGAAACAAAAACCCTAAAAATTCCTATTATTTGGGCTAACACTTCCGAAGACATAGACCTTAAAATCAAACTTAAAAACTAATCTGAAATGAAACACACTACAGTCCTAATTGCCATTGTAATGAGCAGTTTATTTGGATGTAAAACTGAAAAAACCCTGCAAGAACCCAACGAAGCGAAGATGGAAACGAAGATGGAAACAAATAGAAAAGAGGTGGTTTATCAAGTCTTTACCAGACTGTTTGGCAATACCAATACCACCAACAAACCTTGGGGCACGCTTGAAGAAAATGGCGTTGGCAAGTTCAACGATTTTACCGATAAAGCCCTTAACGAAATCAAGGATTTGGGCGTCACTTACATTTGGTACACTGGCGTGCCACACCACGATGTGATTACCGATTACACCGAATATGGCATTTCCAATGACGACCCAGACATCGTTAAAGGTCGTGCCGGATCGCCTTATGCGGTCAAGGATTATTACAACGTGAATCCCGATTTGGCGGAAAATGTGGAAAACCGTTTGGCAGAATTTGAAGCCCTTATTGAGCGCTCTCACAAAGCAGGCCTAAAGGTCATCATCGATATCGTACCCAATCACGTGGCCAGAAATTACCAGAGTTTGACCAACCCAGAAGGCGTAACCAATTTTGGTGCCGAAGACGATACCACGGTAGTTTACGATGTGAATAATAATTTTTATTACAATCCGGGCGAGGCATTTAAAGTGCCTAATTGGAAAAATGGATACCAACCTCTAGGTGGCGAAAAGCAGCCATTGGCCGACGGCAAATTTGAAGAAAATCCCGCAAAATGGACCGGCAATGGTTCACGAGCGTCCCAACCCGATATGAACGATTGGTATGAGACTATAAAGGTCAATTATGGCGTTTCGCCAGACGGGGACAAGGATTTTGACGAGTTGCCTCAAGCCTTTGAAAACAAAGATTACCAAGCCCATTATGCGTTTTGGAACGGCAAGACCGTGCCAAGTTCTTGGAAAAAATTTAAGGACATCGCACTCTATTGGACGCAGAGAGGTGTGGATGGTTTCCGATTTGATATGGCCGAAATGGTGCCGGTTGAGTTTTGGAGTTATATGAATTCGGCAATAAAGACCGAAAACCCGGATGCTTTTTTATTGGCGGAGGTTTACAATCCGAGTATGTATCGCGAGTACATCAAAAAGGGAAAAATGGATTATCTCTATGATAAAGTCCAATTGTATGACACGCTCAAACACGTGATGCAAGGTCGTGGCAAAACCGATTACATACCTCCAATCCAAGAGGATTTGAAAGATATTGAGCATCACATGTTGCACTTTTTGGAGAACCACGATGAGCAACGTATCGCCAGCCCTGATTTTGCAGGTTCTGCTGAAAAAGGAAAACCAGCGATGGTGGTCTCTGCAACCATAAGCAGCTCGCCCACCATGATTTATTTTGGTCAGGAATTTGGCGAAGCCGCTAAGGAGGACCTTGGTTTTGGCGATCCCACCCGAACTTCCATTTTTGATTATGGCAGTGTGCCTAGCGTGGTGCGTTGGGTAAACGACAACAAATTTGATGGTGGGAAATCTACGGAAGATGAAAAACAACTTCGTGACTTTTATAAGCGCCTGCTCAATTTTACCATCAACAGTTCGGCCTTGGTAGGGCAATATGAAGATATTCATAGCTTCAATAGACAAAATACGGAATGGTATAACGACCAAGTCTTATCTTATGTGCGTTGGAGCGATGATGAAAAGCTGGTGGTCATTTCCAATTTCAATGCGGAAAACACTTATGGTTTTGAATTGCAAATCCCAAGTGCTATTATCGAAAAATGGAATTTGGAAGCAGGCGAATACGAGATGAAAGACCAATTGTACAAGAGCTATAAAACCACTTTAAAAGTAGAGGCCGAAAAAGCTTATCTGCGAATTGACATAAAACCTTTGGAATCGTTTATTTTGAAACTTGAATGATGTTTAGACCTAACAGGTTTTGACTGACCTGCAAGGTGTTATTTCTTTACCCGATGGCAATCGGGTAAAGAAATCTCCTTGTAGGTCTGAATTAGACAATAGAAAGCAGAAAATCCTTGTAGGTCTTGACTTAATAAAAGGTAAAATTTGTTGAAACCGACAATATCAGACTTAACAGGTTTTCAAAACCTGTTAGGGCTATAGTCAACCGAATAAAGCGCATAAAACAATAATTAAATTTGAATGCAAACTAAAAACCATATAATGCAGTCCTATCAAGTTTGCAAAACCTGATAGGTCTGCATGAAACTGAAATCAAAATCCTCATGAAAAAACTAATACTACTCACACTAATCGCTACCAGTTTAAGCTGTAAAAACAGCGTTTCTGATGCAGAAAAAGAGATGAAAGAGACTTCCAAAGAAAAAACGACTGCCAGCCTTGAAACTCCTTTTATATGGGAAGCCGCAAATCTTTATTTTTTGATGACCGATCGTTTCAATAATGCAGACCCGTCAAATGATGTCAATTTCGGGCGTGATAAAAAAACTGCAAAGTTGCGCGGTTTTGAGGGTGGCGACATCAAAGGCGTAACCCAGAAAATTGAAGACGGTTATTTTAGCGATTTGGGCATCAATGCCATTTGGTTAACACCTGTGGTAGAACAAATACACGGTGGCACCGATGAAGGCACCGGAACTACCTATGCCTTTCATGGCTATTGGACCAAGGACTGGACCGCATTGGACCCTAATTTTGGAACCAAAGCCGATTTAAAAGCACTTGTAGACGCAGCTCATAAAAAAGGGATCCGTATTGTTTTGGATGCGGTGCTCAACCATACAGGCCCAGTAACAGCTAAAGACCCGGTTTGGCCAGATGCTTGGGTGCGCACCGGTCCTACCTGTACCTACGAAGATTATGAAAGTACCGTGGCTTGTACACTGGTGGATAACCTTCCTGACATCAGGACAGAAAGTGATGAGGCTGTAGAATTGCCGCCACAACTCGTTCAAAAATGGAAAGATGAAGGACGTTATGATGAGGAAATCGCTGAGCTGGACGCCTTTTTTGAGAAAACAGGACATCCTAGAGCACCGCGATTCTACATCATGAAATGGCTGGCCGATTATATTACCGATTTCGGTATTGACGGGTATCGCGTAGATACCGTAAAACATACCGAAGAAAGCGTATGGCAAGAATTTAGAAGCATTAGCGATGCTGCCTTTGCAGAGTTCAAAGCCAATAATCCAGAAAAAGTACTCGACGATAACGGATTTTATATGGTTGGTGAAGTCTATAACTACGGAATTTCTGCGGAGAAAGCTTTTGATTTTGGAGATAAGAAAGTCAATTATTTTGACAAGGCTTTCAATAGCATCATCAATTTCGAGCTGAAGTATGATGCTGCCAAACAAACGAAAGAGGCCATTTTTAAACGCTATTCTAAAGTGCTCAATGGCGATATGCAAGGTTATGGCGTGCTCAATTATTTGAGTTCGCATGATGATGGGAGTCCCTTTGATGCCAAGCGTGAGAATCCCTATGAGACGGCGACCATTTTAATGCTTACGCCTGGGGCAGCCCAAGTTTTTTATGGTGATGAATCGGCAAGGATTTTGGAGGTTGAAGGCACGGAAGGCGATGCGAAACTGCGTTCCAACATGAATTGGGAGGCCATAAAAAATGATGCCAAAACTCAAAAAATTCTAGCGCATTGGCAAAAATTAGGAACCTTTAGAAGCGAGCATCCTGCCATTGGTGCCGGTGTGCATCAAATGATCACCCAGAAACCCTATGTGTTTTACCGAAGCTTTAGCAAAGGCGATTTTAAAGATTTGGTAGTTGTGGGACTGGATCTGAAAGCTGGAAGCAAAACCTTGAAAGTTTCAAGCGTTTTTGAAGATGGAACGCTGTTGCACGATGCTTATTCTGGCCAAGATGTAGCAGTCAAAAATGGTAACGTTAGCATAAATTCTGAGTTTAGCATCGTGATGTTGGAATTGAAAAAATAAAAGGTGTCTCTAAATCCAAAAATGTGTAACTTATGTATTGTATGTTCATTTTGACGCCCCGTTTAGTTGGGACTGGCCACCTTCCGAAGATAAAAAGGATTTCCTGGCGGTTTCGTCAAAGACAGTGAATGGAGTAATCGTGAAGTTTACTTCGGAAGGAACCCCTTTTGGATTCTGAGCCCTGTTCCTGAAAATTTGGCGTAGATCTAGATCCAGGAAAATGCCTTTGATACGCCAGCAGCCATGGCACCGCATTTAATAACCTTTAAAAAAATAAGACTATGAAAACTTTTATCACAACCCTCATTTTTATCAGTTTTTTAATCGGCAACGCCCAAGTTGATGGCGTTGGTATTGGCACAACTACACCCAAAAGCACCTTGGACATCAATGGGAACTTATCGGTTAAAGTTGTTGAGCTTATGGGTGGTGGTGCTAATGCTGCAACACCAATTGATGACGGTGTTTATATTAGTTTAACCCCGAGTTCTGGCAGTCCAGAATTCATATTGCCCGATGCAACTACTGTTCCTGGGCGTGTATATGTACTGCGGAATATTTCTGATACCCAAGAAGCAGTGATTTATACGTTTGGTGGCGACTCTGCTGCTAACTCAGGTGCTGGCGTTGAGTTTTACGCAGGCAATAGTAGAGTAAGTTCTGAATCGGTGGTTATGATGCCTGATGCGACGGGTACGCCTGGAAGTGGAGAAAGAACCAAAACCCTCATTTTTATGAGTGACGGGAGCAACTGGACTTACGGTGCTTTAGGACTTTGAGATTTAATATTTAGGAATTAGGGCCGTCTCAATCACAGCAAGATTCAAACCAACTCCGCGATAAAAGGGAGGAAATTATATGCGCAGAAAAATTATTAGGATAAATAAGGTAGAGACTTGACTCAAATTTCGGCATTAACAGCAAGCCATATTTTAAAGTAAGAATCCCATCACATCATCAACAAAACATTAGTTTTGTAACTTTAAATTAGAACGGCGCTCATGAAAGATATCAACGACAGCACAGAACTTCCCTTTAAGCTTAAAATCAGTTTTGATAAGCTGTTGCAGCATTATGAGACCTTGGCAAAAAGTGATGATCAGTTTTTGTCAAAAAACGCCTCACGTATTCTAAAGATTCAAGAGCCTATCCCAATCCTGAGAGAAGGTTTTACCGACATCAAGTATCTAAAACAGTATGAACAAGAGATCAATGTCATTCTTCAAGAGTCCTTTAGTGAGGTTTTGACCCATAATGAAATCAAGACAGCTTCCGTTCCATTTCACAGCTTGAGGTTCAATTCTTCAGAACGTTTCAAGAAAATCATAGCAACCGCAGGAACTGATTTTGAATTGGAAGTGCTCAACTTACCTGAGAACGATAAATATATTTTAGCCTGCACCATCATTCTCAATGCGGTGTATGGCTACCAATTGGATTTTAGACGCCCATTTTTTTATGAGATTCCAGATGCAAAGGGCATTATGCGTCGCTATAAGATTCTCTATAATGCCGATTTCACAGAGATCATAAAAACCCCAGAAGCACCAGAAATCACTCAAGAAGATTATGATATGCTCTTGGATAATTTTGGAAATATGGACCTTTGGCGGGAAAAATTCCCACCCAACAGCTATGTGTTTAAGGGTTTCGTGGTTAGCAACTTATTTGATACCACCAATGATGCAGCGATTTCAGAAATCAAATCCACGCTTCTGGTATCTGGAAAGCGCCAAAGCGACAATTTTATTGGTGATTTTCAAGACACCTTTAGGGCCTTATTTGGTGTGAACGATATTGAAGTGGGCTTTGTGATTTACAATAAAGAAGACGTCACATTTGAACGGGTCATTGGTAAGGGCATTAAAAGCTTCTTACTCTTCAATAGTGATGTTGAAAATTGTGAGACCGCCCTCTGCCACGGGTCTTACGATGCGATTTTAAAAGACAATCGGTATTTTTCAATTTCAGATGTCGATAAGTATTTTGAGCTAACCAATGGCGAGGCGCAATTTGGTAGTTTGCATGAACAACACATTCAAAGCGCCATTTTTGCGCCAATATTTGGCAATAATGAACTTTTGGGCGTATTGGAGTTGGTCTCAAAAACACCAAAGGCACTCAATAGTATCAATGCCAATAAACTGGAAGATGTGATGCCATTTATAGTCATGTCGGTATTGCGCTCTAAGGAAGAGGAAGCCAATTTGATTCAAGCCATCATTCAACAGGAATGCACCTCAATCCATCCAAGTGTGTCTTGGAAATTCAGGGACGCTGCACGCCAATTTATAAAGGATAAGCAGGAGCTTGGTAATGAGGCAGTGTTTGGAGAAATCGTTTTCAAGGACATTTATCCCTTATTTGGTCAAATGGATGTCAAAGGCTCATCGGATGCTAGAAACATAGCGACCCAAAAGGATCTTGCCTTACAATTGAATTACGTGTCGAAGATTTTTAATGCGATTCTCAATACTGAAATGCTTCCGATTTATGAGCAAATGCAGTTTCAAATGGAAGCGTTTTCCGAAGAATTGAAAACCGATTTCAAAGTGGATACTGAGCAACGTGTGGTTAACTTCCTTAAAAATGAAATCGAGCCCGTTTTAAAATTTCAGTCCAAAAAGAATAAAGCACTTCAGCCAGAAATCGACAAGTATTTCAATAAAATAGACAAGTCACTCAACTTGTTATATTACTACAGAAAAAATTATGATGATACCATTGCGCTTATCAATAGAAATATGACGCAATTGCTGGACCAAAAGCAACAGGAAGCCCAAAAGATGTACCCGCATTATTTTGAGCGCTATAAAACCGATGGTGTGGAGCACAACATGTATATTGGCGAGACCATTACCAAAATGGATAGCTTTAACAAGGTGTATCTCTATAATTTGAGACTTTGGCAATTACAGGTCATGTGCGAGATGGAAAACAACTATTACCAAAACCGAAACATTTATCCCATGGCTTTGGATGTCGCTTCCATGATTTTGGTATTCAACCAACCACTCTCCATTCGCTTTAGAATGGATGAAAAACAGTTTGATGTTGATGGTACTTACAATGCCAGATACGAGGTGTTGAAAAAACGTGTGGACAAAGCCTTTATTAAAGGTACAGAAGAGCGCGTTACCAAAAACGGAAAAATTACCATTGTCTATTCTCAAAAAGAGGATGAACAGGAATATTTGCAGTACGTGCGATTTTTACAAGCTAAAAATTTGCTGGATGAAAAATGCGAAGTTTTTGAGCTTGAGAATCTACAAGGGGTCACTGGTTTGAAAGCCATAAGCGTGGATGTGCTTTACCACACCGATAAGGCGGATAGCGACCAAAAACTGTATACTTACGATGACCTTATCAAGCAGCTTGACAATTGATCACACCCAAAAACTTTGGGTCTTATCTTGCTGTATATAGCTTGTGGGTGCCAATGGCTGTGGCAACACGTCGTCAATGTTTTTACCGTTGGTTTTCAAGGCCACAGCAAAGGTAATGACCGAGACAATGATGCCAATCATAAACACGGTGTAGGTAATGCGCAGGATTCGGTATTTGCGTTCTAGAACAACCCCTAAAAAGTAAAGGTCTTTTGTAAGTGAGCTGTACACATAATTTTTATCCTTGAGCAACTCAGTGATTGCCCACTCAAAATCTTCCAGTTTCATTTTATGGAAATTCCCAAAAAAGGTCAAATTCACATCCTTGTTTTTGACATCTTCTTTCGTAAACTCCCCACTGGTAATGTTGGGCCTCGTAGCGATAATGGATAAAATCATGGAAACAACGCAAAACAGGGTAAAAATGGCTGTGGGATAAATAAGATAAGCGTTATTGTCTAATTTAGCGATCATGTTTGCCAATACCAGAGAGATGATAATGGCGTTTACCGATAGTAAGATGTTGGCCTTGGTATCGGCAATGTCACTTAGTTTGATATGGTTTCTCAAGGCCACGCGGAAAAAGGTCTGTATGCCACGCTCCGGACTCTCATTTTTGTACTGTGCTTTGTATTTGGCCTTTATTTTCTCTTTATCGTATTTCCGTTTTTGCTTTTTCTTGGCTTTCAATAAATCGGTAAGATTCTCCTCTTTGGATTCTTGCCAATTTTTAAGGGCATAATCGGTGTAATACTGATGTTTTTTAGACAGCATTTTGATATTTTCATCGCGCCATTCCTTACCTGTAAACGATTTGATTTCTCTAAGCTCCAACTCTTTTCTCAAGAATTCGCTGGCCTCTTCAAAATAATCCTTCCCAAAGTGGGAGGAGTCGGCATCTCTTATGATTTTATCCAACTCGGTTTTGGGAGAGTCGTTAAACTTAGTCGCCATGATGCAGGCATTGACTTTTTCAATAACCGCTTGATCCACATTTTGTTCGTTGAGAAATTTAGTGCCTATTTCAACACTGCGCTCTTCATGATTCTTGGTGCCATCAATGTAACCGGTATCGTGAAGTAGGGCGGCAAGTTTCAATATCAAGATATCTTCTTCAGAAATTTCAGAATGTTCTATAATTTCTTTCGTGCTCTTTAAAACGCGCTCGGTGTGTTTGTAATTGTGATATAGGTAAGATGGATCGAGTTCATTTTTGAAAAGCTCAAAAACGAATGCCTCTGTTTTTTTGATCAGGTCTGATGCCATAATATGCTGTGGATTTTATAGGGTAAAATTACAAAAATATGAGGATGCGCTTTCTTATTTCACGTCTAATATGGATGCATATCAATCCTTTCTTCGCAATTTGTCGTAAAAGCGTTAAATTTACTAGCGTAACAAAACATCTGAACCTAAATTATCGATTATTTTCGTAACAATTGAAATTTTCCAACAAACCTATGAATTTAGAAACAGCTTATACTGAAACCCGTAACAGGTTTGTCAATATTTGCAAGGGTTTAAAAACCGAGGACTATTCGGTACAGCCCGCGATTTTTGTATCTCCTCCAAAATGGCATCTGGCACATTCGTCCTGGTTTTTTGAGCAGTTTGTGTTGGTAAAATACCTACAGGGCTATGAAATCTATGATGAGGATTTTTCATATTTGTTCAATAGTTATTATAACAATGCAGGCAAACGTGTTTTGAGACCCAATCGCGGTTTGATGACTCGCCCTGCTGTTGATGAGGTGTATCGCTATCGCAAACATGTTGACCAGCACATGCGCCGTTTTTTTGCTGAAAAGCCTTCCGAAGCCGCAAAAGCGGTAATTCTTTTGGGCCTACAACATGAACAACAGCACCAGGAATTGTTTTATTACGACATCAAATACATCTTGGGCAATCAACCCACATTTCCTAAGCTGAAACAGCACCTCCAGCTCAAAGAAATCAGCTCTAAAGCCAATTGGATTTCAATAGATAAAGGCTTATATGCAATTGGTCATCAAGGCGATGGCTTCTGCTATGATAACGAATTGGGACAGCATCAAGTGCATCTCGAAGCCTTCCAAATACGTGACCAATTGGTAAGCAATGCCGAATATTTAGAGTTTATGGAAGCTGGTGGTTACAGCGATTTTAACCTTTGGCATGCTGAAGGTTGGGATTTTATACAACAAGATCAAATTGAAGCACCAGCCTATTGGCACAAGGTTGATGGTATTTGGCACAACTATACCTTTGACGGGTTTGTTAAGGTACATCCAAAACAGCCCGTGATGCACTTGAGCTTTTACGAAGCATTTGCCTTTGCGGAATGGAAGCAGATGCGTCTCCCAACCGAGTTTGAATGGGAAGTGGCATCAAAGCATTTAAATTATGGTCAACTTTGGGAGTGGACCTACAGTGCATACCTGCCCTATCCCAATTTCACAAAAGCACCTGGCGCCCTGGGCGAATACAATGGCAAATTCATGATCAATCAAATGGTGCTTCGAGGAGCTTCCGTAGCCACTTATGCCAACCATAGCCGAGCAACCTACCGCAATTTTTTCCATCCACAACTGAGATGGCAATTTGCAGGACTAAGACTAGCGAAATAATATGAACAACAACTTTGCAAAAGACATTGCGGAAGGCCTTACTTCCGAAGAAAAACATCTGCCCTCAAAATATTTTTATGATGATAATGGCAGTCGCATTTTTCAGGAAATCATGAAAATGCCAGAGTATTATCCAACCGATTCAGAATTTGAGATTTTGTCCCTACAGGCCAAGCAAATTGTGGAGCAACTCCAGTTCGACCAAGCATTCAACATCATTGAGCTTGGTGCCGGCGATGGCTTTAAGACCTTTAAGCTTCTGGAATATCTGGTTGCGGCTAAAATTGATTTTGATTATATGCCCATCGATATTTCGCAAGAGGCCAATGATTTGCTGCATGCCAAATTGAAGGAGCGTTTGCCAAACCTCTCTGTCATCCCAAAAACGGGTGATTATTTTAAAGAGCTAAAAAAGATAGGTAAACAGGAACGTCCCAATCTTTTGTTGTTTCTTGGCGGAAACATAGGTAATTACCTCGATGCCGATGCGGAAGCTTTGCTATTGTTGTTCAATAAATACATGCATGCTGGCGACAAGCTGCTCATTGGTATTGACCTCAAGAAAAACCCATTGACCATTTTTAAAGCCTATTTTGATGATGCAGGGATTTCAAAACGCTTCAATATCAACCTGCTCATAAGAATCAACCGGGAGCTCAATGCCGATTTCAAGATCGACGATTTCGATTTCTACTGCCACTACGATCCCATGAGTGGTGACGTGAAAAGTTATCTCGTGAGCCTCAAAGCACAAACTGTGCAATTAAAAGCTTTGGATATGAGCATCGATTTTAAACAGAATGAGCTCATTTGGACCGAGCTCTCAAAAAAATACACCATCCCGCAAATTGAAGCTTTGGCCGCACGAACCAATTTCAAGGCCAAACATCATTTTTTAGACTGTAAGTACTACTTTACAGATAGTCTCTGGCAAAAATAGAATTGAGCTCCTAAAAAAGGAAACGCTCAAGAAAATCGTATTTTTGCGCCTGTTGGTGGTGAGAAAATTAAATCCTATGAAAATTAGAACATATCGCAGTCCTGTAATCTTGAGTTTATTCTTGATTTTCAATGCTTGCGCTACCTATAAAGCACAATATAAGGATGAAGCCGATAGAACCAACCAATTGCCAAACAAGGAAGTTGACAAAACCTTTTACCTCATAGGAGATGCGGGGAAATCGCCTCAAGGCGGCATGTCTCAAGCCTTGACCTTATTCAACAAATACACTGCAGATAAAGACACCAAAGACGATTACACCATTTTTTTGGGAGATAATATTTATCCCGAAGGCATGCCTGCGGAAGGCGAAAAAGGAAGGGCTGCGGCTGAAAATGGTCTCGATGGCCAATTCATGAGTTTATCCAATTTCAAAGGAAAAGTCATTTTTATCCCAGGCAATCACGATTGGTATTCCAATGGCCCTAAAGGCTTAAAAGCCGAAGAAAATTATGTGGAAGCAGCTTTGGGGAAGGGTACATATCAACCTGAAAATGGATGCCCTTTGGAAGCTTTTGATATTGGTGATAACATCAAATTGATCGTTATCGATACCCAATGGTATATGGAAGATTGGAACAAACATCCCACCATCAACGATGAATGTGAGATCAAGACCAGAGAACGGTTTTTTGATGAACTGGATGGCGAATTTAAAAAAGCCCAAAACCGCAGCGTCATCGTTGCCATGCACCACCCAATGCTAACCAATGGGGTTCATGGCGGGCAGTTTGCCATATCAAAACACATATTTCCCACCCAAAAGAACATACCGGCTCCCATCTTGGCATCCTTGATCACTCAAGTGAGAACCCAAGGGGGCGTGTCTATTCAAGACCGTTATAATGAGAGTTACAATAAGTTGATGAAACGCATCGAAACAATTGCCTATGATCTCAAAAATGTAGTGTTTGTTTCGGGTCATGAACATACTTTGCAGTACAACGAAAAGGAAAACATCAAACAAATTGTTTCGGGTTCAGGAGCAAAGGAGTCTTATGCAGCACTCTCAAATACAGGGCTTTTTGTGTATGGCGAACAAGGTTTTGCTGAGTTGACGGTTTTTAAGGATGGCAGCTCTTGGGTTACCTTCTATGGCGAGGAAAACGGAGCGCCCAAAAAATTGTATGTAAAAGAAGTGCTGGCTCCTGAAGATGATTTTGATAGTTCCACACTGCCAGATAGCTTTCCACAGGAAGTGGAAACATCAGTCTATACCAAAGAACAAACCGAAAAATCAGATTTTTTTGAAACCGTTTGGGGAGGACATTACCGCGACGTTTATAGCCAAAAAGTGAAAGTAAAAGTAGCTACTTTAGATACGCTTTATGGCGGTTTGGAAATCATGCGGGCTGGTGGAGGCCACCAAACACGATCCTTGCGTTTGAGAACCAAAGACGGGCGTGAATTGAATATGAGAGCCCTTAAGAAATCGGCAACACAATATTTGCAAGCCGTCCTGTTCAAGGACACCTATATTGCAGATGAGTTTGAAAAAACCCAGGTAGAAGGTTTGATCTTGGATTTCTATACCGCAGCACACCCTTATGCTTTTGCTGTTATTCCAGATTTATCGGTTGCTGCAGATATTTACCATACCAATCCGAAGCTCTATTTTATTCCGAAGCATAAGTACTTAGGAAATTACAATACCAATTATGGTGGCGAATTATATATGATTGAAGAACGTCCCGAAGAAAATTACACCAACGAACGTAACTTTGGTTATGCCGATGATATTGAAAGCACCCACGATATCCTTGAAAAATTGAGAAAAGACGAAAAGTACAAAATCGATGAAAACACATTTATAAGAGCACGCCTTTTTGACATGCTTATTGGCGATTGGGACCGTCACCAAGACCAATGGCGTTGGGCACAATTTGACCAAGAAAATGGGGATAAGGTGTATAAGGCCATTCCTAGGGATCGCGACCAAGTCTTTTCTAATTTTGATGGCTCCTTATTGGAGGTGATGCGCGTTATTGTAGGGCCTTCAAAACAATTGCAAGTCTATGACGAGGACCTCCAAAATATCAAGTGGATGAATGCCGCGGGTATTAAACTCGATCGGGTATTGATACAAAATGCCACTCGTGAACAATGGATCAAGCATGCCGTATTTTTGCAAGAGCACATTACCGATGCGGTTATTGATACGGCATTCACAAAAGTGCCCAAAGAGGTGCAGGATGAAACCCTGCAGGAAATCAAGGAAAAGCTTAAAGGAAGAAAGTCCAATCTTGTGGATATTGCCAATAGGTATTACGATTACCTCAATGAATTGGCCATTTTAACAGGTACAGATAAAGATGATTATATTGAAGTCACGCGTATTGGTGATAAGCAAACACATGTAAAAATCTCTAGAATTAAAGCAGGCGAAAAAGCCGATGTGATTGTGGACAGAACTTTTGACGCTGAGCTTACCAAAGAAATCTGGATTTATGGGCTTGATGATACCGATGTGTTTGAAGTGAACGGGAATGGCAAAAACCCTATATTTATTCGTCTTATTGGCGGGCAACAAAACGATACTTATAAAATCAAAAACGGAAAACACGTCAAGATTTATGATCACGAAAGTAAAGAAAACACGGTTGTTGAAAATAAAGGTGCCACAACCCGTTTTACAGATATTTATAAATTGAATTTGTTCGACTACAGCAAGAACATCTATAAAACCAATATCACAACGCCTTCCGTTGCTTACAATCCAGATGATGGCTTGGCCTTGGGCGTTTCATTTACCACAACCAAATATGGTTTTCAACGCAACCCCTTTTCCCAACAGCATCGTTTTAAAGGCGGTTACTTTTTCGCCACTGATGGAATCTCATTGGATTATGAAGGCGAATTTGCCAACATCAAGGACGATTGGAATTTGCAGGTGGGTGGGACTTTCACTTCAGAAAATTTTACCAATAACTTTTTTGGCTATGGCAATGAAACCGTGAATGCAGAAGATGAGCTGGATCGGGATTACAACCGGGTAAAAACCAGCATCTATAAGGCAAGCGCAGGAATTTTCAAAAAGGGGAACTTTGGTAGTGATTATGGGTTTAGAGCCGTTTTTGAAGGTATTCAGATAGGGAAGACTGATGGGCGTTTTATAAGCGATTTGGTGCCAGAAACCAACGAGGAATTTTATGAAAGACGCTGGTTTGGCGGTTTGGAAGCCGAGTATTTTTATGAGAGTTACGATAACAAGTTAAATCCAACACGTGGGATGACCTTTTTGTTGAATCTCGGTGGAAAAGCAGATTTTGACGCTTCTGAACGTACGTTTGGTTACATCAATTCTAATCTGGGTTTTTATAATTCCATCTCCAAAAATAGAAAGTTAGTATTGAAAACCGATGTGCGAAGCCAGTTTAGAATTGGCAACGACATCATTTTCTATCAAGCTGCCAATCTTGGTGGTGATAACGGTTTGAGAGGCTATCGCGATGAACGTTTTACGGGAAATAATTCTTTTGTGGGGACTGCTGATTTGCGTTATGCCTTTAATTCTTTCAAAACCAATGTGCTTCCTTTGCAAATTGGGGTCTTTGGAGGTTTTGATGTGGGTCGCGTTTGGTTGAAGGGCGACTTTTCAGATAAATGGCACAACGATTATGGCGGTGGCCTTTGGATCACTGCTGCAGAAAGCCTGTCGGGCACCTTCAACCTTTTCAATGGTGCTGAAGGTTTGAGGTTCTCTTTCACATTCGGACTTAATTTTTAAAAACACAACATGAGGCAGTACTATTTTTCATTTTTAAAAACGCTAGAGCGGCTAGAGAGTAATATTGCTTTTTATCCAACACTGATAAGTCTTGGGGGCGTAACATTCGCTTTCTTTATGATTTATTTAGAAAGCATTGGGATTTCCCGTTATTTGGTGGAGGCAGCACCAATCTTGGTGGTCAATAACACCGAGACCGCCAGAAGCTTGCTAACCACATTTATAGGAGGTTTGATTTCCATTATGGTATTCAGTTTCTCTTTGGTAATGATCCTTTTGAATCAGGCCTCAGCTAATTTCTCGCCTCGGGTGCTGCCAGGATTGATTTCCAACAAAAGGCATCAGGTCATATTGGGCATTTACAATGGTACTTTACTGTACAGTATCTTTACTTTGGTATCGATCGCACCACACGGTGACAAATACCAAATGCCAGGCTTCTCTGTGCTTCTTGGAATCATCTTTATGACCATGAGCTTGGGTGCTTTTATCTATTTTATCCATTCCATTTCCCAGCAAATCCAAGTGGGTACCATCATGGATAAGATTTTTAAGAAATCCCAGGCGCGCTTGCTCAAGCTTGTCGAGTCTGAAAAACATTTGGAGACCGATTTTGAAGACACTGCCAACTGGAATGAAATCATGGCCTCTCAAACGGGTTACATGCAAGATGTGAGTTTAAATGTGCTTGGCACGTTGGCCGAAGAACACCAGCTGAAGATTGAGATTGTGCCAATAAAAGGCGCCTATGTGCTCAAAGGCATCCCCATACTCAAGTATAAAGGGGACGTTGATGATGAGCTCAAGGAAAAGCTGTTGGATGCCGTCATGTTCTCAAAAAGTGAATTGATTGAGGATAATTATGTGCTGGCTTTTAAGCAAATTACAGAAATTGCCCTCAAAGCCATGTCACCAGGCATCAACGATCCCGGGACTTGTATCAATGCCATTGATTACCTTACGGAATTGTTTGCACTGCGAATGACCAAAAAGAACAAGAGCTTTTATTTTTCTGAAGACGATGAGGCACTCATTTACGTAAGGACGGTAAGTTTTGAGCAATTGCTCTACAATGTGATGGCAGCCTTACGCACCTATTGTAAGCATGACATTATCGTGGTGCAAAAATTGTTTACGATGTTGCAATATTTGCTTCAAAACAGGGAGGTGCTTCGTGAAAATTATAAGGAAAGCATTATCAGCGAAATCCGTAACCTCAAAATAGACGCGTTGGCCAATCATGAAAATGAGGCCGATATCAAGGTCATTAATAATATAATAAAGCACTTGGAAGATTTGAATCCCTCAGATTATAAATTTGATTCTAACACTTAGGCTATTTATTTTGGTTGGTGCCTTCAGCGCTTTTCTTGCCCTTCAGCTCTAAATGATATAAGTTGCCACCATTATTGTTTTTCAACTCATCGGAAATCAAGACTTCATCTTTCGTGATGAATACGATGCCTTCTTTTTGAGACGTATGTCCAAACGGAATGATTTCCACAGTACCCTCAAAGAATTTATCGGCTTTGAACTTGCTCAGTTTCCACAGTTTTTCGTGGTTGAGTAGCACAATCGTTTTTCCGTCGGCACTAATGTCGGCAGCAGTGATTTGGTTGTCCTTTCCATCCAATTTGGAAGTGGTTACCAATTGTGCAACATGGTCTCCAATACTATTTTCTACGGAAATCATAATGGTTTCCTTGGTGCCTTTGCTGAAAATGTAAAACTTGTTTTCATATAAAAAGAACGCTTCAAAATCTTGTGACTCCATAGTGCTAGGGAGCGTAAACGCGATTTTTTCAGCGGAAGAACGCTTCATGGCTTTACCGGGTTTAGACACTTTATAGATTGTAAAATGTTCCCGCGTTTTTTCGTTGTTTCCGAAATCGCCAATATAAATGTTCTCCTCTTGGTCGCTGGCCAGATCTTCCCAATCAATATTCTCGGCATTTTCGATTTCAATGGTCTTTGTCAATTGGCCCTTGGCATCCAAAGCATAAAGGGCATTGGGGTTGCCAGCATCTTCGATAGTCCATAATAAACGATCTTGGTTGGTGTATTCCAATGCAGAGTTTTCCTTGAGTGACACAGGAAGGTCTAATAAGTTGTTAAGCTGGCCGGTATGGCAAGCGCTGAACAGTATGGGAAATGCTAAAATGATGTAGCTGAATTTGGTCATGATTTTGAGCGTCTTTAACTTTTTTTAAAGTAATTATTCTTGAGCTTGACTTTATGTAATGCTGAAACTTCTGGATTGGGATTGCTTTTTTTTGCGATTGAAACCGCTGGAGGTTTGCCTCGAGGTTGGTTACACTGTCATGCGACTTTGAAGGGAAATAAACCGTTTGATGCTGCAACCATAAACTGGCTTGCATGCAGGTTTCAGTAAAAAATCAAGTCACACTCACATTCAGCCCCAAGAGTTCATCTATATATTCTCTGCTGTTGCTAAGCCTGGGGATTTTATGTTGGCCACCGAGTTTGTCGTGTCGCTTGAGCCAATCGTAAAACAAACGTTCTCTGGCAATATGTATTGTAGGCATATTCAAGGTCATATCGTTGAGGCGTTTGGCTTCATAATCGGAGTTTAAGGATTTTAGAGTGGTGTCTAACAGGATATTGAACTCTTGTATGTCTTCTGGTAAGGTTTTGAATTCGATAAGCCATTCGTGGGAACCTTTGGCCCTTCCGCTCATAAAAATAGGTGCAGCGGTATATTCCACAATCTCGGCATTGGTAATTGCGCAAACTTGTTGCAAGGCATTTTCGGCATTTTCAATGATGAGTTCCTCACCAAAGGCATTGATATGGTGTTTTGTGCGCCCAGAAACCTTGATGCGATAGGGGTCAATAGACGTAAAGCGCACTGTGTCTCCAATTTTGTAGCGCCAGAGTCCGGCATTCGTGGTGATGATCACCGCATAGTTTTTATGCAGTTCCACGGCACTTAGAGGGATGACTTTGGGTTGGCAGCTTCCGTAAGTGCTCATATCTATAAACTCGTAGAAAATCCCGTAATCCAGCATCAACAAGAGCTCACTACTACTATTTTGATCCTGTATGGCAAAAAAGCCTTCCGAGGCATTATAGATTTCATAATACCTAAAATCTTGTTTTGGTAAAATGGCCTTGTATTGATCAACGTAGGGCACAAAGCTCACACCGCCATGAAAATAAACTTCCAAATTTGGCCAAATGTCAAAGAGGTTATCACGGCCAGTATCGTCTAACACCTTATTGAGTAATACCAGCATCCAGGAAGGCACACCAGCCAAACTGGTCACGTTCTCATAGCGGGTTTCTTCAACAATGGCATGCATTTTATGTTCCCAGTTGCTCATTAGGGAAACCTTATTGCTGGGTGTGCTGCTATATTCAGCCCAAAAGGGCATATTGTCAATCAAGATGGCCGAAAGATCTCCAAAGGCAGTCCCGTTTTCCTTATAGAGTTCCTTGCTGCCGCCCAGGCGTAAACTTTTTCCTGTGAATAATTGAGAATCGGGGTTGTTATTGAGATATAAGCATAAAAGATCTTTGCTTGCTGCGTAATGGCAATCTTCCAAAGACTCGCTGCTAACGGGTATAAATTTGCTTTTGGCATTGGTGGTGCCACTGGATTTGGCAAACCATTTTATGGGGTGGGGCCAAAAGATATTATGCTCACCACGTCGGGAACGCTCAATTAAATCTTGGTAATCCTCATAACAGGAAATGGGCACGCGCTCGGCAAATGTGCTGTAATTGCCAATGGAGTCAAAGTGGTATTGTTTTCCAATTTCAGTATCTTTTGCTTTGGCAAGTAGATGAAAAAGCAATTCGTTTTGCACCTCATTGGGATACTTTAAAAACAGGTCGATTTGATGAAAGCGTTTTTTCAAAAACCAGGATGCTATCGAATTTACTAATGGAATCGGCATTTTTAGAGTATCTTTAGCGTTGGTTTTGTCTTGGTTTTTGGTAGAATGGCTTCCAAATCAAGGTCGGGATCAAAAATTTAAAAATAAGACTTTTTTTTATGTTATATCAAGGTGTTCTTAGAAAAATGCAAACCGAAATGGCGGCACCCATTCAATACTATCTCATTCTGGAAAATGATTTCCTGAATATGAATCAGTTATTGGATAAAACCATTCATTTACAGTTTATAAAACACCAGTGCCTCAACTGCTCATTGAATAAGCCCATCTTTAGACAAGGCTTTTGCAAGAGCTGTTTTTTTGATATTCCACAGGCGGCAGATTGGATCATGAAACCCGAGTTGAGTACTGCACATTTAGATCAAGAGGATCGTGATTTGGTTTATGAGAAAAAAGTGCAGTTGCAGCCACATATCGTGTATTTGGCAAATTCAAGCAACGTCAAGGTAGGCGTGACCCGAAAAAGCCAGGTGCCCACCCGTTGGATCGATCAAGGTGCGCATGAGGCCATTGAGATTGTGGAGGTGCCCAATCGTTATTTGGCAGGAATCACTGAAGTGGCGCTTAAAAATCATGTGGGCGATAAAACCAATTGGCGCAAAATGCTGAAAAACGACGTGGAAGATGAGAATTTGGTAGAATGGCGCGAAAAACTGAAACAGTATATTCCGGCGGAAGCTGTGGACTATTACATCGCCTCAAACACCGAAACCGAAATCCATTTCCCCGTTAAGCAATATCCTGAAAAACCCAAGAGCCTAAATATCGAGAAGGAGAAATCCTATACGGGTCGTTTGGTAGGCCTCAAAGGGCAGTACCTCATCTTTGAGGACGAGCGTGTATTCAATGTTAGAGGCAATGAGGGGTGTGTGGTAAGCTTGGCCCTAAGCTAAAGATTAACGAAATTTTAGAAGATCCACTTAGGCAGACGCCCTTGTTTTTTAGTACCTTAACATAAAAAACAAAACACTATGAAAATTCCAGCCATGGCCTATGTGGTCTTTACGACTTTACTTTTATTAACCCTGACCATTGCGGTGGCAATGGACATGCCTTTTAACTGGGTGTTCTACTTAACCTGTATTGGTCAAGTATTTGTGGTCATTATGGTGTATAAAGTACTCAGAGATAAATACACTACCACTAAAACCTTCGAAGATTTCTACGAGGATTTCCCAATTACCGAACGGAAGAACTACAGATAAGATCCCGAATTTTATAATCCCTCCAGAGGGTTTTATTCCCCTGGGATTACCTTGAAATACAAAGAACATCTTTCAATTCATACCTTGTGGGCTTGGGCCGAAAGTATTGATTTACTAATAGCGCAGGCGAATTATATGTATAAATTAAGCTGCGGTTGGGTTGTGAAATTTGTATTTTCTACTCTTGCTTTTTTTTGCTTGTGCAAGCCTCTTGTTTGTTCCGTAAATGTTTTTTATGGTGGCTCTTAACCAAACGGTCACGAGCGGGACGCTCGCGCTAGCAGGGCTGAGTTGGATTATGAAATTTGTATTTTCTACTCTTGTCTTGCTTTTTTTTGCTAGTGCAAGACTCTTGCTTGTTCCGTAAATGTTTTTTTATAGTGGATCTTACTCAAACGGTCACGAGCGGGACGTTCGCGCTAGCAGGTAGTCAATGCCGCTTTGAAATATAATTATGATCACGGATTTAAAAAAAAAGGCCCCTCGCTCAATGACCTCAACTTAATGACATTGCGCTCGCGCTAGCAGGGAATCCTTCAATCCCCAATATCCGTTTCGTGACGGATTACATCCTTGACCTTCGCCAATAAATCCTCTATCTCAAAAGGTTTACTTATAAAATTTGTGGCTCCAGCCTTAATACACAATGTCTTGGCGCCATCAAGAGCAGACATCATGGGGACTGGTGTATCTGAAATAGTATCTGTTTTTCTGATTTCAGAGCAGATAACCGTCCCATCCATGCCGTTCAATAGCTTATCCATTATTACCAAGTCAAATTGATCTTGCTGAAGACATTTGATGGTTTGATCTGCCAACCTTAAGAGCTTTACCTCATATCCACTTAATTCAAGCAGGTCATGGATCATAATGCCAAGATTAAGATCGTCCTCGACTAGTAAAACTTTATTCATTTTGATTGTTTTAGAGTGCGCTCATTAGCCCGTTGCTTGTTGTAACATAGCCTCAATCTTTGAAAAAAGGAGTTTCATCTCAAAGGGCTTGGCTATGAAATCTGTGGCCCCGGCCGACAAACATTTTGTTTCAACTGCAGTATCTGCAGACATCATGAGTATTGGTAGGTGGGCGGTAGTTTCAGTTTCCTGTAGCTCCTTGCAAATTGCTGCACCACTAACGCCAAATATAAATTGATCCAACATGACCAAATCAATGTCATGTTGGAGTATGTTATCGATCGTTTGCTCAGGTTTGTTTGAGATCACTGGCAAATAGCCTTTAGAGCTCAGCATGAATTTTAGCATTTCCCCAATTATGCGATCATCATCAACCACCAATATTTTAATCATGTTTATTCCTTTTTTTCATTTGTTTTAGTATGGACGGGCAGCGTAAATATAAATTCTGAACCCTCTCCTTTTTTGCTCTTCACTTTTACCCGACCCTTGTGCCGCTCTATCATCTCCTTGGCCAAATACAGCCCGATCCCAAAACCGGCAAAGGTTTCCTCATTCTTGCCACTTACACGGTAAAAACGTTTAAAAATGTTTTGTTGATCCTTCTTTTCAATACCAATACCATGATCTTTTACGCTTACTGAAACCGTTTTATCATTTGTTTGAAAGACCTTGATTTCAACGTTTTGGTCATTTGGTGAATACTTGATGGCATTGGTAATAAAATTGATAAGCACCTGCCCTATCCTGTCCCTATCTGCATGGACCTGGCAAGCGCTTTCTATCTTCAATCGAATGTTGGTTTGTTTGTGGGCGTATTCAATATCCTTAATGGTGGCCTCGACGAGCTCGTTTAAATTGAATACTTCGTTTTGTAAAAGGAGTTGATTGTCTTCAAGCCGATCAAGGTCCAACATTTCAGAAATCAATCGTGTTAACCTGGTAATTTGGCTATCAATACGTTGCAAGGATGGTTTTATGGGCAGCGATTCCCATTGGATGTCGGTATCGTCTTCCAAAAAACTCAACAGGAGCTGTGTGTATCCCTTTATAGAGGTGATTGGGGTTTTGAGCTCATGACTTACCATTTTAAGAAAGCCCTCTTTGCGTTTCTCCTCTTCCTTTAATTTGTGTATTTCGGTATTTGCGGCTAACCACGTAAGGATGTTTCCGTTTTCATCCTTTACAGGGATAGATCGGGTAATGTGCCATTTATAATCGCCATTTCTGTCAAGGATTCTGAATTCCATTTCAAAGGCGTTTTCGGCCTTCAGCGCGCTATTCCAGTTTTGTTCCACTGTGGGCAATTCCTCTGGATGAATCAATTTTTCCCAGCCCTGTTCTATGAGCTTTTTCATATCCCATCCCGTAAAATCTGTCCAAGCTTTGTTGTAATAAAACACCTCCCCAGCAGCAGTGGCATTGGAGATCATGTCTGGCACCAATTCTGTCATTTGGTGGTAGCGGGCTTCGCTTTCCCTTATTTCTTTATTGAATTCGGCCTGTGCGGTAAATTCGCTGGCGATAATCGCCACCCCAACAACATTTCCTTGAATATCCCGTTGGGGTTGGAACACAAAATTGTAATAGGAAAGTTTTCTTTTGCCGTCTCGTACTAAAATTACGCGCCTTTCATGGGCGTGATAGGGTTTTCCAGTTTTATAGACTTCACGTAAAAGGTCGCCCAATCCTTGTTCTTCCAGTTCTGGTGCCGAATCTAGGAATCGTTTGCCAATAACCCCTCTCCCTTTTCCCAGTTGATCCAAAAAGGCATCGTTTGCCACTGTAAGTGTAAGATCTTCACCTTCGAGGATTGCCATCAGGGAGGGAGACGAATAGATCATTTCATTGTACTTGTGCACAGTTTCCGAGATCTTTTTACGGGCGAGCACCTGCTCAGTTACCTCCATGGCTATGACCATAATTCCTGTGGCTGCCGGATCGCCATCATTCATTGGCTGGTACACGAAGTTATAAAATCCTCTTTTGCTCTTTGTGTTCCTGTTAATTTTCACTTCCACTTCCTTGCCAAAATAAGGTTCCCCGCTCTTTACTACTTCATCAAAAAGCGCTTTGATGCCTTGCGTTTTTAACTCTGGAAGCGATTCGAAGATGCTCTTACCAATAAGGTGCTTGTCTTTTTCCACCAAACTCAGGTAAGAATCGTTGGCTAATTCTACCTGATAATCTTCGCCGCTCAAAAGCATGATGGCTACTGGTGCCTGCATCACAAGATTTTTGAATTTCTCTAAAAGTTCCTGCTCCCTCTGTAGAAGGCGTTTTTTTTCCGTAATATCTTCAATGGCCAATAAGATCATTTTTCTGGATTCGCGCTCTCCTTTTATTTTCCTGGCGTTCAAGAGCATGGTGCGCTCCCCGATGGACTCAAAAGTATGGATCATCTCAAAATCGAAAAAGCTTTCGGCTTCTGGGAGTATGGATTCCAGCAGGTTTCGCAATGCAGGGATGTTCCATTGTTTATTGCCCAGTTCATAGATCAAACTGCCTTCTGTATCGGTTTCGTTTACTTTGAAGGTTTTATAAAAGGATTCGTTTGCGGTAATGACCTTGAGGTTTTTGTCCAGCACCACCAAAGGTTCACGCACGGTCATGATGATGCCTTCGGCAAAATTGCGCTCGTCGGTTACCTGCTCATTTAAGCCAATGAGTTCTTGGTTGACCGCAGTGATCTCTTCGTTGGTACTTTGCAATTCCTCCTTGCTAGTTTCCAACTCTTCGTTGAGACTTTGCAGCTCCTCTCCGCTACTCAACAGTTCTTCGTTGGCACTTTGCAGTTCTTCGTTGGCGGCTTCCTGATCTTCTGAAATGGCTCGCATATCTTCTCGACTTTGCACAAGTTCGTTTTCCAATTGCTCAATCCGCAGGTCTTTTTCATCCTTTTTATCACGCTTGCCTCCACTGGTCGAACTCGCAGGTGCCAGAGGTGGATAAAATAAAATAAGGTAGTGGGATTCTTCCATATTGGGCAGCGGGACGGCTTCTATGGCAATCAACTGCCTGTTGTCATTAATATGAAACGGAATCTCTTCCTTTTTTTCCGAAGCATTGCTCTTTTTTACCTTGTGCAAGATATTGCGCAGCTCAAAAGCTAGGCCTCCCTTCGCCATCTTCATGAGGTTATGACTTGGAGCGCCTCCCTTTTGTCCTAAATAATCGCCGGTGTTGCCTCGAAAAAGCACGATGTCCATGCTTTCGTCAACCACCACGCTGGCGGGGGTGTAGTTGCTCAGCAACAACTCATCTGCCGTTTTTTGAAAGTCGGTGCGTCTATTTTCTATAGCAGTTGTCCTATTTTTCCCTTTGTGTAATGTTTGATCATGCTGCTGGCTGTAGGGAAACATTAATTTTCCATGGACATCATTCCGCAGGAATAGCTTATCGCTTTTGCTAACCGCTGTAAAATGATCTGACGTACTGCCGGTTGTCTCCGATTTCCCCAGCAATAGATAGCTTTTTGCTTTTAGCGCATAATGAAATGTGGTAAGCGCCCTTTTCTGCAGGTAGGGCTGAAAGTAGATCAGTACGTTGCGGCAGCTGATCAGGTCCATACTGCCAAAAGGCGGATCCTTTAAAAAATTATGCACTGCAAATACGCAGAGCTCCCGCAATTCTTTATTAATCTGGTACCCTCCGTTGTATTTGCTGAAAAATTTCTTCAAGCGCTCTGAACTTACGCCATCGACCTCGTCCTTGGTATAGACTCCCTTACGGGCTATCGCAACGGCCGGCTCGCTGATGTCTGAAGCAAAAATCTGTATTTTTTCTTTTGACGATGCTCCAGAAGTTTTGTACAGTTCTGGGTGAGCATTCAAATATTCCTTGATGCACATGGCCAAGGAATAAGCCTCCTGGCCCGTACTGCATCCTGCTACCCAAAGGCGTATGGTGGAATTGTCCTTATTGTTTTGCGCAATTTTGGGCAAGATGGATTCACACAACTTTTCAAAAATATCGGAATCCCTAAAAAAGGATGTCACAGGGATGAGCAGGTCTTGGTAAAGCAAATCCTGTTCTTCCGTGTTGTCTCTTAAATAGTCCAAATAGTTGCTAGGCTTTTTGTTTTTGTTGATGCCCATCCTACGTAAGATCCTTCGGTGGATGGTGGTTTGCTTGTAATAGGTAAAATCTGTTCCCTTGCGGGTGCGCAACAGACTAAGGATTTGGCGAAATGCCTGCTCATCAGGTTCTGAAACGGGGTCCTTTTCTTGCCCGTCCTTATCAAGCTTGGCGAGCATAGCAATTATTTTTTTTGGTATGTTCTCTGGCGGAAGGATAAAATCCACCACACCGGCATCTATAGCATTGCGGGGCATGTCCTTCCATTCGGCAGATGCTTCGTCTTGGGCAAAGGTCATCCCGCCTTGCTCCTTGATGGCCTCAAGGCCCGCAGTGCCGTCTGACCCAGTTCCCGTAAGCACGACACCGAGGGAATGGGATTGATGCACAAGCGCTAAAGAATTGAAGAAAAGGTTTATGGGAAGGTTTATGTTGTTGCTCTTTGGTGCCGGGCGTGGGTTGAGTTTTAGCACGCCTTCGGTTGCCAGCAGCATTTTATTGCTGGGGATGATATAGATATTGTTGGGTGCTACCTTAATGTCATCGGTAATCTCCAATACCGGTATCTTGGTGGCCTTTTGGAGAAGCTCTGGCAAGAGGCTGTCATGGTTAGGGTCTAAATGTTGTACCAAAACGTAGGCCATTCCTGAATCTTCCGGGATTGCGCTGAGTAATTTTTTAAATGCCGCCAAACCACCTGCTGACGCACCGACCCCGACAACTGGAAATTTATTTTTGGATTTTTCTAAGGACTCTTCTTGTTTGTTCTCTTTTTGGCTCACTTTCTTGCATGTTTTAACTTAGGGAAACGATGTGGAGCTATTGAAAACCCTCAGGATTATATTATTGAATCAGTAGGCGATTGCTTTATAGTACTCTATAATGCTAAGCGAACACTAATGCTGTAATTTACAAAAATATGCTCGCTGTTGCTAATGAAATGAAAATAACTGTTTTTCCAAATTCAGGTTGAATCTATGAATTAGAAGCAATTATTGAACATAACAAATTTTAAGTGCTAAGCCAATACCACCTCAATACCATCTCCATGTTTCAGAAGCATATCTGCTATTGATCAGGTTCATCTCTGGACTCCAAGGCAATTCTGTCTTTTGGCAATCCCAAACCTTCTTCCAACTCACAGATATACGCTATGAGTTTTTCCCTTAACTCGCACTGTAAATTCCAAGCGGTAAAAGGATCTTTAGCACTGCACAAGGCTCTAATCTTAATGGCTTTTTCAGTAGATTCCACCACTTGCACGGAGGGGGAGATTTGTTTATCCCAGGTTGGGGATTCTTTCAAGAGTTCTTCATATTTTTCACGCACTTTTTGGATGTTTATTCTATAATCGGTATAAATATCAATGGAACGAATTTGTTTTGAACCACGCATTGACCAATTTTCAAATGAATTTGAGATGACACTTTTAAGCGGTGTAACGATTCTTCTTTCATCCCAAGTTTTAACGATCATAAAAACAAAACCAATGTCTTCCACATGGCCCCATTGACCATCGAATAATACCAAATCACCAATTTGAGCTGGTTTAGTGATTGCTATTTGAATTCCCGCAATAATGTTACCCAAAGTACCTTGGGCAGCAATACCAATAATTATGGTAGCAACCCCGGCAGAAGCAAAGAGTGTTGTCCCCAAGTTTTTGAAACTTTCAAATTGAGAAAGAATGATGCCAGTTCCTGTCAAAAAAATAATGAATGACACCACCCTTCTGGCTACTGATAGTTGGGTTAGGACTTGACGGCTTTCTAAGTTTTCTTCGGCATAGATATCATCGGTTCTATTTTCTGCCATATAAAAGATAAAGGCATTTAAAATACGCATAATAAACCAAGTACCACATACTACTGTTGCAATCAAAAGCATTGTATAAAACCAATTTGCAAAATCGCCGCTAAATACTATTAAGTTGTTCAAAAGCAAATATAGCGCAAGCATCCCAACGAAATATGCAGCAGGTATCGCTAGGCGCGAAGAGAAAGAAGATATCCATTCCCACTTTGATCTACCAAAGATGCGTTTCAAGATGAGCATCGTGATCCAACCTAAGCCATAGGCTATGCCCATTGAAATAAATAATCCAACGATTTTCCAAATAGGTATTTTTAAAAATTCTCCTTTCAATCCCCAACCATCTGGGACGAGTTGAACCATTTTGGTAGGCCCATAGGCAGCGTAGAGTGCGTCAATATGTTCCACAGTATTGGCAGAAATGACCCAGTATGGCGGCTCGGTTTTGTATTTTACCCGTTGGAGTCTCAGGGTTACATCTCGTTCTTTGAGATTTAATTTCCCAAAAGCGATGCTCTTTCGTGGTTCTCCGGCAACCGCCTTATTTTTAGCGAATATTTTATCGACCTGCCCATCAGGTCTCTCAGATAATTTGTCCCAATCAATAGAGACATTTTTATTGATGATGATGTAGAGTTTTTGGGCTAATTGCTCTATTTGTTCATTAGAAACATCATCAGAAATTAAATTTAAATTGAAGGAATGGGCAGCCTTGAGATAATCGGCATTTCTTGCGCTCAAAATAAAATTTTCAAGAGAAGCTTGGGGCGTTTCTCTGTTCACGCTCATTTCCGAGCGATCAAAAAATTGATTTCTATGCTGAATAACATAATAATTCTCTTCAGACCCCTGAAATGAACTTGTTTTAATATTAGCCTTTACTATGGTACTATCTTTTGAAGGCACATTGGTGCTGGTTGAGTCTTGAGCTTTTGCAGTGTAAACTCCTATTCCCACCATATTGCTTAAAAGAATAAATAGAAAAGCGTTTACCATAGTTTTTATGGAGACTTGCTTGTCATACTTTGAGAATCCAATTATTGTTTTCAAACGATCTATTTTTTAAGAATTATGACTACTGACGCTACAGTTTTTCTGTTGCTTCGAAGGACTATGAAAAAGATGAACCTATTAATTCCCCATCTTGTATTGCCATACTTTTTGGTGAGATTACCCTACCGAAGGTTTTAGGTAATAATCCTAATTGAACGATCAAGAATTCTCAAAAGGAGCGAATTAGTCCGTTTTTTTAGAAAAAAATCTGTTGAATAATATATTGCTATATTGTAAATTATCCTAGCATTAGGTATAATTTATTATAGTGGGAGGGCAAACATTTACCCCCGTTTACTTCGAACTCGTTCGGGTTTTGAGCTAAAGTGTTGTTGGACTCGATTAAATCACGCTATCTTAATGGCTGAAAAGAGAGCGCTATGTTAGAACCTTTTTCAATATCCAGTCAAGGTCTTCAATTAAAAAAACATTTAAATTTCCTTCAGAAAAAAATTGAAAGCACTTATGGAAACACATTTTAGAATGGTCTAATAGGAAAAAACCTAGCGTCGTGGTCTAAAGCTTCTAAGATTCCTGTTCCTGATCAAATTCTAAAATATCCTTCGAATTGAAGCCAATATTAATGGTATCGGCAATGTTTTTATCCTGGGTCATTACGGTTAATTGCTCTCCAGACTCGAGCTTTAATAGCAATTGGATGGAATCGCCAAGTTCAATTTTTTTAATGACTTGGGCCGTTGTTAGGTATTCACAATCAAAATCGTCTGGGGACGGATTCACTTTAATCTTTTCGTTCCGGATGGCATGGCAACAAGTTTCTTTTAAAGGGCAACGAAAGGCATTCTGCAAGTTCTTGTTGATGTGAACGGTGCTTCCAAATAATGAAGCCACATATAAGGTGCTGGGTTTGACGTATAGGTTTGATGCCACATCCTTTTGAATGACTTTGCCATTTTGTAATATCAAAATTTCATCGGCTACAGAAAGTGCATCTTGGGTGTCGTGGGTAACAAACAACACCGTGACTTCCGTCTTTTTAATGATATCAAACACCTCGTTTCGCAACTGTGTACGCAACATGGTATCGAGATTACTAAAAGGCTCGTCCAAAATCAATAGTGAGGGCTCGGGAGCTAGGGCTCTTGCTAAGGCCACGCGCTGCTGCTGCCCTCCTGAAAGTTGGTGTGGGTAGCGGCTGCCCATATCATCCAAACCCACCAAATCAAGCATGTCTTGTGCCCTCTGTTTCTTGTGCTTTACTTTTGAAATTCCGTATAAAATATTATCCAAAATGGTCAAGTGCGGAAAAAGTGCATATTCCTGAAACACCAATCCAATCTTTCTTTTCTCAGGTTGCACAAATTTGTTTAGGGAGGCAATCACTTTTCCGTCCATTGCAATACTTCCATGATCTGGTCTTTCGAGTCCGGCAATTAAGCGAACCAAAGTTGTTTTCCCACTTCCACTTTCCCCTACAATGGCACACACATGGCCGGCCATCAAGTTGAAGGTCACATCTTCTATGGCGTAATTTTTGCCTTTGTCGAAACTTTTGGAAAGCGAATCAATTGTTAACATGGTTATTTTTTAATCAATAATTTATTTAAAAATATCACGGGAATCATGGCTGTAAAGATAATGAAAAGTGAGGGAATCGATGCTTCCATGACCATCTCATCGCTGGCATATTCAAAGGCTTTCACTGCTAAAGTATCAACGTGATAAGGTTTTAAAATGAGGGTTAATGGCAACTCTTTCATGACATCGATAAACACCAAAATCACGGCGCTGAACACGCCAGTTTTGATCAGTGGGAATTCAATCTTAAAAAAGGTTTTTAGATTTCCCACGCCCAAAACCTTTGAAGAATCTGGAATGGAATTGTCTACTTTCAAGGCTGTGGAATCTATCGGATTATAAGCCACAGCCAAGAAGCGAACGGCATAGGCATAAAACAGAGCGATTAATGTGCCATTGATGATTAAGCCAGAATCAATCCCAAAATTGCCAAGCATTTTAATGAGCCATTTGTCTAAGGCTAAAGTGGGTATCATAATCCCTATGGCAATCACAGCTCCAGGAATGGCATAGCCCAAAACCCCAACACGTGCAACATTTTTAATGAACCGAAGCGCACTCCATTTGGAAAAGTAAATCAATAAAAGCGCGAAGAATACTGTAATAATAGCAGAAGTAATGGCGATTCCGAAACTCTGCAAGGACAAAACGATAAACCTAAAATCAAAAACAGTGGATGCCGTTAGTATAGCCCAATAAATCAACTGTGCAACTGGCAAAATAAAGCCTAAAAGAATAGGTAGCAACACGACTGAAAAGATGCCCCACTTGATAGCGCCTTTAGGTTCTTTTCTCTGAATTTGAGTACTGTTGCTTTTTGCAGATGTAAACTTCACTTTACGCACTTGCCATTTTTCGAAAAGGATCAATGCAAAAATAATGAGGATCAATAAAGCCGATAAATAGACCGCTGTTTGAGGCTCTTCCAATGAGAACCAAGATCTAAAAATTCCTGTCGTAAACGTATTGACGCCATAATATTTGGCAGCCCCGTAATCGTTGAGCACTTCCATCAACACCAAGACCAATCCCGCAACAATGGCTGGTCTCGCCAGTGGCAACATGAGTTTGAAAAAGGTTTTTGCTTCCCCAACGCCCAACATTTTAGAAGCCTCCAAAAGATTATTGGCTTGATTGAGAAAGAATGCCCTCGCACTCACATACACATAGGGAAACAGCGAAATACTCAATACGAATGCGAGACCCGCCCTGTTCATGATATCAATGCGCACAAAGTCGAGGTTGAGTTGTCGGAATATAAGATCCATGCTTCCGCCGTAATCGAAAATCCCTGCATAGGCATAACCCACAATATAGGAAGGAATCGCCAACGGAAGGATTAACAGCCATTCCATTTGCTTCCGAAAAAGAAAGTCGAAACGGGACACAAACCACGCAGAAGACACGCCTAAAACTAAAACAAGAATACTACAGAAAAAAACCAGGTACAGGGAATTCCAAATGTAATCTGGCAATAGGTATTCAACAATATGACCCCAAGTTTCCCCAGGCCCAGAAAACAGCTCTACCCCAATAAACACAATGGGCAAAGCCAAGAAAAGCACAATGGCCAGCGTAAATACTGACCATCTGTTACTATCTCTTTTTAATCTTTTGAGTCTCGTTTTTAAGGAGAATGCTTTGTTTTTATTTCCACCCTGCCTCATCAAAAATCAAAACGGCTTTTTTATTGTTTGCTCCTAATTTGTTCAATCCTAAAGTATCTTCCTTGAAAGCTCCCCATGCCTTGATGTCCTTAACTGGGGCAACACTTTCTATAATGGGATACTCGTAATTGGCATCGGTAAATATTTGCTGTGCTTCTTCGCTGATCAAAAACTCAATAAACCGAATGGCATTTTCTTTGTTTGGTGCATATTTGGCAACTCCTGCTCCACTTACATTGACGTGTGTGCCTCTGCCCTCTTGGTTGGGGAAAAACAATCCAATTTGCTGGGCGGTTTTCACTTCCTCAGCGTCTGGGGAATTCAACATTTTACCAATGTAATAAGAGTTTACAAACGCAAGATCGCCTTCTCCAGCTACCACCGCTTTTACCTGATCTCTATCTGAGCCTTTTGGAGATCGTGCCATATTTGCAACAATGCCTTCAGCCCAGCGCTTCGCTTCCTCCTCGCCATTGTTGGCAATGATGGAGGCCATTAAAGACTGGTTGTAAATGTTGGAAGAAGACCGTACCAAAATTTTTCCTTCCCACTTTTCATTTACCAAATCCTCATAGGTTGAAAGATCTTCTGGATTCACTCTGTCTTTTGCGTAGGCTATAATTCGTGCTCTTTTGGTTAATCCAAACCATTGGTTATCAACATCTCTCAAATATGAAGGAATGGCATTTTCCAACACTTCAGACTCTACACTCTGTAACAAACCTTCATCTTTAGCCCGACTTAATCGCCCAGCATCTACGGTTATCAAAACATCGGCAGGCGATTGCTTCCCTTCCATTTTCATTTTCTGAATCAATTCATCGGCACTGGCATTGATGACTTTTACTTTGATACCTGTCTTTTCTTCAAACATTTTGAAGATATTTTGGTCTGGCTCATAATGCCGATGCGTATATACATTTACGACCTGGTCTTTCGCCATTTCTTCCGCCGTAGCATTGTCTTTTTTCTCGCTCTCGTTTTTACACGCAGCCAATATGGAAAAAGCAGCTACGGCTAATATTAAGTTCTTCATGAGTTATTTATTTTGAAGGACAAAGATAACAATTTAGAATGGATACAAATAGAACAACGCGACTCATAACAATAAATTAACCAGCTTGTTTAGATGGGTCTCCTACAGTGATGGAGGCCAAATACATAGGCCGTGGTCGATCTATGCGCAAACCTTTGGCATATTATATGGACTAGAACCTAACGGGAAACTGGTACCAAAAAAAATAAGGTCAACAGCATGAGCAGATGTGTGGAACTAAAAATATATTCGATGGGACTTGATTTGATGGCCACAATTGAATCGTTTGGGTGTTTGAATTACTAAAAACAGTGAATTAACCTCGCTTAAAAGTCATTTTCAAAATAAGATCAATTTGGCAAGCGTAAGCTCATCCCCCATTTTGTTATTGCGCTGTGCGAAGTACAGACCGTAACTTTTGAAAAACTATCCATTGCTTTTGATACTGGGTCAAATCCATGGTCTTCGCTAAGGCGAATACAAGGCTTTATTGCTGGCTATAGTTTAGATCTCAATCTTATAGCACGCCTAATATTCAATCTCCTGCCTGCTCAAGAGAAACTCACATTGAGCATTGATAGAACCAATTGGAAGTTTGGGCACACCACTATCAATATTTTTATGCAGGGCATCGTATACAAGGGAATTGCGTTCCCTTATTGTTTACCATGCTTGACAAGAGGGGGAATTCTAATAGTCAGGAACGTATCGATCTCATAAATAGATTTATCCGCCTTTTTGGTAGAGAGGTTATTGGATCTGTTGTTGCAGATAGGGAATTTGTGGGGAAAAAATGGCTAGAGTTTTTAAATCGGAATAATATCAGGTAATGCATACGTATTCGTAATCATTTTAAGCTCTTTCTACCACATAAAAATAAAGACATAAAAGCATCACATTTGTTCAATCGGTTTAAAAACAATGAGTTATTACATTACGGTAAAATTGTCGGTTTCAATGGACAACTCTGTTATTTATCCGGTTGCAAACTCAACACCAGCAATGCTAAACAAGATTTTCGAATTATTGTATCGTTCAATAAACCTGAAAAAGCACGATGGCAGATAGATATGTGTTTCAAGGCAATGAAATCTAACGGTTTTGATATTGAAAAATCACATCTACAGGATATCCAAAGAATATAGAAATTGATCTTACTGGTAATGATCGCTTTTGTTTGGTGCTATAAAGTCGGAATCCATCTAAATCAAATCGAGCCGATTACCATAAAAAACATTATAGAGAAGCCAAGAGCATTTTTAAATATGGGCTTCCCTTCTTGGCTCATGTATTGCTAAAAACCGAAAATCAGTAATAATTAGATATATTTCGTTTTTTGTCATGTGCTTAGGAAATTTGTAGCTTTTTTATTACGGGGTTGTTACAAAAGTGTTTACTTTTATAAGAAGTATATCGAATGGCCATAACCAATCATAAGGCAATGTTTAATTCTTAGGATTAAAAGCATACATACAAAAGAAGTCATTGCGTTTACGGTAAAACCAAATTACTATAAAACCAAAAATTTATCCTGGAAATCAAGCTGTTCAAAAGCTGAATCGGCCACAAATGATCAATAACCATGATTTATTGCACCAAAAGCGTGCATTTTGAGATTAAAAAAATTATTTTTTTAGCAATCATTATTAGCTATTGCGTAATAGGAAATTCTCAAAATGGCGATTATTTATTTTGTAAAATCATTGATCAAGAGACGCAAGACCCCGTTGTTTTTGCCACTGTCCAAATCAAATCCGAAAACCTAGGCGTGATCGCAGATGAACATGGTTTTTTTAGACTTCCAATGAATACAAAAGCGGAGCGCAAATTTATAATCTTATCATCTATAGGATACAAAACAAATGAATTTCAAGCTGGTGATTTTTCTTCAGATAAAGTAAACATTCTAAAATTAGCGCCACAGGTTGAAGCATTGGATGCGGTCAATATTTTAGTGAATCGCAATAAAAAGGAGGAGCCCTATATTTCTGCGGAAGAAATTGTCAAGAAGGCCATATTCAATATACGTCTCAATTTTCCAACAGAGCCTCATTCTTATATTGCTTATTACAGAGATTACCAATTATTGAATAATCAATATTTTAATTTGAACGAAGGGATTTTTGAAGATTTTGATGCTGGCATCCAAACTCACAAATTAAAGTACAAAGACAATAAGACGGCTCTTTATAGTTTTGAGCAAAACTCAGATTTTAATCGCGATTCTGTTTTAACCGTCCCCTACAATCAAAACGATAATAAATTCATGAAAAATGCCACAGTTTCAGGTTTAGGAGGCAATGAATTGAGCATTTTGAATATTCACAACGCCATAAGAAATTATGAACTTCAATCATTTTCATTTATAGATGTATTTAAAAATGACTTTTTACATAATCACAAGTTCAGAATTAAGTCGAAGGTGTATCAAGACAATAGAACCATTTACAAATTGGCATTCTATGCCTTAGAGAATGTGACGGGCATATACAACTCGGCAAATGGTTTCATCTATATTGATAGTAAATCGTTTGCTATACATAAGTTGGAATATTATGGCTATAATAAAAAAGATGAAGATCCTTTTTACTCGCTAACTGTAGAGTACAAGCCTCAAGACTCTAAAATGTATTTAAATTACATCTCGTTTCAAAACAAGTTTAAAGCTAAAAGCGCCTTTGATTTTAGAATTGATTCCATGGGGTTTGATGCCAACAAAAATGAAATCAAACTAAGATTTAGTAAAAAAATTGATCAAAAGACCTTAAAGCGAAAAAACCAAATAAAATTAATTTTCAAAAATGAAAAATTAAAAGTTACGAGTTATAAATTTTTAGATGAAAAAACCATTAGTTTAAAAATAGCTGGAGGCAGTGCTGTTTCCAATACTGATTTAGCAAAAGACTTAGAAGTTAAAATCAGAAAAATTAAAGATGTTGCAGGAAGAGAACTCAACGAAATTATTTTTCTAGATGCCAATCAATACCGTGAGTTGTTTGTACAAAGAGTGCATATTGATAAAGAGCCATCCCCAGATTTGTTTTATATAAACAAGGTAGATCAGCTTCATAATGCAAAACAAAACTCAAACCCAAAGATTGACAAGACCTATTGGATAAACTCACCCTTGCTTGAAAACAACTAAATTTAGAAAGCCAGCACCGCTGTAATGTCTTGATTTTAATAATAAGTGTCTTTTTAAAAAACCCCGGAAAATATCAGAATAAATTAATTTCAATAAACCAAGAACATCATGCAAAGTGTCTATAAGAGGTATCTGGAAAGCTTTAAGCAAATTAGTTTTTTTATTTTTCTAAGTTCAACTCCATTTTTAGCAGTATCTCAAGAACAAGCTGATGCCTATTTGTTCAACAGTTTTAAAAATTACACCAAACTCCCAAGAGAAGTAGCTTTTTCACATCTCAATAAAAGCACTCTCATCACAGGAGAGACTCTAGGTTTTACAGTTTATATTTTTGACAAATATTTTAAAAAGCCTTCTGCTGTTACCACAAACCTATATTGCTCTATAGAAAATCAATCTGGCGATATCATTAAAAAGTCTCTGCTCTTGGTAAAAAATGGGGTGGCCCACGGCTCCTTCGAGATTGACAGCTTATTTAAGTCTGGCAACTTTGTGTTTAAGTCCTACACCAATTGGATGAAAAATTTTGAGGAACAAAACTTTTACGTGCAGAACATCAAGGTGATCAACCCCGAGGATCATGATCCTAAATCAGACTTGAAATTGAGGGATAAGATCGATGCCCAGTTTTTACCCGAGGGTGGTCATTTTATAGCAAACATAGAGAATAGTATGGGCGTGGTAGTTAAAAATAATTTGGGTTATGGCATACCAAATTTAGCAGGCATGATCTATGACAACAACGGAACAGAAATAACCAATTTCAAAACGAATGCTTTTGGTTTGGCTAAGTTCAATATTACCCCAACAGACCAAACAAGGTATACGGTAAGATTTGAGAACTCAGCAAATGAAGAAGTCATGCTAAACCCTGCCGAGGCAAAGGGCCTTAGCCTTAAGCTTACCGATTTGAACGATAGAATCGCAGTATCGCTAAAAACCAATACTTCCACCCTTGCGGAAATCAAGCAAAAACTCTTCAAGCTGTCCATTCACAATGGCAACCAATTAAAGGTAATCGATGTCAAGTTCGAAGACAGGTTAGAGGTTTTGAAACTGATACGATACGAAGACCTCTATAAGGGCATAAATATATTGACCGTATTCAATGAAAAAAACCAACCCCTATTGGAACGTCTTTTTTTTAAATATAACGGCATTGATTTGATTAGGCCTTCAGCCGTAAAACTGAAAAAAGAGCGTGATTCTGTTTCAATCACAATCCCTTTCGAAACTGCTATTGACACCTCTAAATTCAACAATCTAAGTGTATCTGTCTTACCCGCTAAAACAAAGAGCTATAACGTTCATCAAAACATTATTTCTAAAACTTATTTACAGCCTTATGTCCAAGGATTTGTCGAAAATGCGATGTATTATTTTACCAAAATCGACCTTCAGAAAAAAAGCGAACTTGATCTCTTATTAGTGACCCAGGGTTGGAGCAGCTATGATTGGACGACTGTATTTAACAAAGCTCCAGAAAATAGATTTGCGTTTGAAAGCGGCATAGAATTTATCGCCAATATCCAAAACTCAAAGGCCGTAAAAATTGTGGTGCACCCCATGATTAATAGTTCTACCATTATGCTAGACATTGAGCCCGATCAAGAAAACTTTGAGGTTAAGGGACTATACCCTGAGGATGCTGAGCCAATTAGGATTGGCGCCTTTAATAAGAGAAATAAAACAATTAGCTCAAATCTTTACCTACAGTTTAGCCCCTCCAAAATCCCAACACTAGATAAGGACATAAAAAGTTTCCCTACTACCAATATTGTGCCTTTTGATAATACTCGCAGTGAAATTAATTTGATGGCTTCAGCTCAAAATCCAGAAATACTGGATGAAGTGCTCATCACGGCAAAGGTAGAGGAGGAACGTCTTGAAAAAATATCCAGAAGGCATAAAGGACGCGCAGATATATTTGATGACATACAACGATATGCTTATCCCGACTTTGCATCCTATATCAACAGCAAAGGCTTTGTTGTGAATCAAGACGCAAACAATTTTTACATTACAGTTCCAAGAGCAATTACCTTACAAGACGAAATTGAACCAAGAACGCCTTTAGTCTACCTGGATAATCTTTTGTTGTATGATTTCGATATTTTATTAAATTTTGACATGACAGCCGTTGACTATATCATTATTGACAAATCTGGATTGGGCGAGGGCATGCGAGGTGCGGCCGGGGTCATTAAGATCTTTACAGATCCTTTGCTAAGAATCATTAATACAGACGCCGACAATGTTTCTCAGCTCATCGATATCCCCCTGACCTTTACCTCTCCCAAAACCTTTTATTCGCCCAAGTATACCAACTATAAAAGTGACTTTTACCAAAGCTATGGCGTTATTGACTGGAAGCCCAATCTAAAAGTAGACCACAACGGAAATGCTTCCTTTAAGATTTTTGATACGGGTAATGAAAACCTAAAACTCTTTATTGAAGGGACCGCCAATGACGGAAGCTTTATTTCGGAGGAATTGACAATTGACATGAATTAAATAATGTCAATTAGCGACACCCACGAAAGAAAAAAAACCGCGTCTTTCAACACTATTTTGATTGCTTTATATGAATGATGGCATCCCTATTTGAAGTGGACGAAGCTTTGATTTGATATTTCATAATCTGTTTTTCAATGAAATCAATAAGCTCGGGGCAAGCCCACGAGGTGTGAATTGAAAGATGCTCTTTGTATTTCGAGGCAAACTTCGGGGGGAATAAAACCCTCTGTAGGGATTTAACCCTGCCAATACTTTATTTTTGAACGGTCTACATTTTTAAGATGTGTAGCACTTTAACTGCCTCAAAGGAAATACAGCCACAAAATCACTGGTTGACCAACACGATTGGTTCTCAACGCTCTGCCATATTCCTCCATCGTGCTATGCTTTCGTACTTTTTAGCTTTCTTTTTTCGAACCACTTACAATCCGTGAAATGATTCCTTTTTGACTTGTGAATTCTGCTATCAAAACACCAGCTATATGTATCACGATAAATCCAACCAAATAGTAAATACCAAGCACATGGATCTCTTCCATTGGTTTTTTAAATTCTTTTGGACCAAAAACTATGATAAGTCCGGTAACTAATGAAATCACAACACATAAATAAAAAACGATATAGGTCCATTTTTGGAATTTATCTTTTAGGGATAGATCTCTAGCCAAAGGATTTTGGAACTTCATAGACCCAAAAAAGGGAAGTATCAACCGCAGACTAAATAATCCCGTCAACACATAGCCAATGTAAATGTGCCAATCCCACATGGGTTGTCTTATCTGTTTTGCTAAAACAATGAGTTGGTCTTGAGATAGAGTCTGGCCAGTAGTACTCAAATAGTCTTGTATGATCGCTGCCACATTATACTTGTTCATCCAGGTTAATCGCAAAAAAATCGTGATTAACAATAGCGTAAATGAAATAGCTATTGCCCAATGCAGTATGCGGTATATTTTAGAATAGTTTGTTTTTTCCACAATGTTTGTTTTGAGTATGTTTTATATTGTTGTCTGATAAAAGTAATACATGATTCTGGGAAATCCCATTCTATATTTAGTCCTACAGGACGAGCCTTTGCAGTGGTTCTATTTAGTTACCCCTATCAAATGCCTAACGGCATATTGTCCGCCGCGGCGGCTATCATATGGTGTTTAACCGGACAATACTGTATGTTTCATTGATCCTGTGATATTGGCAACTAGTACCTTGTCCAAAATTATATCATCATTAAATTTTCAAGCCAAACTAACTCCGAATAGATACCCTACCAATGCCGTCAATCCCATGGCGACCGTACCCCAAAACGTAACTCTAATAATGGCCTTCAAAACATTAGAGCCTCCTGTTTTAGCGGCTAAACTTCCTAAAACGATTAAGAATAAAATGGCAGAACCGTAGAGATAATATTCCATGTTTTTTAGGGGTAGAAATAATACTACCAGAAGCGGAAGCACACCTCCAACCGTAAAGGCTGCTCCAGAGGCAAAGGCGGCTTGTATTGGTTTGGCTTGACTCATTTCATTAATACCCAACTCATCTCTTACGTGAGCAGCCAATGCATCCTTTTCGGTTAGCTCTTTAGCAACAATTAATGCGGTTTCTTTTTTAAGGCCTCTGTTTTCATAAATCTCAGCTAAGCGCAGCAGTTCGATTTCAGGCATTTCCTCCAATTCCAGCCGTTCTCTTTCAATGTCGGCTTTTTCCACATCTGTTTGTGAACTCACAGAAACGTATTCTCCTGCTGCCATTGACAATGTACCGGCAACCAAGCCGGCAACGGTTGCCAAAATGACGGGGGCTCTAAAATCACTTGCAGCAGCAACACCAATGGCAAGACTTGCCGTAGATAGAATGCCGTCATTTGCCCCAAGCACAGCCGCTCTCAACCAATTACTTCGGTGTATGTAATGATTGTCTAAATAATCATCTTCAAATTCTGACATTTTCTATCGTTGTTTCTCCTCAATGTACGATAGGTTTTTGAGTTGGAATGTGATAAAAGTCACTTCTAATTATTTTTCCTGTCAAAAAAGTTTGGGGCAGTGAGAGCTTAGAAATGGTGCCAATGATTAAATGGAGTTCTTATCAACTGGAAAGAACGGTTGAAATTGGGGATCGTGATCAAGATACTGAAAGGGCTGCTCTTTTTAGGAAATGTAGCCTTTCGCTAAAGCTAAGGACAAGCACTAATAGAAATGAAAAAGGATACGCAAATGGGTTCTAATCATCTTGATTTTTATCTCCCTTAAAGTTATTTTCAATAATTCGTATAAGATGGATAGGATCATTAAGTATTTATTCCTTAATTGATTAATAACTATATTTAATAAAATTAATGTATCAACAAAGGCATATCTATGATTACTGATTTTCTAATAAATTTTGTGCCTTTTTCACACGATGAACTCAACGACATCCTTCCTTATTTTAAAAAGGAAAAGGTCAAAAAGAATGAGGTGTTAATAAAAGAAGGTCAGGTGTGCAGTAAATTATATTTTGTAGATCAAGGTATCGGAAGGAGTTATTACCTGAAAAAAGATGGAAAAGAAGTGACGCAATGGTTTTTTGGTGTCAATAATTTCATGTCTAGCGTAGACAGCTTCTTTCAGCAAAGTCCGAGTTTTTACTATCTAGAGGTTTTAGAAGATTCCATTCTATATAGTATAACCAAGAAAAATATGGACGCCTTGTTGGCCAAATACCACAACATGGAAACATTTATTAGATTGTTAACCATAGATACACTTGCCAAGTTTGTCCATAAACTGAACGCGATCCAATTCCAGACTGCTAAAGAGCGGTACACTTATATGCTCGCTGAATTTCCTGACATTTCGCATCGCGTTCCTTTGGGCCATATTGCTTCCTATCTAGGAATAACGCAAGAAACACTTAGCCGCATAAGAAAGAACGATTCACATTAAAACATGAATCTTACTTTTTGATATAGGTCAAAGGAAAATAATCTTAATGCCATTAAATTTGTATTGTAATTGTAAATCGTTCAAAATGAAAAACAACCAATCACGGCTATCTATTTTTTTTCTTGCCTCTCTATGTCTTGTTTCATCAAGTTCTATAGCACAACAATTAGATCCTGTGCTTATGGATCTAATAAATAAAGGGCTGAATAAAAGCCATAGCGTTCAAATCCAAAATTACAATGCAGAACAGGCTCAAATTGATCAAAAGTTGGCAAAGTCAGTTTTCCTGCCCAAACTTACGCTCAATGGAAGTTACACACGCTTGGATGATGACATCACTTTTGATGATGACACGCAAAATCTTTTAATTGGGACACAAAGGCTCCTGGTTAAAGAGGCTGCCGGCATCCCTTTTAATAGTGCTTTTCCCGCAGGCATTCCCTTAGAGCCTGTTCCAAATTTACAGAACAAGGACATCCTGAGATCTTCCATGGATATGGATTGGGTGCTTTTTAGCGGGTTTGAAGCTAGTAATGCACTCAAAGCAAGTAGGCACAAAGAAGCATCAATAAATTATTTAGCCATGGCCGAAAAGGATGAAATCGCCCTAAAAATCATAGAAAATTATGATAAGCTTGCGTTGGTTTATGCCTCTAAACGCGTGCTAACGACTTCTGAAAACTACTTAAATGAGCAAGCTTATTACATGAAAAAAGCCATAGAAAATGGATTAGCAACTCCCATTGGCCGTAAAAAAATAGAACTGGCGAAGCAACAGCTGGCAGGAAAATTATTAGACTTTAACCATAATAAAACGCTATTGATTGAAGTACTGCACCAACTCACAAATGAAACTAAGGAAAACCTAGTTTTACTCAATCCGCAATTACAACCTTTTACTACAGACTCGTTATCAACTGCTGAAAAGCGCAACGAACTTAAAGCGCTTGAGGAAGCGGAACGAGCGACACTTTATAAATCTAGAATGGAAAAAAGCAAGGTCATACCCAAGCTTGCGGTACAAGGGCATTATGAGTTTATTGAGGATGATCTATCGCTGTTAGATCCAAAGTGGTATGTGGGTGTTGGTATAAAGTGGAATCTATTCGACGGTAATCAATCGCGATTAGAAAGCAAAAAATCTTTAATTGAAGGCCAGAAGTACAGGGAACAAATTGAAGATGCCAATGAAATGATAGCCTTAAGCATCATCAAAGCAGAATTAGGCTATGAAGCTTCATTACAAAATACGGAGATCATTCTAAAAGAAATTGAATTGGCCAGCGATACTTATAATATGATTGATAAGCAATACAAAAACAACCTAGCCTCCCTAAACGATGTACTAGACGCTTTAAATGATTTAGAAAAATCCAATTTTAAATTACAACAGTCTTATTTTGATCAACGCCGAGCCATAACAGCCTTACTTCATGCAAAGGGTATTCTCAACTATTAATCAACCAGATACATTTCAAAAATGAAATCAATAAAAAACATAATCATCTTAAGCATCCTAATGCTGGCTGTAAGTTCTTGCGGGAACGATACAATTACAGAATATAGAGGAAAAGTAAAGTTTGAAACCATTTCGGTAAGTGGCAAACTCGCAGGACGCATTAGCGAAATTTATGTTGGAGAAGGCCAATCTGTTAAAAAAGGAGACACACTGGCCTATGTCGACATCCCAGAAGTGAATGCCAAAATGATGCAAGCAGAAGGCGCCATAACCTCGGCCAAGGGTCAATTAAATATGGCCTATAAAGGTGCTACCGCAGATCAAATAAATCAAATTGACGGTCAAATCGATGCTAGTAATGCACAATTAAATTTCGCCCAAGGATCTTATAACCGATTGCAAGCCATGTACAAGGACTCCTTAGTAACGCTGCAGCAATTTGATGAAGTAAAAATGAAACTCAATATGGCTAAAGCACAAGTGGCATCATTAGAAGCTAAACGCAAGGAGGTAAGCAATAGTGCGAGAATAGAACAAATTGAGCAAGCTAAAGGTCAGCTAGATCAAGCTGTGGGCGCTAAAAAAGAAGTGCTTTCTGCTGAAAATGAACAATATTTAATCGCTCCTGCAGCCATGAGCATTGAGACCATAAGTCTTCAAGAAGGCGAATTATTGACCCCTGGTTATGCATTGTTCAACGGTTATGAAAAGGGCAGCGTGTATTTTCGATTTACAGTGCCAGAATCAAAAGTATACGATTTTGAAGTTGGAAAAACGATAACATTGGTCAATCCATATACAGATCAAGTCACTGAAGGCAAAATCACTACCATAAAACAATTGGCAAATTATGCTGACATTACCAGCACAGCTCCTTTGTATAATTTATCCGAATCTATTTATGAATTAAAAATTGTTCCAACTTCAACTGAAGCGAATCAATCCTTTTTTCTAAATGCAACAATTCTTATTAAGGACTAAACTTATGAAAGACTTTTTTAGATTGGTAAGGGCAGAGTTTAAACGTATTTTTTCAAATAACGTTTTGCTCGCCATTTTTATTGGAGCACCTATATTCTATGGAATTATATTTGGTTATGTCTATCAACAGGGAAATGTAGTGGGCCTACCTATTGTAATTGTAGATCAGGATAATAGCCCTACTTCAGATAAGATAATTGATGCTTTTTCAGACAATGAAGTTTTATTGATAAGCGATGTACGCTACACTCCTGGAAATATTCTAGCAGAAATGCCTACGAATCAGTATGCAGCGGTTATTACCCTACCAACTAATTTTGAAGCGGATATTCTCCAAAAAAGACACCCCGAAATAAGAGTTGATTTAAATATGGCAAATATGGTGAATGCCAATACAGCCAGCAAAAGCATTCAGTCGGTTTTAATGACGCTAAATGCCGGTATTGAAATAGAAGGTTTGAAAAAATCTGGTCTTCATCCTACCCAAGCGGCTGCAGCCTATGAAAGTTTTAAGATCAATTTTAATAAGCTTTACAATTCTACAGGCAACTATGTAACCTTTATGTTACCGGGTATGCTCGCAGCAATAATGCAACAAATTATCTTCTTGGCAATGGCCTTGGTTTTTTCGAGGGACTTTGAAGATGGCTATTTTGGAAGCCTGGTTGAGGAAAGCAGGTTTTCACTGTATCACATTGCCATTAAATCTACACCCTTTTTTTTGATGATACCCATAATGTGGGCCATTGTAAGCCTCTTTATTCCCTACTTTCAAATTGATGCCGATGTATTTAACTTCCCCATGCTCATTTTAGTAACGCTCTTAACCTTGGCCTCTATGTTTATTGGCATGTTGTTTTCAATAGCCATTCCTAGTCAACTAAAAGCTACAGAACTTTTAATGGTTATCTCTACTCCCGCTTTTGTACTTAGTGGATTTACCTGGCCCACCCTAGCGTTTCCAGATGCCATAGCTAATGTAGCCCAATATATCCCATTGACACAGTTCTTGAGCGCATTCAGAAAAATAGCGTTTTACGGAGGAGATACAGCTTCCATTACTCCCGAAATCAATATATTATTGACTATTATTTTTGTCACATTTATTGCTATGGTACTGCTACTTCAGTTTAAAATCTATAGATATCGTAAAAACTTGAAAGCAACACTAACACCAACACAGGACTAATTAAAATGAAAGAAGAAATAGCTATGGGCCGTGTTTCTGAAGCATACGAACCTGACGTTCTGGGTAATGGTTTTGAAAAACTCAACCTGAAACTTTCAAATGATTATGAAGGCCAAGTAATCGCGACACTGGTACGGCGAATGGCCAATAATAAATCAGAGAAAGCGATCCTGTATGTACATGGTTTCAACGATTATTTTTTTCAGAAGGATTTGGCTATAAGATTCAGCGAACTTGGTTATCATTTTTATGCGCTAGATTTAAGAAAGTACGGCAGGTCGTACTTGAGACATCAAAAATTCAACAATGTGCGTTCCATATTGGAATATGATGAAGAATTAGACCTTTCCTTGAAAATCATAAAAGCTGAAAATAACCATGAAATCCTCCTAATGGGGCATTCCACTGGCGGGCTTATCCTTACCAATTACGCCGTTAACCATCTAAAAAGCGAGCTATTTCACGGCTTGATTTGTAACAGTCCGTTTTATGAATTCAATTTAAACGGCTTCGAAAGAACAGTAGGCATCCCAATACTTTCATTTATAGGTAAATATTTTCCAAATATTCCTATTTCAGGAGGATTTTCAAAACGCTATGGGTATAGCCTTCATATAGAAAAATATGGGGAATGGAATTATTCGCTTCTCTGGAAACCACATGATATCCCGAAGGTGACTATGGGTTTTATTAGAGCCATTCGAAGCGCACAATTAAATATTCGAAACAAACTTAGTATAGATGTGCCCGCACTTGTGATGCATAGTGATAATTCCGTCTACGATAAGCATTGGTCTGATAAATTTAAGGAAGGAGATGCTGTTTTGAATGTGGATCACATTAAAAAATACGCCCATAAAATTAATGGCGATGTAACGCTTCGAGAGATTGAAGGTGGCATGCACGATTTAGTGCTTTCAAAAAAACCTGTAAGGGAACAGGTCTATAAAAAAATATGCGATTGGATTAATAATAATCTGAATAAAAGCCAAGAAGCGATTTTAAAACAACGTAATTAAAATAAAAGGAAATGAAAACAACACGCGTTCAAAATATTTTCAGAATTCTATTAGCACTCTTTATGATTTATGCTGGGTTTAGCCACTTAACATTCAATCGGATTGAGTTTCAATCTCAGGTTCCAGATTGGTTGCCTGTAAGCAAAGATTTAGTCGTGATTTTATCTGGAATCGTAGAAATGGGTTTAGGCCTTGCCTTATTGTTCTGGAAAAAACAACGTGCTACCATTGGCTGGGCTTTGGCACTGTTTTTCGTTCTGGTATTCCCTGGCAATATTGCCCAATATTTGGATGGAAAGGATGCCTTTGGCGCTTTAAATTCTGATACCGCCCGATTGATCAGACTATTTTTTCAACCAGTGCTGATTGCATGGGCGCTTTGGTCCTCTGGCGCGTGGCAAACCTGGAGACATTCTAAAAAATAACTAAAACAAACGGTATTATGAAAGCATTACAGATAACAAAATACGGCGCAATTAAAGACAGTCTATCCATCAAAAAGATAGAAAAACCGACCATTACATCCAACGATATTTTAATTGAAGTTAAAGCAGCTTCACTCAATCCCATAGACTATAAATTGGTGGAAGGACATCTAAAAGACATGGTACCTTTAAACTTTCCGATTACAATTGGTTATGACCTGAGCGGAGTGGTTGTAGAAAAGGGAGGGGATGTTGGCAATTTCGAAATTGGTGATGAAGTCTATTCCAGAGTGCCTCAAGAACAAATGGGTACCGTTGCAGAATTCGTAGCTGTTACGAGCGATTTAGTTGCTAAAAAGCCAGAAAACATTTCTTTTGAAGAAGCCGCCGGGTTGCCATTAACTGGACTCACAGCAATACAGGCCTTAGAAAGCGTGGGCATTAAAGAGAACGATAGGATTCTTATCCATGCAGGTTCTGGTGGTGTAGGTAGCCTTGCCATTCAATATGCCAAAGCCAAAGGCGCGATCGTTTATACGACTACCAGTAGCAAAAATGTAGATTGGGTCAAGGCCTTGGGTGCTGACCGTGTGATCGATTATAAAACGGAAGACTATAAAGAAGTCGCTAATAATTTGGACATCGTTTTTGACACTTTAGGGGATGATTACACCTTTGATGCCTTTGAAATTATTAAAGAAGGCGGAAGCGTGACCACCATAGTAGGTCCGCCAGACGAGGAAACCGCGAAGCAGATGGGGATGAGCGATTATAAATTGCCAGAAAAATTATCAAAACTCATAGAAAAGAAATCTGCCACTTACAAGCTAACCTGGATGCAGCCTAATGCTACACAGCTGGACACCATCACAGCCATGGTAGAAAATGGAGATATTAAGCCTATAGTAGACCTCATTTATCCTTTCGAAGATGGCATAGATGCCTATGAATACCTAGCTACCGGTAGAGCGCAAGGCAAAGTAATTATAAGCTTATCCTAAATAGTTTAGAGACCGAGCTCATGACTAAATTATGTGTTGCGAAATAAGATAAATGTTTAAGAGGCATAACGGAATGCCATAGCTACGCGAGGTCACATTGACATAAAATGAACAGTAATCAATACTTAAAAACAAAAATGATGAATATCATAAAAGTAACCTAAGCAGGCAGCGGTGTGTTAGGATCACAGATTGCGTTCCAAACCGCTTTTCACGGATATGATGTCATGGTTTATGATATTAGTGATGACATTTTAGAAAAATCAAAAACTACTTTTAAGAAATTGGGGGAGTCTTACAAGGCCGATTTAAATGCCTCACAAAAACAGATCGATGAGACCATGGACCGATTGCATTTTTCTTCAGATTTAGAAAAAGCTGTTGCCGATGCTGATCTCGTTATAGAATCTGTGCCTGAAGACCCTTCGATTAAAAAGGATTTTTATAAAAAGCTAGCAGCTGTAGCTCCCGAAAAAACCATTTTCGCTAGTAATTCCTCTACAATGCTGCCCAGCCAGTTTGCCGAATCAACAGGCAGGCCCGCTCAATTTGCAGCACTGCATTTTGCCAACGAGATATGGAAACATAACACCGCTGAAATTATGGGACATCCCGGGACAGTGCGGACGTATTTGACACCCTTGTTTCATTTGCCGAATCTATAGGAATGGTGGCCTTGCCACTAAAAAAAGAACAACCAGGCTATATCGTCAACTCATTACTCGTTCCCTTATTAAGTGCAGGACTAGACTTATTGGTAAGAGGTGTTGCAGATGTTCAAACAATCGATAAAACCTGGATGGTGGCAACAGGCGCTCCCACAGGACCTTTTGCGATTTTAGATGTCGTTGGAAATACCACCGCATATAATATCAATAAAATGGAGGCTGAAAAAACAGGGGACTCAGATAAACAAAAAGTAGTTGAGTACCTAAAAGAGCATTTCATTGATAAAGGGAAATTGGGTGTCGCTACCGGCGAAGGTTTTTATACCTATCCGAATCCGTCGTTCAAAGCCGATGACTTTTTAAAATAAATCCCTGGCTAAATCAGAAGATTTATAGTGGCGATGTACTACAAAAAAGTCCGCAATACGAAAGATAAATTCACTAATGTCTAGAAATAAATGTATATCCGCTTTCCGTCCCAAATTGAGAAGAATTTGAGAATAAAAACCGAATAAGTCTTTCCCCGACCCTAAAGGGTGGACTTATTCTGGAAAATTATTCAATACGAGGGGGATTTCGCTCCCTTTAGGGTCGGGGCAAACGAAATTATTATCATATCCTGTTTAAGACACTTTCCGGATATACAAATAAATAATAACAGTTTTAAATAAAGTATTATGACAGCTAAAGCCACCTATCCAAAATCATTTTCCCATATAGGGATAACCGTTCCAAACATCAAGGCGGCGGTTAAGTTTTATGAAGAAGTCATGGGCTGGTATATCATTATGAAGCCCTCAACCGTTAAAAAAGAAAAGGATACCGCCATAGGCCAAATGTGTATTGACGTTTTTGGGGATGACTGGGAGGCCTTTGAAATCGCTCATATGTCCACTTCAGATGGGATAGGTGTCGAGTTATTTTCCTTTCCACATGGCAAGAAAGAAGCTCCGGAATTCAATCCTTTCAATACGGGACTCTTCCATTTCTGTATTCAGGACCCCAATATTGAGGAGCTCGTTGATAAGATTGTTTCTTCAGGTGGAAAACAGCGTATGCCGATAAGGGCATATTATCCTAATGATAAGCCTTTTAAAATGTGCTATGTGGAAGATCCTTTTGGAATTGTTTTCGAAATTTATACCCATAGTTATGAATTAACCTATTCGTCTGGTGCTTATTCTGAATAATTAAAAAAGCAGGGGTCTAAGGGAAGCACGAGGTTTGCGCCTTACTCTACTATTTAAAGTTGGCATGACAGCTTAGGCAATGCCTTTACTTGCTTTTTAAAGTATGGCCTATTTTTAACCTCATCAAATAAACTCAACATGAACAAACTAATTTTTTTACTAGGTTTTATATCAATAATCGGATGTAAATCGAATCCTGCTCCCATTGCTTCCGAAAAAGAAATCACAGTAGTTAAGACCTTCACGGGGCAGCAGGTTACAGGGGTAAGTATTAGCGATCAAGGCAGATTGTTTGCAAACTTTCCCAGATGGAGCGCGGGTGTAGAACAATCTGTGGTAGAAATAGAAGAAAATGGTGATTCTAATACGTTCCCAGATAAAAAATGGAATTCCTGGAACATGGAGCAACCTATCAACGACTCGTTATTTATAGGGGTTCAGTCGGTAATCGCAATGGAAGACCATCTTTATGTGCTAGACACTCGTAATCCTTTATTCAAGGGTGTTTTAGATAATCCGAGAGTGTTTGTGTTCGATTTAAAAAACAATAAGCTTACACGCACCTACATCTTTCAGGAGGATAGTTTTCATAAAGATTCCTATATCAATGATCTGCGAATAGATAAGAAAAAACAGAAGGCCTATTTTACAGATTCTGGTCATGCAGGCCTTGTGGTACTCGATTTGGTTAGTGGGACGACTAAAAGAGTGTTGAACGATCACCCTTCAACGCTTGCAGAAACAGACCATTTGGTCATAGATGGTAAAAGGTGGGACAACACGGTAAATTCTGATGGCATTGCTCTGGACACCAAGAACAACCTGCTTTATTACCATGCCTTATCCGGGTATTCTCTATACGCGGTACCAACAGACATCCTGATCAATGGTACCGAAGCAACCATTCAGAAAAATGTAAAACTCATCAAGAAGACCCCTGCCCCAGACGGAATGATCCTCGATGAGAAAGGCAATCTGTATTTCGCCGATCTGGAGAACCATAGCATTATGAAACTTGAAGTTTCCACAGGAGCTATGACGGTATTTGCAAAAGACCCAAAAATTAGGTGGGCAGATACGTTTAGTATCTATAAGAATGTACTGTATTACACCAACTCCAGAATCAATGAGGTAACAGGTCCAATCACAGAAATGACCTTTGACATCCATAAGATAAGTCTGGACTAAGGCTGCCGCTCACAACAGTTCCCAAGGTACTCTATACCCTTTTGGGCTCTCAGATCAACTTATGAGTAAAGCGCTAAGTTAAATAAAACCTAAATCGCGTTCAAAAATGAATGAATGTTCATTTTGTTTATATCTTTGCTTCAGAAATAGAAAAAACATGAGTAAGGTTGAAAAGAGCCAAATTAAAAGAGAAGCACTTGTTAGGGCTACAATAAACCTTGTCAACAGCCATGGTTTTCATGCAGCGCCTATGTCTAAAATCGCTAAGTTGGCAGCAGTGTCTCCAGGTACCATCTACCTCTATTTCGAAAACAAACAAGACTTGGTCGATAAGGTCTATCTTGATGTAAAAACGGCGTTTAGCGAATTCGCTTTTAAAGATTACGATGAAAAGGTTTCAGTAGAAAAAGGCTTTGAAAAAATCTGGAAGAATATTGCAGTTTTCAAACTAAGAGAAGTGGAAAAAGCCATGTTTCTGTCTCAATGTGATAACACCCCAATCATAGATGACTCAAGCAGACAAGAAGGTTTAAAACACCTACAACCCCTATTGAACCTATGGGAACTCGGCAAAAAGGAAGGCCTTATTAAACCGGTTTCGCCTTACATGCTCTATGCATTTAGTATTTACCCCGTTGCTTTTTTAATGAACATGCAACAGCAAGGTCTCTACAAGCTAACCCCAGAGCATATAGATGAAGCCTATAAGATGGCATGGAACAGCATAAAAATTTAATATAAAACATATGAACACTACAAAAACGATCAATTTAAACAGCAGACCAGTAGGAAAGCCTCAGTTAACAGATTTTGAATTTACTACAACAGAAATTCCTGAGTTAAAAGACGGAGAGCTGTTGTTGCGCACAACATATGTATCTGTAGATCCCTATTTAAGAGGAAGAATGAGCGATGCCAAGTCTTATATTGCCCCTTTTGAACTCCATAAGCCAATCGAATCTGGAAGTATTGCTGAAGTTTTAGAATCGAAAGACAGCAACTTCAGTAAAGGAGACTACGTGTCTGGCTCGTTAGCTTGGAAAGAAACACAGGTCGCAAAAGCTAAAGACCTTATGAAGGTCGATCCCGATAAAGCAGCACTTTCTGCATATCTTGGTATTCTAGGCATGACCGGACTTACAGCCTATATCGGACTTACTGAAATTGGAAAACCCAAAAAGGGCGAAACGCTTCTAGTATCAGGTGCCGCTGGCGCCGTGGGAAGTGTTGTTGGCCAAATAGGTAAGATTCTTGGGCTTAGAGTTGTTGGTATTGCCGGAACCGATGAAAAGGTAGCCATGCTAAAATCTGAATTTGGTTTTGACGCAGGTATCAATTACAACACGACTAAGCAAATGAGTGAAGCTATTGCTAAAGCTTGTCCCGATGGTGTAGATGTCTATTTTGACAACGTTGGCGGTGAGATTTCTGAGGCGGTACTCTTTAATATCAATAAGTTCTCAAGAACTATCAACTGTGGCGCCATTTCTGTCTATAATAACAAGGAACTCCCAAAAAGCATTAGCGTACAACCATTTTTAATAAAGAAAAGTGCTTCAATGCAAGGCTTTGTGATTTTCGATTATGTAGATCAACATCCTGCTGGGATAAAGCAATTAACCGAATGGTTGGCTACAGAGAAATTAACCTATACCGAAACTATTAGAGAGGGATTTGAAAATATACCACAAGCCTTTATGGATCTTTTCGACGGAAAGAACAAAGGAAAAATGGTCGTAAAACTATAATAAACAATAAAATTAGATATGAAAAACTTTGAATTTAAAAACCCAACCAAAATTTTATTTGGAAAGGGTCAAATTGAAAATATAAAAAATGAAATTCCAAATGATGCTAAAGTACTGATGCTGTATGGCGGCGGAAGCATCAAAAAGAATGGCATTTATGAGCAAGTGAGCACAGCGCTCTCAAACCATGAGGTTGTGGAGTTTGGTGGCATTCCTGCAAATCCGGAATATTCGGTGTTAATGGAGGCCTTAAAGGTGATCAAAGAACAAAAAATCACCTTTATGCTAGCCGTGGGTGGAGGATCTGTAATTGACGGCACAAAATTTCTTTCATCTGCTGCCCTATACGACGGTAAGGAACCTTGGGACATCCTAAGCAAAAACATCCCTACACTTAAAGGAATGCCCTTTGGAACCGTATTGACTTTGCCGGCTACAGGATCTGAAATGAATTCTGGAGCAGTCATCACACGAGCAGATACAAAAGAAAAATTAGCCATGGGTGGCGCCGGATTATTCCCTGTGTTCTCTGTATTGGATCCAGAGGTTATACAATCAATCCCCCACAGACAATTGGTAAACGGTATTACCGATGCATTCACCCATGTTTTAGAACAATACCTTACCTACCCTGCAGGAGCCAAACTTCAGGATAGAATTTCAGAAAGTATTCTTCAAACCTTAATAGAAGTGGCGCCTAAAGTATTGGAGGACCCAACCGATTATTCGGCAGCTTCTAATTTTATGTGGAGTTGTACCATGGCGCTAAATGGCTTGATTCAAAAAGGAGTCCCTACAGATTGGGCAGTACACGCGATGGGTCATGAACTTACCGCCCTTTTTGGTATCGACCATGCACGGACATTAGCCGTGATTGCACCTAGTCACTATGAATACAATTTCGAAACGAAAAAAGAAAAACTGGCGCAATATGCCGAGCGTGTTTGGAATATCACTGAAGGCTCTACGGAATCTAAAGCAAAAGCAGCAATCAAAAGAACAGAAGCATTTTTTAACGAAATGGGCATAGCTACCAAATTATCTCAATATACCAACGATTATGAAGGTACCGCCGAAGAGATCTCAAAACGATTCAAAGCGCGAGGTTGGGAAGGTCTTGGAGAACATCAAAACCTTAAACCCGAAGATGCAGAGCAGATTGTAAAAATGGCTTATTAAAATTTATAAGCTTGAAAAGCATCCTGATATTGCTGAAGGCATTCAGCGGTATTGGCTTCGCGGCTAAGCTGAAAAAAGTAAGAACACCAGTAAAAAGTAATAACTAAAAAACGAAAAATTATGAACGTATTATTTGTATTGACCTCTCACGACAAATTGGGAGACACAGGAAACAAGACAGGATTTTGGGTTGAAGAGTTTGCAGCTCCTTATTACACCTTAGTAGACAAAGGCGTGACCATAACAGTAGCCACACCTAAAGGAGGAAAAGCACCTATTGATCCCACAAGCGCAAGTGCAGATGCACAAACCGAAGATACTGAACGATTCGATAGAGATGAAGAAGCTCAAAAATTAATCAACAATACGGTAAAGTTAGACACACTTAAAGCTGAAGATTTTGATGCTGTGTTTTATCCGGGCGGCCATGGTCCGCTTTGGGATCTTTCCGAAGATAAAACTTCCAAGGCTTTGATTGAAGCATTCAATAAACAAGAAAAAACAATCGCTTTTGTATGTCATGCACCCGCAGCTCTCAAAAATGTGAAGAATGAAAATGGTGAGCCTTTGGTTAAAGGAAAAAAAGTAACCGGCTTCACAAATACTGAGGAAGAAGCAGTGCAATTAACCAAGGTGGTTCCCTTTTTAGTGGAAGATATGCTAAAAGAAAACGGAGGCACTTATTCTAAAGCGGCCGATTGGGAAGTTCATGTGGTTAAAGACGGAAACTTAATTACCGGTCAAAACCCCGCCTCTTCAAATAAAGTTGCAGAACTGTTATACGAGACACTAAAATAATCCCAATACATTTTTATTTAAGCCTGTAATCCATAAGATTGCAGGCTTTTTTTATTGCTGAAATTCAAAGTCGATGCAGAGGCTATTTTCACATCAACACAACAATTAGGAATGATCCCGGTCAATTCTAATAATTGGGTTAGCGATGCAGCAACATCGTAGCCAATTTCATGAACACCTTACACAACGCTATAGAACATCTTCTTTATGCATTTGCAGTGATCCTCGAAAAAAAAATGTTTAGTACTAGAAACATGGCCTTCATATCATTTTAATGACGTCATGACCTAAAGAGCTAAGTAATTACTCAAAGAAGATTTAAGGTTTAAAACACCAATAACAACTAAATCTGCAATACTAGTATTGAAAGCTTCTTTAAAAAAGGTTTACAAATAACAACTTTAATTTATCGAACTGACCTAGGTCAGTAAGAAGAATGTAGCCAGGATGTAACTTTGTAAAGATTTAAACAATTGCACTAATCCATTGAAGTCATTAAACTGTTTGCCAAGCGGCTAAACATTAAATAATTTAATACCATACTGAAATGAAAAAAATAATTACTTTTTGTGTATTGGTTTCTTTAGGAGCCAATGTACACGCCCAAATGAAAGATGTAACAGTAACATTGCAACCAACTGCAAGTTATAATTGGTTTGACCAAAACACTGCAATTGAGGACGGCGTTATGTTCGGAGCAAGGGTAGGATTCGGATTCGGGGAGGCGCTCGAGCTACGGGGTGTTTACGAAAGATCTAATGATTTGAAAAACACAGTTAATGGTTTTGATGTTTTTTCAGATAACTTTGTAGATAATTTTAACGTTAGAAATGTTGATGTTACTAGGATTGGCGGGGAATTTAAAGCCAATATTCCAACACGGGGCACCTTTGTCCCTTATTTTACACTTGGAGCTGGTGTACAAACGCTAGAAGTCAATATTGCTGCATTAAATGCCCCATCCAACGAACAAAAATCAGAACAGGTTTATGCAAACATAGGTTTGGGAACACAAATTAAGCTTGGCAATAGGCTCTTTCTTAATTTGGAGGCAAAAAACACAATTTTCAATATGAACCCTGCTTCTATACTGTACCAAGAAGGACAAGATCAAAGTGATATTGAAGGTTGGCTTAATGACAATAATAATAGTCGCATGTATAACTGGTCTGTTTTGGCTGGTCTACAGGTATATTTGGGAGGACGAAGTCCAGAAGAGTTTAGTGCCTTGGACAGAGCTTACTATAATAAGTTTTCTGGTGGTTTAGGCGGTTTCAAATTAATTCTAGAACCTGCCGGCGCTTATATTGATTTTGATAAGGATACCAATTTTAGAGATTCTTATTTCCTTGGCGGAAAAATAGGTTTTGACCTAAATCAATATATTGGTATTAGAGGTTACTATTATCAATCTACTAGGGATGAAAAAATTTCTTTCGATTGGGATGACATGGGAATATATGGTGCTGATTTTATAGCCAAGCTAAATGTTTCTCGTGGATTGGTGCCTTATGTCAGTTTAGGTGGTGGATATATCAACGTGTATAATGAGACTTATCTGGGTAGAGATGGTCTTACCGGTGCATCATCAGGATATTTTGCAAAAGGTGGGGTGGGATTAAACGTACCCGTTGGTAGAAATTTAGAACTATTTGGAGATGCCAATTTGTTGTTCACTTCTGAAAGGGATAATAATGATTTGGAGAATACAATTTCTCCAGATGAGTTAAAACAACATACCATGTTTTCTGTAGGCCTTCGTTTTCAATTAGGAAAACGGGCTGACAATACCGATGAAATTTTACGAGATGAAATAGACCAAAGGGTTGAGGATAGAACACAGGTATATCAAGACCGTATTAAGGAGTTGGAGTCTGAACTTTCTGATGCTTATAAAAACAATGACACCAAGAAAGCAGTTGCCATCATTGAAGAGAAAAAAGAATTAGAACGTGAAAACGGCATTAGTCAAGAAGCGAAAGGCACTTCCAAGAAAACGGAACAAGAATCTAAAGTTGAAATGACACCTAAAGAACTTGAGGAATTGATTGAAAAAGTGATTCAAGGTGTTGATGAAGAATCGAGTAAACCACGTACAATCAATGATAGAATGGATCGTTTGGAGCGATTGCTGTTGGAGATTAATACTGGAAACTACAGAGAAAATCTCACTCCCGCTCGTCAGGAAGATGCGTCGCAAAAAATCCTGGACAGATTGAATGAACTTGATAGAAATATAGAGAAAAATACAGACAGGATCGATAACCTGAATGGTAATCTCAGAAATCAAAATCAGGATCAAGATAAAACCGTAGTAATTTCATCAGGTCAACAAGCGCCTATAGCTGCGCCACAAATGGCACAAGCTTCAGAAACTAAAGTTGTAACAGATGCAGATGGCAATACAGTTGTGGAAACTGAAAATGCAACTAACGGTGTTGCAACAGGTGTGGTAATTAATGAAGGATTATCAGTATTTACAGGTGTAGCCATTGCAGATGATGTGTCTATGATTATTGGTATAAGAGGTAATTACTCCTTCACTAATTCGCCATTTAAATTTATGCCCGACCTATACTTGGCGCCAGGAGAAAACACCGGTTTTGGAATAAATGCAAATGTGGTAATACCCTTTGAAGTAAATGCAGGCGTCATTTTAAATCCTTATATCGGAGCGGGAATTGGTTATAATGATGCTGTCGGAGAAAGTACTTTCAGCCCTAATTTAATTATAGGTACTTCTTTCAATTTACTGGGTGGTAAGTTATTTGCAGATTATACTGCACACAACTTTGTAGATATCCATAGAATATCTGTAGGCTATAAATTAAATTTTTAATAAGATGTTAAAGATAAACACAACAGCTACAATAAAAGCAATAGTGCTATCAGTAGGGATGTTATTTTCAGTTGGACTTTTCGCTCAGAGCGAAAAGTCTTCTGAAGAAAAAATTTCAGACGAAAGCATTATTGTAATGACGAAATCTGAACTCAATTCCTTTTTAAGTACCATTGCAGAAGCAAGACGCTCGCAGCTGCAGGAAAGGGAAAGCAGAAGGGTAAAAGAAGATTTAGCCGAATTGAGATTAAAATATCAAGAACGTCCGGGAATGCAAACCGGTGGATATAATACGATTTCAAATCAGCAAATCTTAAGGGAATTACAATACTTGAATCAGAGAATTGACAACTTAAGTTCTTATAACAATAAGATGCCGTCCATGAATAGGGACAATTCAACGATTATCATGCCCAGTAATGCCGCGCCGAGTCAGCCATATCCTTTGAACGATAGAAGTTCAACGACAGTTATTCCAACATCAAACAACAAAAAAATAAAACAGTTGGAGGCTCAAATTGACTCGTTAAAACTTGCTGAGGCCAATAAAGCTAATCTCCAAAGAGAAAATTCGTTTGTGGATAGTTTGACGATGATGAAAGACAGGATAAAAAATGTACGACGCCAGATGGATAGTTTAGACAGGAAAATCATCGATGCTGAAAAATTTGCTAAACCCGAAAAAACCACAGAAGACAAGTCCTATTTCAAACAACAAATATATTTCGACAATAATTCAGAAACTCTACGCGGCGACTATTTCCCATATATCCAAGAGATGACCCAGATTTTAATCAAATATCCCGAGACGAAAGTTATGTTAGAAGGATGGGCAAGTACGGTAGGAAAAGCAGATTATAATAAACAACTCTCCATGCGCAGAGCAGAAGCTGTAGAAAAAGCATTGCTTAATAACAGAATTGATGCAAGTCGAATCATTACATCTTTTAGGGGTGAAGATAAAGTATCTTCAGATCAATACGCACGTAGAGTAGATATGTCTATAATTGTAAGATGACTATTTTTTTGAGCCATAAATAGATGGTTTTTGGAAAGGTGGATTTGTCCGAATCTTTCTTTTAAATGATTAGAACACTGGTGTCAAATTTGTGTTGTGTTAATTATTAGAAACGTAGAATTCTTCCTGTATAGAATACAATAATTTTTGCATGATCTTAAAATCCCACAACTTTATGGCTTGATCCAAAAGGGATAAATCAGATATCATATATCTGAAATTATAGCAAAGATTGGAAAAGAAAAATATGAAACCACCTCAACCGTTGGAAAGCATACAATAATAGCCAATGAACCATTGGCAGTTGGCAAAGATAAAGGACCAACACCTTATGAACTTCTGCTGATGGCTTTAGGAAGTTTTGTAGCCATGACCTGGAGTGTCTACATTTGCTGTGACGAATTTATCTAGTCCGAAAACTATAACTTTGTATTATGAGAAGAAATTTCGACAATGAATTTAAAACAACTGTGGTAGAATTGCTGCAGGCAGGTAAAAGTGT
>NZ_VORM01000020.1 GCF_007997225.1 Subsaximicrobium wynnwilliamsii
ACCTCTTACCATTCCGAACAGAGAAGTTAAGCCCGTTTGCGCCGATGGTACTGCATCTCGTGGGAGAGTAGGTCGCCGCCTTCCTTGAAGTCCCCAACACATACGTGTTGGGGACTTTTTTTGTTTGTGGCTGTTTGTTTATGCCAAGGCTCCTCTAGATCATCTTAAAACGCCTGTTTATTTAACTTTATATTTATTGGTGCTGACCTCAATGAGCCATGCTTCGCGCTATTGTGCTTCATAAACCTGAAATAGTCATTAAGTTTTATTAATTTCAACCGCATTAATTTCGTAATTGGATATGGAAGAAAATGAGCAAATAAATTTAGCTTGGGACTTTGTCAACAATACTAACCGCAGCATATTCTTAACGGGCAAGGCTGGTACGGGTAAGACTACCTTTTTGCATGATCTTAAGAAAAATTCATTAAAGCAATTGGTTGTTGTTGCGCCTACTGGTGTTGCAGCTATCAATGCCAAGGGTGTGACGATACATTCCTTTTTTCAAGTGCCATTTGGTCCAATCTTGCCTGATGCAAACTTGAATACATCTTCTGGGTTTCAGAGAAAATTCAGTAAGACAAAAATCAATATCATTAAATCCATGGACTTATTGATCATTGATGAAATAAGTATGGTACGTGCCGATTTGTTAGATGGCATTGACCAAACACTGAGACGTTTTAGAAATCGCAATAAAGTGTTTGGAGGTGTTCAAGTGCTCATGATTGGAGACTTACAGCAATTGTCGCCTGTGATAAAAGAGAATGAATGGCAACTTCTCAGAAACTATTACAAAACGGGTTTCTTTTTTAGCAGTAATGCCTTTCAGCAATGTCATGCTATAACGATAGAACTTAAACACATCTACAGGCAGGAAAATCCTAAGTTTATTGAAATCCTAAATGAAATTAGAACAAATACACTTTCTGAAGCTGGAGCAAATGAGCTGAATAAGAGATATATCAAAGACTTTAAACCAGACCCCAAGGCGGGCTATATTTTTTTAACCACACATAACCACAGAGCAGAGCAAACCAATAATGTTGAATTGAATGCTTTGACATCAAAGCAAAAGTCTTATAAAGCGAAAATAGAAGGTAAGTTCTCTGAGCACGCCTTTCCAAATAAGGAAGAACTTATATTAAAGGTAGGGGCTCAAGTGATGTTTGTCAAAAATGATAGCTCTCAGGATAAACGCTATTTCAACGGGAAGATTGGTAAGGTTATTTATTTGGATAAAGACGAAGTCACTGTGAAGTGTCCTGATGATGATGAGGCTATCATCACGACGACTGAGCTGTGGGAAAACATAAATTATTCCGTAGATAAAGAAACGAAGGCCATTACAGAGGAACGATTAGGGTCATTCTCCCAAATGCCACTGCGTTTGGCTTGGGCAATTACCATTCACAAAAGCCAGGGACTGACGTTTGAAAAGGCTATCATTGACGCTCAAGGTGCTTTTGCACATGGTCAAACTTACGTGGCTTTGAGTCGTTGTAAATCTTTGGAAGGCTTGGTGCTTAAAAGTAAAATCGATTCCAGCCAAGTGATTAATGATCTACAGGTCACTAGTTTTAGTAAACAGGCGGAAGAGAATCAACCCGATGCCAAGCTTCTTGAGGAAGCCAGGACGCAATTTCAGCTCGATTGCATCCATGAAATATTCGACTTTTTTGATTTTCTCTTCCCTATCAATCGTTTGCTGGACATTTACTATAAAAACAGGAATAGTATTGAGGGTGCTATCGACACGCCATTAATCGCCATGAAATCGCATCTCGCGAATTTTTTAAAAGTCAGTAACGGTTTTGGGGCACAACTCAAAGTATTATCTTCAAATGAGCCGCTTCCTGAATTGAGTCCCAAAATTCAAGAGCGTTTTGAAAAAGCCAAGGCTTATTTTAAAACTGAGTTAGAGCAACAGCTTGCAATACCACTAGAAAATTTTAGTTATTCAACAGATAATAAATCCTTAGAGAAAGACTTTATTCAGAATCTAGAACTACTTGAACAGTTATTAGCCACAAAGCGATCTTATTTGAATGGTTTTACCAATGGCTTTGCTGCGCAGAAGTTTCTGGAATTAAGGGCGAAGGCTGTTTTTTTAGCCAAAGCACCAGTTAAAAAGAAACGCAGCGCTGCAGTTGATGGTACGGTCAATTTGGATTTGTTTGAGCTATTAAGAACGCTTAGAAATGACATCGCTACTGAAAACGACCTGATTCATTATCAGATTTTTAGTCAAAAAGCTTTGTATGAAATATGCGAAGTACTGCCATTGACGAAGCAACAGCTTTTGAATATCAATGGTTTCGGTAAGGTTCGTGTAGATAAATATGGGGATGAGATTCTGGAGGTAATTCATGCTTATTGTGACGAGAATGACATTCAGGTGGATGATTCTGAAATGAAGGAACCGAAGAAAACAGCTAAACCGGTCAAAAAAGGGGCTACACATGAAACTTCTTTAAAATTGTATCAAGATGGGAAATCGATTTTTGAAATCGCGAAAGAACGCGCACTTGCCCAAACCACGGTTTTTGGCCACTTAGTCAAATTTGTTAGTAGTGGCGAAGTTCAACTTCATGATTTGATTACCAAAGAACATTATAAAGAACTCATTGCCATTTTACCGAAATTGACTTTTGAAAGCCTTACTGATTTAAAGCAACAAGTTGACGAAAAGTACAGTTTTAACGACTTAAGAGTGGTGCTCATGGCACTGGATTCAAAGAAGAGCTAAACGGAATTTATCATTTTCGTTATATCTCGCTCATGGGCATGGTCTCTTGAAAATTTTTCAGCAAAAAAAAGTTACTGAAACAAATCAATAGCTCTTCTTTTATACTAAAAATAAGGTCTTTGATTCTTAAGCAAACTCCTAGAAATCACAATCTGCTGTATTTCAGAAGTGCCTTCATAAATCTGTGTGATTTTTGCATCACACATCAAACGCTCAACCTGGTAGTCTTTTACAAACCCGTTACCGCCATGACTTTGGATTGTTACAACCGGTTGTGAAATCATTCCCATGCATACTTTCAAAACCTTTCTTAAACCATCAACTTGATGATAAGTATAGTTATAATGATCTTAGGTTCGTGGTTTATGCTATTCAAAAACAGGAACACCAGTTTAATTTTAAAGTTCCTGTTTTTTTATTATTTCGCAATCAATCTTTTGGTCACGCCTCCATGTTGTGAAAATAGGTTCAATAGATAAATCCCGTAAGATAGGTTGCTGATATTTAAAGTGTTGTTATTAGATAATTCTAAATTGCCTTCTTAATCCAATACTTCAAATACCTTAAATAAATTTTTGCTCTTTGTGTTTGGTACTTCAGAAATGAGCGCATAGTTCCCAGGTTTTAAATCGGCCATAAAGTAACCTGTACTTCCTGCAGCCATGTCGTTAACACCTCCTAAAAAAGTGACACCATTGGGAACTGGAGTGATCAATCCTTTTGGGTCTGACCAATCCATCCAGGCTTCCAACGCGTCTTCGCTGGCATTTTTGTCAAGTTTTACAAGATTTACATCGTGCCAAATAAAATTCTCATGTGGCTTTTGGTCTTTTACAAACACAGAAAATAGTTGTTCTCCTTTCGTAATTGATGTATCATAAGTGATTCCTTCTTCTCCGGAAAGGGTGATGTTTATAGTCGCTTCTGGAGGGGAATTACCGTTGTCTTCTTCAGTAACAATCAAAGGTTTTGCCATTCCCATTGCGGAATGAAATTTACCGTTTGGCATTTTGACATAGCATTCCATCATGTAGTATCCAGGGGCTAATTTGACAGTGGTGATTGCTGTGTGTTTGGGAGCAATCAATCCGGAACCACCAGAGAACACAATTTCAGAATACCATTTAGGCAGCTTACTGAATGCTGCAAACCCTGCTTCTGCTTTGCCTTCATTGATCAAATCCATGCCTTCCTCAAAAACTGGAACGACATCTGTTAGCGCATTTTCCACCGTTTTTCCTTCTGGATATTTATCCAATAAAAAGAAATGGGTTTCGTTGGAGAGGTTTTGATACTTGAAGGTATTCCAACCGGATGGGATGGTATCAACAGATTGGAATTCCATACCTCGCGTTATGATGGATATTGTGTCATTTTTTGAGTTTTCGGTTGACTGATCTTCGGTGGTTGTATCCTTCTTTTTTTCTGTTTTACAGCCTATTATGCTTAGCATTATCATAAGAATAGCAAGGGTTCTGAAACATAGTAGTTTTTTCATTAATTTATTTCTATTGGTTAATTAGTATCCTTTTTGTAAACTGTCCTTGGTCAGTAATTAGCTTCAACACATAAACACCTGATTGAAAACGACTCACATCGATTTGACTTCTGTAATTGGAGTTAAATATTTGTTTTCCTAACATGTCATACAACTTTACTTCTTCAACTTGCTGTTTGGTTGAGATATAAAGTGTTTCAGAAACTGGATTTGGATGAACACTTATGTCATCATTGTTTTCATTAGTTGCGAGTCCTAAAGTTTCAGCGCCGAATTTAACTACCCAAAAATCTGAATCACCATAGAGCACTACTACTCCTGAATCATTTGAATTAATCCAACCTGTCATTACATAGCCACCATCTGATGTTTGTGCTATTGATCTAAAATTATCGCTCTTTGAGCCACCTAATGACATTTCCCATTGAAGATTACCATCATTATCTAATTTCACTGTCCAGCCATCGTAACTACCTTGATTTTCGGAAATATCGCCATCACTTGAATTAGAATATCCAGTTAAAATAAAGCCTCCATCTGTAGTTTGCGAAATAGAGATAGCCCTGTCATTATCTGTCCCTCCTAATGATTTTTCCCAAACCAAATCACCAGCAGCATCAATTTTAACTACCCAATAATCATAACCTCCATGGTTTCCTGTTACATCTCCATCAGTTGATGCTGAGTATCCTGCAACAATATAACCGCCATCAGTCGTTAGTTCGACATCCCATGGAACATCAACTAGAGACCCGCCAAGTCTGGTATCCCACTCCACAATACCTTGACCATTTAATTTTACTATCCAGTAATCTGCCATATTAAATTCTTGCTCCAAAGGAACAATACTCCCAACCGTACTGATAATTATTTTGCCATTCCAAATCTCCGTTCGTATCCAGCTTTAACACGGTGTAATCCGAATGTATTATACCTATATAAGTATATCCAGTCACTATATGCCCTCCATCCAATGTTTGTTGTACTTCCCAGGCTTTTTGAATTTCACCATCTCCAAAGCTTTTTTGCCATTGTAAGTTACCAGAAGTATCAAGTTTCAGCACCCAAATATCTTCATAACCAAAATTTTCGGTGACATCACCACCCAAGGAAGCCGTGAGTCCTGCTACAATATAACCACCATCTGATGTTTGCTTAATAGAATATGCCACTTCATAACTAATACCACCAAAGGCACTTTTCCATTCTACAGCTCCTAAAGCATCGATTTTCAACACCCAAAAATCTTGATTCCCATTATATTCTGAAACATCATAATTATTAGAATATGTATATCCTGCAATAACATAAGCACCATCTACAGTTTGTGCAATAGAATATGGTTGATTGTTTTGAGAACCTCCATAATGCTTTTGTCAACTTACTTCTGGTTGGGCAACAGTTAAACTAATTGCGAATAATGCTATTATTGAGAGTAATTGTGTTTTCATGATTTCTTTATTTTAAATCCCTCCAGAGGGTTTTATTCCTCGAGGCTTGCCTTGAAATACGAAGAACATCTTTCAATGCATACCTTGTGGGCTTGCCCCGAGGTAATTGATTTTGTGTTTTAGTTTTCTCTTCTTTGAAAGTTTTTGAGTGATTAAACAACCACATACATGTTTGTTCTAATAGCTTACTGTGGCACATAATACTCAAACTCACCATCTACAATATGCGGTTCTTCAACCTCATCCCCATTCACGATGTGTTTGTATACTGCAATGCCCTCAAAATTTCCTTTTATATGGGTGATAAATATATCGTTACGTTCAATTTCCTGTACTTCTACTGAAATCGAATTTGCCTGAAGCTCCACTTGTTCATCAAAAAAAACAAAACTCATATCAAAATGGGGATGGTCGTCCAAAATCTCTACCAAGCCTGTTCTTGCAGGAATACTCATTGTAACACCTAACATTCCGCTATTAAGAAACACGATCAATGCCTTTTTTAAGGTCGGCGAATCGCTTTCAGGAAACACATTGGCTACTGCGGTTATGTTAGGGTTGCTTATACCTTCAACTGTAATATTGAAGGTGTCATTTACTTGATTTCCTGCAACGCTATAATTGATGTAGGTACTTTGCTGTTGTGCAATATCTTCTGGTTTGTCGTCATTGCTACAGGATATAGTAATTAATGAAGCAGCTATTATAAAACTCACTAGGTTTATTGTGTTTTTCATCATGTATGTTTTTTGTATTAATATATTTTGAATGCTTGTTAAAACCTTATAACTGATCTACCAATAAATTCTTTTATTAGGCACTTTAACCTTCATTATCAGTTTTGATCAAATCTTTTAAATCACTTTATATATTTCATTTTTATAGTGAATTTTAAATGTGCTTTTTAAAATTGAAGCTATTTGTTATCTATAGCTATAGACTCCATAAAATGTTACTTTGTTTTTATCTTTATCAAACCCATAATCTTCTTTTTCAAATTTGAATTGCGTGTTGGATATTTCTACATTTTTATAGATTAAAGCACCAGCATTTAGTAAATTCAGTTTTATCTCGAGTTCATTTTCGGTAAATGTTTATTTGGTCTATAAACTGCTTAATTCCTCCAAATTCAGTTCCTCTACCATTTGCTCCAATTGTTCATGTTCAATTTCATGGGTTTTAATATCTACAGCAAATCTTTCGCCGTAGAACATCATAAGGCTATATATGTCGGCGGTTTTATTATAACCTTCTTTTACTTTTATACCAGCAATTTCACTGGATTTTGTATAGCTGTTTTCATTTTCCATATTGAGTTCCATATTTACTGCCATACGGTACGTACTAACATTGCCCGGCCCTCTTTCACCTGCACCATCTATAATCATCACTTGTATTCTTCTATTTCCCTTACCATAGGTTGCTGAACAGATTCCATTGCCCTGGCCAATATCCAACCTTGTAGACGTGAGTGACAAATCCAGTAAGTTTTCAGGTAACCAAGTTCTATATTGATCTTTGGTCAATGGTATTTTCTTTCGTAATTCTTCTTCGCTTTCTTGAATGCTAGTGGCATCGTTTATTACTTTTTTTGCATCATTTACAGCTTCAACAGTGTTCTTCAATTCATTAGTTCCTTTATTGGAGTTGTCTCCGCAGGAAGCAATGATTGCTCCTATACAAAGGATTCCTACAACATATTTTAGATTTTTCATATTTTTCGACTTAATGGTTACTATTATTTAAAATCTTTTAGAGCCGAGAGTCGTGTCATTTTTTCAGTATTCTTAAAATTTAATTATTAAATATTGTAGCTATTTATTACATTTTATTTGGTCGTTCATAGATGCAATTTCTATAAGTTTTTTGAGTTGAAATTGAGGAGTGAATATTTCTCCTACAAAGCTTACATAATTTCGTATACCAAATAATCCATACTGCATTATCATATCATAATTTAAAATATCTAATTGTATGTTTGCAAAAAAAAATTTCATATATAAACTAAAATGCGGATCTAATTCAGCCAAATTATTATCAGAAAATTCTTTATGGAATTGATCATCTTTAGATTGAAATATTACTTTCTCTTCAGGTGTTAAGTCAGCATATTTATCTACGCCCAATTCAGCTAAGAACTTTTTTTGCATCTGATAATACGAATAAAAATAATTACTGATTGGATGTTCTAAATTTGGTTTCTGTAAATCAATTCCAAAAAAATATTCAGATATATCTTTTTCATAATATTGTCTATCTTCATAATAAAATTCCTGGGGGCAATAACTTATAGAAGTGCCAGCCAATAAAATCATAGACTCCATACCCAGCCAATCCTTTTTCTCACATGGATCGGTTGCTTCTTTTGCTCTTTTGTCACAATAAGCCAGTAAAGTAACATACTCTCCCATAAGGTTTAGGCACTTACCTGTTAATGATTCGTGAGCAAATTTCTCAAAGCCATTAAAAAAATTATTGATTAATTCTTCGGCCTCCTTATCTCCCAATGCTTTTGCCTTTGCTTTTGCTTCATTTTTAGCTGCTTCTTCATTTGCAGCACCTTCAGCTTCTTCTGTAGCCTCTCCAATGAGATCAAAAACACTTATTTGTGCATACGATGCAGCAGTGCTAAAAAGAAGTACGATTATTATTAGTAGTGTTTTCATAGGTTTTGTTTTTACATCCCGGTTTTATAATCTTTAAGTGCTATAGCGAAGCTTTTTTCTTCAATACCAGTGCACACCATACGCATATTGTCTCTTTTTCGTTTGTTTGCGGTGTATTCCATTTCGAGCATCATAGATTTTGGTCCGAAAGGTATCATGTCTCCACTCAAATTTTTGGGCATTTTGTCTGCGCTGGCGAACATGCCCACGAAGCTTACGGGAGCCTCGTTGGTAAACCAAATTTTGCTTACGCCATCTTTTTGGATAATCTGGTATCCTTTACACGTGTAGCCCAATATTTTTTTATCAGGCAATGGTGTAATAGTGCCATTCTCTATTTTCGTTTTTGTTGCATCTGATTCTTTCTTCAGTAATGCTTGCATTTTTTTATCAGAAATTGGGATGCGCATTTTCATAGCCATTTTGTTGCCATCGTTATCCATAAAAGTGACCATGGCTTGGTTCTCCATATCATAAACAATAATGCTGTTGGTTTTATCTTCTGGCAAAGCGTTACCAAAATAAGTAGCATCAGGCTCAACAAAGTATTGCATTGTTGTTTCATCTTTTTTAGATGTTATTTGCATATCAACGACATAACTAAACTGATAGGTTTCAGGTAAACCTTCTAAGCTACCGCCAAAAATGCTCATTGCTTTTTTGTTCATTTCAGCTTTTTCTTCATCGGTTTTTTCAGTTGTTTTCTTTTCTTTTTTGCCAACTACCTTCATTATTTCTTTAAAAATTTGAGCGTCTGCAGTTCCACCTATTAAAAGACAGATAATTACTGTAATGATGTGTTTTGTTTTCATTTTTTTTGATTTTAATTGTTCTACATTATATGTTTTTAAACCATTCTTCATAGTGTTTGCCAAGTATTGGCACTGGTTGTTGTTTTTCGTTAATGGCGTTGATGAGTCCCATAATCCACATATAGAGCAACACCAATATGCCGATGAGATTGATAATCCAACCCAAAATGGGAATAAGGCCAACAATGCTTAATGCTATGGCCGTGAGCGCGATTCCTAATGACTGGATGATGTGGTATTTGGCAAAGGCATTCTTTTTTTCATTGTTCATTACATAGGCGATGATGAGACCTATGATTGTGAGATAGGCAATTATGGCTATTGTTTTGCCTTCTGATGTTGTTGTGTTTGTGTTTGTGTTTGTTTCTGTTTTTTCCATGTTTTATGTTTATTTACTTAATTTATAGACGATAGCATTTCCAGAAGTACTATTGGAAATCATCAAATAACTACTTTTACCATTGTTGTTGGATATATTGTAAGGTGTCAGCACATCATAACCAGGCAGATTGGACATGACATTATTACTATCATACCAGTTTTCTCCAATGGTATTATCAGCTTTCCATTGATGAAGTTGAATCTGTCCGCTTGATTCATTCAGAAAAACCATATTGTGAAAGGAATCTGTAGTTACATAGAAATCGTCGTAAATTGAAGAAAAATCCATCGTACTAAAACCAGAACTTATGGTCTGTATTGTTGTGTGTTCTTTCAAGCTGCCATCAACTGCCAGGTCCAATATCATATACTTTCCGTTACTCGAGCTGTACCTAATTATTTTTGAACCTTTTATACTATTCTTGTCAAATCCCTTAGTTAATTGTTTCTCATAAAGTCTATTGCCAATTGTACCATCAGAATTAAGGAAATAGGTCTGTATTTTAGAGTTTTCTTTATCAATTAGTATCAGGTAGTTTTTACTGATCGATGCATAAAGCGGTGTCCATTTGCCGGGATCTAATCGTCCGCTTGTGACTTGACCTGCACTTCCATTAGGTTTGATCTGCCTTATTTGATATTCCCCGTTATGATGCTTCATATAAAATAGATAATTACCTCTACTCGTTATAATTATTTTGGCTGTTGACCAATCATTGCCATAACTACCAATGCCCGTTTTAGCTCCTTTAGTACCGTCATCATTTACTTTGTGAATGGCCAATTCTCCTGTAGAAGTTTTAAAGAAATACATAAAAGGTTTATCATCTATTTCAAAATATTCAATATGGTTCCATCCTGACGTCCAATTATAGCTAATAATCTCTTCTCCTAATTGACCATCAACTTGAAATGTATATCCACGATCCTGCTCCATGCCAAAATAGGCATTGTACATGCGCTTGATTTGTTTATCTGAAAACCTGTCCATACATTCAGGTTTTGAATAAGACATAAAATTAGTAGGGTCTGGGTTGTAAAAAAAGCCAAAAGAATCTCTTTCATTTGCGGTATAGTTGCAATTATCGTCCACTTTTCCGCTCAAATTTGTATCTGCTGGTGTGTCACAACAAAAATCTCCAGCATAAAAGCAATTAACGCCATTTGGCATTTCTCTACCTTTACTGGTTTCGTGGGTATGTAGCAAATTGAACCAATGCCCAATCTCATGAATCAGTACTTCTGCCTGTCCATTGGCAGTGTGGCTATTGTTCATAATTATGTGTTGGTCTCGATTGCTTTTTGCTGGAAAGTTTGACCATGATGGAGTGCTACCTGCATTTGTCCCTTGAGTGCTTGGAACAAAATAAATATTGAGCTTCTTTTTGATGTTTCTATCTGGAACATCTAAAATAAGTACCTCGTCATTTATACCATCGTCATTCGAGTCCTCATTTTTATAGACAGTTTTAAAAAGATCATCATCATTGATGAATATCACCTTATCCAGATAAAGCTTTACGCCGTACTTATCATATAGTCTGTTAGCGTTGGTTATTACTAAATTTAAATTATCGATTGTCATACCATCTTGGCGACTGCTATTTCTGACAATATGGGCTACAATAGGAATTGTACTGTAAGTATCGGTTGGCGAAGTCGAAAACCTGAATCTTGTTGGCATAATGAATTCATTGTTACGGAATTCCAAAGTGCTCAAACCCCTTAACTCATCGATACTGAATTTTTCCAAAAACTTCAAGCGTTTGTTAAATAGCGACGTAGAATCTGCCAAAACTGCCAATTGTTGTTCTGTTGGCACGGCACTACATCCTCCATCTAAATTTTTTTCGGTCTCCCCAATCAAGCTAAAATTTGTTATACCGCTTGGGCCATCAACATTTGTGGCACCAATAGACACCATAGTTGGTTTGTAAAAAAGATCTGGTTGATGATGTACTAACTGGTCATCAATAAAGATTTTCAAAGTGTTTTGTGCATAGTCCACTTTAATATGACGCCACGTTTTGGTCACTACTGCTAGTTCCTTAATTTTCTTGGTGTTTTTAAAAGATCCGGCAACATATATGCCATGTCTATAAATGAAATACGGATCGGTATGCTTGCCATTTTCACCGTGGACACCTGTTCCTTCCCAAAGATTGATAATATAAGACTGTCTGGTCGGAATTTTATTCTCATCGAAAAAAGCATCAAATTCTATGGTAAATGCATCACCTAGATAATTAGTGTCCTGTCCGTTAACTCTTGGTTTAACAAAGGTGTCACGGTCAAGTTTGATTACCTTTTTACCATCTAACTCACCAATAAGTCCAATACCTTTTTCATTTCGCCATTGGCTTGGTGCGTCGTTAACGGATTCTTTTTTAAAGTTATCCGTAAAGTTTTGCGCTTCTACTGGCATTACCAACATAAGTGTTAACCACAGTATTAAAATAAATTTCGGTTTCATTGGTTTTGATTTAGTTATTTTACTTCTGACTTATTTTATGAGTACTATATAGCGTTTCTAATTTTTCGATTCTTTCATTTAATTGGACTAATGCTTCATCTTTATGAGTTGCGCTTGACTTGAGATTTTCAATGACTGTCTGTTGCTCTTGAATGGCTTTGATAAGGATGGGGATAAGCTCTGTGTAATTGACACCAAGAGTATCATTGCCGTTGTTAGTGTTTGCAGTAATGAGCTCTTTAAGAATAGGTTGGACATCTTGTGCAATTAAACCCAAAGATTTGTTAGTAGCATCAGGATTACTTTTCCAGTGGTAAGAGACGGGACGTAATTGTAAAATTTCGTTTAAACCATAATTTAAGTTTTCAATATCCTGTTTTAAGCGCCTGTCTGAACTATGCACCACAGCACGACCAACATACACATCGCCACCATCACTTTGTAGATATAAAATGGCAGGTTGCACGTTGTTTCTGGCAATGATTTCATTGTTATCAAAAACAATGTTTTCTTTTTGTTTATCACCTATAATGAGATAGCCACCTTTACTATTATTGGCATCTAAACCATCTTGAATATGCAGTTTTACTTGTGGTGTGTGCGTACCAATACCTATGTTGCCATTTTTTAATACGGTTAGGGCGTTGCTTTTTTCTTTAGTTCCCTTATCCGGATAAGATTTACCATTACCAATTTCAAATATTGGGTCAATTTCCCTCCATTCTTTAGGATGTCCTCCGCCTATATTGTATCTTCCAATGGCGAATGAATTATTAGCATCTGCAATTACACCCCCTCCCATGGCTACGGAATTATCTCCAAATGCTCTAGTGTTATTTCCTGCAACTATAGAATTTGTTCCTGATGCCCAAGTAGAATTACCCATGGCTGTGGAAGAAAGTCCAGAGGCTGTTGTATTAGAATTCATTGTCATGGAATTTGTTCCAGATGCAATTGTGTTTTGTCCCATTGCAGTGGAAAATCTTCCTGATGCAGTTGTACTATTTCCAGAAGCAAAGGCATGCTCACCCATTGCACCTTTTTCGTTATTTTTTCGATTAGAACGAGACTCTATACTCAAATCAATAGCATTTTTTCCGATGTTACCATAATATTCTTCATTACCATTAACTAGTCTCCATCCAATGCCGTTACCTTGGTCTATGGCTTCAAGTCCTGTAGAACTGTCTCCTGCAGAACTGTCTGCTAAAAAATCCACCCAACTCAAAGTACCTTGTCCATCGGTCTGTAATATCTGGTTGGCATTGCCATCATTTGGAGGGAAAGTATAAGGTAGGTTTTGGTCTGAAGTTGAGTTATCATCAGGCTCCTCATCAGTAGTTGGACCTATACTATCTACCTGATCCGTTATTGTAACATTCGTGATGCCACTTGTTGCGCCAGATGCATTTCTGGCACTAAATGATACCATAGGTGGATCATAAAAGAGATCGGGCTGAATGTGTGTTAAACGGCTATTGATATATATTTTTAAGGTTTTTTGAGCAAATTCTATTTTAATGTGGCGCCATTTTCTCTCTAATTCAGCTAATGGTTCCAATTTTTTCCTGTTTACAAAAGAACCCGTGACGGTTATACCATGTTTATAAATTAAATAAGGATCTGTATGCTTACCATTTTCTCCATAAACACCTGTGCCTTCCCAAAGGTGGATGATGTAATATTGTCTGTTAGGAGAAGAAGCATCATAAAAAAAAGCATCAAATTCTATTGTAAATTGATCTCCTAAATAATTATTATCCTGTCCGTTTACGATGGGGCTAACTACTGTGTACCGATCTAAATTTAGTACCTTTTGTCCATCCAGTTCGCCAATACGCCCTAAGCCTTTAACATTTCGCCATTGGGTTGGTACGTCGTTAATAGATTCATTTGCAAAATTATCCTCAAAGTTTTGAGCATTCACCGAAAACAACGGCAACAAAGCCAGCAGTATAAGATGTCTAATTTTCATAATTATTATATTTAAAAGTTTACATCGACCTTTCCAGAAATAGGAAATGTTTTTCCATCTTCCATAATGCCGCTTCCTTCGCCATCGAAAGTCATTTTTAATTCATTTTCAGAAATTTTAGAGATGCTAATCGTTCCTTTCCTAAATAGGATTCGCTTGTTCATACGTTTTGTATCCCGATCTCCATTGAAGAAATTGAGGTCTACTTTTACTTGACCTGAATTCGCATCTGGTATCTTGTAGGTTGCTTCTCCTTTACTTAAGATGTCTGTGTTAAACAAATTGAAGTTGAGCTTTAATGGATTGCCGTCTTCCCAAAGTTCGAATAGGATGCTATCGTTTGAAATTGTTGCCTTTTGGGACTCAAGATTTTTTTGGTGGATTCCAAAAGCTTTACCTTGTATGGTAACAGTAACCGCATAACCATCATCGAGTTTAGGAGATGTATTATGATTGGCTGTTAGTTTGGTATTGGCATCCTTGCAATTAAAGCACAATAGCAAAACAAAACAGGATAAGAGGCTTGTGATACATTGATTTTTCATGTGTAGTTGCATTATAAATTCGTCTTTAAAAACTTTCAGAAAACTAGTGGATCGTGTCTGAAAAATTTCCGGTTTTGGATTTTGGGAATTATCACTTCGGAAAAATGCTACTGTACTTATTGGTGTGGGAATTGGGAAAAGGTCAACATCAATTGAGATATTTTTTTCATTTATTGGATATTTATTGCAATCTTTATAAAACTCATGTTGACCTTTTGCAGATTTTTCAACCAATGGATAGAGACCTCTTAGAAGATTTAAAAATAGCCCTCAGAAAAAATGACACGTCCTTGTTGGGACGTATCTATGAAAAACACAGGTTGCCATTTGTAAAATTCGCATCAAGATATGAGGTTTCTAACGACGAAGTGATCGATATTTACCAAGATGCAATTTTGGCCTTGAGAGACAATGTGGTCAATGGAACTGTCAAAAAATTGGACTGCACCATCAAGACCTATCTGTTTTCCATTGGGAAATTCATGTTGTTTAAAAGGTATAAGGATTTAAACCTATTGAATGCGCTTACGGAAGAAACGATTATGGAAGTGGCTTACGATTTTCCGTATGAAGATAGCGCTTTACAGGATGAGCTTCAGGAAAAAATAGATGAGCATTTTGAACAATTGGGCGATAAATGCCAAAAAGTGCTCAAGCTGTTTTATTATGATGGGTTTACCTTGGAAGAGATTCAAAAACAGTTGAATTATGACAATTACAATGTGGTAAAGAGCCAAAAATCGAGATGCCTAAAAACCCTAAAAGAACTGATTAGCAAACATCAAAATGATCGATAAGGAACAATTAATAGCAGATTATTTTTTAAATTCACTTTCAGAAAAAGACCAAAAGTCGTTTGACCTTTTGATGACGACAGATGCTGAATTTAAAGCAGACCTTGATTTTCAAAGACGGGTTAAAAACGCCATCCATAAAAAAGAACACGAAAAACTGAAACAGCACTTTAAGGAATGGGAAGGCAACTCTGAATCTAAACGTAGTTCATCATCAAAACGAATTTGGTACATCGCAGCATCCATTATCTTAATGCTTACTTTGGGATTTTATTTCATGCAAGCCAAAACAGCGGAATCCCTTTATGCTGATTATTATCAGCCTGCAAAAAACATTGTGCATCCCATTGTTAGAAGTAATGATGTTAATGATAGAAAAAACAAGGCGTTTATTGCCTACAAAAAAAAAGATTATTTAACAGCACATCAGTTGTTTGAAGGTTTATACAAAACAACCCTAGATTCTGAACTGCTGTTCTACGATGCCATTGCATTATTGGAAATTGATAGTACTGCAAAAGCTATTGAACAACTTAAATCACACCAAAATTTTGAAGATGCCGTATCTGCTAAAACCAATTGGTACTTGGCTTTAGCGTATTTAAAGAGCAATGATATCCCTCAAAGCAAACAACTTTTAAAAGAAATTGTCCAGGTTGAAGGTTACAATTATGACAAAGCCAAAAAAATACTCAGTGCCTTGGATTAGTTTTCCATTTTTTTCGATAAAACAGAATAACCAATAAGCAAAGACCAATTCCCCAATACCAATACAAAGAATAATCGGTATTGATCAAAGCAGTTGTGTTGCCGCTAATAATAAATCCAGCCCAATAATACGGGTGCTTTAAAGCTTCCTCTTCAACAGTTTCTAAATAGCTGATTTTAGCATTTTTTAGTGCCAGATCCTTAGTTTGACCTGCTTTGAGGTTGCTGTAGAATGCCGACATAATTTTGGCAGTAGCTGCATCGTCAACTTTCCATAAACTCATGACGATGCTTGGTATTCCTGTGTAAGTGAATGCCCGCGATGCACTTTGTATGCCTTCACCATTTTCAAAATCACCACTACCAGTTTCACAAGCACTCAAAACTGCCAATTGGGCTTTAAACGATTCATGGTAAAGATTGCTCATTAATAGGGTTTCGTTACCAAGATTGAAATTGGAAAAATCGGGATTTTCTTTGTTTATCGTTGAGTGCATGGCAAAATGCAACACATCATACTGTTTCGCTTTTTCAATTAATGCTTCAGAGGTAAGATTGTAAAATGACTTGCCGTCTAAACTATTCAGTATGTTTATTTTCTCATTTATAGCACTTGGCAGTTGATTGGCTTCATCATATTGAGCAGAGAAATATGCTAATTTGATAGCTTCAGATGTATTAAAAAATGAGTACTGATCTTTTAATAAGGATAAGGAACTGGCATAACTAAAACTTACGCTAGAATTTAAAAATTCAGTAGTACCATCTAAAGTTTCAAAAGGTAAATAGCACAAAACACCATCAGGAACAATAGTGATTTTGGTTTTTGGATTTTCTAAAATCCCTTTGGGAACTATAGGTTGGAGCGCATTCAAATTGGTTTCAATATCAGAGTTAAAAGTTTTGAGTGCGATGATGTAGTTCTCTATATGTTTTTCAAAATTTTTGGGTTGCGTTATAGATTGAAAACCTATCGTTGACTTTGAAATAATGAAACAGTATAATTTTTCTTCAGATATACTATATTTTAAAACGGTTTGATCAGTGCCCAATTCATTTTGAAACTCAGACAAATTAAATGTATTGTAATTGCTGTTATAATAGGAAGCATAGTCTTTCTTAATGTGTGCTTGTAATTTATGTAATGCCACATTAGATTCTGATAATCTAGTTTTTAAAGTGTCAAGATTTAAACGTTCGTCCTTGTTTTTGTAAAGCTCGTTTTGGTAATAATTAATCAAGGATTTCAACTCGGTTTCTTTGTTTACAATACGATCAGGAATATTCAGGTTAGGCCTCGTTTTGCTGTACATAAATTTTGACCAAGTAAATTTGGTCGCGTTGTTTTCTAAAGCTTCAAGATGGATTTTTATGTCGTTTTCATCAGTATTGACTGATAAAATCGAAAGTGTTTGTTGCTCAATGTTCTTATAACTATCGTAAAGATTGTCGTTATAACGATCGCCTAGATATAAGTTGTCAAAAACCTTGGACGCAAGTAGGACTAAATTTTTTGAGATTTTTAAAGCGAGGCCGCGCTGTGTGGTGTTGTGTTTTTTATTATAAAACTTTGAAGCCAATATAAGGCCGTTTACCGTTTCAAAAGAATAGAATGGTTTCAATTGGGCTATGCCCAAGGTTTCTAATTGCAATGGTTTATCTGTTTCAGCAACTAAAAAGCTTATACTTTTTTTAAATGCATTTTCTGCCTGATTATGGTCACCTTTCTGAGCTAGTAAATTTGCTTTAGTGTTCAATAGGAAGAACTGTAAATTATGATTAGTGTTTTTACTGGTTTTTAAAAGATGATCAATGCTCTGTTCTGCGGCAACATAATCTTTGGTTTGAAGTTGAAGTTGGAATAATTGACGCTTTATTGCTGTGGCATCCAATTGAATTTTACCATCGTAAGTTTCGATGATTTCAATGGCTTTTTTTAAATGTGCAATCCCTTCATCTGCGCTAGAATTTGGTAATCTTGCCAAATAAGAATAGTAAAGCGACAAAAAATGCGGTTCAAGCGGAGGTTTGAGATTGTTTTTTGGCAATTGATTTTTAAATAATTGTAGGTAGTTTTCAGCTTTTTTGTAATCTTCAGATTTAAAATAAAGCTCAATGTAATTATAATAGATCCGCAGCCTGAAATTTCTAGATAGGTAAGTACGCTCTGTTACTTTGAAATTATCAATAAGGTTTGGTAATAGGCCTTCTTGTTTTCTAAGATACACTTCGGCTTCGTTAAAATTCCCATAATAGATATTCCAAACCGCCAGTTGCTCATAGCAAGTAAATTTACTTACATAGTAGCCTTCAATACTGTTGTTGTCCCAAATAAATTCGGCTTCCTTTAAAATAGTGTACTCTTTTTTACGCAATCCCAGTTTTTTGTAACCCGTAGCCATCATATTGTAGTTTGTGCCAACATCTGCCAATTTTTCGGGATGGTATTTTTCATATAAAGGCATGGACTTGCTGTAATAGTTAAGGGAAGTTTCAAAATCATACAAGGTTTTAGACACATAGCCCAGATCGTCAATAATCCACAACATTATTGGATTATGGTCAGGAAACGTGTCTTTAAGAATCCTATAATTTTCTTTAGCTTCTATAAACGCGTTAGACCAGTCGCCAGCATAACCATATTGATGGTAAATTCTGTTGGCGATTTGATGTTTGAAAAATAGGACAGAGGATTCTATTTTACTCGCAATTTCTTTTGCTTTTAATGAAAATTCCAGAGCTTTTAAATAATTCTCCTTTCCGCCGATAGCTTCAAACTTACAAGACTGAGTATAATTCCATTTCGCTTTAATTAGAAGCTAAAAATCTTTAGAATGATGTTGTTCTTGTAAGGCTAAATCTCTGTAGGGAATAGCCTCTTTATATTGCCCAAGCGTCTCTAAGGAATCTGCAATTTTAGTATTCGATTCCAAGCTTTCAATTTGAGAAATACAAACTAAAGGAATGAGGATGAGTATAAAAGCAAGGTTCGTTTTCATAAAACCGAATATATTTCTCAAAAAACAACGAGAATTGACAACTTGAGATTAGGCATTTTAATTCTGAAAAACAGGCCGGCTAGAAGGATTAAGTTAAAAGAAGTGTCACATTTAAATGCAATACGAAATTTAGGCTAGTCAAAATCCAAATTTCCCGAGGTACTGCATAAGCCAATTTCGTTCAATATATTTTGAACTAGTCAATGCTAAAAATGATATTAAAGTTTGCTGTTCAAACAGTCCATAAAATCATATATAATAATGCTGAAGGTTTTTGGTCAAACGTATTCTTTATAGTATCTCAGCCTCTGTTTTTTGATGTTGAAGTGATTGTCTTCAAAAGTAGTTCAAGCATTGTTTTTAGAATATGACTATTGTAACAAATCGTATAACATATGTAACATGGTCTTACATATTAGGGAAACAGTTTGATTTATTGAGCAAGTAAAAAATTAGTTATTTCTATTGCATCTGAAAATTTGGCAGTAAAAAATGAAGTTGTTTTTGAACCTGTAAACTGTTTTATCCAAAAAAAAAAGACCCAACCTAAGTTGAGTCTTTCATTAGAATATTGAATAAAAATTACTCCTTAATCAAACTTCTGGAGATCACTATTTTTTGAATCTCAGAAGTGCCTTCATAAATCTGTGTGATTTTCGCATCACGCATCAAACGCTCAACGTGGTAGTCTTTTACAAACCCGTTACCGCCGTGAATCTGGACTGCTTCTACTGTTTGCTCCATCGCCACTTTTGAGGCATAGAGTTTCGCCATGGCGCTAGACATATCGTAATTATTGCCTTGGTCTTTATCCCATGCAGACTTCATTACCAAATGACGTGCTGCTTCGATTTCCACATACATATCGGCCAATTTGAAAGCGATGGCTTGGTGGTTGCAAATTTCCGTACCAAAGGCTTTGCGTTCTTTTGAATATTTCAAAGCCAATTCATAAGCTCCAGCAGCAATTCCTAAGGCTTGTGCAGCAATGCCAATTCGGCCCCCAGAAAGGGTTTTCATTGCAAATAAAAAGCCAGCACCATCTTCACCAATACGGTTTTCCTTAGGCACTTTCACATCGTTAAACTGTAAGGTGTGCGTGTCGCTTCCTCTAATTCCTAACTTATTTTCTTTGGGTCCAACATCAAAACCTGCCATACCTTTTTCAAGAATAAAGGCATTGATGCCGTGAGAACCTTTATGCTTGTCGGTTTGTGCAATGACCAAATACACATCTGCGCGTCCGCCACTGGTAATCCAGTTTTTGGTGCCATTTATCACGTAATGGTCACCTCTGTCTATAGCAGTGGTGCGTTGGGAAGTAGCGTCACTACCGGCTTCAGGTTCACTTAGGCAGAAAGCGCCCACAAATTCGCCAGTGGCCAACTTGGTCAAATATTTTTGTTTTTGTTCTTCGTTTCCGTAGGTTTCCAAACCGTAGCAAACCAATGAATTATTTACAGAAACAATTACTGAGGCCGATGCATCAATTTTGGAGAGCTCTTCCATAACGAGCACGTAGGAGATGGCATCCATCCCGCTACCGCCATATTTCGGGTCTACCATAATGCCCATAAAACCGAGTTCCCCCATTTTTTTTACCAAGTCTTTGGGGAACTTTTGTTTCTCATCGCGTTCTATTACGCCAGGCAATAATTCGTTTTGAGCAAATTCTCGAGCGGCATCACGCACCATTTTGTGTTCTTCTGTAAGGCTAAAATCCATATATAACTATTGATTTGATAAAATTTCTGTGCAAAGATAAGGGTTTGGTGTCTTATTTTCAATAGGAATATCTATTTTTACAGAATATGTCAAAGTCAGAATATAAGGTCGTTGGTGTTATGTCTGGGACTTCTTTAGACGGAATTGATTTGGCCTACGTCACATTAAGTTTTAATGAGCGTTGGAGTTTCAAGATACATACTGCTGAAACCATTGCCTATACCGAAACATGGTCGTCAATTCTGAAAAATCTCGTAAATCTTTCAGCAGAGGAACTTCAAACTATTGACAAAAAATACACTGCGCATTTAGCGGAAGCCATAAATGAGTTTATTCATAAGCACAACATCACAAGATTGGATGCGGTGTGCTCACATGGTCATACTGCGCTGCATCAGCCCGAGAAACAGACGACTTACCAAATTGGCAACTTACCAGAATTGGCCAATTTGACCCAACAAACCATTGTTTGCGACTTTAGAGTTGCAGATGTAAAGAGGGGCGGACAAGGCGCGCCATTGGTGCCAATAGGTGATGCTTTGCTTTTTATGCAGTATGACGCTTGCGTTAACCTTGGTGGTTTTGCAAACAAGTCTTCCGAAGTAAATGGAAAACGTATCGCTTATGATATTTGTCCTGTAAATATTGTCTTGAACCAGTATGCCAAATTATTAGGTTTAGATTATGATGCTGAAGGTGCAATTGCCAAAACCGGTTTTGTGCACAAGGCATTGCTCGCGCAGCTAAACCAACTGCCCTATTATAAAAAAAGCGCGCCAAAATCTTTAGGATTGGAGTGGGTAGAAGCACAAATAAAACCTGTCATTGCAGCGCATCCATGCGCTGTGATTGATGTTATTTCTACGTTTACAGAACATGCGGCCATGACAATCGCCCATACTATTGAAAAGGGATCAAAAGTGCTTTTCACTGGAGGAGGTACTTATAATGATTTCTTGTTGTCCCGCATAAAAACACACCAGGATTTTGAACTCGTAAAGCCTGCAAATGAACTTGTGGATTATAAGGAAGCCTTGATTTTTGGGCTGTTGGGCGTTCTAAAATTGAGAAACGAAGTCAATTGCTTGGCAAGCGTTACAGGGGCAAATCAAGATCATTCTTCTGGGCAAATTTGGTTTCCTAAATAAATACTTAAAATTTAATAATTCACACTTTTTAGTTTTTATATTTGTTAGTTTTACAGATTATTTACTAAGATCAGAATTTTAGTTTAAACATATTTTATCTTGAAACTAAAATCCATCAATTGACTACCACTAAATGAAAGAACTGCTTCAGATCTACGAAGATAAAGAACCTGAAATTATTTTTAATTGGAAAGATCCTGAAACCGAAGCCGAAGGCTGGACGGTTATCAACTCGCTTCGAGGCGGGGCCGCCGGGGGTGGTACGCGTATGCGCAAGGGTTTGGATATGAATGAAGTATTGTCGCTGGCAAAAACCATGGAGGTCAAATTTACCGTCTCTGGCCCTGCCATTGGTGGTGCCAAGTCTGGTATCAACTTTGATCCAAATGATCCTCGCAAAAGAGGTGTTTTAGAACGTTGGTACAAAGCGGTGTCTCCTTTATTGAAAAGTTATTACGGTACAGGTGGCGACCTTAATGTGGACGAGACCCATGAGGTCATCCCTATTACTGAGGCCAGCGGCGTATGGCATCCACAAGAAGGTGTTTTTGAAGGTCACTTTAAGCCTTCCATTGCCGATAAAATCAACAGGATTGGTCAATTACGTCATGGTGTGATCAAAGTGATTGATGATCCAAAATACTCACCAAACATTTCAAAGAAATATAAGATTGCAGATATGATCACCGGTTTTGGCGTTGCCGAAGCTGCAAAGCATTTTTACGATATCAAGGGCGAATCCATTGTTGGAAAGCGGGCCATTGTTCAAGGCTTTGGCAATGTTGGTGCGGCAGCGGCCTTTTATTTGGCACAGATGGGCGCTAAAGTAGTGGGCATTATCGATATTTCGGGAGGGGTGATCAAAAAGGAAGGGTTTTCTTTTAATGAAATCACAGACCTTTATCTCAATAAAAAAGGAAACACGCTCATAAGTAAAGATTTGATCTCTTTTTCTGAAATAAACGAACAAATATGGGCTTTGGAAACCGAGATTTTTGCGCCTTGTGCTGCATCAAGACTCATAACCCAAAGCCAAATTGACCAGATGATTGCAACAGGCCTGGAGGTCGTAACTTGTGGTGCGAATGTGCCATTTGCCGATAAAGAGATTTTCTTCGGAAGCATCATGGAGCACACAGATCAAAAGGTAAGCCTCATTCCCGATTTTATTTCCAACTGTGGGATGGCCAGGGTTTTCGCTTATTTCATGGAGCGTAAAGTGCTAATGACAGATGAGGCCATTTTTAGTGACACTTCAGAGACCATAAGGGAAGCGTTGCAACGCGTTCACGATAAAAATAAAACAAAAACAGGAATCAGTGCTACGGCGTTTGAGATTGCGCTAAGTCAGCTAATTTGATAATTACCCCATGGAAACCATTGTAATTTTAGTATTTGTATTTGGCTATCTTGCTATCACGGTAGAGCATAGCATAAAAATTGATAAATTAATCCCTGCATTGGTAATGATGGCCATAAGTTGGGCGCTCATCGCTCTTGGGATTGATAGTTTTACCCAATGGTTTGATTCTGCCAACCATGCGTTGGTCGATGGTTTTGCAAGTTTGGAACATGAAGGACGTTTAGAATGGATGGAAGAAACCCTTTTGCACCATTTGGGCAAGACCGCCGAAATTTTAGTGTTTCTTTTGGGCGCGATGACCATTGTGGAGATCATTGATTATTTTGACGGTTTTGCAACAATCAAGGGCTTCATCAAAACAAAGAGTAAAAGACGTATTTTATGGATTTTCGGCTTTTTGGCGTTTTTCCTTTCTGCAATAATCGATAATTTAACTGCCACCATCGTATTGATTTCCATTTTACAAAAATTGGTTCATGATCGTAATGTGCGTATCTGGTATGCCGGTTTAATTATTATCGCAGCCAATGCAGGTGGCGCTTGGTCCCCAATTGGCGATGTGACTACCACAATGCTTTGGATAGGTAAAAAAGTAACCACGGGCCATTTGTTTGCGTATTTATTCCTTCCATCCTTGTTGTGTATGCTGGTACCGTTTTTTATAGCCTCCTTTTTGCCAACTTTCAAAGGGAAGTTAGAAAATCAAAATGAGGATTTGACGCGGCCAAAAAACAAGTATAGTGCTACAATGCTCTATTTAGGACTTGGCGGAATTGTTGCTGTGCCAATATTTAAAAGCGTGACTCATTTACCACCTTACGTGGGGATGATGCTTGCATTAGGTATCGTGGCAACTTTTGCTGAAATTTACAGTAATACTAAATTTAGCATGGCCAGCTTGACCAGTCAAGATTCTGATGAAATCCCAGTAAGAGAATCACACAGCGCGGTTCACCATTCGCTATCGAAGATTGAACTGCCGAGTATCTTATTTTTCCTTGGGATTTTAATGGCAGTTGCAGCCTTGGAATCATTGGGTATCCTTTTTAATTTTGCAGGCACTTTGCAAGATACAGTGCCTACTTTAGGTACGGAAATGGCCGCGCCGGCAGGAGAAGTTGTTGTGTCAGATTTAGTGATCTTGCTTTTAGGCTTAGGCTCTGCGGTTATAGATAATGTCCCGCTCGTTGCCGCAAGTTTAGGCATGTTCTCACAGGGAATCGATAATGCATTGTGGCACTTTATAGCCTACTCGGCAGGAACTGGCGGCAGTATGTTGATCATTGGTTCTGCAGCAGGCGTTGTGGCAATGGGTATGGAGAAAATTGACTTTTTCTGGTATCTCAAAAATATTTCATGGTTGGCATTGATTGGGTTTTTATCTGGTGCTATAGCTTTTTTCTTTACGAGAACGATATTTTAAATCAATTTGATGAAGTAATGAACCAAATAGGTCATGATTGCAGTTGAGCCTTTTGGAGGCTGCAGAAAGACTAAAACTTCAAATTCGGCCACCTATATTTTAGGTCTAAAACCAATTTGAACAACGATGTGCAGGAAGCCTCTCTATAACATTGACAAACAGGGTTGAATGTTCAACATAAAATAACATAAAATGGTAGAGACCTTATAGCGATTTCAAATGTAGCCAAGGCAAACCAAGAGCAACAGGCCAATGGTTTAGTTCAAAGCTAGTCTTGGTTCTAAAGGCCAATTGTATTGAGATACTAATGGATACAGCCTTAATTATTTTTAAATATAATTTCCATTAAATTTAAACGTTACATCTATAACTGAAAAGTAAATAAACCAATCCAAATATTTAACCTATGCTTATAATGAGTCTGCTTCAGGATACTGCTGAAGTGCTTCTAGAAGAACAACCTGTAGAAAAAACCTTGTCGATCATTGAGTTGATCACTAGTGGTGGTACCGCAGGAATCATCATCATGATACTATTGTTCGTCCTTTTGATCGCTGCAATCTACATTTATTTTGAACGTTTGTTCGCCATAAAGGCTGCCTCCAAAATTGATGGCAATTTCATGAACCAAATAAAGGATCATGTGTCTAATGGCAAAATAGATTCTGCGCAAATGTTGTGTGCACAACAAAATTCGCCGGTGTCAAGACTTATCAATAAAGGGATTACCAGAATCGGAAAACCTTTGGAAGATATCAATACCGCTATAGAAAACGCCGGTCGTCTAGAGGTGTATAGCTTAGAGAAAAACGTAAGCGTGCTGGCCACTATATCTGGTGTTGCGCCCATGATAGGTTTTTTGGGTACAGTAATCGGGATGATATTGTCCATCTTTGAGATTGCCAATTCTGGTGGTCAAATAGATATCAAGCAGCTTTCCGATGGGCTCTACACCGCCATGACCACAACGGTTGGTGGCTTGATCGTGGGTATCGTGGCTTACATGGCCTACAACCATTTGGTGGTAAAGACCGATAAGGTCATTTATCAAATGGAAGCCAACTCGCTCGAATTTTTAGACCACTTAAACGAGCCGATTTAAAGTGGGCTGTATTCAGTTGGCAGTTTGCAGAAAGCAATCGGTCACTTGAAAATGTCCAGTTTTAAGAATGAGTGTCTAAAAAAATAATTCATATCTATGAAATTAAGAGGAAGAAATAAAGTCACGCCAGAATTCAATATGTCATCCATGACCGATATTGTGTTCCTGCTGTTGATATTCTTTATGCTCGCTTCTACTTTGGTAACGACTAACGCCATTGATATTGTGCTGCCAAAGGCCAGCGGAAAGACCGAAAACAAGCAATCGGTCGCAGTGAGCATCAAAAAGGATTTGACATATTATATTGACCAAAAACGAGTTGGCGAAAGTGTTTTGGAAACCCAATTAAAAGACATGCTGGCCTCCCAAGAAGAACCAACCATTGTGTTGCGTGCCGAGAAATCGGTGCCCATTGAGAATGTGGTCAAAGTGATGGATATCGCCAACAGAAATAAGTTTAAGGTCATTTTGGCGGTTAAACCAAATGACTAATTGAGAAATAATTCTTAGTAAAAGATCTTGTACTCCAAAAACCATGCGTTACCTAGAGACCAAACACGAACAAAATTCAGCAAAAATAACGGCCTTGATCATTGTGATCTTGGTGCTACTGCTATTTGTGGTTGGTACTCCTTATCTGGATCCTCCTGTAGAGTATGGCGTTGCGGTTAATTTTGGTAACTCGGAAGTGGGTACAGGTAACATCCAGCCTACAGAACCAGTTAAATCAGAGCCAAGAGAGGAAGTCACTAAACCCCAAATCAAAGAAACTAAAGTTGAGGAAGCCAAGGTGGAGCCAACAAAAACCGAAGCGCCTTCTGAAAAAGTATTGACTGCCGATAATGCGGAAGCGATTGCCATAAAGAAGCAAAAAGAAGCTGCCGATGCCAAAGCGAAAGCTGACGCAAAGGCGAAAGCTGAAGCTGAACGCGTGGAACGTGAAAAGCAGGAAGCTGCTGAAAAACAACGTCAAGCCGAGGAGGCGAAAAAGAAAAAATTGGATGCCTTAATCGGTGGCGTCAAAAAATCGGATGGCACTCAAACCGGAGGCGAAGGTCCAGGTGATGGTCCCGGAGACAAGGGGCAGTTAGATGGGAGTCCGTATGCGCCATACAAAGGAAATCCGGGTGCGGGAAATGGCGGTATGGGTTATGGACTCAACGGAAGAGGCAAGCCTAAATTTCAGATATTTGAAGGTTGTGAGAACGAATATGGTTTGATCGTCGTTGATATCGTGGTTAACCAAAATGGCGATGTCATTGAAGCAACTCCTGGTGTTCGAGGCAGTAATAACGCCACAACCTGTTTAAAGGAAGTGGCAAGGAAAATAGCCAAATCCTACAAATGGCCAGCCGATTCTAAAGCCCCTGTTCGTCAATTTGGGAAAGTGAGTATTAACTTTACGCCCACAAATTAGCCATGAATTATCAGGATACAGTGAGTTGGATGTTCCAACAATTGCCCATGTATCAAAATCAAGGTAAGGCTGCTTTCAAAAAAGACTTGACCAATACTTTGGTTTTTGCAGAGCATTTGAATCATCCAGAGCGCAACTTCAAATCGGTTCACGTTGCGGGCACCAACGGGAAAGGTTCTACAAGTCATGGCCTGGCTTCGGTTTTACAGGAAGCGGGTTATAAGGTAGGGCTCTATACGTCGCCACATCTCAAGGACTACCGCGAACGCATAAAAATCAATGGGAAAGAGGTTTCTGAAGCTTTTGTCATTGAATTCATCAAACAAAATACCGCATTTTTAGAACAACATAAACTCTCCTTTTTTGAAATGAGTGTCGGCATGGCCTTTGCATATTTCGCTGAGGAGCAGGTCGATATTGCCATTATTGAAGTTGGTTTGGGTGGTAGATTGGATTCCACAAATATCATTACTCCAGAGGTTTCGGTCATAACCAATATTGGTTTAGATCACGTACAATTTTTGGGGAATACCTTAGAACTTATTGCAAAGGAAAAAGCAGGTATTATCAAACCGAACATTCCTGTGGTGGTAGGAGAGACACAACCAGAAACCGAAACTGTCTTCCGAAGCACCGCCATACAAAACAACGCCGCTATTTATTTTGCAGACCAATTGATCAAGAGCGATTATGTTTCCGATTTAAAAGGAGCCTACCAAAAGCACAATATGAAAACGGTGCTACAAACCCTTGCCATCTTAAATCAAAATGCTGTTCCTGTTTCCGAGGAAACTATTAAAAACGGACTCTTAAACATCGTGAAAAACACTGGATTATTGGGGCGTTGGCAGGTTTTGGCCGAACATCCTAAAACGGTTTGTGATACCGCACATAACAAGGAAGGCTTGATTTACACCTTCAAACAAATCCAAACGGAAACATTTGAGCATTTGCATGTTGTTTTTGGTGTGGTGAACGATAAGGATATATCCGCAATTTTACCAATCTTGCCCAAAGACGCGCAGTATTATTTCTGCAAGCCTAACGTGCCACGTGGTCTAGATGCGGAACTCTTGAAGTCTAGATTTTTAGAAAACGGTTTTAAGGGCGAGGCCTTTGAAAGTGTGACTCAAGCTTTAGCGGCAGCCCGACGGAATGCTTCCAGAACTGATTTCATCTATATTGGCGGCAGCACTTTTGTTGTGGCAGAGGTCGTTTAAACTTTAAAAACCCTACTTTTTTAAATTTTTAAAAGCGGCACTTCAACGTATCTCAATCAGCATTCAATTGTCCCATCTTCAATATTAAACAGATCACTATTACTGAGACTTTTTTTTTCGTATTTCAATATTTGATTGTTTTTGAACCTGTTGTCGTAGTTATTTAAGTTGATATGATGCACATATTTATTTAATGTAATTAACGACTTAGAGGTAGAAGTGTATATTGAAGCATTCGAAAAATCAAGTGAATTATGGATAGCAAGATAAAAAAAGTTGCCAAGAGTGGTTATGTCTCAAAGGGCGTAGTGTATTTCCTCACAGGAGTATTGGCTTTTGGTGCAGCAAGCGGCTTAGGTGGAAGCTCAGAAGGAAAATTGGGTGTTCTTGAATTTTTACAAAAGCAAGCTTTTGGGAATGTGCTTCTGGGAATTATGGGATTGGGATTGTTGTGCTATTCGTTCTGGCGCTTTTATGAAAGCATCATAGATCCAGAGGATATTGGATCTGACGCTAAGGGAATAGGAAAACGTGTTGGATTTTTCATTAGCGCGCTTGTTTATCTTGGTTTGGGTGTTTTCTCAATATATCAAATTGTCAAACCCTCTGGTGGTGGCGGGAACAGCAAAGCAAAAATGATTCCTTTAGAGGTATTGCCTTATGTGTTTTATGCAGTTGCGGCAGGATTGGCACTTAAGGCGGTGTTTCAGATAGTCAAGGCTTATAAGGGTGATTTCTTGGGCAAATTCCAGTTAGAGAGCCTGTCTAATATCAATACAAGAAAAACCATAAAATGGTTGGGTTATGCTGGTTTAGTGTCGAGGGGTATCGTTGTTGCGATTATTTCATATTTCTTTTTTAGGGCTGCAGATACGGCAAGTACTCAAGACATTAAAGGAACTTCAGAGGCTTTTGCCTTTATGAGAGAGAGTTATGGGCCTTGGCTTGTTGCTACGGTGGCCATGGGCTTAATTTGTTTTGGCCTCTATATGTTCATCATGGCCAAGTACAGAAAGTTTCAAGATTGATATTAAAAACTAGGATGTTATCTTTTATATCTTGCGAAGCTAAAAATTGGTTTTGGACAAACTCGTTTTAATTTTTATAATCGACTAAAAATGAGTCGATAACAGTATAAATCCTCTTAGGGATGGCGCCTGATCTTTCTAGGATATTATTAATTTTTCTTTTATTAAAAAAAAGTTTTGAAATTTGAAAAACTAGACTATATTTGCAGACCAATAAATAGGGCAATTAGCTCAGTTGGTTCAGAGCACCTCGTTTACACCGAGGGGGTCGGGGGTTCGAATCCCTCATTGCCCACTAGAACAAAATCAGATTTTACTAAAACCCCGCAAACATCATTGTTTGCGGGGTTTTTAATTTTTTACAATAGCATATAAAATCAAATAAAACTATCTATTATGCTGCAGATTCGGGAGTATAATTTTTTAAAAATAAATGACTCCCGAATAGGTTTAAGTCAATGATAATCAGAAGTTGGACTTTTGTTTATCTCAGAATAAAGAAGTACTTTCAAGGTAAAATATACCTTTTGAATGTCGTTTGCCATATCCATTTTGTTTCATATCCGAAAAACAAAGACAGATTCTAATGATCTGGCCAATATTTATTGTCGTATTACAGTTGATGGTACTCGGTCGGAAATGAGTATTTCAAGAAAGATACCAGTAACAAAATGGGATGCTGCTGCTGAACGAGTCAGAGGTACATCGGTCAAAGCTCAAGAAATCAATTCGCTGATTAGAAGCATAGAAAATTTCTTTTTTGAGAATCATCAAGAATTATCGAAAAGCGGTCAATCGTTCACAGCTAAAGATCTTCGGGATAAATACCATGGGAAAAATCAGATTTACAAGTTAGCGTTAGAGCTTTTTCGAGAACACAATAATAAGATTCTTCGTTTGATCCCTGCAGGTGATTATGCACTAGGAACTTATAAACGCTACGACACCGTTTGTAATCATTTGGAAAATTATATAATTTCCAGTTATAGTATTCCTGATATTCCTATAAAGGATGTGGATTACAAATTCATCGAGGGTTTTGCCTTCTATCTCAAAACCGAAAAAAATTGCGCGAATAACACTGCACTCAAATATATTCGGAATTTTAAAAAAGTTATACATATTGCGCAAGCGCACGGCTATATCCAAATAGATCCTTTCATCAATTGGAAAATGAAAAAGAAAGTCGTTAACAGGGAAATTCTGTCAGATGCAGAGATCAAAAGATTGGCTGAAAAGGACTTTGAAATGAACCGTTTAAATCAAGTACGGGATATTTTTATATTTGCCTGTTTTACGGGTCTTGCTTATATCGATGTCCAAAAGATAAACCAAGATGATATTTTTCTGGGGGATGATGGCGGCCAATGGATCAAAATTAAAAGGACAAAGACAGATACGCCAAGCAGCATACCTATATTGGCTGAAGCACAGAGAATTTTAGATAAATATGCTAATTATTCCCGAGTTGAAAATGACAACAGATTGTTGCCAGTTGCAAGTAACCAAAAAGTCAACGCCTATCTCAAAGAGATTGCCGTGATCTGTCAGATCAAAAAGACTCTTACTTTCCATATGGCCAGACATACATTCGCCACAACCGTGACCCTGTCTAGGGGTGTTCCCATTGAGACGGTAAGTAAAATGCTGGGACATACCAATCTCACAACCACCCAACACTACGCTAAGGTGCTTGACCTCAAAATAAGTAAAGATATGCAGGCGTTAAAAGAAAAAGGTAGTCTTTTGATCGACGAATAGTATGAAGTTTGGTAAAACATTTCAATCTCAATGTTATAGATAAAAGGTCATTTTAACCAACCTAATTATCTGAATGGTTGCAAAAATATTGAATACTTAACAATAAAAATGGCGGTTTGGCGCAGTTCAATAGTGAATCAGGTTTCTGCCCAGAGATTAGCGCTAAACTTAGGACATAGCGAAATTTATACTGTTAAAATATTAAAATGCGGGCGTGGTGGAATTGGTAGACACGCCAGACTTAGGACATAGCGAAATAAAAAACGTTAAAATATTAAAATGCAGGTGTGGTGGAATTGGTAGACACGTTAGACTTAGGATCTAATGCAGCGATGTGTGGGAGTTCGAGTCTCCCCACCTGTACAAAAGCCGAAGAGAAATCTTCGGCTTTTTTCATTTAAAAACCTTTCAAAAAAGGGTCAGGTACAACATAGGTACAACATTTTGATATTTTGAAGGCAACATTTGTTTTAATGTCAACTGATTTTATTTGTTCTTAAATCCTAGTAATTTTCAATTAGAATAACTCAAGTTTCGCACTTAATTTAAGCTGCTAATTTACTGTTATTTGCAGGATCTGGTGGATAGGTCAAGAACGACAAAGATTCATTATAAAGTACTAACCTTCTTGCAATTGAGTTAATGTCTATATCCTTGACCAATAAATCCAAAACTTCCAAAATATCCACGATTGCCAAAAGCAACCTTTCATTGAGCTTATGTTCGAGGTAATCCTGTTTTATGTCCTTGAATATACCGCCAATGGTCTGATAAGCTTCCATCCTGTGCCTCAAGCTTATCAATAAGTACCGAACCATCGTTAGTGTGGTCTGGGCCACCTGCACGTCAAAATTCGTGGATTGGCATTTGCCCAGGCCCAACAATTGTTTGGCCTCTTTGAAGAATACTTCTATCGTCCAGCGGATGCTGTATATCTCCATGGTCTTTTTAAAACTCAATTTTGTGTTGGTGGTGATTATGGTGTGCCACGCCCCGTTGACGCCCCTTTTGGAGAGGAACACCTTTACTTTTACTCCATCGATCTCGCCAACATATTGGAAGTAGTACAGCTTTAGCGACCTTTGCCTTGACATTTTGCCCTTGCGCTTTCTGAGCTGTTTGATGGAGTGTTCCTTCCCATCTATGGAAAGCTTGCTGTTGTACTTGTACATCCCAATGACGTGCACCTTTTTATTAACCTTCAAAAGTTTGTTTATCAAGCTTATGGAGGTAAACCAACTGTCCGTCAAAATATAGTCAACCTCTATCTTACGCTGATTGATGCGCTTGAACATATCCACCAGCATACCCGTTTTTTTCGAGTTCAGCTCCCTAAAGCGTTTTACAACGGGCAGCCCCTTGCCTCTTTTGGTTTTCTTTTGCTGTTTGCGTTGTTTGCCCGTCAGGCCGTATTTGTTCTTTTTGTTGTCCTTGTTCTCCCTGTGGAAACTGAAATCCACGGGGATGAAAACGCTCCCGTTCCAGTAGCCTGCAACAAGGAGCTTAAAGCCAAAAATGAAGCGGTGGTTCACATGGTCAAAGGTCTTGGATAGCCCTTCTATTTTTTTGCCACGCTTCCCTATATCGGTATCATCGAATATCAAACATTTATGATCGTCCTCTGGCGTGGTAAAATCACGGTCGAGCGACAGGTAGCGTTTTACAAACAGCAAAAGCAGGTTGCGCCAGTCCATTTTCTGATTGGTCAAAGCCCTGTAATAGGTATCTTTTTGGGCTTTCACATCAACTGTGGACTTGCCATCGAAGACAGAGCCTATACTTTCCACATCCATAAAAGGTAGGGCCAGGATCAACTTTATTAACTCCCAAAACGGGACACCGGATTGTTTCACGGACTTGAAAAGTTTTGAAGTCTTGGGTTTTAGCAATATCTTTGTTTTGTAGCATATTTGTATTTTCTTGTTTGCACTTTAAAAATACTTAAAAACCAGGCCATTGGCAAGGTTTGTATGCTACATTTTTTCTTTTTTTACCCTAAAATCTCAGTGTTTTTAGGGTGCGAAACTTGAGTTAGAATAATAAATTCTATCGAATCATAACTTTTATTGCTTCTTAAGAGAAGTTTATTATCAAAAAATATGTACGCAAGTTAAACCCATAAAATTCTGTGTAGTATTGAATATGAGTTCTCTTTCTACTGCACTTTTGGTTTCTTCTTTATTAATAATCTTTAAGGTAATTTCTAAATCATCGAAACCTATTTCATTTAAAGGCTCAATAAGAATCTTGTCAGTATATAGTTTAAATTCTGCTCTGTCTAAAACTAATAGAACGTCAATTGTAAATGTTAGATATTCCATACTGTCTATAGCTTTGAAAAGACTATAATTCTCAAAAGTCTGTCGAAGTGGAAAATGGATGTGATCTTTAAATAACTTCTTGCCTATGAGTTTTAAAAATTTATAGGCATTATCAGAGAATGAGTATTTATTGTAATTAGTTAAGTCATTATCTAAATAGTATTTAGAAGACTATCTACGATACGTTGGGCATGGGGTATGCGTTCATTAGAATCGTATTCACTGGCCTTGTTAATAGAAATTTCCAACTCGTGATCATCAAATTCGTCAGGAATGTAACTTTTCTATATTTTTTCAGAAAGGATAAATAGCGTAAGACCTTCCTTTTTACTTGAGATTAGCCTATCATAGAAATCGTTTAAATCTTGTAATTTTTATCGATGGTGATTGTTTTTGACTTTTAAGTAAGATAATAATTATTAAAAAAAATGTCTCCCAAAAACTTTCATTTTTTATTGTAACCCACATATTCAATGTCAAATTTACTATTTTGTAATTTAATAAAAATAAACCCTTATAATGCTCAAACACGCACGACATAACTACAGCAACTATGGCATATCCAGACGGTAGCGCTACCCATATAGGTGTTGAGTATCAATGTTGGTTTTTGGCTTTACAAATCTCCTTTAGCTTTTTTGAGCCAGATAGGATTATTTATCCTGAAGCATTTATCACTGATGTAAGTATTATTGATGATATAAAGGTGGTGGAAAATGGGGTAACAACATTTTATAATGTAAAGCATATATCGCCAGCTAAAAGTATGCATTGGAATATTAGTGAATTAGTTTCCAATTGTGTGGTAAAACACATTAAGCAACAATATGAAGTTGATCGGAAAGCTAAGATTGTATTTGTATCCCAAAGTGATTGCTATTTAATAACAGAAGTCTTTCAACGTGCAGTAAATGCTATTACAGTTAACGATTTGGATATGGTGCTTGCATCAAAAAGATGTATAGAAAATTGGGAAAGTGCTAAAGAAGTTTTCGATTACGATGACCAAACCTTACTTGGACTAGCGCAAAATGTTTCTATGAGATGTTTGCCACTCTATGAAATTAAAAAACTAATCGAGCATCGTTTCACAACATTAGGTCATCATAAGAATTTGGCGAATCTATTTGTGGCAAAAAGTTTAGAATGTTCGGGTCGAAAAACTAGGATAACAAAAGGGCTAATTAATGGATGGTTACTTGAATGTGGCATCAATTTTAAATAAATTCGATAAATGAAACAAGATTTATATGCTAATAGAGCGTTAGATTTCAATAAGCTAGATCATAGGGAGTTTGAAGAGGTGGTGTATCATTATTTTAAGGATCAGATTGATAAAGATCTGTATTATGGAATTTATGATAACGTAGAGCTTTCTTCTAGTGTTGGAGAACGTGGAGCTGATGCTATGCTTTTTCTAGATGGAAAAATAACGGGCATAGTGCAATGCAAAAAGTATAAATCCAATCTAACAATAGATTTGGTATTATCAGAGATTATAAAATTTTTATTATACCACATTTTAGAAACTCAATTATCCAATAAAAATACCTCTTCTTTAATCAACGACATCAAAGATTTTAGCTACTACTTTGTTGTATCAAAAGATTTTACCCAAGCTACAAAATTACTTTTGGCTAGTTTCAATCAAAAATGGTCTACAAAGAACATTCCCTCAATTATTTCTAAGGTTACTTCTGTTAAATCTTTTGAAAAATTAAATATTGAGAAAGCCCAAGAGCAATTAAAAGAACTTCTTAATTCCATAAATGTAGTGCCGATAACAGCAGTAGATTTAGATCCTATAGTACGAATTAATCCTTATTTAAAAAACCGATATTTCTCACCGCAATCGTTAGTTGGCAAAGAACAAAAAGATATTTTTATAAAACAGAATAACACTAATGAAGATGATTCTATTAGCAAGGAGTTTGCAGTTAAAAAAACTGAGTTAATTTCAAATGACATAACACGAGTAAAATCTTTTTTTGGCAAGAACGAATTGCTTAAAATCAAGCGTGCCGAGACAGAAGAAATTTTTGAATGGATACAACAAAAGCCTAAAGAAAATGAATTGAACATAGCTGTCGTTGCTGGTAATGCAGGAATGGGCAAATCAGTGATTCTATCTCAACTCTATTCTAAACTAAAGTCTGAAAATATTCCTGTAATCTCTTTAAAAGCTGATAGATTAATATTTAATTCGATTAAGGATTTAGAATCCGAATATAATCTCGATGTAAGTTTTGAAAAATTATTTGATAGACTTATTGAATCTGATAAGACAGGAGTTCTTTTAATTGATCAGATAGATGCTTTATCTCAAGCTTTATCATCAGACTTAAAACCACTAAAGTTCTACGATAATCTTATACAGAGGTTTACAAGCCATCCAAAAGTAAAAATTGTTATCTCTACTAGAATTTATGACCTTAATTATGATCCTATTATATCTAATTACAAGGGAAAGAAAAGTTTTATAATTAGGGCGCTTAAAAGAGATGTTCTAATCGATGTGTTAAAACGCTCTGGAATTGAGAAGGTAGGACAATTTACAGAAGCTTTTCTAGAATTAATTGCTGTTCCTTTACATCTTGATGTGTTCTTAAAGGTTTACTCAGAAAGTCTTAAGGTCAAAGAAATTAAGAGTCTTCAAGATTTGTATTCGCAATTATGGAAACAGAAAATTTTGGAAGCAAAGCGTTTTAATATAACTGCTGTAAACCCAGAAAATCTATCTGATTTTATATTTAAAGTAGCTTTAAAAATGTACGATCTTCAAGAAATAAATTTAGATGCTAGATTATTTGAAGACCAATATTTTAAAGAGATAAAATTTCTAAAATCAGAAGGTATCCTTGTTGACGCTAAAAACATTGAGTTTTTTCATCAATCGTTCTTTGATTATGCCTATGCAAGAAACTTTATAAACGGAGAAAAAGATTTACTCACAGATATCCTAAATAGACATCAAGGATTGTTTGTAAGATCAAAAATTAAACAAATCCTAAATTATAAAAGTAGTGTATTGCATCATGAATATGTGAGTGATGTCAATAAAATTTTGCAACATAAAGAGGTTCGTTTTCATATTAAGCTATTAATCCTGCAAGAAATTGCATTTCAAGAAAGCCCAACTATTGCCGAGCAAAACACTGTTGAACACATAGTATTTGCAGATGATGAATTAAAAAGTGCCTTTAATACATCACTTATGGATCAAGGATGGTTATCGTTTTTTATTAATAGGGATATTTTTAGAGAAGATATTGAAAATAATAATGATGAGCTAAAAACTCAAATAACAAGTTCTTTAAGACGAGTTGCTTTAGCTGAGAATAATGAGAATTTACTCAAGTACTACAAAACTTTAAAAGATTCTTCCATCAAAGATGAGTTAATAATAGATTATCTATGGCAAATAGGCGAGGTTAAAAGTGAACTTGCAATAGAATTAATTGAAAATGTTTTTAGCCGAAAAAAAGAATACTCAAAGCAATACTGGTTTTATAGTATCCTAGAAAACACATCAACAAATTTTCCAACATGGACAGCCAAAAACCTACGTGAGCATATTGATATTGTTAAAGGGACAGATATAAATGACGATAAAAATTATTTCTACACACAACATTTAGGCGGTCGGATATATGAAAAGCTTTGGGCGAAACACCCAGATGTTGCCTATACACTAGTAAAAGATGTTATAACTGAAATTATATCAAAACGTAAATTTGAAAGAAATGGCATTATAGAACTAGATTCAGCCTTTCTATTATATGATAGAAAAAACCTTGATTTGTATAAGCATAATAAGCAATTAGATATTCTTCAAACTTATCTCGAAGGTAAATTCATAACCGATCCGAATTTTGTAAGAGATGAAGTAAATAAATATCTTGATTCTAATAGAATTGTATATATAATAATTGGTTTTAGTATCATCTTTAAATATCCTAAAGAGTTTAAAAACGAAGCGTATCCTTTTTTCTCAGATACCACAAAGCTTGAGGAATTATATAGTTTAAACCGATATTTGAATTATATGATGTTAGAGGTATTTGGTCAAATGTATCATGTGCTAAATGATGAAGAAAAAAATAAAATAGAAGATATATTATTATCAAACTTTAGAAAAAGAGTTGAATTACGAGTTATTATAAATGATGATGGCTCTAAAAGGAAAAATAAATATTACGGAATAGGTAAGTATGAATTACTTAATTCTATAAATGATAAAGGCAAGATGCCAAAGCATTTAAAAAAGGATTATTTAGAGTTATTTCGAAAATTTGGAGCTATTAAAAACGAAGAGCCTGAAGGCACGGTAGTTTTTGTCAATAGAGACCCGCTAGGTAATCCTGAATATGACAAATTCTCCCTAGAAGACTGGCGAAATAGTTTTAAAACCTACACCCATACAAATAAAAATTACAACAGTTGGAATCAACCAGCAGAATATGAACACGGTCGAAAATTTGTAACAGTTGTCTCAGAAGAACCGAATAAATTCATTGATTTCGTGTATAATATAATTGATGATAGCGAAATATCAAATACATATATAGTAAAAGCACTTGAAGGATTAAAAGAAGGTGGAATTGATGTAGATAAGCTTAAGGATGTATTTCTTTATGCAATAAATCAAAGAAAATATGAAAAAGAAAATACACTTTATCTAATTTGGGTAACACGATATTTTACAGATAAAAAAAAGGTGTACCCAGAAATATTAGATTATTTAAAACTACAGATTGTTTCAGGAGATGAGGGTAGAGAAAATTTAAATGATGCTTTATCAACAGGGATTAATTCAATAAGAGGCGCTGCTGCCAGCAGTCTTGTAGATTATAGTTTTTCTAACAAGACATTTAATTTTGTTTGTGAAACGCTTCAATTATTGGTGGATAATTCTCGTCCATCCACAAGAGCTTCTGCTATCTATAAATTACAATATTTATTAAAATACGGTAAGGAGGAAATTTTAAATCTATTTTTAGGATTAGCTAAAGATTATGATGCAGGTGTATTAAAAATATCGATTAATCCGCTGCAATATTTAGTTCACTACAATTTTGAAAGGTTGATTCCATTCTTTGAAAGCGCTTTACAAGTCAAGGAGTCTAATAAAGAAATAGGTAAATTAATAACTATAGGTTATTGTAATAACTATGTTGAAGCTGATGATTTATTAGAATCATTTTTAAAACATAATGAGCCAAATAGTATAATAAAAACAGCTTTTGAGTTTATCGAAAATGGACATAAAGTTGAAATGGCACTCACACTTGTAATGAGATTTTTAGACTTAGAATCTAAAGAAGTTGGAGAGATTTATAATAGAGCATTCTTTCATTTGAAACCAAAACAGTTTAAAAAATTACGTACTTTTCTTTTTGAATATGTTGAATCTTCCGTAGGAAAATGGAGAGAGTACCCTTTTTATGATTTCTTATTAGAATGTTCAGGAGAACACTATGATGATTGTATAAATTTAGCCAGAGAATATAAAAATCATTACGAACCAAATGTTACCCAAAGAGGATTACAAAACGCTCCTTTAAAAGTAATAATTAGCTCATACAATGCAGTGAGAGAATATGACAAATCAAATCCTATTTTAGATAAAGCGATGGATATTTTTGATGATATGCTAAAGAACGAAGATTATATAAACGCTTCGGCTCATCAAATTTTAAAAGATGTTGATTCTTATTAAATACTAAATTACCAATCGTACAGGGCTAAATTTTATATTACACTAACGTATAGCGCTTTGAAAAAATTATGAACTAAAATTAGGGAATATTATACTATCACCTTAAATCCGCAAGTTCCTAATTTGCTTTTTTGAAATTTATTCTTTAGGTCAAAAACCGTCATTTCAGACCAGCTTTCAGTTGTTTTTTGATTGTCGATTCGTTCGTTTTTTTGCCAGGACTTATTTTTTTGAAGCCATCGGTCTTTTGATCTTAATATTTCCGGATTCAGCGCATTTAGGGCGTTTTAGGGCCATGTTAGGGCATGCCTTGCCCTTGGTATTGGTTTTTGACTTTCGGACTCCTATGTCAACAGCAAATGGTACGGCCTCTGGGTGAACAGCTTGAGTATTTTTTGTCGTCCTCTTTCTATCCATTTGAAAGGGACTGTCACAAATCTGAATATGAATTTCTTGATCCTGAAATTAGGCTTTACAAACGTTACTTTTTCAGCTATTTTCTTTAAGATCATCAAATAGAAATTCCTGCACATGGCAGTCAGGATCATATAGACCGTGTTTTCTTCCAGAAATGAAAAAGGCAGGTTCTTCCAACCGAAATCATTGTTCATCTCATCAAATATCTTTTCAGTTGCACCTCTTTGGTTGTAATATTCAATAATTTCCCTGTCGGTGGAGGTTCGGTCATTCGTCGCTATTGCCCTATAAGTGAAGTCGTTTCCGAAAAAGGCATCTGTTTGCCCGGTATTGTTCTTTTGTCTGCTAACTACATATCTATAGGTCTTTTCCCCTCCAAAGGGAGTATAGCCAATACTGCATACCTCCACATCGAACAGTCCGATCCGCACAGTTCTCCAATCTTTCATTACTTTTACTCTGTTGGAGAGTTCACCGCAACGTTGGGCCCTTATATAAAATCTTTCGCTATTTTCTTCTACCACTTCTATGACCTCTTTTGTAAAGGAGCCACAATCCATGCGACTTCTATCGATTTTAATGCGCTTGTCCTTTAGCATTGAATATGCATCTTCTAATGTTTCAGCTTGTTTGAACTTTACATTACTGTTGCCGTTCCTGTTTTCAATGTAAACGATCTCTTTGCCAATGCTTGCCACGCCCGGGAAATAGCCCTTTTCCATCTTATAGCCCTTTCTGGAATCGTATTTTTCGCAAGGCACGAACTGATGGTCAAAGTCAAGATCATACAATTTATTGGGAACCAGGGTCTTTAATTGCAACAACATATCTAAATTCAGTGCGTTGAGCGTGGCGTGCCTGCTAATGTCATTTACGGAACCGGACTTGCCGATGTGGACTTCCTTGTCCAGGGACAAGGATTTTTGAAGGCGAAGAAGTGTATCGGGAGAGCAGACCTTGAGATTTTCGATCTGCAAAAATTCCTCTCTTAGGTTTGCACTAATGTCCTCGGCGCAATCTCCACCTGCAAAGATGATTGACCACATGTTCTTTATTGCATCGCTAAAATTGAATTGGGCCTGTGGCGGGCGCTCCCCAAGGTGTTCTGTGATTAATGCCGGAAGTTGTAGGTTGTCGAATTCGGCTGAAATAAAATTAAGTCCGCCAAAAGACTTGATATTATCGGAAGAAAGTGTAATTTTCATCTGCAACGATGTTTTCACCTAAATTGGTGAAAATATTTGAAAGGGGAAAGGCTTTAAGACTCCGGTCTTATTGACTTTTCCACTTTCTTATTAACATCACTTGCGGATGTTAGGTATCAATATATGTTGAACTTATTAGGTATAACATTTCTTCAAATCGGAATTTCAATTAAAAAAGCTATCAATGCGCTTTAATCAATGTCAAATCTCAATAATAATGAAAATCCTTATTAATTGTAAGATTATCCGTTAGTTGTAATTGAGAAATCATTGCTAATTTCAAGGTCTAATCAAAAAGCCTTGAATAGTTATTTCGTAATAGATAGTGATGGGAAAATAGCTAAAGACTTAAAAAAAGTGATGGCAGACTATCCCATGTTTCTTTCTATAGGGAACTCCAATAGTTATGAGCAATCCATGAATATTATTCTTAAGAGAAAACCCGATTTGGTGTTTCTCAATTTGGATAATGTGATTGAAAGCCCTTTTGAATTGGTTACTGAACTTAACAGTTATTTAGAGATTATTCCAGATTTCGTAGCTGTTTCCTCTTCAAATGAGAATTCTTATAAGGCGTTAAAACACGGTTTTATAGATTATTTGATGACTCCTTTAGTGGAATTGGAAATTAGAAAACTGGCTTTAAAGTTTAAAAAAAAACAATCCTCCAAAACCAATAGAACCCTTTGCTTACAATCCTATAAAGATTTTCAATATTTAAATACGGATGAAATATTGTTTTTGAAAGCTGACAATAATACAACTGACTTCTATTTAAACGATGGTTCTGTTATAAGTGCTTTCAAAACGTTAAAAATTTTCGAGAATGCCCTGCCCAATAATTTTTTAAGAATACATAAAAGTTATGTTGTCAACAAAGATTATGTGTCGAGAATAAATTACGGTAATCTTAAATGTTCAGTAATAAATACAGTTCAAAAAATTCCTTTTACAAAAACTTATTTAAGCAATATTGAATTTATAAAAGATTCACTATCTGACTTATCCATCCAAAGTCAAAATTAATTTCACTCACAGAAACAAGCCTTTCACTATCAGAACTATTATGTTCACTCATTACCTGCCAAAACATTTGTTTTGGCAAGCATGTCATTATATTTTTATGACATAAAGAAGCTTCTTCATAAGCAGTTGAGCACTTAATATTTCAGTTAATCTCATCTGCATTTTAATTTCACCTTGAAAAACGGGGTGAGGTCTATTGTATAATCCTAAAATTTATATTATGAAGAATGCACTTAATGTTTTGGCTATTCTAATTATTTTCAATTTCTTGGCTTCATGTACAGCATTGGAGTTAAATGACGACCAGACTAATCCAACGGAAGATGTTCATGCCACAGGAGATAATAGTTCTGGTGAAATTGATAATGATAGAGAGGATGGATAATCCCATTTCAATTGATAGCGGCCCTTAAAATAATTTAAGGGCTTTTTCTTTACATTTGTTTTATGTTGGTAAGGAAAAATAAACTAATAATATTACTGGTTGGCTTCATTTTGTGCGTACTATCCTCATGCAGGAGAAAAACGCCAAATCATAATGAAATCAAGTCATTCAATGATAGTGTCAACTACTACTTAAAACAAAACAGAGCTTTATCAAAAGCTAAGACTCTCAATGATTTAATCGAAAACGATTCACTAAAAAAAGAGAATGCTTTAAAAATAGCATTTCAAGCATTTAAAAATTCTGATACATTACTATTTGAAAATTCGAACAAACAGGCACTAAGATTATCTATAGAACTTAAGGATTCTTCTGGTGTAGCAGAAACTCATTGGAATTCAGGTTCATTTTTCGCAAGGCAGGAAATTCTAGATTCAGCGTATTATCACTATTACCAAGCTCATAAGTATTATTCATTGATTGGCCAGGAAAACTATTCTGCCAAAATGCTATATAACATGGCATTTATCCAAAGTAGATTAAAAGATTACACGAGTAGTGAAGCTAAGCTTTTTCAGGCTATTTCTACATATAAAAACATCGGAAAAGACTTGGCATTATATAAATGTTACAATGCTCTTGGAAATAATTATAGTGAGCTCGGTGATTTCGAAAATTCAATTGAATATCATACCAAATCTATTAAGGTACTAGAGAATATTGATGATAAAAATAAGCCATATTATGAGCGCACTTTAAACGACATAGGGCTTACTTATCAAATCAAAAAAGACTATAATACTTCTATCCAAACTTTTAGAAAAGCTCTTGACAATAAAAATATTAAAAATCAAGATATTCGCTTGTATGCTAGATTAAAGGATAATTTGGCCTATTCAAAACTACTTTATGGTGATACTGTTAATGTTGAAGACTATTTTTTAGAAGCTCTGAAAATAAGAGACAGTCTAAATAATATATCAGGCATTACAATTAATAAAATTCATCTTGCGGAGTATTACGCCAAAACTAATGACACTATAAAAGCTTTAGAGTATGCTGAAGATGCTAATAAGTTGGCTATTAAATCAAGTAATAATAATGATATTTTGTCATCTCTATTACTCCTCTCTAAAATAGACAAAATTAATTCTAGTAAGTACCTTCAATCTCATGTTAAACTCACAAAAGAACTGCAAGGTTATGAGCGTAAATTAAAAAATAAATTTGCAAGAATCAGTTTTGAAACGGATGAATATATACATAAGAATGAAAGACTATCACTTCAAAAAACACTTATTTTATCGATTGCAATTGGAGTAATATCAATTTTAACCTTATTGTATTATTTGAGGATTCAGAAGACTAGAAATAAACAATTAGTATTAGAAAAGCAACAACAGAAGGCAAATGAAGAAATTTATAAATTGATGATTAAACAACAATCTAAATTGGAAGAAGGACGCCTTAAGGAGAGGTGTAGAATATCTGAAGAACTTCATGATGGCGTGCTCGGTAAAATATATGGAGCAAGAATGGGTATCGGTTTTTTGAATCTTAATGGCGAAAGCGAAGACTTGAAAAAACACCAAAAGTTTTTGGAAGATTTGCAGAGTATTGAGGGAGAGATAAGGGATATTTCACATGAATTGAAAAACGAAATTCTATCTTCAAATACAGATTATTTGGCGATGATCGAGAGTTTGGTCTTAGAAAATAGTTTAATCGGTAAATTTAAATATGATATTATAGCAGAAGAAACATTATTTTGGAATGATAGTAATGAGGGCATAAAAATTAATATGTACAGAATAATCCAAGAGGCGTTACAAAATATCGTAAAGCATTCAAAAGCAACTCATGTAGCTTTAAAGTTTGAATATAATAACTTTCTCTATAATGTAGTTATAACAGATAATGGCGTTGGTTTTAACACCTCTAAAAGAAAAAATGGTATTGGTTTGTCAAACATTAAATCTAGGGTTAAAGGCCTTAATGGAAGCCTGACTTTGAATTCCGATTCTAAATCTGGAACAATTATTGAAATCAAGATTCCCTCTAACTAAAAACCGCTTCAAGTGAACATATTAATTATTGATGATCATCCGCAAATTGCCGAGTCTTTTAAATCGGCGCTTCATAAAATTGCTTTGAATAATAGCCGTTTCAAATTTGAGATTACAGAAGAGACAACCTTAGACGGGTCTTACGCTTTACTAACCGACAGCAAAAAAATCTTCTATGATTTGATTTTTTTAGACATTAAACTTCCAAGTTCTAAAGATGGTAAACTATTGTCAGGGGAGGATTTAGGATTGGAGATCAGAAAGCAATCGCCAAAATCAAAAATAATTGTAGCTACTACCTACAATGATAATTACCGAATCAATAATATTTTCAGAAATCTTAGTCCAGAAGGATTACTTATAAAAAATGATTTAACTCCTAAGGTTTTGGTCAATGCCATTGAGGAAGTGTTGGATGATTCGCTCGCTTATACTAAAACAGTAAAAAAACTCCTTCGTATTTTGGCCTCAAATGATATAAGTCTGGATTATGTGGATAGGCAAATATTATATCAACTTTCCATCGGCACTAAAATGATGGACTTGCCTAATGTTATTACAATGTCTATTGGCGGTATAGAACGTCGGAAAAGACAACTCAAAGAAGCATTTGATATTGTAGGCAAAGATGATAAGGTACTGCTGAAAATAGCCCGAGACAAAGGGTTTATATGAAACAAACCTTATACATGATAAGGGATTACATTATTAACTATTTTTACATTTAACATATATTACATCTTCATTAGACTACATATGAAGAAAACCCACAAGTTAAGTGTATTCCTGTTAAAACCCTACGTAAAAAAGTTCAAGGATGCCATCAAGGAAGAAGTTAGGGATTATTATGAATATAAAATAAAAAAACAAACAGAAGCTGATGGATTGATTATAATTGGAAGTACCAGGTCAAACTCACCTTCGTGGGAACAATTACTTCAGCAGGGCGTAGAGAAAAAAATAATAACACTTCAAAATGCTTCCAATCGTGCCGTTTTATTTTTTAGAGTCAAAGAAAGAATTTTTGTAATAACCTTCGGTTATGGCAAACATATAATCAAATAAGAACTTATAGAAAGAGACTTTGGATTGCGAACCGCATTAAATCTCGTGGATTCAGAAAAATTCATTAGCGTTGATAAAGCAAATCTCAGCGATATGGGTTTGTTGACCAAAATGCAATCCAGCAGAAAATCAAAGCCTGAGGCCTTTAATCTTGATGTAGTAAGTGATTTGTTAAAGGGTGTTACTGGAGGTTTAGCAAAGGGCTCTAATGATTTGGGTACCATGATTACAGGAAATGAGGGCGTATATCTTTCACCGAAAGTCAATTTTAAGGATATTCCAGAAAAGTTGAGAAAATTGTTGAAGGCCTATAAAAGCAATAAATACAAAACAAACTTTGATTGGATTGATAATCTAAAGGAGGAAAAAAACCCTTCGACAGTTGAGGAGTTAAGAGCATTGTTAATTGCAGCACTTAAAAAACAAGACACTACTAATATACATTTAGCGTCTCCAAATATTATTGATTGGGAATCCTATGAAGGATATGCTTATTCTGAAGTTGCCGATGACCTTAAAATGGATTTGGACATTTCAGATTTCTACGCTTACAAGAATGATAAATTAGAAGATTTGGATTGGAATACCCTAAAACGCCTTTCCATTTATTTGAAATATGCCAACAATGAGTTTAGAATATCGGCTCCATTATGGCGGTTTATAAATTTTGAAGTCAATCGAAAAGGTTCAACCTACGTTTTCACACTTGGCAAATGGTATCATATCAACAAGAACTATATTGAGTCAATTCGAGAATATGTTAAAAACGTTGAGGAGTCAAATTTAGTATTCTTGAAATGTCCAAAGAATTTTAGCGAAGGAGACTATAACGAATCATTGGCCAAATCTAAAAAGGACTATTTACTATTTGATAAAAATTTGGTCAAATCAGATTATTTTAACCGTTCTCATATTGAAGTCTGCGATGTGTTGTCGATTTTAAATAAAGAATTTATACATGTTAAGCCAAGATCAAGTTCGTCTACCTTAAGTCATCTCTTTGCGCAAGGTAGAGTGTCGTCTATCGCTATTTTAAGGGATAATAGTTTTAGGAAAAACTTAAGAGCAAAATTAAAAGCATTGGGAGCGGAAATGGATTTTATCCCATTGGATAGGAAAAAATTAAAACCCTCTGATTATACGATTACGTTCGCCTTGATTGATAAAAGAGACAGGTCTTTCATTGATGCGTTGCCATTTTTTAGTTTGATAAATTTTCGATTAACGCTGGAAAATCTTCAGGAACAGGGTTTCAAGGTAAAGATCAAGAATATTCTACGAGAATCAAGCTGAACAGTACCCTTTATAATATATCTTAACCTTATTGAAGGTAGCTCAAATTACAAACCTTAGCAATCCTAAGTGATTCCCTTACTATTTATATCCAGCATTGTTATAATTTTAAGGTCGTACTCTGTGATGCCCTAAATCATGTTTTAACCTAAATTTAATGTTATTCTAATAATAGTAGTGGATAAATAGAGTTTAAAAGAATATAAACTTTAAAAATTCAACAAATGAAATTATTTAAAAAAACACTTTTAATCCTTGCAATTTTCGCAGGTTTTACTTTTCAATCCTGTAGTTCAGATGATGATTCGGGTTCACAAAATGATGACACTTACATTAGGTTTACCGCTGGAGGAGAAGATTTTAATTATGCAGATCCCGCAACGGCAGGTTCTCAAAATTTGACGATAAACGGTCAAAACGGAAACGACAACACGGTTTCTACCTATTCGTCTGTTTCTATCTGGTTTCCGCTACAAATAACGACAGGGACTTATGATTTCTCTGGTGATTTTTTTCAGGATGGTGACTATAAGTTAAATCTTGAATCTACCGCATTGAACCTTGATGGATGGTCTGAAACAGGCTCTGTGATAATAACTGCGATATCCTCAGATTATATTGAAGGTACGTTCACAGGAACTATAGAGGGCGTGGCTATAACCAACGGTGAGTTTAGGGCTTTTAATTTGTAAATAATTATCCAATATAAAACGGTATATGAGCTTCTATTTTTTTACAGAACCATTAAAATTGACCAATCAAACTGAATATCAGTCCTTTGGAGCAATAGATGAAAATAATTATAGGTTGGGAAATATGTTTTCTATCAGTTCTGATGCAAAAGCATTTGCTATTACCGATGGTTTGATATTGGTTCAGCAAATTGGAACTACAGATAGGTACAACATTATTCTAAAACCTAGTGTTGAACCAGATTTGAATCTTCCGAAGATTAGCTATATTATATATAAAGGAATAAAGAAAAGTAGTTTGATTTCTGGAGATAAAGTTGCGGCTCCAATAAATAATGATCTTACAAAATTTATTCATGCAAGTGCAGAACAATGGTATGCTGCTGATGGAGTTCCAGTTCCTGATACCGAACCAGCGGCTAGTACATCCTTAGGTCTAGAATATTCCGCAAGTAATCCAGACACAGAATTTACAACAGAGGATCCTGACGAGCTGGATAAAGTATTTTATTCATCAGATTCTCTTACGCTCCCATTTGCTTTCGCAAGTAATTATATTGGAGATTTTGATAGCTCAGGAGATATTGGGTTAACTATAATTTTTGAAAAAATCGGGTACAGGCCAACCTTCAAAATTGCTAGAGAACTTGATTCTATAATGACATTCGACCCACTAAGTGGTTCTCCGACCCAAGCTGAATCTTTTGCATTGAAAGATAAGAAAGAAGTTGTGCTTAGCTATATAGATTCTTCTGCTTTTTTTGGTGCTTTTAATGGCTTAGGACTTAAAGTTTTTAATGGCACAGGTTTTACAAATAAAAACGGTGATGCCTTGTTCAATGATGTAATAAGTAAACATTTTAATAAAAACAGCATTTACTTGGATATAAGAAATGAATCTAACGACTCGTTTAATTATTTAGAAAACTACGGAGATACTATCAAATTGAGCTTGGATAATTCAACTACTTTCATTCCGCTAGATTATACCAGAAATAATAAATGGCCCATACTTTTAATAAATGACACGGCTCCTGATAGCGAGTTTTCTGAGAATAATACGAATAAAATCATTAAGGTAAATTTACCAAGAGGGGACAATGAAATCCCGTTAGTCTATTATAAAAGAGCTTTCAAAAACGATTTGGGACTTGTACTTCCCGATGGTAAAAAGCAATTTCTAACACCCGCTATAGAAGATGAAGAAACATCTTTTGAAGAAATTATTCCATACGTAACAAATGGTAGTGCTAATTCAAACTATTTTCAACTTAGATATATTAGGCGTGTTAGGAATAATGAAAACCCTATTAATAATTTTCCTACAAAAGGATTTAGTATTTTTCAGAATGGCTATTTAGATGGATTGTTTCCAATTTTTGATATGGCCATTCCTTTCGAACAGGATTCAGGTAAAAGTTATTCTAAAATTTATTATGATGTTAAGTTTATTGATAAAGCAAATATCAACGGAAACCAGTTTACCGCTAATTTGGGTATAGGCAAGGATAGTGTATATACAACATTTATTTCCTATCCTAGCAACTATAATCTTAACATTCGTCAAAACAATGACGATAAGATTCCGCTAAGTGGTTTTGAAGGGCCGGTATCCAGTCTTTTCTTATTGGAGTTGAATAATCAAATACAGTCCATCAAAATAGTAAAAAGCGAGTTTAAGATAAACGGTTCAGTACAAGAGTACATAAGATTTGAGAATCAAACTACTTTTTCGGATACTGAAACTGAAAACTATACTTTTGAAGATGTTTCTATTTTGGCCTTAACCAATCAGGAATTTCAAGATTTGGAGCAACTTAAAAATCAGGAATTCCCAGTTGATTATAAGGTTAACTTAGGGGTAACGAATATCGAGGTAGGTACTGATGATGAAGGTAAAGCCTATACAAAATTCGAGTATGTTTTAAGGGGGCTTAAAGAAGATGGAAGTGGTAATATCGTTAGACATAGCGCCTCTCCTTCACCTGCCATGGTAGTTTATACTGACGAAAAGGTTTTGGGTTCAGAATATGTTCGAAATTATGAAGAGGCTATTGGCTATGATAATTTTCAAGATGCAGCTGCTGGTTTACGGTACGAAGATTTTTTTATTAATAAGCAGCCGGGGATTAAGAGAGTGGTTGACGATTTTATTAATGAATTATATAATTCCGAGTCATCGAGCACTCTATTTTTTGATGCAATTAAATCTTTGGTTTCTATTACGGGTAAAACATTATGGAATACAGCTGTAAATAGTGTTCAGGCCAATTTAAATAGTCCTGATGACAGACCCTTATATTGGGCTAGGCTTAAAATAGCAGTGTTTATAAAACAACATCCTTTATTTAAAGGAGATATTGATGTGAATTCGCGAGTGATAGAGGACTCCGATTTAAGTCAAATTATTTCACTTTTTGAGGAGACAAGTAGAAACTACACTGGAGTGAATTTTTCTTCTGCTGGTACTGCCAAGAAAATTTTAGTAGTTGGTTTTGACCCTTTTTTTCTTGATGAGAACAATCCTGTTTTATCAGGTTCTAGTAACATATTACATAGTAATCCATCTGGAATATCTGTGCTTTCAATGAATAGTATTAATACTGCTAATGGAATTGGATATATTCAATCGATGATTGTACCCGTTCGCTATACTGATTTTGATTCAGATTTAAATCCAAGTATGGGTGAAGGCAAAGGAATAATTGAAAATTATATAGGGAAGTTGCTAAACAACGTTGATATGATCATAACTCTAAGCCGTGACGGTGCTCCAAGCGATTACAACATAGATAAGTACGCTACTCAGAATAGAGTAGGGAACGTTCCTTGTAACCTAAATTTTGTTAGAGAGCCAGACAGCGACTCTATTACAGATACATCCAAATGGATTGAATCAAATTTGCCTAATGAGCTTGTTTTAAGCCCCGAAGTGGAATTTGATTTCACATATGTTGATAGTACTGGCATTACTAAAGATGGAAGCGTAGACGAACCTGACCCAAATGAAAAGATGACACGAGGCTCAGGAGGTTCTTATTTATCTAATGAAATATTTTATCGTGTTGCAAGACTTCGAGAAATGATTAGCATAGACAAGCCCAAAACAGGGCATTTTCATGTTTCAAAATTTCAGGAAGCAAATGAAGATTTGATTTTCTCAAGAGCGAAAGCCTTAGTTGATATTGTAAAGAAAGCTATAGATGATGGAGCAACAGGTTTATAAGTTTTGTATTTTAATATTAGTTTTTGTAACGATGTTTTTTGGATGCAAATCCAACAACAATGGGCAAATTCTATCAATCGACAAACCGCAAATGCGTCAACCCAAAGATAAAAACGCTTTTAGTGTAATAGCTTTTAGACCTTTATTTGAAGGTGTTATAAATAAAGAAAAATATGAATCATATTGCCTTGATGTAGTGAAAAATACGACTGAGCCTCCCTTTTTTAAAAGTTTTGTGTATGATGATTTATATATTGACATCGTTGCACCAACTTTTCACAAAAATTATATAGGGCCTGATTCAAATGATGGAAGTAGAAACATAGTACGAATTATGCAATCTGAAAACGTGATGAATATAGTTTTGGATGATTCATTCATTGGAGATTATCATATTTATATTGACAGTCTAACCTTCAAAGAGGGTAGTTTTTACTTTGATTTAGCGAACAAAAAATTTAGAAAAATCTCATTAGAAGGTAAATTAAAGACTCTAGAAAAGTGGAAATCATCAGAAGGTTTGTTGAATGAGGAATGTATCAATAAAATACCATTGTACAAGGTTATTGACAGTATTTCAGACAAAAACCTTATCCAAGATATGTTGAGTTTAGATTTCATCAAAGTATCCCAAGATGATTTGGTAACCTATGACGTTTTATATAATCGTAGAGAGAAAGAACGAATTCGAAAAGCAAGATCAAAGAATAAAGGTTAAAAAGATTACTAAATAAATAAGAAAAATGATTGCAGTAACAGATACGAGTGCATTTGCAGCTTTGGAAATTGTCCAGCCCCAAGTTCAGTCTTTGATTCCTTCAGAGAATGAAATTGAGACGTTAATTGGGGCAAATACATTTGTAAATGCAACCATAACTACTGCTTTCAAAAATCTTCTGAAAAGAATAAGCCTTGAATCGATTAATCCTACATTAGGCTTTGCCTTACAACCTGATCTAATATTGGTAAAAGTGTCCCAAATGTTCAATAGAATAGGGTTCTATTATGACGCCAACAGCATGTTGAGTTTTTCAACAAACGACAATGCTTTATCTGCTGGAACAGAAATGATAATTGATGAATTAAATGATTTCACAACATTTCAAGAAATAGCCTACTATGCTTTTCATAACAATGGTTGGGCTCAAAATGCTAACAATATTAGAGCTATGGAAAACTCAGGGTTGCAAAAATTACATTATATAACAGTTTTTAGTGATTCAAATGCCAATTCAACGTATAACTATACGCCTAACTTAAATAATCAAATAAATATTTTAAACTTAAGAAATGAAAATACTCAAAGATTTTTGTTGATTGGTTTTGATAATGCAACAGATGCCAATCCAAAGATGCCTAATGTAAGAATATCTAATAACTCAGATGTTCAATTAAAACTGAGAGTAAAAGTTGAATATAATAAATATGTCACTAGTCCACAAAATCGCTTAGGTGGCTTTGGGCCAGCAATACCTTATGATTTAAATAATAACGGCACAATTGCAACTAATGAGAGAATTTATTTTAATAGGCGTTTTCTAGATTATTTCCCAAATGAAACAAATGCTACCGATATTGAAGGAGATATATTTACTAGAGTTCTTCAGCCACAAAGTTTTTGGGACATTGATTGTGATGATAGAGTTAGAGGAGGCGAAGTAACTATTGATTTTTTTCCAGAGCCAGAAAATATAAATTTTTGGAGGGATGGAAATCATCATTATTTTAAGTTTCATATAAGAGGTAAAAACCCTACATATCTACAAGTGGAAAATTACTTAACGAATCAAAACTACTTAGGAAGGTTTTGGTTTATGGTAAGGAAAATTCGTCAAGAATCAGGTTCTTTGGGTACTAATGATAATTCAGAATTCGAGCAATTTAATGCTCTAGGAAACTATGCATATTCAACAAGAAAAACAACCTTCAGAGGTTTGCCAAATTTTGGAGTTCCAAGAGGTTATGGTCTTTCTCAATTAGATAATTTTGGTGGACCATTAACAGATACTCAAATAAATAATTTAGGACTTACAAATGAGTTAGCTGAAATACAAAATGGTGCTGAACGGGAGTTTTTAACAATTATCGACGAACAAAATAGGGTGATCGATTCTACTAAATGGATAGTAGCATCAGATCAACAAGTGTGGCATTGGAAAGAGAACATTGATAAAGCAGTTAATTTTTTGGAGACAGAAAAGATGACTATTACTATAAATGAAATAACCAGAATTAGAGATAGAGTAATTGCATGGAATAATGCTAACCCAACAGATTTAGTGGTCGTACCTACTCCAGAGTATTATAATACTATTATTTATTGTTGGACAGCAAGTGCTATTACAGAATTTGTCCCGTATAATAATCTTTTTAATCAAGGTACTGCACCAACAATTGTCGACCAAGGTGAAAGAGAATTAAAATCATTTTTCGATGCTATGCTTCTCAAAACATATAATGGTATTCCAAATCAAGAACATTTTATGGACATAAATAATGCCTCTAGCAATGAATTAGTAAAACCAGTATTAACAATCTATAATACAACAAATCCTAATCCTTTTTATGTAAGAAGCCTATCCAATAGAGATGATTAAAAATAACATTAAAATATTAATTATTGTCTTATGTATTACTACTTGTAAAAAGCAAGAGGATATAAATTCACGTCAATTAATTTCTGACTTTAATCTTGAGAGTACATATGTAAATTACAGAAATGGTATAAAACAAACTTCTAATGGGTATTCAAAAGACTCTACGCTTATTTTTTCTTTATATGAAAATAACAAAACGAGTCATTTTCTTTACATAGTTCAGAATAAAAAAAAGGATACCATATTTAAATTTTTTGATAGCACAGCATTTGAATTAAAAATTCGAAACTTCGATAAGATTAACAGAAACTATTTTGTGACTATTTGGGAACCTTCTCCCCAAAAGTATATTGGATATCAAACTGGCTACAACATTGAATATGATCTTTATCAAGATTTATATACTTATGACTCGCTAAATATTTATTTGATCGATAGTACGTGCAGTAAACTAACAAAATTAAGCAAACCTACAAATAAAAATATTTCTAATACTTTTAAAACAACTTTTAATTTAAAGGGCGAATTTGAAGTAATAAAAAATGATTCTGAGATTAGGATGGTTAAAGATACTTTAAGGAATAAAAAAGTACTTTATCAATCAAATGTAGGGTTAGAGATTGATGATAACAATAATTTAAAATCTCATTTTTTTAATAAATCAAAAATAAAACTAGATGAAAACAATTTCTCCACTATGAGTGATAGGTTCTTAATTAGTGAAAGCTTAAAAGGGGATATAAATTATTATTATAAGTATGATGCTAATTATACCAATACAGGGTTTTCAAGGATCGATTTTATTTTTAAACAAAACAATAAAGAGCATATTATACAAACTACTCTAGATAGATTATTTATTAAGGATAAAGAATATAAATTTAAGAATATTGATTCCTTAAGTTCATTACAAATAGAACCGTTCAAATATAAAAATGGAGACTATTTTTTTTATGTCACTCAACAGTCTTTTGAAGAAAGAAGTGATAATTTTCCCATCATCTTTTATATAGATACGATAAATTGGGAAATTGAACGAGTTAAACCTCATAGCATTGAAGCTAGTATAAAGAACAAGAAACTGATAGAAATTTATAAGACTGAAATTTTATCAAATAATCATAATAGCATCTTAAAATTTATTTTAAAAGATTTTGAAATAGCAAGAAATAATGATGGATTTGAATTAATAAAAATAAAACAATAATGCCAGCACCACAATTTTTTCCAGCGTTAAGTAATTTAATTGGTACTGAAAATCTACCAGAACCAATAAAGTCTGCATTTGACAAAGTTTCTGATAAATTGTTTTACAAAACTTATTATGTAGAAAAGAGTATCTATGGTGATACTGCTTATCATAATTTAGTATTGGTTTTAAAAGGCAATGCAGGTATCAATATTTTCGGTGGTGATGATGGGTTGCAATTACTCTTTAACCCTGGTACTTCAGCTAATACCATAGAAATTCCAATAGCACTATATTATAGACTGCCCATTTTAAAGTATTTACGAAGAATTACTTTAAATGAGCTCAGTACAATTGAAGATTACTTCAATCTAATTCTTGAGATGTTTGGTATATCCAAGCCAGAATTGGTTTTTGAAGCTTTCGATATTTTTTTAGATGGATATGATGATACGGTACTCGCTTTTGTGAACCAGTTTAATGCTAATTCAAATTATAGTGAATATCAACCATTGCCACTACCACAAACTGGGAATCAGTTTTCAGATATAACTGAACTAATTTCTTTTTTCGAGAGTTTTGGGTTGGATATAAACCTTTATATCCTCGAAACTTATATAGATGGTTCTGACTTAAGTAAGGGGTTTGAAAACATGTCTTTACTTTTTGATCGTTTTTTAGGGGAATTCTCCATCGATACATTGATTGATCTCTTCATACCAAGAATCTCAGTCGCATTACAAAGCTTAAATTTAGCATTGGCTTTTCCGAGAAATATGTTGCAACCTGTAGACGGTCAAGGAAATGTAATTGATGACGGAAGTAAATCGCTACTAACTTATAATGTGGGTAGTCTTCTCTATGATACTAAAACAGGTTTCGATTTTATAAACCCTGATACATTTCAACTAACAAGGTCTCAAATAGGTAATTCTGGTTTTATTTTAGAGGTTACTAATCTTAAATTAGATTTAAAAGATAATACTAATATTCCTGAAGCTGATGCCTATGGATATGGCCCTGAGTTCAAAGGTATCTATGCACAGTCCGCCTCCATTACATTACCTAAAAAGTAGTTTGACAATGAAGAGAATAATTCCGAAACCACGGCTGTTTTAACCGGTTATGATATTTTAGTAGGTACCGGTGGTTTTTCTGGCAGACTGGCTTTAGAAGTTATTGATGTCACTAGTAACCCAAAATTGGTCAAGACCATTGGGTCTAATGGCTTTGAAGTTGGGTTCACAGCTTTCGATATTAATTTCAACCGAAATGCTATTGTTGCTTCAAATATTCTTGGACGATTAAAAATACCAAAATTAAAAGACGCATCTGGAAATGACGCTTTAATAGACATTAATGGACATCTAAACGAAGAAGGCTATTTTAATTTAACAGCTTCTGAAGTACAGGGGATTCCCTTAAGCCTTTTTGATTTTGTAACCATTAATATTTTAAGTCTAGAATTAGGTAAAGAAGACGATAAATTCTACATCGGCACATCCTGCGAAATATGGTTTGAGAATCCCATTATGAATAAAATTCTCAACGGACAAAAAATAGTGATTCCACGACTTCGTATCTACGACAATGGAAGCATGGAGATTGTAGGGGGTAACAGTTTTATCCCAACCAATATATCCCTCAATTTGGGGCCTATTGAAATTGCTGTAACAGGAATCCATTTTGGTTCTTACCAGCAAGAACATGATGGTAAAATGCGTAAATATAATTATTGGGGTTTTGATGGCGCTATCAGTTTAGACCCCTTGGGGATTGATGCACGTGGCGAGGGCGTTAAGTATTATTATACCGTTGATAATGATGAAAAAGATGAAAACGACAATCCTAAGTATTCAGGCGGCGATTCTTTTTTACGCATTCAAACCATAGAAATTGACTTAGTGATTCCAGGGACTGCCGGACCTGATGCTGCTGTAGCCATAATTCATGGCATGGTATCCATCCCAGAACCGGGGGAATCGCAGGAATATATTGGTGAGGTTTCCTTAAAATTGCCAAAAGCTAAAATTGCAGGTAGTGCAGCCATGAGATTGCAACCAAGATATCCTGCATTTGTGGTAGATGCTTCTGTGGATCTACCCGCACCTATCCCCATCGGTCCTTTAGGAATTTATGGTTTTAGGGGGTTATTAGGTTTCCGATATGTTGCGGAGAAAGAAGCAGTAGGTTTGGTGTCTGGTGAAGATACGTGGTATGATTATTACAAATACCCACCTAAAGGTGTGGATATTTCTAAATTTAGTGGGCCAGAAAGAACCTCAGATTATGACTTTCCGTTCTCTGTTGGTGCAGGTGCGGTGATAGGCACTAGTTTTGATAGTGGCACTATAATTTCAGTTCGTGCCATGCTTTTGTTATCGTTACCAACACTCTTTTTGGTAGAAGGAAGGGCCTCCATTTTAAGTGCCCGTTTGGGATTGGACGATAATCGTGAGCCACCATTTTTCGCATTTGTTGCTTGGGGCGATAATTCCATTGAAATGGGATTGGGTGCAGATTACCGACTTCCATTGAATAATGGGGAGATCATCGACTTATATGCTGAGGTACAATCCGGTTTTTTCTTTAACAATCCGCGTGCTTGGTACGTTAATTTTGGAACTCGTGATAATCCGATAACGGCAAGAGTGCTAACCATTATCACAGCGCAATCATACTTAATGCTTTCTGCAACAGGAATTGAAGCGGGTGCTAGGGTTGAGTTTGATCTTAGAAAACGATTTGGTCCTGCTCGAGTGCGTATTTATGCCTATTTAGAGATGGGAGGCTTCGTTAGTTTTGAGCGCCCTCAAATAGGAGGCTATATTGCTCTGGGCGGAATGATTGATATCAACATTTGGATTGTTGGGATAACCATTGGACTGGATGCATTATTCTCTGTAGAAGCCGCCAAACCGTTCTTAATCTATGCAGAGATACGCATACGTGTATGTGTAAGGATTGTATTTAAGGTTTGTAAAAGCTTTACCGTTAAACTAAAATGGGAGAAATCAGGCGAACTTGATACTCAACCAATTGCGCCCTTGCCTTATAAAGTAGCAGAGTACACATTAAATCGCACTAAAGAGTTGGTGCAGGGTGTCCACATGCTAACTAATGAATCTTTTGAACTGACACATAAAATTGATTGGGTCAAATTAAATCAAGTTACACCCTGGGAGCCAAATCATTCTGAAATCGATGCTATCATTCCCTTGGACACCTATATAGATATTAAGGCTGCCAAAGGCCTTATTCCCGGAGCTGTATTCAGTAAAATTGGTGGTCATACTGGAGGTGCCGATAATTTTACCGATTTGATTCCACCGCAGCGTGTCGTTCGCGGTGGTAGAGAGATTCGTCAGGTAAAACATAAATATTCAATCGAAGACATTGAAATTAAAGCATGGACGGGAAGCAACTGGATGGATTACCATCCTTTTGAGGCCGTGGTAAAGGCCGAGGACAGGAATTTGGTTAGTAATCTTAGAATAGGGTATTGGCAGCGTACAGGTAATCAGTATGACGCCATACGTTTGTTGGCCACTACGCCATTCTCATATACCGAGGCAGGAGAGCCTGGATGGTTAGTGCCTGAACAATATGGCATCACACCTTCGGAGTTGTTTTGCAAAAGTGTGCGCAAAGATTACGATTGTGCCAATGTATTAAACAAGGCTTTGGGAACAACCTATTATCCGCCTACACAATATACAGGGCATTACATTAACGGAGCTTATTTTACATTAGAAGGAAATTTTGAAACTTTGGTTACAGTTAATCCTGATGGCACTCAAAATGCAACTATTAGTGAAGATAATTTCAAAATAACGGACACACAAAATAATTTTGATTTTGCTAAATCGATAGAATTCGATAATGGAAATAGTCTTGTGATTATTTTACAAGAACCAACTTTAGAAGTTAAATTGAAGCTATCAACACTTGCCGAAGGCGTTACAATAAGATATTACAAATCATTAGGGGTTGAAAATTTTAATCCAATTTATGAGCAAATCCATGAAGACTACAAATCTTCCGCTCAATTGCAACAGGAGGTTGAGTATGCTCATGAAACTGAATTTATAGCAAAGGTCGTAATTGAACCTAGGGCAAATAGCAATAGTTCAGAAAGTGATTGTGATATATGCAGGTTACAAGACCTACTAGAGCAAAAGCTTGAAGAGTGTCTTGAAGATAGAACGAATTTTGGTTTAAACTGTTTAGAAGAATTTGCAGACATTATTGTTAGTTGTGGTGGTGTTTACGCTGATGAGTGTGATACCGTACAATATTATGATAACATGATAATAGGAAGTCTTTAAATATGAGAATAATACATTCGTTATGGACAAAACCGATGCTAAAGAATCGTTGGTTTTTAGAAGGTCAAATAGAACCTTCAATTTGGTTGTATGCCTTATCATTTTTATACGCTAAGAAAGTCTCCACAGAGGTCGTTCTTCATACCGATACAATCGGTAAAACACATCTAAGCTGTATTCCTTATGATAAAATACATTTATCGTTAGATGAGCTAGAAGATGAACATGAAAAGTTTTGGGCCTTTGGTAAAATTAAGGCTTTAGAGAATGAGCCTTTGGGTAGCATCCACATTGACGGCGATGTTTTTTTTAAATCGAAAGCGGTTATCCCGTATTTAAACTTTAAAGACCATGATGTGATCTGTCAAATGGTTGAAGGCGGACATTTATTTAATGAAGGTTATGAAAATCAATTACCCTATTTCGATAACGCGCTAAAAAATACACATATCCCAGGCTACGGAAACGTTAGGAAAGCCTTTAACTGTGGGGTTTTGGGATTTAATGATTTAGAACTTAAAAATCAATTTTTAATCAATTTTAGAACCATGGTTAAGTGCGCTAAGTTAGATAAGGCAATCATGTTTAAAATGGATGGAAAATACGAGCCGAATATTATAATAGAACAGTATCAGCTTGCAGGACTTTGCGAATTGAATAATTACAAAGTTAAGTTTATCCTTGACCCTGTCGAAGTTGATAAAAAAAATTCTTTAAATATGGTGGCTGAAGAATTAGGGTTTGTACATGCTTGGGGCAAAGCAAAATATACTGCAGCCTTTCAAAATAAGGTCAAAGAAAAAATAAAGCAAGTAGATAGCCATTTATATAAAATAATTGAAAGACATATAAATATGTTAAACGGTCAAATGATATTGTCGTAAACTCTAATAAAATATTCAAGTATAATGGGAATTAAAGCTAAAGCAGGTCAAAAAAACAATGCATGTGAAGCACATATAGCTTTGGCAATAGATGAATCTGGATCTATTTCTGGTTCAGAAATTGATCAAATAAAAATGGGATTGAAAAATTTTATCGCTTCCCAATTGAATAATGACAACAGAATCTCCTTAGTTGGGATGTCAAATTCAGATAACGATTTAAGATCTGACAATATTATTAATCAATTTGTAAATGATTCAACAAAATCTACTTTTGATAATTGGATTTTAGGTTTTAGAAGCAGAAGCGGAGCTGGTATAGGTTCTTCTTCAGCTCATTGGTCTTCTGCCTTGGAAACGATTCAATCGCTACAAAATCCTCCAGATGTCGTCATTATTATCACAGATGGTTTGTTAGTTGACACCCCAGCTAAGCTTCAAAACCGTATAGCAACTGTAAACTCAAATTCTCATATTTTTGTTTATGGTATAGATGAAATAAATAGTTACCCTAACGGAAATAGCCTTTCTCAAACCTTAGATTTTTATCTAGGAAGACCCGCTATACTAAGCACCGATAACTCCGATATACTTACTACAGATTATGTGACTATTCCTGATTTTTCAGGTTTAGAAAATGCATTGTCAGACCTCTCACAAACATTAATTAATTCTAATATTGGATGTGGTAATCTTGATTTAATTTCAGAAAATATCACCATAGGGAAGTTAAGTTTAAATTGTAGCAACGATGATTTGAATGTTGGTACAATTACTATAAGCAGTCAAAAAGCAGTACCCTATGTTATTGAAGCAGATACCCAGATCGCTAATATAAACGGATTGATTTTTTCATGTGCTATCGCTACCGAAATAGCTCCCAATGGCTCTGGTACTATCGTTCCGGTCAAGGTTAACGGAACGCCTTTCTCAGTCGGATTTCAAGAAGAATTAATAGCTATTGAAACGGTAAATAATCCAGAGAATTTGAAAATAGAATTTTGTGTTGTAGATAGACAGACAATAAAAAACGGGGAAGTAAGTGCTTTTATAAAATCCGAGTATGAATATTTTTTGAATTTGCTATGTTTACTTAAACAAAGCAAGTCTGACGAAGAGAAAGGATATACTAGAAATACATTGATTTTACAGGCCAGAAATATTTTAAGAAAATTAGAAGAGACCAAACCTTGCGGAAATATAACGACAGTGCAAGAGATTTGCTGGATGACATTAGAAAACCATGAATTTAATTCAACTATACCAGGACAAGCAGAGGTAGAGCAGGAGCAAAAGGATATGGTGGCGGCGGTCCAAAAAACCGTACAACCCATTTGGAGACCAAATACTAAATATTATATGAGATTTAGGTTAAAGGATGAGGTTAACAATGGGGAATTTGAAGAACAAAATAAGGGGCTGTTTGACTACTATTATGGCTTCAAAACTGTAGGGCCAGTGGGTCATTATCACAAGGATAGTACAGTAGATTATATTCCTACAGACGCAAACCCAGATCAGTACCCACTAACGTCACTCCGCCAATACATTGATTATAACCGTTCCTACCCGAATGCCGATGGCAACTTATTACAGGCAAAACCATTGTTCTATGGAAACAACCAATGTAAGATAACGGTTTATTTCAGTAAACCATTTACCTACCACATGCTCAATAAATGGCATAGTTATGAAGATAGTGATAGTGGTAATTCATTACCAGAATTAGCGGGTAGTATGCATATTGCGATTAAAGACCCAGTAACTGATGTTATAATCCCTTACCCATTACCCGCAAACTTTAGTCAAGAAACGGTGCCTACAGGCCAAACATTTGCTACTTGGATTGAGTTTAACAGCCAAGAAGAATTAGAATTCAATGAGTGTATTCGTTTGATTGATGTTAATGATAATCCTATAGGAGAGTATTCTATTCTTAAAAAGGACTATTTAATTGCCTCAGATACATACCGTTTGAGAATTGATGATGAAGCTGTGTTATCTGATAATTCAGATCTAATAAGTGGAAAAATTAAATGGGAAAGTTTAGCTGCTGATAATCCAACTGTTGTTTATGAATTTGACATAGTAGCAATTGGAAGCGAAGATGCCAATTGGAATATTGACAATAATCCAAGAATACCCATGAACCTGCAACTACTCAATAATATGGTTGAATACATCAATCAAAATAATAGCGCGATTAATTGTGATTTAGAAATTGGAGAACCTATTCTACCAAATAGTTATGCATATACAGTTACACTTACTAATTTAAAACCACGTAAGCTTTATACCGCACTTTTGTATAATGCTTTCGATAAAAATAATAGTGGTTCATTACAAGATACAGAGAGCGAAGAAGTGCACCAGTTTGTTTTTCAAACGTCCAGATATAAGAATTTTGAAGAACAAGTAAATAGTTATTGGCTAAGGGAACTAGACTCTGATGGAATTGTAGTCAATGAGCAGCAAGCCGTTTTTATAATTCCATTGTCATTATCCGTCGATGAAATCGAAACCGCTTATAACATTGTTGCAGGGATTTCGGATATTAACAGCGAAAACTTAGAATCGCAATACTACCATTTGTTTGACCGAGCGACAGAGGGTGTATTAGGTATTAGCCCATTTAATCCACCTGAAAATACAGAATTCAATGTATTAAAGAACTTAAATACAGGTCAAACTTTTGGTATTTTAATCCGTAATCCGGAACCATTCAATATCCCTAAAATTCCTTTAGATACTATTGAAGATACTGTAAAGGTAGTGTTCGCGAGTTCGGGAAATCCGAATAACACCTATAAGGTCTTACATTCTAAAGATTATTCACAAGTATTGATTATGCATGATAGCAGGGAAATTACAGTAGATACGCTAAATTTTAAGTTCTCATATAAAATATGGAACGGTTCAGAATATATTACAAGTAGTGATGTTGTCATAGACAATATTTTAATAAATATAGAAAACTAAAAGAAGATGGGTTTTATTAATACTTACAAAATAAGCAATGAAGGGACGAATAACTCCTATACTGATTCTATTTCAAAAGAATTTATAGAAAATAGCACCTCTTTTGTATATACAATAGCAAGAACTGCAAATGGGAAATGTCTTTTATCTAAACTAGATATTTTAGGGGGTATCGTTTGGTCTAAAGAAATTAATAATCAAGATGTAGGTGCAGAACCCCTCTATATTGAAGCTACTTCAACCAATCCTATTCAATATACTGCGATTTCTAATAATGCGGATTCTGTAAATAGCTTTATTTACTTAATTACATTTGATGTAAATGGCAATATTGTAAAAATAAAAAAATTACAATTTCCTCGCTTTGGTGGCCAAGAAGGTGTTCATGTGCAATATTATAATAATTATTTTTTAATAGCTTATAATAAAAATGTTATAAAAGTAAATAGCGATGGAGTCGTATCTAACATATGGCAATTCTCAAATCAAAAATATGCTGTCGGTCCTGCATTTTCATTTTTTGTAGATCCGATTTCAGGTTATATGTTGTCTTTTCATCAAGTTTTTCAAGATGGTGTGGCTTATCTTGTATTAAGAGATGAAAACTTTGTTGTGGTAGAAGAAATTCAACTATTATATCCTAATGCTTCTAGTGGATCTGTACCTGCTGATGCTGTATTTAAAAAAGCAAATAATACTTATTATTACTATTTTACAATATCTCAAGATTTTAGCAATATTAACAGAGAGGTCTGTATGGTAAAAACCCAAAATGCTCAAATTACATATCAAAAAATAATCCAATTACAAAAAAATAGTAACTTATTAAGTAATTTTACATTAGTAGATAATCATATATATTTTCATAGCTTTTACGGAATTATGAAATTATCTACAGATGACTTAACTCTTTTGTGGACAAAAAAAATAAATTCTTTTAATCAAATAATAAGATTAATTTACAATTCCAGTACATCAAATATTACATGTATCTACAATGATTTTTCTGGTGATTATAATTATAATAGCAAAGCTTTTCTTGTAGATAAGGAACTCAATAGTTGTCTTACAATTTTACAAGACGTACCAACCTTAAATTCAGGCGTAATAGGCTTTTCAGTAACTAGCGATTTCGCTAAATCTGATGAATTAATTATTACTAGTGAATCAATTTCTAACGACCTAACAAATGTCGAATTGATTATTGATGAATTGTGCCCTCCATCAGGAAGTGGTAATTATAATTTAGAAAAAAGCGCGATTTTTGCAAATCCCGGAACAATCACGGCTGATGGCATAGATGCCTCTTTTATTACCGTTCAGTTGAAAGATAGTTCAGAAAATAACATCACGGTCGGAGGGGAAGCTGTCATCATATTTAGTTCTTTGGGAAATATTAGCGGCGTTACTGAAAACAACGATGGAACATATACAGCCGTGCTTACATCTTCAAATATTGGTAATGCAGCTTTAAGTTTTTCAGTCAATAATCAGCTATCAAATAATACAGCAAATGTGAATTTTGTTGAAAAGACTTTTGAAATTCCAATTTCCGAATTAACATCATTACAATCGCCAAATTTCTATATCCAATCCGTTGGTTCTAGAGGTATAGAGAGTACCAAAGGAATTCATTTACGATGGATTTTTGGAGGTGTCTTGGGGGAAAAGCACCTTCCCAAAAGAGATTATGCTCAAACCGATCATAATTTTAATAAACCAAATGATGTAGTAAAGGTTTATAGAACGAGATACCAAAAGGTTCAATTTAACTTAAATTTATTCGAACGGCCTACCGTTATAAATGATACAAATAAATTTTGGATATATCGCTTTGCAAATGGTGGAGACTCCTATTATCAATTTTCCGAGGCAAGGGAGTTTCACGTTTATTTCAGAAATACTTCAAAATATAACCAAGTAAGAGCTTCAATTAATCCGTTACTTAACCCTTCTGGGTTTTTACAAAACTATGGCAGCGAACTTATCGAAATAGAGAATAAAAAGGAACTCTTCTTTGCCGCAGAGTTTAAAGCCATTAATTTATCGACAAGTAGTGCGTTGCAAACAGAAAGCTTATCCGTTTCAGAAAATAATCAATTTGCATTAAAAAAAATGTCTTCTAGACAGACATTCTCTTCGTCACAGCTGAGCGAAGCACGTTTAGTTTGTGAGAATGGTAAAAGTATTCGTTTCAAATCTTCCGAATGTTTCGTTTCAGAAATTAGTTTTGAATTTTATGCTGATTTTATTTCTGCGGTGAACAAAAGAGATGGATGGCAACCAATTGGAGATTTTGGGTTGACCCTAGATGATGGGTTGGTACATTCCATGTTGGAACCTGAGCCAGGTCTTGTGCAAGGTAAATGGCAGCGCTTTAATGATAACGCCTTTGTCAATGTGGAGAATTACAAAATCAAATGGGATCGTCCAACAGAGGATTGGGATAGGGATATTAAGCAAATTGTAAATAATTACATTCAGTTAAGTAATTCTGCAACCAACCCAACAGCAATTGAGTTGGTTCCTTTTGAAAATGATGACGATGAACCAATCGAAATCACAAATTTAGACCAACTGAATTTTGCGGCTTACGATTATCATATTGCAAGAATGCTCGGTTTGGGAGTTCTTGATGTAGATGTAGCTGTTTTTGAAAACACCTACATATATATTGCAGAATATACCACCTTTGGTGATTTAGAGGATGGATTGGGTAAACGAGAAACCCATCACTTGTCAATGGGTTTACCAACCTCAATTGATGATGAACGATTGCCAATTCCAGTAAATATTAGAGAGGTCACTCCTGGAGCTTTTATAGGTAATGAAGGGGAGCCAGCTAATATTACAGATGTTGGTGGCTATACCCAAAATGGAGAATCCCGTTATGTAACATTATTCGCGGAGAATCAACCCACCGACTTAATTGGAACAACATTTTATGACACAGCCGATGAATTTGCCTTAGAGAAATTTACATATCCAGTTTATTCTGGAATTGAATACAAGAAAGTACTTTCTGGCCAAACTTGCGATGATGGAGAATGGCAAAAGCCAGAACTTCCAAATGACCCAGAATATTTGAATGCCGTTCCATTGGGCGAAGTGGAACATTTTGAAACACGAGTGTTACAAATCTCAGAGACCAATCAACCTTTATTTGTTCATAAACAGGACGTAAGTGGGTTGCATTGTTATAGTTCGTATGGCATAAATTGGTTTTCAAGGGCGACTTCGAGTTCCATTATTAAGTCCATTCAAACGTTGCTAAAGCCGAAAAATTCACTATTACCACCAAGTAATATTAATTCCTTACTGATTCGAAGCGAGTCACCGCTTTTACTTACGTCAGAAGAAGAGCAAGACCGTTTAAAAGCTATAAATCCTAATCCAGAGAGCGAGACTGTAGAAGATGAAACATTGGTCAGAATTACTTTTGATTATCATACCTATCAAGATTTGATTAATCGGAAAGTGTTGTTGGATTCTGTTGTTACTAATAATGATATACTTGACCCGAATCTTGATGATAATCGAGCCATTTTATATCCTGATAATGAGGAGGTATTTGCAGATGATGTAGATATATTCTTTAGACCTCAAGTTCCTGATAACGTTTCAGGTAAAGCACTCCCGCTTTCTGCAACAAATCAACCATCTAATATTTTATTGTCAAATATTCAGACAGTTGATTATCAAAGAGCAAGTACAGGAGAGATTAATCCAATTACAAATGTGTTCGAACCAGAAATAATTTCTCCGACACTTCAACCCGGGACAGAAAGTAATTATGTAGGAGGTGCATTTATTTTAGGAAATCAACAGCATATAATCCATAGTGTTATTCAAGGGACGGATGGCCCTATTTTTTCAGTATATAAAAAAGAAATTAGTGACGCTTTAGTTAACAATATTCCCTCAGCAGATGCAGATAATTTACAACCAATCGAAATTTCGGAGGACGGTTTCTTTATGGCAGTTGAAAATATGCAGAATGCTTCAAGTTGGGGAACACCAAACCCACTTCCTCTAAAAGTGAATGTTGCCGTAAATAATGAAATACATCGTGAAATCTTAGAAATCTTGGATGATGATGGTATTATGGAGCGTCACGTAGAAAAATCACGTGGAATTTGGTCTGAACCTTTAGATGGAAATGCGACCATTGAAAAGGTGGAAGAGCCTTATGAGGCTATTTATGATAGTGAAGGTAATATTACTGGTTATAATGAAAGACATAGGGGCAATTACAAAATTACATTCCAGAATATAAAACTTACTCAGCATCCTCAATATAATAAGGAAGGAGTGTCTGTAGAATGGTTTAGAGGAATTGCCAGAATATTTACTCAAGGAAGTTTACAGGATGGGATAGCTCGAAAAACACGTAAAGTACTTTCAGTTGTTAAGATAGACAACATTGTATATCCAGGTGATGCTAATGAAAATGATTTGGTTATTTATGTAAATGACTCCTCGTTTCCAGAAGTGAACGAAGATGAAGATTTAGTAAACGACATTGAATACGATTATATACAAACAGGCACTAATATTTCAGTAAATTTTTACCCAAGCTATAAAGTATATTTATATGTAGATACTACTTATGGACTCAACGAAACAAATTTACTTCCAGAGGCAGGGGACGGTACAAAATACTCAATATTTGGATTGCGCAGTCGCGATTTAGATTTAGAGCAGTATGCCTCTAAAATTTGCGTGCCAAGCTTGATGTTCGCTCAGGAAATGATTGAAGCCTTACCTCCAGAACAACCTCAAGGGCCACTATATGCCACCAGGCCAGATTTTTTCGGTCGATCTACATTAACACTCACTACTCAATATGAGCACGAGCCACATGGACTTTTGTTTTATAGGACTAATGACGAGGCTTTATTAAATGCGCTCTATGCAAAATCTACGATAATAGAAATCCGAGAATCCCTTAAAGCTTTAGGGGGCAATGACGAAGTCGATTTTACTAGTCGTTGGCAGAATTTTATGAAATTAGAGGCCCTTAAAATTGACGGTGATTATAAAGAATTCCCATCTGGTGAAATTGACGCAGAGAATAGGTTCAAGTTTCCAAATCCAGATAAGTTAGCCCTTTTCACAAACGCAAATGAAATTATAAACAATATAAATAACGGTATCATTTCTCCACCTAATCCGCCAATTGCTCTATTTAATATCGATTTAAACGATGCAAATAATGATATTGGTGCTATTCCAGCTGGAGATGAACGAATTTTTGGTTTTGTAAAGGCGACAATCTACAACGCATTCGTTCCGCTTACAGAAGTCCCGATAATTTATCAGCATATTGAAGGAGCAGATTATAAGCCTGTAAATGAAAAGCAAGTAATTCGTGATAGAAATGGTTATGTATTACCGCCTAATCATCAGGACTTCAAAATGGCACCCATGATGAAGATAATAAATACAAATCCTCATGAAACACAGTTTGTGGATTTTAGTTTAGACGGTACTTCCAACAATATTTATTTTTATGGTGTTCGGGAAATAAGTTCTCAAATGAAAATGGGAGATTATAGCCCATTTCTAGGACCTGTAAAATTGGTGAATACGAATGCTCCAGAAACTCCTGAAATTAAACGTATAATGCCTGTATTGGAAAATGCTGTTTTGGGTATATCTCCATCTATTCAATTGGAAATTAATGCCTATCCAGAAGTTCAGGATATTAAAAAGCTAACTATATATCGCGCTTTTAATAAGCTTGATGCCCAATCAGTTCGTACAATGCAACAAGTCAAGATTATTGATTTAGAAACCTTAGGCATAATTAATGACGCTACCTGGAAGGTTCAAGACACTTTTGAAGATTTGGATGAAGTACCTTATGGAGATGGCCTTTTTTATAGAATCACAGTCTCCAGAAAGGTAGAATATGCTGATAAGAATGGTAATATAGTAATCGAGTACCAACCATCACAAGCCTCCAAAATAGTGGCATCCATGATGGTTGAAGTGACTAATCCTCCAGCTCCAATCCTTAATTTCACTTCAGACCCTCTAATCAATAATGGAAAAGAGTTACCAAATATTATTTTACAATGGGATAACACTTGTTATAACGGAAAATATCATGTGTACAAGATGAACAATAATGGTACTTGGGTAAATATAGCTAATCTTAAAACCAATAATACAAATATTATACTCCCGCTCGCTGATACCAATCTAAATTCAGGGACTTTACAAATAAGAAATGAAGATTACGACCCAATCTATCATCATTTTAAGGTTGTAGCTGAGAATACTTCAGGTATGATGAGTATAGAGGAAAATATTTTGACTATTCCAAATACTGATATTTTAACAAATGGAGAAGGTATTGGGTTTATGATTGTTGAAGACACAAATATTGTAGACTAACACGAAACTCTTGAAGGCAAAAAATAATTAATCAACGTATTCTAAAACTGAAAAAAATCAATAAAACAAAATAACATGGAAAAGAGTAGAGAAACAATTAAGACCTATTTTGAAATTGGAGATAAGCCAACAGAGGAGCAATACCAAGACACTTGGGATTCTTTTGTTCACAAGGATGACCAAATTCCAGCCGAAAAAATTGACGGGCAAGATTTACAAAAAACAACAGACGCGGGTAATTCAACAACTAACGATATACAAATGGTAGGTGGTAATTTAACCATTACAGATGGCGACACCCCTGAAAACCCATTTGAAGGTAATTTAAATATAAATTATACCGATGAAAAGAGCGGAAATTCATTTTCAATTTATAATGCAATAATTAAAACAAAATCGGCTATCAGCCAGTTTTTTTATGGTTTTAGTAACCTGATAACTCATGATGCCCCTGAGGACATTAGCCAAGTTCGGGGAATTTATAACAGAGTCAGAACAATGAACTCGGGAACTCCAGGTGAGTTGATGGGCACTTATAACGATGTATCTTATAGAAATACTGGGTCAGGGTCTATAAATTTACTTAGTGGTTCAGAGAACTATGTCAGAGTAGAGGATTTTGGCGGTACAGGAACAATAGCTAACACTATAGGTTTTAGGAGCCAAATAATTCATGATAATGCCAATGTCGTATCTTCTAGAATGTGGGGTGGTATTTTTTCATTAACTCACAAGACGGGAAATATATCAAACTGGACGGGAGTTTTAATTGACTTAAATCAATCTAGTGGAACAACGGTTGAGGCTGGCGAATATTTAAGATTGGATAGCGGAATAAAATTGCCGAATCTAAATATGAAAGCCATTAATTCTGTAGTTAATTTACCTTCTTATTTTAAAGGGTTATTAGAAAGTGACATAACAGTTGAGCAGATTGATACTGCAGACGGCAAGGTATTACCCACAAAGGAGTGGGTTCAAACAAATAGTGCCTCAAAGTTTTCATCACCTATTGGTGATGGGGCATTAACAACAATCAATGTACTACATAATCTTGGGTCTGAAGATGTAATTATTCGAGTAAGGGATTCAAACACAAAAACAGTTGTAGAGTGCACAAAAACTATCGTAGATTCTAATACTATTAGCTTAACTTTTGATGCTGCTCCATCAGCGGATGCATATCGAGTAGTTGTAATCGCTTAATAAAAAGCATCTTTTTGAAAGTGTAGATAAATTGAAGGATTTGGATATCATGATAGGCGATATTACTTATGTTCAAGGAAGAATGAATTTATGAAATGATGTTAGGTGAAAAAGTCCAGTCAATTATATTTAAATGTATTGCAAATTTAAAGTCGCTGATTCAATTTTTAACATTTCTAGCACAATTGTATCTGATTTTCCAGTAGAATAAGCAATACAACTCCTTATCAATTGAAAGGCTTTTCATTATTTAAATGGAAAGCTTTTTTCGTAATTTCATCTCCTGCTAATTCAAAGATTGATGATTGTATTATTAGATAACGGACATGGAGCCTTAATTAACGGAAAATATCAAACTGATGGTAAGCGCAAGGACTGGGGAGAGAAAGGAATTATTTATGAAGGTGAATTTAATAGAGCTATTGTAAATGGTATTATTGAGCAACTAACTTACTACCAAATTCCATATGTAAACATAGCGCCGGAATATTGGGATGTACGCCTAGAAACAAGGGTAAAAAGGGCAAATAAATATACCTTGAAAAACAGCTTTTATTTAAGCGTTCACTCCAATGCTGGAGGTGGTAACGGAAGTGAAATATTTACATCTCCCGGGGACACTAAAAGTGACAAAATTGCTACTATTTTTGGCGGGGAATTCTTGAGGGAATTTCCAACAAGGAGATTGCGAACAGATTATTCGGATGGTGATTTAGACAAAGAAAGTCGTTTTTACGTTCTTACCAAAACTAATATGCCCGCGATTCTCACAGAAAATTTCTTTATGGATAATCTTGAGGAATTTCAAGAAGTTTTAATGTCTAGGGAAGGACGACAAAAAATAATTGACTATCATGTAAGAGCTATCTTGAGGACTAAAGTTGAAATTTTCAGAGAATCTACTTTTACTAATTTCCGACTTTAACCTTAATAAAAAATCAACAACTATGGCAAATTTAAAATGGTTTCCTATAAACCCACTCTTAAAAGAGGATGGAAGTTTTTATTCACTTTCATTAATGGACAATGCAGATGAATTAAAGCCCCTTTATTTGGAAGATGATGAAAATCCTTTTTCCCTATTCAGCGTTACCCAAAGCTCCCTGAATGTTCAAACCGCAGCAGATCTTGGCATTTCTTTTGGTTCTGCAAACGTTTCCTATAAGTCATTTTGTTTAAGTTATGAAGCCATGCTTTTTACCGAGAAAATCACCACAAATCCTATTGGTGGGAAAATATATGGAACGAGATGGGGAGCTGGTTTAAGAGTTGTTCTAAAAGTTACCGATATTGAATCAAATGCTAGTTTCAATTTCGGAGCTATTGCCGCAGCGGCTGAATTAGGTTTGGCCAAAGTAGAGTATGAAATTCGGGGTATTGGAATAAGTTCCCCATCAATTTTAAAAATACTTCCAGGCCCAGGTGAATTTAACTTTGCTAATTACAACAAAATATTGGAAGCTGCAGATAAAGTAAAAGATTACATGTCAAAGAACGAAGATAAATTAAAACCTCAGCCATTTCAAGTGTTCATGTCTGATGAATTAGGTAGAGATATTTTCAAGGATTCGCAATCTGTTATTTTTGCTGCCAGAAATGTGATGACTAGAAATTCATTGTCTGAAGCATTAGCTAGCGCGGGAGCAAAGTTTAGTCCAGAAATCATTATGGGTTTCTATGCGAAAGTTGGGATTTTAGATGATAAAACCACACCGACGAGGGATGATAAAAAGGAAGCCCAAAGTTTTTTGGACGTATAATTTTCTAATATTAGTGATTTCGACTTAAAAGATTTAAATAAGTTTTGTAAAAGAGAACCCAAATTTATTTGGGTTCTTCTTTTTGAATCTAAATCTAAAAATAATGAAAACAATAATTGCAATAAAGAATTCTGGAAATAAAGGAAAAACAGAAATAGCTAGGAAATTAGCAAATCTTCTAGTTGAGGTTCATTCTGATTTCAAACCTATTTATCCAATTCCATTTAACATTTTAAAAGAAACCGATTTTAGTATTGTATTAAAAATTGATGAAAAAATAGTGGGCATTGAGAGTCAAGGCGATCCTGGAACGAATCTTAAAACTAGACTAGAGACTTTGATATTAGAATATAACTGTGATTTAATTATATGCACTTGCAGGTCTAGAGGCGAAACTGTGAGGTCAATTAGTGCCATTGCCAATTTACATAAGTTCCAAACAATATGGGATTCAACTTACGAGTCTAAAATTTGTCATGAGGAGATAAATAAGCTTAAAGCGGAACATCTATATGATTTAATGAAAAAACTAAAGTTGACCTAATTAATAAACATCATGGGAAAGGAAAACACATTTCATTTAGGAATAACTATGGCTGGAGCAGTATCTGCTGGAGCATATACAGCAGGTTTTATAGATTATCTTATTGAAGCACTAGAACTTTGGGAGGAACAAAAACTAATAATTACAAACAAGATTTTTAAAAATGAAACATTAACCAATTATGAAAAGAAAATTCCTTTACATAATGTATGTATTGATGTTTTAGGAGGAGCATCAGCTGGGGGAATGGTTGGTATGATAACAGCGCTTTCAACATACTCTAAAATGCCTCCAGTAAAAAAGCCAACAAATGACAAGACAGGAAATATTTTATATGATAGTTGGGTCTTGCTTGATGATGATATTGACGTTAGTTTAAAAAATAATGTAACTACCTTTCAAAAAATGCTCTATACAGACGATTTTGAGGTTAATCCTGACGGTATCCCGTCTCTACTTAATTCAAAATCTATAGATAGGATAGCAGATAAAGTGTTCAATGAGTTAGTGTCATTGGAGAAAAAAAGAGAACGACCTAATTATATATCTGAAGATTTGAGGGTTTTAGTCACACTTTGTAGTCTAAGAGGTATTCCTTTCGAGTTGAATTTTGAAAGAATAACTTCTGCTAATTTCCCTTACTCTCCTGGTCATAGAATGAATGAGCACATGATTATTGCTCATTTTAAAATTAAGTATGACGAAAAATTGGATAAGGATGTTTATTTGAAATTTGACCCTTATGATAAAGACTCCGAAGAACTCCTCAAGCTTTGTACGAAAGCTACAGGAGCATTTCCAATTGGTTTAGCTCCTAGACACTTTGAAGGAAAACTTTCAACTGAATATATAAAGAATTGTATTTTAAGAAATCTTGAGATTAAAGATGAGGATAAGTCTGCAATAAATATTAAACTTGATGATGAATACTTTGATTTTACGGATATAGATGGAGGAACGATTAACAACGAGCCATACTCTGAAGTCGTACAAGTATTAGAAGAGGTTAGCCCAAATCATGATCGCAAATTTCCAATGTTTGGTACTATTATGATAGACCCTTTTCCTAATTTTTATGATCAAGATGAGTTTAAACCTAAAAAAAACCCACTAAAAGATTTAGTATTTCAGAAAAGCTTTTGGAGTGTTATACCTGAAGCTTACTTTACATTTAGAGAGCAAGTAAGAGTTAAGCATAGCGGTTCTTTTTATAAAGATTATTTCAGACTTTTAATATTTCCAGTAAAATGGGAGCAAAACGGAGTCCTAAAAAATCATCCACCTATAGCGTGTGGAGCCTTAGGGGGGTTTGGTGGTTTTTTAGATATAGAATTTAGAAAACATGATTTCTTTTTAGGCAGAAATAACGCTAGAAACTTTTTAAGAGGTTTCTTTATGCTTGAATATAATGAAGAAAAACTTCATCCACTTTTCTCAGGCTTAAACCAAGAAGCTGTTGATACATTTAGGAGAAAAATAAAAAACGCTGAAGAAAGTGAAACTATTTACTTTCCAATAATACCAGATTTAAACTTTATAAGTGATAAGAAGGGTGGTCATACTAATCCTTATCACTATACCATTGATGAATTCCCTAAACTCAAACCAGGATATTTTGACAGCATTAAACCCAATTTAAAAAATAGAGTAAATAAAATTCTAACTTATGAAATTAATAAAAGGTTCGAAAAAAAGTGGCTCTTGAGAAATGCATTAAAGGTTGTTAAGGGATATGTCTCAAAAAGAATAGTAAATAGTGTCATAAAAATAATGGAAAAGGATTTTGCAAGTAGAAATATGATGCCTAAATAATTAAATTAATGCCAACCAGTTATATCACATCAAAAACACGTTTTTTTGATGTGAGATTCTAATATATAATAACATCTTTTAGAGTCATATCCACTCAGCCCATTCCCCTGCATTCCGCGGAAAATCTTCATTTCGGGAAAAGCGCTTCATTATATAAGGTCTTGGACACAACTTCAAAACTTCCGATTTCCATTGCGCTGAACCTGCCAGAAAAGTGGTAGAATCGCTTAATTACAATCTACACCTTTAAAGTCAAGTCCGCTTAACATGCTACCAAACTAGAGTAATTCGTTTTATTAATCCACTCAGCACATTTCACTACATTTCACGATTGCCAGCTGAAATAGCAGACTATCATAAAATTCCATAAAAAGAGCTTCACTACAAATATCTTGGACACAATCCCCAATTTTAGCTTTCCATTGCGTTAAACCTTCCCGTCCCGATAGCTATCGGGACTGGGCAGGAACACTTCATTCCTGCGCTAAAATCGTGAATCAAGTCCGCTTTTTTATCAGAAAGGCATCGCCTCGATTTTCTTAACGGAATTTTCGGTGCGGTCTTCTTGAGCCCTTACTCGAAAATGCCTAAAAACCGAACCGCTGCCTTGAGGATTTTAAGGGGTTTATAATGGATAAAGCCTTTATCATTTTTCGGGTCGTCGAAAAACTGGCACGACATAACCAATTCTAGATTAAACACTGCTACTTATTTCGCTTAACTGTCGGTACGCTCAAACGCAACTGCGTTTAAAAGAATTGCTAATGCCCTTATGGAACTTGTCAAGACTATACAAGTTTTAGTGAAAAATAAGGTATCTACTTCCTTGAAATCTGCCAAAAAAGGCAGATTTACTACGTCGCAAACACACCTGATTTGTTCCCTAAAAGTCTTGACAAAACCCACTCTATCCATTGTGCGGTGCACAGAAGAAAAGAACAAACACCCCTTAAAATTTAATTCAGTTTAAATCAAATAGGGAAAATATAAACCAGTCTGTATCAAAGCAGACACAAAACTTTTTATTATGAGCAGTATTAAAAATCACGTACAGTTAATTGGAAACGTTGGACAAGACCCAACAATCACTAACCTTGAAAGCGGAAAGAAAGTAGCCCGTTTTTCGGTAGCAACCAATGAAAATTACAAGGACAGCAAAGGCGAAAAGCAAACGAACACCAATTGGCATACCGTAGTAGCTTGGGGCAAGACCGCTGAAATTGTAGAGAACTATGTTGGTAAGGGTAAAGAAGTCGGAATAGTTGGAAAACTAAAGACGAGAACCTACACCACAGACGATGGAAACCAACGCTACGTTACAGAAGTTGTAGCCGATGAAATCCTTCTACTTGGAAGTAAAGACAACAAGTAAATCTTAAGAATGAAAGAGGGCGTTCCTCTCGAAAGTTACGCCCACTTTTTATTATTCACTATTAAAACAGATAACAATGAAAACGCAAGTTAACGAAATTAAAGAAGCATTACGACATTTTCACGGTACGGAAATGTTCTATCAGATCCCATTATTACGAACTCGATTTACAGACGGACTTAAATATTTATCCGAGGTGGCAAAATGTTTTTGGCTGATTACGGATACTTCCGTAACTGCTAAAAGTTTGATGAACCGAAGCTCATTTGTCTCCATTGATTTTATAAGATTGTCCGAAAAAAGCAGCTATATACAGGTTATGAAGCTGAAATTATTTATTCTGATGGTAATAATACAGTTTTAGAAAAACACGGCTATCTGGTCACTGATTTTCCACTGGATGAACTGCGGTTATACTTTGTAGATGATACATTGATGTTACCAAGTGAATATTAAAACCTGCAGCTATGATATATCTCAATTTTACAGACTTGAGCGAAGAGGCTCAAAATAGAATTTTAGAGAATTCTAAAAAGGACGTGGAACGACAATTTGGCGATAGTATTCGCAAATACGTTAAGGAAAATTATACGTGTTTTGAAACGATGATTCAAGAAGAAGCATTGCGGAATTTGTATTCTTATAAATATATTTTCAATCCATAATTTTTAAAACCGATACAAATAAGCACCTCTAACTTTAGAGGTGTTTTTGTATGCAATTCATATCAAGTCAATAAAAAAAACTATATTTATATCGCTGGAAAAACAGCACACAAATTAAAGTAGGGTTATCCACTTTTCGACTTTCGCCGATAACCGTACACATCGAAAAACAACATATCGGAAAATTATTTTCCTAAAATGGCAATCGGTTTTTTAACCGGATTGTATGGATTTTTGTCCCGCTAAGGCGGGACGAAAAGGAATAGCAAGAGGGTAACACGCTGCGCGATGTTAAGCATTCCTTCTCGTTTTCAAAATACTGATATTCAGTAACTTGAAAATTTTATAATTTCAGGACCTTTAACAATTTGCGACAAACGCCTTGTTAATGCCCAGTTTTAGGGAAGGATTTGCGACAAATCGACGAATTATGGACTCATTTATCGAAATTAGATTCAAAAAAGAAACTGCAAAACGTTTTCAGGAATTTTCAAGAACACACTTCAAATCACATACCGAGACCATGGCAACGATGCTCGATTTTTTCTTCTACAACGAGATTTCGCCAAAGGAAAAATTGGGTCCAACTGGGCGAACTATCGAAGCAAAGTTGCTTAAAAGAATTAATGCAGTCATAGCCATAATGCGCGATGTGGAAAAGACACAAACCAAACCTACGGTTGCGATGATACAATCACTTTTTCAAACCGAAGTACCAGTCAAAAAACCTTTGATTTTGGAAAAGAAATATGCCGAAGAAAAAAAGGAAATACGCTTTCGCGAAAAGCAAAATCCAAGCAATCAACTATAAATTTTTGAGCTATGTATATCACAATCACACCTCAAAAATTGGGTGCTAATTATTCACAAAGTTCAGCGAATTTTGTAGGCTATCTAGAGAAAGAAAATGAGGGTTTAGAACAACGAGATATGGAACATTTTTTCAATCAATATGGCGATGAAATTCCCGCCGAAGAAGTGGTCAAAGAAATTGATGGAAACACCGCAAAATTAAAAAAGAAAGAACCAAAATTTTATTCGATTACGGTCAGTCCATCGAAGTATGAATTGAACCGATTACAGAACAGTCGAGAAGATTTAAAAATTTACACTCGTGAACTGATGAGGGATTATGTAACATCCTTCAATCGGGAAATCAACGGACGTCCGATTTCCATTGGTGATATAAAATATTACGCTAAAATTGAGCACCAACGAACCTTTAAGGGAACAGATTTTCAGATAAAGGAAAACCAAACTTTTGCTACCAAAATACTTCAACTCAAAACTGAAATCCGAAATATCCAAGAAGGACGAGCTGAAGGGAACATTAAAAAGATGAAAATCGAAATCGCTAAACTGGAACGCCAAGCACCACATCAACAAAATGGAAAACGGATAGTGCAGGGAATGGCGAAAGATGGAAACCAAAGCCATATCCATATTGTTGTGAGCAGAAAAGATGCTTCAAATTCGGTCAGTCTTTCCCCAGGAAGTAAGCACAAAGCTTCGGAAGTTGAAATGCACGGAAAAAAAGTAAAACGAGGTTTCGACAGAGACAAATTTTTTGACAAAGCTGAAAAGACTTTTGACAATACTTTTGGATACAAACGCAACTTTGCCGAAACCTACAAAGCGAGAAAGGATTTTATCAAGAACCCTAAAATCTATTTTGCCTCATTGCTAAAACTACCCACCAACGAAAAAGCATTGGCATTCAAAATAATGGGAAAAAGTGGCATCCCGATGGTGCCGAGTATTCCTGTTACACAGGCAAAATTGGCGATGAAAATTTTTAATAGGCTACGACGTGGTGCTGAAGTGGCCATCAAATCGAGTTCAATTGGAATTTAAAAGCTCTATTAAAATAGCAGTGATGTTATTTTTTGGTGCGCAATATCAAATTAGATAAAAATTGAGGATCAAAGTACCATACATATTCAAATAACTACAATCGCTATGATATCCGTTTACATTCGGCTTTGGCGTATTTTAAGGTGCCTTAAGTAATTGATAAATTCGTCAGAGTAAACTTATCTGATAAGTCTATAAAAATCCACTGGCAAATCTCTAAATTATCTTAAATCGGATCTGAAACTTTAATTTTAAAAGAGTTTTAAAATAAATAAATTTAAAACTTAAAATAGCCAGCCAGCCCTTTATTTTTATTATTATTTGTTTTATTTAAAAATGTTTATAGTAGATACCAATGCTTGTCCACATATGGGACGGTAGCGGTACACAACTAGTCCGTTAATGGGATGGTACTGTCCCGGTGCTAGCCCATAATTGGAACAACTACTGTACTAGTAAATTTTATGTCAATTATCGATAAATGGATTTAAAATTAATGCAGGGTATGGACATGAACAAATTGTTATAATTTGGTGTTATTAGACCAGCTATGCAATTTTGAGTATAATAGAATTTGTACTTAAATGATCTAAAATAGTATATTTAAATGTTAAAAACGTTAAATTTTCAGATCGAGTGAGTGATTCGGGAGTATCATAATTTAGAGCATTTCTTAGCACCTATAAACACTCAAAAACCATTTTTCTGGTTGTTCCCTCATTGCCCACATCAATTAGGATCCCGATTTGCAGATGCAAATCGGGTTTTTTATTTTCCAGAAGCACTTCAAGCCAAGGGCTTGGAGTGGATCATGGAGTGCTCCTGAAAAATAAAAAATCCAAGAATCGCCAGAGCGATTCGAGATTATAGACATGTTTTGCTGTCCCCTTTACTCCACTCTTTTAAAGTCTCTTCCACGGAAGCTTTGATTTTACCATTTTCTTCTATGGTCACTGATTTCGTGCTGTTCTATTATTTTCAATTTTATTGATTTTTTCTTGAATGGCTTCTTCAGAAAAGCCCACAAAGGTCATTTCATAAAGGCAATGGACAATTATTTCCAATTCAGAAAAATCATTTAAACTTTCCTTGCTAATATCCATTCCCAACCATTTACACCAAGGCGTGAGCTCGATGCCTTGTAAATAGTTTTCATCCTCGTTTTTTGGGTTTTTATGAAGTCCACATGCTTCAATGTATTCTTCATCGTCATCTATTTCTTTGGAAATTACAATCGAGATATCGCTTTCTTCGGGATCTATCACTTTCAACTTTTCAAATACAGCTTGATAACCCTCCATATTTTTTTCTGCCTCGGGATAAATTTCTAAAAAAAGGGGTGCGATCTTTTGCCAGTTATTGGTTAGTATAAGTTGCTTAAAGGTCATTTCTATTTGCTTTTACGGTTTGGTTGGTTAAAATTGATGCCATATAGATTTTTGGTTGAGTTCTCATTAGTCAATTAATTTGAAAAATTCTTCTGGGTTGTCTGAATAATAGTCAATGGGCATTAATAATTCTGTTTTACCCTTTAGACTCATTAATTCATTGAAGTATCTATTTTCACTAATTTTCCATGAGCAGACAACTCGTTTGTTAAATCCTTTGTATTTTCCTTCGGAAGCTGCTAAATATAAATTATTTTCATTGATTTTATCAGTGAAAGAATCTATGGTGGACTCATGAAAAACTTCTCTCATTTTCTCGAAATGATTATTTAATGACGCCATTTCTTCCATCTTTGATTCTAATCCTTTTTTGAAATACCAAGAATGGTTTTCGGTATCTTCAATCTTATGTTTTAGCCTTGAATATGCAATGATAAGCTCGAAAAAGGTTGATTTGCTTTTGTTGTTTACTAATAAGTTCTCAATTTGAGTCATTTTTAAAGCCATATCAATTTAATTTAGAATGAACTAATTTATGATCTGTTTCAATATTAAGCGAGGTTTTTCATATAGGCTACGACTGCTTTCCAATCCTCAAAACCTTTCCCTTCCTCTTTGAAGTGAATGTGTTTTCCAACGAACTTCCCAGCTCCATTTGCAGTACGGTCATCGATAAGGAAGTCCCCATTTAACAAATTCTTGTTGTGTGAAAGGGTCAATCTTTTATAGGCTAGCTCAGGCAAGTATTTCTTTACCCAATGTAATTTGTCTTGCCAAGCCGAAGGATTCTCCCAAGGTGCAGTCGATAAGATATAGGTATCAAAATTCTTGCATAGCCATTTATAGCCTTCAATAGCACCTTCATTGGGTTCCATCAAAGAGAAAATTCCTGGAACCTCATCTAAGTTACCAGCGTACTTTACGCTTTCTTCTTCTGAAATTCTATCGATTCCAGATTGAAAGTTGACCAAAACCCCGTCCATATCTACAAAGACAATTTGTTTTTCTTTTCTTCTTTTAAGTTCTAAAAGTTCTTTGTAATTTTTGGTTTGCCGCACCACTTCTTCGCAAAACAGATCACAATAATTTTCAAACCCTGGGTCACCTATTTTGCCAACACCAAAAGCTTCTCTCTTTTTGTTAACACGATCTGTGTATGTCTGAGACATAGGATTAATCCCTCGAGACCTATCTTTTGAATCAGCCATAGAGTCTCCCATAAAATCCCATTCTTCTCGAAATAGGGCAAGTTTTAAATCGCGCACTTGCGTAGAAAAGTCTGTCGTTGATCTTTGAACTTTTCTGAGATCTTCTATTTCATAGTCAGTTAGATAATCTTGGTAATCATTTAAAATTTTTCCGATAGTTAATGTTTTCATAGTAATAAATTAAGGTTAGGTTATGTTTTGGTTTTAGATCTTTCAATGCGATGCCCCATGCTTTAGCTAAAATAGTTTTACTCGGTAGTAAAATTAAAATTCACAAAGGTGTATTTTTCGCCTTTTTTGAAGGTCATTTGCGAATTCTCTTTTACCATAGCGGTACAAAGAGCAACTTCATTTTTAATTTGGTCTTCAGTTAATTCAGCGATGTCGTCATTGAAGAAGATAATGCTTTCTGCAGTAATTCCATCCCAATGCCACTTTTGATAAACGACATCATAATCTTCGATTTTAGCTTCAACACTTACGATAATTTGGGTGTCTTCCTCTACAGGGAGGTCTTTGAATTTTTCATTCATAATTTCTGTTTTTAAATTGATTTATAATTTAGTTTAGTTAATTGCTCAGTGAATACACCATTAATGCATAACCATTACCTACAGAAAATTTTTCAATTTTGAGCGAGTGATTTTTGTGTTTTTAGTTCATAAAAACATTATAAAACAATAAGCTATTTAAAAAAGGAGTGACACATACTTTTCCTAATGGTTAGGCTCATTGTTTTAGCACCTTCGCCTGTTTTGGCAGGTTGCTACCTCTTTCCAGAGATTCTTAATGATAGTTCGAATATAAGGAATTTTTTTGAATTTTCCTACAAATTTAAAATTGTCTTTCAAATTTTGTCGAGATTTGACTCTGCAATTCGTAAATGATATGCCTATATTCCTCGCTTATAAAAACTAACAAAACCAAACTAAAAATCAATGATTGACTTAATTGGAGACGTACACGGATATGCTGACGAACTTGAAGAATTACTTACCAAGTTGGGCTATTCAAAAAAAGATAATTACTATTCCCACCCCAACCCTAACAGAACAGTTTTATTTGTGGGTGACTATATTGATAGAGGGCCTAAAATTAGAGAAACTTTAGAGATTGTAAAACAAATGGTGGACAATGATAGTGCCATTGCATTAATGGGAAATCACGAATACAATGCGCTTACTTTTCATTTTAAAGATCCTAAAGGTGGACACTTACGGGAACATTCAATAAAGAATATTCTCCAACATTACGAAACGCTCTATCAATTCCGAAATAGAGTAGAGGTACCAGATGGAGAAAAAGAGTATGAAGAATATATGGAATGGTTTAAAACACTCCCGCTTTTCTACGAAACAGAAACATTCAGGGCAGTTCACGCCTGTTGGGACTATAAAAGTATTGACTACTTAAAGAAACATTTACAAAACAACCGACTAACAGATGATTTAATACGTGAATCTGCAAAGAAAGAGACAGAACTGTATGAGGCTATTGAAGATACCTTGAAAGGAAAAGAAATTAAACTACCAGAAGGGGGAGAATTTAAAGATAAGGATGGTAATGAACGTGAGGAAATGAGAATAAAATGGTGGGTAGATCCATCGGGAATGACTTACAAAACCATCAGTATGCCAACAAATGATAAACTTCCAGAGGAAGCAGTCTATTTAAAAGATAAAGACTATTACAAAAAAGATGACAAAAGTGTTTTCTTCGGGCACTATTGGCTAAAAGGTAAGCCTTCTCTATACCAAGATAATATTTGTTGCCTAGACTATAGCGTGGCAAAAGACGGGATTTTAGCAGCCTATAGCTTTGATGATGAACTTATATTGGATGAGCAGAAATTTACATCTGTAGAAAAGATTACCTAACATGATTGAGTAGGAGGTTCCGTTCCTATCGGGCTCACAAAAAGTCTTGTTAACCAGTTGGTTATCAAGACTTTTTTGATTTTTGGAAAATCCAGGCAACCCCTATAAATCATCTTATCACTCAGAGAAAACCTTGGATTTCGTCTCGCTCTCTGCAATTGTGATTTGATTTATAAGCTCTCATTTTGATTGACTTCCCATACAATGATTGTTTTATCGTCACTGGCAGAAATCAAATAATTATTATAAGCGCTCCAAATTAATTTGTTTACCGAAAATTGGTGCCCATCATTGTTTTCTCTGTCAACCACATTTAATAGTTGAAAGGTTTTGGAATCCCATATTTTTAGAGTTTTATCACGACTAGCCGTAGCAAATAAGGTGGCATCTGGGCTGTAGGCAATATCATAAACCGCCCAATCATGAGCAGGAATTGACTTTATTAGTTCATAAGATTCCACTTGCCAGATATTCAAATGACCATCTCGTCCACCTGTTAAAAGGAGTTTTCCATCAGGACTGAAGCGCACAACGTTTGACGACAGCTGATGTCCAACAAAGATCTTTTTTTCTAAGAATGTTTTGAGATCAAATATACTAATGTTACCCTCGCCTGTAGCAACAGCTATTTCAGAAGTCGCATAATTAAAATCGAGATGTCGCACTTTTTCATCACTTAACTTAATCATCTTGATCAAGACCAAGGTATCCAGTGCGTAAATTGCTAAATAACCGTCTCCACCAGAAGTATAGATACAATTCGTTTCGATAGAATACGATATATTAAAAACCTGGGACGTATGGTTATTTAGGATTGCGATGTCCTCGTTCTTCTCTAAATCAAAGATATGATCCATACCATTTGACGTTCCAGCCAGTAACCATTGTTTTTGGTGAATATGACAGATAGAATATAAAGGAGCAAGGAAACGGGCTACAAATTTTTCAGATTGAAATGTTTCTAAATCCCATTGTGCGATGACTTTATCTACACCACCGGAAAAAATAAGATGTTCAGCTGTTCCTTTATCTAATGCGTATATTGGCGCATTATGTCCTGTGAGTTGCGCTACTTTATTTACCTCAATTTTCATTTATATAGACATTTTTTTATGTATTTCAAATTAAGTAAAATCCGCTGGAAATTAGATTGGAGGCTATGTATTTTGGTGCATCCTTCTTTAATTTCTAAAAATTTTAACATTCCCGATCGTCGCGATTACGGATTTTCACAGATTGCATCATTTGTTGAAAACACTGGGAAAAATTATTTACTATAGTTTTCACGAATGCAACAGCCTTATATTGCTGGCAAGATTCCTGAACACAAGCTATCAAAAGTACAAAACTCTGCTTGAAACTAAGAGAGCGTAATATCCAACCCTACAGAATAATATTAAGATTAACATAAAAACTGCAATTAATTATGATTGGATATCATACACTTTTGGGAATGAATTCGTTTAGTGATGAGATTGAAGATTCTTATATCTTCCATATCCCACATTCAAAGACTGAAATACCCGACAAATTCAAATCCGATTTTGTGAGTGCTGAATTAATGGAGAATGAAATCAAGCTACTTACAGATTTCGCCACCGATGAAATCTTCACTATTGGTAGTTTGTCCAAAGTGGTATTCCCTTACAGTAGGATTTTCTGTGATGCTGAACGGCTTGATGATGAAAATGAAGTGATGTTTGAATACGGGCGTGGGTTTTACGAGACAAAAACAGATAGTGGCGAATTGCTTAGGGAGAACTCAAACGGAAACAAAGCAATGATCCATAGTGATTATTATCTCAAACATCATGAGACGCTAGCTAATCTAGTGGATCAAAAACTTAAAGACAATGGATTCCCTTTGATTGTTGACTGCCAGTCATTCGCAGCCATACCATTCAAGTCCGATATTGAGCAGGGTGGAGAAAGACCTGATTTTTGTATTGGTACTGATGAATTCCATACACCTAAATGGTTGGTTGATATGGCGGTTGCGTTTCTGACCAATCAGGGATATTCAGTGAAAATAAATTTCCCGTATGTAGGCACTATCGTTCCATTGAAACATTATCAAGTAAATGACGATGTGCAAAGCATAATGATCGAGATCAACAGGAAATTATATATAGACGATGGCTTTGTAAACGATAGCAAAGTCAGCAAATTAAATCAATTGATGTCAAATCTATTTTTGGTGAATAACTAACCAAATTGAATTAAAGAATACGCATATCAAAGTGATAAATATTGAAGATGAAGTCCTCGAGTTTGACTTAGAAATTTATTGAAATTGTTAAGTCATTAAAATAATTTATAAAATTGAATATGAGCCTTGATAAAATTCTTTTTGTTTTCATCACTGAACTAAGTTATTGAGCATAATGTGGTTGTATAAAATTAGTTGCGTAGTTTAAGCAGTGGAATAAGCAAATGAAATACAGCTAGAAAGTCCGCGAGTACTATCTTGAATTCTTCGATTTTTTCCTAAAGCCCCGCTCACATAGCCATAGCTAGGAGTTTTAAATTATCTCACAATGAAAATTAAAACAGCAATCGGAATATCACCTGTAATGGTATACAACACTGTGTTGTATTTACCTTTCCCTTGACGCAGATATTTACCGTCAAAAGTGTATAAAACGGTGTTGTAATCGCCTTTGCCTTGCCGAATGTATTCTCCGTCCCAAGTGAAAAGTACATCATTATAATCTCCTTTTCCCAATCTTAAATACTTACCATCCCAAGTCGATAACACCGAATTGTAATCGCCTTTGCCCTGCCGAAAATAGTTGCCGTCATAAGTGGCTAAAACAGTATTATAGTTTCCTTTGCCTTGTCTTAAGTATTTTCCGTCCCAAGTATATAACACTTCGTTATAATCACCTTTGCCCTGTCTAATATAGGATTGAGCATCGATTATAAATGATGAAAGCATTAAGGCAATAGTTACGGCAATTTTCATGTTTAGCTTAGTTGTTAGATTTCACGACTAGCAATCTCCATTAACAAAATTCACTGCGATTGATTTTTTTTATAGTAGGGGAATCTAAATATAGTTAAAAATCAACCTAAAGAAATATCGTTACCCGCGTCCATCCCAAGGTGCTTTGATTTAATTTGTAATATATCGTTTCTTTCATGTTTTAGATTAATGGTTCCTAAATTCAAAACCGGCGAACGTCAAGTTGTTTTTAAAAGTCAATCCTTTTTAGGGCTATTTCAACGCAACATCGCCAAGATAGGGATGTTATGAAGAAGCTTTAAGTGTAGTCCCTTATTTTTTCAAAGGCTTGAAGTGTTTCGGAAAAAACAAAAAATTCAAGAATCGCCAGAGCGTTCGGTATTAGGCCTATCCTTCGGCAGGCAGGCTTGCAGCAGCGGTTTTCCAAGGATCTGCAATTTCATTTTTTAGCTATCCATTGTAATTGCCTTTACTAGATAGTCATCCAGAGGTTTGTACTTTAAAAAGGCTTCTTCCACCAAATCCACAAAATGGGCGCTGGTCACTTGAGCTTCAGTTAAATCTATTGTTGCTGTAAAGCTTTTATGGTTGATGAGGTCGATATGCGCATGATTCTTATCGTAGTTCTGTGGCGAAGTCACCAATTTGTCATCGTAGGTGTTGAGGCCGCCATAAAAGGATTTGAATTGCTTTTCATTGAGAATGGTTTTGAGCGTATCCCCATTATAGTCAATGGCAGCTCTAATTTTTTCCAGATGTTCCTTTGAGGGATGATATAATCCGCCACCAATAAAAGATTGATCTGGGCCTATGGAAATAAAAAAGGTTGATTTCCCTTTTTCTTTTTTTCCGGCAGGCGAGCAAGTTAGATTTTGCTTGTAGGTTGGTTTTTCGGGATGAAATCTTCGGTTGTTATTGATTCTGCTAATGGTTTTTTTAGGGTTTACAGTTTCGTAGTGCGTATCGTATTGAGCGAGTCTTTTCAGGATAAGGTCAATTTCCTCGAGCCAGCGCTCTTTCATGGTGTGGTAACCTGCTCTATTGTCGTCCATCCATTCTTTTGAATTGTTGTTTCCCAAATCCCTTAAAAATCGAAAGATGTATGCTTTATCTACCATGATGTGTGATGTTTTTCTTTGGTTTAATCCAGACTTTAAGACCTATGATTGTCCTTAGCTTTAAAGTTAATGAAATACTTGCATTAAATTTGTTGTCAAATTTTGATATTCTGTTCAATTACACTTAAATTTGACCTTCCTTAAAAGGGCCATTAACTCAGTTGGTTCAGAGTGTCACGTCGACAACGTGGAAGTCACTGGTTCGAATCCAGTATGGCCCACATCACTCACAGTCCCGATTTGCTTTTGCAAATCGGGATTTTTATGTTCAAATGGCACCAAGCCAAAGGCTTGAAGTGCCAATTGAACATAAAAATACCAGAAGCGGCTACGCTTCGGGACTGTAATTGCAGGAGCGGGTCAATTCTGGAACAGCGCAGCTAATCCACTAAGATCTCCAAAGGCTTGAAGTGCCATTTGAACATAAAAATACCAGAAGCGTGTACGCTTCGGGACTGTAATTGCAGGAGCGGGTCAATTCTGGAACAGCGCAGCTAATCCACAAAGATCGGCCAAGGCTTGAAGTGCCAATTGAACGTAAAAATCCCAGAAGCGGCTACGCTTCGGGATTGTAATTGCAGGAGCGGGTCAATTCTGGAACAGCGCAGCTAATCCACTAAGATCTCCAAAGGCTTGAAGTGCCAATTGAACGTAAAAATCCCAGAAGCGGCTACGCTTCGGGATTGTAATTGCAGGAGCGGGTCAATTCTGGAACAGCGCAGCTAATCCACAAAGATCTCCAAAGGCTTGAAGTG
>NZ_VORM01000021.1 GCF_007997225.1 Subsaximicrobium wynnwilliamsii
ATGGGGCAGATGCTAAGGCGCTCCAAAACCATTTTAAGAACAAACAATCACACAGCACTATTTGATAAGGGATACCATACGGGAAGCGAATTGAAAACAGCTTTCGACCTGAGAATTGACACACTTGTCGCCATCCCGGGAATTGGCAGGGCCTCACAAGCTCCAGATCCAGAATACAACTCCGAACATTTTGTGTATAATGAGCAAAACGACACATATACCTGTCCGCAGGGAAATCCACTGAAGAGCAACGGAAGCACATACAAAGGGCGTAATTACCGCTTCAAGCAGTATAAGACAAATAAGTGCAAGAATTGCCCGGCAAGGGCGCTGTGCACTACTTCCAAAATAAATGGAAAGGTCATTCAACGAAGTGAGTTCACCCAATATATAGAACAGAATGCCAAACGGGTCCTAGAAAATCCCCAAGCTTATAAAAGACGGCAAGCAATTGTGGAACATCCTTATGGCACAATGAAAAGACAATGGGGCTGTGACCATATAATCACCAAACAAACCAAACTACGAGCTAGCGCAGATGTTGGCTTTATCTTTATAGCATATAATCTCACGAGAATTTGGAACATAATAAAACAAGACAATACGACGGGCTTTGACATGATTGAGACACTAGAAACCGCCATAAACCTATTTTTAGCCTGTATAGCAACATTTGCCAATCACAATAGGAAAATTAAAATGGCACTCGCGGTTTAAAACAAAATCTGTAATTTGTTTCTACTAACAAAAATCAAGGCAGGTTATTAGACGGACTGACGTTAGCTGTAATGCGAAAACCGAAAATTTGAGAAATCTATTTTTAATCATATTGACAATGAACATATTTAATCTTTTCGGACAAAATTAACTGCAAAATGACCCATATTGGGAATTTGACCAATCTAAACACTTTAGACCAAGCTTGGACAAAGGAGAGTTTTTCAAATTGACTGGATTTGACTTTGGTTGGTATGTTCTCGAACCGATTTCTGAGTATATAAAGGATAGAAAAGGTGAATTAAAAAAAGGAAAAACATTGTCTTATGGACAAAAAGCACTCTATTATTGGTGGTATGTAGATGCACAAGTTAATAATGGTGGATTTACGCAATTTTATTACAATGACTATGGAAAGTATGTACCGACAATCATAAAAGGATTAAAACATATTGGTGACGATAAAATGGCAGAACTTGTAAACAGGTCTTACGAACTCTACCTCAAGGAAAACAAAAAAATTAAAGACGCAAGAAAAGGTGGATTACAAGCTTTTAGCAATCTATATAAAGAAATAGAAGATTTTGATGAATTAGATGATGAATATTATGAACTCAATGAGCAGACTATGAAAATCATTGAGAAATATATTCGTAACAATTCAAATGAAATTTGCCGTGATGAAGATGGAAATGAATTTGACCTAAACTATTCGGGTGAGCTTAAAACTTACCACCCAAATAAAAGTATTAAGGAAATTATTCCACTTGAAAATGGAACTATATCAGGCACTTTTAGAAGTTACTTCGAAAATGGACAACTGAAAGACGAAATCCATTATTTAAATGGAGAGCAAACAGGCAAGAGAACAGAATATTATGAAAATGGGAGCAATAAATTTTCAATAACAAAATCTCAAAACCCAAAAGGAAACTTACACTCTCATTATTATGAAAACGGAAATCTAAAATCGACTGAAATTTATGTTCCCCAGAATGATAGAGATGGTAAATGGATACAATATTATCCTAATGGTCAAATGAAAAGTGAAACTGAATTTATAAACAAAGAGTTTTTTGTGCAAAATTGCTGGAAAGAAGATGGAAGTCAAATAATGAAAGATGGAACAGGTCTTTATATTAATGAATACTCAATTTTTGATGGAGTAACTGACAGAAACGAACAAGAGTATAAAAATCACAAGCGTCACGGAAAACAATATTCTTACAGTAATGATAGACTGACTTTATATCAAGAAATGTCGGAAGGAAAAGAGCACGGAGTTACTAAAACTTATGATGATGAAGGAAATCTCAAGGAAGAAATAATCTATGAGAATGGGATTGAAAAATCGAAAAAAAAATATAAATAAGAATAAAACACTACAGCTAATAACTAAGTATTCGGCTCGCCGATAGGCCAGAGCTGAATACTGTGTTGACGAATCCGGTTGATTTGCCGTCTATGGGTAAAACGATGAATTTAAAGAAGGATGGCTGGAGTTTGCGCTGTTATTGACAAGGTCAGAAGGTATGAAGCTCAATTATTTTCTAACGCCATGAGTGCTTTTTAGTGGTTTAAATTTTCAATAGCTGGTTTTCATCGTTTAATTTTAAAGTTAAGGCATAGTAGAGCCAGTCCGCATGTGCAGAATAATTTTCAGTTGCTCCCATTCAATTTCCTGTCTTTCAGTAAAACCCGCCAATTCTCTGGAGGCCCACGATCGTTGAACAATAGTATCGTATGCAATCTCCCTTTTTTACAGACAGGACATCGGCGATGCAAGAGTGGTTCTTTTGTTCTGACAGGTTCCCTCTTTACAGTGGCCAGTTCAGCTTGTAGTTTTGGCAACTTAAAATAGGCAACCAATTAGGATCCAAAAGCCTCACGGTTTGGTTGGCTGATGGGTCTAGTTTTCCTGGACAGAATAATTTTCAAACGGCATTGAGCCACACAGAAGACAGTCTCAAGAAAATTTATCAAGGACTTCCTGATGATTGGAAATTGCTGATTGAATACAAACCTTACGAACCTAATTTCTACAGTACTGTCATACAAGATTGGGGCACCTCGTTTATGTTGGCCAATGCTTGTGGAGAAAAAGCCTACTCTTTGGTTGATTTGGGCCATCATTTACCCAACAGCAATATTGAACAAATAGTTTCGGTTTTGATGCTAAAAGGAAAATTAGGAGGATTTCATTTCAACGATAGTAAATATGGCGATGACGATGTAACTGTAGGTAGTATCAAGCCTTATGCGTTATTTTTAATTTTCAATGAGTTGGTCTATGGCATGCAGAACAATCCGCAAAATCCAGATTTGGCCTGGATGATTGATGCCAGCCACAATATCAAAGATCCGCTTGAGGATTTGATTCAATCACTGGAAGCCATTCAAGAAGCTTACGCCAAAGCCTTGCTCATTGATCAAACGGAGTTGAAAAATGCGCAACTTAACAATGATGTGGTCAAGTGCCAAGAAATTTTACAAGATGCCTTTAGAACAGATGTAAGACCTCTTTTAGAAAGTGCAAGATTAGCAAGTGGAGGGGCTTTGAGCCCAATACAATCCTATCGTAAATTGAATGTTAGAAATGAATTGATAAAAGAAAGAGGCAAGCATAATGTTGCTACAGGTCTGTAAGAATTCTTAAAGATGAAACAAAAAGTAACAGCAGTTTTCGATATCGGAAAAACAAATAAAAAATTCTTTCTTTTTGATGAAGCCTATCAACAGGTTCATAAAGAATATATAAAATTTGACGAAATATCTGATGAAGACGGATATCCAACAGAAGATCTTGCTTCCTTACAAAAATGGTTAAAGCAGGTGTTTAATAGAATTCTTGCAACCGAGGCCTATGAAATTAAAGCCATCAACTTTTCTACCTATGGCGCCAGTTTTGTTCATTTGGATGAAAACGGAAATCCGTTAACCCCACTCTACAATTACACCAAACAAATTGATCAACATATCATTGATGGATTTTTAGAAAAATATGGTCCAAGGGAAGAATTTCTCAACACAACAGGGTGTGCAGATTTGAGTTTGTTGAATTCCGGTCTGCAATTGTATTGGATCAAACACGGCAAACCTGAAATTTACAAGAATATCAAGTATTCATTGCATTTACCACAATATTTGAGTTATGTGTTTATTGGAATCCCTTTAAGTGAATACACAAGTATTGGATGCCATACAGGACTTTGGAATTACGAAATTAAGGACTATTACGACTGGGTTTATGAAGAAGGCATCCATAAAATTTTACCGCCCATTGTATCTACGGAAACCAGCGTGAATATGAATTACAATGGCAAACGCATTAAAATAGGCGTTGGCATTCATGATAGTTCTGCAGCATTGCTGTCTTATGTAAGAAGCGTCAAAAAGAAATTTGTATTGGTTTCTACGGGTACTTGGAGCATTGCTTTCAATCCGTTTGATGACGATGCCATATCCAAGGACCTAGAAGATAAGGAAGCCATAAATTATATGCGTATCAATGGAAAACCCGTAAAAGCAACCCGTTTGTTTTTAGGCAATGAATATAAAATCCAAGTACAGAAACTTGACAAGCATTTTGATGTGAGTGAGGACTACCATCGCTCCATAAAATTTGATTATGATACCTATTTTGAAATCATAAAGGACTTTCAGCATTATTTCAAATGGGAAAGTATCACAGATCCAGATATGCCTTCAGAAACCAAAATTCCATTTGACGAATTTGAACATGCTTACCATCAATTAATGACAGAATTAGTGCTTTTGCAAATTAAAAGTATTAAAAAAGTCATTGGAGACGATGAGATAAAACGGCTTTATGTAGATGGTGGTTTTAGTGATAATGAAGTGTACATCAAATTGCTCTCGCATTATTTTAGAGATAAGAAATTGAGAACTACAGACTCTTCCTTAGGCTCCGCTCTTGGAGCAGCCATCGCTATTTCTGATTCCAAATTGAATTCCAAATTCTTAAAGAATAATTATTCGCTCAAAAAACACGTTCCCTTCATCGTAAAATAAAAGAAAAAAATGGCATTAGATTTTAACACAAAATACCCTTCCATAGACGACTTAAGAAACAGAGCCATGCAACGCATCCCAAGATTCGCCTTTGAATATTTAGATGGTGGCTGTAATGACGATGTCAATATTGTGCGAAACACTTCGGAATTAAGAGACGTACAATTAAAGCCGAATTATTTGAGAAGTCATCATGGATCAAGTATGAAAACGAAGTTGTTCGGTATTGAATATGATGCGCCTGTTGGGGTTGCACCTGTGGGATTGCAAGGATTGATTTGGCCAAATGCAGCAGAAATACTGGCAAAATCGGCTTTTGAACACAATATTCCTTTTATTTTAAGTACCGTCACAACAACCAATATTGAGCGCGCCAGTGAACTTACTGAAGGCAAGGCCTGGTTTCAACTGTATCATCCTACAGAAGACAGATTGCGAGATGATATTATTAATAGGGCGGCAGCAGCACAATGTCCTGTATTGGTTATTTTGTGCGATGTGCCATCCTTCGGCTATCGCCCAAGAGACATTAGAAACGGCTTGGCTATGCCTCCAAAAATGTCTTTGAGCAACATTTTGCAAGTCATGGGGAAACCAAATTGGGCAATACAGACCTTAAAGCACGGTCAGCCAGGTTTTGCAAATTTATTGCCTTATATGCCCAAGGGGTTAGATTTGAAACAGTTGGGTAAATTCATGGACCAGACGTTTTCTGGTCGGTTAAATGCCGACAAGATAAAGCCTATTCGCGATATGTGGAAAGGGAAGCTAGTGCTCAAAGGAGTCGCCAATGAGGTTGACGTGGAAGAAGCCATTAGATTAGGGATTGATGGCGTAATTGTCTCCAATCATGGTGGCCGGCAATTAGATGCCGGTGAATCTAGCATCAGGCCATTAGAACGAATTGCAAAAAAATACGGCGACCAAATAGAGGTTATGATGGACAGTGGTTTGCGTTCAGGACCAGACATTGCCAGAGCCATGGCCAGTGGTGCTAAGTTTACATTTATGGGTCGTAGTTTTATGTATGGCGTTGCGGCTCTAGGAGCCAAAGGTGGAGACCACACCATTTCTATTATTAAGACACAACTGCAACAAGTAATGGATCAATTGTGTTGTGAACGAGTAGAAGATTTCCCAAATCATTTAATAACCAAATAAAGAACATAATGAGCCAATACAATATTGAGGAAGAAATCGAAGAAATCGCAGGTGGTGAATTCGAAAGAATTCCTGTTCCCCAGTCAAAATTGAAAAGCTGGAAAAGTTTTTTGGGTATGTACGCCGGAGAACATGCTGCTGGAACAGAGTTTATGATTGGTCCTTTGTTTTTAACGGCCGGTGTAAGTGCGTTCGATTTAATAATAGGATTGCTTCTGGGAAATTTATTGGCTGTATTAAGCTGGCGTTTTTTAACTGCTGAAATTGCCATCAAAAATAAACTGACCTTGTATTTTCAACTGGAAAAAATATGCGGCAAAAAATTAGTCACGTTTTATAACCTCGCAAATGGGGTTTTGTTCTGTTTTTTGGCAGGTGCGATGATTACGGTTTCTGCAACCGCTGTAGGAATTCCATTTGACATGGAAATGCCAAAACTTACAGATACTATGCCTAACGGCGCCACTTGGGAAATCATTGTGATTGTTATTGGTGCCGTTATTTCTTTGATTGCTTCAAGAGGGTACGATACGGTTTCTAAAGCAGCCAACTGGATGTCGCCTGCAATTGTACTGGCCTTCTTAGCCTGTGGGATTGTTGCTTTGAATCAATTGGGCGTTGCCAGTTTTTCCGATTTTTGGAATATCTGGGGAGAAGGTTCAGAACCATTTCCTGGACAGATAAAGTTCACATTTTGGCACGTGGTTATTTGGTCTTGGTTTGCCAATGCAGCAATGCACGTTGGGATGTCCGATTTATCGGTATTTCGTTTTGCCAAAAAAGCAAGTTCGGGATGGACCACAGCTGCGGGAATGTATGTTGGCCATTACATGGCTTGGATAGCTGCTGCTTTATTGTATGCTGTTTATTTGAAGTCACCAGAAGCTTTAAACTTTTTAGCAAATGGCGAAGCGCCTCCGGTGGCTCCAGGGCCTTTGGCAAATAATGCCATAGGTGTATTCGGGATCATAGCGGTGGTTTTAGCCGGTTGGACAACGGCTAATCCTACAATCTATAGAGCAGGATTGGCGTTTCAGGCCATCATTCCTAAGGCATCAACCTTTTGGGTGACGATTCTCGCAGGTTCCATTGCAACTATTGCAGGATTATTTCCTGCCTTTGCAATGCAGCTTTTAGGCTTTGTCGCACTTTACGGATTCATATTAGCTCCTTTTGGTGCTATAATTGTTTTTGAGCATTTCTTCCACAAAAAATATGGAATCATTAAAAATTATGCCGAAGTAGCAAACATCAAATTCAACAAAGCAGTGATATTCGCTTGGGCAATTAGCTTTGGCTTATTTTACTTTATATCAATTCAATTTGATGTCTTTTTATCTTTTGTTACGCTTCCTTCTTGGTTGCTTTGCGGTGTATTGTTTTTGGTGTTTAGCAAGTATTTTCAGAATAAGAACAGCAAATAACTTTAGATTTAATTGTACAAGAACTTAAAATCCTCTTAGACCTTGAGCTTGAGTGGTTATGTGTCTAGACGAATGGTTTTGTCCAATCACATTGAAATCAATAAGAATGCAGAATATAAACTTTGCTTATGCATTAGATGAATTTAAAAACAATTGCCTAATTGTTCTAAAACCTATTTTATTATAAGGGTACGTAGATGATTTTGAGGGTAGGAGTCTCCTAAAGCTTCTTATCGACTTTAAAATGATCACGATCATCATTTGATGAATATTAAATCTGCTAGATTCCGATTTCTGATAAGATTTGAAAGTCATAAAACACCACTTGACAACTGTTCTCATCCCGTACCACCATTAACTTTCCTCCGTAAATATCTATGATTTAAAATTAGTGGACTGCATAACCGGTCGCCCACTCCCTTTTGTAAGTCCTTTCCTAATTTCAAATCATAGGATGACGATATCGGAAAGGTAACAGCGATGGCGCTATGGGAAGTAAATCAATAGAGTTGAGCGACCCATTCTTCGATTCCAGGATGCAAGACAAGTTTAAATGAGCATTTGTTTTCACTTTTTTATTTTTCGGAAAAGGAAAACGCTCAGGATATAATAAGTATATCAATGAAAAAAATAAATGTTCTCAATTTGATGAATTTTAGTGTTTAAAGTAAAATAACGTTATTCATTTTTCGGTTTTTGTTGATGAGAGTGAACTTCTTTTAAATAGATACGGGAAATTCGGTTCTTTGAAAATGGCAATGTGCTTTTAAGCAGATTGTATGAAATTTTTGTTCCGCTGGGCGGAACGAAAAGGAATAGCAAGAGGGTAACACGCTGCGCGATGTTGAGTATTCCTTTTCTTTTATAAAATACTGACAATCAATTACTTGAAAAATTTACAGTTTTTTGTGTTTCAGCCATTTGCGACAAATGCCCTTGAAACGCCCAACTTTACGGATGGATTTGCGACAAATTAGCAAAACTATGGACTTGTTTACCGGAATTAGATTTAAAAAGGGAGCTGCAAAACGTTTCAGGAATTTTTTTGAAATATTTCAAGATACGTACGGAATCGATGGATTCAATTATCGATTTTTTTCGAATAAAAAGATATATCCATAAAAGAAGGAGTGGGGCCACCAGAAAGACCAATTAGAACCAATTTAAGGAAACAAATGTATACGATCATAACAATTATCAAGACCATAGAGCAAACTCAGGCCATAGCTAAATTTGAGAGATTGTGATCAAAACATCAAATGAAAACAAAATGTATCAATTGCTATGATAGCCGTTGTACTTGGTCCTTTGCGGGTTTTTAAGCATTTTTAATACTTAATAATTCGACCGAAACAAACTTATCAATTAAACCTGTAAAAGTTCTGTGAGGAATCTCTGAAGTGCCTTAAAATAGATATATGAGTTTGTGTTCAAGTCATAAGAAGATTTAAATAAAAATAAAAAAATGAAAAACAGGCCTGCCCTTTTTTTTAGTAATGTTTCTTTTGTTTGGTATTGTTTATTAATAGATACCAGTGCTTGTCCACTCATGGGATGGTAGTGGTACAGTACTAGTCCATATTTGGGACGGTAGTGTCCCATAACATGTCCTATAATGGGATGGTATTTGTTCAATACTAGTCCATATTTGGGACTGTGATTTTAATATAAAACGATATTAAAACTAATCAAACAGGTTTAAATTTAATCGACGGCATAACCTAATTTTTTTGTGTTAGATCCTTATTATTTTTCTTTTCAGTTGCCATTTTTTTCTGTAAAATCTTCATATCTTCATTAACCTTTCTATCGATAATCTTGGCATAATGTTGTGTGGTACGTAAGTTTTTATGTCCTAACAACTTCCCAACGGTTTCTATAGGCACGCCATTTGAGAGCGTGACTGTAGTTGCGAAGGTGTGTCGCGCCAAATGAGTGGTTAGGTTTTTCTTAATACCACAAACTTCTGCGATTTCTTTAAGATAGGCATTGGATTTCTGATTACTTAATACGGGTATCAAACAGTCGCCATTGATGACTTTAGGGTGCTTTTTATATTTTTCCAGAATAGCTAGCGCTGGTGGAAGTAGGGGAATACCCAATTTCGATTTGGTCTTGGTCCTGTTAGCTTGGATACGGAGTGCCCCATCAATTTCCATCACGATGTTATTATCAGTTAGCTTTTGGATGTCGATATAGGAAAGCCCTGTATAACAACAAAACACAAACATGTCCCTCACGACAGAAAGGCGTGATCCCTTGATTTCTTTATTGATTAGTTCGTCTATCTCCTCTTGTGAGAGATAGTCTCGTTCTACTGTTTTAAATTTGATTTTATAATTGTAAAACGGATCTTTGGTAATCCACTCATTGCCCACTGCAATACGGATGATCTTTTTGAAATTATTGACATACTTAAGTGCAGAGTTGTGATTGCAAACTTTGATTTCTTTCAGGAAATACTCAAAACCGCGAATAAACTTGAGATTCACATCTCTTATAGGAATGTCCTGCATATTATAAGATGTTTTGAGGTACTCCGAAATATGATTTCTGGTGGTAAAATACCGCTTGTAAGTACCGAGTGCGAACTCAATATCGATAAGTTTTTTCATCTGCTTATTGTGCTCGTTAAATATCTCAAGCAGCATTTTCGGTTTGTCCTTTTTGCCGATGTACAGGTCTTTAATATCTTGTGCTGTAAAAGGATCACCTTTATCAAAAAGTTTGTTCTGAATGCGATAAACCTTATGCCTAACATTGGTCATCAAATTGCTAATCTCACCTACTTCAGTACCTTTTCCTCTTAACTTATTCATTCGTGAATCCCATTTTTCGGGGTCAATCTTTCTGTGCATACTGATAGTTGTACGTCTGCCATTTGCTGTAATCCTTAGATATAGGCCAGCTTTTCCATTTTTATCTTTACGCTCATCTTTGAGGTAAAAAAGAGTTGAGAATGTGTTTTTCATAAAATAGGTGTCGATTAATACCTGATAAAGTTGGGTAAAACCATCGAACGCAATTTTATATTTAACATAAAATCAAATAATTACAGCTAAATCGACACCCATTTTTGGTTTCAAAAATAGGTGTCGAATAGGTGTCTTTTAATCTCCTATTACTTGCTATCAAATAATCTCAATAAAAATGAAAAACCCTGTAAATCATGTGTTTACAGGGTTTTTGTTGTCAATTAATAGTCATTCAGTGGAGTCGGAGGGATTCGAACCCTCGTCCAAACAAGCTATTGAAGAGCTTTCTTCACGTTTAGTCTTTCATTGGGTTTTCGATTGCAGGCTGGCAAAAGACAACCTACCTGCAACTTAGCTCCTTGATCTCGACAGCACATCGAAGCGCTATGCTGCCTTAGTCAATTTTTTCGATGCCTCAAATAGAACGCCATTAACCAAGGCTTTCCGGAGACATTTAGCTTTCCTACCTAGTAGGAACTAGCTTAATCTTACTGTAATTCAGATTATGCAGCTAAAGCGTAGTTATTCTCGCCGATTAAAAAGTTGACCTAGCCTTTTACGTGTCTCAAAGTCATTACACGACGTGCTTACCATCCAATGAGTCTCGCTGTCAAAACCAGTCGACCCCATATTCCTGCGATTGCAGAAACCTTATGATTTGAAAGATAATGTTCATTCTTTGGGCGTTACCAATCCCGATAACTATCGGGAGGTCGGGCTTTCGCAACTCGCTTTTTTTTGATGAAATATCAAAAAAAGAGCTCAAACAAATTGCTCAATCCCTAACGCAAATCCTCAAAACATCATATTTCAAATAACAAGAACAACAAATCTACTAAAAAGAACAGCGCAAAAGCCATCCCGAGATGATTTTATATTTTCATTAAGAACGTTTTTTCAGTAATTAAAGGTAAATTTAGGCAGTCTCAGTCTCAATATGTATTATGATAGCGAACTACAACCCACGAACAATTGAACAACAAGCAACTCAACAACTTCACAACAAACAACTTCACGATATATGATAAAAAAAGGAACAGAAGTCACCTGGAAATGGGGCAGTGGCACAGCCAAAGGCAAAGTTCAGCAAACCTATACTGAAAAAGTGACCAAAACCATCAAGGGCACCGAGGTCACCAGAAATGGCGAAAAAAACGATAAAGCACTCTACATCCAACAGGAAGATGGCGATTATGTGCTCAAGAGTGAAAGCGAGGTAAAACCTGCCGACTGATTTTTTGGGGCTAAAAAATTTAGCTTGTAAATCCGTTTTATTCAGCTTATTTTCGTAAAAAATTAGCTCCGTTTTCATTAAATAGTCTTCTGTAAAAGGTTAGAGATTCGTGAATTCGTGGCCAAAACCCCGTAAAATGAAATTCGCCATCATCAAAGAACGTAAGAACCCACCCGACCGTCGTGTCGTATTTTCTCCTGAAAAATTGGCAGAGGCCCAGTTGCAATTCCCAAATGCGGTGTTTCAGGTCGAGGCTTCCAATATTCGCGTGTTTCCTGATGCTGCCTATGAGGAAAAGGGGTTTGAGGTGCTTGAGGATGTTTCAGATTGTGATGTAATGATTGGTGTGAAAGAAGTGCCCATTGAGGCGCTTGTTCCAAATAAAACATATTTTTTCTTTTCACATACCATTAAAAAACAACCCTATAATCGAGCGCTGCTAAAAGCCATTTTAGAAAAGAATATCGAATTGTACGACCATGAGACCATTGTTGCTAAAAACAATGCCAGACTCATAGGCTTCGGTCGCTATGCCGGTTTGGTAGGCGCTTACAACGGGTTTCGGGCTTTGGGACTGCGTGATGGTTTGTTCACACTGCCTAAAGTGGAAACGCTGGCCGATTTGAATGCGCTAAAGCAGGAACTCGATAAAATAAAGCTGCCCAACTTGAAAATCCTACTTTCTGGCACCGGCAAAGTGGCGCACGGTGCCAAGGAAATCCTCGACTACCTAAATATTATTGAAGTGAATGATGCCCTATATCTCACTTCAGAATTTACTGAACCTGTGTATTGCATGGTCGATGTGATGGAATACAACAAACGTAAGGATGGAACCGTGGGTGATAAGTACGAATTCTACGCCGATCCTACAGGCTACGAAAGTAACTTTATGCCTTATGCCAAGGTTAGTGATTTTTTTATTGCTGGTCACTTTTTTGGCAATGCGGCTCCCTATCTTTTTACACGGGATGATGCCAAACACCCCGATTTCAAAATCAATCTCATTGCCGATATTTCCTGCGATATCGATGGCCCGGTAGCCAGCACCATTAGAGCCTCAACCATTGCAGCTCCTTTTTACGGTTATGATCCTCAAAGTGAAAAAGAAGTGCCTTTTGATGCGAAAAATGCCATTACCGTCATGGCAGTGGATAATTTGCCTTGCGAGTTGCCTAAGGACGCCAGTGAAGGTTTTGGAGATTCGTTTGTGGATGAAGTGCTTCCCGCATTTTTCAATAAGGATAATGATGGCATTTTAAAACGCGCCAGAATCACCAAAAATGGCAAACTGACCAAGCGTTTCAAATATTTGCAGAACTTTGTGGATGGGAAGGAGTAGTAAAATGATCAATGTCTAGGTCTTTGCATATAGCCACTGGATGTGTTATTCCTTAACAAACGTATTACCTGTCAAGACTTCTACATAATTTGTGTTAGCTTCAATTTCTGAATCTGTAAACCATGCCTCCCTCAATTCTTTTTTGGAGAAAAGTTCTAGTTGATCACCAAAGTGTGGAGAGTCTTTTTGGGTTGCATTACCATAACTTAGTAAGACTTTTGCTCTAGGTGTTTCGCCAAATTCAATGACGCCTACCCAAGAATCCCCGCCCCCTACATATGCATGTGTAGCATCAACACGCCCTGGCCAAGCTACTCTAAAGGTTCCTAGGGCACCATCCATTCCATTTGCTGGTAAATCCTTATCTCCATATGTGATGCGGTAATAATCGCCCCACGCAACATCGAGTTTGCCAAATCCAGCTTCAATTTCGTTCGCTGCATTTTCTAATGATGAGACAGCGTTTTTTGGGTCGGAAATACCATCTGGTGTGGTGCCTGGAGAATCAAAACTCCAAGCTTGAGCATAATTGCCGTCTTTCCTTAAATTAAATTTTCTTGCCCAATTATAAAAAAGCAAGGTTCCTCGACTATCATTATCTGCCTCCCTGTCCCAAGCATTCAATACCTTCATGGCCACTTTGGCTCTATCTGAATTAGAGTTTTCAACGGCAATTTGCAAATCGTCAAGAATTCTGTCAGCAAATTCCAAATGAGTGGAAAGCTTATAATCAACCAATTCATCAAAGGTTATGGAGTTGTCCTCCATCAGCATTCTGGCAGCCCTTTGCGATCTATAAGACATATAAATGGGCGCCATATAAGACGGAAAATCACTTGGTTTTAGAATCATTGGTAGCGTGCTGGTCCATGGAGGATCATTCGAATTTTGTAACCATCCCGTCTCTGGATTCTTCACTTTTGGTAAGTCAGAATAGGAGTGGACTTCGGTCCACAGATCGGCGGACTTTCCGCCAGGGATAAATCGGTTCCAATACTTCCAATCTCCAGAACTCCGTTTAGGAACCAGCCCGTTAAAAAGATAGAATATATTGCCCGCATCATCTGCGTACATCACATTCCAAAAAGGAATCTGAGCCATTTTAAGGGCTGTTTCAAATTCATCAAAAGTTGCAGCATTGATCATTTTCCACCATTGTAAGGCCATATCCGGTCTGTCCATTCCCACCATTCTTATGGCCAACACCTTGTCTTCCGATTTCTTAACCACAGGTCCATATCTTGTTTTCATAATAGGGATGTCCTGTTCGATCAATGTCCCATCTTCTTGTTTGATCTTAATGGTCTTGCTTGACACTTCAAAATCATTTCTTTCACCATCAATCAAATAGCCACCATCTTTCAAATCTAATTCATAGGTATCGGCATTATCAATGGTATTGTCTGTATGGCTCCAACCAAGATGGTCATTAAATCCGATCGCAATGCCCGGCAATCCCACAAGATTGGCGCCGTACATATTCTTTCCATTTAAATTGAAATGAGTTTCAAAGAACAAAAATTCCCCAAACCATGGTAGATGAGGGTTTTGTACCAACATTGCATTGCCAGAGGCTGACTTGGATGGGCCTATGGCATAAGCGTTTGATCCCATGTCTGGCCATTCTTGAACACGACCCAAATCTCCACCCCCTATAAATCTTGTGAAAACGATGTACATGCTATGCATCTTGGCATCTTTGGATGTAAGGGGAAGTAATTTTTTATTTGCCTCCTCAATTGCCTCTGGGTGCGCATCTGCGTAGGCATTGAGCCCTCGCACGAAGGAATCGTAGATTTTTTTGGTAGTGGGGTCTTGGGTTTTTTCCCACGTATCGGCCAATTCCGAAAAGCCCAATGTATGAATCAACATGTCATCCATCAACTTGTCCTTGCCCCAATACTCTGCTCCTCGTCCTCTAGAAACGCCGAAAAGCTCTATGATGTGATTTGCATGATTATGCATTTCTGCCCAACCTTGTGCAAAAAACAAATCTTCCAAATTGTCCGATTTTATGTGTGGTACACCCCAAGTATCCCAGATAATAGTCGTAGAGGGATTATTTTGGCTAAAACCATTTAAAATTAGGCTCAAAATAAGTAGCGAAGAAATGAATAAATTTTTCATATGATATTGAATTACAGACCACTTAAAGGTAAGATAAATTTTCAATTGAAATCTATATAGAAATCGCTGTTTTCCTCGAATGATTTGAATTTACCTTACGGGTTTTTCCCGTACCGATTTTTAGGATAGACTTATTGCTGAAAAGTGAATACAACTTTTAGATAAAAACTGCTTAATGAAAGGGTGAATAACAGCGCTTTCTAGAAATATTAAGCCTTAGTCTTTTTCGTTGGAATCCTCGCTTATGGTAAAGGTTTTTAGCGTCCAATACAGCATTGCCAAAAAAGAAGCGAAAGTCAAGGTAAACATCCATGCTTCGATATTGGGCTGAAACAGGATATGACCAACATCCAAAAGTATATCGAAGGGATGATTCAAGATTTCCCATGAGTTATAGCGCAAGAACCTACCTAAATAAATGCCGAAAGCAGTGAGGAGAATGATGAAAACCAGAATGACTTTAGTGAATTTAGGATTGAAGAAGCGTTTTAGGGATTGTTCCATATCATAAAGTGATAAAAAGTATAGTGCCAGCCCATTGGTTGCGAATGATAAGATCACAAGCACATCCAACCACATCAAATACCGATCACTGTTTTGAAGGTGCAGTAAATCGGTAACGATGTAAGGTGCATTGGGTAAAAATAGCAACTAAACCAAAAACACCACTAAAAAGTAAAGTTTATACGGTTTTTTGCCGCTGGCCAAGGCCGTGGTGATTGCAAAGGGAATGAGTGCCAAAAATAGATTCCAAACCAAAAACAAGAAATGGAACGATTGATTGAGTTTCATGCGAATCATAAGCAATAGCATGCTCAATGCCATCGCAGCAAAGAGTATGGAGAGGATTTTGAATCGGTTGAAAATAAGAATTTTGAGTGGTTCCATGAGAAGTTAAATTGATCTAAATTAGAGCTGATTTTTCCGAAGCTTCGCAGCTAAAGTCTTGTCGGTTTTATAATGAAGCTGCTTTTTGCAGTAACTCCTGTCTATTGAATAAATGCTTAGGACGCCCAAAGTATAGGCGATAAGATCCAATGCACTAAAGGTGCTTCCCGAAACGATTGCTGCGAATTTATTTTGTCTAAGTTGCAGCAGGTCCAAAAGCTTGAAAAGCTGTGAAACTTCCACTGTAAAAGCAAGTATCAAAACGAAAATGGCGAGATACATTGGGCGCAGCTGCATAAAGCTTCGGAAAAAACAATACAGCACAACAACCACCAAATAATCGCCAAACGAATGCCGTATAAATCCTGTTTTGAGAAATAAGGCAAGGCACACTTCCGTAGCAAATAATAGCAAGGTCGCAGTGAAATAGTAGGGATTGAATTTCAGTTTCATTGTTTTTTCAAGTTCTTCTGCTGGCAATCGGCATCAATTTCATCTTCAAGTTCAATTTCAAGTTCAAGTTCAAGTTCATCGTCATTCAATCTCTACGTTCTCCCCCAAAAATTTGGGTTCCACATCAAATAAAATATCGATGGATGCTTTTGCGCGCGCCAAATATTCGCGAAGTTGTACTTTGAGACCACCTTTGCCACTAACATCCCTTGCATTAAAGCCAACGGCCTTGATGTTGTAATTTTGAGCCAGGTAGATGGCGCGCTGGTTATGGAATTTCTGTGAAATGATGGTCACTTCATCTTGACCAAATACCGCTTTGACTCTAACCACAGAATCCAAAGTTCTAAATCCAGCAAAATCGAGAAAGATCTTGGCTTCTGGGATGCCTTTTTCAATCAAATCCTTTTTGAAGGTGTTGGGCTCATCGTAATATTTACTGCCGTTGTCGCCGCTAATCAAAACGAATTCTATTTTGCCAGCCTGATACAATTTTACGGTGGCTTCAATGCGGTATGTGTAAAAAAGATTGATATTGCCACCAGAAACATATTTTGAAGTGCCCAAAACCATCCCTACTTTATTGGTTGGGATCAAGTCCAGATCATCATACACATGGCCACTGGCTTTGAATGCCACCCAATAATTGGTCGTTATCACACCCAATAGGACGAAAACCACTGCCAAAAGTAAAAGTTTGAGTTTTTTCATAAGCTGTATTGCAGGCGATTAATGTTTTAAAGTTGAATACCCATAAAATATAGGCATTATTGCGACAGAAATTACAGTTTTCAGGATTCTTTAAGATTTCGATCAGGTACTGTTTTCCATGCGCGGGGTTTGATTTGATTTTAAAATTGCTGAATGGGTTGTATGTTTAAGTTGGGTCAATTGAATTTGTTGCCGTTTTGAGAAAAAAGCAGCTCTCAAATCCTTCAGTTTTAACTGAAGCAGCTTTTTGTAATCCAGTTGATGAAATGGATTGGCGTTTTTGCCCAATTTATAAGATGCGATATAATAGGCCCAATAGTCGGGTAAAATCACAGTGCCCAAAATAATGGCACCATATAAGTAGGGGCTGCGTTTTCCGTTACCAAAACACAACCACTGCAAGGCAATTTCATCGGCTACCTGCGTGCCAAAACCAGTGAGCGTGTGGTAAGCGTCGTGACGTTCTACCTTGGCAATGAGCTCGAAATCGTGCTTATCTAAAAATAAACCAAGATGCCTTCCGAAGGAATCTTTAGGGTAGCGCAACAAATCGGTTCTGCTAATTCCCCACGAAGCGTGATGCTTGAATAAACCCGTATAGCCATTTTGGGAATGCTTAAACAGCCATTCAATGAATTGTTCACGTAGGGCTTTCATGGTTGTTCTTCTTTTGCAAACCAAACCCAAGATTGGCAGGTGCTAATAAATGCTGAACTGAAAAAAGCAATTGCCAATATACTGAAGGAGTTATCGATGATGGCAAGCACACAAATCCCAAAGACCACAATAGCGTAATAGGGGAAATAGGCCTTAAAAATGCGCTTCTTGTTGAAAGACTCACGTTCCGTTAGCCAAAAAATAGGACAAATACTCACAATGACACTGCTGGCGACGCAAATGAATATCGGGATAAAAGACAGCAGTACAAAAGGCATGAAGGTTATTTGAAGCACTTTGCTGCCCAAGATGCCCCAAAACACAGCACTTGCCAAGAGCGTAGATTTACCCAGATTGCTTGATAGGTTCATTTGAAAACGGAATTTGACTCGGTTTTGAGTAGGTCTAAACTAAAATTATCATAATTAAGTTCCTGCCAGTTGCGTTGCTGCAACTCCTGGATGTAATACTGGTATTTTTTTTCGATGGCGCGTTTTTGGGTTTCAGAAATAGCAACACTATCCTTCAAGTCATAAAGTAAAATGGCGTTTCGATTGGATAATTTTATAAGATAGTCCATATCAAAATCCTGAGCCTGGGTCAAGTTGTATTGGGTTATCCTGCGGTCCCAATTCACTCCACTCAGCAGCAATAGGGTCATAAAAGCGACTTGTGTATTGCTCCGAAATAAAAAGGCGAGATTTTTTAGGTTGAGAACTTTCAAAAACGTGGTCAACAGCCCGATCAAGGTCATAAAAATATAAACGTACACCCCAATGCGTTTATAGGTCAAACCAAAAGCGCCAATGTAATTCTGGTTTTTAATCGCGATCAATACAATGAGCGCCACATTGAGGGAAATCCAAAGAAAACTGAGGTTTTTAAGGATGCGATTGTGAGCATAAAAATTGAGATTGCCTCTAAAAAAATAGAGGATGATGATAATCGCAATGATGATGGATGCAATGAGCGTATTGATGCCATTGTGTACTTGAATAGAGAGTTCTGAAGCTTTTGAGACAATCATCGCGTTTATGGAAATGATGTCGGTTAGGATGTAAACAAGGAGTAACAGGTTTAAAAGTCCCAATAAAGTCGTGCCCAATTGCTGTTCTTTTTTAAGGCTTGCTTCGGAAAAATTAGCAGTTTCCAAGAGGTTGTTCGATACGCTCAAATCGGCTGAAGTTGCTGGCTCCACTAAAACAGGTTGGGCGATGTTGCTGAAGAGATAATAGCCCATGAGCGTGAATAGCAACCATTGCAAATTGATAAAATCGAAGTTGATGCGGGCGATAAGCCCCTCAAACACGGGATTGCCCTGTCGGTAGAGCAGCACAAATAAGATGATAAACACAATAGGAATACCTATCAATTTGGCAAGTTGAGGCAGGTCTGCCTTCTGTTTCCAATTTGAGGCTTTGGAGGCTTCTTGGCGGTCGATATTTCTATGGAAAAACCCGGCGATGCTTGTGTAAAGTCCGTTGAGCCATTTGAGGTAAATGGAAGATTGGGATTCTGAAACCGCGCCAACCAAGCTCACGAACATGAGCAGATTGGCCATGACAGATAGCGATGAACGATGAACAAATACCAAAACAGCACTGAGCAGATAGGCAACACTGTGGAGCAAAACACCTCTGTCGCGAAATTTTTTGAGGTTGTAAAATAGCAGAAGCACGAGCGCCAACACTGCAAATAACGCAAGGTTGAGCCCAACGGACTGCCCGTAAAATAGAAGGCTGAATAGGACAGCGGCGATAAGAATGACAATTTGTTTCATAGTGTAAAGTTTAAAGTACTTTGAAATTCAAAGTAAAATGATAAAAAAAAAGTGTATTAAATTGGATGCCGATTTTTGAGAGTAAAGGGTTCAAGATGTTGTTCGTTTGATACTTAATGCTGTCTGCATGTTTTAGCTAGTTTTTAGTTCTATCAATAAATTATTACAGCCTCTCAGCGAGTTGATGCGCGTCTTGGTTCTTGATTCCTTCAGCGCATCGCCTGCCGGTTTGCAGGGCTTTGATTCTATATCATGCATTATTGATTATTGATTAATTTTTCAAGGGCTTCAATGTGTTTGTTGAATTCTGCTCTTCCCAATGTTGTGGTGGCGTAGCGGGTGTTGGGTTTTCTACCTATAAATTGTTTCTCCACCCAAATGTAGTCTGCTTTTTCCAAAGCTTTGGTATGGCTGGCCAAATTCCCATCGGTCGCAGCCAAAAGTTCCTTGAGCATGTTGAAATCGGCATATTCATTGACCATCAACACAGACATGATGCCCAATCGAATGCGATGGTCAAAGACTTTATTGATGTTATTGATGATGCTCATGCTGAGAGTTTAAGGTTTTTTGGTTCAAAGTTCAAAGTTCAAAGTTCAAGATTCCAAATTCTAGAGTCCAGAACCATGACTGGCAGGCGGGACGCTAATATTTTTTTAATTTTTCAATATTTCCGTTTTTGGCATTTGCTGCTTTGCTTTTGGATTTTTAATTTTCCTACTTCCTACTTCCTACTTCCTACTTCCTACTTCCTACTTCCTACTTCCTACTTCCTATTTCCTAATTCGGTCATACTTAAAATGCATAATCGTCCCGTAAACAATATGGCAAACGCCAAAGCCCAGCGCCCAAAAGAACAAACCGTAGCCCAGAAAGTAAACGGATAGAAGTCCGATGACAATCATCGTAATGCCCAAATAACGAATATAGCCCAAAGTATATTTGCTGGCATTCACGCAAGCGAGCCCGTAAAACACCAAGGTCATTGGTGCCACAAAGGCAAAGATGTTCTTTTCCAATAAAAACATTATAAAAAATCCGCCTGTTGCCAAAGGTATGAGGAAATTGATCAATAAACGTTTGGAAGTCGCGTCCCAAAGGGATTCATTTTGCTTTTTAGCTTTGGCATAACTTAGAACGATACCTGTAATGAGAGATAGGAGTACCACAGCAAATGCTACGACAATAATCTCAATCATGTGTTTCTGAGTAAGTATTATGGTTCTGTACCCGTCTGCACTTATGATATTGTTTGCATAGATGATATGATATCCTAAAAACGCCCCAATAAGTGCGTAAATGCCTGCCATGATTCCTGAAAGTCCACTCAGGGACAAAAACCGTGACGATTTGTGCATCATGCTTTTGATGTCGCTGATGTCCTGAAGATAGTTTTTAGATTCCATATTAAAGTACTTTGAATTACAAAGTAAAATCATTTTTTGCAGACGTGCAAGTGAATTTTGATTTATTTGAAAAAAAGAGAAAAGAAGATAGAGAAGAGAGAAATGAGAGGGTAGAGGGTAGAGGGTAGAGGGTGGTTTCAGTCGCAGTCGTGACTATTTTTGAATTAACGATTAACGATTAACGATTGACGATTGAAGATTTTTGATTTTCTAAAATAGCGAACATCGAACATCGAACATCGAACATTGAATATCGAATGACGAATGTTGAATAATGAAGTTGGCTTCAGAGATTGAATCGTATTTTCACTTAACAACTTAACAACTTAACAAACTTCTAATATCGAACACCGAATGACGAATGTTGAATAATAAAGTTGGCTTTTGAGATTGAATTGTATTTTCACTTAACAACTTAACAACTTAACAACTTAACAACTTAACAACTTAACAACTTAACAAACTTCTAACTTCTAACTTCTAATATCGAATATCTAATATCAAACACCGAATGACCAATGTTGAATAATGAAGTTGGCTTCAGAGATTGAATCGTATTTTCACTTAACAACTTAACAAACTTCTAACTTCTAACTTCTAACTTCTAATATCGAATATCTAATATCAAACACCGAATGACGAATGTTGAATAATGAAGTTGGCTTCAGAGATTGAATCGTATTTTCACTTAACAACTTAACAAACTTCTAATATCTAATATCGAACACCGAATGACCAATGTTGAATAATAAAGTTGGCTTTTGAGATTGAATCGTATTTTTTACTACCCACTACCCACTACCCACTACCAACTACCTACAACCCACAACTCCACAAAAACCTACAACCCACTACCCACTACCTACAACTCCACAACAACCAACTAATCCGCCAAATACATCCCCAAAAACACGGCTAGAAAACCGAGCACAAAGCTGGCGATGGTGTAAATGGCAAAACTCATAAAATCGCCAGATTTCAAAAACACGTGATTCTCGTAAGCAAAGGTTGAGAAAGTGGTAAAACCACCACAAAAGCCAGTGGCCAAAAGTAAGGTTTGATTGGAGCTGAGCGCATCATTCTTTGCAGCCATACCCAAAATGATCCCAATTAACAAACTCCCCAAAATGTTGGCGGCAAAAGTGCCATAGGGAATTCCGGTATTGGGATTGTTGAGAAATTTCCCGATAAGGAAACGCAACACGCTGCCAATACCACCACCTACAAAAACGAGTAGTAGCTGTTTCATTGGTGTATTTTAATTGGTTTTGAAAAACGCATTATTCTATAGCAATATAAATTTCTGTAAGCCATGCTGCTGGGTTGGGCACACTTTTCGAATCGTTGATAAACACATCAAGCTGTGGCCCATCAGGTAATGGCACCAATTCGTTTTTCTCGATGTAGTTGAAGGTTTTCAGGCGTGCTTCCTCTAAATATTGATAATCGCCTTTTAGCGTCGTCTTAACGGCCTTGAAGGGTTCTAATTGTCCGGTGAGAATGTCACTTTCAGAAGACATCACTTGGGAAGTGGTTGGCACACAGGCTGAAAAGATGACGGCATCATTCAGCTCGTCTTTTTTGAGATACATCACAAATGCTGGTCCAGCCATGCTTACGGCATTGGCAATGGCATAATCCTTTATCTTGGCAATCATGGTTTCGCGCTTGTTCGTAAAATCGTCCATCTTAACCGAGCCTGTAGTGTATAGATAAAATCCGCCACTGTGTTGCGTGATGCCATCAATGCTGATGCTGTATTTTTTCATTTCGGCGCGTACGATGCGGTCCAAACGATCAAGGCCTTCCTCTAAATCTGGCGCAATGGCATCTTCCAGCTTTCCAGACATGGCGATGTTGAGCTTATTGGCAAAATCGTATTTGCCTTCCACTTGCCAAGTGATTTGGGTGCCTTCAGGAACGGGCTCAAAGCTGTAACGCATCGTGGCCTTATTTTCTAAAGGAGAACTCAGCTGGAATTGTTGGGTAATTGATTGATTTTCTTCGGAAGCAATTGTTTCAATGGCTGCAATTCTCAAATGCTTGCCTTCCCAAGTGGTCCAATCTTCATAATCGGAAACTTTTTCAAAAACCACAGGTAAGGGTGCTTTGATGATCTTGCTTCGGCTAAAATTGTATTCGTTGGGTTGCACCGCGATATAAATGGCAAAACCAATCACAAAAATAAGTAGTAGAAAAAATAAGTATTTGAATGCTTTCATAATGATAATGACGATGATTGTTGGTTAGTTGGCAAGCCAAAGGTAATCAATTTTAACAGATGTCTATAAATGATTACATTTGTGAAACAACACTTAAATCACATCTAATGAAATTAAAATGGATAATGGGTCTTGCTGTCATCGCAGGATTAATGAACGCTTGTAAGGCAGAGAAGAATGACCTCAAGCCCGCAACGGTTCAAACAGAACAAACCGATGCGTTTGATTATAATGTGGAGCAGTTTGCCGACATAAAAATCCTGCGCTATCAAATTCCGGGATGGGAAAACCTGAGCTTGAAGGAGAAAAAGTTGGTCTATTTTTTAACCCAAGCCGGTCTTTCGGGACGTGACATGATTTGGGATCAAAACTACCGTTATAATTTGACCATTAGAAAAGCTTTGGAGAATGTGTACGCTAATTATGCTGGTGACAAATCTTCAGCAGATTGGTCTGCTTTTGAAACCTACATGAAACGGGTTTGGTTTTCAAACGGCATTCATCACCATTATTCCAACGAGAAAATGAAGCCAGAATTCTCTTCAGAATATTTGAAGCAACTTTTGGCAGATACCAATACCACCTTAGAAGGAGAGGCCTTTGAAGTGCTCTTCAACGACCAAGATTCCAAAAAAGTGGATTTGACAAAAGGAGGAGATAACGTGAAGCTTTCCGCAGTAAATTTCTACGGGCCAAATGTGGTAAATGCTGATGTTGAAGCTTTTTATAAAACGAAAACTTCGCCAAACCCAGAGAAACCCTTGTCTTTTGGCTTGAACTCAAAATTGGTCAAGGAGAACGGAACCCTAAAGGAATTGACCTATAAGTCTGGCGGTTTGTATGGAACAGCCATCGATGAGGTTGTAAAATGGTTGGAAAAAGCCAAGGAAGTGGCCGAGAATCCTGAACAAGGCAAAGCTTTAGGCCTTTTGATCGACTATTATAAATCTGGCGATTTGCAAACTTGGGACGATTATAATGTTGCTTGGACTGCTGCTACGGAAGGCAATATCGATTACATCAACAGCTTTATTGAAGTTTATAATGACCCCTTGGGTTACACAGGGTCTTATGAAACGATCGTACAGATCAAGGACTTTGACATGTCTCAAAAAATGGAAGTTTTGTCTGAAAATGCACAGTGGTTTGAAGACAATGCGCCCTTGATGGAGGCCCATAAAAAGGAAAACGTGGTGGGCGTCACTTATAAGGTCGTGAACGTTGCGGGAGAGGCTGGAGATGCTTCCCCGAGCACACCCATTGGCGTTAATTTGCCAAATGCCAACTGGATTCGTGCGGCTGTAGGAAGCAAATCGGTGTCCTTGGGAAACATCATCAATGCCTATAACAATGCAGGTAGTTCTGGTCGTTTGAAGGAATTTGTAAACGATGATGAAGAATTTGAATTGGAAGAAAAATACGGTCAGCTGGCCGATAAATTGCACACCGCTTTGCATGAAGTGATTGGTCACGCCTCTGGGCAATTGAACCCTGGCGTGGGTGAAACCAAGGAAACGCTCAAGAGTTATGCGTCTACCCTAGAAGAAGGGCGTGCCGATTTGGTGGGACTTTACTATTTGTACAGCCCAAAATTACAGGAACTCGGTTTGGTGGATGATTGGAAATCGGTAGGAAAAGCTGCCTACGATGGTTACATTAGAAACGGTTTGATGACGCAATTGATTCGCTTGAAAATTGGCGACAACATTGAGGAGGCACACATGAGAAACAGGCAGTGGGTTGCAGCTTGGGCTTATGAAAAAGGAATGAAGGATAACGTTATTGAAAAGATCACTAGAGATGGTAAGACGTATTTCAATATCAACGATTATGAAAAATTGCACGCCATCTTTGGAGAATTGTTGCGTGAAACACAGCGCATAAAATCGGAAGGCGATTATAAAGCGGTTGAAGATTTGGTGGAAGGTTATGGCGTGAAAGTGGATCAAGACATCCATAACGAGGTTTTGGAACGCAACAAACAATTTACAGCTGCGCCTTACAGCGGTTTTGTGAATCCTGTTTTAGTCCCAGAATTGGATAAAAATGGTGAGATCTACGATATCAAAGTGACCCAGCCAGACCATTTTGACCAGCAAATGTTGGAGTATAGTAAAACATTCGGCTTTCTTCCTGAAATGAATTAAGCAAAGGTTTTAGCTGAAAATGAAAAGGAATGTAATTGGTTTTACATTCCTTTTTTATTGATGCTGATTTTGAGCAGAATGAAATTCAAAAGGATCAATGCGGAAACGGAAAGGAAGATGCTCATAAGTGTCTGGTTTTAATGACATCGCATTAGTTGCGATATGTCGTCAATGCTAAGAGAAATAGTCTTAATCTGAAGGATTCAATTGCATACAAACAACAGGTTTTGCCAGGTCTTTTTGAATGCGAAAATTTATGGCGTAACAACGCAAATCTGTCATTGGTTGAATGGATGCTACACTACCATCTGAGTCAAGGTCATCAACGAAAAAAATCCCCAGTAGTGGGGATTTTTTAATAAAGTGTTTTGGAAATTCTTTGGTGTTTATTTTCTGTAAATAGGGATGTTGAGACCAACGAACACATCTGTGGTTTTTGAGCTATCAGATAATAAGTTGCTAAAAACCGATGCCGATCCTACAGTCAATGGGCCAAGTCTAATACCAGTTCCAAATGCGAAATCCCCATATTGTCTAAGGCTCAACGGGGCATACAAACTAAACCATTTGGTTTCCAATCGCGGCGCCAAAGTAAAAGTGTTGATCACATTGTTGGTGAGCTCATTGTCTTGTTTTACCAGTGACATATCCGCTTGAGCACTTACCAAGAATTTTTTAGTCAGACGATAATCCACTAAAACGTGTAAAGCTGTTGGCAATTGAAATTTAGCGCTTTGGCCAATAGACGTGTTGTTGTAATTATTATCTAAAAAGGCCTCTAAATCGTCCTCTAATGTTAATGTGCTTACCGAAGCATTCAGGTCATAACTGGTAGTTTCAGCATCCTCATAATTGATACTGCCAATATCGGTAATAGATAACCCAACTTTTAATTTATAGGGATCCTGAAAATAGCGAACATCATCATTTTCCCTATTGGGATGCCATTGATAGGTAAAGCCCAGATCCATACCAAATCCTGAGCTCAGGTTCCCAAAATCAATATCATTATTGTCAAAGCCTTGAGTGCTTCCGTAGTTTAAAAAACCTCGGGTGGTCAAATTCTTACTGGCAGCAGTGTATTGACCTTGCAGTCCTGGGCTATTGATGTAAACACCGCCAGCGCCCATGAGGTACTTTAGGGTTACACCGGCTTTAAGCATTTGGTTTTGTTTGGCCAATAAAATACGACCGTAGGATAATCCTATTTCACTCCAAGCATGTATGGTGCCGCTGAGGTTTTCAGAATTGAAATTGAAATCGTCGTTGGTATCGAATTCATCAATAATGTTCTCATAAAGTTGCCCATTGATATTGTTGAGGTTTAATATACCACGGCCTCTCGTGATGATTCCGATACTGCTCTTTTTATTGAGATTGAACATAAAGGAAGGTCCTACAATATCGGTATTGATGAAAAAATTGTTTGCTTCGGAAGGAAAGCGATTGGAATCCTCTTCAAAGTCAAAACCGCCATCAGATTTTATCAGGTCACTCACATTGATTCCGAAGTAATCACTGCCGCCAAATACACTGGCACTGGCAAGGTTAATATCGGCTTTAAAGTTAGAGCCCACAATGCTTGAAGGGTTGTAGACAACGCCATGAATGCCGGCATAATTATCAACCGTGTGGCCGATGTAACTTTGGCTATGGCTGAATTGGAAAGAAAGCAAAAAGCAGAAGCCTAAGGCTAAAGAAAAATTTTTCATGTAAATTTAGTTTAGGTTAAGTAGTGGTAAAAAAAAGAAATTTAATTTAAGTATGCAATCTATTTTAAAAAATGTCACAAAAACATCCCCATTAATGGGTATTTTTTAAAACGGAAGCAATCGCTTAGAACCGATATTTCCGTTCTAAGGCATAGCGCATCAATTCGCCCTTACCACTCAAACCCAAGATTCGGGTCCTGTTTTTGCGATGGGTATCTACGGTTTGATTACGCAATTGATTCGCTTGAACATTGGCGACAACATTGAGGAGGCACACATGAGAAACAGGCAGTGGGTTGCGGCTTGGGCTTATGAAAAAGGAATGAAGGATAACGTTATTGAAAAGATCACTAGAGATGGTAAGACGTATTTCAATATCAACGATTATGAAAAATTGCACGCCATCTTTGGAGAATTGTTGCGTGAAACACAGCGCATAAAATCGGAAGGCGATTATAAAGCGGTTGAAGATTTGGTGGAAGGTTATGGCGTGAAAGTGGATCAAGACATCCATAACGAGGTTTTGGAACGCAACAAACAATTTACAGCTGCGCCTTACAACGGTTTTGTGAATCCTGTTTTAGTCCCAGAATTGGATAAAAATGGTGAGATCTACGATATCAAAGTGACCCAGCCAGACCATTTTGACCAGCAAATGTTGGAGTATAGTAAAACATTCGGCTTTCTTCCTGAAATGAATTAAGCAAAGGTTTTAGCTGAAAATGAAAAGGGATGTAATTGGTTTTACATTCCTTTTTATTGATGCTGATTTTGAGCAGAATGAAATTCAAAAGGATCAATGCGGAAACGGAAAAGGAAGATGCTCATAAGTGTCTGATTTTAATGACATCGCATTAGTTGCGATATGTCGTCATTGGCAAGCGAAATAGTCTTAATCTGAAGGTTTCAATTGCCTACAAACAACAGGTTTTGCCAGGTCTTTTGGACCGTGAAAAGTAATTGGGCAATAGGCATAGCTGTCATTGGTTGAATTGCTGCCACACTACAATTTGAGTCATCTTCATCAACGAAAAAAATCCCCAGTAGTGGGGATTTTTAAAAAAGTAACTTGGTGTTTCCGTCCAGTCTATTTTCTGTAAATAGGGATGTTGAGACCAACAAACACATCTGTGGTTTTTGAGCTATCAGATAATAAATTGCTAAAAACCGATGCCGATCCTACAGTCAATGGGCCAAGTCTAATACCAGTTCCAAATGCGAAATCCCCATATTGTCTAAGGCTCAACGGGGCATACAAACTAAACCATTTGGTTTCCAATCGCGGCGCCAAAGTAAAAGTATTGATCACATTATTGGAGAGCTCATTGTCTTGTTTTACCATGGATATATCCGCTTGAGCACTTACCAAGAATTTTTTAGTCAGACGATAATCCACTAAAACGTGTAAAGCTGTTGGCAATTGAAATTTAGCGCTTTGGCCAATAGACGTGTTGTTGTAATTGTTGTCTGAAGTGCTTCCATTGGCAACTTCGCGTCGGTCTATCACAACCGTTTTATAACCTTCTTCCATGCATTAGTGAGCCATCAAGCTTCCTGTGATGCCGCCTCCGACGATGAGAATTTCGGTTTCGATATTTTTCCTCAATGAAGGATAAGATTCCAATAAACCGTTTTTTTACCAACCAAAATGGTTCATTAGATGTTAAGTCTATAATGAGTTAATATAATTAGAATTATTTTTCTTGAAGTTTTTTAATCTGTTTTGCTGCCTTTTCCAACTGTTCTTCCGTAGCTTTTTTGGGCATTTGCTCTTTTGCGCCTTGAGGTTCGAAACTCAATTCCACGTAAAAAGGAAAGTGGTCAGAGTCTATCGATTGGCAACTTTTCATCTCGGCTAAACGAAATTCAGGCGAAACAAAAAATATGGTCCAAAGGCCAACGTAATAAATACTTTTTAGCATTAAACGTATTGTAAAAGCCGCGTCCAACTCTAATATCTAATAATTCGCTCGTTTTTTGAAATAATCGAGTGGTTGAAGACCAAGGAATATCGTTGAAATCGCCAATGACAATGACTGGAATTTCAGACGCTCTTGACAATTTGGAAGTCATCATCAATTCTGCATCTCTATCAGTCGATAAGGGGTTTTCCTGTGGCATTGGTGGCGTGGGATGGACTGCATATAATTGTGCAATTTCTCCAGATGGCAAGCGGAATTTAGTGTGAATTGAAGGAATGCTGTCAGTAACCATAAATTTCAATTGTGGGTCAATGAGTTCCAATTTCGAATACAGCAAGATTCCATATGTGTTTTCAAGAGGCAATTCAACCTTGTACTTATATTCTGAAGATAGATTTTTTACGATGGCATCTTTCCATTGGTTATTCGCCTCTGTGAAAATCATAATATCCGAATCGAGTTCTCTAATGACATCCATTAAAATATCATTGTTCTCATTTTTTTGCAACACATTGGCAGTAAGAAGTTTTATTTTAAATTTGTCGTCGGTTTTTGTAGCATCCATCACTTCTTTCTTGAAAAAAGGCGTATAAGGCGCAATTTTAAAAAATTGAAAAACAAAACATAAAACAAGTAGTATTATGAATAGAAAATCTTTTTTATTCCAAAAATCAAATTTTATACAGAAAGCAAGAATGGCGAGAAACGTAAGCGTCGTAAGTTGAATATGTGGGAAGTCGAACATTCGAATCCACCAATAATCTGCTGGTATCAATGGAAGCAAAGTTAAAACCATAGCTACAAAGCCAAAACCGAATAAAAACTTCTTTAAAGTCATGGGTGTTTATTTTTTTTGAAAGATATGTAAAATTATGTCAGTTGATAGATTGAAATTCATTGTTGTCCGATTGAACTTTTACGAACAATGATTTTGTTAACAGCAGCAAACATTAAGGCAAATTTTAAATACAATAGCTTGCTTAAGCTCTAAAAGACATTTTAAGTTTTGAAATTAAAAATGAAAGTCAGATGGGCTTAATTCTCAAATGTTTACGAATCAAGTCTTATGCCTGCATGCCGGATATGAAGGTCTTATGTCTTGCAGCGCAGCGCCTGCCGGCAGGGTCTTAAGTCTTTGTATGACAATATTGATTTAAAATAGTTGTTTTATAAGGTTCGCTATCATTCCAAATGGCAAGAAGGCATGCGCAAAGCACTTCCTGTGTCAATAAACTTAGGCGATTGTGAAATGTTAAGTCGCTAAAATTGAATCCTACTCAATACCCATTACAAAGATGCAATGTAGAACAACATCATAACATAGCTAATACATGGGATATTGAGCGGGTAAGATACTTAAAAGTAAAAAATAAGGGAAGGAGTGCTTGATAGCTGCCAAAGAAAGCTTTTTAAATAAAAATGAATTTAATGGCAGCAATCATAAGCAAAAATGAAATAAAGGCAATAAGGATCCAAACGCTTCCTTTGTAATATTTTCTGTGGAGTTTTGAGTCCTTCCGATAGGCATAAATGAGAGCGATAATGAAGACAATCGCAAATAAAATACCGAAAACCAATTGACCCGTACTGAACATATTGCTATTTTTATGCAAAAGTAATTATTAAACATTGAATTTGCTATCTACAAAACATAAATACCACTATAAACTTACAATCATAAACCGAAGCAGCTTCAATTTTTAGGAGCCTGAATCAAGAAATTTTAACCAACAGCAATACCTTATGAAACAAAAAATAGAAGCTGTCAAGGCTTTTCACAGCGCATTTAAAATCGGCCATCGCGAAACTCCCAAGGCCCATTTAGGACTGGAGAAAAACATGCTGCGCTATAAATTGATGCGCGAGGAAAACGAGGAATATCTTGAAGCTGCCAATGCAGATGATTTGGTGGAAGTGGCAGATGCGCTTGGCGATATGCTCTACATTCTCTGCGGTACCATCATCGAGCATGGTCTCCAACATAAAATAGAGGAGGTTTTTGACGAAATCCAACGCAGTAACATGAGCAAATTGGGAGCAAATGGCGAGCCCATTTACCGTGAGGATGGGAAAGTGCTTAAAGGGCCAAATTACTTCAAGCCCAATATTTCTGAAATCCTTGAGAAATAAATCTCTCAATAGGGTTTTATGCCTCGAGGTTTGCCCTGAACTACAAAGAACTTCGTTCAATTCGTACCACGTGGACTTGCCACGGGCTTATTGATTAAAAAAAAAATTCCAAATTCCAAAGCTTCGGCAGTTTTGGAATTTGGAATTTGGAATTTTTTAGTATGGAATTTAAATTTAAATTTAAATTTAAATTTCCATTCTCCAGCCATTCTTGTCTTCCGCAAGATTATGCTGAATATTGAGCATTTTAGATTTCAATCGGCTGGAGTAGGAGTGCTCGTTAACCTCTGGCAATTCATAAACCTGCTCTTGAAATTCAAAAGCTGAGATTGGACTGATTACCGCCGCAGTGCCAGCTCCAAAGATCTCTTTCAAGCTACCATCTTTGGAAGCTTCAACGATTTCTGATACTTTGATGGGTCTAACCTCGCAAGGGATGTCATTATCGGCTGCCAATTGAATCAAACTCTTTCTAGTCACACCATCTAAAATACGGTCACTTATTGGTGCCGTGATTAGAGTATCATTGATTCTGAAAAACACATTCATCGTACCAGCTTCCTCTAAATAAGTATGGGTATCGGCATCGGTCCAGATTACTTGTTGGTACCCGCGATCTTGTGCCAATTTGGTTGGGTAAAACTGTGCGGCATAATTTCCTGCTGCTTTTGCAAAACCCACACCTCCACTGGCCGAACGGCTAAATTTCTCAGCAATCAATACCCTCACGGTGCCTTTGTAATAGGCTTTTGCTGGTGCGCAAATGATCATGAAACGGTAGCTTTCTGAAGGAGCAGCTGCAATGGCTGAATCTATCGCAATCACAAAGGGTCTCAAATATAAGGAGTTGCCTACACCTGGTTGGATCCAAGCTTTGTCCATATTTACCAAGGTTTTTAGGCCTTCAAAAAAGTAATTCTCAGGAAATTCTGGGATGGCCAAACGGGCAGCAGACTTGTTAATGCGCTTAAAGTTTTGGTCTGGTCTAAAGAGAAAAACCTTTCCGTTGTCGTCCTTATAGGCTTTCATGCCTTCAAAAACTGCTTGTCCGTAATGAAACACACGTGCCGAAGGATCTATAGTCATCGGTTGGTAAGGGACAATCTTAGGCTCTTGCCAGGCTCCATTTTTATAGTCACAATAAAACATGTGATCTGTAAAGGTTTTTCCGAAGGCTAAGTCGCTAAAATCTATCGAACTTACCCGAGATTCCTTAACTTTTTCTATCTGTAGTTTGGCGTTTGCAGTATTTGACATGATGCTAGTTTTTAGTCTTGCAAAACTAGACATTTTAGGTCGGTTAAAAAAGTGAATGTTTTCTAAAAAAAAGTGTACTTTTGAAGACCTAAACCCTAAAAAGACAAAGCAATGAAACACATAATCGTCTTAGTATTAGTAGTGAGTAGTTTGTTGGCTTGTAAGCAGGAAAGCAAAACGGCCGATGTTGCTGCTACTGAAGATTCCCAAATGGAACAGGAAATCGCTTATAAATCATTTGGTAAGGAGATCGACGCAAACAACGCGATGAATACCAAAAAAATGACCGAGGCTTATCAAAACATGACTGTGGGAGACTCTATGGATGCCAAGGTCATGGCGAAGGTTGACGAGGTTTGCCAAGCCAAAGGATGTTGGATGAAACTGGATTTGGAAAATGGTGAGCAAGCAATGGTTAAGTTTAAGGATTACGGCTTTTTCATGCCTAAAGACATTGCTGGTAAAGAGGTAATCATCAACGGTAAGGCCTATGTAAATGAGGTGCCTGTTGATGAGCAACGTCATTATGCCGAAGATGGTGGTGCCAGCAAAGAGGAAATCGCCTTGATCACAGCGCCTAAAAAAACATTTTCCTTTGAGGCCGACGGTGTGCTTTTGAAATCCATTTAAAGTGCAACGAAAAATAATTATTACTGAAGACGGGTCAGCCACCATCCAAATCGAAGATTGGAACGAGCAATACCATTCCGTTCACGGTGCCATACAAGAAGCAAACCATGTCTACATCAAACACGGTTTGCTTTTTTGTTCTGAAGCACTTTCTGCAGAAAAAAAAGGCATCTCGCTTTTGGAAATAGGTTTCGGTACCGGTCTCAATGCCATACTTAGCTTGTTGACTGCGGAAGCATTGAAGCTTCATATCAACTATGTAGGCGTTGAAGGATTTCCTGTTTCTTCGGAAGAATTACAGCAACTCAATTATGTGGAGCAACTTCAAATGGATAAGCATCGATTTGATCGCTTGCACAACTGCTCTTGGGAAGAGCCGCATGCCATTTCCGAAGCATTCACACTAACCAAAAAGCAACTTTTTTTCAAGGACATCGCTGAAGTGAACGCTTATGATCTCATCTATTTTGATGCCTTTGGCGCAAGAGTTCAACCCGAATTGTGGACTGAAGACATCTTCAAACTCATGTTCGATGCTTTGAGACCCAACGGTGTATTAACCACTTACTCAGCAAAAGGCAGTGTGCGTCGTGCCATGCAAGCTGTGGGTTTTGAGGTGGAGCGATTAGCAGGCCCTCCCGGGAAACGGGAAATGTTGCGGGCGGTTAAGAAAGGTAGTGGGCAGTAGGGATTAGGCATTAGGGATGAGGTTGCAGGTTGTAGGTTGTAGGTTGTGGGGTGTAGGTAAGGGGTTTGTAAAATCGAAACCTAAGATTTCATTTGTTTATAAATCTTTTTGATTTTAAGTTTCCAACACGAATTGGCTTAGTAACGATCTCATAGCGCCTTCCCTTTTGAACATTAGGTTTGTGGTTTAGGTTTCAAGTTCTCCCGATAGCTATCGGGATCATCTTCATCTTCGTCTTCGTCTTCAATTTCAAGTTCAAGTTCAATTTCATCTTCGTCTTCATCTTCGTCTTCAATTTCAAGTTCAAGTTCAATTTCAATTTCAACTTCAACTTCATCTTCGTCTTCAATTTCAAGTTCAAGTTCAAGTTCAACTTCATCTTCAACTTCATCTTCATCTTCGTCTTCATCTTCATCTTCATCTTCGGAAAGAAGACAATCTTAAAATCAATAAAGTTAAACCCTTACTAAAGTAGATGTGTTAAGGCTGCATTTTCATTACATTTAAAACTATGAAAAAAGTTTTGATTACGGGAGCAACAGGAATGATTGGCAGCGAAATTGTAAAAGTTTGCCATAATAAAGGCATTGCTGTAAATTATCTCACGACTTCTAAAGACAAGTTGTCTTCAAAGGAGAATTACCAAGGTTTTTACTGGAACCCCAACGAAAACGAAATTGACCCAAAATGTCTTGAGGGCGTGGATGCCATCATCAATATGGTGGGTGCCACCATTGCCGAACGCTGGACCAGCGATTATAAAAAGGAAATCATTTCAAGCCGCACCGAAACTGCCGAACTTTTAAAGAATACCATAAAAAAACATAATTTTCCCGTAAAGCAAATGGTCAGCGCTAGTGCGATTGGCCTGTATCCAGATTCCTTGACCAATTACTATGAAGAGGATTTCACAAAAGTTTCCGATTCATTTTTGGGCCAGGTGGTAGAAAAATGGGAAGCAGCTGTAGATGAGTTTAAGGAGCTTGGCATAAGTGTCGCAAAAATTAGAATTGGCTTGGTGCTTTCTAATAAAGGAGGCGCCTTGCCCGAAATGGCTAAACCCATTAGATTAGGCGCTGGAGCAGCATTTGGCAGTGGCGACCAATGGCAATCTTGGATTCATGTCAAAGACTTGGCGCGCTTATTTGTGTATGCGGTGCAAAATGATCTTGAAGGAATCTACAATGCGGTATCACCAAATCCCGTGACCAATACAGAGGTCACCAAAACCGTGGCTCAGGTGTTGGATAAACCTTTGTTGCTTCCTAATATTCCAAAATTTGTAATGAAATTAGCGCTTGGCGAGATGCATATTCTATTATTTGAAAGTCAACGGGTAAGTTCCAATAAAATCCAGTCGGAAGGCTTTGAATTTAGATGGGTACATCTGGAGCCAGCGATTCAGGATTTGTTGGGCAGTGAATCTTAAGCGCATAGTGTTAAAGTAGTACCTCATAAAAAAAGCCATTCAAATTGAATGGCTTTTTAATTGACTTTTTTATTCTGCTGAAACTTTCTTGGCCTTGACGGTAAACTTCAATTCAATTTCATCATTGATGAATTTATCGCCCAAGTTGTCAAAAACAGATTTAGACCCATAATTTATACCCCATTGAGTACGATCAATAGTAAAAGCCTTGCTTTCAATGGTCATCATATCTTCAGAGTTGGTAATGTTTACAGGGAAGGTAATATTGTGTTTTTGACCTAGCATCTCAAGGTTTCCAGAGAGTGTGGTCTTTCCGGCTGCTAAAGACTCGGTGGATGTGATTTCAAAAATTGCTTTAGGAAACTCGGTGGTATTAAAAAAGTCGCCTTTCTTGCCTGCGACCGTTCCCTTGAGATGTGCTTCTAAATCGGCCTTGTCATCACCTTCTAAATCGGTCACATTAATGGAGGACATATCAATTACAATGGTACCACTTTGTAATTTCCCACCATCGGTGGCTAAATCCCCTTTCTCTAGGGCGATGGTACCGGTGTGGGTACCAGTAGGTTTAAAGCCTTTCCAATCAACTTTAGATTCCTCAATAATCAACTCGAATTGAGAATGGTTGCTTGCGCTCATAGCTGCAGCCTGAGCATCACTGGTATTTGATTTCTTAGCTTTGTCTTGGCAGCTCAGTGCAGTAAATATTACGGCGAAAAGCATAAGCCTGATGTACGGTCTGTTTTTCATGGATAATGATTTATAATTATACTATTGAAAACAAAAGTAAGGAATGTATTCCGAATGGTCAAAACACTTCAAATACCGGCTTAAGAATTTTGATGACATTTTGACATCTTAGCATTATTGGCAGTACTTTTGCCAGTCTTAAAACCGATTGCAGACCATCGTTTGCTTTCATTGAATGGAACATAATAGAAGTTTATAAAAGAACAATTTTATGAGTACTAAAGATAACGAAGAAACTCTTGAAGAATCACAACTGCAAGAAGAAACCAATACAGCAGATACCACCGAACAGGACGAGCTAACCACCGAGGAGCAGCTGCACGCCGATTTGGCAAAAGAAAAAGACAAATTCATGCGCTTGTTCGCAGAATTTGAAAATTATAAAAAAAGAACTTCTAAAGAGCGCATGGATTTCTTTAAAACGGCAAGTCAAGATACAATGACGGCGCTACTCCCCATTTTAGACGATTTTGAGCGTGCCATGTTGCACAGTCAAGACGATAAGGAGGCGGAAGCCATGAGACAAGGGGTGCTATTGATTTACAATAAGTTGGTCAATACCCTAAATCAAAAAGGAATGGAGCTCATACAAGTTGAGGCAGGAGACGTTTTTGATGCCGATATGCATGAAGCAATCACTCAAGTTGAGGCGCCAAGTGATGATTTAAAAGGCAAGATCGTTGAGGTGGTAGAGAAGGGTTACAAACTGGGCGAGCGCATTATACGTTTTCCTAAAGTTGTAATAGGAAGGTAAAATTGAATAACGAATGATTATTTTTCTTACCCTAGAAGAATAAAAGAAAGAGATATGGCAAAAAGAGATTATTACGAAGTATTAGGTTTACAAAAAAACGCAACTGCGGCCGAAATTAAGAAGGCTTACCGCAAAATGGCCATCAAGTTCCATCCAGATAAAAATCCAGATGATCATGAGGCTGAAACTAAGTTTAAGGAAGCAGCCGAAGCTTATGAAGTGTTGAGCAATGCCGATAAAAAAGCACGTTATGACCAATTTGGTCACCAAGCTTTTGACGGTGCTGGTGGCTTTAATGGCGGTGGCATGAACATGGACGACATCTTCAGCCAATTTGGCGATATTTTTGGAGGTGGTTTCGGCGGCGGCGGCGGTGGCGGCGGTTTCTCCGGCTTTGGCGGCGGTTTCGGCGGTGGCCAAAGACGCGTAAAAGGCAGCAATCTAAGAATTCGGGTAACGCTCACACTTGAGGAAATAGCCAATGGCGTAGAGAAAAATATAAAAGTAAAACGTAAGGTACAGGCGCCTGGCACAACTTACAAAACCTGCCAAACTTGCAATGGTGCAGGCCAAGTGACGCGAGTTACCAATACTATTTTGGGACGTATGCAAACGGCTTCTGCTTGCCCCACCTGCGGCGGTGCAGGCCAAAGTATTGACAGTAAATCCAGTGATGCCGATGCACAGGGACTTATTGTAAATGAGGAAACTGTTTCAGTGAAAATACCAGCTGGTGTGGTAGATACCATGCAGTTAAAGGTAACAGGTAAGGGTAACGAAGCCCCTGGTAATGGTATTCCTGGAGATTTGTTGGTTGTCATCGAGGAGCAAGAACACGTGTCACTCAAACGGGAAGGCGATAACCTGCATTACGACATGTATATTAGTTTGCCAGATGCAGTTTTAGGCACTTCAAAAGAAATCGATACCGTTACCGGTAAAGTGAGAATCAAAGTAGAGCCTGGTGTGCAATCTGGTAAAATTTTGCGCTTACGCGGTAAAGGAATTCCAAGCATCAACGGTTATGGCAGTGGGGACTTATTGGTTCATGTTAATGTTTGGACACCAAAAACCCTTAACAAAGACCAAAAAGCGTTCTTTGAAGCCATGAAAGATGATGAGCATTTTGAACCAAAACCAGAAAGCAGCGACAAGTCCTTTTTTGAAAAAGTTAAGGATATGTTTTCATAAGTTTACTTTAGTTTAATAAAAAACACTATATTTGATTATCACTAATCTAGATTAGTGATAATTTTTCTTTTTCATAGCAATTTTTTCCCATCCTTAATTCATTAAGGGTGGGTTTTGTTTTTTGACCTTTTACTACTTGCCGCTATAAAGCCACATTTGTCTTGACGTTTGAAATTTTAAGGGCTATAGTGCTTATTACAGGCTTATCCTTTATATATTTGCACGCTAATTTTTTTTAGCATAAAATCTTTTTTGATAATGACCACCGATCTTTTAGTTGCAGATTCCGTATCGAAGAGTTACGGAGATTTCAAAGCATTAAACAATGTATCTATTAGCGTTCCCAAAGGAAGTATCTTTGGTCTTCTTGGGCCTAACGGTGCTGGAAAAACGACGCTCATTAGGATTATCAACCAAATTACCATGCCAGATCAAGGCAGGATTCTATTGGACGGTAAGCCTCTTACGCCCAATGATATTCAAAACATAGGTTACCTGCCAGAAGAGCGTGGGCTTTATAAATCGATGAAAGTTGGTGAGCAAGTACTTTATTTGGCGCAACTCAAAGGCATGACCAAACAAGAGGCCAAGGACCGCCTTAAATACTGGTTTGATAAATTGGATATTGGCGATTGGTGGAACAAAAAGATCCAAGAACTCAGTAAAGGCCAGGCACAAAAAATACAGTTCATCGTTACGGTGTTGCATCAGCCCAAATTATTGATCTTTGATGAACCCTTTTCAGGCTTTGATCCCATCAATGCCAATTTGATCAAGGATGAGATCCTTCAGCTAAGAGATGAAGGTGCTACGGTCATTTTCTCTACCCACCGCATGGAATCTGTTGAAGAACTCTGCGACCATATCGCCTTGATTCATAAATCTAACAAGGTTCTCGACGGAAAGCTTACCGATATAAAGCGGCAGTTCAAAACCAACACCTTTGAGGTTGGCTTACAAACAGATCAAGTGCAAACAGTGACTGAAGCCATAAAGACTCGGTTTGAGGTGCTTCCAGCGACTTTCAAGAATTTGAATGATGACCTTAAGATGAACGTCAAGTTGAACGCCAACAACTCATCCAACGATTTGTTGCATTTCTTGACCTCCAATGCTGAAGTGCACCATTTTGTGGAAGTGATTCCCAGTGCCAGTGATATTTTTATCCATACTGTAAAAAATAATTAAGATGAATCACCTACCACTCATTATAAAGCGGGAATATTTGACCAAAGTTAGAAACAAGTCCTTTATCGTCATGACCTTTGTGAGCCCCTTGGTGGGGGTGGCACTCATTGCAGTGGTTGCCTATCTTTCACAGCTAAATAACGATAAACTGCGCAGCATAGCCATTTTGGACGATACCGGATTGGTAAGCGGCCTTTTTGAAAATACAGAGTACACTTCATATAAAGTCTTAGATGGAATTACCCTAGAGAGCGCTAAGGAGCTGGTTGAAACGGATGGCGATTTTGGCTTGTTGTACATTTCCAAAAGTAAAGACAGTCTAAATGTGGTGGATAGGGTGCGTTTCTTTTCAGATGAATCACCTTCCTTGTCCATAATATCTGGACTTGAGCGGAAAATTGAGAAAAAACTTTCAGAAACCAAACTGCAGTTGGATGGTATGGATCTTGACAAGATAAAAGCCTCAATAACCTCTGTGAACATTGCTCAAGAAACCTTCTCGGGCCAAAAGACTTCAAAATTGGACAGTTACCTAAAATTGGGGTTTGGTGGCGCAGCCGGTTATTTGCTCTTCATGTTTATCATCATCTACGGAAACATGATCATGCGCAGCGTGATTGAGGAAAAAACCAGCAGAATCATTGAAATCATCATTTCTTCAGTCAAGCCCATACAGCTTATGATGGGGAAAATCATAGGCACCTCACTTGCGGGAATCACCCAATTTGCGATCTGGCTGGTTTTAGGTGGTATCTTGGTATTTGCATTGACCGCCATTTTAGGAATTAGTATAGCCGATCTACAAACACCGCAACAACAAATGATGCAGGATGCGATGGCAAATCCTACAGTATCCAACGAAGTGCAGTTGGCCATTCAATCGTTTTTCAATTTGCCACTGGCCAATCTTATGATTGCCTTTCTCTTATTCTTTATTGGAGGGTACTTGTTGTACAGCTCACTTTATGCAGCAGTTGGGGCAGCGGTTGACAACGAGACCGATACTCAGCAATTTATGTTGCCTATCATTATGCCATTGATCTTGTCGGTTTATGTGGGTTTATTCACAGTTATCGAAGATCCGCATGGCACAGTTTCCACTGTATTTTCATTCATTCCCTTTACATCGCCTGTAGTCATGTTGATGCGCATTCCGTTTGGGGTGCCCATTTGGCAACAAGTGCTTTCTCTGGCAATTTTGTTGAGCACTTTTGCGTTTACCGTATGGTTTGCAGCAAAAATCTATCGTGTGGGTATTTTGATGTACGGTAAGAAACCGAGCTACAAAGAGCTATTTAAATGGTTGAGGTATTAATATAATGCAGGATCTAAAAAAAATCGAGGATAAGATTTCAGAGAGCGGCGCTTGGGAAGGCCTAAAAACCTTTTTTGGGCAATATATTGATGTTACAGAAAATATAACTATTTCTATTTTTGATATGCTCTTGCTGGTTGTGGTTATTTTTCTGACTACTATCATTTTGAGACTCGTATTTAGATTGTTGACGCGAAAACTTCCGAAGGAAGAAAAGGATAAATTCAAGGTCGTTTTTGGTTATTTTAGATGGTTGATCTATCTCGTGATCTTTTTTGTGACCTTAAATTCATTAGGTGTTAACATCACGGCGGTTTTTGCAGCTTCAGCAGCCTTATTGATAGGTGTTGGTTTAGCGATGCAAACCTTGTTTCAGGATATCATTTCTGGAGTGCTTATTCTGGTAGATCAAACAGTGCATGTTGGCGACGTCATTGAGATAGAAGGTAAAGTGGGCAGGGTCGTAGAGATTAAATTGCGCAGTACTCGAGCCATGACCATTGAAAATAAAGTGTTGGTCATACCCAACCATTTGTACTTGACCAATAGCCTGTATAATTGGACCCAAAATGGGGTCTTGACCCGAGAAAGCGTTGAGGTTGGCGTGGCCTATGGTAGCGATGTGCAATTGGTCAAAAAACTGCTTTTGGAAGCGGCAACCTCACATGAAGAGGTGGTTAGTGAACCTAAGCCCACGGTGGTTTTTACAGATTTTGGAGAGAGTTCCTTGAACTTTAAGGTTGTGTTCACGCTGGGTGACAGTTTTAGGGCACAGTTTCCTAAGAGTGACATTCGTTTTGAGATAGATCGCTTATTTAGGGAACATCAAGTTGTTATACCATTTCCGCAAAGGGACCTTCACATCATTCAGGCAAAAGACCAAACGTTGGGTTTACACGTAAATACTTCCAAAGTAAAAGAATAGTGTACCCATATCTCAAAATCAAGAGAACAGCCCCAATGCCAATTGTTTAATTCAACACAAACCCAACAAAGGACTATAGCTCACGTGATATCAAAAACATTAAAATTTGTGATTATTGGGCTTATGCTTGGTTTTTCACAACAACTAATGGCACAAACCTCAGATTTATTCCGTGCGGAATATCTCAACGTGCCAAACAACAATACGGGCAACAGTGTGAGCCGCTTTAGAACGCTTTTTCAGTTACCCTTAGAATTCAAAAAAGACAATTTTATCATTATTGGCGGCGAGTACAGATATACCAAGCTCGACCTTCAGGACGATCTGCCATTTTCAATTGATGATCTCAATGCTGTACAGCGTATTGAAGGCTCCTTGGGTTATCTTCATAAAACACAGGGCGATTGGTATTATGCGGCTAAAGCTGCGGTAAGACTGCAGTCTAATTTTGAGACCAAGTTGCGGTCAGACGATTATATCTACGCTGCTAACGTATTCTTTATTAGAGATCGTACCAAAAGGAAAGATGGCATACCAGACCGCTTGATTATGGGTTTGGAATACACCACCACCCCGGGTCGAAATTTCCCTTTGCCTATCTTGAACTATTATCGCGAGTTCCATCCAGATTGGACCTACACCCTGGGCGTGCCAAAAACCAACTTACGCTATAAATTTGACAAGACAAACCATGTTCAGGCATTTCTTACCTTAGATAACTTCTTTGCCAACATTCAAGGTAATAAGGAGGTCAATGGTAAAATCGCCGAAAACATTTCCATGACCACGGTCTTGGCAGGTTTAGGGTATGAGCACTATTTTACAGACCATATCATGTATTACGGTTATGCAGCCTACACCATCTCCAACGATTTTAGATTGCGCAATAACAAACGTGATGATATCTATACCATAGAAGAAAAAAATACCTTATATTTTAGAACAGGAATTAAATTCAAAATATAATATGGCTAAAATTTTAGTGATAGAAGATGAAGCTTCTATAAGGCGCGTACTGGTAAAAATTCTTTCAGAAGAGAATGACGCCTACAAAGTTGACGAAGCTGAAGATGGCCTTGCTGGCATTGAAAAAATCAAGAAAGAAGATTACGATCTCGTGCTTTGCGATATCAAAATGCCAAAAATGGATGGTGTTGAGGTCTTAGAGGCAGTCAAGAAAATAAAGCCCGAGACACCAATGGTCATGATATCTGGTCACGGTGATCTCGATACCGCCGTCAATACCATGCGATTGGGCGCGTTTGATTACATCTCAAAACCACCAGACCTCAACCGACTGCTCAATACGGTAAGAATAGCGTTGGATACAAAAGTGCTCAAAGTTGAAAATACCATGCTCAAGAAAAAAGTGAGCAAAAAGTATGAAATGATCGGTAACAGCGACGCCATTGGCCACATCAAGGACATGATTGAAAAGGTGGCTGCCACAGATGCACGGGTATTGATCACGGGACCCAATGGGACCGGTAAAGAACTGGTTGCCCATTGGTTGCATCAAAAAAGTGACCGCTCCAAAGGGCCTTTGGTTGAAGTGAATTGTGCAGCAATACCATCAGAATTAATTGAAAGTGAGTTGTTTGGCCACATCAAAGGCGCATTTACCAGTGCGGTAAAAGACCGTGCCGGCAAATTTGAGACGGCCAATGGCGGTACCTTGTTTTTAGATGAAATTGGCGATATGAGCCTTTCTGCTCAAGCTAAGGTTTTGCGTGCCTTACAGGAAAACAGAATCCAACGGGTGGGTCATGATAAGGATATCAAGGTGGATGTACGCGTCGTTGCTGCAACCAATAAAGACCTGAATAAGGAAATTGCCGAAGGTCGATTTCGTGAAGATCTCTACCATAGATTGGCAGTCATCCTTATTCAAGTGCCCGCATTGAACGATAGGAGAGCTGACATCCCTATGCTCATCGCGCATTTTTCAGCAAAGATTGCTGAAGAACAAGGCAACACTAAAAAAGAATTTACAGACGAGGCCATAAAGTTATTGCAAGAATACGATTGGACCGGAAACATCAGGGAACTTCGTAATGTGGTGGAGCGTTTGATCATCTTGGGAGAAGCCAAAGTGAGCGAGAGTGACGTGAGGATGTTTGCGTCGAAATAAGCCTGGGCTCTTTAAGCAGCGCAACAAAGTGCTGGCGCTTCACTCGCAGACTTTAATTTTTAATCGAACTAGCGCTTTTGTAGTTTACTATCTGTAAAAGCCAAAGGCACTAGTTTTACTTCGGAAGGCAGGTCGCAAACGATCAGGATTGAAACGAGTCTCAACCATTTGTACTTTCTGTTTTTCGTTTCAGAATACACAAGACTCAGACCCAATACGTCTATTTCGTTTTATTTTCTTAATTTTAGAACTCTAACCTTCTTCAAAGCGCTAATTTCAACACTCATATGAAAAAGATTGACATCAAAGATTTTAAGATTACGGAACAATTCCAACTTAAAAACGTATCTACATCCTTTGATCTGGATGCCGATAAAAAGAAAATTGAAAAGGAATTGGAAGAGGTAAGGGAAGATCTTGGTGATTTTCAAAATAAAATCTACGCGCACGGTAAATATGCGGTTTTAGTGTGCATTCAAGGGATGGATACCGCTGGAAAGGACAGTTTGATACGTGAGGTGTTTAAGGATTTCAACAGTAGAGGCGTGGTGGTGCACAGTTTTAAGGTACCTACCGATCTCGAGAAAAAACACGACTACCTTTGGCGTCATTACATCGCCTTACCTGCTCGCGGGAAGTTTGGCGTCTTCAATAGAACCCATTACGAAAATGTTTTGGTAACCCGCGTGCATCCTGAATTCATTTTAGGGGAAAACCTGCCCGATGTCAATACGCTGGAAGATATCAATGAAGCTTTTTGGGAAAAGCGCTTTGAGGAAATCAATAACTTTGAAAAGCACATCGCCGAAAACGGAACCATCATCTTTAAATTTTTTCTCCACCTTTCTAAAGATGAACAGAAAAACCGACTGCTAAGACGTTTGGACAAACCCGAAAAAAACTGGAAGTTCTCTCCAAGTGATCTTGAAGAGCGTAAACTTTGGGATACCTATCAAGCCTGCTATGAGGATGCCATAAATAAAACCTCAAAATTCCATGCGCCTTGGTATATCGTGCCAGCCGATGACAAGCCAACTGCACGCTACATTGTTGCTAGAACTTTATACGATACCTTGATTACTTACACCGATATCAAAGAACCTAGATTGGACCCTGAGATTGAGGCCAATCTGGACGATTACCGTGAGCAGCTCAACAATGATTAGTCCGTAGGCTTCGGTAATGTTAGGGTTTTTGGCCTTAAGAGAAGCTCACTATTGAAAAATTCTCAATAAAGTATGTTGTCCATAATCCGATCCAGATTGCGCTCTAACATCTTAAAATCGCAATCGGAGTAGAAAATTTCGTGCATCTCGCGTCGCATCTGTGCAAGTTCCTTATTTTCAAAATCGTGTATTTGAATATTGTCATCGATTTTTTCAAAACGCTCGTCTTCCGTGTCGGCTTTGAATTCCATGTAAATACGCTCGAAAGTTGGAGCATCCACTTTTGATTTGATGAACTTTAGCTCTTCTTCGGTTTCTTTAGTATCTGCGTTGGCACAGAGCAACAGCATATAGATCTTTAATTCGGTCTTAGTCCAGTTGTTTGATTTTGTTGTCATTTTGTTTTTGTTTTACATTGTGGTTCGATGAATCTATGGGGCAGGTTAAAACATTTGTTTTTAAAAAGACTTTCTGAAGTATTATTTAGTCGCTCCAGAGGGTTTTACTCCCCAAGGCTTGCCTCGAAATACAAAGAAAATCTTTCAATTCATACCTTGTGGGCTTGCCTCGGGGTAGTTCATTTATGACCTTCTTTTTTCTGAGTCTTGGGACACGCTGCTTAATTCTACCTTTGCACAGAACATGAGGATATAGAGCTTCAGTTCTTTTTTGGACCAATGGTTTTTGACGTCTTTCATGATGTTTTGATTTCAATTAGAATATTGATTTAAAGTGTCCATTACAGATTGAAATGACTGGCCCAACTCCCGTTCTGCCTTCTGGTTTTGATAAATGATCTTTGCGGGATGTTTTGGTGGTTTTCCGTTTAGCATTAAGCTCACATCCGAAATTGTATAGGTTTCACTACTCAGCAAATAATTTCTACCGTGTAACCCAGAGATTGTTGCAGCTTTGTATATGGCAGTTGCCACGTCCTGCACATTCACAATTGCCATTTCAACATCTGTATCGTAAAACATTTGGATGTATGGGTTGGGCGCAAGATTATTTTTGATTAAATATTGTAAACCTGTTGAAACTGAATCTTCTCTTTGCGACAAGGACTTCCCGAAAACACCAACAGGGGAGACACTTGTAATCTCAAAATCGAGGTCTGGATGGGTTTTGATATAGTCATTGACTGTTTGATTGGCAATGAATTTTGCCTGGGCATAAGGGTGGCTTTCGTCGCTCATAAAAGCGGTGTTCTTTTCACTAAATGTATCGCTTGATATTCTCCCGCCTGCAGGAAATGGGAAATTGGTGTTCCAAGCTGCAACCGAAGCGATGAGTACTACTTTATCTACCGTTGGCGTTTCGTTGATGACTTCCAAAAAGTTTTCGGTGCCTTTAATGGTTGGGTCAAACAACTCGCTTTTGGCATCCTTTACGTCTAATTGAAATGGTGTGCCGCCATGCACAACGATATCACAATCTTTTACAAATTCTTTTAATTGTGCCTTATTTTCAACATTGAGTTCACTGATGTAAAGATGATCAGAATGATTCAACTCCATCAAATGCTCATATTTTTCCTGTTTTGTAATGTCGGTTGCAGAGACTTTAACTTCAAATCCGTTTTCTAAAAACCGTTGTGTGATGTGGCTTCCTATAAAACCTGAACCTCCTATGATTCCTACTTTTTTCATGTCTATAGTGATTTTTGGTATTTAAAAAACCTCACAGTCCTTTCCCTTTAGGATTGAAATAAGTGAGGTCTATGCTTTAAAAAAAAAGGCAGAATGGCAATCGGTTTTGGTGAATTAATTAAGACTAAACTCTAATCGGTTCATTACGATTGCCATATTTCTCTCCACGATACATCTGCCTGTTTTAATAGCTTATTTGGGAGGTGCAGGATCTGAATATCCTAATTGTTGAAGCATCGCTAAATTATCCGTATATGCATGTTCTTCAACAGCTTTACCATCGCCATTAAATGTCCAAACGCTAAAACCTGGAAGACTTAATTCTTTGTTTGTAGCAGGGTTTCCCATATAAGTTGATGTATTTTTTCCAGAAATTGTCCAACTGATATAGGCCTTATTGTTTTTGATGTCTATGTTATTCATAGTGACCGTAAAACCGGTAAAGGCACTATGAAATGAATCCATCATTTCCCCATATTCCTTTGTGCCGCTTTGAGTTTTAACACCATCGGTAAGTCTTGAGATGTCTGGAGTCATAAAACTAGACATGAGCTCTTTGTCATTGGTGTTCCAAGCTTTGATTGCGGTGTTGGCGGCAGCTAGTATTGTTTTTTCATCGACAGACATATTTTTTTCTGCTTCAATCGCTTGAACTTCCAAAACAATTTTTGAAGGATCAAACATGGCAACTTCCCTTACAATTTTACCATCGACAAATCGGTAAGTCAAATGCACTGGCATTTCAAATTCCTTGTTGTTGGCGGCAAGAGTGCCTTTCCAGTCCAACCAACAGTTGACCCAAGTCTCACCATCATCTGTTACGACCATTTCATATTCAGGATCTTCATTGGTAAAGCCTCTTTTAGAATATAATTCATCATTTTGTTTGTGCATGGCAACGGTTTCGCTTGGTGACATAAATTCATCCTTTGATGCATTAAAAAAGGATTTCGAGCTGTCAGCATAGATTGATGTGTCATAGACTTTATTGTTATAATCGTCAAGGAATTTTTTTACCGTTTCAATCTCTGGAGATTGTTGTGTGTAGCGTTTGTCTTGTTTATCGCAAGCTGTGAATAGGACTATTGCAAGACCCAATAAGATTAGTTTTTTCATGTTAACTCCCCGCGAAAGTGGGTATCTATTAAATAAAACTTCGATTGTTTTAAAACCTACAAGGTTTTGTGTAATTAAAACAGGCAGCTGCAATGGTGTTATATTGATTAACTTTTAAAACACTAAATCTGAAAAACACAATTGCTAACACATCGTCCCCACAAATTTGTTCTGCCTGTTAAATTGATTCTTATAATTTATTTTGAAGCGCTTTGTTATTTGAGATCCAAGTCTTAGCACTATTTTCTATACCTGTTCTTTGGCTCTTTTCTTTAACTGGCAATTTTTTATTTGCCATTTTCAGCCTTCTTGGCTTTTCAATCCAACCAACTATTCATCCGTGTCTCAGCGTCATCGGTTACTTCCATTTCAAATTCTTCAACGTCACTATCAAACCCTCTACTTTAGAAGTTGGCAACACATGCTTAGTTATTCGTACCATTTTCATTTGCCGTTTTGTTATGTCATTCCTTAGTAAATAGTTTTCTGAAGTGTCAACGTAAACATTGGTATTGTAACTTTTGGTATTGTAATTTTTTAAGCTTGTTTTGGTGGTTCTAAACGAATCATCTTCTTGTTTGATGCTGCTTTCTAAATTTTCGCAAGCTGCGAATAAGACCAATGCAAGTACTATTAGAGCTATAGTTTTCATTTTTCAAATGATTTTTATATGCCATATGTTTAAAGACTTGTGGGGCTTAAAGCATTCGTGTTCAGTAGTTATTGCATACTTATCTCTTTGTCAAGCGTATAAGTATAGTCCCAAATATTATCCACCGATGCTCTTAGTTTTGTACGAGTCTCTTTTGTTTTTGCCTTACCATGTACACTTTCGTAGATCTTCCATACACCATCACTTTCGACGTCTAGAGCAGCAAAGTCTTTAAAGGGAGTTGATACAAAATAATCGCTATCTTCTCCGCCCATCACACTGTACCAGTAGGATTTACTCTCACCTTCTTTTGAACTCATAGTAGACATAACGTCCTTTATAACTTCATTAAAGGCTGCATCATTTTGTACTTTAAAGCTTGTTACCCAAACAATAGACATGTCTCCCAAAGGCGCTTTTCGGCTTATTTCGGGCATAGGCCTTGCCATATTGAATGCTGTGCTTTCTATGTGCGGTGTAATATATTCTAGACCAACGGCACGACATGCTTTTCCTGCTGCATCTTCTTTATCCATTTCGGCCCAATTCGCCATGTTTCCGGAAAGCACATACACATTTCCTTTGCCTTGCAAACGATGCCATACATTCCATGTGTCTGTTCCGTTATTGTCCTTATAACATTTGTTCCATTTTTTCACACCCTCTTTAAAATTACCGTCATGGCCATATTTTATGGTGAATTCGGTTAGATTCATAATAAAACTTTCTTGTTCTTGGGATTGTGAAATCATTGGCAGCATCAATAGCAGTGAAAGTGCAAAAAAGCTTGTTTTTAAAGTTTTCATGATTAATAAATTTTATGGTTATTATTAACCTAAACTACTGTATATCAATATAAGATGAAAGCAATCTAGGACGAACAGTGGCAAAACCTGTCCGAAACAACCGTTTTATTTATCGGAAGCTATTCAAGTAGAAAAAAGTGGGAAGAAAATTAAATGGTATGCAGTCTATTGAGCAATTCCTCTTTTAAGGTTTTGCTCACAGGAATGGCCTTTCTTGCAATCACGATATGGCTAGTTGCCACTTCATCAATTTGGGAGATATTGACGATAAAAGAGCGATGCACTCTTATAAAGTGTTTTTGTGGCAATTTTTCATCCATTTCCTTGAGTGTCATGACCAGGAGATATTCTCTGTCTTTGGAATAAATGCGGCAATAATTGCGTTCGGCTTCAATATAGAGAATATCTTTAATATCCACTTTGACCATTTTTTCGTGATGGCGAACGAAAATACAATCGCTCAATATGAATGACGAATTGTTGGTCATGGTTGCACTGCTTTCAGAATCCTTGCGACAATGTATTTGATTGATGGTTAATTCAATGGCTCTTTGGAGATCCAGTTTTTTGAAGGGTTTGGATATAAAAGCATAAGGATTGGTGGCTTTTGCTCTATTGAAATTACTGTCATCGGCATTTGCTGTCAGGTAGATGACAGGAATATCATGATCGTTTTGCATAATTTGAACCGTTTCTATGCCATCGAGTTCACCTTTTAGGGCAATATCCATCAATACAATGTCCGGCTGGTCTTGCTTGATATTGATGAGTGCTTCTTCGCCACGAGGAATGATGCCTGTGACTTCATAACCTAAAGTTGACAGTTGCAACGAAATATTGGCAGCGATGATCATTTCGTCCTCTACAATCAATATTTTTACAGGTGTTGCCATTATGCTGCTGGTTTGGTTTTAAATTGAAATGAAACAGAAGTGCCATTGTCGTGTTCTTCTAACATTTTACCGTCCAATTGTTGCGTCAAAAGTTGGATGAGTTGTGTGCCAAAACCAGTTCCTTTTGGAGGCAGCCCAATGACTTTTCCAACGCCATTATCGGCAACTTTGAGGGTCAAGGTTTCTGGCGTTGATTGCGATAAACTTATTAGAATATTTCCCTTCCCATCGTTTGGGAAAGCATATTTTAAGGCATTGGTTACCAATTCATTTACGATCAGACCGATGGGAACGGCGGTGTCCACATCCAATTCGAGATTTTCCATTGCACATTCTATTTTTACTTTGTCTTCCGCATCAAACGTATCCAAAATCCCTTCCCCAAGATTCAAGAAATAGTCTTTCATCTCGATGCTGCCCAAGTTTTCACCTTGATACAATTTCTGATGGATAATTCCCATGGATTGCACTCGATTTTGACTGGCTATCATCGCATCTTTTGTGGTGGAATCTTCCATTTGGGCGGATTGTAAAGCGAGCAGACTTTTTACCAATTCGAGATTGTTTTTCACACGATGGTGGATTTCTTTGAGGAGCAATTCGTTTTCCGCATTGCGTTTATCAAGCAAAACATGCTTATCTGCTAACTCTCCATTCAATGCTTTCAGTTTCTGATTACCCCTTTGTTTAAGTCTGTAATTACGATATAATAATGCGAGCAGTAAAGCACCAATAACTAAGGCAACAATATAAATAATTTGTCGTTGCTGATTAGCAGCAAGCTCTTGATCTTTTTTGAGAACATTCACCTGCAATTCGCTTTCACGAAGGCTTCTTTCGTTTCTTTCTACTTCGATAATTTGATTGGCCTCTGCCCACTCAATATGATATTCAAGAGCGGTCTTGTAGTCGCCCTTGAGCTCATAAATACTGAATAATTTCTTGATAAAATATGCGGTATTTGCTTTGGTATTAATTGCCATTGAGGAATTCTTGGCTTTTTCATAATAGGCAATGGCTTCACCATAGCTGCCTTCTGCCTTGGCTATGTCTCCTATCCGCGAATGTGCAAATTGATAAGTATCAATCGTAGTGAGATCATATTCCTCTAAGAGTTGTATGGTTTTAATCAGGTAAGATTTTGCTTCCTCATAATTTTCTCTTTTAATTAGGTTATTGCCCATTGAGTAGTAGTACCAAGTATGATGAAAGGGATTGGTGAGTTGGGGCAATAGCTGTTGAAATTGATTCATATAATAGTCAGTTGAATCGGGATTTGAATCTCCAAAATGGTAAGTCAATAGCTTGTAGGCCATGACAAGGGACTCTTTCTTTTCCGGGTAATCTGATTTTTGATAGCCAATCATACTCTCCTTTAAATATTGAATTGCTATTTCTTCTTCTTCAGGCAAACCATATTGATAATAGAACCTAGCCTTATCTTTCATTATCTTAAGCTGAATTTCAGGTCGGGAATCATCTTTCAACAAATCCAAAGCTTTTTCAAAAAGCTCGAGTCCCGGTTTTGGTTCTCCTCTTATAATTTTTATCAAAGCCCAATTAATCAATAAGTCATAACCCAAAACCTTATCTTTTTTGCTTTCCGGTATTTTTTCGTAATAAGCCCAACCTATGGGTGCGAGTGAATCCACTATATTAAAGTTATGAGACCTATTCGCTCTATCTGTTATATCACGATACAATTCAGCCAAACCATCATATTGTAGGGGCTGGCTATTTTGGAGTAGTAGCGCAGCCATATCAAAATAGAAAACAGTACTGTCCCGGTTAAAATGGGGCATTTCTTTAAACCACAAGGCCTTGTCCTGATAGGCTTTGCTCAAAGCAGCAACTTGCTCAGATGAAAGGTTTTGCTCAATATTCTTTTTTTTAAACTGCAAACCATAAGGTTTTGATTGATGAAGGGGTTCCCCGGATTCTAATACCTTAAGCGCTTTATGTGCATAAAAAAGAGAGCTGTTCGTGTTAAACTGCAGCATATTGGTAAACCAAGAAGCTTTTTTGGAATAATTGTCGCTCAATGCCAGGGCATTTTTTGGTGTGTTATTTTCAATATGGGAACTTTGTGAGAATCCGTTCGAATAAAAGAGTATAACAGCACAGAGTATTATGGATTTGATACAGGTGCAGGGAATTGTTTTACGAGTTCCATTTATTTGAACATTGATTATTTTTACGATAAAGTCTCTAAATAAGAGCCTATTGGTTCTTAAGTTTTTAAGGGTTGTAACATTAAACCGATTAAGATTTTGAATTCTATGCATTATGCTGCTGGTTTGGTTTTAAATTGAAATGAAACAGAAGTGCCATTGTCGTGTTCTTCTAACATTTTACCGTCCAATTGTTGCGTCAATAGTTGGATGAGTTGTGTGCCAAAACCAGTTCCTTTAGGAGCCAATCCAAACACTTTTCCAACACCATTATCGGCAACTTTTAAGGTTAAGGTTTCTAGAGTGGATTGAGATATACTGATTAGGATATTGCCTTTGCCGTCCTCCGGGAAGGCGTATTTCAAAGTATTAGTAAGCAGTTCATTCACGATCAGGCCAATAGGCACAGCGGTGTTCACATCCAATTCCAAATTTTCCATGGCACATTCTATTTTTACTTTGTCTTCCGCATTGAAGGTATCTAAACTCCCCTTACCTAGATTTAAAAAGTAATCTTTCAGCTCGATGCTGCCCAAGTTTTCTCCTTGATACAATTTCTGATGGATAATTCCCATGGATTGCACCCGATTTTGACTGGCTATCATCGCATCTTTTGTGGTGGAATCTTCCAGTTTGGCGGATTGTAAAGCGAGCAGACTTTTTACCAATTCGAGATTATTTTTCACAGGGTGGTGGATTTCTTTCAGAAGTAATTCGTTCTGTTTGTTTTTGGTATCCAATTGCGAGTTCAACACTCTTAATTCATTATTTTTATGTTGACGTTTTTTATAATAATAAAACAGTCCGAATACTATAATTGCCAATAAACTAGCTAACACGATGTACAATACTTTTGCCCTCTGTTGTTGTGCTATTTTTTCATCCTGAAAATAAATTGTTGCATTTTTTTGACCCGTTTCATGCTTTGCCTGTGCTTCCGTTTCCAGCCCATGGATGGTATTGTCCTTAAACTCTTCAAAGGCTTGTGCATATAAATGGTGATAGAATAATGCTAATGCGTAATCTTCAAGAGATTCATAACTATTAGAAACATGCATGTAGTTTTCCCAAAGGTTTTTCTCCCTTCCAGTCTTTTTCATGATGTCAATTGCTTGAAGGTTATAGGGAAGTGCCTCTTTATATTTTCCTTGTAATGAATACACATCGCCAATATTTCCCAATGAAGGAATTAAATAGCGTTCCAAACCCATTTTGGTGGAATTGTCAAAATTGGCTTCGTAAGCGGCAATGGCTTCATCATAGCGATCCATGTACTTATAAATATTACCTCTCCAATTAATGGATGCCATCATAGGAATGCCATATTCTCCTAGTTCGGCATACAAATCGATTGACTTATTAATGGATGCGAATGCCTGTTCAAGGTTAGTTGTGGAAAATAATTGGTCATTAGCCTTTATGCGATAGGCATTCGCTAGCTCTTCTTTGGCATCCAATCTTTCTAATATGGCGGTTGCCTTATCTGCCCATCTGACGCCTTCGGCATAGCTTCGTTCATAATATTTTAAATCACCGATAGCTGTATAGCATTCAGCAATTCCTTTTTGGTTATTGGTTTTTTCAAATAGATCAAGTGCCTTATATACGGTTTGTGTGGCTTCCGCATAATCTGCCTTTACCATCAAAAGATCTTTCCATTTTAGATAAGTAAAGACAAGTTGGTCGTCATTATTCTGTTCTAAATGGATGTCTCTTAATTTTTCAACATAATAAAATGCCAAATCAAGTTTTGAATAGTCCTTATGGTAGGTGGCCAAATAACCAAAGGTTTTGGCAAGCGCGTCCTGATTATTGATTTTTTTGGAAAGTGAAATGGCGCGATATGAATGGTTCGCAATTGCTGCGGAATCGGTTGGAATTTTGATATGCGAGTCCAACCAAATCAATAAAGAATCCAACTTTACCGTATCAGAGTTTTGAGCATGAAAAAAAGTTGTAAAATAAAGTAAAAATACAGCGGTTAGAGAATGTTTCATAAGTCTTAATTACTACTACTAACAAGACTTGAGGGGGGTTAAATATACTAATTTTTTGTTAAATAATTAGAAATTAGATAGTTCGATGGCTTTATTTTTTATTACTAAATAGGGTTGCCGCATAGCTTGTTTTATTTTGTATTTATATTCACATCTTATTCATAGTCATTAATTCGCCTTTAGTTTTTCAATACGATTCGGAAACGCGCTTTTCCTGATTCTAAATGTGCTATGGCTTCATTTACCTTTGACATGGGAAATTCTTCGGTAATTGGGTAGATGTCATGGCGAACGCAGAATTCCAGCATGGTTCGGGTCAGCGCCGGACTTCCAAGTGGACTGCCTGCAACCGATTTTTCTCCAGTAAGTAGGGTAAATGCCGGAATAGCCATAGGTTCCAAGACCGCACCGACATTGTGAAATTTTCCTTTAGGAGCCAGCGCCACCAAATAGGAGTTCCAATCCAGAGTTACGTTGGTGGTGTTCAGGATAAAATTCAAGGTGCCGGCGATTTTAGCCAATGCTTCAGGATTGGTGGAATCCACAACTTTGGTGGCTCCCATTGCCAAAATGGATTCCTTTTTACTTGGATTGGAGCTGAAGGCAACCACTTCGCAGCCCCATTTATTAAGGAACTTGAGTGCCATGTGACCCAGACCTCCGATTCCGATGACGCCTACCTTGTCTGTCGCTTTTACATCTGCTATTAGTATTGGATTAAAGACAGTGATCCCTCCGCAAAGCAGCGGGCCTGCTTTTGCCAAATTGATTCCTTCGGGTAATAAAATGGCCCATGACCAATGACTTCGCACATAATTCGCAAAGCCACCATGTCGGCCGCCTATGGTATATTCTGCAGAGGAACAGAGGTGATGAGACCCGTCCATGCACTCATGGCAGGACATGCAGGATGCGGAGTACCAGCCCACACCCACTTTATCTCCAACTTTTATACTTTTAACCGCATTGCCGGCGGCTACTACTTCGCCTATAATCTCGTGGCCGGGGACAATGGGGTAGGAGGTCATTCCCCACTCATCGTTCATCATGCTGAGATCTGAATGACAGACTCCACAATTGAGGATTTTGACATCGACTTGTTCTGGTCCAAGTGCTCCCATTTCGTAGGAGAACGCTTCCAATTTTTGGTTCGGTCCTTTGGCCGCAAATGCTGAAACTTTCATAAAATTTTGATTTAGAATTTTTAAATTTTAGTTCAAAAAAAGAACTGATGCATCGGGTATATAGGAAGGGTATTGCAATGTTACTTTTTTTGGCAAATGCTGTTGAAATGCTTAATAAAGCAATGGCTAATCATAGTTTCGTTGTTAACATTTTTTGGTCTCTCGATTTATTTGCTAAATGTTTATTAGGTAAAATATAACTAGAAATTATCGTGTTTCAACCTCAATACCGTCGTAGGACAGTTCAATACTTTCGAAACTTGGTCCCGCTCCATCAATGGAGTCGCCGGTTGAAAATTTCGTGGCCTTTGCGTTGCTTAATTTCCAAGTTTTCAAGGATTCGCCGGCTTCATTTTTTTCCTCAATAAGCACGGTGCCTTCATTGTCTAAAGGCGTTCCATATCCGGCCCAAAGATTTGTTTGCGGCTGGAAAACCACATTTTTTAGAATTACACTTCCGCTTTTTTTGGCATGGTCATCCAGCCCAGAAATTGCACTGAATTTCCCGCTAGCTCCTGAGATTAGGATTGTATGTATTGTTTTCATTGTGATAAAATATTTTATGGTTATTTAATTGTTTTAGAGCAATTGCTGCACTGGTTGGTGCTGTCAATGGCATATGGTACATTTTAGAAAATCCTACGTCATCACATAACTCATTAAAATCTGAAAACGAAAAATCATAAGCTTCAGATGTTTCTATGCGCATGTTTAATGACATTAGCAATAAGACATGGTTTTATTTGCCCATTCTGCGGCTGTGTAACATTGATTTATGCCTGTTAACCGAGGGCCAAAAACATCTGATAAGTCTGAATTTAGCCTCATGACTTCCGACTTCTGAAAGCCTTCTGTGTTAATTTTAGATACGGTTTTCATGGTATTTATTTATTGCGATTTTTAATCTTTCAGTTTTAAAAACGTTGCAGCATTATTATAGAAAATAGCTTCCTTTTCTTGCGCTGTTAAAAAGTCAATACTGTTCAGAAAATCAATTGATTTTCCTACGGCATAAGGCCACATCATCTGATCAGAACCAAACATGACCCTGTTTAAATAGCCAGCTTCCTTTATATTCTTTAGAAACTCTTTGATATACCGCTGTGTGTTCGGTTCAACCCACAGCATTACTGCAATGTCTGTATAAAGTTGAGGATAATAGGCCATAAGCCGAATGGCACGTTCTGGCCAATCCTCACCACCTGCATGCATCATGTAGATTCTTAATTTGGGATAATTGACTAAAACATCTTCAATGAGATAAGGATCACCTAATGAAAGTCGTGATTTTGGTGCCCAAGTATAAGTGCCTCCTGGATCGCCACCACCCGTATGCACAGCCACAGGGATATCATATTTTTCACAGATTTTCAAATAGGGTTGCCATACAGCATCGCTTAATGTCGTACCGGAATAATAAGGTCCCAACTCACCCAAAACTTTTACTTTACCACTTTTGATCAATGTTTCAAATTCAGTAATATTCATTTTTAATTCATCAGGATGCATAAAATGAAGCCCTTGTATTAAGCGATTATCAGTATCATTTGACATCCAATATTCCACGGTACCGGGCATTCCATTCACAACAGCTTTAACGATGTTGTATTTTTTCATGGCGGCATAGGTTTCCTGGAAGTGGGTCTCTAGATCTTGCTCACCTTTGACTCCATAGTGATCATATCGCTCTTCTGCTAAAACTTCTGGCGAATAACAATGCAGGTGCATGTCGATAATTCTCGTCTGGGATTGTACAGACAAAAACTGATGCACCAAAATGAGTAAAACAATAATGCTTCTGTTCATGATTTATTTTTTTATTAGCTCATTTATCTCATGAGGTACTAGTTGTGTTTTTCAATACTAAACTTTGCGAGCTCGCCTATAGAAAGGTGCAGGCCAAACGGAAAATTCAATAGGAATTTAAAGAGCTGGCGAGAATAAGCAATTATACATGGCATTCTTGTACTTTCGTTATTAAAGGTTTAATCATTAATTTGTTTTTATGTCATCGGCTTGCTGTCATGAAAGCCTACGGTTGGTGTAATTAACTTTATGGTTTATTTTTTATCCTTCCATATTAAATGAGACGCAACGGTTTCTTTATTGTAGGGTTTTGTGGATGCTTCAAATTCATCTCGAAACTCTTTTCCAATGCTATCACATGCAATGGCTACCCTATCGATATAACATTGACTCAAAACGCTGTTAGTTTCTTTTTTTCCATCATAGGTGTATTCTTGTTTTGCTTGATAAGCATATACGGGACCACCTTCAATTTCAAGACCTGCGATTTTATCTGTAACATCCACTTTTGTGTAACCAAATTCACGCCTATCGATTTCAGCTAATTCTTCAGGTGTTATTAAAAACAGCAAAGCATTAATCTTGTCATTTTCAGATGCCGTGATATTCAATGCACGTATATAATTTACGGGAACAGTATCGGTTCCACGCAAATAAAACCATGCTCCAGAGGGGCTATTCATTGAAGTGTGCCAATTCCAATCTCTTTTGTAGCCTTGGAGATGAACACGGTAAACTGAATCTTCGTAGCTGCGTTTTAATCTTTTTTCCATACTATTTTTAGACATCAAAGATCCATATTCAATCATGCCTATTTTACCATCTTCGATAGTTATGGTTCTTGTGGTTTGATTTTCGCTACAGCCAAATAAAAGGGCTGTTAGAACTATTATGCTAATGGCTAGAGTTGTTTTCATAATGTTTTATTTAATTTACTAATACTAAAAAGAACTTCAAATACTATAAAGCCCATGTAGTAGAACGATTTTGGATTTACACGCAAATTAGAGAATCACAGACCAAAATGCAGATACGTTAAGTGTGATAGAGGTGAAGCATCCAGGCCAATTGTGTTTCTTACAGCTTCATACCAATTGTCATCCTTGGAGGCATTTCAATCCCCCCCATTCTTCATCGGTCTTGGAAGCTCTCCAATCGATAAGGCTTGCGCATCAGGACTCACAGGGTTTCTCAATTTCTAAGTATTGCTTTCTGCGATTTCTAAAATCTGGTCAGCCACAAGTGTTGCTGCTGTTGACGTTTGAAGCGATGCTGAATACAGGACGCCCAAACGTTTGGAATGTGGATGAAAGGATTTTTGATCAACTGAAAAAGCACTGGCCAGTTGTGTGTTGATAATTCCCGGTTCTGCAATGGCAACCCGCATATAAAGGGTTATACTTCCTGAGCTAAACGTTCATTAATAGCTTCTAGAGGGTGTTTGCTTGATGCGTAAGCACGCAACAGATTATTAGGAACATCATTTTAAATAGAAGCGCTATTAACGAGACAACCCTCGCGATCCCTAATAAGTAAAAAGACGATGCTGCTAAATCTTTGATAGCGTTTTGGCATTGTCCCCTCTATTTTATCTCATTAGTTCTGCTTGGCTGTCAACTCGTAACCCATTGCGGTGCTAACGGCTAATCTATTGTAATATATAACGGATTGCACTATTTTTCCATTGTCAACCATTGCGGTATATTGGTAAGGTAAATTTACGGTAACATCATTTTCCGTGAAGGTGTATGTGCCCCACACAGAGACCCAATCGCCTTTTAAGTCGCCATCAATAACCCTAAAAGTCTGGCTTATATAATCATTTTTTTCATTTTTTCGCGACTTATGCGCTTCTTTCCAACCTGCAATGTGTTCTGCTTTGGTTTCGGTTTCTTGGTAATCAGGCCCAGTACCTACATAGCTGTCTGCAATGAAGCTTGCAGCCTTGTCCATGTTGTTGTTGATTAGAGCGTCTAAATAATCACCAACTACTTTTAGGTCTTCTTCGGCAGTAGGATTTTCGGTCACTGTTTCCTTGTAACTTTTCGCTTGGGCAAAAGTGATTTGCCCAATGATTAGAAATAATACAATGGCACTTGTTTTTAAGGTTTTCATAATGTTTTGTTTTTGATTAATAGTTTTCAATATTGAATATCAACATGAAGTAAAATTAATATTTTCATAACCTTTTGTCAATCACATGTTCATGTGATTTTTAGCTACTATCTTTTTGTATATTTGGGAAACAATTAATCTTGCAGTTCGCAAAACACCATTTTGAGCCTTTTTCGAAAAATAGTACCCGTCGCTTGTTTTTATTTCGCATTCCTAAATGCGCTTATTGCTCAAAATCCTTCACAAATTGATGTTTTTACAACCGAACAAGGTTTGCCTTATAGAGACATCAAATCCATTACCCAAGACAAGAATGAATTTATATGGATGGGCACAGCGCTTGGTTTGCTGCGTTATGATGGATATAATATCAAAACCTATAATTCAAATAAAAGTAATTCCCTTTTTATAGAAGAAGAATATATAATGGCTGGGTTGGATTTTGATGATGCTACCAATGACCTTTGGTATATAGCCAATGGGGAACTTTTTACGCTCAATCCATTGACTGACAAATCGATAGCTTACGATAAAACTCATAACATCATGGGTTCAGTTTTATTCTTGCTAAAAAATAAAGATGGTAGTTTTTGGATTATAAGTGATGATTTCAAGACCGCCAAAAAAGGAAAGGCAAAACAATATCTTCAAAAATTTAATGGTGACCGGTTCGAAATTAAACATGCTATTTTAAGAGGTAAAGTAGATTACATCCGATTAATTTCAGATTATCGTGGTCATATTTTATGGAGTACCCCTAATGGAAGTTTAAAATTTGATCCCGACGGAAATTTAGAAGCCAATTTTGATTTGTCAAGTTTTAAGTGGCTTGGAACCGATTTAAAATTTAATGTATCCTTTTATGATTCTTGCAATAATCACTATTTTTTTCCACAACAGGAACGCGGTATTTATATTTTTGATGAAGACAACCTAACTCATAAACGCATCCTTGATAAACCCATTCAGTTTTATAATGCTATAGAAGATTATCAAAAACATGTCTGGTTTGCCGGATTAGATGAACTTTACCGCATGAGTCCGGAAGGTGAGTTTACAGACTATACAGCCCAGCTTAAAGCTCGATTTGAGTATTCAATAATTAGAGATCTGTTTATAGATGCCAACAAATTACTTTGGGTAGCAACAGATAATGGTTCTTTTAAAATACGAATAGGCGATGAACTTTTTAAACCATTATTTAAGTCCAATACTGAAGGTTGGGGAAATACCATGCGCGGTATTTTTGAAGATAAAAACGGGACAATTTTTGCGAAATGCGAAAATAGCAACACCCTGCTGTACAAAACCCTAAATGGTGAAGTGGATACATTGCAAATTCAATTGGATAAAGTGGACTTAGAGGCCATGCAACACACGGCTAATTTTTTTGTTGTAGACAACAAAAAAGAACATGTTTTTACCTTGGGTGAGACCTTAATGAAAATAAACCTAAAGGATGGCAGCGTAAAAAGTTACGATGAGTTTCGAAACTACGTTACTTTTAAAGGCCAAAACCCGTTGATTAAATTGAGAGACGGGAAACTGCTTTTTGGTCAAAGTTTATCACAGTTGGTACTTTTTGATATAGAAAACGAAACAAGCACGCTACTATTTAAGGATTCTGAAATAGAGGATGATATTTCAAACTTCATGTATTTTGAAGAAAGTAAAACAGACAGTCTTATTTGGATAGGAACTCAAAACGATGGATTACTTAAAGTACATCTAAATGGTCGCTTAGAGAAGCAGTTTACAATAAAAACGACTCCAAATATTTCACGAAATTGTATTCGAGCGCTTGAAGAAGATACCGACGGAAGCCTTTGGGTTGGGACTTATGGTGGTGGTCTCAATCATATTTCAGCAGATGGCAATACTGTAAAAACCTTTACCAAATCTCAACAACTACCAAATAACAATGTGGTTGGTTTGTTATCAGACCATGCTAATGGCTTATGGATAAGTACGTACAATGGCTTATCTCATTTTGATAAAACCACCGAAATATTTCAGAATTATTACACCGAAGATGGCTTAACACATTTCGAGTTTAACTATGCCTCTTTTTTTAAAGATAGTAGAGGTAATTTCTATTTCGGCGGAATGAATGGCTTAAATAGGTTTGAGCCCAAAGAAATAGTTAGGGAATCCAATCCACCAAAACTGAGTCTTCTAAGTGCATCGGGATATAACAACCAAAATAAATCTAGTTTTATAGCGGATTATAACAAAACTAAATTTTCAGCTTTAGAATTATCTCCCTACGATCAGTATTTTGAAATCAAATGGACGATGACAAGCTATTTTCAGAATCAAAAAAACACCTTTAGCACAAAACTTGAAGGTCTTGAAGACCGTTGGTTTTACCAAGGCAACTCGGCATCAATTCGCTATAACCAATTGCCGGCTGGCAACTATACTCTAAAAATAAAAGGAAAAGATTCCCGAGGAATTGATAGTGCTTCTGTTTTATCAATTCCAATTACTGTACGGCAAATATTTTATAAAGAATGGTGGTTTATTTTACTTGTGTTATTGACGGTTATAGGTCTAATGTATGCTGTTTTTAGATACAGATTGCAACAAGTGCTTGCTATGGAAAGACTTCGCACCAAAATCTCAAGCGACTTACATGATGACGTCGGATCATTACTTTCTGGTCTCGCCATGCAAACCGAACTCATGGAAATCAACGCCAATCAAGCCGATAAATTCAAGCTTCAAAAAATCGCAGAAATTAGTAGAAACGCCGTATCCAGATTGCGCGATTTGGTATGGAGTATTGACAGTAGGCGCGAAACCGTGGGCGATTTGATTGAGCGCATGCAGGAGTTGGCGGAAGAAGTCCTGCTACCGGCACAAATTAGCTTCCAAATTGACAGTACAAGCGTGAAAAATCCCAGCAGGAAATTACTTGCCCAGACCAAACAGCATTTGTTCTTGATCTATAAGGAGGCGATTACCAATATTTTAAGGCATTCAAACGCGACCGAAGTCCATATAAAATTTGTGAATTACACCAACAGCTGTGATCTTGTTATTTTAGATAATGGCTGTAAAAAAGAGACTTACAAATCGACTGGATTGGGATTGGACAATATGAGAATGCGCGCTGAAAGTATCAAGGGGTGTGTGGATTTTAAACAGGACGATGGGTTTTCGGTGGTTCTTCATTTGCCTTTTAGCATGTAATACCACATCATGATGTGGTTGCAGAATTGAGTAATTGTTATAAATTTACAATTCAAGCGCAACTATAAAAACATGAACACCATCAAGCTTGCCATAATAGAAGATGATACTTTGGTTCAAGAAAGCCTTAAGGAGTTTTTTGAAGCCCAGCCCAATGTGGAATTTTTGCAGGTAGCTCCTTCGGTGGAAGACTTTCTCAAAACCTTTGACGCGTTTGAAAAACTGCCAGAAGTATTGCTTTTGGACATCAATTTATTGGGCATGTCTGGAATTGACGGGATACCGTTGATTATGGAGCAGCTGCCAAAGTTGGACATCATCATGCTCACAACCTTCGAGGATAACGACAGTATTTTCAAAGCCTTATGTGCCGGCGCTTGTTCCTATTTGTCTAAAAAAACACCCTTGAAAAAAATATTGGAAGCGGTTGAGGTGGTTTATGATGGCGGGTCTTACATGTCGCCTTCCATCGCCAGAAAAATTGTTAACCATTATGCCCCTCAACGTACCAAATTAAAGGTCTTGACCAAGAGGCAGCAAGATATTGTGTGCGGTATTGTGGATGGTAAGAGCTACAAAATGATTGCCGATGATCTTTGTGTGTCACTTGACACGGTAAGAAGTCATATCAAGAATATCTACAAAGCGCTCGAGATTAATTCTAAGGCCGAATTGATCAGGAAATCCTATGATAATGAAATTTAATGACCGCCAAGTGTCGCTTTAAGACGAGTACTATTCGGCTAAAAAGTGGACTCAACAATCTAACAGCAGCCACTTCCAGGCTCACAACTTGAGGCAGATTGCAAGGTAGATAGCCTTGTTTTGGGTTTTTCTTCAGGGATCCCACAGTTGTCTTTTGCCAAACAATCGGTTTGTTTGCTGGTCAATAGAAAGGTAGTGCCATCAAAATCCAATCCGAATTTCCCAATGGTCTCCGCCTGATATTCCACTTCAATTTCTAAATCTTCGAGATCCAGTAGTTGCTCAGATAGTGTTATGATGTCAACTAGTTTTTCTGGATGCAAGCGATGGTCATAATCATTCGCATTCCACAGCTGAAAATTCACACGGTCTTCATGGCGTTTTGTCCCGCCACAGTCTATAAAGGTTTTCGAGACTTTTCCAATCTCGGTCACGTGAAAATGATTGGGTACCAAGCTACCGTTTGGCAATTGAAAGGAAATATGCTCTAAGTTGTTTAATGCGGTCTTGATTTCTGAAAGTTTCATATTTAAAATGGTTTAAAGATGTTTGGTTTGAAATAGTTAACAGCAACTGTCTTCGCTGAGGTCTTGATCTAAAAATTGAGTCATTACTTTTTTCATCTTCGTCCAATTTTCGCGATGAATGCAATAACAAACACTGGTGCCCTCTATCGTGCCTTTGATGAGTCCCATTTGCTTCAATTCTCTTAGATGTTGGGAGATGGTTGCTTGCGCAAGTCCGATTTCACTAACAAAATCGCCGCAAATACAAGAGTCTATTTTGAAAAGTTGCTCGAGTATGGCAACCCGCGCCGGATGACCAATCACTTTGGCAAATACAGATATCTCGTTTTGAGTGTCACTAAAAATGGCAGTTTTGGTAAGCCCCATGTCGTTGGATTTATTTATTGCAATATTACGATTAATATCTTAAAGCCGATTAATTTTCATACTGTTATTTTAATTTTTTCTAATGCGTAACCTGGATTTGATTTTAAAATACCTGTGGCATGTAATGTCTTATAAGTAAGAGACCTCGTTTTGAGGGCGCTGAGGTATGTTTTTTATCCGTTCATGGAGACTGAACATCGCAATTAATGGTATATTTAACCCTTATCAAAAATTGCCTTAAAATGAAACAACTGCTTTACACCGCGCTACTCTTATTTGGTCTTACGACTTTTGCCCAAACCGATGCCGACAACCTCAAAAAAATCTATACTACCTCCTTGACCAATGGCATGAGTTATGAATGGCTGGACCATTTATCAAATCAAATTGGCGGTCGCCTCTCTGGCTCTTTAAATGCTGAGAGAGCGGTGGCGTACACCAAAGAAGAATTAGAAAAATTAGGTCTCGATAAGGTCTGGCTGCAACCTGTGATGGTGCCTAGATGGGTAAGAGGAGCGCCAGAATTCGCCTATATCGAAACCTCCCCTGGAGTAACCACTAACCTAAATATTTGCGCGCTTGGTGGATCTGTTGCCACGCCATTAGGAGGTGTCAAGGCTTCTGTGGTCGAGGTAATGGGCATTGAGGAACTGGCAGCCTTAGGCAAGGATAAAATAAGTGGAAACATTGTGTTTTTCAATAGACCCATGCAAGCCGATTTAATCCAAACCTTTGAAGCTTACGGCGGTTGCGTGGACCAGCGTTATGCCGGTGCCATGGAAGCTGCAAAATATGGTGCCGTTGGTGTTATTGTGCGTTCCATGAATTTGCGAATGGATGATTTTCCGCATACCGGTGCCATGAGTTATGGCGATTTGCCAAACAATCAACGCATTCCTTCCGCAGCAATCAGTACCAATGATGCCGAGTTATTAAGCGGAATGATGGCGTTGAATAAAAACACCAAATTGTTTTTCAGTCAGAATTGCACACAACTGGCAGATGTGGAATCCTATAATGTGATTGGCGAAGTTACCGGAAGCGAATTTCCCAACGAGATCATTGTCGTTGGTGGGCATTTGGATTCTTGGGATTTGGGCGACGGGGCGCATGATGATGGCGCCGGCGTGGTGCAGTCCATGGATGTCTTGCGCTTGCTCAAGGAAAGTGGCATCACACCAAAACGCAGCATTCGTGCCGTACTTTTCATGAATGAGGAAAACGGATTACGAGGTGGAAAAAAATATGCAGAGGTGGCCAAAACTAAAAACGAAAAGCACATTTTTGCTTTGGAAAGTGATTCTGGTGGCTTTACCCCAAGAGGTTTTAGTTTTGACTGTAGCGATGCCATGATGGTTAAGATTGAGAGTTGGATCCCTTTGTTTAAACCGTATTTGATTCACTATTTTGAAAAAGGCGGAAGTGGCGCAGATATTGGCCCGCTCAAGGATGATAACATCGTTTTGGCAGGATTGCGACCCGATTCTCAACGTTATTTTGATTACCACCATGCCGCCAATGATACTTTTGAAGCGGTCAATAAACGCGAATTGGAGTTGGGTGCGGCCTCAATGGCAGCTTTGGTATATCTCATCGATAAATATGGTACTGAAACTATAAGCAGCGAAACAAAGCTGAAGAACTAAACCTGCGAAAAAACGTTCGCGTAACTGTTGGTGGAAAACACCAACAGTGGCGGGCAGTAGATCGCGAAACCTACTCATGCCATAAGTCTTCATGTAGCAGCCAGAAAAGCTCCAATTTGATTTGAAATCGAATGCCTTTGTTGGTGTTTTCCACCAACAAAGGGTTGATTCCTGAAATTATGATTTTTTAGCACTTTGGTTTCTGAAGATTCTGTCTCGGCAGGTTTGGTTGGAGGCTTGGGAGATGGTATGGACATTCGGGTAGCTGTTGGTGGAAAACACCAACAGTGGCGGGCATTGGATTTCAAAACATTCTGCTTCCGATAGCCTCAACACACAGCCAGAAAAGCTAAGCTTTGATTTGAAACGGAATGCCTTTGTTGGTGTTTTCCAGCAACAAAGGGTTGTTTCCTGAAATTATGATTTTTTAGCACTTTGGTTTCTGAAGATTCTGTCTCGGCAGGTTTGGTTGGAGGCTTGGGAGATGGTATGGACATTCGGGTAGCTGTTGGTGGAAAACACCAACAGTGGCGGGCATTGGATTTCAAAACATTCTGCTTCCGATAGCCTCAACACACAGTCAGAAAAGCTAAGCTTTGATTTGAAAGCGAATGCCTTTGTTGGTGTTTTCCACCAACAAAGGGTTGTTTCCTGAAATTATGATTTTTTAGCACTTTGGTTTCTGAAGTTTCGGGCGCGGCGGGTTTCGTTGAAGGCCAGGGAGACGCTATGGACATTCGGGTAGCTGTTGGTGGAAAACACCAACAGTGGCGGGCATTGGCTTTCAGAACATTCTGCTTCCGATAGTCTCAACACACAGCCAGAAAAGCTAAGCTTTGATTTGAAAGCGAATGCCTTTGTTGGTGTTTTCCAGCAACAAAGGGTTGATTCCTGAAAATTCTGATTTTTTAGCACTTTGGTTTCCGAAGATTCTGTCTCGGCAGATTTGGTTGGAGGCTTGGGAGATGGTTTGGACATTCGGGTAGCTGTTGGTGGAAAACACCAACAGTGGCGGGCATTCCTCTGTCGAATTACTTTTTTAATAAAACACTCATACCAAATGTCATCTATGCCACAGCGCACAAATTTTGGTACGGTTTCTGCACATTCAATGTCATGAAATGGAATATAAAACTGCTCCTAATCTTATTTGTATTTGCTTCCTGCACACAAGTCCAAAAATTGTCTGATGCCATTACCAATCCTTCCGCTAGGGATCTTTTTGAAAGGGATTTGAAACCTGAGGATAGTCTTTATCGGCACTATGAAATAACCTATTCTGAAGCAAAACAGAATGCTTTAAGATTAGATTTGCCTTCCGCAGTAAGTACTAAAACAGATAGCGCATCAATTAAGATACTGGCTTACACACTTGAGTTAAAAAGAGGCGAACGTTTTAAAGTATTTACCAAAAATGAAGCAGATAGTTTGCAACTACTAATAGACGTGTATGCTTTTGAAAATGATTCGGTTGTGTCAAAAAAGCCGCTTTTTTCTAATATGCCAAATGAAAATGCACTGGAATTCGAAGTCATCAAAAATGGAAGGTATAAACTTGTAATAGTATCGCGAATACAAAAAATGCGTGATTATGTAATGATAATTTTTACGGAACCCACTTATCTTTTTCCTGTTAGTGGAAAAGAAAATAGCGCCATTCAAAGTTTTTGGGGCGCATCTCGAAGTGGCGGTGCAAGGTCACATGAAGGTGTGGATATCTTTGCTGAAAGAGGTACTGCTGTTATTGCTGCCAGCGATGGGTATGTATCTAGCGTTGGAAATCGCGGACTTGGCGGCGAACAGGTTTGGTTGCGTGACCGGCGCTTTGGCCAATCGCAATATTATGCGCACTTAGATAGTATTGCAGTAAAAAGTGGTGCCAAAGTGAGACTTGGCGATACACTAGGCTTCGTAGGTAATACGGGCAATGCTAGAACAACAAGTCCACATTTGCATTATGGGATTTATACGTTTGCGGGCGCCATCGATCCGCTTCCCTTCATAGCTCGTAAAACAATTCCAGAAAATGACTTTCAGCAACTGCCTCAAATTGGCAGTACTAAATTACGCGTCAACGAGCTGCGCACTGGCGCTGGTGTTAAGAACGAAAAGATTACAGATTTGAAAGGCGAAAAACCATTAGTCATTTTGGCGCAAACCGGGCAATGGTATCACGCGAGAGTCAATGATAGTCTAGAGGGATTTATTCATGAATCGCTTGTAAAATTTTGAGGATTACTCTTCAGGTTTTACGGCGTTATTTTCGTTTTCTTTGTCCTCTTTTTCTTTTGCTTCCTTTCTAGCGAGTTGCTCTTCATTAAAATGAACACCATCGCCATGCATATCTGCAGGTTTGCGTTGGGTCCAGAACTTTCCTTTGGTTGCCATAGTTTTATATTTTTAAGTAAAATACGAATAACACAGGCAAATTATGTTAAAATAGACCTAATGACGTATTTAAGAACGGTTCTAATTAAAAGTAATAAATGCATAGCCGCTTTGCGTCCTAATAGATATTCTAAACTTAAAAACGCAAAAATTTTTTGTTTCTCCCATCAGCCGCGGCTGAAGTAAAAATTTTAGAATCATTCTAAATTTTGAGAATATGAACACTCTTTAGTCCCGATAGCTATCGGGAGGGGTAAAGACATATTCGCTATGGGATATTAAAATTGACTTTTAGTACTGTTTGCGGATATACGTAAAGTAATAAAACAAAATCAAGGTCGACTACCTAAAGTCGGCTGTGATTTTTTCCAATTTCGCCTTGGATAAGGGTTTGATGATAAAATCGGTCACTGTTTCGTAGGTTTTGGCTTTTTCCAGATCTACAGGATCAATGGAAGAGCTTACAATGTAAAGTGCGATTTGCTTGGTGGTTTTCATTTTGATAAATTCATCAAGAAACTGCCAACCGTCCATAATTGGCATATTGAGATCCAACAGAATGATATCTGGGACGTTATCGCCAGATTCTATAATGGGTTTAAGCTTATTAATGGCTTCTTCGCCATCATTGAATATGGTAAAATTATTGCAGAAATTTGAAACTTTTAATATACGTTTTGCAGCAAAAATGAAGATGGGATCATCATCAATGATGCAGGTCAAGTTGATTTTATTCATATCTAAAAAATAGTGAAAATGTAGTGCCTTCATTAACAGTGCTGGTAACTGTGACCTTTGCGCCAATGGCATCTATTTGATTCTTGGTAATAAATAAGCCTAGACCCCTAGCGTCGTCATGCTTATGAAAGGTTTTGTAAAGACCGAAGAGCTTATCCTTGTGTAAGTTAAGGTTAATGCCTAATCCATTGTCTTCAATATCTAACTGAACATGCTCGTCTGTTTTTTGTGCTTTGAGCTTTATCAAGAGCGCTACATTTGGTTGTCTGTATTTAATTGCGTTGGTCACAAAATTAAGCAATATGGAATCGAGATAGGCAGGGATCGCCAAAACTTCAATGCTTTTATCAATATCCAGTACTATGACAGCGTTGGTTTCTAAGATTTTTGCCCTGTTGTTGCTTATTGCTTTTTCTGCAAAATGCAGCAAGTTGAGAGATGCTATGTCATTATTGACTCTTGTATTGATATTAGAAATTTCATTGAGATTGAAAATGGTTTCGCTCAAATTATTCACAGCTTCATTGATCAAGGGGAAATAGTCGTTATCTGTGGATTCTGGGATTTCATCTTGCACCAGATCAAGCAACATCTGCAGATTGCCAGAGTGTGATCTCAAGTTATGCGAAACGATATGTGCAAAATTCAACAAGCGTAGATTCTGACTTTCTGTGGTGTCTAACAGATTCTTTATATCCTGTTCTGCCTTTTTTATTTTTGAAATATTGGTAAGGTTAGCGATAAAATGCATTGGCACATTGTTATTATCCCTTAACATGGTAACGTTTACCAAACAGGGCACCAATTTACCGGTTTTGCTGATGTATCGTTTTTCAGCCTCAAAATGATCTCTTGTGCCTTCAATCATTTCGAGCACTTGGGCAGTTGCAACCTCTTTGTCTTCATGATAGGTAAGATGGGAGAAATTTAAGCCAATCAATTCATTCTCGGTATATTCTAAAAATTGGCATAAGCTCTTATTGGCAGATTTGAGCTTGGCATCCAAACCAATAATGGCCATCCCGTTTGGTGAGTGGTGCCAAGTGCTATTGATTTGTTTTTCCTTTAGTAAAATGTCAGCTATTCTGTTGGTCCTATCTGTAATGTCTTGAAATACGCCATGTACTTTTATGCATTTGTTATTTTCGAAAATGGGATACCCAATGGACCGAACCCATTTGATGTTGTTCTTTGCAGATTTAAGTTGAAGCTCAACATCGTAATTTTCCCCCAAGTTTACAGCTCTGTCAAAAACTTCCAAAAGACGATTTCGGTATTTTCCTTCCGGAAAAAAATGAATGGCCTCCTCAAAGTCTGGTTTGTAGTCTGATGAAACTTCATGAATCTTTTTGGTCATGTCGCTCCATTTGAGATCCATTTCTTGTAGGTTGATTTCCCAAGAGCCCATTGCGATGGAATTTTGGATGGAGCTCAAAAACTTTAGTTCGTCGTTTGCAATGGATGGTTTTTTAGAGGTCAATACGCGTTTTTCAATATGGTCCATTTAATTAGGGATTTAATGGTCTAATTGGTTAGTGCTACTTAAAAAGTCAAGATGTGTTAATATTTTGTCAATATAATTAAATAAAATCAAATAATTGGCTCCTGATTTTGATTAGCCTCAAATAGAAAAACGCGTTTTAGCCTGAAAAGCGTTTCGTTTAATTTAAATCATGGAGATTGTGGTTGATCAATAGGCTTTTAGCCCGTGAATCCTGCAGATGCCTTCCGAAGTAAAAAAAAAAGGATTAAAATTAAAAGGAAAATATTTGCTGAAAACAGATAATTTATTAGTGTATAAGTGCTTTTTTATACCCTTGCAATTTGAATCTTTCCAGAGGGTTTTATTACCCAACTTTTAAGTGCCACTGTGCCAATTAAAGATGCTCCTTGTCAATTTGCTCTTTACTTTTACCGTATTCTTCCTTGTAAATTTTCACGACTACCATAAACAGACTTATCAATAAAGGACCAAAAATTAAGCCAATAAAACCGAATAAGGGCACTCCAACTATTACCCCAATCAAAGTCACTAAGGGGTGAACATCATCCAGTTTTTTGAGAACATACAGCCTAATGATGTTATCTGTGGAGCCTACCACCACAATACCATAAATCAATACACCCCAAGCTTGAAAGCTCGTGCCACTGGAGAGGGTAAGCAGAAAAACAGGTATAATACCCACAAAAGTACCTACAAATGGGATTACGGAGCCTATAGTCACAATCACAAACCAGAAGAAAGGATCATCAATACCAAAGATTAGAAAACCAATCAAAGCAATGATGCCCTGCGCCAACGCAACCAACGGGATCCCAATAGCGTTGGATTTGACCATGACTTGCATTTCCTTACCAATCGTGTTCAAATTATCGATACCCATTGGAATGTATTCACGTAAGGACTCCCGTAGTTCTCTGCGATGGGTCAACATGAAATACAGCATAAAATACATCAAGCCAATGGCGATAAACACGTTGAAGGTTCCACCCGCCATATCCTGTAAACTCTGGGAGAACCAAGTTGTTATGGATTTGGTGTCAATTTGTGAGTTGATGTCAATTCCAGTGGCGTCTTCAATCCTGCTAAATTGCTCTTTAAAGGCTTTGACCACCTTTTCACTGTTATTTACAGCTTTGGTAATTTTGTTGCCAAGCATTAAGGCCAATCCCGTCAATGGTATTAAAATCACCACAAAAGAGGCAAGCATGAGTGTTAATGCAGCCAAGGCTGGTTTCCAATTGTACCTTTTCACAAGTGCTACCATCCATCTTCTGAGCAAGATATAAAAGGTAATGGCACCCAACACACCGCTCAAATAGGGAATGGTTTCCCTTATGATTAAGATGCCCATAAAGAGTATGAGCAGGAGTACAAAGATCTGGCGTATGATCTTAGGTGGAATCTGTCGGTTCATAGTGTTTTTTATGACTTTTAAGCGGTACCAAATGTAAATGAAAACAACATAACCTAATGGCTCATTACCATAATAATCCTAGCTCATTTCCAATATCTAATCTTTTGCTTAGATCTCTATCGCTATTTGATGGTTCAAGATGTCTTCAAAGGTCTCCCGTTTTCTTATTAAATGCGCTTTTTGCTTGTACCACAGGACTTCCGCAGGTCTATAGCGCGAATTATAATTGCTAGCCATAGAAAAACAATAGGCACCAGCATTCTTAAAAGCCAAGATATCGTCTTCTTTGATCTCGCTGATGCGACGGTTGTTGGCAAAAGTATCGGTCTCACAAATATAGCCCACGACGCTGTAAAAACGTTCGCGACCTTCGGGATTGGAAATGTTGCTAATCTCATGTTGAGACCCATAGAGCATAGGCCTTATGAGATGGTTGAAACCAGAATCCACTTGCGCAAATACCGTGGAGGTGGTTTGCTTGACCACATTTACCTTGGTCAAAAAATAGCCAGCTTCACTCACCAAAAACTTTCCGGGCTCAAAGGCAAGCGTCAATTCCCTACCGTATTCCTTACAGAAATCATTGAAGCGTTTGCTGAGTTTTTCGCCCAATTCCTCAATATTGGTTTCTATATCGCCAGGCTTATAAGGGACTTTAAAGCCCGAGCCGAAATCTATAAATTCGAGTTGTGTGAAATGTTTTGCGGTATCAAATAAAATTTCACTGGCATATAAAAAAACATCGATGTCTAAAATATCGCTTCCGGTGTGCATGTGGATGCCGTTGATGTTCATTTTCGTGTTTTCAACAATGCGCAATAAAAGCGGAATTTGATGTATTGAAATTCCAAATTTACTGTCAATATGTCCAACCGAAATGTTCGTGTTTCCTCCAGCCATCACATGCGGATTGATACGAATACAGACCGGCGTTTTTGGGTGTTTGGTGCCAAACTGCTCTAATATCGAAAGATTATCAATGTTGACCTGCACGCCTAGCTTAGCAGCTTTTTCGATTTCGTCTAAAGACACACCATTGGGTGTATAGATGATCTGTTCTGGCTTGAAACCTGCCTTTAGGCCTAATTGCACTTCTTGAATGGAGACCGTATCTAGGCCAGAACCCATTTGGTTGAAGAGTTTCAATATCGAAATATTTGACAAGGCCTTGACTGCATAATTCAATTTCAAGTGTTTTACCTTATTAAATGCCGAGGTCAAGCGTTTGTACTGAAACTGGATTTTTTCAGCATCATAAACGTAAACTGGACTTCCAAAGTCCTTTGCAATCTGTAATAAGGTATTCCCTTCCATTGGTTATAGTATTTGTGAAACACAAAACTAATTTCTTTTTTTTATGAAATGCATGTAAATTCCCTAAAAGTTTTAAGGTTTTTTTTCCAATTCTCCATTGCGCATAATCTCAATGGAAAAATATTGGTAAAAACTATTAGTATGTTTATTTTTGTGGCTGTAAAAAAATGCTTCGGAATACTTATATCCAAGCACAACCATAAATTTCGAAATCAAATGAATCTACACGAATACCAAGGTAAAGACATATTGGCGAGTTTTGGCGTACGAATCCAACGTGGGATTGTCGCTCAAAATGCAAATGACGCAGTAAATGCTGCAAAACAATTAACTGCAGAAACAGGTACAAGCTGGCACGTTATTAAAGCGCAAGTGCATGCAGGTGGTCGTGGAAAAGGCGGTGGCGTGAAATTGGCCAAAAACCTTAAGGAAGTTGAAAAGATTGCAGGTGAAATCATCGGGATGAACTTGGTAACGCCACAAACATCGGCGGAAGGAAAAAAAGTGCATCAAGTTTTAGTCGCAGAAGACGTGTACTATCCAGGCGAAAATGAGCCCAACGAATATTATATGTCGGTACTTTTAAACCGTGCCACGGGTCGTAACATGATCATGTACTCTACCGAAGGTGGTATGGATATTGAAAAAGTAGCTGAAGAAACGCCTCATTTGATCTTTAATGAAGAAGTGGATCCATCTGTAGGTTTGATGCCTTTTCAAGCACGTCGCATTGCCTTCAACTTAGGACTTTCGGGGGTGGCTTTTAAGGAGATGACCAAATTTGTGACCGCATTATACACCGCTTATGTGAAGTCTGATGCGTCTTTGTTTGAAATCAACCCGGTCCTTAAAACCAGTGATGACAAGATCATGGCAGTAGATGCCAAAGTGACTATCGATGACAATGCATTGTACAGACATAAAGATTACAAAGATCTTAGGGATCTTCGCGAAGAAAACCCAATTGAGGTTGAAGCAGGAGCTTTAGGTTTAAATTATGTGGATCTTGACGGTAACGTAGGTTGCATGGTCAACGGTGCCGGTTTGGCGATGGCGACCATGGATTTGATCAAACAAGCAGGGGGTGAGCCAGCAAACTTCTTGGATGTTGGTGGCACTGCAGATGCTGCACGTGTGGAAGCTGCCTTTAAAATCATTTTGAAAGATCCGGCTGTGAAAGCAATCTTGATCAATATTTTTGGTGGTATTGTACGTTGCGACCGTGTGGCGCAAGGTGTGATCGATGCTTATAAAAACATGGGAAGTATTGATGTCCCAATCATCGTGCGCTTGCAAGGCACCAATGCCGATGTGGCGAAGGAGTTGCTTGACAACGCTGGTTTGGACTTGATGAGTGCAACAGAATTTCAAGAAGCTGCCGATAAAGTACAGCAGGTTTTGGCATAATAAAAGCAATAAAATAATTACAACGAATCCTTCAGGTTTTTAAAAGCTGAAGGATTTTTTTATGCGCCTACGCAACCTTTTGTTGAACTAAGCATCTACTAATCAAATCGCTTTAGTATGAAACGACTTCTTGTTGGTGTTATGAGTCTGCTTTTGATAAACTCCTGTGCCAACGACGACGATGCCTCCCAAAACGATTTGACGCTGGTTGGCCAATGGCAATTGGTTGCGTTTTATGGCGATCCCGGAGACGGTAGCGGGGATTTCCAGCCTCTAACTAGTTCAAAAACCATCACCTTTGAGGCGGATGGAAGTTTGAGCTCCAATGCCAATTTATGCTTGGTGTTTTCAGATGTGGGAGAACCATCCGCTGGCACCTATTCTGAAACCGATGCCAGTATCAGCATCGCCGATTGCTCAGATTTTAATTTAGTTTTTGAAATAAGTGCGACCAATTTAATAATCGATTATCCCTGCATTGAAGCTTGTAGGGAAAAATACGTGAAACTGGAATAAACCATGCTTGCGAATCCTTTTTTGCCCTAACTTTCAGATTGCTAAGTTTTTGTATCTTTAAACTGATTTGTTTATACTTAGCTTCAGCAGTAGAATTCATTGCATTTCAAACTTGACCAAAACAATTAGTATGAACCATTAAACGCATGACTATTATGAAACCAATCACATTTATTTTAATGCTGGCATTGTTATTTAGTTGCTCAGAAGATGCTACGGAAGCAATAGATGACTTGCAGGAGTCTGATGTTTTGATGCTCAAGGTAGATTTTACCACTCATGCTTTTGAAGGCGGTACCCAAATTGTAGTTGCTGAGCCCAGTTCAGATTTCGATATTACATCTTCCTATCAAGCGCCCGGAGATTTTGGAGGGATCCAGTTGTATTCCGCAAATTCAAACACCTTATTGTTTGATGGTACCATCATTTGGATGGGACTTGGCCTTATGGAATACCCTGCCAGCATCAAACCAGCCTCCAGTTTTGAGACTTTGGAAGAAGCGTTGCCGCTGCCAAGTGCTGAAGCGTTCTCAAAAGTCATGTATGATGAATACGCTTATTATCCGGAAGATATGAACCTTGCCACTATTTGGAGCGCGATTGATAAGTTGGCTGTTGTAAAAGACTTTAGACAAAGTAATCCGGAAGCCAAAATACAATTGTTTTTATATACGCCAAGTGTTGGGATAGGGGATCCTGCCGATTGGGATTGGATGCTGTTCTTGAAAAACTGAAGTCTTAGCCGTTAGACCTTGGTTTAGACGATTTGGATTAGAGGTGCAAGCCACATTCGGTTTTTGGATTATTGTTCCACCTACCGCTGCGGTCTTCTCCAGGCACCGTGCAGTGTGAGCAACCTATGGAATTATATCCTTTGGCCACTAAGGGATGAAACGGTAAATCGTACTCCTTGATGTAAGCATCGCGTGCTTCCTTTGTGATGTCCAACAACGGATAAAACTTCAATATCTCACCGCGCATTTCGAAAATATCTAGGGTAGAGCGGTGGTCACTTTGCCATTCCATCAAACCAGAAACCCAAACCTTATATTGATTCTTGATGATGTCTAATGGTCTTACCTTATTGATTGAGCAGCAAAAGTCCGGATTTTTCTTCCAAGTTTCATCCTTGGTTGTAAACTCGTGCTCTTCTTTAATGGCGCCAATGGATTTGACGTTTAGGCCATAGCGTTTGGTCAGCTCTTTTTTATAACGCAGCGTTTCTTCAAAATGATAGCCGGTATCAATGAAAAACACGGTTTGTTCTTGGTTTACTTCGGAAAAAAGCTTCAGCAAAAACGCCGAGGTTGCTGCGAAGGAGCTGGTGAGCATCACTTCAGAAACATCAAAATCGCTGTAAAGTGCCGCTATGCGTTCGGTTGCTGTAAGTGCTTTGTACTTTTTATTGAGAGCCTTGATTTCCGCTTCGGAAAGATCAGGGATTACTTTATGAGCTAATGGGGTTTCAAACATAACTAGGGATTGGTATAAGTCGCAAGTTACACGCTAATTTTTTAAATGGAGCTTCGCCGAAAATTTTTGGGAATATGATACTTTAGTCCTCTTTTTTTTGCTTATTTGGCATTGGGCCACGCAGATGAATGACCAATCCGTTGAGAAAGTTTCTCAATATTTGATCGCCACACTCCACATAGTTGGGATGATCCTCCCGCTGGAATAGCGCATTCAGCTCAGGTTTAGAAACTCTGAAATCTACAAGCTCGAGGATTTTTATAATATCGTCGTCGCGCAATTTGAGCGCAACTCTTAGTTTTTTGAATATATCGTTGTTGGTCATGTGTATAATTATATCGTTGTGAAACTTGCATCAATCTTGTGAAAACAGTTTTTTCTGAAGCTGTTTAATCTAAGGTTTCCGATTGTACTGAATTTTTTAAAATTAATTATAAATATATGAAATCAACTTTAATTAGAGGCCTTATAATGATTTTGAAATCTAGGAAGATGTCTTTCAGTCAAACGCTCTTTGGTTCAACCACTCAAAGGCTTCAGGAAATTGGTTACGCCATAAGGCTTCATTATGTGTTCCGCCTTTAATCACCTTTGTCTTAATATGATCATTTGGAATTCCTTTTTCAGTTAAAAGCCTTAGCATTTTTTGCTGGTCTGTTATCATATTCTCATCTTCTTGGTCACCTGCCATAAAATAGAAGTAAGCACTTTCTGGCAATTCAGTAGTTTCAACAAGCTCATAAATTTCTGGATTGATCCAAAAAGCAGGAGAAAATACGCCAGCACTCCCAAAGGTCTTAGGATGTTTGATTACGGCATAGCAGGCCATGAGTCCGCCCAAGGAGGAACCAAAAATACTGGTGTTTGGAGCATCTGTTTTGGTTCTATAGCTAATATCGATATGTGGTTTCACGGTGTTGATCATAAAGTCGAGAAAGTCGTCGCCCTTGCCGCCGCCATATTTTTCATTGGGGTAAGGCGTGAGTTCTTCAAGTCGTTTATCGTTACCGTGCTCTATGCCTACAATTATCACTTGGTTTTCTGTTAGACGGTCTAAATATTCGTCAATCTTCCATTCGCCGACATAAGAGGTTTCCGCATCAAAAAGATTTTGGGCATCAAACATGTATATCACGGGATAATTTTTTTTTGACTTTTTATAGGATTTCGGCGTGTAGACCCAAATTATTTTTTGCGTGTCTAGCTGTGGCGCAGCAATTTTAAACTTCGAAACCTGACTGCCGGCGGTACTTTGGGCGTGCAGGAAACCAAGTGTGAGCAGAATAAATAAAATACTGATAATGGTTATTTTCATCGCTATAATTTAAAGATTGCAAATTACGTAAAATCTAACACTAGGATGCCCCCACCGTTTATCGATAATAGATCTTGAAAGTTCAAAAATCGATGAACCGTAATTAATTCTCAAAGTACTGATTTTTAAATACTTACACTTAAATACCTTTTGAAAGTGAGAAAATAGCGACGAAACGCAGACTTTTTTTCGATAACTGACAGATTATCAACGATTATCAAAAAGCTAATCTCACTAACTTTATAAAACAAATTTAAAGCGTTTCCTATTATGATAAATCGCGTTGAAAAATTGAGCTTGCTTTCAGAAATGATTTCATTTGCACAAACAGACGATAAAATAAAATCCATTGAATATAAGTTCCTGTTTAGCATTTCAAAACAGTTGGAAATACCAAAAGCAGATTTTGATTACCTGTTTGAGCATCCTGTCACTTATGTGCATCTAAAATCGCATAGCGAGCGGATTGTGCAATTCCACAGGTTGGTTTTGCTCATGAATCTCGATCAAGCCATTACCAATAGAGAATTGGTAAAACTGCATAATTTCGGACTCCGGATGGGGCTCGGTCATGAATGCATCAATCGCGTGCTCTATGTTATGGAGAGTTTTCCCAACAAAATCGTGCCGCCAGATTTTTTGATAGATATCTTTAAGGTGCAGTATAATTAGTTTGCAGTCTTCGGTCTTCGGTCTTCAGTTTCCAGTCCACGATTCAATGAAACCGTCATTGCGACTGCGAGGCACGAAGCGGGAAGCAATCTGCTTTGGCTTAATACAATTTGTAAATTATAATCAAGTGCTTTCAACTTCCGCTTAAATCTTCATTTTCGTCTTCATCTTCATCTTCATCTTCATCTTCATCTTCATCTTCTCCCGATAGCTATCGGGATCGTCTTCGTCTTCTCCCGATAGCTATCGGGATCGTCTTCATCTTCGTCTTCATCTTCGTCTTCATCTTCAACGACTACTGCTTGACCGCCTGCAACTTCTCTTGATATCCTTTTAACTCATCACGCAACTGTGCTGCAATGATGAAGTCGAGGGCTTTTGCGGCTTGCTCCATGAGTTTGCGTTTCTCCTTGATTTTCTTTTCCAACTGTTCCTTGGTTAAATATTTGCTTTCAGGTTCCGCAGCTTTGGCGGCTTCCAAGGCATAGCTGTAAGTGCTTACCGAGTTCCTTGATAAAGCACTGTCCAAGCTCTTTTTCAACGCGGTTGGTGTGATGTTGTGTTTGGTATTATAAGCGATCTGTTTTTCGCGTCGGTATTCGGTATCATCGATGGTTTTTTGCATGCTGTTGGTAATTTTATCAGCATACATGATTGCTTTCCCATTGAGGTGTCGCGCGGCACGACCAACCGTTTGGGTCAAGGAGCGGTTACTTCTCAAAAAGCCCTCCTTATCGGCATCTAAAATGGCCACTAAAGAGACTTCCGGTAGGTCCAGACCTTCTCGCAGCAAGTTAACGCCTACCAACACATCAAAGACCCCTTTTCTTAAATCTTGCATGATTTCCACACGCTCTAGAGTGTCCACATCACTGTGGATGTAGCGACATCTGATCTGGATGCGGTCAAGGTATTTGGTTAATTCCTCAGCCATACGTTTGGTCAAGGTGGTTATCAAGGTACGCTCGTCCTTCTCGATGCGCTGTTGCATTTCCTCAATCAAATCATCAATCTGGTTTAAACTTGGGCGCACTTCAATCACGGGATCCAAGAGTCCGGTTGGTCTAATCAATTGTTCCACAAAAACACCGCCTGTTTTTTGAAGCTCATAATCGGCAGGCGTGGCACTCACATAAATGACCTGATTTTGCAAGGCTTCAAATTCCTCGAACTTCAACGGACGGTTATCCATCGCCGCAGGCAGTCGGAAACCGTAATCCACTAAATTCACTTTTCGGCTTCGGTCGCCACCGTACATGGCATGCACTTGAGAAATGGTCACGTGACTCTCATCAACCACCATTAAAAAATCCTCCGGAAAATAATCCAATAGGCAGAAAGGTCTCGTGCCAGGCAATCTTCCGTCGAGATAACGTGAATAATTCTCGATGCCAGAGCAGTAGCCCAATTCCCGAATCATTTCGAGGTCAAATTCGGTGCGTTCCTTTAAGCGTTTGGCTTCAAGGTGTTTTCCAATATCCTTAAAATAGTCGTATTGCTTGACCAAATCATCCTGAATTTCCTTGATCGCGCCCTGCAAAACATCTGGCGAGGTCACGAACATGTTGGCAGGATAAATGTTGAGACGCTCATAATGCTCAATCACTTCGTTGGTTTGGATGTTGAATTGTTCAATATCCTCAATCTCATCGCCAAAAAAGTGGATTCTAAAAGCATCATCCGCATAACTTGGGAAAACGTCCACAGTGTCGCCTTTTATTCTGAAATTCCCGTGGTTGAATTCAGCTTCCGTCCTAGAATAAAGGCTTTGAACCAAGCGGTGCAATAAATCGGTTCTTGAGATTTGCTGATTGATTTCCAAGGAAATGACATTCTTCTGAAATTCCACCGGATTCCCAATACCATACAAACAAGACACCGAAGCCACCACGATCACATCGCGACGTCCCGATAATAGGGAAGAGGTGGTGCTGAGTCGCATTTTCTCAATTTCCTCATTGATGGAAAGGTCTTTCTCGATGTAAACCCCAGAAACGGGGATGTAAGCTTCCGGTTGGTAATAATCGTAATAGGAGACGAAATATTCCACAGCATTTTCTGGAAAAAATTGTTTGAATTCCGAATACAACTGCGCAGCCAAGGTTTTGTTATGTGCCAAAACCAAGGTTGGGCGTTGGACTTCTTCAATCACATTGGCGACGGTAAAAGTTTTACCGGAACCGGTAACACCCAGTAAGGTTTGGTATTTTTCATTGGCTTCGATGCCGGCCGTCAATTTTTTAATGGCCTGAGGTTGGTCGCCCGTAGGTTGAAAATCTGATTTGACTTTAAAACGCATGTTGAAATTTTAGAATTGCAAAGTTACGAAAGAAAGGGGAAGGTTCTTCGTTATGGATTATAGTACTGCCACGAATACACGAATGTTATTTGATTTGCTGGGTTCAGGAAGTGTTATGAAAGAAAGTGGAAGCTTCTTCGGTATGAGGTATAGTACTGCCACGAATACACGAATGTTATTTGGTTTGTTGGGTTCAGGACTTGTTATAAAAGATATTGGGGAAGCTTCTTCGGTATGAAGTATAGTAGTGCCACGAATACACGAATGTTATTTGGTATGCTGGGTTCAGGACTCGTTATGAAAGAAATGGGAAGGTTCTTCGGTATGAGTTATAGTACTGCCACGAATACACGAATGTTGTTTGGTTTGCTGGGTTCAGGACGCGTTACGAAAGATATTGGGGAAGGTTATTCGGTATGAAGTATAGTAGTGCCACGAATACACGAATGTTATTTGGTTTGCTGGGTTGAGGACGCGTTACGAAAGATATTGGGGAAGGTTATTCGGTATGAAGTATAGTACTGCCACGAATACACGAATGTTATTTGGTTTGTTGG
>NZ_VORM01000022.1 GCF_007997225.1 Subsaximicrobium wynnwilliamsii
CTAACAAACATGCGCTAAAAATAGAAAAATAGCGCTCTGGGACACCCATTTTTAACTAAAAAAAATCACAACTATTTGAATATAAATAACTTATGAATATTGACTTTTAAAATTGTCGAAAACAGGAGAGAAAGCGCTTTCTCTATGGTTTTTCTTTTTTTATGTTTTTCTGGTGTTCGCGTTTGCACTTTTTCTTTTGTCTATTGTGCGAAAACTGTTATTTAGACTAGGATAAGAATCAAGAAATTACCTTGGACTTTGCATTTGTGAATAATTCGGAAATTGACAAAACAAAAAATTAGAGTAGAAAATTTCAAATTCAAATTAACTGGAAAAACTTCTGAGTTGGATGATTTGACCGCAAGACTGAAAGACTCTTTGAAAAACTTACCGAAATGAAAGGAAAAACTAAAAATTAAAGCTAAAATGTATCTCATTTATTGCTTATTCCAGTCTACGCAGCAATCAGCTTGCGTTGGTATTAGCTCTCTGTATCTATCTTAATTCTAGCAGGCTTTTACATTATTCCTGACTTTAGATTTACTGAATTAGTTACTTAACCCACGACACTTAGGTCATACAAAATCGCATAAAAATAGTAAGAGCAATGCTCAATTCTAAAAGTCAGCTGATCAAAGTAGCGCTCAAAAACGGCATTATTGATTCTGCAAAACTTACCAATCACCAAGACTTCAACTATTTGAGCAATTCTAAATAAAGCAAGTTGTGACCAATGAAATTGGAAATCTAGTCACCAATACAGCAACTATCGTTACATTTAAGCCTTATACAAATCAGTATCGCGCTTTCAACACGGCTCGCGTTTTCAAAATAACTGCAATGAACACTACATTCTTTTTGATTATCAGAGTCGTATTTGGCTTATTTCTACTCTTTTTCGGTTTCGACCATTTTTTCAGTTATATCCCCTTTCCAGCAATGGCGCCAGAAGCCAACGCATATTTTGCAAATTTGAGCGCTACTGGAGCCATGCAATTGGTAGGGATCGTAGAAATTGTTTCGGCGTTGGCCTTCATTTTCAACAAGTACGGCGCTTTGATGGCTGTCATCTTAATGAGCGTCTCCATTAATGCAGTACTGTTTCATGTGGCTTTGGATCCGGCAAAAATATATGGCGCACTCCTGCTGCTGATTCTCAACGTGGCCATGCTTTATTTTTATAGAAATAAGTACAAGCAACTCTTGAAGGCATAAGGCCATTTGGGTAAATCAACCCCATTTTAAAACCAAGGTTTTTGATGGTATAGGAATCCGTGCGAGTTCATTTGATTACGTATTTTAGAATTTGATCCTAACAATGACATAAACAGCTCAACCTACAATGAGAGCATTTCAAAATAGGCTAAAAAACAGCTATGCCAATTGGGATAAAAAATGACGTGCCTTGATATACGCTTATGATTGATCTCATTCTGCAAAAAAAAATGAGCATCCATAACAGTACCTTTCTCAACTGTAATCCTATCTCAACTGTAATCCTATCTCAAACATTCCCGCTTGTCCTTTCCCACGCAAAAGACAGTATTACCAAGAAGCAACATCTTCTTCTATAAAAGCATATAATAAACCAATGTCCTTATAGAAAGAGGCTAACCAAAATTCACTATACCATTAGGGTATGAGATTTTTTCGATAACTTTAAATCATGAAAACACTTAAAAAGATTCTCTATATCGTTCTCATAGTAATTGCAGTATTTTTGGCTGTATGCTCCATATTGTCCGTATTGAGAAATACGGAAAGCCGCTTTCTTAAAATACTTGACTTTCCAAGAATTCAATTTTTTGTCGCTTCATTTATCTGCCTGTTAATCCTTGTGGCAGCAATTAAGAAATGGAAATGGTATGATTATTTGCTATCTGCAGGGCTATTGGCTGGCTTGATTATCAACGGTTCTTACCTAATCCATTACACCCAATTGGTTCCGGTTAGCGTCCCTGCAGCAATAAACATCAAAGCCTCTGATGCCCAAATGAGCCTCCTAATAACCAACGTGAAAATGACCAATCGACAAGCACAGCCTTTAATCGATTTGATTGAACTTAAAGACCCTGATTTGATTTTGGCCATGGAGGTAGATGAATGGTGGGATAACGAACTGCAGGTTTTTAAAAAAGATTATCCCTACTCCCAACATACAATCAATGAACTAACCTACGGCATGGTCTTGTACAGTAAGCTACCGTTGAAAAAAATAGAAGTAGACTATTTAAATAATGAAAATGTACCCTCTTTTGAAAGTTCCATTACCCTCCCTAATGGCAAAAATATAAGATTTCACTCCATCCATCCTGTTCCTCCAACACGTTTCAAGAATTTGCCCGATAACGCAAACCAACAGGAAACTGCCTTGATCAAACTGGGAACGGAAATCACTGGTCGAACATCCCCGACCATTGTAGCTGGAGACTTGAATGATGTGGTGTGGTCCCACGTTGATAAGTTAACCAATACAAAAAACTTGCTTTATGATGTAAGAGTGGGCAGAGGGTTCTTCAACAGTTTCAATGCAGAGAATCTTTTAATGCGCTGGCCATTGGATCACATTTTTGTAACTGAAGAATTTAGATTGAAAAAACTGGAACGCTTAACAAAAATTGGTTCAGACCATTTCCCGATCTATGTTGAACTGGTGTTGTAAAAAGAGAAGAACTTAAGGTCATATAGATGATTACAATTATTGTAATAGCCATCGTTACGGGAGCGTTCATTATAGGTGTCTTATGGGCCGTTTACGGGAATTTGTCAAAAAAACCGAAGGCTTTTTGGTCGCTTTGGCAGGTGGTACCGTTGTGGCCTCGCTGGCGTTGGAAGTTCATAGCCAATTTTCCTGCAGCGGGTGAATTCGTGAACACTTGCCTGCAAGTTCGTGATCGCGATTTTTCAAGAGTGGTAAACTTTTTAGCTTGTAGTGATTCGGGGAAAGCATGATGCACTAATATGCATGGCTTGAATTCCATTTGAGACCAATCAGAAATTTGAAATGAGAAAAACACCTTGCTAAGCACAAATCACTCCTCTTTCTTATACAAACTGGGCAAGCCCAAGTTAAAGCGCACTGCCAATAATCGCGTGATAATCACGATCAATCCTGACAAAATGAACACAAAATTACTATCTCCCATGACCTTTAGCAATAGGAAATAACTGAGTCCGCCCAAAATGCAAGCGGTGGCATAAATCTCCTTACGTCTAAAGATGACCGGAATCTCGTTACATAAGATATCTCTAATCACCCCTCCAAAGCATGCGGTCATAGTGCCCAAAGCGATACAAATGATAGGTTTGAGACCCGCCACCAATCCGGTTTCAATGCCAACAACCGTATAAAGACCAAGGCCAATGGTATCAAATAAAAATAGGGAGGTCCTCAAATAATTGATTTTTTGTCGCAATAGCACCGCAAAAAAAGCCGAACCTATAATCACGTACACATAGGTCATGTCACGCATCCAGGACACTGGTTCTATACCAATCATCACATCACGCAATGTACCACCACCAACGGCGGTCACAAATGCGATGATAAGAACCCCAAAGGCATCCATGCGCTTATCCAGCGCCACCAAAACGCCGGAAATGGCGAAGGCAATGGTTCCTAAAATATCAATAATCTGGATAAACATGCGATATGCTTTAAAGTGATGCGGTTACCAAGAACCCATCGGTTAAAAAAAATTGAGGTCGAAACGACACTGTGTAATAATTAAGCGGGCAAATTTACATAATAGTTATTGAGGCGGAAAAGCTTCCGCATGAAATAAATGCTTAAATACCACAAATCTAACTTGGCGGGTTGGTTTATGTTTGAATTCATTTCAATAATTCTTCGGAAGGCTTAGCGATTCGAATCCATTTTGGCTTAAATAGAAAAAGCAATGTCTTTTGTTAGGTGAAAAAGATGACCACTGTGCCTCATGCATTTTTCCGCAGAAAAAAATTGGCTTTCTGGTAAACACGCAAGAAAAAGCATGAGCGTTTATTGTAATTCTTCCGAAGAAAAAAACGGGGCGCTAGGATACCGCTAAAAAACGGCATGAGCGACGCACTCGGTTTTTCCGAAAAGGAAAAATCGGTTCGCTGAGATACCGCCCTTCTGCGGCATGAGCGACTCACTCGGTTTTTCCGAAAAGAAAAAAATCGGTTCGCTGAGATACCGCACTTCTGCGGCATGAGCGACTCACTCGGTTTTTCCGAAAAGGAAAAATCGGTTCGCTGAGATACCGCACTTCTGCGGCATGAGCGACGCACTCGGTTTTTCCGAAAAGGGAAAATCGGTTCGCTGAGATACCGCACTTCTGCGGCATGAGCGACTCACTCGGTTTTTCCGAAAAGTGAAAATCGGTTCGCTGAGATACCGCACTTCTGCGGCATGAGCGACTCACTCGGTTTTTCCGAAAAGGAAAAATCGGTTCGCTGCTCACATGCTTTGTGTATAATAGTTGTAATCTTTTAAAATGACATCTATAAACTTAATGTCATGATCGTTATAATCCTTGATGCCCACAACCTCCACGACTTTTTTACGCAATTTTACCAAGGTTTCATAATCTCGAGAAGCTTTTGCCTTTATAAATGTTTCTTTGATGATGCGGGCGTCATTATCAGATAATTTGATCACATTGGGATAAGTTGGCACATAATCATCATCCAGTTCTTCCAAAATGGTATGGTTGATATTGATCTTGTTCTTTAAGGTAATTACCGATGTGCCTGCCGTCATGTCGCCCAAACGCTGGCTCTTTTTACTGGTCACTATGGCAATCAATGCCACCACACCAGAGAACATATTCAAATCAATGATCCTAAAAAACCAACGAATCATGTAGTCTGCCAAAGAGGCTTGGTACCCGTCAATCTTAACCACTTTGATTTTCATGATGCGCTTGCCCGGTGTTTGACCATCCAGCCAAGTCTCAAAAACCAAGGAATAAAATACAATGGGTAGAAAAAAGATGCCATAAACCGCCATTTGAGACCATTGATCCATCTCCATGACCATCTCATCTATCTGAAATAATTTAAACATGATTTGATACGTCACTACCGCATAAGCAACCTTTATGATGAGATCAATAATAAATGCCAGTATGCGCTCTCCAACGCTTGCGGCGATGAAATTAATATTCACATTTTGCGTGGTGTTTATTTGTAACTCTACCATTAATTGCTTTATTTTGGAAGTTTATGAGAGAAGTCGCTTTTATTAAACAGAATAAGGAAAAATGGCTCAATTTTGAACAGGCCATCTTTGGGAAAACCCTTAAGAATCCTGATGAGCTGGCTTCCCTTTACATCCATTTGGTCAATGACCTCTCCTACGCGCAAACTTATTATCCCAAAAGTAAAACAATTCTTTATTTAAACAACTTAGCGGCTAAGGCTTTTCAGAAAATTTATAAAACCAAACGTGAGGACACCAACCGCTTCGTTCATTTTTTCAAGGTGGAGGTCCCCATGATCATTTATGAATACCGGCGCTACGTACTTTATGCCTTCATTATTTTTCTCAGTTTTGTGGCCATTGGCGCCCTTTCGGCGGCCAATGATGCATCGTTTGTGAGGCTTATTCTGGGCGATAGTTACGTGAACATGAGTCTGGAGAATATTGAAGCTGGCGACCCTGTGGCGGTCTACAAAAGCGGAAGCAATTGGGGCAGTTTCATAGGCATTACACTCAATAATCTTTATGTGGGCATCAAAGCCTTTATCTTTGGCATTTTTGTGGGTTTGGGCACGGCAATGATCATGCTGTACAACGGCATCATGATAGGTGCCTTCCAATATTTCTTCTATAAGGAAGGCGTTTTGTGGGAAAGCGTTAGAGGCATTTGGATTCATGGGGCCATGGAAATCTTTGCCATCGTGATTGAAGGCGCTGCCGGACTCATCTTAGGCGCAAGCATCCTTTTCCCAAAGACCTATTCCCGTTTGACCTCCTTTAAAATGGGCGTGAAAAATGGCGTGAAAATATTGATTAGCACCTTTCCATTTACCATTGCGGCTGGCTTTCTAGAAGGCTATGTGACGCGATACTCCAACAGCATGCCCAATTGGCTATCGGTTGGGATCATTGTGATCACACTCAGTTTGATTTCGTTCTATTACCTCATCTACCCTTTTATTCTTAACGCAAAATTAAAGCAAACCTATGCAATTATATAAATCAAGAGGTTTCGGCGAGTTTTTTCAAGATACCTTTGCCTTCTTGAAACTGAACGGAAGCCATTTATTCAAGAACTTCTTCATCGTTAATGGCATCTTTCTCTTGATATTGCTCGTTTTGGGCTACTTCTCAACAAAATTCTACTCCGATGTGGTTTTAGGAGGCATCCTCAATGGAAATACGGCAGGCATTGATAATTACATGAACGAGAATGCTGGGCTTTTTGTGATCTTCATTGTGACTTTCGTGATTATGGGACTTTTTGCAGGAATCATCGCCTATGCTTATGTGCCCATTTATATGCAATTGTATGCTGCCCATGAAGGCAACAGTTTTGGGGTCAAAGAAATCGTTAACACCTATAAAGCAAATATCGGTAACATCTTCATTTTTCTGCTTTGTGGCATTGTCGTGGCCATTCCCATGGTTATTATTGTGGGCATCATGGCTGTTGTTTTGACCATTACCATTGTTGGCATTCTGGCACTGCCACTGCTCGTGGGTGCAGTAAGCTTATTCTATCAAATGACTTTGATGGAATATATCAAAAACGAGAAAGGGATTTGGGAGTGCTTTGGCTATTCATGGACGTTAATAGTCTCTAAGTTTTGGGCAGCGATTAGCTGTGTGGGACTCTTTTACCTCATGAGCTATATCGTTCAAAACATCATTGCCTTTATTCCCTATATTTTTGGGATGGTAAGCCTTTTCACTGAGGTGGAAGATGGCAATAGCCCAAATTCTGCAGAACTGGGCGCTACCATGACCGTGATGATGATGGCCGTTTTTTTTCTTACCTTCTTGGTAAGCTCCGTTTTGAATGTGGTGCTCCAATCCAACCAAGCCCTTATTTTTTACAGCTTGAAGGAAGACATCGAGAACATCAATACCAAAAGTGTCATTGATCAAATAGGGGCTGGTGAATAAGAACTTAAACCTACATATGTGTCTAATTTTCTTCGGAATAGCCTTGCTTTCAAATGCCTATGTGGTAAAGCAGGAGATCCCTGAAGCGCTAATCGCACAAGAAACCATCAAGAAAGACAGAGCGCCACTTGACATACGCGAGTATCAAGATTTGAGCGAGAAATACGAGGGCAGCGATTTTATCTATGAGCGCAGTACTGCGAATTCTGGCTGGTGGACGCGCTTCAAACAATGGCTCAGTGATTTCTTTAGCAGCTTGTTTGATTTTCAATCTGATGCTCAAGCCTCTGATTTTACCGATATTGTATTAAAGATTTTCTACGTCGTCATTTTCCTGTTAGTGGTCTTTTTCATCGTCAAGGCCATCATCAACAAGGAAGGCAATTGGGTGTTTGGTAAGTCAAGCGATAAGAGCATCATTCCAGTAAGTGATATCGAGAATAACATCTACGCTACCGATTTCAAGACCATTATTGCCGAAGCAGAGGCCAATGGTAATTTTAGATTGGCGATTCGGTTTTATTACCTGTGGTTGTTGAAGCAACTTGCTGAAATGGAACTCATCGATTATGATGTTGAAAAAACCAATAGCGATTACCATAACGAAATTACTTCCGAAGTCACAAAAAAAGAATTCTCCTACACCTCCTACCTCTATAACTATATTTGGTACGGCGAATTTGCCATTGATCAAATTCAGTTTAATAAGGCAAAACATGCGTTTTCGAAACTCTTAAATTCCTTGGGCGCATGAGCAAAACCTTAAAAATATATCTGGCACTTTTATGCTTTTTGTTCATTGCGATCATAGCGGTTGAGTTTTCAGCACCAACACCAATCAATTGGCAAAAAACGTATAATGAGACCCAAAAAATACCCTACGGCACCTTTGTTTACTTCAACGAATTAAATAGCTTATTCCCAGATAGTAAAGTGCAAGAAGTTAAAGTATCTCCTTACGAATATTTTGACGATTATTACAGTTGGGCAGATAGCTCTTATCTCACCACGGGCACCTACATTTCAATAGATGAAAACAACGGCATTGACGACACATCGGCACAGGAACTCTTGGATTTCGCCTCCCACGGAAACGATATTTTTATCTCCAGCAGTTACTTTCCACCCAAGTTTCAGGATTCGTTAAATTTTCATTTGCAAAACGGTTATGACTTCAAAGGCAAGGCGGAATTGAGCTTTACCAATCCCCGACTTAAAAGTGATTCTATTTCCGCGGAAAAAGGGTTGAGCAACATCTATTTTTCAGAAATCGATACACTGAAGACTACCGTTTTGGGTTATCAAAAATTTGGCGATTCGTCTTATGTCAATTTTACGAGGACACCATGGGGCGAAGGTGCTATCATTTTACACGCGCAGCCCATTGTCTTCACGAATTATTACATGCTCAAAAAGAAAAATGCCAAGTATGCTGCGGGCGTCATGTCTTACCTAAGTGACGATACCATTTATTTTGACTCCAAAAGCAAGCTGGTTAATGTATTGGGCAATTCCCCTTTACGTTTTGTTCTCAATAACCCGCCACTGCGCTGGGCTTGGTACTTGGCCTTGATAAGCACCTTATTGTTCATGATCTTCAATGCGAAACGCAAACAGCGCATTGTAAGGGTTATAGAGCCCGTGAAAAACACCACGGTTGAATTCACTAAAACCATTGGCAATCTCTATTATGAGACCAAGGACCACGACAATCTTATAGAAAAGAAAATAACCTACTTTTTAGAGTATATTCGACGTGTGTATTTTCTGGACACCGAGTATTTGGATGAGAAATTCATCAAGAATCTCGCCCAAAAATCAGGAAAAGAGTACATCGACGTAAAGAAATTGATTAACCAAATAGCCTATTTGAGAAGTAAGGCATCGTGCAACGAGGCTGATTTATTACGACTGAATAGCGCCATTGAACATTTTTACACCAAATAACACCATGGAACATACAAACGACCCAGAACACGAAGACTTAAGGCCAAACGCTGCGGAAGAGCAATTGGAAGAAACCACATCCCAAACGCCAGAAGCCCCAAAGCCCGATACATCGGAAGCCTCAGACCTCAGTTTTGAGAACCGCATTGATTTAAACGAACTTTCTAAAGGCGTTGCGCTTATTAGAAATGAAATCAGCAAGGTCATCGTGGGCCAAAAAAGCATGATTGATATGCTTATTGCTTCCATCCTCGCCAATGGGCATTCGCTTATTGAAGGCGTTCCTGGAGTGGCGAAAACCGTGTCGGCAAAGCTTTTGGCAAAATCCTTGGACATTGGCTTTAGCAGAATCCAATTCACACCAGATTTGATGCCGAGTGATATTTTGGGAACTTCAGTATTTAACATGAAAACCACCGAGTTTGAATTCAAGGAAGGCCCCATTTTCTCGAACATGATCCTTATCGACGAGATCAACAGGGCGCCCGCAAAAACGCAGGCCGCACTTTTTGAGGTCATGGAAGAACGCCAAATCACCATCGATGGCAGTAGATACATGCTGGATTTACCATTTATAGTGCTGGCCACACAAAACCCGATTGAGCAGGAAGGCACCTATCGCTTACCAGAAGCCCAATTGGACCGTTTCCTGTTTAAGATTGATGTGGATTACCCAAATGTGGATGAGGAGGTTGAGATCCTTAACCGAGAACAGCATTTAAGAGGTAGCTCGAAGACCGCGCAAATCACGGCGCATTTGAGCAAGGAACAAATCAACCATTTTCAGGATTTGGTCACGCAAATCAAGGTCGAGTCCCATTTGATCAAATACATTGCCGATATGATCGTGAACACGCGTAACAATCCGTTTTTGTATTTAGGGGCTTCCCCAAGAGCTTCTATTGCCATATTAAAAGCCAGCAAGGCCTTTGCCGCAATGGATGGTCGTGATTTTGTGACACCAGAAGACATCAAGCGTTCTGCCGTGCCTGTATTGCAGCACAGAGTGATCGTAACTCCAGAGCGTGAAATGGAAGGCGTGACCACCAAACAAATCATCAAACAGATTATTGAAGCGGTGGAGATACCTCGTTGAAGACCTCCCTAAGCCTCCCAAGGAGGGAACTGTTGTAGGATACAATACGGATTTAAAAATTGAACTTTAAACTGAATTAAAACTTTAGGTTACATTATATAATTAATTATAAATCAAATATTTAATATTAATTATAAATTAACCAATATGCACAACTTCTAACTTTTAATATCTAATATTTAACTTTTTTTATCCGTGAAATTCATCAAACCGCTATACATCCAAAATCGATTTTTTTATGCTTGCATTGGCATCATGATTCTGTTTGTGCTGAGTTTTGTGTTTCCAAGATTGTTCAATATTGTGAAGCTGCTGCTATTGCTTTTGGCCACCTTAACCCTATTGGACAGCATCATTCTTTTTTCTGCAAAACGCGGCGTTGTTGGCAGACGCCTCTTGCCCGAAAAATTCTCAAATGGGGATGAGAACCCAATTGAGTTAGCCATTTCCAATTATTACACCTTCAAGGTCTATGTAAAGATCATCGATGAGATTCCGGAGCAATTTCAAGTCCGTGATTTTGAGATTTTGCGTGATCTGGAGGCTTCTAGCACGTCTCAAATCGAATACAAATTGCGTCCCGTGGCACGCGGCGAATATCACTTTGGCACCCTAAATATTTATGTATCCTCGGTTTTTGGCTTGGTGGCCAGACGCTTCAAAACCGATACCGACGCCATGCTGCCCACCTACCCTAGTTTTATGCAATTGCGAAAATACAATTTGATGGCCATTAGCAATAACCTGCATCAATATGGCATCAAAAAAATAAGAAAGATTGGCCATACCATGGAGTTTGAGCAAATCAAGGATTATGTGTTGGGCGATGATTTGAGAACCATTAACTGGAAGGCGACCGCCAAACGCAATCAACTCATGGTTAATCAATTTCAGGATGAGAAATCGCAACCCATCTACTCGGTCATTGATAAGGGTAGGATTATGAAAATGCCATTTGACGGACTCACACTTTTAGATTATGCCATCAATGCGGCCTTGGTCATCTCCAATGTGGCATTGAAAAAGCACGATAAAGCGGGGATCCTGGCCTTCTCAAAACGGGTGGAGAACATCGTTGTGGCAGAGCGTCGTGCCTCACAAATGAACCTCATCCTCGAAACCCTCTACAATGTCAATACCGATTATTTCGAAAGTGATTTCAGCAGGCTCTATGCCGATGTGAAACGCAACATCAAACAGCGTTCACTCATGTTGTTGTACACCAACTTCGAAACTTTGGATGGTTTGCATAGGCAGATCCCTTATCTAAAGGGCATTGCGAAAAACCATTTGCTGGTGGTCATATTCTTTAAAAATACGGAGCTGGACAGTATCATCAATAATAAATCTGAAACCGTACAACAAGCGTACGATAAGGTCATTGCTGAAAAATTTGCGTTTGAGAAACGTCTTATCGTGAACGAACTGCAGAAATTTGGCATCCAGTCCATTTTAACCACGCCCAAGGATCTTACCCTGGACACGATCAATAAATATTTGGAAATCAAAGCACGAGGTTTGCTATAAACCCTTCCGAAGCAAAAAAATGCCCCCCAAAAATGGAAAGGCATTCTTTAAACGTTTAGCTCATTTACTTCAAAAACGAAATGGTTAAAGGATAGGTTGGCAGCTCGCCGTTACTCGCCTTAATGGCATTGATGATGGGTAAAATGAGTGATAAAAGCCCCAATAGAATCAAGGCCGGAATGCCAATCAAAATAAAGATAAAAGGGATGCAAACTATGCAATAGATAAGCATACTTATTTGGAAATTGATGATGCGTTTGCCTTGCTCATCCATTTGAAAAACAGTCTCCTTTTGAGTGACCCAAATGATCAAGGGCACGATCAAGCCTCCAAATCCAGTGATGAAGCTTAGTAATTGGCTCAAATGCGTCAATACGATCAATTGTTTGTCTTCTCTCATTATGTTTTAGTTGTGATGGTTCACAAATAGGACGTTCGAGTGCCGCGATTGTTACAAAAGTAGGTAGCATTTAAAAAGACCTGTTTTCATTTTAAAGTACAATTTTCCTATTGTGTTTAAAACATCACGTATTTTTGCAAACTTATGGATTCACTTACCCAAATCGTTTTAGGAGCCGCTGTTGGCGAGGCTGTTTTAGGCAGAAAAGTTGGCAATAAAGCCATACTATACGGTGCCATTGCAGGCACAATCCCAGATTTGGACATCTTTGCCTCCTATTTTACAGATACCGTGAATGCCTTGGCCATACATCGTGGCTTTACACACTCCATTGTATTTTCATTGGTATTTGCTCCCATTTTTGGCTGGTTGGTGTCACGATACGAGACCTACAAAAGCTTTAAGGACTGGTCTTGGTTGTTTTTCTGGGCGTTTTTTACCCATCCTATTTTAGATGCACATACCACTTGGGGCACGCAATTGTTTTGGCCTTTGGATTTAAGACTGGCATTCAAGACCATTTTTGTTGTAGATCCCCTCTACACCGTACCCTTTCTCATATTTCTAATCCTATGCATGTTTCAAAGGCGTGACTCCAAAAAACGGCGCCTTTATAACAATTTGGGTTTGATCATCAGTTCAACCTATCTCGCCTTGACCTTTCTTTTAAAAGGATTGGCGTTTACCCAATTTGAAGCGGCATTGAAAGATCAAAATATCGCTTATCGACAAATTGATACGAGACCATCGCCCCTAAATACCATTCTATGGAGTGCCAATGTGGAAACTGCAGACGCCTATTTGATAGGAAACTACTCGTTTTTTGATAGCCAAGCCATCCGTTTTGAAAGCTATCCGAAAAATCGGGAACTATTGGGAGATTTAATCAAGCATCCTAAGGTGCAGCAAATGATAGGTATTTCTGAAGGCTGGTTTACCATCTCTCAAATTGAGGGTAAACTTTATTATAACGATCTGCGCTTCGGACTCTTAAGCCTTCAACCCGGTTCCCAAAAATTTGTGTTTCGATATGAAATAAACCAAAATGATTCTGGAGAAGTCACATTTGAAGAAGCCCCTAAAAGCGGGCGTGACGGAAAACAATTAATCATTGATTTATGGGCGCGTATCAAAGGAAACTAATCACAAAGCCTTTTAATTACAGCAGTTTCAGGAAGCCAGACTTACCGATTGAAGCATTCAATTACGCTGCTCGGCACTGTCCTCGTCTTCCTTTTTCTTCCCGCTCATCACAAAACTGATCAATATGCCCACAAGAACCAAACAGACAACCCCAAAAATGGCGATCATGATGACCCCATTCGTCCAATTTTGCAATGCTATACTTTGAGCTACCATAATTATAGTGTTTAAATTTATTAGTGCTGTAAAACTAATAAAGCCACTAAGCAAAAAATATGATTTTTGTCAGTTAGAGTTTTTAATTGAACCAATAGTGCCTAATTGGGTCATCAAATCCTTTTACGCAAAGCGATAAAAAGCTCTTGACCCTTTCTGTTTTCTTCGGAATTGTAACAAGCCGACATCAAATCAATATGAAATAAGGGACTAAATAGTTCCAGGTAATCATTTTTATGACCTCCAAATGGTGGGTGATCCACGTAAAGTTCGGCATCGAATAAAAGTCCGACTAATTTTCCCTTTGGCGCTAGTAACTGTAGCATCTTTTTGGCATAATCGTTTCTCAAATTTGGATGTAACGCACAGAAAAAAGTTTGCTCTAAAATCAAGTCAAATTGGTCTTCCAGGTCAAAAAAGTTTTGCTGCAAAAGCTGATTTGATGGAAATGCTGGCACACGCTTTTTAAAACGCTCTAAAGCGGTTTCAGATAGATCCACAACAAAAACCTGATTAAAGCCCTTAGCCCATAAATATTCCGCCTCGTATGCGTTGCCCGCGCCGGGAATCAAAATGCGAAGTGATGTATCTTCAAGTTGATCGATAAACGCTTTTAGAGGTGGCGAAACCGTTCCCAAATCCCAACCCATATTTTGGTTTTTATAGCGTTGGTCCCAGTAGTTTTCAGATAAGTCTTCCATTAGTAATTGTTTCTAAACTTTTAAATTTTTAAAAATAAGGCTATTCCAAATTTATGAAACAGTGTTGTACAAGAAAAGACTCAAGACCCTACCTACCGCCAGGCAGGCAGGCGCTGCGCTTTAGGACCTAAGATATAAGACTAAAAAATTAGTTTGAAATTTAACTGCTTAGGACTTTATAACTGACTTAAAAGTAATATGAACTCTCGGAAAACAAACACATTCAGTTCTTGCTAAATACTAAGTAAATATATCTCGGAAAATGCCATTTATGAATATTAAAAGTTCATAATCTTCAGCTTATTTGTTAGCTATATTTGGTCTTTGTTCTTAGTTTTATGAGTCCCGATATCGGGACGGTCTTAATTCTTTTTTCTAAAATTCGAAAAACGAGGTTTCCGTAAAGGCATAAAATTGTTTGCCTTTTTTGGCTCTACTCATCGCCAAACCCGTGAATTCACTAAAGGCTGGCAAAATCAATTGGGTTGCAGAAACCTCATAGCAGGGCAATTTGATTTGTGGTCGTCCTTTTTGCTTGATGCGCACTCCTGGATGCAAATGCCCCGAAATGGAAAATTGCCGACTGGCTTTTGGCTCGTGTATGAATTGAAACGGAGGCATGAGCAACTCTTTTTGGCAACAGGAAATTTGATATGCTTCGTAAATATCATCCTTCAATCGGTCGTGATTGCCTTTGATCAATATGATCTCCAAATCTAAATTTTGATTGCGCCAATGCTTAAAATCAGCCATATCGGTATTGACTTCGGCATGGAACAAATCGCCAACCACGATGAGCTTTTTTGCTTGATAATGAGAAACTAAAAATTCCAAACGCTGCAAATCTTTCTGTTGAACCTTTGCCGAAATCGGAATCCCATGCCGTCTGAAATGTGCCGACTTCCCAATGTGTAAATCAGATGCGACCAGCGCCTGCTCCTTTTCCCAATACATGGCACGTAAGCTGGTAAGCGCTAAGACCTCGCCTTCTATGGTAATCTGCTCTTCTACTAGATTCATTCGTTAAAATTAAGTTGAAACTATGTACTTCAGTGTATCTCGCTTTAGCTTTTAAAAAGTTTTGCCACGAATTTCACTAACCAGTCTTGTCCGGTAGGCTGGTTTTCACAAATCCCCTCGTTCCCTGAAAATGCGTGCGTGAATTATTTACTATAGATTTCACAAATTCAACAGACTTTCAGTCCGTTTCAAGAAACCTATAACACTTTAATCAATAATGTATTAGTTTTTAGCCTTTCTAAACGTTTCCTTTTGAATGCGTTGGATGCGCTTGTCCAATTTCTCACTGCTAAGCGATTGTCTCAAACTATCCACTTTTATAGGAAAACTCAAGGGCGTAAAGGTATTTGTTTTTTTGATGATGAGTTTGCTATTATGAATGCGATCGAAAGCGTCCTTGAGTCGTACTTCCTCCAATTGCTGGTCAAAAACTTCAGTATAGGCTTGGCGTAATAAGAGATTATTAGGCTCATTGTCTTCCAAAACCCTAAAGATCAAACCCGAAGACGATTGCAGACTTTTATTATTCCGATTGGCACCGGGCATCGATTGTACCACCAAGCCAGAAATCACCGCGATGTCCCGAAACTTTCGCGAAGCCATTTCCGCAGCATTGATGCTGGCCACCACGTCTTCCATCAAATGCTCCTTGCTTAAAATAGTACGTACGTTGTTTTCATTCAACGGAATTTCTTGATCGCTCAATAATTCGAAGCCGTAATCATTCATGGCGATGGTAAAGGTCAAAGGCTCGATTTTACTGAGGCGGTAGGCAATCAATGCGGAAATGACCTCGTGCACCAATCGCCCTTCAAACGGATACATAAATAAATGGAAGCCTTCTTTGGTATCTATCAATTCCACCAAAAACTCATCTTCCCTGGGGATGTGTGAAAATTCACTTTGACGAGCTATCAACGGATGCAGAAAGCGCAATTCCCGTTCTTGTGTTCCTGGGTTGAGCGCGTCACTCAATTTCTTCCGAAGAAAATGACTCATATAAGAACTCAGCGGAAGCCGTCCGCCCATCCAACTTGGGGAAATCGCTTTTTTGGCTTTGCTCATTTTCACAAAGACAGTCATGTCCTTGATGTGCAGCAATTCCAAAACCCGTCCCGCTAAAATAAAGCTGTCGTTCGGTTTCAATTTTGATATAAAATACTCCTCAACCATGCCAATATAACCGCCAGACATGAATTTGACCCGCAGCATGGCGTCGCTCACAATGGCACCAATATTCATGCGGTGCAACATGCTAATGCGTCTGGACTTGACTTTATAGAGGCCATCGTCATCGAGAAAAACCTTATGGAATTCTTCATAAGACTTGAGTGTATTACCTCCTTGGGTAATGAATTGAATGGCCCAGGCAAATTCATCTTCGGTCATTAACGAAAACGCATGGGTTCGCTTTAATAAATTGTAGGTTTCTTCCGCCTTAAACCCTTCGCCAACTGCGAGAGTGACCATAAATTGTACCATCACATCAAAGGTCAAGACCATGGGTTGGCGAGCTTCTACTTTTTGTTCCTTGACCGCTTCCTTGAGCGCAGCAGCTTCAATGATTTCTAAGGAATGTGTGGGAATCATATAGATTTTCGAAACCTCGTAGGGCGAGTGACCACTGCGACCTGCGCGCTGCATAAATCGAGCAATGCCTTTTGCTGAACCAATTTGGATGACGCAATCCACCGGTTTGAAATCCACACCCAAATCTAAGGAAGAGGTACACACCACCGCTTTTAAAATACCTTCGGAAATGCTATCCTCAATCCAATTGCGCAATTTTTTATCGATGGAACCGTGATGGATGGCCAGAAGACCTGCGAGGTCGGGGTCGGCTTCCAAGAGGATTTGGTACCATAATTCCGATTGGCCTCGGGTATTGGTAAAGATGAGCGTGGTTTTGTTCGCATGAATGATGGGAATGATCTTAGACGCCATGCTCCTACCCAAATGGCCCGCCCATGGCAATACCTCCACCTCATCGGGCAAGACGGGAATGACCTTGATTTTCTTCTTTAATTTGGACTTAATCATTAAAGTTTTCTTTTCCGGATAGGGAATCAAAACCTTTGCAGCTTCCTCGAGATTGCCAATGGTCGCGGTAATGCCCCAAATACTTAGATTTTTAGAAAGTTGGTTCAATCTAGCAACTGCCAGCTCGGTCAAAATCCCTCGTTTGTTGCCCAAAAGTTCGTGCCATTCGTCAACAGCAACGCAGTTCAAGGATTTGAACCATCTCGAATTATTTTTCTGTGAGAACAATAAATGCAAGGTTTCTGGGGTGCTTATAAGAACATCGGGCATCAATCGCTCTTGTTGGCGACGAATCTTTGTGGGAGTATCGCCATTTCTTACCGCCACTTCCCAATCCAACCCGATTTCTTCAATTGCAGCGGTCATGGCTTTTGCCAAATCTTTAGCTAAAGATCGCAGCGGACTAACCCACAATAATTTGAGTCCTTTTTGATACTGTTCAGGATGGTTGAGATAATCAATGACGACTGCCAAAAACACAGAAAAGGTCTTGCCAAAACCCGTTGGCGCAACCACCATCCCGCTGCAGCCCTTGGCGTATTTCGCCCAGGTTTGCTCTTGAAATGGGAAAGGCAGATTTCCCTTGGTCGCCATCCAATCGGCAATGATTTGATAGCCTACGGAAGTTTTAAAGGTCTTGCTCAATTTGGGGACAGGATCAATTGTTTCACGGTTTCAATGGTATCTATTTCTTCAACTGGCTTGTCTTTTCGCCATCTGGAAATACGCGGAAATCGAAGTGCCACGCCAGATTTATGCCGATTGCTCAGCGCTATACCTTCGAATGCAATTTCAAAGACCAACTCTGGCTTTACGGTTCTTACGGGCCCGAATTTTTCGATGGAATTCTTTTTCACAAAACGACTCACTTCCAATATTTCTTCATTGGTCAATCCCGAATAGGCTTTCGCCACCGTTACCAAACCGTCGTCCTTTCTGACGGCGAAGGTATAATCGGTATAATGGGCGCTTCGTCTTCCGCTGCCTTTTTGGGCGTAAATCATAACCGCATCAATGGTAAGTGGGTCTACTTTCCATTTCCACCAATCGCCTTTCTTTCGGCCGGTGTGATACGGCGAATTTTTCTGTTTGAGCATTAAGCCTTCAGAATCTTTAGCTCTTGCTCCAGCGCGAATCGGGATGAGTTCCTCCCAAGTTTCCGCAGTAATGATTTCAGAAATGAATAAAGTTTTATTACTGGTGTTTTCCGCAGTAAATAATGACTCCAAAAGCGAACGTCTTTCCGCCAAAGCTTGCTCCCGCATGTCGTTCCCATTCCATTCCATAAGGTCGTAGGCGTAAAAACCTATGGGCACCTCTTCCAACAATTTTTTGGTTACATTTTTACGGTTAAGCCGTTTTTGGAGGTCGTTAAAAAGCAAAATCGCATTGTCTTTCAAGGCCAAAATCTCGCCATCAATCACAAAATCGCCTTCCAGTCTTTCAATCGCTGCGACCAACTCCGGAAATTGTTCGGTCACCAATTCCTCGCCTCTGGACCAAATAAAAATCTCGTCGTTGCGCTTTACTATTTGTCCGCGAATGCCATCCCACTTGTATTCCACCTGCCAAGCCTTGACATCGCCTAAATCGGTCAAGTCCTTTTCCAAGGCATAAGCCAAACAAAACGGATAGGGTTTGGAGTTGTCATAATTAATGTGCTCGCCTTGCAAGAGATCATCAAAACTGATTTCATTGATGTCCCAATTGCCGATGATGCTATGCATGAGCTGGTTGGCCTCAATCCCAGAGAATTTAGCCAAGGCATTGACTAAGGTTTTCTTGGAAACGCCCACCCTAAAGCTACCGCCAATGAGTTTGTTGAAAATCAGGCATTCCTGTGTTTCCAAACCCGACCAAGCCTTGCGCACGAAGCCTTCCTTTTCAGCATCAGATTTTGACTTTAAGTCCACAATCTCCTGCATCCAATGGCTAAAGGTTTTTTCAATATGATGTGTGGGTTCTGGCAACAAAAGCGCCATGGTTTCCCCTAAATCGCCTACCGTGCTGTAACTTTCCAGAAACAACCATTCAGGAATTCCTGCAACCTCCATGCACCATTGCTTCATCACCGTGGTTTTTATGGGGCGTTTGGGGCGTTTCCCTGTAAAAATCGCGATGAGCCAAAGCTTATCCTTATCGGGTGCCGTTTGAAAATACTCAACAAAAGCCGCGATCTTATCGTTGGTCTTATTGGTGATTTCCACCGCACTAATGAGTTTTGAAAAATGCTTCATCTGTTGGTTTTGATAAATAAATGTGAAATAAAGAATCTAGACCGTCCCGATAACTATCGGGACTTATAGAATATAGAACATAGACTTGAGCGTGACTAAACGATAAAATTCATATTTGGACAAAAAATTGTCCAACCGCTTTCGAAGTAATTATTTTTATAAAAAAATGCTACATAGTTCATGAGGCTTGTTTAGATTTAGGTTCCGCTTCGGTATCATCTTCGTTGCTGCCATATTCGGTTTTGACTTCTTCGGAAGGGATGCCGATTTCATTCAAATATTTGGAAAAAATCGCTTGGGAGCCGTGGGTCACGTAGACTTTTTCAGCCTCGGTCGCTTTTACTGCTTGAAGGAGTCCGTTCCAATCGGCATGATCACTTACCGGAAAACCCGCATCAACACTTTGCCAGCGTTTATTGCCCCGAATTTGCATCCAGCCCGAACATATCGCGGTAGCAGCATTAGGGATGCGTTTGATCATGTTAGACCCCAATAAAGCCGGTGGCACAATCACGATTTTATTCTGCACCTCTTTTTTATCCGTTTCAGCCGTCCATTTTTTTGTGGCAGGTAATTTGATACCTGTTGTGGCAATGGCTTCATTGATGTTGTGAATGGCGGTATGCACGTAAATCTCGCCCATGCCTTCCATCAGTTTCATTAGGCGCTGGGCTTTACCGAGTGAATAGCCCAAAAAGACGCTGGTTCGGTTTCGAGCCTGATTGTTCAACACCCAATCCTGCATTTTTTGTTGCAGCTCTTCTTCTTTCATCCAATTGTAGATGGGGAGACCGAAAGTGCTTTCAGTAATAAATTCATGGCATTTAACCGGTTCAAAGGGGACGGTGAGATAATCGTTTTTGACTTTATAATCCCCTGAAAAAACCACAACGAAACCTTTATGTTCCAATCTAATTTGGGCTGAGCCAATGGTGTGACCTGCAGGAAAAAAACCGACTTTAACGCCATTGATGGTCTTTTCTGAATTGTAAGGCATGCTTTCCACAGAAATATCCTGGCCAATACGATGTTTTAAAATGGCTTTAGAGTCGTCATGACAGAGGTAATGGCTCATGCCCCATCTCGCATGATCGGCGTGACCGTGGGAAATAATGGCAAAATCTACCGGAAACCAAGGGTCAAGATAGAACTTGCCAGGAATGCAGTAAATGCCTTTTTTTGTGAATTTGATCAATTTCAAGGGAACAAGCGTTTTCTATAAAGATAAGGCATTTTCAAGTTTTGGTGGTAGGCCAAATGGATAAGAGCAGAAATTAACTTGAAGGAGCTATTTAAATTTGAATGTAAAAACCTTATTCAAAAACACTACTGTTTTATATAAAAAATCTAATATCAGAAAGTTTGCTTTCGAACTATCAAGGTTTAATAAAATCACATTTTAAAAAATGAGCTTAGAAACAATGCTAAAATTTTTAATCTGTGAGTATCAGTTAAATCTGCGTTATCAGCGTTCCTAAATAAGAACTCTGATAACGCAGATTAATTAGATTTGCGCTGTTCTAAAAAGACCCGAAAACAACTCCTTTCTCGTGAGAGCCGGTTTGAAATGATTTCCAAAAAAATCACAAAGTCGTATCCCGTAAAATCAATTTGGTTTTGATGGTTTTGGTGGTGTGTGTTTTAGGCGTCCTGTCTTCCAGACGTGCGAGTAGCAATTCAACGGAAGCGCGTCCAATATCAAAGGTATGTTGGGACACGGTGGATAATTTAGGATCTGTGAATTGCAGCACGTTTTCATCTGAAAATCCGATGATACTCAAATCTTTTGGCACCTTTCGTTTGTGTTTGATGGCTTTTTGAAGCGCAATCACTCCAGAAACATTATCTATGGCAATAATGCCATCAATACTGTTGTCATCACGCAACAGCGATTCAATCTGTGCTTCTGCCGATTCGCCTCGCTTCAAACTCAATATTTCTGGGCCGCTGGAATAATCTGAAGCATCTTCCAAGGCTTTGAGATAGCCATTGGTTCTTAATTTCCCAACGCTCAATTCCTCAATATCACCAATGAGGACGATGTGTTTACGGCCTTCCTTCAGCAAATATTCGGTTGCCTCAAAGGCAGCACCAAAATCATCGATGATGACCTTGTCACATGCGATTAGATCTGAAACCCGATCAAACAACACGATTGGAATATTCTGTTTTAGGATGTCGTTGATGTGTTCTATATTATCCTTGATTTGGGTTTCTTCAGCAATGGATAGGATAAAACCGTCAACACTGCCATTAGAAAGCAATTGCAAACTATTATCCTCTTTGGAGCGCGTCTCATTAGACAAACAGGTAATGATATTGTAGCCATGTTTGGTGGCTTCCATTTCAATGGCATAGAGCGCTTTGGCAAAAAAGTGATTTAGGATATTTGGCACTATCACGCCAATGGTAAAGGTCTTACTCTTTTTCAAGCTTACCGCCAATTTATTGGGCTTGTAATTGAGATGCTTGGCCAAGGCCTTCACGCGTTCTATGGTATCTGGAGAAATTTCATCACTGTTATTCAATGCTTTTGATACCGTGGAAATCGATACGCTTAATTGCTCTGCCAAGTGTTTGAGAGTAACCATGGATTAATGCCTTTTGTTGTTTAGATTAGATAGTTGAAATAAAAAAGAGTGTACTTTTTTAAAAATACACTCTTTTTTAATAATAAATGGGATTATTTAATTTTTAATCAGTTTCACACTTTCAGAACCGCTCACGGTTGAGATTTTAGCAAAATAGATTCCCCTGTTTAAAGTAGAAGCATCTAACTCAACATTTAAAGCATTTGGGTTTAATGTCATCACACTTTTTCCTAGTACATCAAATACTTGTACTTGAGTAAGCTCTTTTTTAGCCTTAATCGTCCATGCATTGTTTGTTGGATTTGGAAAGACTTTGAAATCTGAAGCCACAAATTGATTGCTGCTTAATGTAGTAAACTCACCAAATTTGACATCATCAATATAAAAGAGGTCATCTGCCCCATCTGCGCTAGGTGCACCTGTAATATCGAAAAATATAACAATTCTTCCTAAGGTAGTAGGATCAGCAAATGCTGAAAAATCAAAGAATACCGTTTGCCAGTTACCTACATCCGTATAATTTCCGGGAACCTCTCTGTTAATACCTCCATTACCTGCATCTTCTGCTTTAAATAAAATTGGTATCGCTCTTGGGCCGCGTACTTTTAAAGCAAAGCCTCTATCATTAGTTGACAAATCCAAAACACTATTATTGGATAAGAGAAACTGTGCGTTTGCAAACGGTGCAACATTAATATTTTCAACTTGTAAAACAGTCGCGCTTGAATTAACGGCATCAGGATTATCATTTGTGACTTCTGTCACAGTCAAATCGCCTCCAGTAAAGTCTGAAGGTGTTTCGAAATCCACTAAAAAGTCACTTACAGTATTATCTCCGGTATCACAAGCATCAGGACAAGAACCACCACAATCGATACCTTCTTCGTCTCCGTTTTGAATACCATCGTTGCAAGTCGGCTCAGATGCTTCAGATTGCGTAATATCGTCAATGTAATAAGTACCACTCACTTCGATTGGAGGACAAGGATTTCCGCCACAGGGTGGGTCTAAATCAGGTTGGATTACCAAGACAGAATATTGTTCTGTACCAGTAAGGCCAGTTTGACCCGTAAAGTTGAATGTCACTTCTGTCCAAACACCAGCATCAGCTACGATTACATCCCTCTGATAAGTAGGGGCTCCAGTTTGCATTTGAAATCTCAATTGTAAGTTCGCTTTTGTTGACCAAATTTTCAAGGTAAACACGGTGCCATTTGCTAAATCAATTCCGGTAAAACTTGGTGCTTCAAAACCAAATCCACCACCAGCGTCCGCACCGCTTGGCTTATCTACTTGTAGAACTCTTGCCGAAGTGTTGATTCCCGTTGGATCAGGATTCTCAATATTGGCAAAAGTCAACCCTCCAAACTGAAACTGTGCCGTCGAGCTTGCGTCTTCAAAATCAAGTGGTAATGATTGGCTGAAGACAAAAGCCGATGCCAGTAAAAAAGTTAATAATGTAATTTTTTTTATGTCAGTATATAGTTTAATTAATTAATATTCATTCAAATTTTAGCATTTGAATTTTGATATTCGTAAATATAGTAAGTATAAATTAAGAAATACGCAAATTATACCGCAACAATTAACATACAACCTCATAAAAAAAATGGTTTGTCTCCTTTTTTCACTAAGCATGCTTATTTGCAAGGCCAAATCAAATATTTTTATTTCTGATTATTTTGGCCTTTTTTTAAATCTGTATGGTTAATGTTGTGGTATTTTCATCTAATGTATTGCTTACTCAAACGATTGAGTTGAAAAAAATGCATAAAAACTTAAGTAATTATTAAATGCTTGCCAACTAGCGCTCATAATCGAATCGCTTCCGTTATACAGACTAATCGATTCAACAACAGTCATAAAACCTAAAATTTCAACTTTTCATGTTTATCCCAGAGTCCCCAAAACGCACCAACATCGCCTTCATCTCCTGTTTTCCAAGATTCGTCAAAAGATGAAAAATAGAAAACATCAATGTTATCATTAGCTGACCATTTTTGGGTATTGATAAAATACCTCATTGCATTTTCTTCCGAAGACATGGCAGCATCCAAACTTCCACCTTGACTAGGCCAGCCAGTCTCTGTAATAATTACCTTTTTACCTCTACCTGCATCTATGGCTTGACCATACATTTGTTGCATATGACTGAGGGCATGATCAATATGGCAGCCTTCCCAATACGGATAACAATTGGCCAATACCACATCGCTCACATCCACCAACTCTGGATGCACTGTAAACTCATAGTAGGCATCCACATAACCAACGGTTACATCTGGAAGCGCTTGCTTTACGCGCTTGATGTACCCTAATAATTCCTCTAGGGTCAAATCTTTTCTATAAAGCACTTCGTTGCCAACTGCCGCAATATCAACAACGCCGGCTTTGCCCAACTCAATTAAACCATTTATTTCCTTTTCGTTCTCCTTCTTGTCACTGCTCAACCATGCCCCAACCAAGGTTTTCATACCCTGACGTTTCGCTATCCTAGGAATGTGCTCATTCCCCTCTATACAAGAAAAGGATCTTACCCATTGGGTATATGGTTTTATTATTTTTATGCGTCGTTCAACTTGTACTTCTGTAATAATATTGCCTGGCGTTTGCCCATCCTCATACATGCTGAAGCACAGACCGTGCATGCCGTTTTTAATCGTAGTTCTCCATAGGTCTTTAAGCTTATCTTCTGAGTAGTTGCTATAATCTACACCTACTTGTTCTGAATAATCTGCATGCTTTAAGACATAATCGTTGGCTCTTCTATAGGACATTGTATTTTATTTGAAATTGAATATTAAAGTTTTCCGCGTCGTTTAACTAATTCTGTTTTGATCTCTTTGGCTCTTTCCTCATTAAGACTATACTTCCACATCACTACGATTGCGATCCCAGCGGTGATAGAGGGTATCAAAATATCTGCAATTCTAAGATTCGTCATTGTATCGGCCGTTTGAGTTATAGCATCTTGATTGAAACCCACCAATTTAAGCACCAGGCCGCCCAATACTAGTGCAAGCGCCTGGCCTAATTTGACCATCCACCAGTAAATCGCACCGAAGGTACCCTCTTTGCGCGGCATCCCATTTTCTAATTCATCAAGATCACAAACATCTGCGGTCATACTCATCATCAACGTAAACAAACCACCAAGGCCAAAAGCCATAAAGGGAATTGGCATAAAGATTAACCAAGGGTTGTCTGGATCAAAGCCCCACCACTTTAAAATATATCCAATAATCGAAATGAAAGTGGAAACCACAAAAGCTGTTCTTTTACCCCAACGATCAGACATCCATGAAATTATTGGAATTACCAAAAAGGCCGTTACCACAGCTGTTATGGTAGAGAACCAGGCTGGCCAATTTCCTGCCGCAGCATAATCACCATTAAACATATAAAACACTATGATAAAAAAGCTAAACGATGCTACGAGTTGAAACCCATTAAACACTAAAAATGTGGCGCCACATAATTTCACAAACGGTTTGCTTTTTGAAACCTGCTTAATCCCTTCCCCTAAATCCTTAATGTTTGAAAAAAGCGTTTTTAAGGTGATTTTCTTTCTATTCTCCATACGAGCTGAATCGATGCCCCTACAAAAAATCGCAGGCAAGAGCCCAAGCACAATACATATCAAGCCTACAATAACAGATAGTTTACGAACGCCATTGGCTTGAAGTGACTGCAAAGTCATCTTAGCGGCTTCTTCAGTCCCTAGTCCCAATTGTGCAATCCTTGCAGTTTCTTCCGCTGTAATTGGCAACATATCGGGTGACGCAATAATGACCCAGAACCAAGGCACGATCATCCAAGCAATTTGACCAAGTATTTGAGAAAAAGCCATAAGTCTCGTGCGCTCATTGTAGTCTGAGGTCATTTCGTAACCCAACCCAATTAGAGGTGTCGCAAACATGGTATTACCTATTAAAAACACCATCGACAGGATTAAAAAATACCAAAAATTATAGTTTTGGGAGTTGTCTGGGTCTAGTTGCCATAGTACGGCAAATAAAATACCGCTCAAAATAGCCCCCACAAAAATATAGGGTCTTCTGCGCCCAAAACGAGAGTTGGTATTGTCTGATATGAAACCCATGATTGGATCTGTAATGGCATCAAATATTCTAGGAAGCCCGCCCAGCAAACCTGCTAAAAAGGGGTCCATGCCAAACGCAGTTAATAAAAAGAACATAAATATCCCCAAAGATCCTGGCAATAAATTGAGAACCAAATGCCCAGCGCCAAAAGAGAGTTTTTGACCTATTGGCACTCTATCTGGTAGCGGCGTTACTTCTTTTTTCATTTAATCATAATTTAGTTTGTGAGGATGGCGGTGTGCCGCTATTTATTCGGGATTACTATGGTTTGAATTGCCCTTTGACTTATTTGTAAGCCTATGGTTTGATCCTCCAGAGTGAGCTCAATTTGTTTAGGAGTGTCCGTCTCGTTAAATGCAACAACAACGTATGATCCATCAGGGTTTTTAACAGCTGTGGCCATGAGCTCATCATCAGAATTTTCTATCCCAATCCTCACTGCTCCTGGTCTTATGAATCTACTGAAATGGGACATCGTGTAAAATAGAGGCGTATAATAGACCTCATCAGTTTGGGGATCTACAATCACCGGCGCCACGCACCAGTTTTCAAACCAATTTGGACCGCCTTGTTTGTTGAGCACCATATTCCAATCAATCCAGCCGTCTACCCAATTGTTGAGGCAACCAATAATATCCCTGGCATAGCGATTTACTGGTGCATATTTTGGATGCAAATGTTTGTTTTCTGCCGTTGCCCAATCCCAGCCCCAATCTGTCGCTTCTTTTGACCAGTACCATTGGTCGTCTTTCCATTTTGGGACTTCGGAATCCACACAGCCTTCCGATTGAATGAGGTATTTATTAGGCGCTTTATTATGCGCATATTCTAAAGATTCTGGAAAAACATCATAAGTGCTTGCATACCAATGCACGGCAGTACCATCATAGTGTTTTGAGGACGCTTCATTGGCATACATCACATCGACCCAATGGTTTAGCTCTTCGCCACGGTTTTGATCATAGCCTAAAATCTTAGCATCATGCCCATCTTCTTCTAATTTTGGTCCTAAATGATTCTGGACGAAATCAGTCATTTCTTCCGCGGTAAAGTGCATACTCTCCCAGTTATTCGAATTTCCCAAAGGCTCATTCTCTACGGTAAAGCCCCAAACATCAATGCCTTCCGCTTTATAGGCCTCTAAATATTTTGAAAAAAATAAGGCCCAAGTGTCATAATACTTTGGCAATAGCTTTCCGCCAACATAACTGTTGTTATCTTTCATCCAGGGTGGCGCCGTCCATGGCGAAGTCAAAATTTTAAAGCCATCTTCAGAAATTGCCATGGCATCTTTTATCATCGGAATAAGATCTTCACGGTCTTCTTCTACGGAAAAATGCTCTAGGTTGACATCTCCTTCAATGGGTGCATACGAATAATTAGACAAGGAAAAATCACAAGAATTCATATGGGTTCTGGTCAAGGAATATTTCGCGCCATCATTGCCAAAATAGGCTTCTAATACTTCGTTGCGCTTAGCTTCTGATAGTTGATTAAGCAAATACGCTGAAGCTTCCGTAAAGGAACCACCAAAACCTGTTATGGTCTGAAATTTTTGCTTGGGGTTCAATTTGATGGAAACTGCATCCCCTTCCGAAGAAAAATGGGTTACTTTTTCAAGTTTTTTTCCGCTTTCAGAAGTTTCATATACTTCGAATTTCATTTTATTTGGTTCGGTTTTAGAATCCTGCTTACAATTTGTAATGACCAGTAAAACAAGAATAGAAATAAAAGGTTTTGATAGTTTCATGCGTCTTTAAATTTAATTCGGCGGTCTTTTACCGAGCATTTGTCTTGGTGTGTAACTTGACCTTATAAATGCCTAATGCAAGCGTGCTGCTATTTCTTGAGCCGTAGGTGGTACCAAAACAGTCTTCATTAGCTCCTGTTTATTCCCGCCATGGGTCTTAACTATGGGATTGCCATTTCTTGTTAATCCTTCAAAGCTGCCCTTGTCTACCAAATCCCAAAGCACGTATTTTGCTTGACCGTTGATTTTGAAAAGTCCAAAATGATTTTCTGAGCCGCCTGGATTTTCTGCATCTTTCCATTGTTCATCAAAGGCCTCAAAATAGAAACAGGACAAGCCCGCACTATCCGTCCAATCTCTCATGTGTTGGTAATAGAGGGCCTCTTTATATTCGTCACAAGCTTTAGAGCCGTTGGGGCCATACAAGCCGTTGGAACTTGATGCCCAACCGGTTTCGCCTATATGAATGGGCTTATTGACACCGAGACTTTCCATGTAATTCTTTACGCCATTGTATTGTGAAATGGCATAATTTTTAGCACGTAACATAGCGGCTTCAATTTTTTGCTCATCAGATAAGCGCATTTCAGATTTGGGCACTCCCCAAAATGAGGGATTGTAATGCGTATCATGCATAGGATAGGTATGCATCGAAATATAATCGACCGCATGGATGAGTTTATTTAAATCTTCGGTATGATATAAAGGATCTCCCCCGCCCCAAGAGGCAAAATTATCTGAACTTGTAATCCATAAATCCTTGGGTAGCTTATTCTCCTTTTTAAGACCTTGCAAATGGTTGACCCATTTTAAAATAACGCTTGGCTGCACGTAATAGGTTTCGGCCCATTTAACCATAGCTTCGTTGCCCACCGCAATGACTTTAACTATGTCTGGATATTCGTTGGCCAATGCAACCGCTTTTTCAATTTGAGGCTTATTGGCCTCACTTTCAACATTGTGATCTACCGGCTTATCTGTCCACGCATTTTTACAATCTATCCAAGCACCAAGCATCACATACATCTCAAAGTCTGGATCCTCTTTTTTCAAGGCGCTAATGGCTTTTAAGATATTGGTGGCCTCAGGAAGATGCACTTTGTAATTACGTATGATTTTGATGCCCATAGCAGACAATAATTTCATGTCCTCTTTGAGTTCTTCCAATGTAGGCTCAATATCTAAAGACTTCTCTCTATAAGCGCCAAATGAGATGGCAGGATAATCAGGATTACCCAAAATCTCCTTAGCCGTTAAATTTTCTTGTTCTTTCACTGTTTCCGATTGATTTTGCTCTTTAGCATCTTCTTTGCACGATAGGCAGCAAAGCATTGCCATGAGACCAATAATTGATAATTTTAAATACTTCATTTTTATTTTATTTTTTCACCGAAACACGATTGACATTTGTTGAAGTCAGCTTTAGGCTTAATTACAAATACCTTCCGTAACATAAACATTGACCTGTTTGACCTTATGATTTCTTTTGAAAATGTGTGAACTCATAACTTCATCTAAACTGAGGCTGTCATATGTTTTGGATGCTCCATCAACAAGCACAAGCTCAATACCTATTTTATTGCCGAGATGATAAATTATTGGGACTTGGCAGTAGGTAAAAGCCAACATGTGGGCATTCAATTTTATTTCATTAGTATTTTGAGCAACATCTATGTAGCTATAGACTCTAGACGATGTTAAAAACTCATTTGTTCTCAATAAGCAAGGATTGAAGTTTAGTTTGCCCTCATTAACAAAAACGCCCAGCTCCCCAATTCTTGATAAAATATCCTCTTTAACCTGACCAGTCATCCCTGGCTGTTGCGCTCCTTTACCAGCAGGCGTGTGCGAATAAGGATCTGTAGGAAAAGCACCATATAATTCAGGAGATTTATGGACACCGATACCTTCATTGATTTCGTAGTAGTGCTCTAAAAGTGAGCCAACCACGGCATCGCTCTGTTTCTCTCTAATAGCCCGCAGACAAACCTCTTGAACAGCATATTGTAATTTGGAAACCATATGCCAATAAATAGAACCTAATCCTTCATAGCCATAGAAGGTTCCCGACCGTCCTGTAAATGCCTTATGGTTAAAGACTTTTTCAAAAGTGGTTAGAAGCAATTGCGTTTCTTGTTCGGCTAACTCCTTGAATTCGGTTGATTTCAATTTGGAGAGCGCCTTCTTCAGGCTGTCTGCATTATTAAAGTTTCCGTTAAAGTGAAAATCGCCATTCACATCCTTCTCGACAATTGAGGTGTTCCCCTTTTCGTCAAGTTTTTTTATGAGTTGAGATTGATCAACAGCCTCTTTAGGAATGGTATTCTTTACCATAAACCCAGGCAACCCCTTATTGGGATAAAGTAAATAACTGTATTGATCTTCCCTAAATAGTTTGCTGCTTTTCATCGCATCCAATACGTCCAAACAGGTTTTAGAATCTAAATACCCAGAACTCAAGGCCGCAACCTGACCTTCCAGCATTTCCTCTAAATGCGATATGGAAATGCTCTGCTCAGATTCTACCGTCATCAAATTATAGGCGTGATATAACTTATCTTCCCTTTGATTGGCATCGATGCTATGCTCTAAATACTTTAAGCTGATCATTACTAACGCGCTAAGTTCGTCCAACTTGAGGGATTGCTTTTTGCCAGAAAATCCATCTTTATAGATTGCCATTCGGTAATCGCTTGCACTAGCGCCCAGTTGATCTAGAACCGCCTTACGCTGCGTATCATTAAAAGCAGCGTTTAGCAATGACTCGTGATTTTTGAACGCAGCGTACACCCCGTTGAAAAATATCAATAATTCTTCGGAAATGTGGACTTCCTGAACATCGGCCTTTGCTAAAATGCCTTCGAAATAGTGAAGAAAACGCCTTAAGTAATATAAGGTGACCATAGAGACACCGTTGCCTACTAATGCATTATTGGCATCGTTCCACTCTGGTCTTTGGGTATTTAACCAGATGCCAGCTTCAGGTATAAAGTTGGATAGTTTTGCTAAAACCGTAGCCAATAATTTCTCAATGAAATTAACCTTATAGATGGTATTTTCCTTAGATTTCAATAGTGCGCCATCTGCACCTAATTTCAATCGATCGGCTTCGATTTGCTCTTGAGCGTCCATATCAAAATCAATCGTATCTTTTGGATTTTTCAAAATCTCTTGATACGGTTTTATTCTGTAAGGCACATTGGCATAAACAAATAAGGACCTGTTGAAATAGGACTCCAACTTGCCTGGCTCATGACTTTCAATGAATTCGAGAAATTTTAGAAGATAAATAATTTGATGGTCACCCCAGTAACCAATGTAAGACCATGGATCGTCTGGCTCAATAATTTCCCAATCAAATCCTTCTTTTGTGACCCTGTAAGGGTTGTAACCATCAAAAGTACTTGCATTCAGAAATTTATGAATCATACTTTCAATAAACTCGGGGTAGGCATGCGCCAAAGCCTCCCAATTCTGAAAAATATCGCGCCAGTTGCCCTCGTAGTCCAAGATTTTTGAACCATCCTCCTCATTCGTTGTATTAATAGAGAATTTATTCCAAGGCCTACTAGGATCTCCATGTCTTCTGCTGAATTTCAAGGGCATGTATTCCAAACACAAGCGTTTGAAATCCATGTCATCACTTGAGCCCGCCATCCCTTTCAATTTTGACAAATCGAACGTCTCGGGTAAATCGTTTAATACGTCGGAAACATTTGAATAGACCTCTTGATTGGCTTTAGAAATATAATTTTTAAAGTCCCACTTTTCAATTTGGTAATTGTGATCAAAAATACCACCACGCATAATGTTGAAGAGCGTGTTTGCAAAATGTCTGGTATCGCGAAGCTTATCTGCTGTTAACTGCAAGGCATCTGCGCCTGCATTCAATTTATACAGATTCTCGGTACCTTTTTCTATGTCGGACCTAACATTAGCGGCTAGTTGTTTATTGCTTTTTATATCTTGAACCAGCGCTGCTATGGCCGAGTGGTTCTGATTAACGTTCCCAATAATCATCCACTCTTTTTCAGCATTTGGTTGTAAGCTCATTTCGGTGTTGATGAAATAAGCTCCTTTTTCAGCCTTAATATCTGTTTCTTGGGTGATTGCCTTGCCTTGGCGAAAATCCGCTACTTGTTTTGAAGACAGCAAGTATTTTACATGGTCTAAACCTAGAGACCATGCAACATTGGCTTTGAGCGCTTCGCTGGGTTCTGCCTTATCAACAATAATCGCACTCAAGGCGAAAATACCCAATCCTGCTTCCTCAACCAGTTCACTTCTTTTATAAGCATCTACAAGATTACTCACGCGCATTTGTGTTTCTGAAGGAACCCCGAACGGCAGAATATTCTGTAAACCATCCAAAACGGAAACCTTCTGTTCTGATGCTGAAGTATTGATCAGTTTAGACGTCTTCACAAACCCATAAGTATTGCTGGAGCTCCACTGGTAGCTGTAGGTGAGGTTTAAATCGTGATTTTCCTCTTCGAAGATGACCTTATTTCCGAAGGTGTTTTTATAGAGATTTCTAGTAATCTTATACAGCCCTTCATTACGTATGGAAAATGGCTCCCAAGTCTTTCTGCCTTCTTTGGTTTCAATAGCAAATATAGATTTACTGCCAGTGACCTCAACGGACTCTGTAATTTTATCATCTGTATAATAGGGAAATAAGGCATACTCGCTGTTCTTGCGACCAGCAGTAATACCGCCATTACTAGACACAAACAACCAATGATTTGCATCACTTACAATACTCATAAAAAAGGGTCGCATTTCATCATGATTGGTTATCTTAAAATAAGATTGACCATCAATTTTGACGTTTTTTAATTCAACTGGCTTTTTGTCTTGAATTTCTTGTTTCATTACACTATGACTTAATTTTATTTAGTTTTTATTCCTTACGAGAATGGCTTGAAAATGGTCGAGTACGTCCCGACCTTTCGCTTGCATTACTTTTGCACTATTTAATCCAATCTCAAATCATCAATATAATACACACGCTCTTCTGTTGTGACGTCTCCGTCTGTCCCATCTGGATTGTCTGGTTTAATGACTAATTGATTATAAGTTGTAGGTGATCCCGATGGTGGTAGATTAATGAAAGTGAACTCAATCTCTACCCATTCATTCGCGCCTCCAGAAACCTGACGGAATTGTGGTGCAGGATTACCTGTTACCGGAGTTGTTTGCGGATCTAAGGCCAATTCGAATCTATAAGTCACATCCGAATAACTCGAGTACACTTTTACTTTAAAGGTTTGTGTGGTGAAATCTATCGTACCTGCGGGAAAAGAGTTTTGGATACCTCCCCAGCGGTTTATCCCACTAGGCTTGGTAATTCGCAATACATAATCTGAAGTGTTGATGCCCGACGACGCAGGATTATCTACCAAACTTGTTAAAACGGGATTGCTCTCAACACTTGAAAACGTACTGATAAAAGATTCACAATCCTCGAAATCAACAGGCAGTGAAGTTGCTGCAACGGCATCCCCATCACATCCACCGCCGCCAGTGCTGCCTCCTCCATCGCTAAATAGCGCTAAATCATCAATGTAGTAGATGGCTTCAGTAGAGGTTCCCAATGCAAAGAATAACACAATTTTATCATACTTGTTAGAATCTCCAGCAGCGAAATTAAAGGTCAATTCTTCCCATTGCATTGCACTTCCTGCCGATGTGGTCACAGGTACTTCTTTAAAAATCCCAGCATCATTTTGATCTTCCAATTTTAGCAAGACCGGTGTTTCTGAGGTTGACGACCATACTTTCAGTTTAAAGCCTGAATTTGTATTGAAATCTAATTTTGCGTCCAAAGTAATCTGGTTATTAGCGAACTGAGCCGCACTAGTTCTATCGATTTGACCCACTTTACACGACGTGTTGACCGTGTTGTCAAAATCTGGATTATCAATCCAAGCAAATCCAGCACCATCTGAAGTTATACTTGCCGTTGGGTCGTTTAAGAATGTTAAATTAAAGTCTGCCGCATTTAGTGATTGAGAGACTTCAGGAGTACATGGGGTACCGAGATTGACAAATACCTGTTCAAAATCATCAACATAAAAAGTACCTACAGCATTACCAGCACCATCAACAAATAAAATCATATCATTATAACTTGCTGATGAGTTGAGCGTAAAAGTCAATTCTTCCCAGCCAGTGCCGCCGTGCATTTCTGTATCCTCAACGTCAACGTCTGTACCATCCTCAAATTTTAATAACACAGGTAATGCTTGGTTTGAAAATAGTTTAAATCTCACACCTTTATCTGTAGCAAAATCAATTGGCGTATCTAAATTGAAAAACGCATTTTCAAATTGGTTCCCCACATTGGTAATTTGACCAACTTTAGTTAACTGATCGTTTATACCCGAAAGCTCTGGGTTATCAACTACTGCAAATGAAACGTCACCAGTTATTTTGGTGCTGTAATCTATACTTTCACAATCAAAATCAAATGGCAGCGCTAACTCTGTAATTAAACAGGGTACGTCGTCAGAGTTCAATTGCTCAACATCATCCATATAAAAAGCCCCTGCGGTAGTTCCTGAACCATCAACAAACATGGTGAATTTTGAATAACTCACCGCCGAATCGAAGGTAAAGTAAATGTCTTCCCACCCTGAGCCGCCGTGGCTTGCCGTAGTTTCAACATCTACACCATTACCTGCCTCAAGTTTTACAAGAACGTTAATTGGTATTTGTGACCAGAACTTCATTGTCACAGATTTATCTGTTGATAAATCTAAAGGCAAGCCGAGGTCAAAAAAGAGACCCTCGAACACTGCTCCGCTATTTGTAATTGCACCAACGTTTGATACCAGGTCATTTGCTCCCGATGCATCAGGGTTTTCAACAACTGCAAAGGATGTCCCTTCAAAAGTAGTTGCATCATAGGCAACCAAGGGATCATCAAAAGTAATTGGAAGGGCAATATCTTCTGGAATTTGGATGGTTATTGTATCCTCAAATGTATCTGTGGCACCAGCAACGTTTTTTGCCGTGAGCACAATTGTATAAACACCAGAGGTATATATTTTTGTTGGATTATTTTCTGTGGATGCCGTTCCATCGCCAAAGTCCCAAGAATACGAATCTGCGTTGCTAGACGCATTTATAAAGGTAACTACCCCCGCTTCTTGGTTTATGGTATGCGTAAATAAAGCTTCAATCTTTGGCAAATTTTCATCATCATCGTCACAGCCTGAAAAGCTGAATGCCAATGAGAGCATAAAGACTATTTTAATTCCCTTAATTATGTTTTTCATCTTCTTTGATTTTTTTTGCTGTTGGAAACATTGATGTTAAACTAACGACGCAATACTTAGTGATTGATTAAATTTTATTTTTGGTATACGCGAACATAATCCACCAGCATTGTTTGTGGAAAATTGGTTTCATCATTTGGATTGCCTACATAACTGCCACCTATAGCCAGGTTGAGAAGCATATAGAATGGACGGTCGTTAAAAACCCATTCGCCATCAACATCGGCTGGAGTTATTTGATTATAAAGCTTATTGTCAACATAATAGTTAATATAATTAGGACCCCATTCGATACCAAATACGTGAAAATCAGTATCAAACCTAGCGCCATCAAGTATAAACGATTTTGATACCGCATTACCCGCTGAATATCCTGGACCGTGAACACTACCCGTGATTATGGTTGGCTCTTGGCCACGGTTTTCCATGATATCGATCTCACCAATTTGAGGCCAAACATCAACGCCATCATTATCGTCGCCCAACATCCAGAATGCCGGCCACATACCTCTGCCATAAGGCAAGCGCATGCGGGCTTCAAAGCGACCGTATTTTTGATCGAATTTACCCTTGGTTACCAAACGGGCCGAAGTGTAATTTGAACCCTGAAAATCCTCTTGCCTTGCAGTGATTAAAAGGAAGCCGTTTTCTACTTTTACATTTTCGGTTCTATCTGTATAATACTGTAATTCATTATTACCCCATCTATCCAGACCTTGATCTGAGCCATCACCAATATCAAAACCCCAAAGGTTTGGATCTGGTGCGCCATCAATATCAAAATTATCCTCGATGATCAACGTATCAAAGGTGGTCACTGTTTGGGTATCATCTGAAGAACAATTGGACAAAAGACCTATGGAAATGATCGCAATGCATCCTGTAAAAATTGATTTCATTTTTGATTTATATAAATGATTATGTTTCATAGTTACTTTTATTTCAGACATATATCATGGTTTCTTTATTCTGTATAGAAGTAGATGTTATCCAAAATGAAATTAGGGCCACCGGTTATAATTATTGCTCCTAAATTATTTTTTTGATTCGCAATACCACCAGCTAGCGGTATCTCAAAAGACGTCCATTGACCAACACTTAAATTGGTCAAATCTGTTCTGTAATCTTTATCATCACCATCTGGAAAACCTGTAAATTGATTGGTTTCTATCTCTTGATTGGCACCAATATCCCTAATTTGAATTCCTACCTCAGTTCCTGCTTCTTGAACGTAAACATCGATATGCATAAAAGTCAATGCAGATGCATCAACCGTATCATTGAAAATTATTCCCGTAAAATTATTGTTAGCATATGATAAAAAAGAATCGCCTGCACCACCTACTAAAGCTGTCTCTGTTGTAGAACCGCCAAATCCAGGTGCAAAATCAATTTCAGTAGCATTGGTATAAGCATCGCTAAATATAGATTTTACGTTTGCTTGCGGTAAAGTGGGAGCCGGAGCAGATTGGAGACCTCCTGTAGCATTAATTTGTATAGAACCTCTCGCTTCCACGCCATCAATAATAGCCGTTATTAATGCGGTTCCTTCTCCTATCACAGAAATAACACCTAATTCATCTACGATAGCAACTCCTGTATCTGAAGAACTAAAAGTGAAATATGACGGTGCTGTTGTAACCGTTTGATTGATTCCTGAAGCCAAATTATAAGTTTGTGTAAGACCGCTAATTATTATCGAAGAGTCCGTAAAGCTTTGTTGGGTTAAATCTTGTCCTGAAAATATTGCGGGATCTGACTGAGCAATCGTTCCTAAATTTTCAAACCTCACCTCATCAAACCATAAGGTGTATCCGCCTTCATCGCCATCAAAGGATGCACCCTCTGCCAGCCAAAACAAGCCAGCTTCACCAATAAGCTTAGACGCATCTGGGATAGGAATCACGTATTTTTTCCAATTAGTACTTATTTCTAGTCCGCTTAAGGTCGTTAGATATTTATTATTTATATCTCCGTCAATACCAAATCCTACATCATTCAACGTTGCAGCTTGTGATGCCTTAGCATAAAATGTAAGTGCATCATAGCCCGTGAGGTTTCTTTTAACGGTTGTATTGAAGGTGGCACCCACAAAACCATTACCAAACGAAGGGACGTCAAATCGCATGGCAGCGTTTCCCTCAAAAACCTCATCGGTAACCACACTAAACGCTTCGGGATCTGCCCCTTCCCCTACAAAAGGAAAGTAGTCTAAGCCAGCAGAGAATGCGTCGGTAAATACGTCGCCATTAGCCGGGAATTCAGCAAAGACAGCCTCATCGCTTAGCTCCCTTTCACAACTGGTTATTGCAAAAAATAGCAATAATACTGCCCAATGATTTTTTGAGAACACGTTATTTATTTTAGTCATGGCTTTTTATTTATTTTCCAATATTGATATGCACATAGGTTCTAATTTCCCACTCATCGCCATTTGGGAAGCCAACCGGACTTAATGGTGGAACGCCAAATTCTGGTGCCAGAGTTGGAGAGTATCGTGGCGAAAATTCATTCAATGAACGCCAAGTCCCTCTTAAACCAATCGTTGTACTGGGCAAAACAAACCAATCTGGCTTTCCTAAGGATGTGGAAAAATCAAACATAAGTTGTAGTGGGAAGGTTAAGTTGAAATCACGATGATAATCAAAAGGTCCCCAATCATTTATTTTTACGTGTGTTTCCACTTTCATTTTCTTGTATATCGCTCTTACATCTCCACCAAAGCGCCTGATCAATCGCTGACTATCACCATTTGCCTGCCCGTTTCCGTAGTAGAAATTACCTATAATTCCTAAATCTGGGGTTAGTTTAGAGACCATTCTAGAATGTATCTCCCATAAATCTTCAGCAGGAGCAGAATTTGCAAAAGCAAAAAATGTTCGATTGGCCAGAAAACCGATTGCCCCATCTTGTGTTGTTGGAAGGTGACGGAAAACAAAGCCTAAATTCATTGCGAACTCTGCGTCTTCAGCACGATCATTATCCCATTGGTACATCCAAGTCCCTGGCGTGGGATCGAAAGTAAAAAGAATCTCACCTGCTGTTGTTTCTCTATTACCACCTCTTACAGCAAAGGGGTCATCAATCACATTTCTCAGTCTCCCCGGAGCATTGACCCCATTAGGCATTGGATCAACAAGCGGAGCTTGCCACATAAAGTTTGGGGCAATTTGAAAATTGGAGAATGAATAGGTAAATCCCGTTAAGAAATTATTTAGGTTTCCGCTTCCAGAATCTTTCAATCTCCAACCTGTAAATGTTTGGGTAGCATCTGCACCTCCGTTCGCAACTAAGCCCATAATGGCACCCTGGGCGTACCAATTAAATTTTCCTCCCTCGTAAGTTATTTTTGCTTTGCCTCCCCAGTTATCATTACTTTCAACCTTATCAACGTACACAACGCCATCCTTGACGTTTTGAAAAGAACTTCCATTTAATGGTTTACCACTCCAAATACCTCCTAGGGTTAGTCCAAATTTCCCAATCTCTCGCTCTACAGCAATTGTAGCTCTCTCTGTTGGATATGCTGGAATTATACCACTTCGTACTTGATTTTGGTCTAAAATACGACGACCATTGGCATCAATTTGTAATTGAGTCTCAACATCTCTGTTATAAATCCCAGTAAGGGCATAATTACCCAATTTTTTCTGATATTTAAATAACATGGTTGGATTGGCTCCCCACCATAATTGGGGGCCAAATGCTGCTTTCAATCCTTTTGCAGCTCCTTTTCCATCAATCTCCAAACCAAGGATTTCTCCACCATAAATATCTAAATTAGGACCATAGTTCGCTTCAGGATATAAGCCGAAAAAGTCGCCTTCATAGCCCCAATGGTAATGACCTGTTCTATAAAACCCTCTTAAATCGAAATCTTTGGCGTTCCATTCAAATTCCGCTTGGTAAACATTTATCTTATTGATATCTCCCAAGATGACATCGCCATCATCTGAATTAACTGTTAATGGTCTAGACCTATTCTCATAAAAAATTTCATCTATGGGATTTTGGGCTACATTACCAACAACGTTAAAATTGACCTCAGCTCTAACATTTGGCGCAGGATTTCCCTCCACACCAATGAAATAAGATTGCATGTTATCAAAGCCCAATTGATTTGGGAATACATTACCGTCTGGTTCTGGATTCTCTGGGGTTGTGATAAGACTACCACCCGTACTAAACGTAGTGAATCGCGCTGTTAATTGACTAAGTCTAATTTTTTGATCATTTCCCCCAAGTGCAGCCTTGTCACCTCTTGCCTTTAAAACGGCATCCATCAATTGGATATTATTGAAATAATTGGTAACGAAATCGCCGGTCATGTTTTCATCATAAGGGTTTAGCTTATGTGCTTCTTTCAATGCATAATAAGCCGCTCTCGGATACAATTCGTACAAACCACGTTCGTTGGTTGGCCCTTTGGCGCAGATACCAAACCATTCCTCATTCATATTATTCTGACCAGGAGCTAAATCTATATCATATCCGCCATTGGTCCATGACGCATTATTATCATGTACATCTGCATTTTCCCTATCATCAAATCCATATTTCCACCAACCGTCACTAAATTGAAATGTAAAGCCCCCAATAGATATACCCGTTTTTCCTAGTCCAGCCGCATGTTGGTAGATCTCTTTCCAATTTTCAACCATGTAATAGGCTTGCGCTTTTTGATCTTCCCTGTTTTCTTTTGCATTAAAAGCATCTGCCCCAAACTCGGTAAACAATAGCGGCATATCCAGTTTTTCTTTAACAACATCAAACATGTCTGTAAATGACGCACCTCTATAGGTATTGGTTCCGTAAATATCGACGTCTTCACACTCTTCTGCCACGATGTCTATAAAAAGCACATCACCATTACAGATCGCCACGGGGTGTGAAGTATCAATAGATTTCATTGCTTTTGCCGCGTCATTCATTAATTTATACATGGGACGACCTCGTTTCTCACCGATGAAATTCTTTTCTTCCTCATCGTCGGGAAAGTCTTCAGTTTCTGCCCCCTGCCAAAAAAGACCATAGTTATTTTCATTACCTAAGAGGTAAAGTAAAAGCCCAGGTGTATCTTTATAGTCGTTAACCAAATTGGTCACTTCATCCATCAAATGCTCTTGAGTTGCCTTATCATCATAAATAGTGACGGGCGTCCAAACGCCATCTAAAGTGAGACCATACCTACCGAAGGAATGATTTAACATGGTATAGATGCCGTAATTCTTGTAGATGTATTCAATCCATCTTGCTGGAACACCTGTATATTGTCTAATCACGTTTACGCCCATGTTTTTAAGCAAAGACATCTCAGAATCCAGCCCAGCTTTTATAATTTCATCAGATTTTTTCCAGAAATTAGCGTCAACCGTATTGGTTCCAATTGGAATGTAATCCCAGTTCATACCATTAATTATAAATTCCTCTCCATTGACAACGAGTATCATCCCATCTTGGTCATTGCTAACACAAACCATATCGGCTTGGGCGAAAACTGTTGCCGAAAACAAGAAGATCATGAGTATGAGGCCTTGCTTTTTAATTGTCTTATTCATTCAAAGAAAAGTTAAAATGTTAATTTGTTGGTGGACTGATAAACACTCCTTTTTATGACTTGAATCCAATCCCTATTAAATAATTGACCTAGTCAACTTAAAGTAGGTATGCCATCAGGGGATATTAACTTAATGTTAAGTTGTGTTAATATAGCAAATTACACCCAAACAATAAATACACAACACAAAAAAGGACTTGATAATTTACGAAATAATCAATAAACAGTCCTCTTTCTTAGCATTATGACAAATCTATAATTAACACGATGCGCTTATAATTGATTGAAAAAAAACAAATGTATGGGTTTTGAATAGGTAAGAATAGTCGCTATATGGTCGCTCAATATCTAAAATGCAATTCGTGAGACTGGGCTCATGAGATATATTCATTTGTTTTTCCGCAATCGATAGCGGCTGACCTGCACACTGCGCGGGATACGTGCAATATTGGCGCAATTTCTCTTGTTCTCTAAGTTTATCTCAAATAGGCACATGGCTTTAAATCGTTGGGTAAAAGTATAGGCTGTATGGATTTTATCTTCTTCAACTTCTCTTTAATACTATTCAAAAGTTCTTTGTTCTTGTCAAGCGCGGCCAAAGACCAAGTGCTTCAAACAACCTATACGTTTTCATAAATCTTATTGGTAAACCCTTACATAATCCACTTCCATTTGATCTTCAGTAAAAGCAGGATCAATCACACCACCAAGCGATCCACCCATGGCTACGTTCATGATCAAAAAGAAATCGCTCTTAAACGGAAGATCTGGCGTATTTGGTATGCTACGGAAGACTTCGTCGTCAATAAGGAATGTTATGGTTTCTGCCGTCCAATCCAAGGAATAGTTATGGAAGGTTGTAGTTGCTGTAGGCAAAGCTTTAGTTCCCGTATCGCCGGCACCAGGCGATACTGCGGGATGGTGTATGGTCGCCAAAACGGTGTTCTTATCCTGACCTGTTTGCTCTATAATATCGATCTCACCGCATCCTGGCCATGGATTGACTTCAATATCTGCGCCGAGGCTCCACAATGCTGGCCAAGTCCCTTGAGCGGCAGGTAACTTTGCACGAATCTCTACACGACCATAAGTGAACTCATATAAGTTTTGAGTTTTCAATCTTGCTGAAGTATATCCATCACCATTTGCCTTGGCAATTATTCTTAAAATACCGTTTTCTATAGTCACATTTTCAGCATCGTTGGTATAAACCTGTGCTTCACCATTCCCCCAGCCGTTACTACCTGTCCCTATATCATAGGTCCAATTGGCTGGATCTGGCGCACCGTCTGTGTCAAATTCATCGCTCCATACCAGATCGTTGAAGGTAGATGTGAAATCTGAAGTTGCTGGTGTGGTGGTAAACATTTGATACCAAGCCAGATCAGGATTGACATTGTCAAAAAACCTTACATAGAGATAGTTGCTATCAATTTGCAAAATTTCATAAGATGATACCCCTGTATAGTAGCCCATAAAACCATCATTAGTAAAATTCATGACAGTTCCTCTTGGAACAGGAAATTCAGGATCAGCAACTTGGGACCAATCTGTTGATGAAGGCACAAGTGTTACCGCACTTTCTGCCATGGTATCAAATTCAAAGCATGCATCTGCAAATTCGTCTAATTGCTGTCCAACCACAGCTCCATGTGCCCAGTTGAAAAATGTAGATCCATTATTATTCTGATTAAAAGTAAGATTACCTGTAGCATCTAATTCAAAGGTCAAAGATAAATCACAGAAGCAGTCACTGTCTGCAGCAGCACATTTTCCGAAAGCGTCTGTAGAATCGTATTGCGGAAACCAATGTCCATTTAGGGTTCCATCATCTCCAATATCCTGAGCTAAAGTTGGCCCCACACCTAAATGACCATTTTCATCCAGTTTAGGATACCATGTTTTACTGCTTACTTCACCACCACTCAATAGTTGCTTAGCCTCAAGATCATCAAAGGAACTAAAGACCTCTACGTCCAGGGTTGCCGATGAAGACAAGCCGCCAGCACCCAACGCGTTCACTACAACGGTGTAGGTATTCAAACCTACAACACTATAGCGATGAACCGTTTCTCCTGAAGGCACAACGCCATCTGTACCGTCCCCATATGCAAAACTATAGCCAAGCGCTTGATCGGCGGTGGCTTTAAATATTACTTGTCCGCTGCCATCACCGTTGGGATTGTCGGCATCAACGCCTACAATTTCCGTGGTAATGACAATATTGGATGGCGCCACAATTGCACCAAATGTGCTATCATCGTCTTGGCAGCCAGCGCAAAGCAATAATACTGCGAGGATGCCTACGTAATTTCTAAAATTTCCCATAATAGTTCTATTAATCTTTTTCATATTTTTTTTAAATTCTAACCAGCTTATATTGCCAATAGACGCCACCCCCAATATCAACATTTAAATTTATGGTGTTGGCATCCACAAAACTCACATTATAAGTAATGGAACTTGGTACTGCCACATTTGGCAATTCTCCTTGGTTATTGGCTTTAGCCAGCCCAATATAGGCACCAGTTCCATTAAGGGTAATTGTTCCTGCGGAGCCGTTATAGGTATAAGTCGCAGGATTGGAGCCATCATGAGGTGCTACAGGAGTGCCACAACTATCACCACCACCTTGCCAAGCTTCTATCCAACTTTCAGCCCCAAGATCGTTGGTGAAAGTACCATCGGCACCGAAGATATAATTGTCATCATAATAACAAGCTCTTGAATCGACACAAACCGCGTCGCAACTAAAAAAACTGACATCGCCAATCGCCGGACCGATGCCTAAAGCTCCGGCTTCTGGTGCCATTTGCCACGTACCGGCAAGCGGATTGGTTGCACCCTCGCGAATCAATCTATACTGCCAATAAACGCCACCGCCAATATCAACATTAACGTTAATCGTATTGGCATCGATAAAAGAGACATTGTAAGTAATCGAACTTGGTACCGCCACATTAGGCAACTCCCCTTGATTATTTGCTTTCGCTAAACCAATATATGCTCCAACTCCATTAACCGTTACGGTACCAGCAGCTTCGTCATAAGTATAGCTCGCAGGATTGGAGCCATCGTGAGGCGCCACAGGAGTTCCACAACTATCACCACCACCTTGCCAACCTTCTATCCAGCTTTCAGCTCCAAGATCGTTAGTGAAAGTACCATCGGCACCGAAGATATAATTGTCATCATAATAACAAGCTCTTGAATCGACACAAACCGCGTCGCAACTAAAAAAACTGACATCGCCAATAGAAGGGCCAACACCCAGAGCTCCAGCTTCAGGTGCCATTTTCCAAGTGCCTTCCAAACCTTCTCCTGCGGCAGTTGCGGCACGATAGAAATATACATTATCGATAAAGAAATCGAAAGTACCCGTTGGCAAACCTGAAAATATCATTTGTTGAATGGAATTGATAGAGGTCATTCCAGCGTCGGTAAAATCACTCATCGGAATTTCTATAGACACCCATTCATTCTGCGGAAGATCGGTAAAAACAATTTCAGCTTCCGTAGCTTCCCCACCTAAATCAACTAATTTTACACGGAAGGTGGTGGCATTTACGCTCCAAAAGTCCATGTGGAAACTATCCATTTGAGAGGCATCCACTGCGGCATCTCCGTAAAATTCGACACCCACAAAATCAGCATCTGCATAAAATTTGGTATCGTTGCCTGCAATCTGTAAATCGGTCAAGGTACTCGTGCTCCAATCGGAACGCCAAGAACTCACGTTCACGTCCTGCTCGTAGGCATTGCTAAACATGGAAATCACATCTGAATCCTGTCGTGATGGTGGCGTTGGTGCTCCTGTTAATGGTTGTAAAATCTCTGTTACCAAAAAGTCCTCTGTATACTGTACCGTTTCAATCGCTGCACTAAAGGCAGTGACCGTAATGGTGTAGGTTCCAGCTTCGTCGTAAATAAAACTTGCGGTATCGCCATCATTGATCATGACGGGCTCACTTCCGGCTTGACCGAAATCCACCTCATAGCTCAAGGCGAAATCAGCAACTGCAGTCACATTTACTTTTCTGGATACCGCAGCGTCGTTGGTAATTGTGACCACTAAGTTTTCGGGTGCATTGAAAGACACCATAATTTCTTGGGTTACAGAGGTAGACCTTCCGTTGAGTCCAAAAGCTTGAATGCTGGCTTGATAGGTTCCTTCGGCATAGGTATGCTCTACAAAAGCGCCTGGTTGTATATTGGAAGCGGCCTCAGAATTATCGCCATAATCAATGGTAAAGGTTGTTACGCCTTCCGCCAAGGGTGTGATTTTTACCAGGCCCGAGTTGTCTTGCGTCACGGTTACCAAAGCTGAAACATTTGAGGGTGCATTGATCCCGTTTACAAAATCGGTATTGTCATCGTCTTTCTCACAGCCAAAAAATGCGGTCATGACCAGACAAAGACCTAAAGTGTATTTAAAAATTTTCATAGTTTTCATTTTTTTTTAATATCCTTGATTTTGTTGCCAATTCCCGTTTGAAAATTGGATTTCCTCAAAGGGAATCGGGAATAATTCATGTCTATTTGCTGAAAAACCATCGATTTCTGAACCGCGATTGGTTCTTACCAAATCGAAGAAGCGGTGGCCTTCACCAACCAATTCTGTGCGTCGTTCTGCATAGATGGCATCAATCAAGGCATTGCCAGAAGCGGTAACATCTGAAAGATTCGCTCTTGTGCGTACTCTATTTAAATAAAGTCTCGCTTTATCTTCATTTAGGCCTCCTCGTGCGTAAGCTTCCGCAGCCATCAATAGGACGTCGGCAAAACGAATGGCTCTATAATTATTGGGATTGGTTAGATTTAAATCCCCAGCAGCATCGGCACTTCTTTTTCTAGGCAGGTATTTTCTGTTGAAATAACCCGTATGTTCATATCCTGTTCCAAAGGTAGCCCCTGTTTCGGCTGCCCAGGCTTCGATATCCAAGATGGCCACGTCCTTTCTAATGTCGCCTGCTTCAAATGCATCAACTACTTCCTGTGTTGGAACATTAAAACTGAAACCAGAGGTAAAGATTGGACCTGAATAATTACGAACACCACTAAAACCAACAGCAACATTACCCTCGCTACATTGAAGACATAAAAAACTTGCACCTTCAACATCTGTATATTGCACTTCAAAAACCGATTCAATACCATTCTCACCTTGACTTTCAAATAGGGTATTGTAGTCACTTACCAAATCATAGGGCCCATTGTTAATAAGCGTTTCAAAAACATTGGCTGCTTCGGTAAATTTGTCTTGGTATAAGAACGCTTTTCCTAAAAGTGCCTGCGCCGAGCCTTTGGTTGCTCTGCCAATTTGGGGAGCTGTATAGGATAGGGTATTTGACGCAAAGGTTAAATCGGCTTCTATCAAGGCGTACACGTCTTCAACCGGACTTCTTGGAATTGAAGTTTCATCACCCAATGTGAATCGTGTTTCCTTTAGCGGCACTGGGCCAAACCATTTTACCAATTCAAAATAGTAGTAAGCTCTTAAAAATCGAGCTTCAGCAATAATGATTGCTTTGCCTTCAAAGTCGGTTTTATCTTGAAATTCCAAAATATAATTGGCACGATTGACACCAGCATACATGAAATCCCAAATTCTCTTGATTTCGGAATTTACCGGAGTGTGGATCATATCATCCACTTGCTGCCAACCAATGACATCGGTCGCACTTTCTCCACCAGCGAGGGTATTGTCTGACGCGATCTCACCTAAAATCGTGTTGAGATAGGTGGATTGCAACAAGTCATAAGCACCAATGAGTGCATTGTAATAATCACTTTCTGAGTTGAAATAGTTTTCGGAATCGATGGAATATACTGGAGTGCGTTCCACAAAGTCATCCGTACATCCTGAAAGTCCGAATATTGTGAACACAACTATAAAGGAGTATGTAAGTTTATTTTTCATCTTTTGTATCATTAAAAATTAAGATTTAGGCCTACTAAATACATTCTTGGAATTGGATAGAATCCATCATCTATACCACCGCCAATTGGTGCGCCAGAAGAAGCGCCAGGATCAAATCCTTTATATTTGGTAAACGTATAAAGATTGTTGACGCCTGTATAAATCCTTACTTTGGAAATACCAATTTTACCAGACCATTGTACCGGTAAGGTGTAACCCAACTGTACGTTTTGGATTCTAATGTATGACGCATCTTCAACAAAAAAATCGGACAAAACATTGTTAGAAGTCGCTGCGTTAGTTACTCTGGGCACGGTATTGCTTGTTCCAGGCCCTGTCCATCAGTCTAGTACATAGTTCAATCTATTGACATCAGTTAAGGTGCGCTCATAGTTTCTAATCATATCGTTACCAATGGATGCAAACGTATAAGCTACAAAATCAAAACCTTTAAAATTGAAGCTTAAATTAAGCCCCATGGTGATCTCTGGAATTGGGTCGCCAATATTGGTTCTGTCATTGGCATCTAAAACACCATCGTTGTTAATATCAACATAACGGATATCACCAGGAGAAGCAGTTGCCCCCAATGCGACTTGCGATGGATGGGCATCAACCTCAGCTTGATTTTGAAAGAGGCCATTGGTCTGATATCCATAAAAATAGCCCAACGGTTCTCCTGCCTGCATTCTTGATGGTGGCAATTGGCCAACGCCAAATGCGCCACCTTCAAGAAAACCTGTACTATTATTGACTTCCAACACCGTGTTTTTTAGCGTGGTTAAGTTATAATTGATTCCGAAGTTAAAATCTTCAGAAATATTTTCCTTATAGCTAATCGAGAATTCAAAACCCTTGTTTTCAACTTTACCTGCATTTACAGTAGGGGAACCGGCTCCTGGTGCAGCTACGCCAGTAATGCCAGAAACAGGTATGTTACCAATCAATAAATTATCCCTGGTATTAATGAAGTAATCGGCAGTAATATCTATTTTGTTTTTTAAAAATCGCATGTCTAAACCGACATTGAATTTTTTAGCTTCTTCCCATTGCAGATCAGGATTAGGTAAAACCCCTATGGCCTGCCCGATAACCAATGCATTGTCAAAAACATAGGCAGCCTCACCGTTCAACAGGCTCACGTAACCATTATTGCCAATTTGGTCATTTCCAAGTACGCCATAACTCGCTCTAAATTTCATAAAGTTAATCGCTTCCACATCTTCAAAAAAGCCTTCATCCGAAGTCACCCAACCTGCGGTAACTGATGGAAAATAACCTACTCTATTATTTGGACCGAATCTGGTCGACAAATCCCGTCTCAGCATTGCAGAAATCAAATATTTACCTTTATAGTCGTATTGTGCACGCGCAAAAAAGGATAAACGCCTTTCGTCATAAGCATAGGAACTCACATCCCTCGCTTCACTGGTGCCATTTGCCAAAGCAATATCGGCAAATGCCCAATCATTATTTGGTACGTCAAAACCCGTGGCGAATAAACCGTTACCAAATTGTCTAAATACCGTCGTTCCTACAGTAATACTGACGTTGTGGGTGTCATTGAATAAATTGCTATAAGTTCCAAAAATATCCAAGGAATAATCATTGTCGTTAATAGCATTTTGGGAAACGCTGCTTCGCGGCACATCAAATACCTTACCACCATAATCCACTTGTTTGGCGAAGGTTTTGCCTTCGCTATTGCTGGTATTGAATCCAAGGCGACCAATGAGTTGAACATTTTTTAGAACATCGTACTCTAAACTTACGTTACCATTGAGTTTTTTAAGATCATAATCATTAAACGTATTTTCTATTTGCTCTAAGGGGTTTATGATTTCAATACCTAAACCTGGAGAGCTTGGCACTAGAGTAAAAGACCCATCGGCATTTCTAGGCGTCAAGGTTGAAGGTGTATTGAGCGCATTGAACAATACAGATCCCAAACCAAAATCATTTACCGCGTCTCTATCGATATAGGTGTAGATGACATTGGTATTGACCCTCAAGCTTTCTGAGATATCCACGCCTAATGAAAGTCTTGCGGTATCTCTTTTAAAATCTGATTTCTTTGGGGCAAGAATCCCTTGTTGGTAGAGATGAGAGCCACTAATGGCGTAAGTGATTTTTTCAGAACCTCCAGAGACCGTGAAATCGTGACTAATAATAGGCACATTACTATTAAAGACCTCATCTTGCCAATTCGTACCAGCACCCAGGCCAGATGCATTTGGGAAAGGAATAGCCTCACCTCCTGCAGCATAACTCTCATTGAGCAACAGTGCGTATTCGGTCGCATTTAATAATGCCAATTTTCTAGTCGTCTCTTGAAATCCTGTATAAGTATTATAGGTAACTTTTGCCTTAGAATTATTCTTACCGCTCTTTGTTGTGATCAATACGATACCATTAGCACCAATTACACCATAGATTGCTGCTTGGGCATCTTTTAAAACCGTAATGGTCTCAATGTCATTGGGATTTAATAAACTCAAATCACCAACATAGCCATCTATAATCACAGCTGGTCCTGCCGCTCCGTTGGTGCCAACACCTCTAATTCTAATATCCAACCCAGCTCCAGGAGAACCAGATTGAGTGGTAACGTTTACCCCAGCAACCGTTCCTTGTAAGGCCTGCTCCACCTTTATTGGTTTAAGCTCGTCTAAGGTTTTTGAACTCACTATAGACACTGCGCCTGTAAGGTCTCTTTTTTTCTGGGTACCATACCCAATCACCACAACCTCGTCGAGTGACTCTGTGTCTTCCACTAAGGCCACGTTGATGGGATTTGCGTTTTCAACCAAAACCTCTTGGTTTTTATATCCTATATAGGAGAAAACCAATGTGGACCCCTTGGGCACATTTTTAAGCTCGTAGATACCGTCAAAATCGGTAGACGCGCCAATGCTTGTGTTTTTTACCAGTACGTTTACACCGGGAACAGGTTGACCCGAATTTTGATCGGTAACCACACCTGTTATGGTTAGGTCCTGACCCCAAGCCAGGCTAGCACCTAAGAAAAATAAGATCGTGAAGAATTTCGTTATCATAGTAATTGATTAAGTATATCTCAATATTACAACAAGACATTGCTATATCCTTAAATAACGCCACTACAAAAAACATACATAACAATAAAAGGGGTGTAATTTTAGGAATTCATTAACTTATGTCCGCTATTACTAAAAAACAAGCGTTATAAAATATTAACATTACAACGTTATAGTAGTTAAAAAAAACATTTTGTATGGGTTTTGTATAGGTAATAACAGGTGTTGTATGGTCGCTAAATCTCTAAGATATAATTAGTGAGGCTGGCTTCATGAGGTAAATCCATTTTTTTGCGCAATCGATAGCGTTTTACCTCAACACTTCGTGAAGAAATATTCAACAACGGCGCAATTTCTTTTGAGGTCAAGTTTAACCTCAAATAGGCGCATAATTTTAAATCGTTGGGTGTAAGTTTAGGATGTATCGACTTCACCTTCTTTAAGAAGTCTTTATCGGCATTGTTGAAGGCTTCTTGAAAGAATTTCCAATCATCGGTGTTGTTGATGTTCTTGTCAATAATCTTGACGACAGACTTCAATCCTTTTCCCGTTTCTGAAGACTTCAGCTCCTCTTTAATGCTATTCAAAAATTCGTTTTTCTTAATCAAGCTCATTGTAGAAATAGCAAGCTCACGATTTTTGTTTTCTATATCTTGCTGCAGTTTCTCATTTTTCAATTGCATGAGTTGCTGCTCTGTCTCCAGTTCCTTTAATTCCAAATCCCGTTTATTGGCAAAAATCAACTTTGATTTTTGCTTTTTATAATAGCGCTTATAAACATTATGCATAAGGATTGAAAACAGAAGCACAGCCAAGATATAGATAAAAATGAGGAGATTGGATATATACCAAGGTTTGGCGATGCTAAAACTATACGTAGCGGTATTTTCAGTTGGCGTATTCCCCACTCTGCCGCGCACTTCAAAGGTATAGTCACCAAAGGCTAGGTTTTTGAACAACTCTGAATACGACTTAGACCAATTGCTCCATTGATCATAATCGCCATTGAGCCTGTATTGGTATTCTGACTCTAAGTATTTGTCAAATTCTGGTATGCTGTAAGCGAAGGCAAAATTGTTGGACTTAATAGTGAACTCATTGGTTTCATTAATTGCTACCAAATTCTTATTGGCATCGGTATCGGTAGTGTAATTATGAACAGAATTGATTTTAATGTTATAGACCTGTTCCTTCACTTTATCTAAATCAATCATGATATAGCCCGAGGAGGTTCCAAAAAGATAGTTTTGACCCTGCGTATGCATGATGCTTTCGTAACCACTAATGCTGTTTCGTATCGTACTCGGCAAGGCTATTTTAGTGACCTTAGGCGTTTCACTCAAATGACCGGGGGTCACATAGAAAATATTGTTTTCAGAAAAAAACCACAGTTTACCTGTGCCATCGGTTACCATTTTACCAGATTTGTAGGTTTCCGTATTTAAGGATTCGCTCAAAATAGAGTCTTTCAGAAAAACATTTTCCTCAAGCTTATATTTGAAAACACCACGGTTGCTGGCATAAAAAATATCATTTTCGTAAGTACTTAGACTGGAATGCAGGCCTTTGGAAACGGATTCCATATTTTTAAAATTCTCAACTTTATGGTAAGTTCCATCAACCTCTAACCTAAATACACCCTTATATTCATGGCTTACAAAAATATGATCGGCATCCAAAATCTCTACATATTTGGAAGACATGTCAAAACCAGTCAACTTATTCCTAAAAGACCACTTGCCATTTTTACGCTCCAATACATTCAAACCGTTATAATTGCCTTGCAGTATGAGATCATCATGATTGGGTATTGGTTTTAAATCCCAAGTCCCTTCAGAAAAAGTAATTTGTCTCACTGATGTACCTTCTACTTCAAAGGTGCCAGAATCATGACCACAAAACAAACGGTCATCAATGACCGTCAAACACCACACTTGCCCTTTGGTGGCCTCAATAAGCTCGAAAGGCTGATCGGAATCAAAGGGTTTGAAAAACAGCCCTTGGTTAGTTCCCAGATATAAGATATCCTTATAAATCCTAGAAGTGTAAATAGAGCCCAATCGTCCGTTCTTGTCCTTATATATGCGATATGGCGAAGCACTATTAATGCAATTGATCCCATTATCAAGTCCCAACCATAAATTTTCATCGCTATCTTCAAAAAGAGAAAGTACCGTGTTGTTCAACAAACCCTGATCTTGATTTAAACGGTAATCAAATTCACCACTCGCGCTTAAGTGGACGATGCCGTTGGAAATTGTACCAATTGCCAAACTGCCATCGTTTAAACAAATACTGCTGTAAACGGTTAATCCTGAAATGTAATCATTTGCCGGAATGTCCCATTTACTCAGTTGGCCATCTTCAAGCACGAAAAAGCCTTTCGTTTTGGTTTGGATAATGAGCTTGCCAGAACGGCTGAATATATTGACAATGATATTGGATTTCAAGATCGCATCATTAGAAACCAGTTTTTCCACGCCGCTTTCAATTTTAAAAAGACCTTGGTTGTATTTCTGAAAGTAGAGCGTGCGATCGGCCTTAATCATTTTAGTAAGCGTCGTCTCTGCTTCAATCTTGGAAAAAGTCTGGGAATCCAAATTATAACTATAAATGCGGTTTAAGGATTGAAAGACAACGTAATTGTCTAAAGAGACAATGTTCCAGATCTGCTCATCTTCCACCATACCCAAGGCTAAATTTTCAGATAGTGAGGTGTAGCGCAAGTGTCCATCAGCACTTGGTTGCCAATAGCCAAACTCCATGTAACAGCCCGTATAAATGCGATTGCCAACCGCATGAACCGATCTTAAAATGGTTTGGTTTGGTGAGGGGTATAATTTCCAATCGGCACCTGTAAATTCAAGAAGTCCCTTATTATTGGCAACATAGATGAATTTGTTCGCAGTTTGGGAAATGGCCCAATTCTGGTTTTCAGCGCGGTAATCTTCCGTAGAAAAACTTTCAATTGGTGGCAATTCCTGTCCCGTCACAGATGCTAATCCTATGAAAATTAAAAATAGAGTAAGGATGTATGTTTTACTTTTCAATGTCTTCTGTAGTCATTAACCTTACAATAATACAAATTTAAGGCGATTTGTAGCTGCCTAAACGAAGCCGAAATCAAAAAAAGCCGATGTGTAAGCCTTAAAAAGCGCAAACACATCAGCTTCTGTCATAGAAATTACGAACCCACTATTTCACATCCCATATATCTTCGAGTTCCTCCAGAGAACGCCCTTTGGTTTCTGGGATGAACTTATAGGTAAACACCACGATAAAAATGATGAAGCCTATAAAGATGAAATAAGGTAGGGAGCCGTTCCAAAAAGCATTGTTGTTGACCTCACTTTCTGTAACAATGGGAAAGGACTGCGAGACTACAAAATTTGCCGCCCATTGGGCTGCCACTGCGACAGACATGGCGACACTTCTAATGTTATTAGGAAACATCTCAGACAATAGCACCCAAACTACAGGTCCCATAGACATTGCGAAAGACGCCACAAATAGCAACACGCCAATCAAAGACAGGATGCCCAAAGATTGCTGCTGTATGGTAACACCTAATATCAAGAACCCGAGTAACATGCCCGCAGATCCAATATAAATCAATGGTTTTCTTCCTATTCTATCCACGGTGGCCATCGCGATAAACGTAAATATCAAATTGACGAAAGCCAGCAATATCTGTTGCAGCAAGACGTCTTCTTTACCAAAGCCCAAGGACTGTTCAAAAATATCGGCGCCATAATAGAGTACCGCATTGATTCCCGTAAATTGCTGAAGTACAGATAAAGTGGTGCCGATCACAATAATCGTTAAGATGCCTTTTGAAAAATAATTGATCTTTACGCCTGTGTTTTTCTTTTGCAAGGATTTTTCTATTTCCACACTTTCACGCTGTGCTTCTTCCGCTCCCAAAATCTTGGTTAGAATGCGTAAGGATTCCTTTTTTTTGCCTTTCATGGCAAGCCAACGCGGACTTTGAGGCACAAAGAACAAGAGGATCAAGAATAAACCTGCTGGGATCAATTCAGACCAGAACATGCGCCTCCAACCAATCGCGAGGTTTTGTTCTTCCGTGAGGTTACTACCAATAGTGTAAGTGGCCAAGAATACGATAAAGAAACCAACCACGATGGCCAATTGGTAATAAGACACCAAATTACCACGCTTTCTTGGTGGTGCAATTTCGGCTATGTACATGGGTGCATTCATGGATGCGATCCCAATCCCGAGACCACCAATGATTCTAAACATCACTAAAAGATCAACAGACTCTGGAAGCATGGAGGGCAATCCCGAGCCCCAAGCTGAAATGGAGAATAAAATCGCCGACAAGATCAAGGAATACTTCCGCCCTATCTTAATGCTTAAAGGCCCCGCCACTATGGCGCCAACAAAACAGCCCACCAATGCACTGCTCACCACCCAACCTTTCATGGCAGCGTCAAGTTCAAAGTATTTACTCAAATAAAATTGGGCGCCATTGATCACGCCTGTATCATATCCAAATAAGAGACCACCCAGCGCGGAGACTGAAGTGATCAAAAGCAAAAAAGTCCGTTTATTCATGTGTATTTAGTTAAAGTTAGCAATCAGGTATTGGCTATGGTTAAAAAATTAAATGTGTTATTTAGTGCAAATTGTGAATTAATCAATCTTTCTCAAATCTAACTAAACTTAGCCAAATCTATTAAAAAATGACCTATTTTCCGTTTCATGGCAAACTTTATGTTCTAGGGCTTGATCTATTTATTGGATTCCTTGATCGCAATGGCAACGCCACCGCCAGCTGCCAGCATTAATTCTAGCTTGCTATTATTGCTAATGTCTTCCGAAGAAATCTCGTAAGCTTCTGGATTGGTCTTGTAATGGGCGTCTGCCGCGTCTTTATAAATGGTTGCAGTATAGTTTTTACCGGCCTCTAAAAAATCGAAATTGATAGTTACCGTTCTTGCCTGTTCATCGGTAATGGCGCCCAAGAACCAATGTCCAGTTTGCTTTTCTTGTCTCGCCATGACGATGAAGTCGCCAATTTCGGCATCCAAGACTTTCGATTGTTGCCAATCAATACCCACATCTTCAATAAATTGAAAAGCGGGATGACCTTCGTAATTTTTTATAAGGTCGGGTACCATTTGCACAGGACTATAGACCACGACATACAACGCGAGTTGATGCGCCAAAGTGGTATTGATTTGATTGTTTTCTTTATAGGGTTTCAAGCTTGTATTGAAGATACCAGGCGTATAATCTACAGGACCACCCAACATTCTGGTAAAAGGCACGATGGTTAAATGTTCTGGCGGATTCCCACCATCATCAGACCAAGCGTTGTACTCTTGGCCGCGAACGCCCTCACGTGAAATCGCCACAGGATAAGTACGTCGTTTCCCTGTTGCTTTAATGGGTTCATGCGCATTGATGGCCACTTGGTTTTCGATGCCTTTTTCCAAAACCTTTTGGTAGTGGTTGACCATAAATTGGCCATGATGGTATTCGCCTTCTGGGATGACGCTGCCCACATAGCCTGTTTTTACTGCATGGATTTTCAGGTCTTTCATCAGGGCAAAAGCGGTATCTATTTGGGCCTCGTATCCTGTGACGTCTGCGGAAGTTTCATGGTGCATGATCAATGCCACACCTTTTGATTTTCCGTAGCGCACTACTTCTTGTAAATCGTAATCGGGATAGGGCGTTACAAAATCAAAATCGACTTGTTTGGCTTTTTTGTCCCACCATTGCTCCCAGCCGATGTTCCAACCTTCCACCAACATGGCGTTAATGTTGTGTTTTGCTGAAAAATCAATCAGCTCTTTGGCGTATGTGGTGTTTGCGGCATGATTGGCGCCTGCATAATCCCAATTGCCAGTACCAATATGCATATCCCACCAAATGCCCGTGTATTTTGTAGGTTTGAAAAAACTCATGTCTTCAACAACATTAGGATCATTGAGATTAACAATCAGTTTTGATTCGATAAGCTGTCCCGGTTTTTCAGCAATTTGAATGGTTCGCCATGGGGTTTCAAAAGGCGTTTGGCGCTTGACTTTTATGTTTTCGGCATTGCCCACCAGTTCACTTTTCATCTTATGATTAGTGGTATCTACCGCCAAGGTCATCCCTGCGTAATCGGTAAGATCGGCTTCGTGGAAACTGAGGTACAAGCCTGCTTCAGTCTTCATCGTAACTGGCGTGTTCACTGCGTTTTCTGGCATATAGGTTTGCCCTAAGTGAGTCCCGGGCTCATACAGTTTAAGTGCATCAATTTCTGAAAATTTCGTGGTCTGGTACAAATATTCATAAATATCCCAATCGCCGGGAATCCACCATACTTTGTGGTTTCCAGTGAGGTTGAATTCGGTATTTTCGTCGGTAATCACGACCTCGTTTAAATTTTCTTGCTTCGGAAATTCATAGCGGAAACCAATCCCGTCGTCATAAACCTTAAAGATGATATTGATTTTTCGTTTTAATGCTGAAGTTTCTTCCAGCTGAAGCTTCAGCTCATTATACTCATTTTTGACTTCCGCATCCTCGCCCCAAACCGGTTGCCAGGTCTCGTTTACGGAAGCGGTGTCTGTCGCCACAATCCTAAAATCGCCACTTAAAGGCGCGGCATCCTTCAGCTCAAAACCCATTTTGGAGGAATCGATGACTTTTTCAGTCTTGTAATTGACCACATAAAAGGGTTGATTTTCAGCAGAAAGATGGAAAGACACCTTGATGTTTTTATCTGGCGAAGTTACTTCCGAAGTAAACTTTTTTCCTTCGGAAGCACAGGCGTTCAGAAGGATTAGTATTAAGATGGGAAGGAAAAATTTTATTATATATTTCATTTTGGCACGATTAAAATTCAGGTTCTATAAAACACAATTTGTGTCATTTTTACAGTTCCATTTAGAACTTGATTCAGTTACTTATTCGTCTTGGTTCTATGTTCTAATAGTCCCGGTATCGGGACGGTCTAGATGCTTCGTACTTACATGTTATTCGGTGTAAAGAATTTCGCTTTTAGCTGAAATCCCATTCTCATTAAAGGTTTCCACTTGGTAATAATAGGCTTGGTCTGTGTTCAATGCCCGTAATTCATAATTTGGTGCATCATACATCAAGGCCGACAGGTTGAGCTTATCTTTGGCAATGCCCCAATAAATCACGTAACCCGTGGCGTCTTCCACTTTATCCCAAGTGAGGTCGGTATTTCTTCGGTCCTTTTGACGGGCAACTTTGAAGTTTGCCGGTGGCGCTGGTTTGGCCTCCTTGCCGTTACCAAAGACCCGCAGTTCTGAAATCGCGAGATATTTGTTGTACCCATACACATGATTGTATCTGATGTATCGTGCTTCCGCCGGTGTTTCCAACTCCAAATAGGCATGTGGCATATCGCGCTCATTTTTAGAATAATCAAGTATGGTTTCCCAAGTTGTTCCGTCCATCGAACCTTCAATCACAAATTGTTGCTTGATGCCGTCTGGTCGCCCAAAGACTTCGGAATTGAAATCCTGAAAATTAATCTGAATCGCTTTCACATCCATAACTTTCAGCAAATCCATTTCCACATAAATCGAATCGCTATTTGCCTCGGAAACCCAATAGGAACGGATTTCCTCATCATTGATCTTATTGATATTGAAATCCTTGATTTGCGCTTGCATGTAACCGCCCTCACTTTCATCTACCACATTGACGTCTTTTTCAACCAAGCCCGAATTGGTGGTCACGGGTTTATTATAAGACAATAGCATCCAGCCTGTAAAACGCTCTTTGTGACGTTCAACTTCTGTACCGGGCAAATAGTGCGGATAATCGCCATAAGCCGTATTGACATACATTTGCCCATCGTCCTCAAAACCCGCAGGATACATGCCTAAGCGCCGCTCAAACTTATAGTTTACCGAAATTGCCATCGTGGAATAATGCCAATAATTACCACTATTATCCTGAACCGTACTGCCATGACCAGCGCCCTTTAAAAAGCCACCGGGTTTATAGGAAATCGGGTTATAAGGTGCATATTCAAAAGGTCCAAACGGACTCTTTCCTGTATAAACGCCATCGGCATAAACGTTCCATTGGGTACCCGGTGCACCATACTCTAAATAATAGGTATCGCCGTGTTTCACCATCCAAGGGCCTTCAATAAAGGGTTTTAGATCTGACTTATGATCTTGGCCAAAACGTTCCCATCCGTGTTTTTCGGGATCTAAATTGAACAAAACTACTTGCTCTCCCATGGGGATGAAATAATTATCGGCATCCAACTCTATGGCATGAATGGGCCATTTGTTGGAAGATTCTTCATAGAGATAGACTTTGTTGTCATCATCCACAAAGAGATTAGGGTCTTGCACGCCTCCTGGCACATTGATCACGGCATAATTGGTTTTCCAATCGCCCAACTCGGGATTATTGGTCTCTATCACTGCGCCGCGCCCCGAAGGGTCTCCCAAAAGAATGATCTTGCCATCCCTAACCGCCGCAGCCGGTGCATTACTACCATTAAAAAACCAGCTTTGTGGTTTGATAAATGTCCAATTGCTCATATCATCACTTGCCCAATAGCCGTGGGAGCGGGTCACGAACATGTAGTAACGGCCCTTGAAATTGACCACCGCAGGATCGGCGCCCGAACGGTAAGACACATTATTTCTTGCCCGATAGTGTGACATATAGGAATAATCGATATCAATGGGATTACAATAAGTCTTGAACTGTTTTGTTTGATTTTTTTCTTCGGAAGGCGTTTTTGTTGCCAGCGTCTTTGCCTTGTCATCCTCCTCTTTACAACTCTGAAAACTGAGCAAAACGAAAGCGACTAAAAGGAACTTTTGGTACGTAAATTGAAATGTGTTCATATTTTTAATGTTTATAAGATTTTAAGGCTTTTCCGCGTAATTTTTCAAAGTTCATATAATTGCGCTTGATGGCTTCTGGGCTGACCTTTTCGAATTCCTTGTCGGTTACCTTGTATTGTTTTTGCAATGCATCCAAACGCTTATGGAGTTTTTCTGCGATGTCATTGTAATCGTCATCATTAATTAAATTATGGACTTCACTTGGGTCTTTCTCCAAATCGTACAATTCCCATTCATCAATGTCGTCATAGACATGAATCAATTTATAACGCTTGGTGCGCACGCCATACATTTTCTTGACCATGTGAAAGGCTGGGAAATCGTAATAATGGTAATAAATGGCATCTCTAAAATCGGCATCTTCCATGTCTTTTGTAAATAAGGGCAGCATCGATTTACCTTGCATATCTTCAGGAATTGGCACACCTGCCATATCCAAAAAGGTTTCCGCGAAATCCAAATTTTGAGTGAGCGCGGTGATTTCAGTTCCCGGTGTAATGAGATTTGGATACTTCATCAACATGGGCATGGCGAGTGACTCTTCATACATAAAACGTTTATCAAACCAGCCCTTTTCGCCCAGATAAAAACCTTGGTCGGTGGTGTAAACCACGATGGTGTTTTCTGCCAACCCGTTGGCTTCCAAATAATCCAAAATAGTCCCCACGCCTTCATCTACCGATGCGATTGTAGCCATATAATCCTGTAGATAGCGTTGCAATTTCCATAATGCCAAATCCTTGCCTTTCAAATTCATCTCGTGAAAGGCATCGTTTTTAGGTTGGTAGGCCTTGTCCCATTCGGCACGTTGGGCTTGGGTCATTCGGTCGAAATTGGTTTTCCAAGGGTTATGCGCCAATTCTGGACTTCCCTTTTTCTTGGTCATCTTCAAATCATGGCCTTCGTACATATCGGTGTAAATGGTCATGGACTGCTCTTTGGAAGCGGTTGAACCTTCATGGTCTGTAAAATAAGTGTCGGGTACAGGAAATTCCACAGCATCATATGTATGCAAATGCCGTAAAGCTGGCATCCAGTTGCGATGTGGCGCTTTGTGCTGCAGCATGAGCATGAAGGGCTTATTGGCATCCTTGGCCTTATCCAAAAAGTTGATGGCATCCTCGGTAATCAAATCGGTGGCATAGCCAGGGACTCTGGTGGTATCGGCGACAGCTTGACCATCCTTTAAACTTATAAAATCGGGGTTGTAATAATTGCCTTGGTCCAATAAGATGTTCCAATAGTCAAAACCTTCCGGATAGCCATGTAAATGCCATTTCCCAATGACCGCTGTGCTATAGCCTGCGTTCTGCAAGAGCTTCGGAAAGGTTTGTTGGCTCCCATCAAAACGCTCACCATTCATTCTAAACCCGTTGATATGACTGTGTTTTCCTGTAAGGATGACGGCGCGACTAGGCCCGCAAATGGAATTGGTATTGAAATTATTTTTGAAAATAGCGCCTTCATTGGCAATCCGGTCAATGTTGGGCGTTGGCGCTAAATCACTGATAGGATGGCCATAAGCACTAATGGCTTGTGTGGCGTGATCATCGGCCATGATGAAAATGATGTTTGGGCGTTTTTTGGGTGCTTCCGCAACATCTGGGGTTTTGGCTTCGTTACAAGAGTAACATACAATCGCAATCCATAAAATGCTAAGCAGATTTTTCATCATTTCTGTAGTATTGATTTCGTGATTATTTTTTCAGTCTGGATCACTTCAGAATTAAGCATGGTTTTATTGATGAATTCCAAAAGGGTATCCAATTGGTCAAAAGGGATTGAGGACAGCTCATGCCCGCCACCAATAACCTTATGAAGGTAGTAGGAAGTTCCTAATTCATCCAATTTTTCAGTAATTGGCTTAGACCCGTAGAGTATCATATATCCGGGTTGCTGCATCTTACAAAAGTGATGAGGGGCAATCCCAAAAGGTACCAAATTATCAGCGGTACCATGAAACATGACCGTTGGTATGGCATTGGTTTTAGTAATGTAATTGACATCCATTAAGGCTCCAGCCAAAGACCACACACCTGCAAATTTTAGGTGTTGGTACCTTGCGGCATCTGCCATAAAGTAATCTTTCATAAACACGGCACTCAACATGCCCTCTGCTCCTGCACTACTGCCACCCGCAATGATTTTTGAAGTATCGATTTTCAATTGTTTTGCATTGTTGAACACATAATTGGCTGCATCGAGATAGTCAATGGCTGCATTCGCAAAGATGAATCGTTTTTCTTCCTTGGTACACTCACAGCCGAAACCGGTAGGCTTTCCCTTCCGAAGCAATCGGTAGGATATTGAGATGCCTATAAATCCGTTTTCTGTAAGGTATTCCATCAATCTCACTTCATCTGGATTGGCTCTGCTTCCGCCTGAAAATCCGCCACCATGCATCCACAACACCACAGGCAGACTGTCTTTCTTCTTGATGCGTTTTGGAGAATAGACGTCCATTTTTAAGGTATCCTTACCTTTAATGGCATAGGTATAGGTTTCCAGGTCTTGAGAAAAAGACTGAAAAGCGAACATCAGCAGCACGATAAGTATCAATTGTTTCATTTAATTGGTTATGGCTCTAGCTTAATCAAGCGTTGATTCTTTAATTTAATTTAAAATCCAGGTATTTTGCGCTGTCTCCATTCTAGAAAATTCAATGATTCCCTCCAGGGTCATGGCAAAATTAATTGAATTTTCGGCATCATGTTCTTGCCCCTCCCGATAGATATTGGGACTAAAGAGCGACATAATGCCGAAAATTATAGTGCTCAGTTATCATACCCGTTGTAAACTAGAGCCTTGGTCATTAAACCTAACCGCTTTCTATAGAAGCTTGCAGGTAAGCACTATTTTTCAACATTTAGCTACTCTAGCGTTTCTATCAAAATCCCACTAATCACTGGGGCGCCTTCAAGCGGTTTCAGCGTTAGCGTAAGTCCTTCATTGTTGAGGATATCGATTTCAAAGCTGTGTTGCACACCATATTTATTGGGATATTCCTTTGCAAGATTAAGGCTGGAAACCATGACCGTGCCATTCAATAGCACGTCAAATATGCGTTGTTCTTTTTCTTCGGAAGCTTCCGCTTGACGGTTTAGGTTAAAAATAACGTGTTCCTGATTGGTTTGCTGTGGCTCTACAAAATACAAGGTCACTTTATAACTTCCGTCGGGAATAGCTACTTTATACCTGGAGCAGTCCACTAATACATGTTGATAGACCGCCTCCAAATTGGAATTTTTTATATTGTTAGCCAGCAGTTTTCTTTCACATTTCCCCGATTGCGAATCGTAACCATAAAGCCCATCTTTATAGGGCCTGTCTGCCAAATACGTGACACCTGTTTCCAAATCCTTAAAATCTATAGATGCACCTATATTTATGGCGAAACTTTTAAGTTCCTCATTTTTAAGGCTTTCAATGCGTCGCACTTGAAATGTGGCCTCATCAATTACAGAAGCCGTTTCTAGACTAAGCGTATTTAAACCATCTGTAAAAGGCACTAACACTCTTGCAATCCCCGCATTGAAAGTTACCTCTTTAAAAAATGCATTGTTGACAGAGAGCTTAGCCGAAGCTTGATTGGAAAATAAGGTCATCTCGTAAGGGGCATTATCAAATAGGGTCAAATCGGTTTGGTAATTGGCAATATGCACCACTGGCGTATTTTTAAGCAATACCGCTTGGTACCAATAGTAAATTTCCTTAGGGACTCTATTGTTTGTTACCAGACCCTTTTGATTGATGTGTGGGATGGTTTCCCCTCTAAACTCAGACGCAAAATCGGCAAAGTTCCAAGCGGTCATGCCGGCTACAAAATCGCGAGCCTGCACCTGCTCAACGTAACTACTATGTAATTTTAGTTGGTATTGCTGTGAGTAATCATAGCGCTCTGGTTGCGCAGCCGATACTCTAACATCTGCTCCTGGACCATATTCAGAAATCATAATAGGTCTATTGGGAAAGCGTTGGTGCTGCTCGTCTAAAAAAACACCCAAATCTGCAATGGTCTCATAATACCATCCAAAATAAAGATTCCAACCTACGAGCATGGGCAAATCGGCAATCTTTGTCTCATTATAAAGTTCGTTGTAGTGCAATGCCATCACGGTAATATGATGGGGCGCTTTTTCGCGGGTCAACTTTTCCAATTGTTCTGCCAGATCATAAGTATGCGTCTTCATTTGATCTTTCTCTGCTTGAGGCGTTTTTTTATCAAAATCCATTCTAAGAAAAATCTCGTTCATGTAACCAATCATGACTACCGATGGATAATTATAATACTGCTTGATTTGCTCTTCCTGCATTTTCAAGGCTGTATCAAAAAAGGCCTTAGTATTCGTGATTTTGTTGACGATGGGGATTTCGGTCCATACCAGTATGCCCAATTGGTCACATAATTTGTAGAGTTCCTGTGCTTGCGGGTAATGGGCGAATCTCAACACGTTTGCACCCATATCTTTTATAAGCTGGATGTCTTGTTTTTGAAGTGCCATGGGCACAGCATTAGCATAGGCATCATAATCTTGGTGCCTGTTGACGCCTATGAGTTTGTAAGGCTTCCCATTGAGGTAAAAACCCTTGGAGGCGTCTACACTTACCCAACGAAAACCTATTTGTTGTGTTTTTCTATCTAAAACAACACCTTGGTCATCTAATAAAACGATCTTGAGTTGATATAAATAAGGGCGTTCTGGCGACCATAAACGCGGATTTTTAAGATCGCTGAATTTGATGGATTTTTCTAATGCACCAATGGCTGTAAATTTAAAATTTTCGTTTTCAGAAAGCACTAAGGAATCATTGGCATCCAACACTTCCAATCGCAACTGACTTGTGGATTGAGCATCTTCAAAATTATCTATTCTTGCAGTCACTTCAAGTTGTGCCTTCTCTTCGGAAACAGAAGGATAATTGACGTAGAAGCCTTCCGAAGAAAAATCGGTAAGCGCTAGATGTTGCTTAGGTTTTGATAAGAGTTCCACATCTCTATAGATGCCACCGAAAAAGGTAAAATCGGCATCTAGTGGTGGAATATCCTCATTGTGGGAATTATCTACTATAACTTCAATCAAATTGTACGCTCCAAAGTTCAAGAAAGCGCTTATATTGAATGTAAAGGCGGTATATCCACCCTGATGGGTGCCTACCAAATTTCCGTTAACCGTAATTTTGGCATCTTGATTGACCCCCTTAAATCGCAAATAATGAACTTTTGCAGCATCTGATTCTGCAAAAAAGACCTGTTTTTTATAATGTCCAATGCCTCTATAATAGCCTGCTTCATCGTCAAAAGCATCTTTGAGGTTCCAGGTATGGGGAATGTTTATGGTTTCCCAAACCGAAGCATCCTTATCCAGTTTGAATTGCCATCCTGCATTGATGCTCTTTTTTTGACCATGGCCAAAAAAAGAGAAAAGCACAAACCAAAGTACTAAATAACTCAGTTTTTTAATAGGTGTGATTTGTGCTTTCATAGTTAGGGTTTGATTTACTGAATTATCAATTTGGTGGTTGAACTGTTTCCGTTAGCCTTGATTTTTAAAATATGGCAACGTCTTTTTTAAATGTTCTCCCTAGACTAACAGGTCTAATTTGACTTTTAATTTCTCTAATGCACGCCAATGGTTCAATTCAGAATAAACCCATGCTCGAATTTAAAATCTGAGCTTGGTGCAATGGCAATTTCAAATGCGCCGGGTTCTACCGTGAATTGCATGCTGTTGTTATAAAATTTTAAATCTTCGGCCGTAATGGTAAAGCTCACGGTTTGACGTTCGCCTTTTTTCAGCCAAATCTTCTCAAAACCTTTCAACTCCTTTACTGGCCTGGTAACGCTGCCCACTTTATCGTGAATATAGAGCTGAACGATCTCGTGCCCATCAACATCGCCAGTATTTGAAACTGTGACGGAAGCGGTAAGGGTGTCCTCAAAACCAATGCTTTCTGAAGATAACTTGAAGTCGGAATACTCAAAACTGGTGTAGCTTAAACCATGGCCGAAAACAAATAAAGGTGTATTTGGCGCATCAATATAATTGGATTTGTAATCTTCTGTTGGATTGGATTCTGGAATGGGGCGACCGGTGTTTTTCATGTTGTAGTAAATGGGCACTTGACCCACATTTCTGGGAAAGGTCACGGTTAATTTTCCTGAAGGATTATAAGCGCCATAAAGTAGGTCGGCAATACCACTGCCTCCCATGCTGCCGGGAAACCAGGCTTCTAAAATCGCATCTACCTGATCAACTTCATCGGAAAGATTCAAGGGTCTCCCATTCATCAAAACCAACACGATTTTTTTATTTGGAACCGCTTCGCGGATTTTCTGGATGAGTTTTGGTTGAAGTCCAGGGATTTTGAGATTGGTGCGTGATGCCGCCTCGCCACTCATGCCATGGTCTTCCCCCATTACCAATACTACCACATCTGCTTTTTTTGCGGCGGCTATGGCTTCTTCAAATCCTGATTCGTCATCGCTCAAAATGTCACAGCCTTTCGCGTACAATATTTGATTAGCTTTCAAATAGTCTTGTAAACCTTCAAAAACACTTATCGATTTTCCTTGGCGATCGCCTGCACCTCCCCAATTGCCATTGATGTGGTAATCATCTTTGGCCAAAGGCCCAATCAAGGCAATTGTTTTTGTTCTATCCAATGGCAAGGACTTGTTGTCATTTTTCAACAATACGGAAGACGCTGCTGCACTTTCACGAGCAACTTTCAAGAATTCTGGCTTGTAGATGGTTTCGGTTTGTCGCTTTTCATCTGAATAGCGATAAGGATCATCAAACAATCCCAATTTGAATTTTGCCAATAATATCTTACGTGAAGATTCATTGACCAGATTCACATCAATTTTTCCATCCGTTATCAATTCCTTTAAATGCTTACGGTACACATGGCCCATCATATCCATATCTGTTCCTGCGAGCATTGCTAAACGTGCCGCATCGGTACTGTCCTTTGCAAAACCATGTGGAATCAATTCATTGATGGCCGTATAATCTGATACCACAAAACCTTCAAAACCCCACTCGCCACGCAGAATATCGCGAAAGATAAATTTGTCTCCTGTAGATGGCACACCATTCAACTCATTAAATGCGGTCATGAAGGTTTCCACCCCAGCATCAACTGCTGCCTTAAAAGGTGGCAAATACACATTGCGCAATTCGCCTTCGCCCATGTTTACAGTATGGTAATCACGCCCGGCCTGGGCTGCGCCATAACCCACAAAATGTTTTGCAGTGGCAAGAATCGTATTGTTTTTTGATAAATCGTCGCCTTGAAAACCTCTTACATAGGCCTTGGCCATGACACTGGCCAAATAAACATCCTCTCCCGAACCTTCTGAAATTCTACCCCAACGTGGATCGCGCGCTATATCAAGCATTGGCGCGAAGGTCCAATGCAGACCTTCAGCAGAAGCTTCCTCGGCCGCAATACGAGAAGTTTGTTCAATAAGATTGATGTCCCAACTGGCAGCCAGTCCCAAATTGATAGGAAATATGGTTCTGTGCCCATGAATAACATCATAACCAAACAACAACGGAATGCCCAAACGCGTATTTTCAACAGCTGTTTTTTGTAGGTCACGTGTGGCTTTTGCGGTGTACACATTCAACATCGCGCCTACACTCCCTGCTTTAATGTATTTAACATAGTCGGTTTTGGTAGTAGGCCCAGTAACAGACCAACCGCCACCGTACATCACGGTCTGACCTATTTTTTCTTCCAAGGTCATCAAGTTCATTAAGGAATCCACCTTGGCTTCGTTATTTTGGGCAAAACCGGAACCTGCCCATAAAACAAACAGGAAGCAAAAATACAGCGTTATACGTTTCATATTTTATTTATTTCAATTCAAATTCTTGCATCAATTCCGCGTTGGAATCTGTACCTATAAAAACCTGAAAGGTTCCAGGCTCAGCCTTAAATTCAAGACTATTATTGTAAAATTTCAAATCTTCTTCGGAAATACTGAAACTGATGGTTTTGGTCTCTCCTTTTTTCAGCAATACTTTTTGGAAGCCTTTGAGTTCCTTCACTGGTCTGGTTACCGAACCTACCACATCTCTAATGTATAATTGAACCACTTCCTTGCCATCATAAGTTCCAGAATTGGTCACTTCAACCGAAGCTTCTATAGTGCCATTGGCATTGAGCGTATTTGAAGTCAATTTTAAATTGCCATAAGCAAAAGTGGTATAACTCAACCCGTAACCAAATGGGTACAAGGGTTCGTTTCTCACATCCAGATAATTGGATTTAAACTTTTCGAATTTGCCTTCTTTGTTGCCCAAGGGTCTGCCTGTGTTTTTATGGTTGTAAAAAATGGGCACTTGACCCACGTTCATCGGGAAGGTTGCCGTTAATTTCCCAGACGGGTTCACATCGCCGAACAAAACATCTGAAATTGCCAATCCAGCCTCGCTCCCAGGGAACCACACATTCAAAATGGCTGGAACGTTTTCATCTTCTTCGGTAATGGCCAATGGACGTCCCGTAAAAAGTACTAAAACCACAGGCTTTCCTGTTTTTAATAAAGCATTCAACAAGTCCTTTTGCACTTGCGGAATTTGAAGGTTGGTCACACTACTGCTCTCTCCACTCATTTCGGCAGTTTCGCCAAGTGCAGCGACAATAACATCTGCTTTTTTGGCGATTGCCAAAGCCTCATCCAGTAACTGTTTATCCGTTCTACCATCTCTCGGAATTTCCTTACCAAGCATCGTGACTCGTTTTTCGTAGTCTAAATCATAATCCACATTACTGCCTTTAGCCTGCAAAATGGTGACGTTTTTACCAGCAACCGTTTTCAAGCCTTCCAATAACGGACTCGATTTTTCCTGTTTGGTGGCCACACTCCAAGTGCCAGCCATATTCAGGGCATCATTGGATAAGGGTCCAATCAATGCGATGGTTCCTGATTTCTTCAGCGGCAACAGATTATTGTCGTTTTTGAGCAACACCATTGATTCTGAACTTACTTTTCTGGCAAAGGCTCGGTTTTCCGGAGTAAAAATCTCTTTGGCAGGACGGTCTAAATCACAGTATTTATAAGGGTCATCAAAGAGTCCGATTTGATATTTCGCTGTTAAAATGCGTCCAACGGCGGTATCAATATCGGCCATGCTCACTTTTCCTTCTTCGTACGATTTTTTTAAGGTGGTTAAAAAACCTTCAGACACCATATCCATATCGGAGCCGGCTTTTAAAGCACGCGCTGAAACCTCTTGAAAATCGCCAATCCCGTGGTACATCATTTCCTCGATGCCTGTATAATCGGTTACCACAAAGCCATTGAAGCCCCAATCCTCACGAAGTAAATCGGTTAATAACCATTTATTTCCTGTGGCAGGCACCCCATCAATCTCGTTGAAAGCCGCCATAACGCTTGCGACACCAGCGTCAACTGCAGCCTTATAAGGGCCTAAATATTCATTGTACATGCGAATTTTACTCATATCCACGGTGTTATAATCACGACCCGCATCGGGCGCACCGTAGAGCGCAAAATGCTTGACGCAAGCCAACATGGTATTGTTCAAGGTTAAATCATCACCTTGATAGCCTTTGACCATGGCTTCTGCAATGCGGCTGCCTAAATAGACGTCTTCGCCAGAACCTTCTGAAACCCGTCCCCAACGTGGGTCGCGTGAAATATCGGTCATTGGGGAAAAGGTCCAATTGATGCCATCGGCAGTAGCCTCTTGAGCTGCCATGCGCGCTGTTTTCTCAATCATATCCATATCCCAGGTGGCCGATAAGCCCAACGGAATAGGAAATGTGGTTTCATAACCATGAATCACATCCATACCGAAAAGCAAGGGGATTTTCATGCGGCTTTTTTCCATGGCAATTTGCTGGACTTCCCTAATCTTCGCGACGGTTTTGATGTTGAAGAGTCCGCCAACCTTACCTTCTTCAATATTTTTCGCCACATTGGAACTTTGGGAAGCACCCGTGGTAATATCGCCAGAGGAAGGCAGGTTGAGTTGCCCCAATTTTTCTTCTAAAGTCATCAATTTCAAAATTGAATCGACTTTGGTTTGAAACGGATTATTGGTTTTTTGGGATTGGGCTGAAGCCAGTCCAAAAGTGAGTATAATTGTAAAGGTTAAAATAGGTCTGTTCATGTTTTAGTCTTTAGAGTTTGAAAATAACCAAGGCAATAAATCGGGCTCGGCAAAAGCAGAATCCCAGCTGTTGTGATTGTCCTCGGCATATAATGAAAAATTAGGTTTGCCACCATTTTTGAGTAATCCTGCCACCATTTCTACGGAAGCCAGCGGATTCACGACATCGTCATGGGCACCGTGAAACACCCACAGCGCTGTGTTTTTGGCATAAGAAGCAGTGGCCTCTGCATTGCCAGCACCACAAATGGCGAAAGCAGCTGCAAAGGTTTCCGGTTTATGGGATAGCATTTCAAAAGTCCCCATTGCTCCCATGGAGAGGCCACCGACATAAATTTGATTTTTATCAACGTATTCATTTTCTAGCATTTGGTCCAACAAGTTCATGGCCAACACCATTGATTTTGTAGGTTTCAAGTCCTTCGGAAATAATAGCGTTATGGGTTTTGTACTGCGATCCACTTCCGCATTCGCCCAATAATCACCTTTGGGACACTGCGGAAATACGACGATTGCCGGAAATTGTTCACGAGTGTCTTCCGAAGCAAACAGCGCAGCGCCATGAGTCAATTGGCTTTCATTATCGTTACCGCGTTCTCCTGCACCGTGTAAAAACAGCACTAGAGGATAGGTTTTGGACGCGTCAAAATCCTTGGGCAACATCATACGGTACAGCAGGCTGTCGTTGTTTTGAATGAACTGTTCCTTTGAGAATAAACTCAAATCTTGCGCCAAGCCTTGCAACATTAGGAAGCAACCGATACAACTCAGTATACTAGTTCTAAGACGGGAAGGTGTTTTTTTCATTTGTATTTGTATTTGTATTTGTATTTATTATACCTGAATTAAATTTTCAGATCAAACCTACAAAAAAATTGTCTGCCTGTCGGTAACCAGGTTTCTGCCGAAAAAAAAATCGGACTTGCAGTTACCGCTAGCAGGTAGGTTTGTTTAATAGGTAAAGCCTAATGTTGTCAATCCGTTTTGCACATCGGTGTTTTGCATGAACAAATTCCAAAGCAGTCCACTTCTATAATTTTCAATCATGATGATTTGAGGACCTTGATCGATTGCCAAATATGCTCTCGCTACCCAATAATCATATTCAGGGCTGAAGGCATCGTAAAAACCTGCAGGCCCTAATAATTTGGCCTTATTCTGATAGAAATAATGCATGGCATCCAAAGATTCCATTGGGGTGTAAGGGATTGAGCTAATGGCTGCCGTTGGTGAGATCACGCCTGTATCGTTTACCGGACTGTGGGCAGTATAACCTAAAGAGCCATCTGCATTTCTGGAATAACTTGCAGTCAAGCCCCAGCAATCTGCGCTGTAATCCTCAAAATCATTAGGGTTTTCAATACAGTATTGTCTGTTGATCTTGGTATGGTTTTTCGCCACGTCCCAATAATTGCCGTAAGCGTCTGAAAGGTTGCTGGGATTTAAGCCCAAAAATGAATAATGACTAAAAAATAAGGGGCCGCCAAAATTTGGTGATCCTGCATGTTTTAAAATAAGCGGTACTCCGTACTTGCTATTTGAGGAAACAATGTTGCCATTTGTTGCCCAACCACCAGCATAGGTGGCTTGGTCTATGGCAAAATCGGGCGAGGAGGCTGCCATGATGTAAGTGATCAGCACTTCGTTATAACCAGTAAGCTTTAGGTCTATGGCAAAGCCGTTATTAGGACTCCAATGCCAGTAGAGCGCATTTTCATTTTGGGTGTACCAGTTCCACTCAACGCCTTTCCATAAGACGTCGGCCTTGTTGGATAAGGCTAATTCTTCCGCCGAACCATTTTTGAAATACTCCTTGACACAAATCAGCCCCTGCACGAAAAATGCAGTTTCCACCAAGTCGCCACCATTGTCTTGGGCTGAGAATGGGATGACGCTGCCATTGGTACCGTTGATCCAATGCGGCCAGGCGCCATGAAAGCGGTCGGCATTTTCAAAGAAGGTCAGGATTTGGCTCAAACGCGTCATGGCCTCAGTTCTAGAGACGTAACCCCTTTCAATACCCACGAGAATGGCCATGAGCCCAAAACCGCTGCCACCTGTAGCGACTGTATTTTGGTCAAAGGACGGGTTCTCTGGAATATAACGTTCACGGGCTGCACCAGAATTAGACTGTGCAAAATCCCAGAAGTATTTAAAAGTTTCCTTTTGCGTGAGGTCCAGGATTGCCTCGTCGCTTAGGGGTTCCACTTGAACCGGACCATCATCTCCCGCATTTGGGTCAAATGGTTCAGACTTAGAGCTATCGGAACAAGAGCATAAGCCAACTATGAGTATCGCTAAAACGCTTATTTTTTTCATTTTTATATTTTTATCAATCATTAGTTTCTGAAACACTAAATCCAAGCGCATCCAAACCGTGTTGCACATCGGTATTTCCCATGAACAGATCCCATAGCAATCCGCTTCGGTAATTCTCTATCATGACTGGAATTGGCCCTTGATCTATGGCCAAATAGCGTGGTGTGAACCATTGGTGTTCAAAACTGAAAGCATCGTAAGGACCGTATTTCCCGATGAGCGAATCGTGATCTTTGTAAAGGGTTTTCAGCATCTGCATACTTTCTTTGGGTGTGTATGGGAAAGAGGACAGTGCAGCGGTTGGAGAGATCACGCCTTTGTCGTGGCCTTTTCCAGGATGATGGCCAGCATAACCATTCATAGAATAACTAGAGGTCATTCCCCAAATATTCTTCCCGTAACCTTTATAATTCAATGGATTATCAACCGCATAATCATAATGGATCATGGCGTGGTTTTGCACCAGGTCCCAATAATTGGCGTAGGTATCGCTGAGACCCTTCGGATTCAATCCCGTGAATGAATAATGCGACCAAAACAACGGTCCAATTTGATTTTCGGCATGTTCATAATAATCCAGAATAAAGTCATGACCGTACATGCTTTCCGAAGAAATGATACTGTCATTACGCGCCCAACCTTCTGTATACACTTTCCTATCAATGGGATGTGTTGGAGATGCTGCGGCGAGCACGTACATGATGAGACATTCGTTATAACCACCCACGGGGAAATTCATTTCCCATTTGTAGTTAGGCGACCAATGCCAATACAACACATTTTCGCCTTTGGTGTACCAATCCCACTCGACTTCTTGCCAAAGCGTGTTGATTTTTTGAGATAGCGCCTGTTCTTCGGTATTTCCAGCCTTAAAATATTCGGCAACGCTAAGCATGCCTGCAATCAAGAAGGACGTTTCCACTAAATCGCCTCCGTTATCCTTTTTACTGAAAACCAGCACTTTTCCTGTTTCGCCATTGAGCCAATGCGGCCAAGCGCCATGGAAGCGATCGGCTTTTTCAAGAAAATTGACCATTTTTTGGAAGCGTGCAAAGCCTTCCTCTCGGGTTATAAATCCGCGCTCAATACCCACCAAAAGCGCCATAAATCCAAAGCCCGAACCTCCTATGGTCACTGTGTTTTTAGGCGACGTTGGATAAACATCATCCGTATGAAAACGCTCCCTAGCCAAGCCACTATTGGGCTCTGCGCCTTCCCAAAAGTAATTGAAGGTTTGTTTTTGAATCGTATCGAGCAAGGCCATGTCAGCACTAGTTAGGTCATCAAATGTGCCTCCCTTATTCTCCATTTGAGAATCGGCAAGCTTCGATTTAGTATCGGTTTTACAGCTAAATGCTGTAAAAACAACAGTGAGCAAAAGCATGGTAATTTTAAGACGAGTGGATAGCATAGGATTGTTGTTATAAAATTTAGCTGCACCTCAAAAAAATGAAAGTGCAGCTAAACTGTAAAAAGGCTTATTCAAATTTTTAAAACACTTAGCAGATTCTTTTTGCTGCCAAGACACGTTGTTATAGGGATTGGATTTCCTCTTGGGTCAATGCCTTGTCGAAAATTCTCAATTCGTCCATGTAGCTAAGATCTGATTGATGACCCCATCCTGTAAAGCGAGGTGCTCCAGACATGATGGACATGATGTCACAATCTGTCCAATCCACACCAGGAAACGCGCCTTGTGCTGCGACGTCTCCGTTGATGTATACCACACACTCAGAATCAGAAATCGTGAATGCCAAGTGCACCCATTCGTTTGTTGCGGGGTCCACATCTGCAGCTGTGCCGCCATCAAACCAATTTTCTCCTTCACCGTTGCCCACATTCAGTTTAAAGCGTTGCATGCCTCCCGCATTCTCACGGAAAAACCTGAAACCATTAGTACGTTTATTTTGAGCATCTGGATTATCGGTGTCTGTTGGTCCAATCACGAGAATGCCAGCGCGGTCTGGATCGGCATCAAGTTTGTAACGAAATGACGCTGTAAATTCAGAATTCAATAAACCAGTCGTAGGAAAGGTTAAATACGAATCTGCCGCTCCAGCATAAGCATTAGTACCTGCAAAAGCTTCACCAGCAAATCCAGGGTTGCCTACGGTAGTTGCTTCCATGTCACTATAGGATTCGGCATAACTTCCGTTAAAAGACATTTGGAATATCTGGCTGCCTTGAGCAACCATTTGTGTGATTTCAGATTGAGAAAGCGTCGTATTGAACAATCTCAACTCATCCATGGCACTAGAATCGGACAAGTGGTCCCAATAACTGAAGGTAGGTCCTCCAGCCCCAATGATTATGTCATTGCAACCTGACCAATCTACAGGAGCAGACATACCGGCCATATTGACCTCCATACCATTGATATAGATTTTCGTCTCAGTATCTGAAATGGTAAACGCCACATGCGCCCAATCTCCAGAAGCTGGATCAACGAGACCGCCATCATTCCAGCTCTCACCTGCACCAGTACCCACATTCAATTTGATTCTTTGTTGATCGCCACTGGCTTCCCTGAATAATCGGAACCCTTGAAAACGATCATCGGCATCATCTCCAATCACAAGTATCCCTGCACGGTTTGGGGTTGCATTGACCTTATACCAAAATGCAGCACTAAAGTTATTGCCTAGTGTCAAATCATCCAAAGGAAAACTCAAATGATTGCCAGTGCCCGCTTCGTAAGCGTTTGAACCAGCATATCCAGAACCTGCAAAGCCTGGGTTGCCCACTTCGGTTGCTGCGGTTATCGATATTAATTCCGTAAAGTCACCATCAAAAGGCATGTAAAACTGTTCTCCCGCAAAAATCGGGGTGTAAGGTGGCGATTTTGTGAAGTTTGATGTGGATGTTGTTGAGTTTCCAGAAATATCCTTGGCAACTACAGTTAAAACGTGATCTCCAGTAGTGATGTTGTTATATACAAAAGCTTCGTTCGCCGTTCTATAATCCACAAAAGTGTCGAAATATCCTATTTGGTTTCCGTCTAAAAACACTGTGACATCATCAATCTCAATATCATCAACGACCTTAAATTCAATCGCTGTAGAGGTCACGAGTTCTGGGACCTGAATTTCAAGTCCCTCCGCTGGTTTCATAATGGTTATTAAGGGAGCACCTGCATCTGGCCCTGATTCTACAGCGCTAATTTCATCGATACCTTCATAGCAGCTTTGAAACATCAGTAAGGCACAAAGTCCTAGAATATATATTTTAAAATTTTTCATTTTTTTATAATTTTTTTATCTGATTAGTTATTAGATCCCAACGGCAATAAGTCCAATTGTGCTTGAGGGTAAGGCAGAAGCTCTTTATCTGCACTGAAGGTTCGCCCCTCATAGCTCAATTCAGAATAGTCATTGACACGAATCATATCAAAATAACGAATACCCCATTCCATAGCGAGTTCTGCAAATTTTTCGTTAAGCACTTGTGCTGTTGTCACACCAGATAAGGCAGGCATATTTGCTCTACTTCTTACCATGTTCACAGCTTCATCTGCACTCATCCCAGTACCAGAGGCACCTCTAGTTCGAGCTTCAGCATACATCAAAAGAATTTCTGAATAACGGATTACCAAAAAGTTTTTGCCTGATCCATAAGCATTTCTACCCTCTGTCAACTGATTAGAAGGCAAGTAATGCTTACCACTTGCAAAGTTGGCTCTCACATAATTGTTGATCACATCACCATCTGGCGTAGTATTCGAAACGAGATTTGGCAAATTGGTATAAGCAGGGTCAGATTGGATTTCAGCAATGCCATCTGGCGTAAAGAGCACACTTGTTTCAAGTCTTACCGTTTCGCCACGGTCTAGCATAAACTTGATGTACTTTAAACTTGGCTCATAAAAACCCCAACCATTAGAAGCGCCTTCAACTACAGGCGTCCAGTTTGACGGCCCAAAGGGTGCGTATAAATGGTTTTCGGTTGCTCCTGAAGCTTGGTTGAAATCTGAGAATTGCAATTCAAACAGACTTTCATTACTCAGTTTCCCCGGTTTTTTGAAGAGCTCGTAAAAATCATTGAACAACATGAACTTGCTGGAGTTGATGATTTGGCCTGTTGCGTTGGCCACCTCCTGATAATTTTCCAACTCTTGGTTTGCCATGGCTTTGAGAGCCAAAGCGGTATACTTTGTAACACCACCTGGAATATCGGTTCGTTCGTTTGGTCGCACATCTGGCAAGAACGGGATGGCTTCATCCATCAAATCAGACACATATTGCATGACCTCTTCTTTGGTATCCACACCATTACTGACTTCTTCATCGAACCTAGTGGATTCAATAATAAAAATGTTCCCCCATAAACGCGCCATATTTAAATGTTGATAAGCGCTCAAGACTTTGGTTTCGGCTATGTATTGATCTGCCCTTGCGATGTTGTTGCCAGTCGCAAATTCTTTATAGCGCTCCACAATTTCAGCAGTATTGATAATGACTGCAAGATCGCTGTAGAAGTTGTTCCATACTTGGTTGAACATCCAAAAGGTCTTATCGTAATTGTATAGATCTGTTTCAGCAAATAAAGGTTGGTCGTCAAGACCACCAGCATTTACATCATCGCCTCTCACTCCTAAAAGCAACGGATCTTCCCAACCTCTGGTATAGGTTGCAGAATAAGCACCGTATAAAGGAAGTACCATATCATTCATATTGGTATAATCCAAATCATCGGCAGCCAATTGGCCATCATTTTCTTCTAATTTATCACTACATGTTACAAGCAACATGCTGGATGCCAGCAGAAGTACTAGCGGTTGAAATAAAAGTTTAACGTTTTTCATAGTGCAATTTTTTAAATTCTAATATTAACCCCTACAGTGTAAACCGCAGGTATTGGGTAGGTTTGACGGTCGATCCCGTTGGGTACTTCTGGAGTAAAGCCGTTGTAATCAAAAGAAGTGAACGGGCGCTCAGCCGTAAAGGTAAATCTGGTTTCTGGCATGTTCTTTCCTATGAGAGAACTCGCGGGAATGGTGTAGGCCAATTGAATGTTCTGGATTCTAAAATAGTCACCATCCTCTACGAAGAAGGTACTCATTTTTTGATTCCAGGCTCTTCGTCGCCCTGCAGAGGACGGATAGGTATTTGAAGTCCCCTCACCATGCCATCTGTTGATGGCATATTCTGCATCAATATTGGTGTCATTGGTAAAGAGGACCTCCCCTCGTTTTCTATTGAGAATTTGGTATCCTGTTTGACCAGCAATAGCAACGCTCAAATCAAAGTTTTTATAAGATACACTAAAATTACCGCCATAGGTAAAAGAAGGCAAATAAGAGCCAATCACTTTTCTATCGGCATCATCAATTACCCCATCATTATTAATATCTACATATATCAAGTCACCAGGAACCAAGTTATTGTCCACCGCTATTGGATCATTAGCAACCTGTGCATCATTTTGATAGACGCCTGCAACTTCATAACCAAAAAATGCGTTTACGGGTTCGCCCACGATCAATCTTTGAAGGAACTCTGGAGAACCCGTGTCCAGGTAACCTTGGACAGTGTTGATTTTTGTGACCGAGTTTTCAAGCGTGGCTATGTTACCGCCAATGCTGTAGCTCCAGTTATCAGAAATAGACTCGCTCCAATTCAAAGCGACCTCTAGCCCTTCGTTTCTCATCTCACCCACATTTTTTAACAGCGCGTTGCCTACAATGGGTTGCTGCACAGGAATCACCAAATCCTTGGTATCCCTAATGTAGTAATCGGCCTCTAAAGACAAGCGATTGTTAAACAATCTTGAGCTAATCCCTATGTTGGTTTCTTCGAGCACCTCTCTCTTGAGATCGGTAAAATTATTTGAACTAATAATGCCATTGGTCAATAAGTCTCGTATAGACAAAGTCACTTGATCGATGGTTCGTGATCCCGCACTGCCACCTAGAGCACCATTGGCCAATTGACCCCAGCTACCGCGTAGTTTCAAGAAATCAAAGATGCCATTATCTTCCATAAAGCCTTCTTCGGAAATGACCCAGCCCAATCCAAACTGAGCGGTTGTTTTCCAGATTTCACTAGGAAATTTAGCATCACCTTCAGTTCTTATAGTCGCATTCAATAAATAACGGTCTTTGAATTTATATTCCAAACGACCGAAGTAGGCCAAGGTATAAAACCGGTCTCCAATTTCTTTGACATTATCATTGAAGGAGGTAGGATCTGCAAAGTTGAGATACCATGAACTCTCCAAGGCTATCCCTTGCACATCAGATCCAGTAGCGTTGAAAAAATTTCGCTGACTATCTTGAAAAGTAGAACCTGCTAAAACTGTAAGGTCATGATCTCCATAAGAATCTGTAAAGGTCAAGGTGTTATCCCATTGTTGAAACGAGTAAATGGATTCAGCACGTCTAATGGACGTTTCCACCTGCTCTCTATTGGAGTTGCCCGAGATGTAGTAAGGCAATCTCACATTTCGTTCAGAAATAGTCGAATAATCATGGTAATACGAGGTCTTGAAAGTCAATTTATCTGGCACGATTTGATATTCAGCATAAATACTGGTTAATATTTTCCTGATCTTCAATTGGTTCTCATTATAGTCCATCACTGGAAACGGGTTCTGAGACCCTCTATAATCTAAAAATTGAGCGTCGGAATATGGCGTGGAAGTGGCTTCCGGATTCACAAAATCAAATACAGGTAAGGTAGGCACTGCGAAATAGGCCGAGAAAAATGCTGCGTTTTCTGGATTGTATTGGGTGGCATTGCTGAAAATGGAATTCGTGCCAACTTTTAAACGATTGGTAACATTCACATCTATATTAGATTGGATGTTGAAACGTTCATATTCGTTTTTCATATCCAGCACCCCTTCCTGGGAGAAAAAGCTGGCGTTGACGCCATAAGTTGTAGAGGCGCTGCCTCCATTTACACCAATACTATGGTTTGTGATGCTAGCTGGTCTTAAAATCTCTTTGTACCAATCGGTATTCACGTCTGGCAAATTTGGATTCACTCTGCTTCTGCCAAAACGTGCGATGGAATTTTCAACAAACTCGATGTCTGCCGCACTTTCCGACTCATACGCCATGGTTACGAATTGTTCAGCATTGGCCATTTTGACCACATTTTGAGCATTTTGAACACCAGTATATCCACTATAGGTAATGGAGGCTTTCTGTTCAAGCTTGCCACTTTTGGTTTCGACTATAATAACCCCGTTTACACCTCTTTGACCAAAGATGGCTATGGAAGACACATCTTTCAATACAGAAATGGTTTCAATTTGGCTGCTATCCAGAAAGTCGATATTGTCATACCACTGGCCGTCCACAACATATAAAGGATTGTCCCCACCTGCAAAGGAGTTGACCCCTCTCAATCTAACCGTTGGCGACGCACCGGGCGCACCATTGCTTACGATTTGAAGTCCAGCCACCTTACCTTGTAAGGATTGCATCACATTACTGTTAGGTGTTTTTTCAATGTCCTCAGATTCTACTGTGGTAATGGCGCCAACCAAGTCAATTTTCTTTTGAGTACCATAGCCTATAACCACCACCTCATCAAGAGCTTGTGCATCCTCTTCTAAGGCAACGTTAATGACTGTAGTATTAGCAACTGTTACCGATTGGCTTTTTAAGCCGATAGCACTGAATTGAAGAACGTCCCCTGGGCTTGCTGTAATAGTATATTTCCCATCAAAATCGGTATATGCACCTCTAGATGTACCTTTAACCAAAACATTGACTCCTGGTAGAGGCATATCGTCTTGGGCAGTAGTAACCGTACCCGTGATCGCCATATCTTGGGCGAACATTACAAAGCCGCCAAAAAGAAGCATTAGAAATAAAACGATTTTTGTTTTCATAGAGATTTTATTTGTATATCCGCAAACAGCCCTAAAATGAAATAATTATCGTATATTCACTTGATATTAAAACAGTTGATTATGAATATATTTGATTTTGGAGTTCATTTCACAGACGAAAAGAGCTGTCGTACACATTTTAAAGAGGAACGAG
>NZ_VORM01000023.1 GCF_007997225.1 Subsaximicrobium wynnwilliamsii
GTGAGTAATTCCGCAACTTGCTTTTTGGCTTCCGTTTCGGGATTGTCCAATTTTCGGATTTTAAAAGATTGTTGGTTAATTGGTTGAATTTGATGCTTTCTAGAAAGCCCGAGTATTACTTGCAACGCTCTTGAGTATGATTAGTTGCGCGTCTCAAGCAGTAAATTTAGCAAATAAAAACGAACTAGCGAATCCACGAGGATTTTCGGAAGAAGAACAAGCCAAGCAATTAATTATACGCGATGTTGTGAAAAGTGGCCTGGAATTATTGTGTTTTGTTGTTGCTTTCCCTGAGATAGTGGGATTGAGTGAGTTCCGCCGTTCCCAAAATCCGCGAACTACTTGATTCCGTTCGAGTGGGAAATTCCGTGTGAGTGAGTAATTCCGCAACACGATTTTATTCAGAGTGGATTTGAACAATTCAAGATTCCGCCAACTTTTCTGATTTTGTAATTCCGTTTTTCATTTATGATACTGGTTTAGAAATCGAATAAAATTCCGCGACCGCAAAAAAGAATGCTTTTTTGAATTCCGATTGTCTATTTATGAGTGAATTCCGCCATTTTTTACAACGTTTTTGTATATGGTTTGTTGCGTATTTTAAGCACTTAATTTAGTAAATAATTACCAACCAAGAAAGTCCGCGAGGACTTTCGTAAGTAAGCTAGAATTAGCAATAAATTATATACGGTGTTACCATACGTTTTTTTATTCCGTTTTATTTAATTCAGATGTTTTCACAACAATTGTATTTCCCCAAATATCTCCTAATCGTTGATTTTTATCTGTATTTTTTATTGTTATAATTCCGATTAGTCCAAAAAAGAACATATCGATTGGGTCAAGTAAATGTCTTTTAAAAGATTCTCCAAAAGTCAGTTTTCGGTTTGTTCCGTTTTTCGGAATCGCTTTTAGTCCGACTAATGAATTTCCGATTGTTGCTCCGAAACCAATTTCAAGTCCAACAGTCATAATCAGCCAAAAAATAATTGGTATTAATCCAGGCAAACCATTTAAAGAATATCCACCTTCATCATTCGGTTCTCCAAATGTGAAAATTAAAAAGAAAGTTACTCCGTAAATTATTATATAATCTACTAATCCAGCAACAAATCGATTTCCAATATTCGGTTCAGTTTTTATTTGTAAAGTTTGTCTTGATTCGTTCATTTAATAATCTGTTGCAATTATAAGATTTGGTTTTTCTCCAACTTCTATTTTTCTGTAGTTTACAAAAGCTCCACATTCCAAGATTGCATTAAACAATTCAGGAACATTTTCTTTTAAGTATTTTCCGTTTTCAATTTGTAAAATGGTCGGTTCATCAGATAGTTCATCAATGCAGTCAATCCAAGCATCCATATTTTCTCCATAATAATCTGGAAAGTGCATTTCTTTTTTAAATTCAGCGTGAAATGTCTTCCAATTTTTTAATCTTTTTCCTTTAATTATGAATGTTTGCATTTCGTTCTTAAATGTATGGTAACGCTCTTGAGTATGATTAGTTGCGTGTCTCAAGCAGTAAATTTAGCAAATAAAAACGAACTAGAGAATCCGCGAGGGTTTTCGGAAAAAAAACAGGCCAAGCAATTAATTATACGCGATGTTGTAAAATGTAGTTTCGTGAATTTCAGACTTTAGATAAAATACTCATTTGAGTTGTGCGCTCGAGTAAGCAAATCTGCGAACTGCTTAAGTTCCGCATTGTGCATAATTCTGCATCTGGCTAAATTCCGCATCTTGAGAAATTCCGCAAACTTTATAGGATCCGTTATTTATTCCGCAAACTTGTTTTAGAAAATCCCTCGTTAATAGACTGTTTTTGAAATAACATCCGATTTTAAATTCCGCAAACTTGCTCAAATTTCCGCAACAGTTGGTTTTCTGGAATAGTTCAGATCAGACAGTTTTCAGAGTCTGGATTTTCGGATCTGAGTAAATTCTGCTATATTTTACAACGTTGATGTATATGAGCTGTGGCGTTTTTTAGCACGAACCTCTCCAAATATAAACTATCTTTGAGAAATCCATAAATTTTCCAAATGAACACAGACCAAGCCATAGCTTATATACGGTGTTGGCATTTCGTTTTTATTATTCAGTTTCTATTATCCAATCATTAAATTCAGTTTGTCCAATTCCTTTTGCGGAATGATTATAATTATCAATAAAGATAAATCCATTCGTTTTTGCACCTTTAAATCTCGTTGCTTCAAAGGATACATTTTGCATAAGTGCATTAGTCAGATTAGCATTCCGAAAGTCAGAAGTTTTGATATTACTTTTTATAAACTTTGTATTCGTCAAATCTGAATTTCTGAAATCCGCTGAAATAAAACAGTTTTTAAAGGTTATTCCTGATAGTTTCTGATTTCTCAAATCCATATTTTCCAAGTCAATTTCTTCGAATACTACTTTTCCAGATTGTATTTGTTGTAAAAATTCCGTTTTTGATAATTGATAATCGAATGAGTCAGATTCGTTGTCTTTAATTCCGTTTAGCGTTTCATCAATTAATTCAACAAGTTCATTATGTGCATCAACAAAGTCTTTTCTAATTCCGTTAAATTTTAATTCATCCCATAGATGCTTCTCTTTCAAAGCAGGCAAACCGTCAAAACCATTCAAGTAGAAAAGAGCAATCGGTTTTAGTTGAGTAATTCCGTTTGAGTATTCAGAGTATATCTTTTGTAAAAGAAAAATATGGTCAACTTTTTCAGAAGACGGTTTTTCCTTTAATTTAGTTAGTATTTCGATTGTTTCTCGGTTCATCTTTAATGAATGCCAACGGTTATGTGTATGGACCGTTGCGTGTCTCACACACGAACCAATCCAAATATAGACAAACTTTTGCGCATTCCCATAATATTCCAAAAAAAGCACAGACCCAGCAATGGTCTATACACGGTGTTAGCACACGGTTTATTCTTTCCTTCGCTATTATTTTTTAACTACAGAATAAAGTCCTACATAATTTTATTTAGAAATCCAGGTTAAAAATTTCCTCTTAAATTCCGCTGTTATTTTTCGCAATGAGTTTTAAAATAAACTTTTTTCAGATTTGGTAGGGAAGGGCAAAGTTTCGGTTTCGCACTTAAAAAACCAAAAAAAATTCGGTTTCTTTTCGCGGTTTTTTCCGTTAGATTTGATTTCCGCGTATATCTAAAATAAAATTTTGCCCAAACTTTGGTCAAGCACAGGTTTTTCAAGTGATGCGACTTATTATTGGAAGGCCAAGAAATAAAATTGTTCACACGAGTGATAATTCCGCTGTTTTGGTTTTTCCGTATCTATTTCAATTTCGGTGTGGTTTTTCAGTTTCTGCTCTTAAAAATCAGAAGATTTTGTTGTTTATCTGTGTTTTCTGGAGCAGACAACTGTGTGCTAACGTTGATGTGTATGGACCGTTGCGTGTCTCACACACGAACCAATCCAAATATAGACAAACTTTTGGGCATTCCCATAATATTCCAAAAAAAGCACAGACCCAGCAATGGTCTATACACGGTGTTAGCACACGGTTTATTCTTTCCTTCGCTATTATTTTTTTCACGACAGAATAAAGTCCGACATAATTTTGTTTAAAAATCCAGATTAATTATTTCCTTTTAAATTCCGTTGCCATTATTCGCAATGAGTTTTAAAATAATTTTTTCAGATTGTAGGGAAGGGCAAAGTTTCGGTTTCGCACTTAAAAAACCAAAAAAAAAATTCGGTTCCTTTTCGCAGTTTTTTGCCGTTAGATTTGATTTCCGAGTATATTTAAAATAAAATTTTGCCCAAACTTTGGTCAAGCACAGGTTTATCAAGTTATGCGACTTATTATTGGAAGGCCATGAAATAAAATTGTTCACACGAGTGATAATTCCGCTGTTTTGTTTTTTTTTCCGTATCTATTTCAATTTCGGTGTGGTTTTTCAGTTTCAGCTCTTAAAAATCAGAAGATTTTGTTGTTTATCTGTGTTTTCTGGAGCAGACAACTGTGTGCTAACTGGTTATATGTCAACAAATATATGTGTTTAATTGTAAATTTCACGGGATAAACCAATGTTTGACTAGTATTATAAAACACCTGAACCATCATATACTGCATTTTATTCGAGATAAAAGGCATGTATTAATTTTAAGAGGTAAATATAAACGGAATGGGAGAAAGAATAAACGGTGCTTTTTGTCAACCAAATTGTCAACCAAAAAAATAACCCATCAACCATCATGTGGTTAGTGGGTTGAATGCAGTGAGGAAGGGATTAGCTCCGCTGTTCCCATGTGGGAATCTTGAGCAAGCATAGACATCCCGAAACACGACGAAGGGTCGTGTTGGATTCTTTTTTTGAAAAAACACCTTCAAACCTTTGGTTTGGGAGTTTTTTCAAAACAAAAATCCCGCAACTTTTCAAGTTGCGGGATGCCCTTTCGCAGAGAGGAAGGGATTCGAACCCTCGAAACGTTGCCGTTTACACGCTTTCCAGGCGTGCGCCTTCGACCGCTCGGCCACCTCTCTATTTTGAGTTGGCAAAAGTACAATTACCAACAGACTTAAAAAATTTTAAGGCTGCTTTTTTACGATGTACTCTCAAATAAACTAATAGTGTTAGCTAAAGTGCTTGATCTGTGCTCACACTAAAAGCCTTCCAAGGTTTAAGCTTCTTTAAAATACTTCTTGATTAGTACACTCTGTTTTGGTTCTTGATTCTTATTTCTTGCTTCTTTATCGTTAAATGATATAAGCGCAAATAACTAAAGATCCACGTAAACCAAGCATTTAGTCGCTTTATATCCTAAATATCAGCTCATTTCACCACGCAAGGAGGTCTCAAAAATGGTCTTGAATGAGTTCATCGAGACTTCCTCGCCAAGCATGAACATCAATTTGGTCAAAGCAGCTTCTGTAGTAATGTCTTTTCCCGATGTGAGCCCAATGGCCCTTAATTGTGTACTGGTCTCATACTGGCCCATGGCGACGCTTCCACCAGAACATTGGGTCACATTGATTATGGGTATGCCTTTTTTAATGGTGGCTTTCAATAAATCAATAAACCAATCTTCCGTAGTGGTATTTCCCGCACCATAGGTCTCCAAGACAATGCCTTTAATGGCTTCGCAAGCAAACATGCCCTTGAGAATGTTTTCAGAAATACCCGGAAACATCTTGACCAATAAAATGGAAGTCTCAAATTTTTTATGCACGACCATTTTTTTTCTTGTATTCGGCACAAAAAGCGCGTCATTGTTGACTTTGAGATGCACTCCTGATTCTGCCAAATGGGTGTAATTCAACGACTCAAAAGCCTCAAAATGCTCGGCATTGATCTTGGTGGTTCTATTGCCTCTAAACAATTTGTATTCAAAATACAGTCCCACTTCACGAATTACCGGTCGCCCGTAAGTTTGTAAGCTGGCCATTTGTATGGAGGTGATCAAATTCTCCTTGGCATCGGTTCTCAAATCCCCTATGGGCAATTGCGAGCCTGTAAAAATGATGGGCTTGGTCAAATTCTCGAACATAAAGCTTAAGGCAGATGCCGAATAACTCATGGTATCACTACCATGCAACACCACAAACCCATCAAAATCATCATAATTGCTTTCAATGAGCTCTGCAATCATGACCCAATATTCGGGCCTCATGTTACTGGAGTCGATAGGCTGTTCAAAAGAAACGGTCTCAATCTCGCAAGCCAAAAGTCGCAACTCGGGAATGCGTTTCAACAAATTCTTAAAGTCAAAACTCTTGAGCGCAGCGGTCTTGGAATCTTTGATCATCCCGATGGTGCCTCCTGTATAAATCAATAAAATATTGGGTTGTCTTACTGCCATGTCAAATCTTGAATATCGCCTTGGAATTTTCGGTCGTGATTTCTGCTATTTTTTCTTCTGAAACTGAATAGATTTCAGCTAATTTCTCCAAAACCTTAACGATATACGCACTTTCGTTTCGTTTTCCGCGGAAGGGTTTTGGTGCCAAATACGGTGAATCGGTTTCCAAAACAATGTGTTTGAGATCAATCTGGTTTAGAAATTGATCGATCTTTCCGTTTTTAAAAGTGGCCACACCCCCAATCCCCAATGTCATATTATAAGAAATCGCTTGCCGCGCCTGTTCTAAAGTGCCTGTGAAGCAATGAAAAATTCCGAAGAGCTTTTCATCCTTTTCATCTGCCAAAATCTCGAAAATTTCGTCGAAGGCTTCCCTGCAATGAATCACAATGGGCAAGCCATGCTGCTTTGCCAATTGAATTTGACGCCTGAAGGCCTTCTGCTGCATCGCCAATGTGGTTTTATCCCAATACAAATCAATGCCTATTTCGCCAATGGCATAATACTGATGATTCGCCAATTGCTCCTCTACATGCTGCAATTCGGCTTCATAATTCTCCTTCACATGCGTAGGATGCAGCCCTGCCATCAAAAAAACTTGATCTGGGTGGTCCAATTGCAATTGTAACATTGCTGGAGTGTAGGAAGAATCGATTGCAGGAATAAAAAAGCGCTTGACATTTTGTGCCTGGGCGCGGGCAATCATTTCAGCCCTGTCTTCATCAAAAGCCTCACTGTAAAGATGGGTATGCGTATCTGTAATTGTCATGCTACAAACTTAATGGAATTAGAACAGTATATTTGCACAAATTTAAGGCTAATGGACACAACTTTGAAAAATTTCCTGCTTGATAAAGGGTACACCAAGGTAAAATTGCAACTCACAAAAACCAACCATTTTGAAGTCAAGGCCATCATCAATGGGGTTAAGGGCTTGTTCATTTTAGACACTGGTGCTTCAAATTCATGCGTTGGTTTTGAGGCGATAAAAACCTTTAAGCTCGTTGCAGAGGATTCTGAAATCAAGGCTGCCGGAGCTGGCGCGAGTGATATGTTGACCCAGATGTCTAACAAGAATGAGATCAAGATTGGCAAATGGAAAAACAAAAAGGTAGCCTTGGTGCTGTTCAATCTTAGCCACGTCAATGAGGCCTTGATCAACCACGACGCCCAACCAGTAGATGGGATCATTGGCGCAGACATTCTCAAAAAATCAAAGGCCATTATAGATTACGATAAAAAACAGCTCTACCTCAAATTATAAATTTTATCGCAGTAACCAATTGGAAACTGCGTATCTTTATAGACATAATCCCTTATAATCCCTCATAATTTAATAGAAATATGCCAGATTCTATTATCATTGCCGATGATCACCCGCTTATCCTTAAGGGCTTATCTGATTTTCTTCTTGAAAAAAAATACAACGTGCTCGCGAGTGCCAAAAACGGACGGGAAGCCTACACGCTCATAAAGGCGCATACTCCAGAAATTGCCATCCTAGACATTCAAATGCCTTTTTTAACTGGCTTGCAGGTGGCAAAAAAATGCAAGGAAGATGGCATTGAAACTCGAATCATCATCATCACTTTTGAAAAAAGCAAGGACGTGTATGACCAAGCCAAATCTTTAGGCATTTACGGTTACATCCTGAAGGAATTTGCCATTGAGGAACTTGAACATTGCATCTCCGACGTGATGGAAGAGCGCTCTTATTTTAGCCCTGAATTGCTAAAACACCTCGAAATCAAAGAAACCCCAAATATACTTAAGACACTAACCGTTACCGAATTGAAGGTCTTGCATTTGGTTGCAAAAAACAATACTGCAAAAGAGATTGGGCTAAACCTTTTTATTTCAGACAGAACTGTCGAAAAACACAAAAGCAACATTAGGGAAAAACTGAAACTGTCCTCCAATGCCCAAAGCATAGCCATATTTGCAAAAGAACATGAATCATTTTTAGCAGAATATACGTAGAACTACGTATTGGTTCCCACGGCATAATAGTGCATCTTTATATTACTATTAATTCTTTAGGGAGAATTAAATTTATCTAAAACCTGAATTGTCATTGATTCAGGTTTTTTTTATGCCTAGCTGCGAATATACGTAGTTCTACGTATTGTTTGAGCTCCTATTATTACCCATCTTTGTAATGCTATTAATCAATTGCCTTTTTTATAAAGGATCAAAAATAGGCTCTGTGTTTTTTAAACCAGAGCTTTTTTAGTGCTATAAAAGCGCTAATCCATCAAAATCTACGTAGTTCTACGTATTGTTTCACCTCCTTATTTTTGCGAATTTTACAGTGGAACTAAACCTGTAATTTTTACCGCTTATGTTCTATTAATTTGGGGAATACAAATCCTGGAGGTTGCCTAACTCACTTCCAGGATTTTGTTAAAAACAAAATCACTCACTCATTTAACACCTATAAATATGGAAACCATGAAAGACAAACAAAGCTTCACAAATAAAATATTTATTGTGGGCTTAATCTTGAGCGCCGTTTTAATCATAACCGTTAATGTCATTGTCAATTTTTTTTAAGACATAAATATATCATCTAGTTAGTTTTAGTTATTTATTTGCACCGTAAAAGGCACAAACTTCAATTTGGGATTGTGCCTTTTCCAATTATATAATTGGTGCTTAGCTCAAACAACTTTTACATGAACACTGCAGCATCAAACATAAGTTGTCGTGTATAAAAAAATCTTGACACCCCGAGTGACAAGAAAAAAACATTCTAATTGATAGTTTACAGTAAACTATTGACGAACTTAGTTCTTCTTAAAAAACAACTGTCGATTCTTCAAAAAAAAGATAGGTACTATAATTAAAAAAGCGCAATCCAAATCAATTTGGATTGCGCTTCTCTTTATTCAGATAAACAATGCTGCTACATTTCTAAGGCACGTTTAACGTCACCATCCATCAACAAGGCTTCTGGGCTCTCAAGTGCTTCCTTAATGGCAACTAAGAAGCCTACACTTTCTTTACCGTCAATAATCCTGTGATCATAAGATAAGGCCACAAACATGATTGGTCTAATTTCCACATGGCCATCAATGGCAACAGGACGTTCCACAATATTGTGCATTCCTAAAATGGCACTTTGTGGTGGGTTGATGATTGGGGTGGAAAGCATACTGCCAAACACGCCACCATTGGAGATGGTAAAGGTACCGCCAGTCATTTCATCAACAGTGATCTTACCGTCACGTGCTCTAATTGCCAAGCGCTTCACTTCTTCCTCTACACCTCTAAAGCCCAAATTTTCTGCATTGCGCATCACAGGTACCATCAAGCCTTTTGGCCCAGAAACCGCGATACTTATATCACAAAAGTCATAGCTAATCATTTCTTTACCATCAATCATGGAGTTCACTGTAGGATACATTTCCAGTGCGCGAACAACTGCTAAAGTAAAGAAACTCATAAAGCCAAGACTAACGCCATGTTTGGATTTGAAATCCTCTTTATATTGTTTACGCAACTCGAAGATAGGTTTCATATCCACCTCATTGAAAGTGGTCAACATTGCGGTGGTGTTTTTAGCTTCCACCAATCGTTCTGCCACTTTACGACGTAACATTGACATTTTACTGCGTGATTCGCCACGTTTGCCACCGGTTGGTGTTCCCATGGAATGCTTAGCATTTACGGCATCATCCTTAGTAACACGACCATCTTTTCCAGTTCCCTTTACGGAAGTCGCCTGCATGTCTTTCTCAGCCAAAATTTTCTTGGCCGCCGGACTTGCCACGCCAGCACTTTTTTGACTATCTGAAGAAGCTTCCTTTTTTTCTGAATCTTCTTTTTTAGGTTTATCAGATGAGCTTTCCTTTTTTTCTGCGGAAGCATCGCTGCTTTTCTCCTCTTTTTTGGAAGCCTCTTCTTCCGATTTATCGGAAGCCTTCTTATCAGAACTTCCGCCCGGTTTTTTACCTTCTGTATCAATAAGGCATACCACTGCCCCAACCTCAACAGCATCACCAACTTCCGCTTTAAGCGTAATGATTCCGCTGGCTTCGGCCGGCAACTCTAAAGTAGCCTTATCACTATCAACCTCAGCAACCGCTTGGTCTTTTTCAACATAATCGCCATCTGAGACTAACCAATCTGCTATCTCTACTTCTGTGATGGATTCTCCTGGCGAAGGAACTTTCATTTCTAAAATCATGGGTCTTATTGTTTTATGTCTTACTTATCCCTGCGAACGCAGGACTCTTTTTATTTTGTTCTATAATTTCTCACAAGTTATGGCTACTTAATTGTTTTTATAACCAATTGGCTTGCGTTGTTTTTGTTCTGTTTCTACTTTATCTTTTTGCACTAAAAAATTGAGGGCTTCAGCAACATCATTGAGAGCGTTAGAACACCTTGCTCGGTAAAAGCGAAAGGCTTCTACTTACTGTGTTCTCCTCTTCCCAGATTCTTTAAGGTCACAATTTATGATCTTAAAGAACTGCACTCATCATTCGTAAGTTCAATCATAAAGTCTTTTGGAAAGCGATCGCTGTTCCGTCTTACGGCCTGCTTTAAGACTCTTGTTTCAATTTGTGACCATAGAGAATCCTTCAGCAATTGGCTTAAATTCTCTGATTATCCTTCTCCTTATCAAACACAAAATCAATCACTTGTTGATGGCGTTTTTTAGAACGGACTGAACTTCCCGCTGCTGGCGCTCCATAAGGACGTCTGGATGCTACCCTAAAGGTTTTCGCTTCGTCCAAATGCATCAGTAAATAACTGTAAGCCCCCATATTTCTTGGCTCTTCCTGCGCCCAAACCACTTCTTCCGCTTTATTGTATTTCTTGATCATCTCCTTAATCTGCTTCTCTGGTAATGGGAACAACTGTTCTACTCTTACCAAAGCCACATCCTTACGCTTCAACTCTTCTCTTGCTTCATATAAATCATAATAGAATTTCCCAGTCACGAATATCAAAGACTTGACTTCCTTAACTTTCACATTCGCATCATCAATGACCATTTGAAAACTGCCGTTGGCAAATTCATCTACTGTGGATACTACCATTGAATGACGCAACAAACTCTTCGGCGTAAAAACAATCAATGGTTTTCTAAAATTGCCTTTCATCTGTTTACGCAATAAGTGGTACATGTTTGCTGGCGTGGTACAATCCATTACAAACATATTATCCTTCGCACACATTTGCAAATAACGCTCCATACGCGCCGAGGAGTGCTCTGCACCTTGACCCTCATAACCGTGAGGCAACAACATGACCAGACCGTTTTGCAGTTTCCACTTATCTTCAGCTGCAGAAATATATTGGTCCATCATAATTTGTGCACCATTGCTGAAATCGCCAAACTGGGCTTCCCAAATGGTCAAGGTTTTCGGACTTGCCATGGCATAACCATAATCAAAACCAACCACTCCGTATTCTGATAACAACGAGTTGTAAATGAAGAAGCGTCCTTGCTTATCACTAATCTCATTCAATAGCACAATCTCCTCCTCACTATCTTCCACTTTTATGACTGCGTGACGGTGAGAAAAAGTACCACGCTCTATATCTTGACCAGACATTCTCACATCGTATCCTTCTTCCAAGAGCGTCCCATAAGCCAAATGCTCGGCCATAGACCAATCCAGTTTATCTTCATCAAACATGGTTTGTCTGGATTGTACCAAACGTTCTATTTTTTTGATAAATTTCTTGTCTTCAGGCAAATTGCTTATCACTTTGGCAATCTTTTCGAGACCTTCCTTGGAGTAGGTGGTGTCGATTTTCGTAATCATTTGGTCTTCTGTAACATTGTTATAGTTCTCCCACTCACCTTGCATGAACGGGGTAATGACCGTCTTATCTATTTTTCTGGAATCCTCAAGATTTTCCTCGAGTTTGTCTTTATATTCCTTTTCTAATTTATCAACATGATCCTCATCAATAACCTTTTCAGAAATGAGCTGTTCTGCATAGATATCTCTTGGGTTTTTGTGATTTGAAATAGCCCTATACAACTTTGGTTGGGTAAAGCGTGGTTCATCCCCTTCATTATGACCATATTTTCTATAGCCCAATAAATCAATAAACACGTCACGTTTAAATTTCATTCTAAAATGAAGCGCAAACAGCATAGCATGTACCACAGCTTCTGCGTCGTCTGCATTAACGTGCAATACCGGCGATAAGGTCACTTTAGCCACATCGGTACAATAGGTACTTGATCTTCCATCTAGGTAATTTGTGGTAAACCCAATTTGGTTATTGACCACAATATGTATGGTGCCGTTGGTTTTATAGCCCTCCAGATTAGACATTTGAATGATCTCATATACAATGCCTTGACCCGCTATGGCTGCATCACCATGAACAATGATTGGCAAGACTTTTGAAGGATCATCGGCATATTTATCATCCTGTTTGGCTCTTGTAATACCTTCAACCACAGCGCCAACAGCTTCTAAATGCGATGGATTGGGAGCGATATTAAGGTTGATTTCATGGCCAGCTTGCGTTTTACGGTTACTGGTCCAACCCAAGTGGTATTTGACGTCGCCATCAAAAATTTTCTGTTCGTAGTCTTTTCCGTCAAATTCACTGAAAATATCCTTGGCCGATTTACCGAAGATATTGGTAAGCGTGCTCAAGCGCCCACGATGCGCCATGCCCATCACAAATTCTTTGACTCCATGATTGGCAGCGTTTTCAATAAGCGAGTCCAATGCTGGGATCAAGGTTTCATTACCTTCCAATGAAAAACGTTTTTGACCTACGTATTTGGTATGTAAGAAGCTTTCAAAAGCGACGGCTTCATTTAATTTTTTTAGAATGTGTTTTTTTTCGTCGGAAGAAAAATCGGGCTGAAAATCATTAACGTTGAGTTTTTTCTGAATCCACTCAATCTCATCAGGGTTTCGAATGTACATGTACTCAACGCCAATCGCATCGCAATAGATGCTTTTGAGGTGCCTGATGATTTCTTTTAAACTTTGTTTCCCAATGCCCAAAATATCGCCAGCACTAAACTCTGTTTCCAAATCAGATTCTGACAAACCAAAATTTTGAATATCCAAGGTTGGCGAATATTGGCGCCGCTCCCTTACCGGATTGGTTCTGGTAAAAAGGTGCCCTCTATTTCTGTAGCCATTGATCAATTTAAGCACCTGAAATTCCTTGGTAATGCCTTCTGAAACATCGTCACAGGAAAAAGCTTCTGTAGGTATGTCTTCAACCATCTCAGAGCCACTTTCGCTACCAAAGTCGAAACCTTGGAAAAAAGCCCTCCAACTTGGCTCAACAGAGTCTGGGTTTTTTAAATATTGATCGTATAATTCGGCGAAATATGCTGTATGTGCTGCGTTTAAAAAAGAGTATTTATCCATTATAGGGTGTAAGTCATTTGGCTTCAACAAAATTTAACCAAAAATACAACTTTTACCTATATTAGAGGCAGTTTTGGTATATTTATAGACCTTTTTAACTCAAATTTTGAATTATGGAATTTTTAAGACTGCCTGCCATATTGAAATTAAGTACCGTCTCTGTCTTTCTGCTCTTATCCCATTTCATTGGCGCCCAAGACTTGCGTCAAAACACTGATTTTTGGAGTCATGTGCGATTTGGTGGAGGCGTTGGGCTTAATTTTGGCGACGGGTTTTTTAGTGGCACTTTGGCACCAAGTGCCATTTATGATTATAACAGGCAATTTTCAATGGGCATAGGACTCAACGCGACTTACAGCAGCCAAAAAAACGTATTCAACGCCACCGTTTTGGGCGGAAGCTTGATTGGCCTGTTCAACCCCATTGATGAAATCCAGGTTTCTGCAGAATTTGAACAACTCAACGTGAGCCAGAATTTTGACGACCCCGTTTTTAGAGATGACAATTATTGGTATCCAGCCTTATTTATGGGCGTTGGCTATCGTTCAAGAAACGTGACCATAGGTGTGCGTTACGATTTGCTTTATGACGATAACAAAAGTATATATGCAAACGCCTGGGCGCCATTTATGCGCTTCTTTTTTTAAGACACCAATCACTGCGCATTGAAAAGAAGTATTTGCAAATCTATTCGTGATCATTAGTAAGCGCCGTGGCTTTAACTCGAGTGCTTATTCCTTAGCCAGACTTTTTGCCATTCGCGCTGCAAAATCAAGAAACTCACTTGTTCTGATAATTTCACAGGATCACTCCCATCCAAGCTTCTGATCTTTTCTTCGGAAACATCTATGATGTAAAGCAGGTTGAGATAATCGGCAAATTTAGAGGCAATCAATTTATATACGGTTTCGTGAAGCATGAATTTTAAACTCGACGGAAGGATGTCCAGCTCAAAATCGAGATCGATATTCGCCAATAAAAAATCCTTGTTGATTTGGACAATGAGTTTGTGGTAGAGTGCTAATTCTTCCGCCTGTTCAATAAGCTCGTTAAAATGCGCTGGTACCATCATTACACGTCCCTTTTCATCAAACCCTTGCCAAAGGTCTTCAAAGCCGCCTTCCCTTGCTCAGAAATTTCGATACCCTCCAACACCGCAAAGGCTTTTTCGGTATAACGTGAAATCTCTTGACTTGTAGCTTCCGCAGCCGCACTTGAGACAAATAACTGCTTTACGGCTTCTATTTTATCTGAAGGGTCTGATGGGTTGATCCCATAAAGATGCTCCAATTGCCGCCTATCTGAAACATTCGAGAACTCCAGCGCCTTCAAGTATAAAATGGTTTTTTTATTTTCAATGATATCTCCACCAACCTGCTTGCCAAAAGTTTCTGGGTCGCCAAAAGCATCGAGATAATCATCTTGAAGCTGAAACGCGATGCCCAAGTTTTTTCCGAAATCGTAAATCGCTTTTTGGCATGCTTCCGAAGCATTAGCCACAATGGCACCCATTTGCATGGCTGCACCAACCAAGACTGCAGTTTTGTACTCAATCATTTTGAGATATTCTGCAATGGTCACATCGTCGCGGGTTTCAAAATCCACATCGTATTGTTGGCCTTCACAGACTTCTAAAGCTGTTTTGCTAAAAAGTTTCGCCAAATCCCTAAACGTTTTTGGCTCGTAATTCTCAAACAATTGGTAGGCCATGATAAGCATGGCATCACCAGACAAAATCGCGGTATTGACGTCCCATTTTGTATGTACCGTTTCTTGGCCTCTTCGCAGTGGCGCAGCGTCCATGATATCATCATGCACCAACGAGAAATTGTGAAAGACCTCCACACTCAAGGCTGCATCCATGGCTTTTTTATAATCACCACCAAGAATCTCGGTGGTCATGAGTGTTAAAATGGGTCTGAGCCGCTTTCCGCCCAATTGCAGGATGTATTGAATGGGCTCATACAGCGCTTTGGGCTCCTTGGGCTCCACAAAATCACTGAGGTAAGTCACGAAGGCATCGTGGTAGGATTCTATTGTTTGCATGCTGCAAAAATAACAGATTGTTTTGAATTGTTACATCATTTAATGAAAGCGATTTCAAGTTTTAAACAGCAGCACCGCCGTTCCCCTTTCACAGCATCAAAAAAATCATAAAACTTAGGAAACTTTTATTGTTTTTAAAGTTTCCTGTTGTACTTTTGCGCGCTCAAGAAGCTATATAAGTTTGAAGGCCTTTCAAAAATGCGAGACACCATTATTCATAAGAGTGCAGAATTGTTTATAAACTTCGGCTTCAAGAGCGTCACCATGGACGATATTGCGAACCAGCTAGGCATTTCAAAGAAGACGATTTACCAGCATTTTGCCAACAAGACCAAGTTAATCGAGGCTACAACCAATTTCATGTTCGATACCATTTCTTGCGGCATCGACGAGATTAGGGAACTCGATAAAAACCCGATTGCTGAAATCTACGAAATCAAGCAGTTTGTGATGGAACATTTAAAGAATGAAAAATCCTCACCTCAATACCAATTGCAAAAATACTATCCGAAAATTTTCTCAAGCCTGAAGCTGAAACAGTTTGAAATCATGCAAGACTGCGTGACCCATAATTTGCATCGCGGTGTTGCCCTTGGATTATATAGAGAGCATATCAATATTCAGTTTATTTCCAGGATTTATTTCAATTGCATGATCGCCTTAAAAGACCAAGAACTATTTCCCTTAAAGGATTTTTCAATGAGCAGCCTTATGGACAATTACCTAGATTACCATTTGCGGGGCATATGCACCATCAAAGGTCTTGAATTACTCAATACAAACACATCACAACCAACCAACAATACCCCTTTATGATAAAAAAAGTGATCCTCCTCGCGATATGCATCGCTTGCCAATACAGCCATGCCCAAGAAGCACCAACTCGCCTGTCTTTGCAAGAGGCTATTGATTTTGCGCTGGAAAATAATCGTACCGTTGTCAACGCCGCACGTGATATTGATGCAGCCAAAGCCCAAAAGTGGGAAACCACTGCAAGCGGTCTCCCACAAATTAGCGCTACAGCAGATTATCAAAACTTTTTAAAACAGCAAGTACAAGTGATTCCTGCCGAGTTTTTTGGTGGTGCGCCTGGTGAGTTTGCCGAAGTGATCTTTGGCACCAAACAAAGTGCCTCTGCCTTTGCGACCCTAAACCAAAAGATCTTTGATGGCTCTTACATTGTTGCATTACAATCGGCCAAGGTGTTTTTGCAAATCTCCAAAAATGCTAAGACCAAGACCGATTTACAGGTGCGCCAATCGGTTATTGATGCCTATGGAAATGTGTTGCTTGCTGAAGAAAGCATCGCCATTTTAAACCGAAACATCACAGTCTTGGAGAAAAACCTCTATGAGACCAACAAGATTTTTGAAAACGGATTGGAAGAAGAGGAAAGCGTAGAACAGTTGAAAATCACACTTTCTGGCGTTGAGAGCAGTTTGAACAACACCGAACGTTTGAAAAAAATCGCCTATCAAATGCTCAACATCAATTTAGGCCTAGATGTTTATAACCCCTTGCTGCTAACCGACACCTTAGAACTGCTTACAGAACAGAATCGATCGCTTTCACTTTTAGAAACCGATGAAAATCCAGAGAATACCGTCGATTACCTAATTGCCGAAAATGACACCGAAGCCAAGGCGCTCATGTTGAAACTTGAAAAAAGTAAGGCTTTGCCTTCGCTAGATGTGTTTATCAACGGTGGTTATACCGGTTTTAATAACGATTTCAATTTCTTCAACAAAGAGCAGCAATGGTTTGGATCCTCCTTATTTGGACTAAACCTCAGCGTTCCCCTTTTTAGTTCAGGGATGCGAAATTCGGCAACCCAACGCGCTCAAATCAATCTCGAAAAAGCCAAGACCGATTTGGAAGAAACCGAACAACGTATAAAGCTGCAAATCGCTTCTGCCAAAAGTGATTATCAATTTGCTTTGGAAGACTATGAAAATAAAAAGGAAAACCTTGCCCTAGCCCAGCGCATCGAAGAAAAGAACCAAACCAAATTTTTTGAGGGCATTGGTTCCAGCTTTGAATTGAGACAAGCGCAAACCCAATTGTATGGCGCACAGCAAGAATTATTGCAAGCCATGTTAGATGTAATCAATTCTAAAACAGCCTTAGAAACTGCCTTAAATTCAGTGATTCTAAATTAATCAACTTACAAAACCAACTTATAATGAAACATATATATCAACTTTTTATTCTTGCGTTTATCTTGGTCTCTTGTTCGGGAGGCGGTAAAAATTCTGTAGAAAATGTCATGGAGAACGGCAATATTGAGACCGTTAGAGAAAAGAGAGCCGAGCTTGTAAATCAACAACAGGCCATAAACGACAAAATCCTACTATTGGATGAGCGCATTGCCACCCTGGATACCGTAAAACACATCCCATTGATCACTACTTTCACTGCCACTCCTGAGGTTTTTAACCATGTGGTAGAACTTCAAGGCAACGTGACCACTAAGGCTCTTTTGACCATCACACCCGAGTACAACGGTATTCTAACCAATGTGTACGTCAAGGAAGGCCAAAAAGTAAGTAAGGGACAAATTCTTGGGAAAATAGACGACGGCGGGTTGAGCCAACAATTGGCTCAGTTAAAAATACAGTCTGAGTTGGCAAAAACCACCTACCAACGCCAAAAACGACTTTGGGATCAGAATATTGGTAGTGAGATTCAGTTTTTACAAGCTAAATCCACTTACGAGTCCCAGCAGGAAGCAGTGAACCAACTCAATCAACAAATTTCAAAAACCACTGTAAAAGCACCCTTCAACGGCACCATAGACGATGTGATCACTGAGCAAGGAAGTGTGGTTGCTGCAGGGCAAACCCCGTTGATGCGTATTGTAAACCTTGATGACATGTATATTGAGACCGAAGTGCCAGAACGCTATGTCGGTAATGTGGTTGAAGGCAAGGACGTCACCGTAGATCTCCCAGTATTGGGCAAAACACTAGAGACTAAAGTGCGTCAAGCATCGAGTTTTATCAATCCGGCCAATAGAACTTTCAAAGTAGAAGTTGCTGTGCCAAATAAAGACCAAAGCATAAAACCCAATTTGACTGCACGACTCAAAATCAACGATTACACCAATGAGGCGGCTTTATTGATTCCGCAAAGTGTGATTTCTGAAAATGCTGACGGCGAGCAATACGTCTATATTGTGACTGGCAAGAATTCTGAAGGCATTGGAACCGTAAAACGTATGATTGTTGAAACAGGAAAAGTACAAGGCGATGTGATCGAGATCCTAAAAGGACTTGATGCAGGCGCAGAAATCATCAAGGAAGGCGCAAGAAGCGTTAGAGCAGGCCAATTGGTAGAGGTAATCAACTTTAAAAACCAACAGGATGAAAATTAAGAAGAAAAAAAATACCGAAAAGGAATTTGCTTGGGCATCGTGGGCCATCAATAATAAAACCACGATGTATGTGCTTATCGCCATGTTTTTTTATTTGGGTATAACGGCTTTCTTCAGCATGCCAAGAGAGAACTTTCCTGAGGTTAATGAGACCAAGATCTATGTGAGCTCCATTTATCCTGGAAACACGGCGGAAGACATTGAAAAATTAATTACCGATCCCTTAGAGGATAAACTCAAAACGGTGAGCAATGTGGTTGAAATCACCTCAACATCCCAAGAAGATTTCTCTATGTTGGTTGTTGAATTTGACGAGCACGTTAGTGTAGAGCAAGCCAAACAAAAAGTCAAGGACGAAATAGACTCTGAAACTTCCGGCGAAGATTGGCCAACCTTTAACGATGCAAAAGTGGAGCCCGATGTGTTTGAGTTGAGCCTATCTGAAGAGATGCCCATTTTAAACATCAATATTTCTGGCGATTACACGGTTGAAAAACTGAAGGACTACGCCGAATATCTACAAGATGAAATTGAAGATTTGCAAGAAATAAAAAAGGCAGATATTCGTGGCGCCCAAGAAAAAGAGGTCGAAATTGCTGTAGACATCTTTAAAATGATGGCAGCCAAAGTGACGTTCAATGATATCATTAGCGCCATAAATAATGGTAATGTGACCATGTCTGCAGGAAATCTAGTGGCCAGTGGCCAGCGACGTACCATTAGAATTTTGGGAGAGATCGATTCACCTTCAGAACTGGAAAATTTTGTCGTCAAAGCTGAAAACGCAAACCCCATTTACCTAAAAGATGTGGCCTCTGTGTCGTTTCAAGAGGAAGACAAAACCACTTTTGCACGAAAATCTGGCAAACCAGTGGTCATGTTGGATGTCAAAAAACGTGCTGGCAAAAATATGGTCGCTGCGGCCGAACAAATACAGGATATTGTAAGCGATGCTGTGGCCAACGAGTTTCCGCCAGACCTGGAAGTTTCCATAACCAATGACAAATCCTCTGTTACCATTGGTCAAGTAGACGACTTGGTCAATAACATCATTTTTGGGGTTATTCTTGTGGTTACGGTTTTAATGTTCTTTTTAGGCTTTAAAAACGCCCTTTTTGTGGGTTTCGCCATCCCAATGTCTATGTTTATGTCGCTTATGGTTTTGAATCTCATTGGCTATAGCTTGAACACCATGGTGCTATTTGGACTTATTATGGGGCTAGGTATGCTGGTGGATAACGGGATTGTTGTGGTTGAAAACGTGTATCGTCTCATGGAAGACGAAGGCATGAGCAGGATTGAAGCTGCCAAAAAAGGGATTGGAGAGATCGCTTTTCCCATCATCATTTCCACAGCGACTACGGTTGCTGCGTTTATTCCGTTAGGTCTTTGGCCTGGGATCATGGGAGAGTTCATGAAGATTTTACCCATCACGCTATCCATTGTTTTAGGCTCCTCACTGTTTGTGGCTATATTCTTCAATTCGGTGCTGGTGTCGCGCTACATGACCATTGAAGATAAAGACATGCCATTATCACAAATCATAAAGATCACAAGTATTGTGGCAGTTATTGGACTACTCATTCTCCTTTTTGGAGGCGCCTATCGCGGTTTGGGAACCATCATGATCTTTACAGCGATCATGTTATGGGCTTATCGTTTTTTCATTCGAAACTGGGCCAATAACTTTCAAAATAAATCTTTGGTCAAATTGGAGAATTGGTACGAAGTGCGATTGAGAAATGCGCTGTCTAAAAAGCGTCCCTACATATTAAGTATTGGCACATTTTTACTGTTGATTGCAGCCTTCGTGGCCTTTGGGATTTCATTGAACGCACAACGCACAAAAGTGGAGTTTTTCCCAGACAACAAGCCCAATCAAATCATTGTTTATATCGAATACCCTCAAGGCACCGATATCAATAAAACCAACGCCATAACCAAGCAAATAGAAAGTCGCGTGTACGATGTGATCAACCAGGATCAATACATGGATGGGGATCGCAATTTCATGGTAGAAAGTGCAGTTTCCCAAGTTGGGGAAGGCGCAGGTAACCCACGCAACGATGCCGGATCTGCCGCCGAAATGCCACACAAGGCAAAAATCACAGCGTCCATGCGGGAATACAAGTACCGTCGTGGCGAGGACAGCGAGCTTTTGAGACAAAAAGTACAACAAGCTCTGGCAGGCATTTATCCAGGGGTGTTGATCTCGGTTGAAAAAGATGCCAATGGCCCTCCTGCAGGTTCGCCCATCAACATTGAATTGGATGGCAATAACTACAATGACCTCATTGCCACTGCAGAGCAAATGCGAGAGTTCATCAACTCCAGAAATATTGCAGGAATAGACGAATTGAAAATTGATGTCAATAAAGACAAACCTACCATGCAAGTGGAAGTGGATCGTGAAAAGGCCGGGGAGTTGGGCATTAGCGCCTCTCAAGTTGGGCAACAATTACGTAATTCCATATTTGGTGCGAAAGCAGGGATTTATAAGGAAGCCGGTGATGATTATGACATTTATGTACGTTTTAACGAGGCCAATAGATACAATACCAGCGCCTTGTTTAACCAAAACATCACGTTTAGGGACAATACAGGAGTCATTAAAGAAGTCCCATTATCTGCAGTTGCCAAGCAAAAAAACAATTCAGGTTTTAGCGCCATCAAGCACAAAGCCACGAAACGTGTGGTTACTGTTTATTCCGCATTGGCACCTGGATTTACGGATGCTGGCGCGATTGTAACGCAGATTCAAAATGAGATGAAAAGCTTTAAAGGCTTGTCGGAAGAAATCCATATTGATTATACTGGACAAATTGAGGAGCAAAACAAGCAAATGACCTTCTTGATGGGCGCGTTTTTTATTGGTCTGGGTTTGATTTTCTTTATTTTGATTTTCCAGTTCAATTCCATTTCAAAACCAGCCATCATTATGATCGCTATCTTTTTGAGTTTTATTGGCGTCTTTGGTGGCATTGTGATTTCTGGTTCTGCATTTGTGATCATGATGACCATGGTGGGTATCATTTCGCTCGCAGGGATTGTGGTTAACAATGGGGTGGTGCTTTTAGATTATGCCCAATTATTGATAGACCGAAGAAAGAACGAGCTCAATATGGAGGAGGAAGAATTTTTGGAAACCGAAGACCTTTTTGAAAGTATCGTCAAAGCAGGAAAAGCGCGTTTGAGACCCGTGCTGTTAACAGCCATTACCACCATTCTAGGTTTGATTCCCTTGGCAATTGGTTTAAACATCAACTTCTTTACCTTGTTCGCCGATTTTGATCCTAACATTTACATGGGTGGCGACAATGTTGTGTTTTGGGGACCATTGGCCTGGACGGTCATCTACGGACTCTTGGTGGCCACCTTCCTTACCTTGATCGTTGTACCTATTTTGTTCTTTTTAAGTGTGAAACTTAAAATGTGGGGACGTTTGAAATTCACCTCAACCCCATTGAGACATTCTGAAGAGAGCGAGATTGATGAGATTGGGGCAAGACAAGTAGCGTTAGACAAATAACTTTTCTAGTATATTGGTTTGAGAAAAAAATCTGAAGTCTTAGGGCTTCAGATTTTTTTTTATTCTATTTTCCAGCGTTTCGGGTCTCGACTTGTATGAAAAATTGCAATCACTCGAACTGCATTTTCATCCAATAAAAAATGTATGCCAAATGGAAATTTTTTTAAGAAGGAAATCCTTAGGTCATGATGTCGTTTTTGAATTATTTCAGGATGCTTTCTAAGGAACGCAATTTCTTTTTTAAGGTCTTCCTTAAATCTATATCCTACTCCTTCTTGAATATTGTTAAAGAAAAATATAGCTTCTGCAATATCCAAGACTGTTTCATCAGAAATGTATAGCTCATACATTTACAAAACCGCTTTCAATTTTTCCTCAACTTCCTCCCAACTATAAAATTTTGTTTCGCCGCTTTCATAACGTTTCAATCGGTAGTCTAATTCTGTCTCCTGTGCGCTTGAAAGCTTATGAGCTTCGTTATCTGCAATTAGAACAGCCCTAAGCTCTGCCAATGAACCTTCATTTTCAACATCTAACAACAACTTCATGAGTTCTATTTTTTCAGCTTTTATGTCCATTCGTGCAAGTTTTAGGTTATTCAATCCTCTAATATAATCAAAATTGCCTGTTGATTATTCTGACTAGTGAAACTTACTTAAGTTGAACTGCCGATGTTGGTAATTTCCACCAACAGCTTTTGTTTGATAAGATCCGTTTTGATCAATCCTAGTGAACCTAATTTGGATATGCTTTTACACTTCGAACACAAGCGAAGGGGATATTTGATACAAAAACCAAACAATAACGGGATCAAGGAAAGACCTACAAGGTTTTTGAAACCTTGCAGGTCGGTTAATTCTTGAAAAATTTCTTCGTGAATATGTACAAATAATTAATCAGTATTTACGATTCAGCAAACTGGCCGTATTCCACCTTCAACTTCCTCCCTACTCTAGCATTAAAGAAGGTCGCTCTTGGCATCGCTCTACTCAACAATTTCAATCAGCTTCCTAAATACTTATAGTTAAATGATATTCAGTAGTCCAAATAAAATTTTCAATAGCTAACAACAGCTTCGCAAGTTCTATTTTTTCAGCTTTAATGTGCTTTTTTCAGAATTTTAAGGGACACATTCGGCTATTCCAATCAAAGTTGCCTGTTAATTATTCTGACTAGTGAAACTTACTTAAGTTGAAATGCCGATGTTGGTAATTTCCACCAACAGCTTTTGTTTGATAAGATCCGTTTTGATCAATCCTAGTGAATCTAATTTGGATATGCTTTTCCTCTTCGAACACAAGCGAATGGGATATTTGATAAAAAAACCAAACAATAACGGGATCAAGAAAAGACCTACAAGGTTTTTGAAACCTTGCAGGTCGGTTAATTCTTGAAAAATTTCTTCGTGAATATGTACAAATAATTAATCAGTATTTACGATTCAGAAAACTAGCCGTATTTCAGCTTCAACTTCCTACCTACTCTAGCATTAAAGAAGGCCGCTCTTGGCATCGCTCTATTCAACAATTTCAATCAGCTTCCTAAATACTTATAGTTAAATGATATTCAGTAGTCCAAATAAAATTTTCAATAGCTAACAACAGCTTCGCAAGTTCTATTTTTTCAGCTTTAATGTGCTTTTTTCAGAATTTTAAGGGACACATTCGGCTATTCCAATCAAAGTTGCCTGTTAATTATTCTGACTAGTGAAACTTACTTAAGTTGAAATGCCGATGTTGGTAATTTCCACCAACAGCTTTTGTTTGATAAGATCCGTTTTGATCAATCCTAGTGAATCTAATTTGGATATGCTTTTACACTTCGAACACCAGCGAATGGGATATTTGATAAAAAAACCAAACAATAACGGGATCAAGGAAAGACCTACAAGGTTTTTGAAACCTTGCAGGTCGGTTAATTCTTGAAAAATTTCTTCGTGAATATGTACAAATAATAAATCAGCATTTACGATTCAGCAAACTGGCCGTATTCCACCTTCAACTTCTTCCCTACTCTAGCATTAAAGCAGGCCGCTCTTGGCATCGCTCTATTCAACAATTACAATCAGCTTCCTAAATACTTAGAAGTTAATGATCTTCAGCGCTCAAGTTGAAACCTTCAATAGCTAACAACAGCTTCGCAAGTTCTATTTTTTCAGCTTTAATGTGCTTTTTTTCAGAATTTTAAGGGATACATTCGGCTATTCCAATCAAAATTGGCTTTTAATTATCAAGACGACTTAAACTTACTTAAATTTGCATCCTTTAACATCGAAATCATTCCGAAGAAAAATTTAAAACTACACAATGTATAGAAGTCATAATTGTGGTGAATTATCAGCATCACATATAGATACAGAAGTTACGCTTGCAGGTTGGGTGCAAAAATCCAGAAACAAAGGATTCATCGTTTGGGTCGATCTTCGCGATCGCTACGGGATCACGCAGCTCGTTTTTGACGAGGATCGTACCCCAAAAGAAATGATGGCACGTGCCGAAGAATTGGGACGTGAGTTTGTGATCCAAGTGAAAGGCAAAGTCATAGAACGTGCCTCCAAAAACCCCAACATGGCCACTGGTGACATTGAAATCTTGGTGTCTGAACTGACCATTCTCAACGAATCGAAATTGCCGCCTTTTACCATTGAGGACAACACCGACGGTGGCGAGGAATTGCGCATGAAATACCGTTATTTGGACATTCGTCGCAATCCGGTAAAGAACAATTTGATCTTTAGACATAAAGTCACACAGGCTGTGAGAAACTATCTTTCAACCGAAGGCTTTATTGAAGTGGAAACCCCGTATTTAATAAAATCCACGCCAGAAGGCGCCCGGGATTTCGTAGTGCCTTCCAGAATGAATGAAGGTCAGTTTTATGCACTTCCACAATCGCCACAAACCTTTAAGCAGTTGCTTATGGTGGGCGGTATGGATAAGTATTTTCAGATTGTGAAATGCTTTCGTGATGAAGATCTTCGGGCCGATAGACAGCCAGAATTCACGCAGATTGATTGCGAAATGGCTTTTATTGACCAAGAAGACATCTTGAATGCCTTTGAAGGCTTGACCCGTTTTTTATTAAAGGAAATCAATGGTGTTGAAGTCGAGAAATTTCCACGACTGCTTTACGATGATGCGATGCGTCTCTACGGAAATGATAAGCCAGATATTCGCTTCGGAATGAAATTCGGGGAGCTCAATGCTGTTGCCCAACATAAAGACTTCAATGTGTTCAATGCTGCAGAATTGGTAGTAGGCATCGCAGTGCCGGGCGGAAACACTTACACCAGAAAGGAAATCGATAAATTGATTGAATGGGTCAGGCGTCCGCAAGTTGGCGCTTTGGGTATGGTCTATTGCAGATATAATGACGATGGAAGCTATAAATCTTCCGTAGATAAATTTTACGACCAAGAGGATTTGGCCAAATGGGCCGAAGCAACCGGAGCTCAACCTGGCGACTTGATTTGTGTACTTTCAGGAGACAAACATAAAGTGCGCGCCCAATTGAGCGCACTGCGCATGGAATTGGCAGAACGTTTGGGACTGAGAAACCCCAAAGAATTCGCGCCACTGTGGGTCATGGATTTCCCTTTATTGGAATGGGATGAAGACACAAAGCGTTACCACGCGATGCACCACCCGTTTACCTCACCAAAACCAGGACAGTTGGACTTGTTGAAAACCAATCCTGGAGAGGTCAAAGCGAATGCCTACGATTTGGTGCTCAACGGCAACGAGATTGGTGGTGGCTCCATTCGTATTCACGATAAGGAAACCCAAGCCCTGATGTTTGAGTATTTGGGCTTTACAGAAGCTGAAGCCAAAGCACAATTCGGCTTCTTGATGGATGCCTTTCAATATGGTGCACCTCCACATGGCGGACTTGCCTTTGGCTTAGACCGATTGGTGGCCATTCTTGGCGGACAAGAAACGATTCGTGATTTTATCGCCTTTCCAAAAAACAATAATGGTCGCGATGTGATGATTGATGCGCCTGCAAAAATTGATGAAGCGCAGTTGAAGGAATTGAGTTTAAAACTCGACCTAAAAGCATAAGAATTCATTTTAATATTTAATTAGTATTTAATTAAATGCCTAAAAACCCACTATTCAAGCGCTTTTTAATTTGGAGGGCCAAACACATCTCCCAGAAGCAATTTGTGTATTTGTTGAGTATTGTGGTTGGTTTTACATCTGGAGTAGGCGCTGTGGTTTTAAAAAATGCAACTCACTTTATCCAACACCTGTTGGAAAATAAGCTTGTGCAATATTACCATACTGCCTTTTACTTCGTTTTTCCCATCATAGGCTTCACTTTGGTTTACTTGATCATGAAATACGTGATTAGGCAAAAGGTTAGTCATGGCATCCCTTCTACCCTTTTTGCGATTGCCAAACGCAAAGGGCTCATGAAGCGCTATCAAATGTTCGGCTCCATTTTAACCGCACCCATTACGGTTGGTTTTGGTGGTTCAGTAGGTCTTGAAGGCCCAACGGTGGCTACAGGTGCAGCCTTGGGGTCCAATATCTCGCGCTTGTTCCATATGAACCAAAGCACGCGAAACCTGTTGGTGAGCTGTGCTGCTGCGGGGGCTATGTCGTCTATTTTTAAGGCTCCAATTGCCGCCATTATTTTTGCCATTGAAGTGTTTAGTCTCGATTTGACCATTGCGTCGATGCTTCCCTTGTTATTGGCGTCGCTTTCGGCGATTTTGACCTCGTTCTTCTTTTTTGGCGACGACGTGCTTTTGCCGTTCAAATTGGTGGATGAGTTCAATGCTTCAGACGCCCCTTTCTACGCCCTATTGGGGCTTGTGGCTGCTGCAGTCTCCATTTATTTTACTGAAGTCTATGATCGAATACAGCGCTTCTTTGATAAAATTGGTTCGCCCTTTAAACGGGTGGCCTTTGGTGGCATCTGCATTGGTATCCTGGTGTATTTGATTCCGCCTTTATATGGTGAGGGTTTTGAAGTGATCAACAATTTGGTTGCTGGAAACCCAGAAAAAGCCTTGCAAAATAATTTTTTGAATTTGGACCTGTCTAGTTTTTGGGTGGTTATCGCCTTGCTGGTAGGTTTAGTATTCTTTAAGATCATCGCAAGTGCACTTACCTTTGGCGCAGGTGGCGTTGGTGGCATATTTGCGCCAACACTGTTTATGGGCAGTATCATGGGCAATTGCATTGCAAAAATCATCAACCATAGCGGATGGGTAAGCACACCTGTTTCAGAAAGCAACTTTACCTTGGTTGGCATGGCAGGCTTGTTGGCTGGTGTGCTACAAGCACCACTCACTGCCATTTTTCTCATTGCAGAACTTACGGGGGGTTACGATTTATTTATTCCCTTGATGATAACCGCAGCAATCGCGTTTAGCGTGACCAAATATTTTGTGCCACATTCCGTTTATACCATGGAATTGGGCAGAAAAGGCGACCTCATCACGCACAATAAGGACCATGCAGTCTTGACCTTTATGGATATTGATTCGGTTATTGAGACCAATTTCCAGGCGATAAGTTCGAAAATGAACTTGGGCGAAATTGTGCGCGAAGCTGTTACCAAGTCCAACAGGAATATATTTCCGGTGATTTCAGAAAAGACCAAAAGGTTGGAAGGCATTATCCTTTTGGATGATATACGATCCATCATGTTTGACCAAACGCTTTATGACGAAGTCAAAGCAAGTGATGTGATGCACAACCCACCAGACATTATCGATATAGAAAAGGACAAGATGACGGTCATCATGAAGAAGTTTCAAGATAGCAATGCTTGGAACCTGCCGGTTGTTAGGGACGGTGTTTATATTGGCTTTATTTCCAAATCCAAATTATTGACCGCCTACCGCAGAAAACTAATTGCCTTAACCCATTAAACCCCAATATTATGAAATATCTCATTCTCTTTTGTTTTATCGCTTCAGCCACCAGTATTATTTGTGGCTTGGCCTTAGAGGTTTCTTTTGCTGAAAAACTCGTCGGTTTTGGAACTGTCGGACTTTTTATAATCACATTTCCCTTGTTTGCCTATTACCGTTGGAAGGATAGAAGTCTTAAGGATTATATGCTGAATAAAGAAAACTTGGACAAGATGCGGGACAGTCAAAAGGAAAGTAAATATTAAACAGAAGCACTTTCAAAATCGGTTTTTTTTGAATACCTATAAAAGCCATAGGTTACAGCTGCCATGTTCCAACTAAAAATGTTGCTTCAGATGGTAAGTCTCAATCCGTGCATAGTGAGTTTTTAACTATTTTCCTTGCTTTATTAAAAGACAGTGTTGACTTTTTCGACTTAGAACCCTTTAAAACAGAGACATCCATAACCTCTAATTTTAGAATATCAAAAACATTACAATTATTTAACTTTCAAAAAAATATAAAATTATAGCTTTGTGTCTTAATTAATATATCTTTTATCATGACTGGAACAGTTAAATTTTTTAATGATTCTAAAGGATTTGGATTCATTACCAACGAAGAAACCGGAAAAGACATTTTCGTACACGTATCCAACCTCAATGGCGTAGAGTTGCGTGAAGGTGATCAAGTAGAGTACACAGAAGAAGACGGCAGAAAAGGACTTGTAGCAGGAAACGTACAAGTACTATAAGAAGACATACTTTATTGCAGTTTCAGCGCTCAACCAATGGTTGGGCGTTTTTTTATGGATTATGATGCCACGATTAGTTCCAATTTGAGCTCTCCTGATTCCGTTTTTCTAGCCTCAACAGCAACCAATACCAGATCACCGATATCATGTCCCCAAATACCGTAGCTGCCGTTTGTTTCATTTCTGTTTACCGTTCCTTCTCGTTCTTCAACAGGAATCGTTTTTATAATTGATGTTTCCAGTTCCTCTTTATAAATTCTATGGTAAGCTGCACTAACGGCACTCACTAATTCTGCCCGCGTAAAGCCAAGATTTGTTTTAGCATCGATATTAATTTCAGCAGGCTTAGTTAACGGGTATTCAATCACAAAGACTACTTTATTTTCACTAATGACAATCTCATCCCTGTCATGCAAATTGACTATTTCCAGTTTTGGGTCGTCTATGGAAATCCAAGGAATGATCCCATTATCTATAATTTCTGAACCTTTTTTATCGGTCATCTGTACTTTAAAAGTAATATCATAAGGATATGTTTTGGTCATGATTTCTTGAGGTTTGGAGTCTTTACATCCTAAAAAAAACTCATTATTAGAATGCAAAGAGCACATTTAGTATTCATAATTATTGTTATCCGATAAAAGTAATACATGATTCTGGGAAACCCCATTCTATATTCAGTCCCTACGGGACTAGCCTTTGCAGGGGTTCTATTTAGTTACCCATATTAAATGCCTAACGGCATATTGTTCGCCGCGGCGGACATCATGTGGTGTTTAACCGGACAATACTGATTCATCATATATTCAATTCAAATTGCGCTTCTCAATAAAGAAACGCTTCAATAAAGCGGAAGCTTCTTCGGCAAGCAAGCCGCCGGTCATTGTGGTTTTGGGATGCAATGTTGTGTCCATCACGATACAGCCACGTTGCTCATCTCTTGCAGCGTAGATAATTTTTGGTATTTGACTCCAATATAAAGCGCCTGCGCACATCTGGCAAGGCTCTAAGGTAACATACAGGGTGCAATTATGGAGAAACTTTCCGCCTAAAAAATTGGAAGCAGCGGTAATGGCCTGCATTTCGGCGTGCGCAGTAACGTCATTTAACAATTCGGTAAGGTTGTGACCTCTTGCAATGATTCGGTCTTGGATCACAATCACAGCGCCCACGGGGATCTCGCCTTTCTCATAAGCCAATTCTGCTTCCTGCAGCGCTTTTTTCATAAAATAGGTATCGTCAAAAGGGTTTTCCATAGTTGTAAAAATACAATACTATATGCTGCTTCTCAACATCGGCGTGAAATTTGACGCTAAAAATTGAAACCTTCCAACATCACAGCACGCTATTCCATGATCATCTCATAAGCCTTCCCTTAATTTTATATAGTATCGAAAGGAAACCGTTAAGATCCTTCTACAAAAATTCATTCCGCACCAGAAGCATTCCGAAAACGCAAAAGTATAGCAAGCCTTCCCCATCAGCTTCAAACCCTTGAAGTCGTTGATACTATAATTAAGCCATTCATTTAAGTCTCAACCGGTGTATCGTCAGGCCTAGGAATAAATCAATAGTCCTGATTTTGATAAACAAGGCTGTAGTTTAAAATGGCTATTATGGTTGAAATATCCGATTTTCGGTGTTATGGCTCCCTTTAGTCCCGATATCTATCGGAAGGGGCAAGAACAAAATGCCGAAAATCCAATTAGTTTTACCTGACCCTAAAGTGAATAATCAGGTTTTATGGGTTTGAGCCAACTTATAAGATCTATAATTTCAATTTTATTAATAATAGCAACGCTAGATTAAACTAGAGCAATAAACAAAAAAAAGGACAACCCGAAAGTTGTCCTTTTAAATACGAGTTGTGATACCCTATTTATTTAATGATGATTTTTTCATTGATGTTGATGGTGTTGTTATTTACGTTCAAGATGTAGATTCCTGCTTGAAGTTGTCCGAAATTAACGGTTACAGTTCCGTTTAAATCCATCTGTTGTTTGTAAACAGAGCGCCCATTGATATCCACTAAAGACACCTGTGCTCTGCCGTAATTTTGTGTCACACGAATATTGATTTCGTTGGTTGCAGGATTAGGGTAAATCTTGTAGGTATCCATCTTGGATGCTTGCACACTCAAGCTCGTACAATTTGCCAATGAGGTATCACCACTTGGTGGCAAACTAAAGTCTTCCACTTGATCCTCCATATTGCCATCAAGTCCCTGTGAGGCATTAAAACCAAGGCCTCTGTTGGCAAACACTTCCCAAATCATACATTGGTCTTCTCCTCCAGTTAACATTTGATCTGCCATTAAAAGTGCATCTCTCCCATCTACAAATCCAGGGTTACAGGTTTGAAATTTAAGACCTCAATAACGAGCTGCATCACTTTATTGTTGCCACTAGTGCCATTATAAAGGTCTGCATCAAAACCATACTTCTCAATATAGGCCCAGTTTAAATCCCATAACATAGTTGCCCAAACAGCCCCAATGTTGTGTGGTATTTCGTTCCATGAAACGGTTTGGCCTTGAGAATTTGTGCCAAGTACGGTATCATCGTTTGTGGCAGCATAGGTAAAATTGTTGATGTTGAAATCTGTGGAATAATGAGCCTCTCTAATACCAACGCCGTCATTAGTCTGTCCTGAGGAATACGTCGCAATCCCTCTAGGATTTTCTGGAGTGTCTCCAGCGTTCATGGTAATCATCAAGGCAAACCAATCAGACCAGCCTTCACCCATTTGTTCAGGGTTTGTTAAACAATTGGCACTAAAGCGACCACCAGCAAGTCTATTGGAGATGCCATGGCCATATTCATGGGCCACGATGCTATTATCAAGACTCCCGTCAAGTTGGTATACATTGTAATCCTTAAGCGTTACATTCACTGTTTGACCATTGTTCAAAGCAGTTGCCATTGCAAGACCATCTTGATAATTCACAAAAACAGAAGGAATCGTAAATGCAGGAGTAGAAGCACCTCCCATAGTTACGTAAGGTGCATAATTGGGATCGTTGTCTGGATTATTATGATTCATCACAATAACACCAATAGCGCCCGCATTTTGAGCCTGCTGAATTTTTGCCACAAAGCTACAAGAGCCTCTTTTTATGAGTGCAATCTTGCCTGCAACCGAGGCAGCATTAACCAACGCATTACAGCCCTCAGTAGGTGCTGCAGTGCCATCGTCAACAACAATGAGATCGCCAGTGACCGGAAGCAGGAAAGCACCAGTTATATTGTTGCCTATTGCTGTTGAAGGATTTAATGAAATGTATTGCCCAGCCAACGGCCCATTATTAACAGTAACCAATTCTTTAAATCGTGATTCACCCCACAAGTACATCGTCATGCCTGGAACATTGCCATCTGGCGGTGTGCCAAATGAGGCGTTGTTGAGACCCTGCCCATCTTGTCCAGATGCGAACACGGGATCATTGCCAGAGCCCCCTTTACCATAATTATTTTGTTGAAAATTACCACTGGCTTCATCAAAACCATATTGATACCAGATATCATGCATGGCATTGTTCATGTAAAATAAATTGGTCAAAGAAGCGTCTTCATAAACAGCAGGTGCTTCATCGAGGTCGAGTTCAAAATTGAAGTTGAGATTTGCACCGCCATCTGGAGAATGACCTGTTGCCGTGGTAATGTCTCTATTTTCACTGGCAAAAACATTGTTCCCTCTAGTTATGGTATGCTCTGCACCAGGAAGGGCATTGGTATCATGCCATCCAAAGGGCGAAGCGGTTGCATTGGCAGGTTCTACCAATAAAGATCTATCACCGTGATTTGGGCTTTGTATTGGCAATGCAAATACGCTGTACTGCGAACCATCCATAAATGTGGCACTTGGCTTGAACATAGAAAAGCCTTCCTGAGTCTTGTTATTGTGGTTGTTGGCAGCCTTCATATCCAATTCGCCAAAATCACAAGTACGGATCCAATCTGCAACATTAATAATTTCCCCTGACACCGCGTCTACCCTAACACTCCACCAATGTAAATTGTCCAGTTTTTGAATGCTCAAATCCCAAGTCAAACGAATGTTTCCGTCCTCCAATGGTGTAAGATTAAGTGTTACAGGAATATCGATTTTCGAAACGTTACCGTTCGAAAACACGTAGGAATTACCTTCAGAAGAAAGCATCCTTAAATTTGTTGAACCTGAAATATCAAAATGATTCAAGGCCTTTAAAATGGCTTGCTTTGCATCGATATTAGGAGTCGTGGTATTGATTTTAGCATCGATTTGACCTAAAAAATTATTGGCAAGATAAAATACCTCGTCGTTTTAAATAACCACGGTTGAAACCGCGTTATGGATTTTAATGCCTTGAAATTGCTGATTGATATAAAGACTTGTTGTTTGTGAGTCTTTTGAAAACACTTCGCTGTTGATGTAAAGGTCTTTGACATCATTCGCCGTAAAGCCATAGTCTTTGGCAACACTCTTTAAATGGTCTGAAACTAACGCCTCATAACTTGATTTGGAGAGCTGGGATTGGGAGAAACCGAAAGCAACACTTAAAAGCAGGGTTAAAGTCGTTAAAATTTTAAAGTAAACATTCTTCATAGATTTCTAATTTTTTAACAAATATAACATTTAGTTGATAATAGCCATGGATCTCGAAATTTTCATGGATCTTATACCTATTTTTTTCTAAAGACAGCCTAGCCATTTCAATTTTCACCTGTCAAAATAGGATTGAGGTCTAATTAATTCTCGTATTTTTGGGATGTGGAAAAACCCTATTTAAAGTATATTGACGCTCCTGAAGATTTAAGGACGCTTCCTTTTGAACAGCTGCCTGAACTTGCTGCAGAATTGCGACAATTCATCATCGATATTGTCTCTACCAAAGAAGGCCATTTGGGCGCTAGTCTAGGCGTGGTAGAATTAACCATTGCCTTACATTATGTTTTTAATACGCCTGAAGACTTACTCATCTGGGATGTTGGGCACCAAGCTTATGTTCACAAAATTCTAACGGGCCGAAAAACGGTATTTGAAACCAACCGACAAAAAGGCGGGATCAGCGGTTTTCCTAAAATTACCGAAAGTGCCTATGATGCTTTTGGCGTGGGGCACTCCTCTACATCCATCTCTGCCGCATTGGGGATGGCGATGGCCTCCCAATTACAAGGGAAGGATTTGTGCCACATCGCCGTTATTGGTGATGCTTCCATAGCAAGTGGGATGGCTTTTGAAGGCCTCAACCATGCTGGTGCTACCGATGCCAATCTTTTGGTAATCCTCAACGACAATGCCATTGGTATTGACCCCAGTGTTGGTGCGCTCAAACAGTACCTTACCAATGTTAAAAAAGGCAAGGCCAAACAAGACAATATTTTTGAGGCCTTGAACTTCAATTACTCTGGGCCTATTGATGGGCACGATTTAACTGAATTGATTTCAGCTTTAAAACATCTTAAAACTGTAAAAGGACCTAAATTTCTTCATGTCATTACCACAAAAGGCAAAGGCTTGAAACAAGCGGAAGAAGACCAGGTAAAATACCATGCACCAGGTAAATTTGATGCACTCACTGGAGATTTACTTCCAAAGAGCGGCCTAAAACAGCCTTCTAAATTTCAGGATGTTTTTGGACATACCCTCGTTGAATTGGCAAGATTGAATGAAAAAATCGTGGGCATCACGCCTGCCATGCCTACCGGAAGCTCTCTAAAATACATGATGCAGGAAATGCCCAATCGCGCCTTTGACGTAGGCATTGCCGAGCAACATGCAGTGACTTTTGCTGCAGGAATGGCAACCCAAGGTCTCATGCCTTTTTGCAATATCTATTCCACCTTTTTGCAGCGGGCTTATGATCAAGTGATCCACGATGTGGCTTTGCAAAACCTAGCAGTGATTTTCTGTTTGGATCGCGCAGGTTTTGTGGGGGAAGACGGCGCAACACATCATGGTATATTCGATATGGCCTATTTGAGATGCATTCCCAATCTTATTATTTTTGCACCTAGCGACGAAATCGAATTGCGAAACATCATGTTTACAGCTCAGTTGGGCCTAGAATCTCCCATTGCGATTCGTTATCCCAGGGGTCGTGGACAATTGATGGACTGGCAAGTTCCTTTTTCTAAGATTGAAATAGGAAAGGCACGACCACTTCACGAAGCATCTGATAAAAAAATCGCGCTGCTGTCTATTGGCACCATGGCCTTTCCAAGCTCAAAAGCGGTCTTGAAATGCAGCGATGCCGCGGTTTCCCATTATGACATGCGTTTTGTTAAGCCCTTGGATGAAACTTTATTGCATGAGATCTTCAAATCCTATGAAGCGATCATTAGCGTTGAAGATGGCGTGATTGCTGGCGGATTTGGGAGCGCAATTTTAGAATTTGCCTCGAAAAATGAGTATCATTTACCGATCACATGTTTAGGCATTCCCGACGTGTTTATTGAACATGGCAGCGTTGAAGAACTACACCAAGCTGTGGGATTGGATGTGGAGTCCATCGCAAATACATTGCATGCACTGCTACTTAATCTCAATCAAAATCAGACTCAGTGATTACCAATTCTGGTTGTGACGCCTTCCCATAATTTGCTTTTTGATTTTGACTGGAAACCATTGGGTCTTTACGAATATCGTTAATGACTACCAATAAGGCAGAAATGACACCTAAGAAAATAATGCCGCGAAAAATAGAATCTTTCATCGTAGTAGGTTTTAAAGATTTGGGACTATAAATATAACCAATTCACGATAAAACACAAATTTATTCGATGAAACGCATGTTTTAAATTAAGCTGTTCATGTACTATTCGGTTTAGCATTGTGATTTTTCTATGGTCATGAAAGGATAACGGGTCTAAATCCTAGCCCCAATGCAAACGCGCTCATAAAAGAAAACTACCGCAAACAGCTTTAAAAAAGAGTCCTTCTCAACTAAAAGCATGATTGAGCACCACTTAAATTTCCGCAGCATTGAGCTTCTTAAAGGTCAAGATAGCATTACTATCCGACATTTTTGAAATGCAGAAGCACACCGCCAACAACAGCTCATAGGTGGTTTCTTGATTCAAATTGATTTGTTTCTCCAAAACCTTTAAAACCAAACGGTCAAAATGCGAACTTTGATTTTTGTGATCGTTGATCACAGCCTCTGTAAAGACTTTCAATAACTCGTTGATGATTTTATAGCCCACCAGTTCTTTGTTCACCACTTCGCGGGATTGGTAAATATTCTCAATACTCACCTTGATGATGTCTTTGATTTGCGCCTCGTATTGGCTACAATCCATCAAACTTTTAGGAAACTCACCGTTTAAGATGGCCTCCTCATGTTCCATGAAAAGTTCTACCGCCTCGTTGATGAGCGTATTGATGGCCAAAGCCCTTAAATAGGTAAGCCTATCCTGAGTACTTTGAAGTTGGTTGTAAGTACTGGTTTGTATGGTGTGGCGCACCAGATTGAGCAAGTATTCCAAAGCGAATTCCTCCTGGATCAAACCGAGGTTAATGCCATCTTCAAAATCAATGATGGTGTAACAAATATCATCTGCAGCCTCCACCAAATACGCCAAGGGATGGCGTGCATAACTAATATCGTCTTGATGCCCTCTTTTAAGAAGTCCCAACTCTTCCGCCAAATCCTGAAACTCCGCTTTTTCACTTTGGAAAAACCCGTACTTCTTATCGGCAACGTGATTAGTGGGTTTCTTCGGAAGGGATTCCTTAGGATATTTTGTAAACGCACCAAGTACCGCGTAGCTAAGACGCAATCCGCCGGGACGCCCTGCCCTAGATTCACACAACATCTTGAATCCGTTGGCGTTGCCTTCAAAATCACAAAGGTCTTGATATTCTTTTTCACTAAGCTGGTCTTCAAAATAGCGCCCATCGCCAGATTTAAAAAACTGCCCAATGGCTTTTTCTCCAGAATGCCCAAAGGGTGGATTCCCAATATCATGCGCTAAGGCGGCAGCGGCAACAATGGCTCCAAAATCATTTATTTGATAGCCATGAGCATCCCGTAAGTGCGGGTGTTTCTCCAAAAGACGCTGCCCAACTTTGCGTCCTAATGAGCGGCCCACAACGCTCACTTCCAAACTGTGGGTCAACCGGGTGTGAACGAAATCGGTTTTTGATAAGGGCACCACCTGGGTTTTATCTTGAAGTCCCCTAAATTCCGAAGAAAAAATAATCCGGTCATAATCCACTTCAAAACCCAATCGTGTTTCATCCTGTTCCTTACGCAAGCGCTTATTTTTATCTCCAAAACGCTTTAAGGAGAGTAATTGTTCCCAGTTCATAGTACCATATAGTTTGCCGGCAAGGTAGTTATTTTCAATGTTATCAAATTGTTTCCCTTTTCAAATATTTATTCATACTGGCTTAACCTTTACGTAACTTTTTGATTAAGTAGGTTTAATCTCAATTTAACCTCAAATACACAAACTATGAGTTCCTTTGCGGAAAATAATATTACTAGCATTTAATGAAAAAATTGATAATACTTTTTACGCTTTTTACTACCTCCTTTATTATGGCCCAAAACACGGGCTCTATTGTAGGAATGCTTACAGATAAGGAATATAATAACGAGCCTTTGGCTTTTGCAAATGTGCTGATTAAAGGGACTACAACAGGAACTACTTCTGATTTTGATGGGATTTACAGTCTAGAAAATCTAGATCCTGGGCCGTATACTTTAGTTTTTAGTTTTGTGGGCTATGAAACCCAAGAACTAGTAGTTGAAGTTGTCGCCGGTAAAGTAACCACTATAAATGTGCCTATGGGAGCTAATCCTGGGGCTTTAGATGAAATTGTAATTACAACTACGGCTAGAAAGGATAGTGAGGTTGCGTTGCTATTAGATCAAAAGAAAGCCGTCGAAATAAAGGAAAGTATAGGGGCAGAGCAATTGACACAATTAGGAGTCTCTGATGCCTCAGGAGCTACAGCCAAGATTTCTGGAGTATCAAAATCAGAGGGCACAGGTCAAGTTTATGTAAGGGGACTTGGTGATCGCTATTTGACCACAACATTAAACGGGCTGCCAGTGCCCTCTGACAATATTGATAAGAAAAATATTGATTTAGGTCTTTTTCCTGCGCGATTCATTCAAAATGTGGCCGTCAGCAAAACTTTTTCACCAAAGAATTCTTCAGACCAAGCTTCTGGAAATATAGATATAGTCTCCAAGGAAGTAACCAAAAGGCGCACCTTTGGTTTGAGCGCTAACGGAGGGGTTAATAGTAACATAGCAAATGTGTTCGACAATTTCAAGGTAACCGCCAATAACAGTGATGTCAATTTTGGCCTGTATTCTCGAGCTTATGAATTTGACGAGCTTTCCAATGCTATCACTGGGCAAAGTTGGACTCCTCAACAAATTTCGGCTCCTGTTAACTATTCATATGGTTTTAACGCTGGCGGGATAATTGGAGAGGCAAGAAAATTGCGCTTGTTTATCAGCGCGGGTCAATCTATAGAAAATGAATATCGCGAAGGTATTTTCAGAGAGTATGATCAAGGAAATTTAAGGGACTCTGTACCTGATGGTGACAATATTAGATGGAGACGTGAGGTAAACACTACCGGGATGTTTCATGGGCAATTTAAATTTAATGACAATAATAAGGTAAGCCTGAATTCATTTATAATTAATAAAGTTTTTGAAGAGACCTACGAGGCGGGGAGATCAGGTGGTGCGGTTATTTTTGAAGAACTTGATGGCCCTCAAGAAGGTTTTCAGTTTGTTAGAGATCAAAACCTTAAAAACACAATCATTTCAATTACTCAACTAATTGGCGAGCATAATTTTTCAGACGATAATAAGTTAGAGTGGGCTGCTGGATACAACTATGTTATCGCCAACGAGCCTAACCGTATTAGAAATGAGGTAAATATTCTTAATGAGGACGACAGAATTCAGCTCGGCTTCACAGGGGGATTTCAACAGCGCAAATCTGCACAGGACATTACTGACAAAGAGTATAATGCAAGGCTTCAAGATGAGATCATCCTTAAAAAAAATGAAAACGACGATGCTATTTATAAAGTATCATTTGGTGGAAATTACAGAAATAAGAAAAGAGATTTTCAGTCTCAGTTTATCGGTGCCGAAGAAGCGTTTACAGATGCGGCCAATCCATCTTCTATTGATGCCATTTCAGAAATCTTTACACAAAGTAATTTTGACAATGGTATTCTACAACTTAATACGCTCCAGCCAGATACTTATGAAGGCGAACTCGTTTCATATGCTGGATACGCCGATTTTATAGGGGTGTTCAATAAATTCACAGCTGAAGTTGGCCTTCGTTATCAAAGTGATGCAATTGATGTGGGATTTGATGTTGGTAATTATGTAGATCCTGCAACTGGCATATCAAGAATAGGCACATCAAATCAAAGCTATGAAAGGTTTTATCCTGCTGTTAATTTAAAATACAACTTTACTGATAAGTTTGCTGTGCGTCTAGCAGGTAGTTTAAGCCAAACTTTGCCAGAGTTTAAGGAGATTGCACCGTTTCAGTATGTCTCCCCAGAAAATCAAGTAACACAAGGAAATCCTGATGTTGAAGCTTCGCGTGATCTTAATGTCGATTTGAAATTTGAGTTATTCCCAACCAATGAAGAGTTGCTCTCACTTACCGCTTTTTATAAGCAAATAAAAGACCCAATAAACAGAACGTTACAACGCGGCGGAGAAAACATTTTTTCATATTTTAATTCTGGAAATAAAGCTACAGTTATTGGAGTTGAACTCGAAGGCCGAATTTATGTGGTTAAAAAACAAGATTCCCTGCCAAATCTAAAATTATCTGGCAACATTTCTTATATAGACCACAAGCAAGATCTCAAAGAAATAAGAGATGGAGATGGCAACCTATTGAGAACCTTTAAATATGGCGGTAAAGATGAAATTGGATTAGAAGGTGCCTCAGATTGGATTACCAACTTGGCATTGACCCTTAATACTGGTAGCAAATATCCTTATGAATTTACGTTAGCGGGAAACTATGCCTCTGATAGGATTTTCTCTTTGGGAGCGCCTAGAAACCAGAACCAACCCGAAGTATTTTACAATGGCGAAATTACCGAACAAGGTGTTGTGGTCTTAGATTTTATTTTCAGTAAAGACATTGATGAGCGCTGGACGATTGGTGCTACCGCAAAAAACCTTTTAAACCCCACCATCAAGCGGGTGCAATTAATTGAATCCGCCGTAGATGGCATAAGGTCAGAAGAAACCGTACTATCTTACAGTACAGGAGTTAACGCTGCTGTAAGCATTAGCTATAAATTTTAAAAACAAGAATCAGATTACAACTATTTAACTTTAAGCAGAAGATAAACTTTAATAATTAAAAATTAGAAATTATGAAAATTATGAAATCGTTAAGCAAATTACTAGGTCTTTCCATTATGGCCGCTCTTTTAATCACTTCATGTAGTAATGATGATGATAATGAACCAATTACCCCAACAGGTCCTGAAACGACTCTTACCGGGGTTATTACAGCTGATAGAATTCTAGACCCAACGAAGCAATATACCATTAGTGGTCCAGTTTCTGTGGCAAGCGAAGTAAAATTGACCATACCAGCTGGCACAGTTATCGTTTCTGAAGTTGGTGTAGAAAATTATTTGGCAGTTTTACAGGGTGGGGAAATTGACGTTCAAGGTACGGCTACTAGCCCAGTAGTTATGAAGTCTAACGGAGCATCAGGCTCTTGGGGAGGCCTTTTACTATGTGGCAATTCTACAACTACCGAAGGTGCTAACGCATCTGCAGAGGTGGCAGGATTAATCTACGGCGGTAACAACGCTGGCGATTCATCAGGTAACATTGATTACTTGATCATCAGAGATTCTGGCGCTCAGATCAATGCGAACTCACAGTTTAACGGTTTGACTCTATATGCTGTTGGATCTGGAACAACAATCGATAACGTAGCCGTTATTAATGGGACGGACGATGGTGTTGAGTTTTTTGGAGGCACTGTGAACGTGAACAACTTTTACGCAGAAAACTTAGAGGACGACGCTGTAGATTGGACAGAAGGCTGGAGTGGTACGCTAACCAACACCTACGTTTTCAACTCAACCGCTAGCTTTTCTACTGCTATTGAAGCAGATGGGGTTAACAATAACCCAACATTAATTAACTTTACAGCCATTTCTGCAACAGGTGGTGTTGCTGTTCAAATTAAAAACAATTCAGGCGCAACGATAAATGGTTTGACAATTACGGGTTTTGATACCTCATTTGATTTTAGAGATGACGCTCCTGCATCTAACTTACAAGTGGATGATGCGGATGCTGATACTGCTGATGACGCTGTATTTGCTTCTTCTTCAACAAATGCAAGTTTGTTCGCTTGGGTTACTAACGCAAGTGCATCTTCAGGTAACCAACTGCCAAGTAATATAACTGCAAGTGTAACTTTAGATGCTTCAGTAGAATACACTGTAGCTGGTCCCGTATTAGTTAATAGTGGCGCTACACTTACGATTCCTGCGGGGACACAAATTGTATCTCAATCTGGTACAGCAAATTATATCGCTGTACTCAAAGGAGGCAAATTAGATATTCAAGGTACCGCTGCTAACCCAGTTGAAATGCGGTCAGGTGATGGTAATGCATGGGGTGGACTATTACTGTGTGGTAACGCAAGTACAACCGAAGGTGTAAATGCCATAGCAGAAGTTGGTGGTTTGATTTATGGTGGAACCAACGACGCCGACGATTCTGGAGCTATCAATTATTTGATCTTAAGAAATACTGGAGCTCAGATCAATGCTGATTCTCAGTTCAACGGCTTGACCTTGTATGCTGTAGGTTCTGAAACAAGTATTCAAAATGTGGCTGTAATTGGTGGTGCTGATGATGGTGTTGAATTTTTTGGAGGAACCGTAAGTATGACTAATTTTTATGCCGAGAACTTAGAAGATGACTCCGTAGACTGGACAGAAGGCTGGAATGGCACTTTGACCAATACATTCGTGAAATTAACTATTTCAGGATTCTCAACAGCTATTGAAGCTGATGGTGTTAACGCTGAACCAACACTAGTTAATTTTACAGCAGTTTCTACAACGGGTGGAACAGGCATCCAAATTAAAAACAATTCTGGTGCGATAATCAACGGTTTAACTTTAACTGGTTTTGACACTCAATTTGATTTCAGAGATGGAGCTCCATCTTCGAATTTACCAATTGACGGTGTTAACGCTGCAGAAGAAGGAACGTTTGCCACTTCAACTTCTGTTGAAGCTGATTTTGCTTGGATTAATAACTAATTTCAGTAAATAATATTTATTTCAAAAGGCTGTCTATTTATTTAGACAGCCTTTTTTTATTTTTATTCTCAAAATTATTTACTAATTGCTAAATGCCATTTCAGTCTTATTCTCCCACTCGTTAACACTCGCAATTCGAGAGTCCACATATTCAACCTCCCGCAATTTGTTGTTAGTCCAAAACAACCATTTACCAACTTTCTTGTTATTGGCATAATTAGCAATTGCAGTTTTGTTGCCTACTCTGTCATAACTGATCCATACGCCGTGCAGTTGACCTTCTTTATTGAAAGTCCCTTGTTGTTCTACTGAGCCATCTGCATAAAAATAAGTTGCAGAGGTAAGGTCGCCATTTTTAGTGATTTCCACTTTTTTGCCATCTTTTTGGGCAAATGCAAAGCTCATGCTTAAGGTCAATATAAGGGCTAGTATCTTTTTCATCGTCTTTAGTTTAGAATTATTTAATGATTTGATAATAAAGATACGATAAATTTCAGGAAAACAAAACATTTAGCTAACGTTTACGTAACATTAAATTAACATTGAATACAGAAACACTTGTTTATCAGTTGTATAATTAAAACCTGAATAATTATTATAATCTCTTTTTAGCTAAACTCTCAGCTAAAGATTATTTTGCCACAAAATTGTTGCTCTCATTTTAAATAGAACATAACGTTTAGGTAACATAAGGTACAATATAATATGTGAAATTTGCACACATTTAATTTAGAACGATTTTATGGAAAACGTTTATATCTACATGCTCATCGCTCTGGCCTTTTTGGCCGTTGCAGATCTTGTAGTTGGAGTTAGCAACGATGCGGTAAATTTCTTGAATTCTGCCATAGGCTCTAAGGCCGTATCGTTTAGAACCATTATCATTGTAGCCAGTTTGGGCGTTGCGCTAGGCGCCATGTCTTCGAGTGGGATGATGGAAGTTGCTAGAAAAGGCATTTTCAATCCTGGCGAGTTTATGTTTGATGAGATCATGATCATTTTTACCGCGGTCATGATTACCGATATCTTGCTTCTGGATTTTTTCAACACCTTGGGCATGCCAACCTCCACAACCGTTTCCATTGTATTTGAGCTTCTGGGCGCTTCTGTTTGTGTGGCACTTTTGAAAATTTCGGCAAGTGATTCTGAGACCTTTTTGGATCTTGGCAATTACATCAACAATGAAAAGGCTATAGAAATCATTGTGGGCATCCTATTATCTGTGGTCATTGCTTTTACCATAGGTGCAATCATTCAGTTTCTTTCTAGATTATTATTGAGTTTCAAATTTGAAAGTAAACCAGATTATTATGGTGCTATTTTTAGCGGATTGGCAACGACATCAATTTTATACTTCATTTTAATCAAAGGCATCAAGAACGCATCGTTTATGAACGATACGGTTCAAGATTTTATTGGAGACCACCCATTGCAATTGATTGGCCTAAGCTTTTTAGTGCTTACCATCCTATCTTATCTTTTTATAAGTTTTACCAAAAAGAGTATTTACGTCGTTATTATCATTATCGGCACGTTCGCATTAGCGGTAGCTTTTGCAGGTAATGATTTGGTTAATTTCATTGGGGTGCCCATTGCAGCCTTCAATTCTTATGAAGCATGGTCTGTGAGTGGTAGTTTACCATCAGAATATGCTATGGATGCCTTGAATCAACCCGTGGGCACAAAACCCATTTTATTGCTCATCGCGGGTCTTATCATGGTGTTGACCTTGTGGTTCTCCACAAAGGCTAGGGCCGTTGTGAAAACATCGGTTGATCTATCCAGACAGGACAATGTGAAGGAGCGTTTTGAGCCAAACTTCTTGTCCCGAACCATTGTAAGAGGAAGTATTGCTGCTTCTGAAGGCTTCAATAAGTTGTTCTCAAAAACTGGAAAGACTTACATAGATAAACAATTTGAGAAACCAACACAGGTCATAGCATCCAAAACCGAAGACCAGCCCGCCTTTGATTTGGTGCGTGCTGCGGTCAACCTCATGGTGGCCAGCGTATTGATTTCTGTAGCAACTTCCATGAAGTTGCCTTTATCAACCACTTATGTGACTTTCATGGTTGCCATGGGAACCTCTTTGGCCGATAGAGCATGGGGGAGCGAAAGCGCTGTATATCGCGTCGCTGGTGTGCTCAATGTTATTGGCGGATGGTTTTTCACGGCCTTTAGCGCCTTTCTTGCCGCTGCGATTATGGCGGTTATTCTCTACTACGGAAGGGCGTACGCGCTCACAGGACTTTTAGTTTTGGCCATCTTACTATTAGTTAAAAATTACATTGGCCACCGCAAGGAAACCAAAGAGCAAAAAGAAGTAGACAGCCTTGAGCGTGCCGAAAGCAGCTCTACCCAAGGCGTAATCATAGAAAGCGCTAAAAACATCGCAAACGTCGTAAAACGTGGCAACAAGATATATACCGGCGCGATCAATGGTTTGGCCACACAAAACCATAAGACGCTCAAAAAGAACAAAAAACAAGTTGCCAAACTCTCCAATGAGATTGACGATCTAAGGGACAACATCTTTTATTTTATCAAAAACCTGGAAGAGCCAAGCATGTCGGCCAGTAATTTCTACATCAATATACTAGGGTATTTGCAGGATATATCACAGTCTTTGGAGTTCATTTCCAAGATGAGCTATAAACATGTGAACAATAACCATAAGAAACTCAAATTCAGTCAAATCAAGGAGCTCAAGGAAATTGATGAGGTTATGGAAACCTTGTTCGCCAATACAAAAAATGCGTTTGATGCAGAATCTTTCGAGGAAATTGGCATAGTACTTACTGAAAAACAGAAGGTATTGAACATGGTCAACCAAAAGATCACCAAACAGGTAGAACGCACCAGAACCGAAGAATCGAGTCCTAAAAACACGACGCTTTACTTTAGTTTGCTGTTAGAAACCAAAGACCTACTAAATGCTACCATGAACCTTTTGGAAGAGTATTACACGGCACACGACAGCAAGGTAGAACCGGCAAGATTGCCAGACACCAATGAAGACAGCACACCATCTGGATCTTAAGCAAATTGGCTTTGTGCATTTGAAATCAATAGCATTACTCTAAATTCGTTTTAAAAAAAGGGAAGGTGCTTTGCCGAATACCACGGGCATACATTCAATTTTGTTACATGTTGCTTTGCGAATCTCTTCGTGGTGGTTATTTCACAGAGATGCGCGGAGTTTCACTGAGACACACAAAGAAGTGCATGGCTTTGCCCCTATATGAGATATGTCTCCAGAAAGGAGTTTCACTCCAATAGCTTCAGCCATAAAAAAATTCATTTGCTGGTTTAAACGCCAGATCTCACTTTGCTTTGTGAATCTCTGATTGATGGTTATTTCACAGAGATGCGCGGAGTTTCACTGAGACACACAAAGAAGTGCATGGCTTTGCCCTATATGAGATATGTCTCCAGAAAGGAGTTTCACTCCAAAAGCTTCAGCCATAAAAAAATTCATTTGCTGGTTTAAACGCCAGATCTCACTTTGCTTTGCGAATCTCTGATTGATGCTTATTTCACAGAGATGCGCGGAGTTTCACTGAGATACACAAAGAAGTGCTTGGGTTTGCTCTTTGATGAAATATGTCTCCAAAAAGGAATTTGACTCCAAAAGTTTCAGCCTTAAAAAAATTCATTTGCTGGTTTTTAACGCCAGATCTCACTTTGCTTTGCGAATCTCTGCGTGATGGTTATTTCACAGAGATGCGCCGAGTTTCACGGAGGTACACAAAGAAATGCATGGCTTTGCTCTTTGATGAAATATGACTCCAAAAAGGAATTTGACTCCAAAAGCTTTAGCCATAAAAAATTTCATTTGCTGGTTTAAACGCCAGATCTCACTTTGCTTTGTGAATCTCTGCTTGATGGTTATTTCACAGAGATGCGCGGAGTTTCACTGAGATACACAAAGAAATGCATGGCTTTGCTCTTTGATGAAATATGACTCCAAAAAGAAGTTTCACTCCAAAAGCTTTAGCCATAAAAAAATTCATTTGCTGGTTTAAACGCCAGATCTCACTTTGCTCTGCGAATCTCTGCGTAATAGCTGTTTCACAGAGATGTGTGGAGTTTCACTGAGATACGCAAAGGGAGTTGCTTGGTATTGGTGTTACTGAAAATAGGATCCCTTGAAGTAGGTCTATTGCCAAAAGCTTTAGCCATAAGGCATAATCAAAACAGGGTAAGCACGAGATGCCTTCCGTGGTGTTTTTAGACTTCAACTGCTCTGCCAATTTCCTCTAAACCAATAACGGTATCTTTTTTAGCTTCATATTTCTTTTCATCCACCACGTAGGTTTTGGATAGGGAATCATGCCAGCCTTTGCCATCGGTCCCTAAAAAGGAAAACTGCTCAAACGGGATCAAACGACAAAGCGTGCGCAGTAAAATATCGGAAAAACCAGGTTTAGAGCCATCTTCGAGCACCACTTTGGTTTGGGTTATGTATTTACCAATGGATTTTGAAGTCAAGCTTTCAATGATGACGTAGTACACAAACAGAATTCCAAAACCGAAGACATAGTCCATTAATCGACTTTCCGACTCCACCACAATATCATAGAGGGCGTAATCACCCGTTAGTTCGGCCATCAAAGCGATCACAACACCAATGCCTGCACCAATGATCATTTGTATGATATAATCAACAATAAAGTTTCCGAAACGTTTGCCCTTACTGGCCAAAAGATCTGTTGTGATGGTAATGGACCGGGAATTCATAAGCGTTTAATTTGGGGGTTTAGCTCTCAAATATAAAAGTAAAAATCAAAACTCCACTATCCTTTCGACCATCGGCAAAAAAAAACAGCATCATGGAAACATCCAAATGCTGTTTTTGTTGCCAATACCTAATTTTATCGGCTCAATTTACTTACGTACTTTAACTGCCGCACATCAAACAATCATCGCCTTCTGCTTCTTTGGCTTGCACAATCAAGGCTTTCATTTCCTCAGCACTCATTGGCGCTACTTCCTCAGGTTCCGGAGTTGATTTATTTGCAAATTTCTCGGCCGTTTTTGCGGCAGTCTCTTTTTGTTTTGCCAAGACTTTGGTTTGCTCAACATTGTCACCCTCCACTTCTTCCTGGATTGGCTGCTCCAACTTTTTCTTGTTCAAAGTAAATTTGATGGCATCAACAGCGCTCTTTGTTCTCAGGTAATACATGCCTGTTTTGAGTCCGCTCTTCCAAGCATAAAAATGCATGGAGGTTAACTTGGCCATGTTTGCGCCTTCCATGAACAAATTGAGCGATTGGGATTGGTCAATGAAATAACCTCTTTGGCGTGACATATCGATAATGTCTTTCATACTGAGCTCCCATACCGTTTTGTATAGTTCTTTGAGGTCCTGCGGAATGCCTTCAATATCTTGAACAGAGCCGTTGGCACGCATGATATCCTGTTTCAGGGTTTCGTTCCAAAGACCCAATTCCACTAGATCCTCCAGCAAATGCTTGTTCACTACGATAAATTCGCCAGACAGCACACGACGTGTATAGATGTTTGAAGTATAAGGTTCAAAACACTCATTGTTACCTAAAATCTGTGAAGTAGATGCGGTTGGCATAGGCGCCACCAATAAGGAGTTACGCACCCCGTGCTTCATGATGCTTTTTCGAAGTTTTGCCCAATCCCATCTGCCGCTAAGATCTTCGTCTTTAACACCCCAAAGGTTGTGCTGAAATTCGCCTTGGCTTATAGGAGACCCTTCATAAGACTGATAAGGCCCATCGGCTTTTGCTTCTTCCATACTTGCGGTTAATGCCGCAAAATATAAGGTTTCAAAAATATCCTTGTTCAACTGTTTGGCCTCGTCACTGGTAAAAGGCAATCTCAATGTGATAAACGCATCTGCCAAGCCTTGCACGCCAAGTCCAACAGGTCTGTGACGGAAATTGGAATTCTCTGCCTCTTTTACCGGATAGTAATTGCGATCAATCACACGGTTTAGGTTTTTGGTCACGCGTTTGGTAATCTTAAACAATTCCTTGTGATCAAACTCGCCGTTCTTGATGAACATTGGCAAGGCAATCGATGCCAAATTACACACCGCAACCTCGTCTGGAGCAGTGTACTCCATGATCTCTGTACATAAATTCGAGGAACGAATAGTCCCTAAATTTTTCTGATTGGATTTGCGGTTGGCTGCATCTTTGTACAACATGTACGGTGTGCCCGTTTCAATCTGTGATTCCAAGATTTTCTCCCAAAGCTCCCGAGCCCTGATGGTTTTGCGTCCTTTGCCTTCAGCTTCATATTTGAGATACAGTGCTTCAAACTCTTCGCTATGGGTTTCTGGTAATCCCGGACATTCATTCGGGCACATTAAGGTCCATTTTCCATTTTCCTCAACGCGTTTCATGAACAAATCTGAAATCCACATGGCATAGAACAAATCCCTGGCGCGCATTTCCTCTTTTCCGTGGTTCTTTTTAAGGTCCAGAAAATCGAAGATATCGGCATGCCAAGTTTCGATGTAAATGGCAAAGCTTCCTTTGCGCTTGCCACCACCTTGATCTACGTAGCGAGCGGTATCGTTGAACACCTTCAGCATGGGCACAATGCCATTAGAAGTTCCGTTGGTACCAGAGATGTAACTTCCGGTAGCGCGAACATTGTGTATGGCCAGACCAATTCCGCCGGCAGATTGAGAAATCTTAGCGGTCTGTTTTAACGTGTCATAAATGCCGTCGATGCTGTCATCCTTCATCGTCAAGAGAAAACAGGAAGACATTTGCGGTTTAGGTGTGCCCGAGTTAAAAAGTGTTGGTGTAGCGTGTGTAAAGTATTTTTTAGACATGAGTTCATAGGTCTCAAGTGCCGATTCCAAGTCATTCAAATGAATCCCGATGGAAACCCTCATAAGCATGTGCTGTGGACGTTCGGCAATCTCACCATTCAATTTTAGAAGGTAAGAACGCTCCAAGGTTTTAAAGCCGAAATAATCGTAGTTGAAATCGCGGTTGTAGATAATGGTCGAATCCAATTGATCCTTATTATCCATAATGACTTTATACACCTCATCAGAGAGAAGCGGCGCTTTCTTGCCCGTTCTCGGGTTCACATAAACGTACAGATCGTGCATGACCTCGCTAAAGGTTTTTTTGGTGTTTTTGTGTAAGTTAGACACAGAAATTCGCGCTGCCAATTTCGCATAATCGGGATGTGAAGTGGTTAGGGTGGCAGCAACTTCTGCAGCCAAATTATCCAAGGCACTAGTGGTCACGCCATCATACAAACCTTCAATTACTCGCATCGCCACTTTAACAGGATCTACAATTTCATTAAGGCCATAGCAGAGTTTGCGCACTCTGGCGGTAATTTTGTCGAACATCATTGGTTCTTTTCTTCCGTCTCTTTTTATTACAACCATACTTTCCCGTTTTTTCTTCTGAAATACAGGATTTCAGAATTTGTTAATTGATGAATGAATTTTGAACTAAAATCCTAAATTTATGCTTTGATTTTGAGATAAGAGATCCGCTTCCCTACTCAGGAATTCCAACAAACTCGACTTTAAATCTATAGTATTTTGAGGTGTCGCCTTTTAAGTTGATATAAAATTTCAACGGAAGGCCTTACCAATATCTTTAAAAGTCAGCGTCAAAACTGAACTTATCCTTCTCATCCTCTTTGCTCATTACACCTGCCTTTTGATACTCTGCAACACGTTTTTCAAAGAAATTGGTTTTTCCTTGCAGTGAGATCATATCCATAAAATCGAAAGGATTGGCCGTGTTGTATTCTTTCTCACATTCCAGCTCCACCAAAAGACGGTCGGTTACAAACTCGAGGTATTGGGACATTAGCTTGGCGTTCATCCCAATTAAACTCGCTGGTAGTGACTCTGTAATAAATTCACGCTCAATAGTTAAGGCATCCACTAGAATCTCTCTAATACGCGCCTTAGGGACTTTATTAATGAGATGCTTGTTATGCAAATGCACTGCAAAATCGGCGTGTACGCCTTCATCCCTTGAAATCAGTTCGTTTGAAAAGGTCAATCCAGGCATTAAGCCTCTTTTCTTCAACCAGAAAATAGAACAAAACGCTCCAGAGAAGAAAATCCCCTCCACAGCAGCAAAAGCGATCAAACGCTCTGCAAAGCTTGGCGAATCGATCCATTTCAAGGCCCAGTCTGCTTTTTTCTTGATCGCAGGAAAATTTTCAATAGCGTTGAAAAGCAAATCTTTTTCTTCTTCATCCTTGACGTAAGTATCAATCAAGAGCGAATAGGTTTCACTATGAATGTTTTCCATCATGATTTGGAAACCATAGAAGAATTTCGCCTCACTATACTGCACCTCATTAACGAAGTTTTCCGCTAGGTTTTCATTGACAATACCGTCACTGGCAGCGAAAAAGGCCAAAATATGTTTGATGAAATAACGCTCATCGTCGTTAAGCTTGTTTTTCCAATCGCTCAAATCCTGATGCAGATCAATTTCTTCTGCAGTCCAAAAACTAGCTTCAGATTTTTTATACCATTCCCAAATATCATGATGTTTGATTGGAAAGATGACGAATCTATCTTTATTTTCCTGTAAAATTGGTTCTGTGATTTGAGACATGCCTTAGTTTTTTTTGGATTATTTGGATTGAAACATTGTTTCGACTTGGGACTAACAAAGATTGGAAAACGCAGTGAATATTTTCGGCATTTCGAACAAAGCTTTTCAACAAGTTTTTAACAATACGATTTTTATCCAAAAATCCAGCAGCTGTTTATATTTTAGAATAAAACATTAAAGACCAGATAGTTATTCGAGAAAGTAAGACTTTCATAAAGTAAGCAAATTACTGTTAAAACACCCTTCGACAGTGATGTTACCTAGCTTAGGAAGACTAAAAGACACATAAAAAAAAGAGCGTTAAAAACGCTCTTCCCCCCTTAAATATTAACTAAACTAACTCAAATAAGTGATGAAAATAACTTCTCTTCTGTTCAATGAGAAATTGACAAAAAAGTCAGGCCGAGACCTGACTTTTAAATATTAATAGTAACTAAAAACTCAATAAATCCCCACATTCATAAAGTAAATAGAACTAATAATAGCTTGTCAAATTACTTTCAGTTCAAATATTAAAAATATAAGGGAAATGCCAAGCACCAAATGTATCTTTGGTTAAAAAAGCTGTATAACTGGTAAAAATTCGTAGTCCAGAATTACAAGGGGTGTTACAAAAATTCTCATTATACGCAAAATTGGACTAACCATACATTTAAGCTCTTAATTACAGCAAATAATTCTATATTTGATATTATGATCAAGGCAGTTATAGTAGATGATGAACCTAAAGCCATCCAAAGTTTATCTTGGGAGCTATCCCATTTTAGCAAAAATGTGCAAATCATCAATACGTTTACCAGCCCAGAAGAAGCCATAGTTTATATCAACAAAAACACCTTAGACTGTCTGTTTCTGGACATTCAAATGCCCACTATGGATGGCTTTCAATTTTTAGAGCGCCTATCTAATAAGGAAATGGCTGTAGTAATTACCACGGCTTATGATGAGTTTGCCATAAAAGCCTTAAAGCACGAGGCTATAGATTACCTATTAAAACCTATTGACTCTGACGATCTTGAGCAAACCATTGAGAAAATAACCAAATTCAAATTGCGATCCAGTTCGAACACCTCCAAAATTGAGGAGGTATTGGAAAGTCTTACCGAACGTTTTGATAACAAAAAAATTACCATCAATACCGATGGCAGATTGTTATTTTTAGACATTGAGGATATTATTTTCGTGGAATCTGACGGCAACTATTCCATAATCTATACAATGGATAACAAAAAAATAGTGATTACAAAAAAACTCAAAGAAGTGGACGCCTTATTGCCAGATCATTTTTTCTTTAGAATCCATAACTCCTTTATCGTGAACTTGACTAAAATTAAAGAATTCGTGAAAAATCACGGTTATGTGGTCATGACCTCCAATCATAAGATTCCTGTGGCCCGCCAAAGGAAATCTGAATTTTTAGAAAAACTTTGACTTGAAACTTTGCAAAACCCATAAGCGCATCCAGATACCACACTTGTATGTTTTGATGCTTTTGTGTGGCTTAATGTGCCCTTTAGGAAGCGGTGCACAGGATGATAAGGATCAGAACACAGTGTTTAAAACTGCTGTTGATCAATTGTTAGCCAATACTCCAAGAGACTATACCTCCATAAATGATGTTTTGTATCCCTATAGGGGTGACAGCATCAAACTCAAACAGTTCATATCAAAAGCAAAAAACGAGAACTACTTAGAAGGCGAATCTTATGCACTCAATGTTTTAGGTGTTTTGTATCGAAATATTTCACAATATGAGCGTTCCATAAAACTGCATAAAAAAGCAAGGGAATTGGCACAAGTTGCAGATAATGTAGAATTAAGGGTTATAAGCCTCAACAATGTTGGTGTTGCCTACAGGCGCATGAACCTTGTAAAACCGGCGTTGGACTTTCACACTAAGGCACTTGATATATCTAGCGCTCTAAAAAACCCATCGCAGGAGATCCAACACAATATTGCCGTTTCCCACAACAGTATTGGCAATATTTATCTTGTGCTTGAGCAGTATGATTTGGCAATGAAACAATTTCAAAAATCCTTGATCATTGAGAAAAAAGAAGGTAATCAATTGGGCTTGGCAATCAATTACCAAAATATTGGCTATGCCTACGAGCAAAAAGGAGATCTTGAAAATGCACTTAGAAATTACAAGTTGTCTCTCGATTTCAACAACCAGATCAATTCCAATTTGGGTCGCGTAATTTGCTATAACAGCATAGGCGCAGTTTACATCAAGCAAAAAAAGTACATTGATGCCAAAATGATCATTGAAAAAGCGTTAGAAAAAGTGCTTATAATTGGCGACCAGTTTTACGTCGCCGAATCTTACATTAATTTAGGTTGGGTGCAAGAGGAAATGGGCCAATTAGAAGCTTCAGAGCGCAACCTAAATAAGGGTTTGAATATTGCCAAAGCGCATAATCTAAACTTCTATATTGTTGAGGCTGGCAAACATTTATCAGATCTTTATGCAAAAAAAGGGAACTACGAGCTCGCACTGCAACATTTCACGGAGGCCATAACCATTGAAAAAAACATCAATAACGATCGCAATTTACGCTACGTAAACGATGTGATTATCCAATACGAAAATGAAGTCAAGAACAGGGAAATCAAAGCACTTGCCAATGAGAACGAACTTGTAAAATTCAAACTTGAGCGCAACAAAACCATTTTTTGGTACTCGATCTTAGGTCTTGCCATCATCGCAGCTTCCTTGATTGCCGTTTACCGCAACCGCCAATTGCAACAAGAAAAACAAATTCTAACGCTAGAACAAGACATGTTGAGAAATCAAATGAATCCACATTTTATCTTCAACTCGCTCAATTCCATTAAACTCTACATCATTAATAATGAGAAAGAAAATGCGGTGTATTATCTCAATAAATTTTCAAAATTAATACGTAAAATATTGGTGGCCTCCACAGAAAAGGAAACCACTTTGGCAGACGAGTTGGATACCATGCAACTCTATATGACTATTGAGAACATACGATTTGATGACCAAATACTATTTAATATCAAAGTTGAGGACACCATTAATACAGCGAGCATTAAAATACCATCGCTAATTTTGCAACCATTTTTGGAAAATGCCCTTTGGCACGGCTTATCTTCCAAAGCCGATGATAAAAAAATAAAACTGCATGTGTATCGCACATCAGAAGATATGGTGGATATCGCTATAACCGATAATGGCATCGGCAGAAAAGAAGCTGCTAAAATCAAGAGCGGCAAGTACCTAAAACGCAAATCCATGGGCATCGCCATTACTAAAGCCCGATTAGCCAATTTCTCTAAAAGTTATACCGAAGACTATCAAATTAATATTGAGGATTTGTATGACAACTCTGGAAACAAAGCCATTGGCACGCGCATTTTGGTGAGAATACCAACGCGTACAACGGCTATGAGAACCGCTTAAGGTCTAAGGGGGTGATTCAATTGAATAGGGTCACTATCAAACCCAAGTTTTGCCAGTCTTAAAGCTTATTCGCCACCTTTTCCAACTCGGCATACCAATCTTCTCCAAATTTTCTAATCAGCCCCTCTTTTACAAATTTATAAATGGGCACCTGCAATTCTTTACCAAGTGTGCAAGCATCATCGCAAATTTCCCAACGGTCATAATTTACTGCTGAAAATTCAGAATAGTCCTTAATCCTTACTGGATATAGATGGCACGACACTGGTTTTTTCCATGAGATTTCGCCTTGGTTATAGGCTTCTTCAATACCGCAGAGCGCAGTTTTGTTTTTGCCAAAAATCACGTATGCGCAATCGGCACCGTCTATCAATGGTGTTTCATGCTCGCCAAATTCTGTGGTAATGTGTGTGCCCTGTTTCTCTATGGCTTCAATGCCTTGCTTCCTAAGAAAAGGTTTTACTTTAGGATAGATATCTTTAAGGATCTGCGTTTCTTCAAGTTCCAGCGGCGCTCCAGCATCGCCATTAATGCAGCAAGCTCCTTTGCATGCGCTAAGATTGCACACAAAATCCTTCTCTATAATATCTTCTGAAACTATGGCCTTACCGAGTTGAAACATCGCTGAATTTTAGTAAAATATTAGGTTGCAAAAGTAGGCAAACTTTACGATTATTTAACGTTATAAATCATAAGCTAAGCAGTACTTTTGCCAAAAATTTTTTTAATATGGACCTTCAGCTCAACATAAAGGAAATATTTACCGCGTTCATGATTTTATTCGCGGTTATTGATATCGTTGGTAATATTCCCATTGTAATCGATCTTCGTAAAAAAGCGGGTCATATCGAGAGCGGAAAAGCATCCATAATCGCTGGTGTGATCATGGTGATTTTTCTGTTTCTGGGACAGACCATTTTATCATTGATTGGCTTAGGCGTCAACTCCTTCGCGGTTGCTGGATCTTTCATTCTGTTTTTTATTGCACTTGAAATGATTTTAGGCATAACCTTATACAAGGAAGATGAAAATGCGGCGATGACTGCATCGGTGTTTCCATTGGCCTTCCCGTTAATTGCTGGCCCTGGAAGTTTAACCACGCTACTGTCACTTAGGGCAGAATACCGTATAGAAAATATTATTGTTGCGGTGGTACTGAATGTTATCATTATCTTTGTGGTATTAAAAACCTCATCCAGAATTGAGCGTATGATCGGTCAAAATGGGATCAATATCATAAGAAAAGTATTTGGTGTGATCTTATTGGCTATTGCGGTAAAACTATTTGCCTACAATATCAAGGCGCTCTTTGAACTGGTATAAAATAAATGAAAATGAAAATTCTTAGCATCATTCTTAGCGTTCTTGCGATTGCAATTGTGGTTTTCAACGTAACCAAATTAGATTTCAACAATTTATTTGCAGGAGATAGTCTAACGGCATTGATTTGCATCACAGCCTCACTTTGTGCAATTTTACTGCTTCAAATCCTTAGCGTTTCCAAAAAAATAGAGCAGAAGGTTAAGTCTTAAGACTTAGAACCTTTATAAAGTTACTTCCTAATTTGAGTGGTATAAAAACTTGTGGAGTTATAAAAGCAGTTCGCTAGATCTACCCAACCATCTGCCAATTGCTTTGTTTTCACTTCTGAAGGATTCTAAAACTGAAGGATCAATTTGGCAATCACAAAGTAGATTAAAATGCCAAAAACATCATTACTTGTGGTGATAAATGGCCCCGTGGCCACTGCAGGATCTATGCCCCTTTTATCCAAGAATATTGGAATAAATGTGCCAATCATTGCTGCCATTACGATTACAGATATTAAAGCAATGCCAACGGTAATTGAAACGATGTAAGGTGTGCCAAAGAGAAAATGGGTAATAACCAAGGCAATACAGGCAATTGCCAAGCCGTTGACCAAGCCCAACAATGCTTCCTTTAAAAGACGCTTAAAGATTTTACCATCCAAGCTATCATTTGCCAACCCTTGCACAATAATTGCAGACGACTGTACGCCAACGTTACCAGCAGTTGCTTGGATGAGCGGCACGAAACTGAGCAGCACTATAAAATCACCCATTTCACCATTGAAATACTCAATAATGCTGGCAGCTCCTAAACCACCAAACATACCAATCAATAACCATGGCAGGCGCGCTCGGGTCAATTTCAAAATACTATCATCGGCCTCAACACCTTGTGAAATACCGGCAGCCATTTGGTAATCCCTATCTGCTTCTTCCCTTATCACATCCACAATATCATCAATGGTGATGCGGCCCAGTAGTTTTTGATTACTATCCACCACAGGGATGGCCTCAAGATCATACTTTTGCATGATACGCGCTACGTCTTCTGCATCATCATCCACATGCACATAATCTACGGTTTTGATGTAGATATCGGCAATCTTATGCTCTGCCTTGGCCACGATCAAATCCTTTAGGGACAGGCGACCTATGAGTTTATTCTTTTTATCGACCACATAAATGGAATGCACTCTGGTAACGTCTTTGGCCTGAACACGAATACGTCTTAAACAGCCCGCAACGGTCCAGGTTTCGTAAACCTTTACCAGCTCTTTTGCCATGAGACCACCTGCGGTATCCTCATCGTAGGCCAAGAGTTCTGTGATTTCCTTCCGGTGCTCTTTATCTTCGATGTTTGAGATGACTTCTGCCTGGCGTTCTTCAGGGAGTTCTGCAATGATATCGGCCGCATCATCGGTATCGAGCTCTTCAATTTCCTCTGCGATTTCCTTGGCAGAAAGATTCCGAAGTACTTTTTCCCGGTTGTCCTCATCCATCTCAATGAGAATATCGGCAGTGGTCTCAGAATCCAACAGTTTGATGACATAGACCGAATCATCCAAATCGAGCTCATCCAAGATCTCTGCGATATCGGCATGGTGGAAATCTTCCAGCAAGCTTTTTAGCTCCTCGTCATTTCTTGTTTCAACCAAATGCTCCACCTGTGCGACAAGCTCATCGGTCAATTCAAACTGTATGTTTTCTTTCTCTTCGATCAAAGTGAGGCGTTTTATTAAAGGTTGCTGTCTTCTTGGATAAGCGATGTGAGTTCCAGAAACAATGGGACACTAAGTTGCTCTGGGCGCTTGTCAAAGATAGTGTTTGCTTTCAAATTATCTGAAAGATTGAAGGTTTTTAAACTGTTTCGTAAGGTTTTTCGGCGCTGTTGAAATGCGGTTTTTACCACCCTGAAAAAAAGTGCCTCATCACAAGGCAACTCAAAATTCGCCTTCCGTTTTAATAGCAATACACCAGAATCTACTTTTGGTGGCGGATTGAAAACATGAGGTGGCACAGTAAACAGGTACTCGGCATCATAAAACGCTTGGGTCAATACCGATAGGATGCCATAGACCTTACTGCCTTCCGAAGAACAAATGCGCAAGGCTACTTCTTTTTGGAACATGCCCGAAAACTCCGGGATTTGAGCTCTCATCTCCAAGGTCTTGAACAAAATCTGTGAGGAAATATTATACGGAAAGTTTCCAATAATAGCGAACGGCTCTCCATTAAAAACCAAATTGAGGTCGTACTTTAAAAAATCCTGTTGGATGATGCGGTTAGACAAATTAAGATAATTGGCCTTGAGATAGTCCACCGATTCTGTGTCAATTTCTATCACATGCGTCGTCGTGTCCTTATTCAAAAGGTACTTGGTCAACACGCCCATGCCTGGGCCAATTTCTAAAATTTGGTCATAGCCTTTATAAGATAGGCTGTCGGCAATTTTCTCGGCAACCGATTCGTCTTTCAAAAAATGCTGCCCTAAATGTTTTTTGGCGCGTACTTGATTTTGGTTTGTCACGTTGACTTTTTTTTTTAAGCATCTATTTCAAAGATTGGGATAGAATAGATATCAAATTTATTTTAGTGTTGCAAAGTTGGCGGTTTTGCGTTATCAGTTGTCTGTTGTCTGTTGTGTGGTATCTGTTATCCGACTTTAAAGTAGGCATAGCTGTTATCGCAAGGGCTACTCAACTAATCCCCAATTCCTCAAAACCAGAACTTCATGACCTCCCAATTACTAGTGCCTGAACCCAAAATCTTCATCCCCGGCATCGTACTCGTGCACAATTTCCATTTCTGTACGAAATGCCAATTGTTTATCGCCAAATTTCTTGAGACCTTCAGCTCTTAGTTTTTCGGCATCTTCTTTATAATAGGCATTCAATGCTTCTCGCGATTTGCATCTGTACTGTACAGAATACGTGATTCCGCCAAGATCTTCTTCTACGAGCACTTTAGAAAAGGTCGCTTTTTCAAATTTTCCAGTGGCTAATACCTGCGGAATGTGCTCGGTCTTCATCCACTCCAGCCACTCGTCGTGAGCACTGTCGTCTATGTTTATGGTTACGTTGTATATGATCATTGTATTGTTTGTTGGCTTAAAATACGGATTTTGTTATTTATTCTACTGAAAACTTCGACCGAGATTGCAAACTGAAACTGAGACTCAATTAATAGCATCCCCTCGAAGCATCCTAAAACGCTTCCGAGCCTCTACAAAATAAATACTGTCTTGATGGTTGAAGATGATTTTTTCGTAAAGGTCTTTCGCTTTTTCGGGCTGTGCCAATTGGGTTTCGTATAATTCAGCCAAATAAAAATAGGCGTCGTCGGCTAAAATCTCATCGCGATAATTAGCGATTATGTATTCGTAATTGGCAACTGCTTTTTCCAATTGGTTTGTTTTTTCAAATAATTTGGCTTGCATGTAAAGCGCTTGATCTTCGATGCTTTCGCCTTTATGTTCGGTAAGGATTTTATTCAGCAAAGTGATTCCTCTTTCATTTTTATTCTGAAATGACATCAAATCGGCTTTGGCATACAATTTTAGTGCGGTTTGCAGAGAATCTTCATCCTTATTGTCTGAAATGAGCAATTTCAATTCCAAAGCATCATTGGCAATCAATTGTGAAGTCGAAGCTTTTAAGATCTTGAGTTGTGATTCTGCCCAATCAAAATCGCCTTTATAATAACTGGTCTTCGCGACTTTGAATCGCGCTTCTTGTGAAATGCTGCTGTTTTTAACATTCGCCTGAATCTGGGAATAATAAATCAGGGCCTCGTTAAAACGCTCTTGATAGACGAGAATATCGGCCAATTTCATTTTAATTTCAGCCTCTTCGTAAACCGACAGTGGCAGCGACAGACTTTCTTTTAAAAATTGACTGGCTGCTTCTGGTTGATCATTGTAAAATGCGAGAAAATTACCGTAGCCAATTTGGAGTCCAAGGGTTTGCTCATTGATGCCATACTGCTCAATAAGCGCTTGATACTTGGCATCTACGGATTCCAGCGTTTTTATATCGGCATTCTCAACTTCCAGATCCAATAAGTACTGGTGAGCCAGCAACACGGTTTGGATGTCTTGAGAGTTCTCCAATATATAGTTGAAAATAGCTATTGCAGTCTCATCGTCATTGGCGGTTAAGCTGGTCAAGGCCAAATCTATGATGCGCCTTAGACTTTCTGGATTGCGTTTATAAAGTGCCTTTTCTTGGGTAAAGGCTTTGTTATATTCCTTTTGCTGAATGAAGAGCCAACTCAAGAGATCGTACCAATACACATCAGGTTGCGCCTGTAACTCTTTAAGCAGAAGCACTCTAAGAATACGATTGTTTTCGTTTTCCTTGTTTTCTGAAACAAAATCACTAAACGCACGTTTTGCGTTACCCAGAAAACTGGGGTTGAGCTCCAAATAATCCAGATAGCTTGAAAATAGTTGTTCAATATTGCCTTGTTCCCCATAAATGCGCGCCATTTGAAGGCTAAAATTATAATCGGGATTGAGTGCCATGCCTTTTTTATAGACTTCCAAGGCATATTCTAAAAGTGAATAATCCTCAAAACGTCTCGCAATGCCAAAGCTGTAACTCGGGTTTTCGTCCACTCTGGCGATGGCTTTGTTATAATAGTCGTCCGCACTATTTTGATCGCCTTTTAATTGATAATTATAACCCAATTCCACCATCACAGGCGGATAGTTTTGCTTGGTCAAGCGCTGCATGAGCAACTTTTCAGACTCGTCATACCGCTCCAATTGCTGAAGAGACTCTACAATTTTCTCGAAATACGTGTTGTTCTTGCTCTGCTCATAGAGTTTTTGATAAGTAAGCAGTGCTTTCTCAAATTCACCACGCTCAAAGTAACCATTCGCCAAAATCTCATCCTGTGCATGAAGCGAGCCGGCAGCGAGTAACAAAAACAGGAGTACAATGCGTTTCATTAGCAATATTTTAGGTAAATATAACACATGACACGTGTTCTTATTGTGAATGTTATGATAAAAGCTAAAGCGCAGCTTGTGCATTCGTTGATTTTGACTGTAGATTAGGTTGTGGGTTGTTGGTAGTAGGTCGTGGGTCGTGGGTGGTGGGTAGTGGGTTGTGGGTAGTAGGTCGTGGGTATTGGGTGGTGGGTAGAATAGATGATTTTGATTATGAAGCTTGCAAAAAAAAAGCCCAAACCGAAGTTTGGGCCTACCTATCAAAATAAATGCTATTAATCAAATGTTTTTAATATTCAATTATTTATTTTGTTTGGGCTTCTTTGAAATGTGAGCGCTAATGATGATTTAAAAAAAGACCTTGCTTGCCATAACAATTAGTACAACGAGCAAAACAATGCGTTTTATGTTTTTCATAATAAGTGGGATATCTCTTTCGATGGTATAAACATCAAGAAAAATCTACAAACTTCAAAACAAATGGCAGGATAATCGTTAAACAACCTTATTTATTAACACTTTATCGAATGTAAAAGGTGTTTTTCTTACGAATTCTGAATTTTGGAAAAGCCCGTGTAAGGGATCAATACCTCGGGAATGTCAATACCGTCTTCGGTTTGGTAGTTTTCCAAGATCCCAGCCAACACTCTTGGCAGTGCCAATGCACTACCGTTTAGGGTATGGCAAAGTTCGGTTTTACCTTCTTTATTTTTAAAACGCAATTTCAAGCGGTTGGCTTGAAAGGTTTCAAAATTGGAGACACTTGAAATTTCCAACCAACGGTCTTGCGCTGTGGAAAAGACCTCAAAATCGTAAGTTAACGCTGAAGTAAAGCCCAAATCCCCACCACAAAGTCTCAAAATACGGTAAGGTAATTTAAGTTCCTTCAAGATGGTTTTCACATGCTCTACCATGTGCTCCAAAGCTTGGTAGGATTTTTCGGGATGTTCTATGCGTAGTATCTCTACTTTATCAAACTGGTGCAAGCGATTTAGCCCTCTCACATGAGCGCCATAACTGCCAGCCTCACGTCTAAAACAGGGCGTGTAACCGGTTAACTGAATTGGCAAATCGGTTTCGGCCAATAGCGAATCCCGATACATATTGGTCGCTGGCACCTCGGCAGTTGGGATAAGATACAAATCATCTTCTCCCACATGATACATTTGGCCCTCCTTATCTGGCAATTGCCCAGTCCCAAAGCCCGAAGCTTCGTTGACCAAAAGTGGCAATTGGTATTCGGTATAACCTGCCGCTGTATTCTTGTCTAAAAAGTAGCTAATCAAGGCGCGCTGTAATTTGGCTCCCTTGCCTTTGTATACAGGAAAACCTGCGCCGGTTATCTTATTGCCCAATTCAAAATCAATGATGTCATAGGTTTTTGCCAATTCCCAATGCGGTTGTGCGGCGGCGTGTAATTTTGGGATATCGCCTTCACGATACACTTCTTCATTATCGGCTTCGCTATTTCCTGCTGGCACATCAAGATGAGGCACGTTTGGGATTTTATAAAGCAGCTCATTCAAGGCATTTACTTTTTCATTGAGTTGCTCTCCCAAAGCTTTGGAATCTTCCTTGAGTTGGGAAGTCTTAGCCTTGAGCTCGTTCGCTTCCGCAGCTTTGCCAGATTTAAAAAGGTTCCCGATTTCTTTTGAGATCGCATTGGATTCTGCCAAAGTATTGTCCAATTCGGTTTGGGTGGCGCGGCGCGCTTCATCCAAAAGAAGCACTTGATCAATCATCATGCTGGCATCAATCTGCCGTTTTGCCAAGCCCTTAAGCACTTCAGCCTTATGGTCTCTAATGTATGCAACTTGTAACATCTGTTCTAAAAATTTGATAAACGCCCTTTCATTCAGACGCTTAAATAAGCCTGCGAATTTAAGGATTTGCTACGGATTCTCATCCAGTTTTGAGGGTAAAATCCAGTCGTTGTGCTTAAAATGATGCCATTTCACAGCGCTCAAATCCACTTTGGGGTCTATAAAGCGTTGGCTCTTCTTCCCATTGATGCTTACAAAGGAACTCACATACACTTCCACATCCATGCCTTTTTCTGCAAAAACCGATTTCAAACGTTGCGCAAACTGCCAGATCACATCGGGTTTTGCGCTAACCGACCGTATTTGTTTTGGCGTGAGATAATCTTTAAGCGAGATGGTAATGACCTCGTTTGTGGCTTTATCAACCACTCTGTAATTGGTGTTCCCGCTTCTAGAACGCAGCATCATGCGCCAAGAAAGCCGGTGGCCTTCTTCAGACCAGAGCACATTGTCTGGATATAGGTATTGACGCAAAGGCAAGGCGACTTGAATGACAAAATAGCTAACAAAAAGCAGCATGAAAAGCTTGGCGTGTTTGGGAGCTATGACTTCTGCTTCGGAATAAAAAGGTTTCCGCTTCAAAAATAGTTTCTGAATTAGCTTTGGTTCGAAAAAGAAGAGTGCAAAGCCCAAGGATAAATACGGAAAAATACCTACCTGAAAAATAAACGAGTTGAACAGATGAAAAAAGATGGATGCAAAAAAGGCGAATTTCCGGGTGGGTTTCCACAGCAATAACGGAATGACCAAACCGTCAAATAAAATGCCGCCATAAGCTAGACCATAGTGCACCCAGCGGTTCTGCAGCAAATCGCCCACTAAAAAATAGTCCTTTTTGCTTCTCATCAACAGTTCTGGCACTGATAGATCCAACCAATCTGGATACATTTTTGCTTTTGCGGCATAAGTGTACACGATAATCATTTGAATGATAAACATCCACCGGCACCAATTGGGCATGGAAATGGATCTTAAGCTTGGATTTCTATTGGCATCTACCGAAAAATAATGATGTGCAGGCACTATCACCATCATCGCGTTTAGCAGCATCAACAAATAATAATGATTGTTGTATGAGGACTTTTGCATTAAGTACACACTGGCCCACATGAGCGTAAAACCCAACATGCTCCAACGGTATTTGTAACCCACCATAACAAAAATACCCAGAAGGCCCATAATGGCATAATAGGCATACATCCAATTACCGGGCAGCGGTTGCAAAAACTCAAAACCAATAAAGTTAAAGGTGAAATCGGGATCTATGAGTGTTCGCTTGATCCAGCCGGTAAAAATGGAACCTACCGCTTCCAAGAAAATCAGAAACCCAAAAATAACCCTAAAAATAACGAGCGCGCTGTTATCGATACGTTTAAATAAAAAATCACGCATGGATTCCTAGAAGATTATGGGCGTTTAATTTATCGGTTTCAAGTTGGGCTTGCAATTGCTCCAAAGATTCAAATTTGTGCTCATCGCGCAACCTGTGGAGAATCTCTACCACCAAGTCTTGGCCATAGAGGTCTTTATCCAACTTGAAAAAATGCACTTCAATGGATGGTTTATCTTTGGTTTCAACGGTGGGGTTGGTACCAATATTCATCATCCCATACACAGTTTTACCTTCTATATGCGCAGACACCACATAAACTCCATTCTTAGGGATGAGTTTATAAGCTGCTTCAATAAATAGGTTTGCTGTGGGAAAGTTGATGGTTTTACCCAGGCCTTTGCCTTTGATCACGCTACCGCTTAAAAAATACGCATAGCCTAAATAGGCATTGGCAGTTTGTACGTCACCTTCCGTCAAGGCAGTTCTGATTTTTGTGGAACTTACAGACACTTCCTCAATGTCTTGTGCGGAGATCTCCTCCACTTGAAAATCGAATTCCTTTCCGAAGATTTTCAAATCCTCAATATTGGCACTGCGATTTTTTCCGAAGTGGTGATCGTAACCTATAATGATATGCTTGGCATTGAGCTCATCTACCAAAATATGCCTCACATAATCATGTGCCGAAAGATTTGAAAACGCTTTAGTGAAAGGCTTTACGACCAATTGATCCAAACCAAATTTTGAAAGTATTTTTTTACGCTCGTCTATGGTATGCAGTAATTTGAGATCAAAATCGGGCTGCAACACCATTCTGGGATGTGGAAAAAAGGTAAGTACCACAGACTTCAACCCCTTTTTCTTGGATACCGACACCAAACGATTGATGATTTTTTGGTGGCCAATATGCACGCCGTCAAAGGTGCCAATGGTAATAACGCTTTCTGGGTGTTTTTGTTCTTTAGCCAAAAGTGATAATTTCTAGAATGATCTTAATTTGGGACAAAAATAGCCATTAAAAGTTTTGATTGATAAAGACCTGCCTAAAAAATGACCGGGATTATTTCATCTGAACCAAATTTAAGGTTTGTTACAAGGGTGTTTTTTTAACTATCTGCCAATTAAGATCGTTTAATGCCATAAAACCGATTAGCTCTTGCGTTTTGATCGACACATTAAAAAGAAGCTTACTTTTTCAGAATAATTCCATCAAGTTAAAAGGACAACTTTGGTTTTTAACTGAATCTGTTTACGTGATATTTCAAGTAGCTTTTTTTCTAAGCACATTATGGAATTGGTTTTAAAACCAATCTGCAGTGAGCTTAGTTTAAGTAAACAGCCATGGCACTTTCGCGGAAAATAATTGTTTTTTATTTTAAATGGAAAATCTTGAAAAATGAGATAAGCAAATAAATTTTGTGAAATTCTGTAGGGAAATCTTACAGAATAATGTTTAACTTTCCTGAAAATTATCGAAATTTCTTAAAAAACTATGAGAGCAAAATTACAATTAATCCATTTATTGCTAATACTTCTTGTGACACCTTCACTTTTGGCACAAGACAATACTTGGGAAGCAACACGATTCATCAACGGGACCCAAGGAGTCACTTTAGAACATTTAGATGAAGCCAACTTTTCAGTCTTACAACTCAATGTCGCCAAGTTGAAACAACAACTTCAAAATGCCCCTTTGAGAAGCACTTCTAACGGCCAATCCAATGTGGTGATTGAGTTGCCAAGTGTAGATGGACAGCTACAGCAGTATAGAGTGGTCGAAACCGCTATTTTTTCTTCGGAAGCTGGCGCCAACAACCACCCAGAAATCAAAACCTATCTAGGCAGTAGAACCGACAGGTCTGAAGCTCGCGTAAGATTTAGTGTAACGCCTATGGGTTTAAAAGCCATGATCTCTGAACCTGGCCGAGACCTGTTTTTCATTCAACCGGTAACCAAGTTTTCAAACGGTCAATATTTAGTGTACAATAGAGAGGCCCGAGTAGGCCATATCGAAAGCTTTGAATGTTCAACCGAAGCTGTTGATGTGGACCTAAACATGCTACAAAACACTAACAATCGCGATGCCAATGATCAATTATTGCGCACCTATAGAATAGCCATTTCAACCACCTCAGAGTTTACAGGATTCTGGGATGATGGTAATGCCAGCAACGGCGGCCCTCAAGAAGATGCCTTGGCTCAGGTTGTGGCAACGCTAAATAGAGTCAATGAGGTGTTTGAGACAGATATGGCCATCAATTACGTTTTGGTAGATACTGAAGATGATCCAGCTTTGGATTTGATTTATTCTGGAACTGACCCTTACGGTTTTAACCTTTCCAGTCAACTACAAACCAACTTGACTGCCACAGTAGGAGAGGCCGATTACGATATTGGCCATTTATTTGATTATGATGACAATAATGGTTTTTCTGGTTGTATTGGCTGTGTATGTCAAGCGGGTAAGGGAAGTGGTTTTTCGGCACATTTATTTACCGATAATAATGGTGGCCCATTTTTTCCAGATTTCTTTGATGTAGATTATGTGCCTCACGAAATGGGTCATCAAATGGGTGCCAATCACACCTTTTCATTCAGGTCAGAAGGAGCTGGCGTAAATGCCGAGCCAGGAAGTGGCACCACAATCATGGGTTACGCTGGCATTACGGGGCCAAATAATGTGCAAAATCATAGTGATGCTTATTTTCACTATTTCTCCATAGTTCAAATTCTTGACAATGTGACTACGGCGCCAAACGACTGCGCTATAACCACTGCCATCACAAACAATGCTCCAGTGGCAAATGCAGGTTCAAATTACAGCATCCCTCAAGGGACTGCATTTATTTTAAAAGCGAATGCAACCGATGCTGATGGTACTGATATTTTGACCTATTGCTGGGAACAGATTGACAATGGCATAACAACACAGAACAATTTTGGCCCTACAAAAACCACCGGAGCGCTATGGCGATCCAGACCACCAAGTACGTCGCCAAACAGGTATATGCCAGTATTAGAGCGCGTCTTGGCAGGCGAGCTTACACAAATAAATCCAAGCATTACCGCAAACAATACCTCTTGGGAAACTGTTTCTACAGTGGCAAGGGAATTGGATTTTGCCCTAACCGTGAGAGATCGCTCAGAGGCGGGAGGTGTTGGTCAATTTCCTCAAAATAGTTTTGATGAGATGAGCGTTAATGTTGAAGAAGTGCCTGCCTTTACGGTAAACACACCGCCCAATTGGGCAGCAGGTTCTACACAGACTGCCAGTTGGGTCGTTGGACAAACTAGTCTAGCTCCTATAAATTGCCAAAATGTAAACATCTTGTTTTCTAGTGATGGTGGTGCTACCTTCATACCTTTAGCGCAAAATACGCCCAATGACGGGTCCCAAAGTATTACAGTGCCCAATGTTGCAGAAATTGATAATGCGAGACTATGGGTTGAAGCTGCCGATAATATTTTCTATGCCGTGTCCCCAGAATTTGAAATTTCTTCAGCTCCAGACTTTAATATCAATATCACGAGTTTTGACACTCACGAATGTTCAGTTGACGACTTAATTTTTAATCTCGACTTTGCCACTTCCAATGGCTTTTCAGAAAACGCGACATTTAGCGTCACTGGAAATCCTTCAGGAACCAATGTGACCTTCAGTGCTCCAAGTTTGAGTAGTGATGGTTCGTTTACCATGGCAATTTCAGGATTAGCGTCGGTTGCATCCAACACCTACAATTTACTAGTTAGCGCAACAGCTGGATCTATTTCCAAATCTGTTGCACTGCCAATAATTATAGACAATGACCCCTGTGCTTCGGTTGCGAACAATAGTTTTGATACCAGTGTGACCCGTGTTCTTTTTAACACTATTGACAATGTCTCGGCTAAACCTTCTGGATATAGTGACTACACAGCGCAAGTTACAGATGTGAATAGAGAAAGTGCCTACGAGCTTACCGTGCAAGTCAACACAGATGGAGATTTCGAAACAGGTACATTGGCTTGGATTGATTGGAACCAGAATTGTTCTTTTGATGATAACGAAAGCTATAATTTAGGAGTGGCTGAGGATGTTGAGGATGGTTTGCCTTCAAACGCTCCGTTATCTATCACCGTTCCAGCAGATGCTGTACTTGGCATGACCATCCTAAGGGTCTCCACACGATACGCTTCATATCCTGGACCTTGTTCCAATGGTTTTGACGGTGAGGTTGAGGACTATAGCTTAAATGTGCTTACCACTTTGGCTGTTGAAGATAATGTGTTTGAAAATTTCAGCTTATTCCCTAATCCAAATCAGGGAGAATTTACCATAAAGCTGAATTCGACTTCAAATCAAGACATTCAAGTGGATGTATTTGATCTTAGAGGTCGTAAGGTTTTTAATGAGCGCTTCGGAAACAACTCCAACTTCAATCAAACCTTAAGTTTAGGCAATGTACAAACTGGGATGTATTTGGTAACTATAAGTGATGGCAACCGAAAAACCACCAAGAAGATCATCATTGAATAAAACTGAAGCCAGCAGCTTTTAAAATAAAAGAGAGATCGCAATGATCTCTCTTTTTTTATGTTCCGTTGAAAGCGTTCATGGTGTTATTGATGCCGGCTGTACCAAAAGATTTGATAAGGGCTATGGATTTTTCAAGGCGATCCTTTAAGTCCTTTTCTTCGTCCTCACTCCATTCGCCCAGTACATAGTTGACCTGACTGCCTTTACTGAATTCATCACTAATCCCAAACCGGAAACGGTTGTAATTAGTGGTTTGCAACTTGTCTTGGGTATCCTTCAAACCATTATGGCCACCATCGCTGCCTTTGGTTTTAAGCCGAATCGTGCCGAAGGGGAGATTGAGATCATCGGTCACAATCAAGAGATTTTCCAAGGGGATTTTTTCCTTGTTCATCCAATACAGGATGGCCTTTCCGCTCAGATTCATATAAGTACTTGGCTTCAATAGGATAAAGGTTCTTCCCTTAAACTTATAAGTGCCAATATCTCCCAATTTTTCGGTCGTGAAACTTAGACTTTCGGCTTCCGCTAAGGCATCAAGAATCTTGAAACCGATGTTATGCCTGGTATTTGCATATTCTGCACCAACGTTTCCGAGGCCAACGATTAAAAATTTTTTCATAGGGTCTAGGTCTTTAGGTTCTAAAGAAGTCGTTTTTTTACTGAAAATTTTTCGAAAGAAATTCAATGTGTGACATTTGATTTTAGACAAAAATAAAAAAGCATTCTAAAACCCGGTTCAAAACGGACTAGAATGCTTTTTTGTATAAACTTGTTAAGTGGTTTACTCTTTGCTTTCAGCATCTTCTGCAGGAGTTTCTGCTCCTTCAGCGCCTTCAGCTGTTCCTTCCGCTCCTTCTTCAAGCTCATCGTCTTCGTCTTCATCTTCAATAATGACAACCGCTCTTGCAGTTTTGATTTGACAAACTACCGTGTTATCGGTATGCAAAAGCTCATAGCCTTCTCCTTCCAACTCAGTGACATATAATTTATCACCAATTTTAAGTGGAGAAATGTCTGCTTCCAAGAAATCTGGCAAGTTTTTAGGCAATGCTCTTACTCTTAACTTACGTCTGTTTCTGCGCAAGATACCACCAGCAAGTACTCCTTTTGAAGTACCGATGACGTGCACAGGAATTTCCATGGAAATTTCTCTGTCTTCGAACAATTGGAAGAAATCCACATGTAGAATTCTATCTGTAACTGGATGAAACTGGATGTCTTGCAACACAGCTTCATAAGTCTCACCTCCTTCAATAGCAATCTCCACAGTATGTGCGCTTGGCGTATATACAAGTTTGGAGAATGCTAATTCTGGTGCTGCGAAATGCATGGTGCTTTTACCTTCTCCTCCGTATAATACGCAAGGAACCATATCAGCATTACGTAGGGCCTTAGCTGCTTTTTTGCCTACGCTTTCTCTTTTAGATCCATTGATTGTAATTGATTTCATTTTTAAAATTTATAGTTATTATTAATATTCATTGTTGTTGCGTGAACGACTTTAGGCCACTGCACTTAACTCTGTATGACTGAATTGTGTGAATTAACACCACTTTCCAAAAAACGCATCGCAGGTTAATTTATCTTTCACTAGACCTTACAAATTCATTGGTCATTTCGTTGCCCACCTTTTAGCCGTTGTGATGGCTTCTACATTAAAAATTGAGAGCTAATGGATTTGTTGTAGTGCACATTTTGCATCACACCTGCAAATAAATCGGCACAGCTCAAGACTCTTATTTTATCACTTTTTTGTTTTAGCGGAATGGAATCTGTCACGATCAATTCCTCTAATTTTGAATTTTCCAATTTCTCGTAGGCATCACCAGATAAAATAGGATGCGTACAAATCGCTCTTACGCTCAATGCCCCCTTCTCCATCATCAAATCGGCCGCTTTGGTCAAAGTGCCTGCGGTATCTACCATATCATCCACCAACACCACGTTTTTCCCGGTTACATCGCCAATGAGCTCCATGTGCGAGATCACGTTGGCCTTAGCACGTTGTTTAAAACAGATCACCACGTCACTCTCCAAGGCTTTGGAATAGGCATACGCTCTTTTCGAACCGCCCATATCTGGCGAGGCAATGGTTAAATTATCCAGATTTAAACTTTTTAGATAAGGCAAAAAGATAGTAGATGCGAACAAGTGATCTACAGGTTTCTCAAAAAAGCCCTGAATCTGATCTGCATGCAAATCCATCGTGATGATTCGAGTTGCACCTGCTGCTTCCAACATTTTAGCCACCAATTTTGCCGCAATTGGCACCCTTGGCTTGTCCTTACGATCTTGTCTTGCCCAACCAAAATAAGGCAATACTGCTGTAATGTGTCTGGCCGATGCACGTTTTGCAGCATCGATCATGAGCAACATTTCCATTAAGTTTTTTGGACCAGGATGGGTGGAACCGATAATAAACACGCGAATTCCTCTTATGGATTCTTCATAAGACGGTTGAAATTCACCATCGCTGTAAGTGGATGTAATCACATTCCCTAAGGGCGCGCCGTACTTTGCTGCAATTTTTTCAGCAAGTTCCTTACTTTGAGTGCATGCAAAAATCTTTGCTTCGGTAGCTCCAGTGGGCATCTGTAATTATTTGTGTTATAACAGGTTAATACGTTTTCTCTAAACGAGGTGCAAATTTATGAATTTATTTCAACTCCAAAAGTATAAAAGCTGTTATTTTTAGTTGTTGGTAATAATAATTTTTATAATTTTGCAGTCCATTACAGACCAAGTAATGCTCAAGTGCCTGCCTGCCGGTAGGCAGGGCGGAATTGGTAGACCTGTCTGCCGACAGGCAGGCGCGCTTTAGTAGATAGTTCTTTTAATATGTTTTATATTTACGCCATATCAAGTGCTCATAGAAATTACATCTATGTTGGTATGACTGAGAGTTTAGAGGAAAGGTTCGAAAGACATCAATCTGGACGAGAAAGAACCACAAAGGCATATCGACCTTTTAAATTGATTTTTTCTGAAGCTTTAGATGTAGAAAGAAAAGTAGCTAGAAAAAGAGAGAAATATTGGAAATCTGGAATAGGAAAAGAAAAACTACGCCAGTTAAGAGATCAAAAATATATTACATTTACCAAATAAAATTGCTCAAGTGCCTGCCTGCCGGTAGGCAGGGCGGAA
>NZ_VORM01000024.1 GCF_007997225.1 Subsaximicrobium wynnwilliamsii
ACACTTTTACCTGCCTGCAGCAATTCTACCACAGTTGTTTTAAATTCATTGTCGAAATTTCTTCTCATAATACAAAGTTATAGTTTTCGGACTAGATAAATTCGTCACAGCAAATGTAGACACTCCACTATCGGGATCGTCTTCATCTTCGTCTTCGGTCTTCGGTCTTTATTTCAAATTCAAATTCAAGTTCAAGTTCATCTTCAACTTCATCTTCGTCTTCGGTCTTCGGTCTTTATTTCAATTTCAATTTCAATTTCAAGTTCATCTTCATCTTCATCTTCATCTTCGTCTTCATCTTCGTCTTCGTCTTCGTCTTCGTCTTCATCTTCGTCTTCGTCTTCGTCTTCGTCTTCATCTTCGTCTTCGTCTTCGTCTTCGTCTTCGTCTTCATCTTCATCTTCTCCCGATAGCTATCGGGATCGTCTTAAAATTCATCTTCGTCTTCGGTCTTCGATCTTTATTTCAAATTCAAATTCAAGTTCAAGTTCAAGTTCAAGTTCATCTTCATCTTCGTCTTCGGTCTTTATTTCAATTTCAATTTTAAGTTCAAGTTCATCTTCATCTTCATCTTCATCTTCATCTTCATCTCCCTTTTCCGTATCTTTATAAAAAAATCGACCTATGGAATCCATCATCAACTATTTTGAAACCATCCCATCATTGCACAGAAGCTTGATACTTGTGGGTGGGTTGACGTTTTTTTGGGTGTTGGAAGGAACGCTGCCTTTGTTCAATTTCAAATACAAAAAATGGCAGCATGCTTGGCCAAATATTTTCCTTACCTTGACTACCATTGTTGTTAATTTCAGCTTGGCATTTCTGCTCATTTTCACTGCAGATTGGGTCACGACGCATAATTTTGGCATCATCAATTGGATTCCCAACTTGCCGTTATGGGGCTATGTGTTGCTGGGTGTGCTGTTGCTCGATTTTATTGGGGCGTATTTAGCGCATTATGTAGAGCATAAGGTCAAACCACTGTGGATGGTGCATTTGGTGCATCATACCGATCATAATGTAGACACCACCACTGCCAATCGCCACCATCCACTGGAAAGTGTGATCCGGTTTGGGTTTACGTTGGCAGGTGTTTTTATCGTGGGCACCCCAATCGCCATTGTGTTTTTATACCAATCCCTATCTTTGGTGGCCACGCAATTTACGCACGCCAATATCAAAATGCCACGTCAATTGGATAAGCTTATGAGTTATGTCTTGGTCTCGCCAGACATGCATAAGGTGCACCACCATTATGTGTTGCCTTATACCGATTCTAACTTCGGAAACATTTTCTCCATCTGGGACCGCCTCTTCGGGACTTTTATGATATTGGACCGGGACAACATCGTTTATGGTGTTGATACCTTTCCGGATGAGGTGGCCAACGGAAAAATCAGTACGCTGCTCAAGCAACCGTTTCATAAGTACCGAAAACCCACCAATGCTAAGATATCAGAACAATGAGAAGGGTGTTGGTTTTATGTGTTCTTATGGTTTTTAATTGCAAATCCATGAAAAAAATCGATATTCAAGGGCATCGCGGCTGTCGCGGTCTCTTGCCAGAAAATTCTTTGCCAGCCTTTCAAAAAGCCTTGGATTTGGGTGTGACCACCTTGGAGCTTGATGTTATCATTTCTGCAGATAATAAAGTGGTCGTGTCTCATGAACCCTATTTAAATCATGAGATTGCGCTTGATTTATCTGGAAAACCAATTACTGAAGCGAATGAACTGTCCTACAATTTGTATCAAATGCCTTATGATAGCATTAAAAAGTATGACTGCGGAAGCAAGCCTCACCCGAGATTTCCAAACCAGATCAAACAAAAGGTATATAAGCCTTTGCTTACTGAAGTGATTGCCTTGGCGGAAACACAATCGGGACACAAGATTCAATACAACATCGAAATCAAGAGCAGCCCCAAAACCGATGGTGTTTTTACGCCAAGCGTTGAAGCCTACGTGGCTTTGGTTTTAAAGATCATTACTGCGGAAGGCATTCTGGAGAGAACCACCTTGCAGTCTTTTGATGTGAGGGCTTTGGAACTGTTTCATGCCACTGCGCCTTCAGTAAAATCTGCGCTGCTGGTGGATGAAGACGAATCGATTTCCAAAAAACTGGAGTTGCTGTCTTTTGAGCCAGATGTTATAAGTCCGTACTTTGAATTGCTGGAGGCAAAGTGGGTTTCAGAATATCAACAAATGGGTTATCAAATCATCCCTTGGACGGTAAATACGGAAGCCGATATTCTGCGTATGTTGGCTTTTGATGTGGACGGGATTATTTCCGATTATCCCGATAGAGTCATAAGTATGAATAATTCAAATTAGTTTCTTGAATGTATTTTGAGATTCTTTTTAATTGATTTAGAGTAATATAGTGTATATTAGCCTTCGGCTTAATGCTCAAATTCTGTTTAAAAGGTCATTTGTCGTTGCATTGCCAATGCTTGACCCTATAATTTGAGGGCTTGAAATGTTATGCTTAATTTTGCCCGAAATACGTTTTTGATAGTCCAAATATGAGCAATCGACGTATTTATTAAAACTGTAAATGACCCCAATCGTGAACAAGTTTAATGCTTTTTCTATGAACCTAAAACCATTTTTATTTGTTCTTGGTTGCCTACTGCTTTTCAGTGCCAGCGGTTTTGCACAAGATAATGTGCATACCTTGCTCAAAAAAAACATAAACCCTTTAGCTGATCGCTTGACCGAAGAACTCTCGGTTTCTCGTGATTCCTTATTGCTCGAAAACGATCTCTTGTTTAGTAAGATTCGGTTTTTCAATGAAGAGCAAAAGTATGATAAGACCTTTTATTTCAAGCCAGCGGTAAAGAAAGGTAAAATTGCACTTACCGATTTGCCTTTGGGAAGCTACAGCGTCATGTTTTATCAAATAGATCGCATCATCGTTTTTCGGGTCGATCGCTTATCCAAATTCAACAATATCATAAAAACAGTCGATAAAATTGAGGATCCAGCTATTCTGGCCGATATCAATTTCAGACCCAAAGCCGCTGCATTTAAACGAGCCGATGAAAAGTCGCTTGACCCCAACCAAAGCAGTAAGTTTAGTGATATGGCCATCAACGCCTCAGATTTTGATTTAAACACCAATGCTCAAAATGCGAGGCCTCCTGGGCTCATGGATACGTCAACCAAAGGGTTTGGGCAATCTGGGGATGGAGATTATGATCTCGCCTCCACGGGCTTATCTTCCAAAATCATTCCTATGGATTCAAGATTTGGAACGGGCTCCAAGGGCTCACAAAATGGAGAAACTTTTGATAGCAATAGTATTTATTTTGAAAGTGGACGCAAAGGCATTCAACCTTATGATCTTTCCAACCAAGACCGTGACCATGTGCAAACCCGAGACGATTACAGAAGCACGCACCTAAGACCCAACGGAAAGCCCTACGATTAGTAGGATTTCAGTGCAACAACGCAAAAATTAGTTAAAAGTTAAAAGCACGAAGTACGAAGCACAAAGTGCAGATCTAAAAATCCCAACCTTGAATATTGAATATTGAATATTGAATATTGAATTTTGAACCTTGAACCTTGAACCTTGAACCTGCCTGCCGGCAGTGAACATCAGTCATAAATCAAGTACGTTTCCCTAGTTTTCTCAAACGCAGCCAGTCCTTCTTCCCAGGAGGCTTTAATCTCCTGCTCTGTTTTTCCGGCCTTGATCTGTGCTTCCAAAGTTTTCGTGCCTGCCAGCTTGGTAAAAAAATCAGTGAAGAACAGCGATTTGTCAATGCTATTTTTATAAGCTGTAATTAGGAAACTCAAATCCAGTTGCTCCAAACGTTCGTGAGTACTCAAATCCCTTCCGTAGCAAAGCTTACCATCATGCTTTGGATTGCTGGCTCCAGGTTTGGGGGAGGGAAAAAAACTAAACTCATACTTCGATTTATCCAAATACGGGCTTCCAAAGATTTGAAACTGTTTGGTAGTGCCTCTTCCCACGCTCACATTGCTGCCTTCAAAAAAGCAAAGGCTGGGATAGAGGTTGATCGCTTGGTCATTTGGCAAGTTAGGCGAAGGCTTAATAGGCAAGCTATAGCGCTTATCATGATTGTAATTTTTCATGGGTATTATGGAAAGTTCACATTGCAAACCGTCTTTCAACCATTTTTCGCCATTGATCATCTGCGCGTACTCGGCGATGGTCATGCCATGCACCACAGGAATGGGATGCATGCCCACAAAGCTTTTGTGTTGAGGTTCTAGAATGGGGCCGTCCACATAATAACCGTTGGGATTTGGTCGGTCTAAAATAAGCAAAGGGATTTTTGCTTCCGCACAGGCTTCCATGATGTAATGCAAGGTCGAGATGTAGGTGTAAAAACGCGCCCCCACATCTTGAATATCAAAAATCATAAGCTCAATGCCCTCCAATTGCTTCGGCGTTGGTTTTTTGTTGTTTCCGTAAAGGGAGATCACGGGCAGTTGGGTTTTGGGGTCAACGCCATCGGTAATCAACTGGCCAGCATCGGCTTCGCCACGAAAGCCATGTTCTGGCGCAAATACGCACTTGATGTTTACTTGCAGTTGCTTCAGCGAATCCACTAAATGGGTTCCCGTGGCTTTGTTTTCAGCAAAAATAACCGAGGTTTGATTGGCAACAATACCTACCCGCTTGCCTTTGAGCATTGGCAAATAAGCTTCAGTTCTATTGGCAGCAACCACGATATTGGACTCCAACTTTGTGGTTTCGGTCTTGCTGCTTTCATTTTCAGCTTTCGTATTCTGGGCCGCAGACTTAGAACCATTCCCGCAGGAAATCAATACTAAAAGCAGCACTATTATTACAGGGAAAACCCTATTTTTGGATTTCGATAAATGCATAGCAAATTTTGAATTTCGAGTTTTTTTTAGCCAAACGTATCATTGGCAGTAAAGCGTATAAAAGTAGTGTTTCGGCACCAATTATAAAAATTGGGATTTCCGCGATCGCTATTGGTATGGTTGTAATGCTTATTGCCATTGCCACAGGGCTCGGCCTTCAAAAAAAGGTTCGAGAAAAAGTGGTGGCCTTTAATGGTCACATCACTATCTCAAAATACGACGGGAATATTTCCAACGAGTCCATTAAATCCATTTCCACGAACCAGGATTTTTATCCGAAATTCACTTCCGTAGAAGGCATCAAGCACATTCAGGCGGTAGCAACAAAATTTGGAGTGATTCGCACAGAGACCGATTTTGAAGGCATTGTGCTCAAGGGGGTTGGTGCAGATTACGACTGGTCTTATCTTGAGGATTTTTTAGTGGAAGGGCAACTGCCAAAATATGGAAAAGGTTACAGTGGCGATGTGGTCATTTCCAGTTATCTGGCCAACCGTTTACAGTTTGAATTGGGCGATAGTTTTCAAACCGTTTTTGGCAAGGAAAGTATTGAAGAGATTCCGTTTCAGCGACGTTTTAAGATTGTGGGCATTTTCAATTCTGGCTTCAACACAATAGATAAAACCTTTATGATTGGCGATTTGGCGCACATCCAACGCATGAATAAATGGGGAAAAGACCAAGTTGGGAATTTCGAGATTTTTCTGGATGATTTTAGCCAGTTATTTCAAAAGGAAACCGAAATTCGCAATGCCATCCCACCACTGCTAAACACCCAAAATATAGAGGAGAAATTCCAAACCACGTTTGAATGGATCAAGATTTTCGACAATAACACCTATGGCATCATCGCCATCATGATCATCGTGGCTGGCATCAACATGATCACTGCGCTCTTGGTTCTCATTTTGGAGCGCACCCAAATGATTGGTGTTTTAAAGGCACTGGGTAGCAACAATTGGAGCATTAGAAAAGTATTCTTGATCAACGCCACGTATCTTATTGGTCTCGGGCTGTTTTGGGGCAACCTAATAGGTTTGGCGCTTCTCTTTGCCCAGCAATACTTCGAAATCCTTAAATTCCCGAACCCTGAACAGTATTACGTCAGCGTGATTCCCGTACATATTGGTTGGGATTACCTGCTGCTTTTAAACCTGGGCACCTTTGTGGCCTGTTTGGCAATGATGCTGATTCCCTCGTATATTATTACCAAGATTTCTCCAGTAAAAGCGATGCGATTTCAATAGGCATTATAATTAAGTCTCCTGTCTCCGGTCTCCAGTCACCGGTCTCCTGTCTCCTGTCTCCAGTCTCCAGTCTCCTGTCTCCAGTCTCCGGTCTTTATTCTTTGTACTCAAAGCGAAGCGTACTTAATACTTTTTTTTCGGGCCTTACCCTTGCCCACCCAAAAGTGGCCCAAGCGTCGGGCTGTTCGTCATATCTTTTTAGGCAGCCATACCACTGCGTTTTATGGCGGCCTATAAAGGATGCCACTGCCGCCTGCCCGCCGGAAGGCAGGTCCCTAAGGCGGAAATCCAAGAGCGCTCTTTGAAAGTTTAGCTGTTATTCACAATTATTTTACGCTTCTAAAATCACTGGTTTGACCATTTTGCTTGTTTAATTTTAGAATTCCTGATTTTGGATCTTTTAGGGTTAAGACGCAACGCAAGAAAAGTGGGCGGATAAAATCTAATGATAGACTTCGCTACGGTACTTGGATGCGCCTTGGATGTTTTCGACAGGCGTCTGTTGCCAATAAATGACTGCCTAATATTGTAGTGTACAAGCATGTTTATGCCTTGCTAGCAGCGATTATCCTCAAAAAAATGCCAATTTGTACGTCGCGCGTTGAGATTTCACTAATTTTGCGAACGCTAAACACCGGCAAGTTGATATTTTTGCTGTTGTTGATTTGAAACACAGCACAATTAAGTACTAAAAGATTTAATAAAAATGACCTACGCAGAAAACATATTAGAAACCATTGGCAACACGCCACTGGTGAAGCTCAATAAATTGACCGCCGAATTACCATGTTTGGTGCTTTCAAAATACGAAACCTTTAATCCAGGGAATTCTGTAAAAGACCGCATGGCTGTCAAAATGATTGAAGATGCCGAAGCCGACGGTCGCCTAAAACCAGGAGGCACCATCATTGAAGGCACATCTGGCAATACCGGAATGGGGCTCGCCTTGGCGGCAATCGTGAAAGGCTATAAATGCATTTTTGTGATCAGTGACAAACAATCCAAGGAAAAAATGGACGTTCTTAGGGCTGTGGGTGCAGAGGTAGTGGTATGTCCAAATGATGTTCCGCCTACCGATCCACGAAGCTATTATTCCGTTTCCAAGCGTTTGGGCGAGGAGACCCCAAATTCCTGGTACGTGAATCAATACGATAACCCGAGTAACTGTACTGCACATTTTAAGAGCACTGGTCCAGAAATCTGGGAACAGACCGACGGCAAAGTGACCCATTTTGTAGTTGGTGTGGGCACTGGTGGAACCATCTCAGGGGTGGGCTCTTACCTTAAGATGAAAAATCCCAAGATCAAGATTTGGGGGGTTGATACCTATGGTTCGGTATTTAAGAAGTATCACGAAACCGGTATTTTTGATGAAAATGAAATCTATCCTTATATTACCGAAGGTATTGGCGAAGATATTTTACCTCTGAACGTTAATTTTGGGGTTATTGATGGGTTTACTAAGGTAACCGATAAAGATGCTGCTGTTTACACCCAAAGATTGGCACGTGAAGAAGGCATGTTCTTGGGCAATAGTGCAGGAGCGGCCATTAAGGGCGTGCTGCAATTAAAGGAACATTTTACCAAAGATGACGTGGTGGTGGTCCTATTCCATGACCATGGGAGTCGTTATGTAGGGAAAATCTACAACAACGATTGGATGCGTGCCCAAGGATTTATAGAGTAGTACCTCTGGTTATATCCTTATTTCTGGCGTAGACATCTAATTTACCTAGCTCATACTATCATGGTCTACATAGGACGAAACGATTTATTACCTAGGACGCGTCTTAAATAGGCTATCGAAATAGTAGTGTATAGACGAATATTGTTTTAGGGCATCCTTGTTTTTGGTCCTAGTTCTAAAAGGCCTAAGTAGGGAAAGGCCATTGTAGAATCAAAAGATTGAATCGAAATTTATAGACGATGCCCAAACTAACCATAAATCGCAAATCTGAAACGAACAATAAAGCCCGAAAAATAGGCGTCTATATTGATGGTATTAGGGTGGGCAGCATAGCCAATGGCGAATCACAAAGCTACGAGGTGTTAGCTGGCCGGCATGAAGTATCTGCAAAAATAGATTGGTGCGGAAGTCAGATAAAAAGCATTGACCTCAAAGACTCCCAAACTCAAACCTTAGCATTGGCTGGGTTCAAATACGGTTCTGTAGCTGGGATTGTTATGCTCCTCTTTTTTGGTTCTTATTTGATTGGCAAATATGTCTTTGATTTGAAATTATATTTTTTGATAGTGGGCACAGTGCTTACATTTTGCTATCCGTTATATTTTATAACTTTTGGCAGAAACCATTATCTCAAGTTAAGCGAAGTAACTGCAGCCGAAATTTAAAGGTTTTCATTCCAATTTTATCCAATCCATGAGTAGCATGAAGGACTCCTCCTTTTTGTTGCCAATTAAAAAAGTAACCTCTTCCATTTCTTTTCCAGGATAGTTGGGGCGGTCTAATTTGCGGCCTCTATATTGTGGTTGCATCTTATTAAATGGGATGTCTATGGTCATCCACTCTTTGGTAGTCTCGAACTCAAAGACATAAGAGGCATCGTCGCTTCTATTGGTTTTCACGCGAAATTGATAGTTTTTTCCATCGCCCTTGATTTTCAATATGAATTTAGAAAAATCGCTGCTGCTCTTTGTTTTGAAATTGTAGCGTAGGGATGAGAAACCGCCATTGTTTTCTAAAGAGATGCGTCCATAAAATTCTCCGTAACCTTTGGCGTTGAGCTTAAAATCGCCGTTAGAGCGACCGCCCATCACAACGTCATCAATAATTTTCCAATTGGAAACATCAGCGTTGGGGGTGAAATCAAAAAGTGTCATAGTTGAAATGGTTATTAAAGTTAATACGAGTAGAAGTGCTTTCAAGTGGAATTCCTTTTGATGAATTTACAAAATTTGAAACCAATGCCAACAAAAAAAACCGTTAAAGCTTTTTGCGTGAGAATCTTAGACGAAATGATTATATTTAATCATGCAAGAGGATTTTCTACATTACGTCTGGAAACACAAAAAAATAGACGTGCTCAATCTCAAGACAAGCAAGCAGCAGCCCATCCGGATTGTTTCGGTAGGACGGCATAACTACAACTCAGGCCCCGATTTTTTCAATGCGCAATTGAGCATTGGCGATCAACTATGGGCTGGCAATGTAGAGATCCATATCAAGAGCAGCGATTGGTACGCCCACCACCACGAGCAGGATGTGGCCTATGATAACGTGATTTTGCATGTGGTGTATGAGCATGATTCAGACATATTCAGAAAAGACAATTCTGAAATTCCCACCCTGGAACTCAAACAAGTTATCAACCAAGGCGTTTTTGAAAATTACAAACGCCTTTTTTCCGCAAAGCACCAATGGATCAATTGCGAAACCGATTTTGCAGCGGTTGATGATTTCATCATTTCCAATTGGTTGCAGCGTCTTTATTTTGAACGCTTGGAAGTTAAGGCGAATCGGGTGGAGGCGCTTTTGACCGCTTCAAAAAATGATTGGGAAGCGGTGTTATTTAAACTGCTGGCGAAAAGTTTCGGACTCAAAGTCAATGGAGAGGCCTTTTTGAGCATGGCGAGTTCCATGGATTTCTCGGTAATTAGAAAAACCCAAAACAAACAAATGGCCTTAGAGGCCTTGTTTTTCGGTCAGGCCGGACTTTTGGAACATGCTACCGATGTATCTTACCAAGTAGCATTGCAAAAGGAGTACGAATTCTTGAAACAAAAGTTTCAGTTGGAGAACTCACACGTGATGCCCTTTCAGTTTTTCAGACTGCGACCGCCTAATTTTCCAACAATACGCCTGTCACAATTGGCCATGCTTTATCATAAAGAGCAACATTTGTTATCAGAGCTCATTGCTGCCAAGAGCATGGCCGATTTTTATGAACTGTTTGAAGTGACTACTTCCGAATTTTGGAAAAGCCATTACACCTTCAGCAAATGTTCTAAAGCTTCCGCTAAAAAATTGACCAAAGCCTTTGTGGATTTACTGGTCATCAATACGATTCTTCCTATAAAATTCAGTTACGCCAGGCATAAAGGGCAATCTGTGGTGCAAGAGATTTCTGAATTGATTTCAGAAATTGAGGCCGAGAAAAACAGCATTAGCAAAGGCTTCAATAGCCTAAAAGTTGTGGCGAGCAGCGCCATGGATTCACAGGCATTGATTCAGCTTAAAACCAATTATTGTGATACCAATCAATGTTTGCGATGTGCCATTGGCAATTCACTTTTAGGAAAATAAATTTTAACACTCGTTAACTAAAACCTAAATTGCAGCATGAAGTGGTTTTACAAAATGTTATATTACTCTCAAAAACGAGGCTATTACGTTTGCCAACGCATCGCAGACCGTTTGGGGATTAGAGCGAAGGTGGTTAGGACCACTTTCATGTACCTCACTTTTGTGACTTTGGGTTTTGGCTTTACATTGTACCTTTTCTTTGCGTTTTGGATGCGCATCAAGGATATTGTATATACCAAGCGCAGCTCTGTTTTTGACCTATAGCCTATGAATCCCTTAGTTCGATTTTTTAAAGTAAAGCTTTACACCGCACTTTTTTTGTTGGTGCTTATGCTCGTGATTGGCGTTTTGGGCTTCCGGGTCATATCTGATTATTCATGGATCGATGCGCTTTACATGACCGTTATTACCATCACTACGGTGGGTTATGGAGAGGTACAACCATTAGATGCGAACGCCAAACTCTTTACGATCTTTCTCATCCTTTCGAGCGTGGTCGTTTTGGGGTATGCGATTACCGTGATTACTGAATATATTTTGAGTAAAAACAATTTTGAAGAACAAAAACAGAGAAAAATGCAAAAAAGGATAGATGGCTTTAGTGACCATATCATTATTTGTGGTTACGGAAGAAATGGGAAACAGGCTGCCAAAAAATTGTTGGCCTACGGAAAAACCTTTGTGATCATTGAAAAGAATAAGGAACTTATGGATAAGTCTCAAACAGATGAAATTCCCTTTGTCCTTGGAAATGCCAATGAGGATGAGATTCTAATCCAAGCAGGCATTGCCCGTGCCAATACCTTAATTACGGCCTTGCCCAATGATGCCGATAATTTGTTTGTGGTGCTTTCCGCAAGACAGATGAAAGCCAATTTGACCATTATTAGTCGTGCCTCACAGGAAACCTCTTACCAAAAGCTGAAGCTTGCGGGTGCCGACAACGTTATCTTGCCCGATCGTATTGGCGGCGACCACATGGCCTCTCTGGTGGTGGTGCCCGATTTGATTGAGTTTATCGATAACCTTGCCATCGTGGGAAAATCAAATATCAATATTGAGGAAGTGCCAATAGAAAAACTATACAATGCCTCGAGCATCAAAACCATTAAAGATTTGGACTTGAGACGTAAAACCGGGTGTACGGTCATAGGTTATAAAGATGTAAATGGTGAGTACATCGTGAACCCCGAAGCCGACCAAAGTTTGGTGCCAGACTCCAAAATCATCGTCTTGGGTAAACCAGAACAGATTCAAAAGTTGAATTCCTTATATGATATTGGCTAAAATGCATTTTCATTTTAACATGGCAATCCTTAAAATTTCAAAAATTTTTTAGCATCTTGTGCGGCGAAAAAGCAACTAACATTACTAAATAACTAAACCAATCACAAATGAAGAAATATCTTCTTTCCATTTTCATCGCAATTCTACCCATTTTAATATTTTCCCAAGAAACCGATTTACAAAAAGATGAGCTTAGCACCTCCCAAAAAATAGATGCCACTTTCAAGAACTACACCGGTTGGTTTGTTGATGGTATTTTTGCTGAAATTCCTTTCGGTGAAATAAGCGAGGAAATTTCGTTGGACCTTACTAAAGAAGACCCTGTCAAATACATCAAGACCGTTGAAAACGATACGGTCCATATTACCGGGATTAGACTGCCAAGCAATAGAATAGCGACGCTAATAACGATTGAGAGCGGCAATGATCTCACGATACGCGATGAGAACAGTCTTGTCATTCCCATCAGCGATATGTCGTCAAATCCTAGTGTGACTTTAATGGCACAAGCGCCCTATGCAAGTATTCCTTGGGTGCTTATTGTATTGATAGGTGGTGCACTCTTTTTCACCATTTATTTTAAGTTTATAAACGTCACGGGATTTACAACAGCCTTTGCAGTGGTTCGTGGTAAATATGAGGACATTGAAAAGCATGGAGTAGATACCCTTTATGGCGATCAAACAGAAAATGAAGGTGAGAATATTATTGAGACCATAAGAGATGATAGTGCCGATGGCGAAGTGAGTCACTTCCAAGCCCTAACGGCTGCATTATCAGCAACGGTTGGTCTAGGGAATATTGCTGGTGTTGCGGTGGCATTGTCCATTGGTGGCCCAGGAGCAACCTTTTGGATGATCGTGGCTGGACTTTTAGCGATGGCCTCAAAATTTGCCGAGTGTACCTTGGGTGTTAAATACAGGGATGTTGGCGAAGACGGTACCGTTTACGGTGGCCCCATGTACTATTTAACCAAAGGACTCAAGACTAAAGGCATGGGCGGTTTTGGTAAGGTCTTGGCCTTTTTGTTTGCCATTTTCGTTATCGGTGGTTCGTTTGGAGGCGGTAACATGTTCCAAGCCAATCAAGCGGCAGCACAATTTGTGAAACTTTTTGAATTGGAAGGCAGTAATGCAGGACTTTATTTTGGTCTTGTCATGGCTGGTTTGGTAGCGGTGGTCATTATTGGTGGTATTAAGAGAATCGCCAAAGTCACTGAAAAAGTGGTGCCATTTATGGCTGGCATCTACGTTTTGGCATCTTTGATCATTTTAGGTGCAAACTGGCATCTTATTGACGATGCCTTCGTATTGATTTACCAGGGTGCCTTTTCCGGATTGGGCATTGCCGGTGGTTTGATTGGTGTGATGATTCAAGGGATTCGCCGTGGCGCCTTTTCTAATGAGGCAGGCGTTGGTTCTGCAGCAATTGCCCACTCGGCAGTTAGAACAAAGTATCCTGCAAGTGAGGGTATCGTTGCGCTATTGGAGCCTTTTATAGATACGGTCGTGATTTGTACCATGACGGCTTTGGTGATTGTAATTACCAATTTTGACGGACAGTTCATGCAATACGGTGTTGAGATTACAGAAGGTGTTGAAATTACAGCCCAAGCCTTCGATACGGTAATCCCGCATTTCTCCATAATATTAACAATAGCGGTTATTCTTTTTGCGTTTTCCACAATGATCTCATGGTCTTATTACGGGATGCAAGGTTGGGTTTACCTTTTTGGAAAAGGAAAAATCACAGACCTAGTGTACAAAGTATTATTCTTGTTCTTCGTAGTCGTTGGCGCTTCAATCAGTTTGGGAGCGGTAATCAACTTCTCCGATGCCATGATTTTTGCCATGGTCGTGCCTAATATTATTGGAGTTGTATTATTGTCTCCAGTCATTAAAAAGGAACTCAAGAAATACTATAAAGCCATCGAGACCAAACGTGAGGCCATTGATGATGGTGCAACAGATTTTACAGATAAGCATTAAGTAAAATTATAATCTTATGAAATCCCACTTCCAGTTTACTAGAAAACAGAGAAGTGGGATTTTTTTATTGTTACTGCTCATCCTTATTGCCCAATGCGCCTATTTTTTCATAGATTTTTCTTCGGAAGAGATCCAGCCCAACCCAACAGATTTAGAGTTGTTTCAAGCGGAAGTGGATTCGCTTAAATTGGTGAAGCAAGAAGCGGCCAAACCGAAAATCTATCCGTTCAATCCCAATTACATTACAGATTTCAAGGGGTATTCCCTTGGAATGAGTAATGCTGAAATAGATCGCCTGCTCAATTTTAGGAGTACTAATCAGTGGATTAATTCTGCGGAAGACTTTCAACGTGTCACACAAGTTTCCGATTCCCTACTGGCTGTATTATCCCCCAATTTTAAGTTTCCCGAATGGGTTACCAATCCGAAGCCAAAACCCGATTACGGCTATTCCAGTGCGGTCAAACCAAAAAGTTTTCAGCAAAAAGTGGATTTGAACGTTGCAACCGCAGCCCAATTGCAAAAAGTCAATGGGATTGGTGAGAAGCTTTCTGTGAGAATAGTCGAATTTAGAACCCGTTTGGGCGGTAAATTCATTGCCGACGTGCAGCTAAAAGAGGTCTATGGTCTATCACCAGAAGTTATTGAGCGTGTGCTCAACGAGTTTACGGTAAAGTCTGCAATGCCCATAAAAACCGTAAATCTCAATACTGCAACCTTGGATCAATTAGTGACCATTCCCCATATTGATTATGAGATCGCACAGCAGATCATTGAATCCAGAATCTTGCGTGAAGGCTTTAACTCGTTGGAAGAGTTAACAAAAGTTAAGGAGTTTCCCATCGGGAAATTTGAGATAATTAGGTTATATTTGACACTTGATTGAATTAAAAAAAATTGCAAGATATGGACAGTAGGTACTTCACAGAGGAGCACGAATTATTTAGACAGAGTTTAAAAGATTTTTTACAGAAAGAGGTCGTCCCACACATTGATAAATGGGAAGAAACAGGCCACATTGAACGTTTCATTTGGAAGAAATTCGGTGATATGGGTTTCTTTGGTATTCCTTATCCTGAGGAATTTGGTGGTCTCGATCTAGACCTTTTTTATACAGTTATTTTGCTAGAAGAACTTCAAAAAATAAATTCTGGTGGCTTCGCAGCAGCTATATGGGCGCATGCTTATTTGGCCATGACCCATTTAAATAAAGAAGGCGACCAAGCCATCAAGGAAAAATATTTGGCACCTAGCATCGCTGGCGATATGATTGGCTGTCTTTGCATAACCGAACCTTTTGGTGGTAGTGACGTTGCAGGAATGCGCAGCACTGCTGTTAAGAAAGGTGATACCTATGTCATCAATGGTTCCAAAACCTTTATTACCAATGGTGTTTTGAGTGATTACTTGGTGGTTGCCGCTAAGACCTCACCAGAGTTGGGCAATAAGGGCCTTAGTATATTTGTGATTGATCGCGACACCCCAGGAATTTCAGCAACCAAATTGGATAAGTTGGGTTGGAGAGCTTCCGATACTGGGGAGATTGCTTTTGACAATGTCACTATCCCTGCCTCCAACTTAATGGGTGAAGAGGATATGGGCTTTCCATACATCATGCAACATTTCGCGCTCGAACGTTTGATCATGGGCATCAATGCACACGCAAGAGCAGAATTTGCCTTGGAATATGCTTTGGAGTATATGAAAACACGTGAAGCCTTCGGTAGAACGATTGATAAATTTCAGGCACTGCGTCATAAAATTGCCGATTTATATACCGAAATGGAGATCTGTAAAGAGTTCAATTATTCTGTGGCCTATCGTTTGAATAAGGGCGAATATGTGGTCAAGGAAGCGACCATGTCCAAACTGCAGTGCACCAAAATGTCTGATGAGGTCATTTACCAGTGTCTTCAGTTTTTGGGCGGCTATGGCTATATGGAAGATTACCCAATGGCAAGACTTTCCAGAGACAGTCGATTGGGCCCCATCGGCGGCGGCACTTCAGAAATCTTGAGAGAGATTATCGCCAAAATGGTAATCGACAAGAAAGATTACAAGCCAGCGACCTAGTTTGATGATTATCATTTTGGCGAACATTGTTTTCAATTTGCCAAAATGCTAATCGACAAGAAAGATTACAAACCAGTGACCTAATTTCAATGATTATCATTTTGGCGAACATTGTTTTCAATTCGCCAAAATGCTAATCGACAAGAAAGACTACAAGCCAGCGACCTAATTTTAATGATTATCATTTTGGCGAACATTTTTTTCAATTTGTCAAAATGCTAATCGACAAGAAAGATTACAAGCCAGCGACCTAATTTCAATGATTATCATTTTGGCGAACATTTTTTTCAATTCGCCAAAATGGTAATCGACAAGAAAGATTACAAGCCAGCGACCTAATTTCAATGATTATCATTTTGGCGAACATTGTTTTCAATTCGCGAAAATGCTAATCGACAAGAAAGACTACAAACCAGTGACCTAATTTCAATGATTATCATTTTGGCGAACATTTTTTTCAATTCGCCAAAATGCTAATCGACAAGAAAGACTACAAACCAGTGACCTAATTTCAATGATTATCATTTTGGCGAACATTTTTTTCAATTTGCCAAAATGCTAATCGACAAGAAAGATTACAAGCCAGCGACTTAAATCATTGTCGCTTAGTTTAAAAAGTTTTATATTTCAGACCTGTCAGGTTTTTAAAACCTCACAGGTCTTTATTTTGTTAAAACAAATATGACTTAATAAAGACGGAACTCCTTTTTTAGTGGCTCAACAATTTACCAATATGATTATCCATAAGAAAGCTTATAAAGCTGCAACCTAATCCTCCAACTATGAAACCTACTTTCATTAAAAAAACACTTCTTGTTTTGATTTTGCTGTCAACAGCCTTGAGTTTTTCCCAAACCGAGGTCAAGAACAAGATCGTTGATTTTTCGAGCTTGATGCCCATTGAGAGTGCGAGCATCTATGTCAAGGAAACCACCATTGGAACCGTAAGTAATTCCGACGGAAAATTTATATTGCAAGTGCCCAATGAATTTGCGACAGATACGCTCGTGATTTCCTCTATTGGCTATAAGAGCTATAAGGTCCCAGTTGATGAGTTTGACAATTCCTTCGAGATTTATTTAGAGGAAGATGTGGCAAGTTTGGACGAGATTTTGCTTGTGGCAGAAACCCGTCCCAAGACTGGCAATGATATTGTCTTGAAGGCCATTGAAAAGCTGGTGGTAAATATGCCCGATTCCGCGTACCTTCAGAAAGGATTTTTAAGACATAAGGAGCGCAACAAGTTGGAGTTTAAATGGCTTATCGAAAGTGCCATTACGGTTTATGATTCTGGCTATGGCTCAAAATCGGCCGAAGAACTCAAAATAAATGTGGACCAGATGCGTAAAAGTTACGATTTGCGCGACGTGGATAGCATTTTTTCTTATGTGGCTTACACCAACCAAACCAGTGCACGTTCTCGAATAAAACCAAAGGACGTTAACCGTAGAAACTTAAGCAAAGCCCAATTGGTAAAAGCCATCAAATGGAACGATGAACGCGTCAACGGACTCCAAAATCTGTTCGAGGGCAAACTGAATCTCGTGCGAAACGCAAACGATCCCAAGGCACTTTTTGGGGAGGACATGCTCAAGAAACATCAATTCGAATTGGATACTATTTTGGTGGACAATGATCGCAAACTCTACAAAATTCAAATCGAGGGTGGAGAACAATTCGTTGGTTTAGACACCGAAGGTATTTTTAATGAAGGTTACACCCCAAAAGGCTGGTTGTACATTTATTATGATAATTACGCCATCAAGAAGGTGGAGTATGAGCTTGAGGCAGCTTCCGATGCGCAGAAGGTGCGAAGCAAGCGCTTATTCGATACCACGGTAAATCATAAATTGGTCATTACCTATATCGAGTACGATGATAAAATGTACCCCAATTATGTTTATTATGAAACTCCTAAGTTGGTAAACGTCGGGATTAAATCAACTCAAAAAATCTCCAAGGCAGAAGAAGCGCGCTACAACAAAGAAGAACGTTATTATTACACGGTCCAGGAAATCCTGTTTTCTGAAATTGTTTTGGATAAAGACAAACTCGCCGAAGCACGACAACAAAAATGGGATGACGATATATTTTCAGCAAAACCCTACAACAAATCCTTCTGGGAAAACTACAATATTCTACTGGAAAGTGAAGAAGATGAGCAACTCATTAGCGATTTGAGTAAACGGGCGTCATTGTTTAAGGAATAAGAAATTTAAAATCATATTTTGTAGGAAAACACTTTAGGGAGTTACGGGAAAACCGTAATTAACTGAGCAACAAGTAGTCATATTTGTTAATATTTTGTTAATTATAGTTTTTTTTTTTTATTCTGGGAAGTTTTTTGAATTTTCGTGACCTATTAATCAATAAAACCTTAATAAAATGAAAACGATTAAACAAACTCAGAAAATGGTTGCAATCTTTTTGACCTTCGTGTTTTTAATCCCAACGGTAGTTTCTTGCTCTGGAGAGAATGTACAATCAAATAAAGTTGGTGATGACTACCAAAAAAAAGCAGCTAAAATTTTTGAAGCAGTTGATTTAGTCAATCAGAATTTTGAAAATTTACAAATGTCAAAAGGCACAGATTATGAAATAACTCAGGAGTTAGTAGATCAATATGCAGTAATGCTTGGTTATGAGGCTGGAGAATTTGATATGGTTTTAGTAGAAGAGGTTGTGGATAAATATGCTGATGTTCTAGATAGAGGTTATGAACAAGTTTTGGACGATTACGCTTTGACATCTTTTGCTAAAATTACTTTGGTTCAAATTGCCGAAGGAAATTGGATAGAAGATTTAGAGAATAATCCAAATTACGGAAATCTGAGCTTAACAGAAAAGGAAATGTTGTCTGTTGCCAATGCATATTCACAGCAATCAATGCAGCGTCTTGATGCAGGTCCTGGTATTGGCGCATTTATTGGTTTAATTGTAGGAGGATTTATTTGTAACGTTTGGTGCGTTTTGGGTGGGGCAATTATAGGAGGTATCATTGGTAGTTCATCTAAAAATGATAAATAAACATATGATAACCTTAAGAAATATTATTTTTTTCAGCATCATACTTTTTTTACAGTCTCTGTCAGCTCAGGATAATAAAAATGTGGAGGAGGGCGATTGGATGTTATCTTCCAGAATCGGTTTTGGTACTTTAGAGGTTGAAGATGTTGCTAAGACTAACGCAACGGTTGCAGAAGTGTTTTTAGGTAGGGAATTTTTATTGTCCAATCAATTTTCACTCTATACGGGTTTAGAGTTTTCCAACGTGAATTCGAACTTTGCTAATGGCTCAAACCAAAACTTATTCTTATCTAATGATTATTTGAGTTTGCCTATTAATTTACGAATTTCTTACGATGATGCTGAAAAATTATCCTTATATGCCGATTTTGGCATTTATGGAAGTTATCTTTTAAAATCAACAGTAGAAATTGAAGCTGATGATCTGGATGATAGTGAAAATGGACTTGGCTTTAACTTTGGTTATCAAGTAGCTTTTGGAGCGAAATATAAATTTCAAGACTCGAGATATTCGATAAATTTTGGTCTTAGAACAAAGAACGATTTGATAAATAGCTATAAGAGTTCCGAGCAGGAATTTCAAATTAATGATGTATATCTTATAGAAATTGGTTTGGGATTTGCGCTGTAATTATGAAGTAAAAGATAAGTTGAAAACTAATTTTTGTTTTTCAGCTTGTCTTTTTGTATTGATACTATCCTGTAACAGTAAGCCCAAATCATTTTTTTGGAAGGGTGTTGTAAGTGATTCTACACAAGTATATATTGCTTACCGTGGTACCAATACAAAGCAAGGATTCTTAGCGAATGATTTTAACATGAAAGACAGTTTGAGTTCTCATGTTGGTTTGTTGCTGAGTAAAAATAACAATTGGCAAGTTTATAATGTTATAGAAACTAAAGATAGCTTAAGCGATTTTAAGGAACAAAGTTTAGAACAATTCTATGATGTTGACAAAGAGAAAATTTTCTATGCGAGCTTTTGGAAAATAAAACATATTGATTCTTTAAACTTGTCTAAACTTAAAGAGCTCATAGGGATCTATGAGGCAAAAAACATCATTTTTGACAAATCAATTTCTTTAAATGACTCTACCAAGTTGTATTGCTCAGAATTTATACGAAATATATTATATGAAACAGATTCCACTCTATTTGATATAAACCCAGTTAAAATAGGATTGAAAGGGCTTTATAAAGCTTATTTTCGAAGTGATACTTTAGAGTATTATCCAGTGGATATTTTTCAGCAAGACAGCAACTTTTCTAAAGTTAAAGAGTGGAACTTTGAATAATTATATATTTTATTTTGAATTTTTAAATTTCGTTCTATATTTGCAGCCTTAAAAATTCTAAAAGAGAGGAGGTTAAGACACTATGTTAATAATTCCAATAAAAGAAGGAGAACAAATAGACCGTGCACTAAAGCGTTACAAGCGAAAGTTTGATAAAACGGGCACAAAGCGTTCATTAAATGAGCGTAAACAATTTACGAAACCTTCCGTTGCGCGCAGAACTCAAGTTCAAAAGGCACAGTATGTACAAGGTTTGAGAGATATCGAGAACGTTTAGTATTTATTTCATAATTGAAAATCCTGCTTGATTAGTGGGATTTTCTTTTTTCAGCATTAGGTTTTAGTCTTAGTTTTAGTTTATTCTCATTCAATTTACGATTTGAGAATTACGATTTACGATTTGGGCTTTGAATTCCACATAAAACCCTGAGACTTTGCTGGCGGGTCAGTTTGCTTTCACATTTGCAGTTTCAGTTTAAGTCGCGGAGTTAGTTTTTCGGTTTTCAATTCCAACACTATTTTGTGGCTACTTATAAACAGCTTTTGAAACCTTAGAATTTTCATTTTAGATTACAGATTGCGCACTGGTTATGGGTATGAATAGCGTATTAGGTTTATGAAAATAAGTGCCGGGCTTCAATTTGGGTTTAAAATTTTGAAATTACTTCTAGCCCCTAGCCCCTAGCCCCTAGCCCCTAGCCTCTAGCGTCTAGCGTCTAGCCTCTAACTTCTGTCTTCTGTCTTCTGTCTTCCGTCTTCTGTCTTCCGTCTTCTATTTTCCCATTTTCCTTTCTTTAAACAGCAATTCTTCGTACTTTCAATCCTCTATTAGTATAGCCCATGTCGATATCCGCTTTTTCAGATTACTTGCTTTTCGAAAAAAAGTATTCAGAATTAACGCTGAAGGCTTACCGCAGCGATCTAGAAGGTTTTTCAGAATTTATAGCTTCGGAATATGAAACGTCTTCTATAGACGATGTTAACTATCCTCAGATCAGGAATTGGATCGTGAAATTGGTGGATAGTGGCATTTCCAACCGAAGCATCAACCGGAAGATCTCCTCACTCAATTCCTACTACAAGTTTCTTCAGAAAATTGGCGAGCTTCAAATCAATCCGCTCAGTAAGCACAGAGCGCTTAAAACAGGCAAGAAGGTACAAGTGCCATTTTCGGAAAAAGAAATGGCTTCAGTTTTGGAGTTGCTCGATGGCGATACCAGTTTTGAGGGGCTTCGCAATCGTGCCATTATAGAACTGTTCTATGCCACCGGCATCCGAAGAATAGAATTGGTGCAATTGAAACTTAGAGACCTAGACCTTCAAGCGGCAACTGTCAAGATTTTGGGCAAACGAAATAAGGAGCGTTTAATGCCGTTATTGCCCTCTGTAGTGGCAAGCCTAAACCGCTATATTTTGGCCAGAAATAATTGCGAGATCATAGAAGATCCTGATCTCTTATTTTTAACCAAAAAAGGGGTTAAAATCTATGAAATGCTTGTTTACAGAATTATAAATGACTATTTTAGTCTAGTATCTTCAAAGGTAAAAAGGAGTCCGCACATTTTGAGGCACTCATTTGCGACCCACTTGCTTAACCAAGGTGCAAATTTAAATGCGGTCAAAGAGCTTCTTGGGCATTCGAGTTTGGCTGCTACGCAAGTCTATACCCATAATAGCATAGCCAAATTGAAAGAGGTGTATGCAAAAGCGCACCCTAGGAGTAAAAAATAATTTTGTCTAACCAAAAAAATAAACGATTATGAAGGTAAACACCCAATCTGTAAATTTTAATGCAGATCAAAAGTTAATAGACTTCATCCAACGACGAATGGATAAGCTAGATTTGTTTTATGATAAGGTCATTCATTCAGACGTGTATTTGAAAGTGCAAAAAACAAGTGATAAGGAAAACAAAATATTCGAAGCTCGGGTAAATGTGCCTGGTGATAGTTTTGTGGTTAAAAAGCAATGCAAGACCTTTGAGGAAGGCACAGATATGGCGGTTTCATGTTTGGAAAGACAGCTAAAAAAACGAAAAGCGAAATTAAGAGCTCATACTTAACAAAAAATTTATAAAAAATGTTTTGATTAAATAAATAAATCTTTACATTTGCAGTCCGTTAGAAATAGCGGACTTTTTTTGTGATATAAAAAAGGTTTAAAAGCCGATGTAGCTCAGCTGGCTAGAGCAGCTGATTTGTAATCAGCAGGTCGTGGGTTCGAGTCCCTCCATCGGCTCTTTAAAACACTAAGTTCCAAGATTGGAAATTGGTATTTTAAGTTTGAAATTTTGAAATCACTTTTGGGGAGATACTCAAGCGGCCAACGAGGGCAGACTGTAAATCTGCTGACTACGTCTTCGCAGGTTCGAATCCTGCTCTCCCCACCAAAATTCCTGCGAAGGCAGGAATCTCAAGCTTTGTTGCAAGTGGCGAAAGTTTGAAGCGTTCATTAAAATATTGGAATTTGGGATTTTCATTTTAGAAATTTCCATCAAATGCGAAAGTAGCTCAGTTGGTAGAGCGTCAGCCTTCCAAGCTGAATGTCGCCGGTTCGAACCCGGTCTTTCGCTCAAAGCCGAATGTCTTCACGCCTTAAAGCATGAACGTTGGCTCAACAAAAACAAGGACATTAAGTCTTCCACTTTGTTTATGGATTTAAGCATTTCGATATGCTGTCCGCTCAGTAGAGTAAGTTTGGTATGGTTCGCTTTGAATCCCAGACTTAGAACCTGAAACCAATAAGCCGGTGTAGCTCAGGGGTAGAGCGTTTCCTTGGTAAGGAAGAGGTCACGAGTTCAATTCTCGTCATTGGCTCTTTTTTTTCGTAAGAATTAAATTGAACACTAATATAAATAAGATTAAAATAAATTAAACATGGCAAAGGCAACTTTCGATCGTTCAAAACCACACCTTAACATAGGTACTATTGGACACGTAGATCACGGTAAAACAACTTTAACTGCTGCTATTACTAAAGTATTAGCTGATGCAGGTTTTTCTGAAGCAAGATCATTTGATCAAATTGATAACGCACCAGAAGAAAAAGAAAGAGGTATTACAATCAATACTTCACACGTAGAATATGCAACAGCAAATCGTCACTACGCTCACGTTGACTGTCCAGGTCACGCGGATTACGTAAAGAACATGGTTACTGGTGCTGCTCAAATGGACGGAGCTATCCTTGTGGTTGCTGCGACTGATGGCCCAATGCCACAAACCCGTGAGCACATCCTTTTAGGACGCCAGGTAGGTATTCCTCGTATGGTTGTATTCATGAATAAAGTGGATATGGTTGATGATGAGGAATTATTGGAATTGGTAGAGATGGAAATTAGAGACTTATTGTCATTCTATGAATATGATGGTGATAATGGTCCTGTAATTGCTGGTTCTGCTCTAGGTGCACTTAACGGTGAGCAAAAATGGGTAGATACAGTTTTACAATTGATGGAATCTGTAGATTCTTGGATTGAAGAGCCATTACGTGAAATTGATAAGCCTTTCTTAATGCCTATCGAAGATGTATTCTCTATTACTGGTCGTGGAACTGTTGCTACAGGTCGTATCGAAACTGGTATCGCTAAAACTGGAGATCCAGTTGAGATCATCGGTATGGGAGCTGAGAAATTGACTTCTACTATTACTGGTATTGAAATGTTCCGTCAAATCTTGGATAGAGGTGAGGCTGGAGATAACGCAGGTATCTTATTGAGAGGTATTGAGAAAACTCAAATCTCTAGAGGTATGGTTATTGTTAAGCCAGGTTCTGTGACACCACATGCTAAATTTAAAGCTGAGGTTTACGTCTTGAAAAAAGAAGAAGGTGGTCGTCATACGCCATTCCATAATAACTACCGCCCACAGTTTTACGTACGTACAACTGATGTAACAGGAAACATCATGCTTCCTGATGGCGTTGAAATGGTTATGCCAGGAGACAACTTGACAATTACTGTTGAACTTATCCAATCAATTGCTATGACTGTAGGTTTACGTTTTGCAATCCGTGAAGGTGGTAGAACAGTAGGTGCTGGTCAAGTAACTGAGATATTAGATTAAGTATTTAATATAAGAATATTGATTAAGGTGTCTCACTAAAAGTGTGACGCCTTGATTTATATTTACGGGTTTAGCTCAGTTGGTAGAGCACTGGTCTCCAAAACCAGGTGTCGTGAGTTCGAGTCTCTCAACCCGTGCTAAATTAAGTTGAAGGCTTTTTTGCTTATGTATATTGAGCTTTAAACAACAACAATTAGCCGAAACTTAGAACATTCTAAGTATAATAACAAGAAATCAAATGGCAGGAATGGCAAACTATATTAAAGAATCCTTTGGCGAGTTAAAAAACAACGTGACTTGGCCATCTTGGCCAGAAGCGCAACGCTTAACCATCTTGGTGGCTGTATTTTCTATCATTTTTTCACTTATCATATGGGGAGTGGATACTGTTTTTAGTGAAGTGATCAGGGCGTATTTCAACTTGATGTAATACCTAAAAAAGAACAAAATAGAATGTCTGAGACAAGTGTAAATAAAAAGTGGTACGTTGTAAGAGCGGTAAGCGGTCAAGAAAACAAGATCAAATCTTATATTGAGAATGAAGTCACTAGGCTTGGTTTGGAAGATTTTGTGGATCAAGTGCTTGTGCCTACCGAAAAAGTGGTTCAAATCCGTAAAGGAAAGAAAATTAACAAAGAGCGTGTTTACTTTCCTGGATATATCATGATTCAGGCCAATCTTAGTGGGGAAATTCCGCACATCATCAAATCCATAACCAATGTGATTGGCTTTCTGGGTGAGACTAAAGGTGGTGAGCCTGTGCCGTTAAGACAATCAGAGGTTAATAGAATGTTAGGTAAGGTTGATGAGCTGGCGGTTGATGCAGATTCTAACGCAGCGATCCCTTATATCATTGGAGAAACGGTGAAAGTGATTGATGGTCCATTCAACGGATTTGACGGCACCGTAGAAAAGATAAATGAAGATAAGCGTAAACTTGAAGTGATGGTTAAGATTTTCGGAAGAAAGACACCGTTGGAATTGAGTTATATGCAAGTAGATAAAGTTTAATATTGTTACATTCACATAGAGCGCAAGTCTTTGCTTCCTATTAAAAGGCCTGCAACATTAAAATTATAAAAATGGCAAAAGAATTAAGTAAAGTAGTTAAATTACAAGTTCGGGGAGGTGCAGCGAATCCGTCGCCACCGGTTGGACCCGCTTTAGGTGCTGCTGGAGTTAATATCATGGAATTTTGTAAACAGTTCAACGCTAGAACCCAGGATAAAGCTGGTAAGATTCTTCCTGTTGTGATTTCTGTTTTCAAGGATAAGTCCTTCGATTTCGTGATCAAAACACCTCCCGCGGCTGTGCAATTAATGGAAGCAACCAAAGTAAAAAAGGGATCTGGGGAACCGAACAGAAAGAAAATAGCCAAAGTCACTTGGGATCAAGTGAAAGCTATCGCAGAAGACAAAATGCAAGATTTGAATGCGTTTAATGTTCATGCTGCAATGAAGATGGTTGCAGGTACTGCAAGATCAATGGGAATCACAGTTAAAGGTGGCGAAGCCCCTAACTAAAAACACTTTTTGAAATGGCAATTACAAAAAAACAAAAAGAGTCCAGAGCGAAGGTAGAGAAGAATAAACTCTACACGCTTGATGAGGCTACGACATTATTAAAGGACATTACTTATACAAAGTTTGATGCTTCTGTGGATTTGGCCGTGCGACTTGGAGTAGATCCTCGTAAAGCAAACCAAATGGTAAGAGGTGTTGTTTCCCTTCCACATGGAACAGGAAAAGACATGAAGGTATTGGCTTTGGTTACTCCAGATAAAGAGGAGGAAGCTAAAGCAGCTGGTGCAGACTATGTTGGTTTGGATGAGTACCTTGAGAAAATCAAGAATGGGTGGACAGATGTTGACGTGATCGTTACCATGCCAGCCATAATGGGTAAATTGGGTCCTTTAGGTAGAATATTAGGCCCAAGAGGTTTGATGCCTAACCCAAAAACAGGAACCGTAACTATGGACGTCGCCAAAGCTGTGGCAGAAGTAAAAGCGGGTAAAATCGACTTTAAAGTGGATAAAACAGGTATCGTTCACGCTCCAATTGGAAAGGCTTCTTTTACAGCCGATAAATTGAAGGAGAATGCGATGGAATTATTAACCACCTTAAACAAAATGAAGCCTACTGCTTCCAAGGGAATTTACATGAGAAGCATTTATATGTCTAGCACCATGAGCCCAAGTATTGCAGTAGATCCTAAATTAAGTTAAGCAGTTAAATCTTTATTATAATGACAAGAGAAGAAAAATCACAAGTAATTGAAGCGTTGACTGCGCAACTTGCAGATAATCCTAATATCTATTTAGCAGATATATCTGGATTGAACGCAGGAAGCACTTCAGATTTACGACGTGCGTGCTACAAAGCAAACGTACAGTTGCACGTTGTAAAAAATACATTGCTTGCTAAGGCGATGGAAGCTTCAGACAAAGAGTTTGGAGATTTGCCGTCAGTTTTAAAAGGGAACACCTCGGTAATGTATTCTGAAACAGGAAATGCTCCGGCTAAGGTCATCAAAAACTTCCGCAAAAAATCCGATAAGCCTTTGCTTAAAGGTGCTTTTATTGCAGAAGCGATTTACATTGGCGATGAGCAATTAGACATGCTAGTTGAAATCAAATCCAAAGACGAAGTTATTGGAGATATCATTGGCTTGTTACAATCTCCAGCTAAAAATGTTATTTCAGCACTTAAATCAAGTGGTGGTAAATTGGCTGGAATCCTTAAAACCTTATCTGAAAAAGAAGGATAAGCAAACTAAGTACGCACTTAAACAATTATATTTTAAAAATTATTAAAACGGTAGAAAAATGGCAGATTTAAAAGATTTCGCAGAACAATTAGTAAACTTAACGGTAAAAGAAGTAAACGAATTAGCAACAATCCTTAAGGATGAATACGGTATCGAACCAGCAGCAGCTGCAGCAGTAATGCAAGCAGGTCCTGCAGCAGGTGAGGCTGTTGAAGAGCAAACTGAATTCGATGTAATCCTTAATGCAGCAGGTGGTTCTAAACTTGCAGTTGTAAAATTAGTTAAAGAATTAACTGGTTTAGGATTAAAAGAAGCTAAAGGTTTAGTTGATGATGCACCATCTCCAATCAAGGAAGGTGTTACTAAAGACGAAGCAGAAGCGCTTAAAGCTCAATTAGAAGAGGCTGGCGCAGAGGTTGAGCTTAAGTAAGCTTTAAAAACCTACAAATTATGGTTTAGGTCTTCCAAGCGCGATGAAAATCGGGTGGGAATGACCTAAACCCTTTTGTGTATATTAAGTGTACATAAAAAAACAACTTATTTTTTTAATCAAAAAAGCGTTCATAGATGTTAGCAAATACAGCTGAAAGATTAAATTTCTCTTCCATTATAAACAGAACTGATTATCCAGACTTCTTGGATATTCAAATAAAATCCTTCCAGGATTTTTTCCAGTTAGAGACAAAATCAGAACAAAGGGGAAACGAAGGACTCTACAATACCTTCATGGAGAACTTTCCTATCACAGATACACGTAACCAATTCGTGTTGGAATTTTTGGATTATTTTATTGATCCGCCTCGTTATTCCATAGAAGAGTGTATTGAAAGAGGACTAACTTACAGTGTGCCATTAAAGGCAAGATTGAAATTATACTGTACCGATCCTGAACATGAGGATTTTGAAACCATCGTGCAAGATGTTTATTTAGGGACTATTCCTTACATGACTCCAAGCGGGACCTTCTGCATCAATGGTGCTGAGCGTGTTGTCGTTTCTCAATTGCACAGGTCTCCGGGTGTATTCTTTAGTCAATCTTTCCACGCTAATGGAACGAAATTATATTCTGCCAGAGTCATTCCGTTTAAAGGCTCTTGGATAGAATTTGCTACAGACATCAATCAAGTGATGTATGCTTACATTGATAGAAAGAAAAAATTGCCGGTTACCACCTTATTTAGAGCTATCGGCTTTGAACGTGATAAGGACATCCTTGAAATCTTTGACCTTGCGGAAGAGGTAAAAGTTTCAAAATCTGGACTCAAAAAAGTAATCGATCGCAAACTTGCCGCGCGTGTGTTAAACACATGGCATGAAGATTTCGTAGATGAAGACACTGGCGAGGTGGTTTCTATCGAGCGTAACGAAATTGTTTTGGATCGGGACACGGTTATCGATAAGGATAATATCGAAGAAATCCTCGATGCTGGCGTTAAAACCATATTGCTTCACAAGGAAACTGCGCAGCAAGGGGATTATGCCATCATCCACAATACCTTACAAAAGGATCCAACAAACTCTGAAAAAGAAGCTGTTGAACATATTTACCGTCAATTACGTAACGCTGAGCCGCCAGATGAGGAAACAGCACGTGGTATCATTGACAAATTATTCTTCTCTGACCAACGATACTCGCTTGGCGAAGTAGGTCGTTATAGAATGAATAAAAAATTAGGGTTGGATATCGGTATGGACAAGCAGGTCTTGACCAAGGAAGATATCATCACTATTATCAAGTATTTAATTGAGTTGATCAACTCTAAAGCTGAGATTGATGATATTGATCACTTATCCAATCGTCGTGTACGTACGGTAGGTGAGCAATTGTCTTCACAGTTTGGTGTTGGTTTGGCGCGTATGGCGCGTACCATTCGTGAGCGTATGAACGTTCGTGATAACGAAGTCTTTACCCCAATTGATTTGATTAATGCCAAGACTTTGTCGTCGGTTATTAATTCATTCTTCGGAACAAATCAGTTATCGCAATTTATGGATCAAACGAATCCTTTGGCAGAGATCACGCACAAGCGTCGTCTCTCGGCATTAGGACCTGGTGGTCTATCTAGAGAGCGTGCAGGTTTCGAGGTTCGTGATGTTCACTATACCCACTACGGAAGGCTTTGCCCTATCGAAACACCTGAGGGACCAAACATTGGTTTGATTTCTTCATTGTCTGTTTTTGCTAAGGTAAACCCAATGGGCTTTATTGAAACGCCATATAGAAAAGCAGAAAACGGTGTTGTTGATATCAAGAACGCACCTATATATTTAAGTGCAGAGGAAGAGGAAGACATGTTGATCGCTCAGGCGAACATCAAAGTTGATGATAAAGGTAAGATCTTGGAAGATAAGATCATTGCACGTCAAGAAGGTGATTTCCCTGTGATTGATCCTGTAAACGTCAACTATACCGACGTTGCACCAAACCAAATTGCATCCATTTCAGCATCCTTGATTCCATTTTTGGAACATGATGATGCCAACCGTGCCTTGATGGGCTCTAACATGATGCGTCAAGCGGTGCCTTTATTGCGTCCGCAGTCGCCTATTGTTGGTACAGGCTTGGAGCGTCAAGTGGCTTCAGATTCTAGAGTATTGATCAATGCGGAAGGTAACGGTGTTGTTGAGTATGTAGATGCAAACGAGATCACCATTAAATACGAACGGACTGAAGAAGCTGCAAGTGTAAGCTTTGAAAGTGATACGAAAACCTATCCGTTGGTTAAGTTTAGAAAGACCAACCAAGGGACATGTATCAACCTTAAACCTATTGTGGTTAAAGGTGACAAAGTGAAAAAAGGCCAGGTATTATGTGAAGGTTATGCTACTGAGAAAGGCGAATTGGCTTTAGGTCGTAACTTGAAAGTGGCCTTTATGCCATGGAAAGGGTACAACTTTGAGGATGCAATCGTTATTTCTGAAAAAGTAGTGCGTGATGATATCTTTACGTCTATTCATATCGATGAGTATTCCTTGGAAGTGAGAGATACCAAATTAGGTAACGAAGAGTTGACCAATGATATTCCAAACGTTTCCGAAGAGGCAACTAAGGATTTGGATGAAAGTGGTATGATTCGTATTGGAGCAGAAATTCATCCTGGTGATATCCTTATCGGAAAAATCACACCAAAAGGTGAGTCTGATCCAACTCCTGAAGAAAAATTATTACGTGCCATCTTTGGTGATAAAGCAGGTGATGTGAAAGATGCGTCTTTAAAAGCGTCTCCATCACTACACGGCGTGGTTATTGAGAAAAAATTATTCTCGAGAGCAGTTAAAGACAAACGTAAGAGAGCGAAGGACAAAGAGGATATCGAAGCATTGGAAAATGTGTATTACAGAAAGTTTGACGAATTACAGGAAATCTTGGTTGAAAAACTATTTGCACTTGTAAACGGCAAGACTGCTCAAGGGATCTATAATGATCTTGGTGAGGAAATCATTCCGAAGGGTAAAAAATATACCCTCAAGATGTTGAATTCTGTAGATGATTATACCCACCTTACTTCTGGTACTTGGACTACCGATGACCAGTTGAATACTATGGTTGCCGATTTGATCCACAATTACAAGATCAAGGAAAATGACCTTCAAGGCTCATTGCGTCGCGAGAAGTTTACCATTTCTGTTGGTGATGAATTGCCATCAGGAATTATCAAATTGGCTAAGGTCTATGTCGCTAAGAAACGTAAGCTGAAAGTTGGTGATAAAATGGCAGGACGTCACGGTAACAAAGGTATTGTAGCACGTATTGTACGTCAAGAGGATATGCCATTCTTAGAAGATGGAACTCCCGTTGATATCGTGTTGAATCCATTGGGTGTGCCGTCCCGTATGAACATTGGGCAAATTTATGAAACCGTATTGGGTTGGGCAGGTCAAAAATTGAATCGCAAGTATGCGACTCCTATTTTTGATGGTGCCACATTAGATCAAATCAACGAATTCACAGATGAAGCTGGCGTTCCAAGATTTGGGCATACCTATCTATATGATGGTGGTACTGGCGATCGTTTTGATCAACCAGCAACAGTCGGTGTGATTTACATGATCAAACTGGGCCACATGATTGAAGATAAGATGCACGCACGTTCTATTGGGCCATACTCATTAATTACACAACAACCATTGGGTGGTAAAGCCCAATTTGGTGGTCAGCGTTTTGGTGAGATGGAAGTTTGGGCACTTGAGGCTTATGGAGCTTCAGCAACCCTACGTGAGATCTTAACCGTTAAATCGGATGATGTTATAGGTAGAGCAAAAACTTACGAAGCAATCGTTAAGGGTGAGCCAATGCCAGAACCAGGACTACCTGAGTCTTTCAACGTGTTGATGCATGAATTGAAAGGATTGGGGTTAGATATTAGATTGGAAGAATAATTTCGAAGAAATTATTCGTTTTGCGCGTAGGGACAAGTCGCGACTTGTCCGTACACGCGGAAATAAAATTTTCCGCATCCGCAAAATAATTTTATTCGTATGCGAATAAAATTTCCAAATAAATAAAATAATAAATTAAGCCGAGGCGGTGCGCCAGTAAAGCAATCCAAATCGCAATCCACATAATATTATGGCAAGAAGACAAGATAAGAATACAGTACAGAGATTTAATAAAATCTCCATTGGTTTAGCGTCGCCTGAGTCTGTTTTAGCAGCATCTCGTGGTGAGGTTTTAAAACCAGAAACTATTAATTATCGAACACATAAACCAGAGAGAGATGGTTTATTCTGTGAGCGTATTTTTGGTCCAGTTAAGGATTTCGAATGTGCTTGTGGAAAATATAAAAGAATTCGCTACAAAGGTATTGTTTGTGACCGTTGTGGCGTAGAAGTGACCGAGAAAAAAGTACGTAGAGACCGTGTTGGGCATATCAATTTGGTTGTGCCTGTGGCGCATATTTGGTATTTCCGTTCTTTACCTAACAAAATCGGATATCTGCTAGGGTTGCCATCCAAGCGATTGGATATGATTATCTACTACGAAAGATATGTAGTGATCCAACCAGGTGATGCCAAAAACGTTGAGGGAGAGCCATTGCAAAAATTGGATTTCCTAACAGAAGAGGAGTACCTGAACATCATGGAAACCATTCCGCAGGAAAATAGACATTTGGATGATAAAGATCCAAACAAGTTTATCGCGAAAATGGGAGCCGAGTGCTTGATTGACCTTTTGTCAAGGATCGATTTGAACGAACTATCCTTCGAATTGCGTCACAAAGCAAATACCGAAACCTCAAAACAACGTAAAACCGAGGCCTTAAAAAGACTTCAAGTTGTTGAGGCCTTTAGAGACTCTAACCTCAATCGTGAGAACAAGCCTGAGTGGATGATCATGAAGGCCATTCCAATCATTCCGCCAGAATTAAGACCTTTGGTACCTTTAGATGGTGGTCGTTTTGCGACTTCAGATTTAAATGATCTCTACCGTCGAGTCATCATACGTAACAACCGTTTGAAGCGTTTGGTAGAAATCAAGGCACCTGAAGTGATCTTGCGTAACGAAAAACGTATGTTGCAGGAATCTGTAGATTCATTGTTTGATAACACACGTAAGGCTTCCGCAGTAAAAACCGATTCTAACAGACCGTTAAAATCCTTGTCCGATTCCTTGAAAGGAAAACAAGGACGTTTCCGTCAAAACTTGTTGGGTAAACGTGTTGATTATTCCGCACGTTCGGTAATCGTCGTTGGACCAGAATTGAAATTATTTGAATGCGGATTGCCAAAAAACATGGCAGCTGAGTTATACAAACCCTTCATCATTAGAAAATTGATTGAAAGAGGGATTGTAAAAACAGTTAAATCTGCGAAGAAAATCATAGATCGTAAAGAGCCAGTGGTTTGGGATATCTTGGAGAATGTTCTTAAAGGGCATCCCGTATTGCTAAACCGTGCGCCTACTTTGCACAGATTGGGTATTCAAGCCTTCCAACCAAAATTGATTGAGGGGAAAGCGATCCAATTGCACCCATTGGTATGTACAGCCTTTAATGCCGATTTTGATGGTGATCAAATGGCAGTGCATTTACCTTTAGGTCCGGAAGCGATTTTGGAAGCACAACTTTTAATGTTGGCCTCACATAACATCCTAAACCCAGCCAATGGTTCTCCAGTAACCGTACCTTCTCAGGATATGGTGCTTGGTCTGTATTACATGACCAAATTGAGAGTTACCACAGATGAAGTTAAGGTTAAAGGTGAAGGGTTGACCTTCTATTCTCCAGAGGAAGTGATCATTGCTTACAATGAGAAGCAAGTAGAATTGAACGCTGGAATTAGAGTAAGAACCCAAGATTTTAATGCGGAAGGTGAATTAACCACCCAAATCATTGAAACTACAGTTGGTCGTGTCTTGTTTAACGAGAATGTGCCCGCGGCAGCAGGATATATCAATGAAGTATTGACCAAAAAGTCTCTACGTGAAATCATCCACGGCATCTTAAAGGCAACTAGCGTACCAGAAACTGCGACCTTCTTGGATGAAATCAAGACCTTAGGTTACAAATATTCATTCCAAGGTGGATTGTCATTTAGTTTGGGTGATATTATTATCCCTGCTGAAAAACAATCTATGATTGATAAAGCCAACGGACTTGTAGATGGCATTATGGCCAATTACAACATGGGATTGATTACCAATAACGAACGTTACAATCAAGTTATTGATATCTGGACCTCTACCAATGCAGAATTGACTGAGTTATCCATGAAGCGTATCCGTGAGGATCAACAAGGGTTCAACTCGGTGTATATGATGCTTGACTCTGGTGCTCGTGGATCTAAAGAACAGATTCGCCAGTTAACCGGGATGCGTGGTTTGATGGCCAAGCCTAAGAAATCGAATGCAGGTGGTGGTGAGATCATTGAAAACCCAATCCTTTCCAACTTTAAGGAAGGTCTTTCAATTTTGGAATACTTTATCTCAACCCACGGTGCTCGTAAAGGTCTTGCCGATACCGCACTTAAAACTGCCGATGCAGGGTATTTAACCCGTCGTTTGGTAGATGTGTCACAAGACGTTATTGTTTATAGCGAAGATTGTGGAACCTTGAGAGGTATTGAAGTCAATGCCTTGAAGAAAAACGAAGAGATCATTGAAAACCTTGAAGCTCGAATCGTTGGTCGTACCTCATTGAATGATGTATTTGATCCATTGACGGAAGAGTTGTTGGTAGAAGCTGGCGGTCATATTCACGATGCCATCGCAAAACGTATCGGTCAATCTGCATTGGATGGGGTCGAAGTGCGTTCACCATTGACTTGTGAAGCGAAAAAAGGAATTTGTTCCAAATGTTACGGTCGTAATTTGGCGACTGGCAAAATGGTGCAACGAGGCGAAGCAGTTGGAGTTGTGGCAGCACAATCCATTGGAGAGCCTGGTACACAGTTGACATTGCGTACTTTCCACGTGGGGGGTATTGCCGGAAACATTTCCGAAGAAAATAAATTAACCGTTAAATTTAACGGTGTTGCAGAAATTGAAGATCTTAAAACAGTTAAGACCAAAGATAATGCAGGGAAGGATGTTGACGTGGTCATCTCCAGAACTTCAGAGTTGAAATTGGTTGATGCTAAAACTGGTATAACTTTAAGCACAAATAACATTCCTTACGGCTCCTTTATTTACGTGAAGAGCGGCGATAAAGTCAAGAAAGGTGACGTGGTTTGTTCTTGGGATCCATATAACGGTGTGATTATTTCAGAATTCGCTGGTAAAGTGAAGTATGAAAACATCGAGCAAGGTATTACGTACCAAGTTGAGATTGATGAGCAAACTGGTTTCCAGGAGAAAGTGATTTCAGAATCCAGAAACAAGAAACTCATCCCAACATTGATCATTGAAGATGCAAAAGGTGAAACCATCCGTTCGTATAACTTACCGGTTGGCGCTCACTTGATGATTGATGACGGTGAGAAGATTAAAGTTGGTAAGATCTTGGTTAAGATCCCTCGTAAATCGGCTAAAGCTGGTGACATTACAGGTGGTTTACCGCGTGTGACTGAGCTTTTTGAAGCGCGTAACCCATCCAATCCTGCTGTAGTAAGTGAGATTGACGGTGTGGTATCCTTCGGAAAAATCAAGCGTGGTAACCGTGAGATCATCGTAGAATCCAAATTGGGAGAGGTCAAGAAATACTTGGTCAAATTATCCAATCAGATCCTCGTTCAGGAAAATGATTACGTGAAAGCGGGAATGCCATTATCTGATGGTTCCATCACGCCTAACGATATCTTGAACATTAAAGGCCCTGCTGCTGTACAACAGTATTTGGTAAACGAAGTTCAAGAAGTATATCGTTTGCAAGGAGTGAAGATCAACGACAAACACTTTGAAGTGGTTGTGAGACAGATGATGCGTAAAGTAAGAATCGTTGATTCTGGGGATACCATCTTCCTGGAAGATCAATTGGCACACAAAGCGGATTTCATTGAGGAAAATGATAAGATTTTCGGAATGAAAGTCGTGGAAGATGCTGGAGATTCACAAACCATGAAGCCAGGTCAAATTTTGACCACAAGAGCATTGAGAGATGAGAATTCCATCTTGAGAAGAGAAGATAAGGCTTTGGTAACTGCAAGAGATGCACAACCAGCAACAGCAACGCCAATCTTGCAAGGGATCACGAGAGCATCGCTTCAGACCAAGTCATTTATCTCTGCAGCATCGTTCCAGGAAACCACTAAGGTTCTTAACGAGGCAGCAGTAAATGCCAAGATTGATTACTTGGAAGGCTTGAAGGAAAATGTGATCGTAGGTCATAGAATTCCAGCAGGTACAGGTGTTCGTAAATTTGAAAACATCATTGTTGGTTCTAAAGAAGAATTCAACCAAATGATGAAAGCAAAAGAAGAGATGAATTTATCTTAATGGGATTTAAGTCTTAAAGAGATGTATTCAATTTAATACCCATAGAATCCCGTTAATCACGGGATTTTGTGTTTTATAGATTAGGATTTCATACATTGACAGCAATATAAAATTAGAACATATTTTTGCGTTCCTGCCTGCAGGCAGGCGCGAAGTAATTAAACACATACACAATGGCAGAAGAAAACAACAACAACAACAACAACAAAAGCAAGAAGAAAAATCAAGGCATCAATATCGAATTGGATGAAAAAGTGGCGGAAGGCACCTATTCCAACTTGGCTATTATCAATCACTCCGTATCTGAGTTTGTGGTCGATTTCGTGAGTGTCATGCCTGGTACTCCAAAGAGCAAGGTTAAGTCTAGGATCATCTTGACCCCACAGCACGCCAAGCGCTTATTGAAAGCTTTGGGTGACAATGTGAACCGTTTTGAAAAAGCCCATGGCGAAATCAAGGATTACGAGCAAGCACCCATCCCTTTGAATTTTGGACCAACCGGACAGGCTTAATGCTCTGGATTAATTGATTTTTGATCACATAATTTGACCTGCAAGGTTTTCAAAACCTTGTAGGTCTTTTTTAATTTTTTGATCCACTCCTTTAGATTAATCGATGCTAAATGGCCTAAAATAGACCTTCGGGGTTGGCCTCCTTAGACTAAAATTATTTCGCCTATGTTGGAGTTTTCCACCATCGTCTTCTCTAAAAATCCTTTTTTTGTAGGTTTTATGGAAACCTTGAAAATGTGCAGGTTCACACTTAGGAGATTGTTCGTATGAAACACCAACAATTGTAAACCAACAGTATTTGATTGTTTGCATAATTATGGGTAAACCTGATGGCTCAACATCTAATTTGAAGTAAGGTTGATTTACTTGTGCTGGCCTTCAAATGTGATGGAACGGGAACTTCTCTGATTTAGTTTCACTCGAGCAGAGCAGATCATAAAACGGTCTTAAATACGAGATGCTGATAAGGCAATTCCATCACAAAAGCCATTAAACAGTTGCTATTTAAAAAATAGCTGTACCTTTGCACAACTTATAAAAAAGAAGTGACCTAGATAAATAGTGTTTGCTTCCTAAACACATTCTATGTCATTTCAATCTTTAGGCTTATCCGAAGCCTTGCTAAAAGCTATTAGCAAAAAAGGATACAATACACCAAGTCCAATACAAAGCAAAGCAATTCCACCTGTTTTAGAAGGTAGGGATGTCTTAGCATCTGCACAAACCGGTACTGGAAAAACAGCAGGCTTTGTTTTACCAATGCTACAGATTTTATCACAAAAGGAGTCTCTAAGAAATCGTCCTGTTCGTGCATTGATCTTAACACCAACTCGTGAATTGGCGGCCCAAGTTTTCGCCAACGTGAAAGAGTACGGTGAATTTTTGGATATGCGTAGCGCGGTTATTTTTGGAGGTGTCAATCAAAAATCTCAAGTTGCAAAACTGCGAGAAGGCGTTGATGTTTTGGTCGCAACTCCAGGACGATTGATTGATTTGCAGAATCAAGGCTTACTGTCTCTCTCAAAAATTGATATTTTTGTTTTGGATGAAGCCGATCGTATGTTGGATATGGGCTTCTTGCGCGATATTGAGCGCATCATGAAACTGATCCCTAGCAAACGTCAAAATTTGATGTTTTCAGCAACCTTTTCCAAAGACATAAAAAAATTGGCGCACGGTATTTTAAACAATCCTGTGCAAGTAGAAGCCACTCCAGAAAACACAACCGTTGAAGCCATCGCGCAAAAAGTGTATCGTGTGGCAAAAGACAAAAAAACCGGATTGATCATCAAATTGATTCAAGATGGTGGTTGGGACCAAGTACTGGTATTTACGAGAACCAAACATGGCGCGAATAAGTTGTGCAAGAAGATGATTAGTGATGGCATAACTGCCGCTGCAATTCATGGTAACAAGAGCCAAGGTGCAAGAACCAAAGCTTTGGCTGGCTTTAAAAGCGGAAGTGTGAAAGTGCTTGTCGCGACAGATATTGCAGCGCGAGGACTAGATATCCCCCTACTGCCGCATGTTGTGAACTTTGAGTTGCCAAATATTTCTGAAGATTATGTGCACCGCATCGGTAGAACAGGTCGGGCAGGAGCAAGCGGTGAGGCGATTTCATTGGTAAGTGCCGATGAAACCACATTTTTACGTGATATTGAAAAATTGGTAGGCGAAAGAATCCCTGTGGAAATTATGGAAGGTTATGAACCCGATCCCAATGCTTCAACCGAACCGATCAAACAAGGTCAAGGCGGAAGAAATCGTGGTCGTAGCTCAAATTCCGGAAGAAACTCTGGCGGGAATTCAAGATCTTCAGGAAATAGCAGAAGTAATTCTGGTCGCAACAAACGATCTAGCAACCGATAATTCGGTACTAAATGTGTTGAACCTATAACCTTGATCTAAGCGCATGGAAAGCCAACCCAACAACCCACTTCATGGTGTTACATTAGAACAAATCCTTACAGAACTACAAGCACATTACGGTTGGGAATATATGGGAACCATTGTAAAGATCAACTGCTTTAAAAGCAATCCAACCGTAAAATCAAGTCTCAAATTCCTACGCCGAACGCCTTGGGCAAGAACCAAGGTAGAGCAGATGTATTTGAAAATGCTGGAACGTCAAAGGTAAAAGCCTGAATTAGTATGCATCACATGCTAGGGGACTTCGAATAATTGCTACGGTTATAAAAGTTCAAAGTTCAAAGATTCAAACTCTAAGCGCATACAAAGTAAAAGACCTTTCAGGTTTTGAAAACCTGAAAGGTCTGGATTTCACTAAATCTAACGCAAATAAATAAAGTTTAAATTAGATTGCGCCGATCAATCTTGATTTATTATAATCGTCAATCGTCAATCGTCAATCGTCAATCGTCAATCGTCAATCAAAAAAAACTCAATCCACTTCCTCTTCCTCAAATTCAATCACTTTGGCATCAAATTCTGCTTCGGTAAAATCATCCTTGCTCATCCAATATTCTGAAGTCACTAATTTGTAGTGGTTGTTGCCTTTGTCTTCTAGAGTCCAAATGATATCCTCCGCCTCGTCAAAGGCCTCTTCGCCTGCGATATGGTTTGAGAATAATCGTTTGATGACACTGCCTTTGTAGAGCGTTTTGTCGAATGCTTTGACAATGTGCTCCTTGGTTACAGCTTCAGCATTTTTCTGTTTCGGCGTCATGTCAAACTCGACAATCGTAGCTTTTGCGTTTGGAAATGTGCCATTGTAGGCTTTGAACAAAAGTTGATTGACGTTGAAAAGTTCATGGTGCAAGCCGATGTTGGGATATTCTTCAGAAATCTTATCCAATTGCATCTCGTGCGATAATTGTTCTATTTGATTCTCGTTGAGTGCGTCGCTCATGCGGTATTTTAAAACCAGGGCAGCCGCCTCATTAGGTTCAAGTTCAGAAAGCGCCATAAGTAGCAATTCCCATAATTCTTGAGTCTTGGAATCTTTGGTGTCTTCAAGGCCTAATTCAGACAGAAGTGCTCTATAATCTTGATCGTTCCAAGCGTCGTCAAGTTGTTCAACCGTTTTTACATCGTTGATGATAATATGATAATCCATAAATTTCTATTTTTCTCAAATTAAGAAATTATTACAAGAGCAGGGGGGCATTTAAGTTATCATTAACGTAGTTGGCGCAAGCCTTCATAGACCACAATTCCTACTGAATTTGCTAAGTTCAAGCTCCTAATGTGTTCGCTAAACAAAGGGATTTTATAGAGAAGGTCTCGCTGCGATTCAAGTAACGATTTGGGTAAGCCTACGGATTCCTTTCCGAAGATTAAAAACTGCTCTTCTGCAAAGGGAATCTCCCAGTGGCTTTTGTGACCATGACTAGAGAAGAACGCCATGTTGGCATTCTTGTGTTTGCTGAAAAATGCCTCGCTTGAGTCGTAATATTGGATATCCAGATGTTTCCAATAATCCAGACCAGCGCGTTTTAAGCGCGCGTCGCTAATTTCAAATCCGAAAGGTTTGACCAAGTGCAATCGCGATCCGGAGGCCAGCGCCAAACGACCAATGTTTCCAGTGTTATTGGGGATTTCGGGTTCAATTAATACGATGTTTAAGGGCATTTCTTATTTTTTTTTGTATTGTGAATTCATACTTAGTTTACTGGTTTACATCGTGGGTAAGGTTGAATGAAAGTCTTTCAGAAGCATCTTACATGCTCCGTACGCAACTATTTTTGATAGTGGCTCTTACTCAAAATGTCACGAGCGGGATGCTCACGCTCGCAGGGTCACGAGCGGGACGCTCGCGATAACCAGGATTTTGCTCTAGTTTGTAAAAATTTTGACACGAATTTCGTGAACCTGACTGACCTTTAGGTTCTTGAGGCTTGATTTTAACAACACTGACAAAAAAAGACCCATTCCCGAAGGAATGAGTCTTTTTTAAAAACCAACATTAATTATTTCTTGTTTTGCTGATCCTTTATCGTTTTTTCGTCGATATCAAATTTGTTGGTATTGGATTTTTTTGCAATACCATCTGGATTTGTAGGATTGGTCTGTTCTGTATTACTATCAAACTTCTTGTTATCTTTTATAATTCCCATGGTTTTTTGTTTTTATGATTAATAATACTTCAAGATAAAGAAAATCATTTAGGTTTTGATTAAAGTTATCTTAAAACAGCAAACTAGGCCTTAATGTTTTCAACAAAATCGGATATCTTTTCAGTACCATGTGAGGTCAAATGTTTGATAAACGCGCTTCCAATAATGGCACCTTTAGCGTGTGTAGTTGCTTGTTTGAAACTATGCTCATCCTTGATCCCAAAGCCAACAATTTGTGGATGCTTCAGGTTTAAATCGGATATGCGCTTAAAATACGCTGTCTGTGCGTCGCCAAAACCATCGCCACTTCCTGTGACGCTCGCACTGCTTACCATATAAATAAAGCCTTCGGAAATAGAATCAATGTAATCAATGCGTTCCTTGGAGGTTTGCGGCGTGATTAAAAAGACGTTGATTAAGCCGTGTTTTTTGAAAACGGATTTGTACTGCTCATCATAGACATCCACCGGAAGGTCTGGTATGATGAGACCGTCTACACCAACCTCCTTGCACTTGGCACAGAAGGCTTCCACACCATATTGTAACATCGGGTTGAAATAGCCCATGATGATTAGTGGAATGGAAACTGTTTTCCGGATGTCTTTCAATTGATTGAAAAGCACGTCGGAGGTCATGCCATTTTTAAGAGCGGCGGTGGAGCTGGCTTGAATGGTTGGTCCATCGGCCAAGGGATCGCTAAATGGGAGTCCGATTTCTATCATATCCACGCCATTTTTTTCAAGGTCTTGAATAATGCTTGCGGTATCGCTTAAATTGGGATAGCCGGCGGAAAAATAGATGGATAGCAGTTTTCCGTCTTTATTTAGTTTTTCGTTGATTCTGTTCATATTCATTTCTTCGCGCTTGCCTGCCGGTAGGTAGGGAAGCGGGAATCTTTTTTAGGTTAAACTTTATGTTGTTGCGAACGCAGGACTCTTATTATGGTTAAACTTTGTCTGGTCTTAAATACGCATTTGCCACGAATACACGAATTTTGTGCTCTCATTCTGGACCTGACAGATTTTTAAAACTTGTTAGGTCTTTTGCAATCGGGTGCCTGCGTTAAGGATTGAAAGGTTTGTTTGAGCTCTCCCGCTTTTTTTAGCGGGAAGCGAGCCTTGAAAGCCTGACATTTTACGATCCTGCAAGGTTTTTTTCAAACCTTGCAGGTATGAGTAAAATGTAACGCCCAAATCATTAAACACACCATTCTAGCATCCTACAAATCAAAATATTCAATATAATTCTGTAAATCCTTATCGCCTCTGCCCGAAAGATTAATTACCACAATATCTTCTGGTTTAAAGGTTTTGTATTTGAAAATTGCCAAGGAATGCGCGGTCTCAATGGCAGGAATGATGCCTTCGGTCTTGCTGAGTTCTAGGCCAGCTAGCATCGCGTCATCATCGGTAATGGCCATAAATTCTGCACGTCCGGTTTTATAAAGATGTGCGTGCATTGGGCCAACACCAGGATAATCTAATCCTGCCGAAATGGAATAAGGCTCGGTTATTTGTCCGTCTTTGGTTTGCATCAACAAGGTTTTACTGCCGTGAATAATGCCTTCCTTGCCCAAGATGGAGGTTGCAGCGCTCTCGCCAGAATCGACGCCCTTACCAGCAGCTTCCACCGCGATGAGTTTGACATCGGTATCTTCCAAATAATGGTAAAAAGCACCAGCAGCATTACTGCCACCACCCACGCAGGCCACGACATAGGTAGGCTTTTCAGTGCCTTCCTTCTCCTTTAATTGCCATTGGATTTCTTCGGAAACGATTGCCTGAAAACGTGCCACCATATCGGGGTAAGGATGTGGGCCAACGACGCTGCCAATGATGTAATGCGTATCTACAGGGTTGTTGATCCAATCGCGAATGGCCTCATTGGTGGCATCTTTGAGGGTACGGCTTCCAGAAAGTGCAGGCACTACTTTAGCACCCAGCATTTTCATGCGTGCCACATTTGGGGCTTGGCGTGCGATGTCGATTTCGCCCATGTAAACGATGCATTCCATGCCCATCAAGGCGCAAACGGTAGCAGTGGCCACCCCATGTTGCCCAGCACCAGTTTCCGCAATGATACGTGTTTTGCCCAAGCGCTGTGCCATAAGGATTTGCCCAACGGTATTGTTGATCTTGTGTGCACCTGTATGATTGAGGTCTTCGCGTTTAAGGTAGATTTTAGTCTTGTATTTGGCGCTCATGCGTTTGGCGAAATACAAAGGCGAAGGTCTGCCAACGTAATCTTTTAGGAGTTGGTCAAATGCTTCTTTAAAGGAAGGTTCGGCCATAATCTTTAAATAATTTAGGCGCAGTTCCTCTACATTTGGATAAAGCATTTCTGGGATGTAAGCCCCTCCAAATTCGCCGTAATACCCTTTTTCGTTGATGTTGTATGTCATAGCTCTTATTCCTGCGGAAACAGGAACCTCATGTTTATTGTTCAAATTCTCAGTTTGAACCGATTAATTTATTTTTAAATACTCCAAGTGTTTTAGAATCCTTCCGGCCAGCCTCTATTTCAAATTTACTGTTAAGGTCAATCGCGTAACAATAGGCTGCAGCTTCGGTTTTTAAGAATACATTTAAAAGTTCGGCTTCTTCCAGACCAATGCCACCGCTTAAGAAATAGGGTTTGGTGGACGGGTAATTGTTTAAAATAGTCCAGCTGAAAGCATAACCGTTTCCACCGGGTAATTTGCCTTTGGTGTCAAATAAATAGTAATTGCAGCAGTCTTCAAAATGCTGTAATACTGAAAAATCAAAATCGTCTCCAATGCTGAAGGCCTTGATGATTGTTAGCGACTGTTCAAAAAACCTTTCCATCTGGGCTACGAGTTCCTTAATAAATTCTGGTGTTTCATTACCGTGCAATTGAATGGCTTGCAGCTCATGGATGTTCGCTTTTTCGACAATGTGTTCTACGGAAGCATTTACAAAAACACCTACTTTTTTGATGCTTTTGGGTAACTTCGGAATAAGGTCGTTAAAAAAGCGGCTCGATTTTTCATAGAAAATAAACCCCAAATAATCTGGTTGCAATGCGGCAACTTCGAGGATATTCTCGGGATGTTTCATACCGCAGATTTTGAGCTTTAGTGGTTGCCGCTCAAAACTTGAGGTTTGTTTTATGGTTTTGTTTTCCGTTTTCATTTTGAAATGTTATCATTATACGCTCTACTTGACCATTATTCAATCCAATCATTTGAGTCACTAGAATCAATAGCTTTAAAAATTTACTTTAGGTCTCTAGGGTTTTGAAAACCCGAAAGGACATTATGGTAAATTTTCAAATGGAAGCCAGCGCTTTAATAAAAGCTGCAGCACTTTTCCCTGGATCTTTGGTTTTCATGAAATTCTCGCCAATCAAAAAGCCTTTGTAACCATAAGGCTGTAAGCTTTTGATGGCATCTATGGAACTGATCCCGCTTTCAGACACCTTTACAAAATAATCTGGAATCAATTGGCTTAGTCGTTTACTGGTTTCCAAACTAACCTCAAAAGTCTTCAGATTTCGATTATTAACGCCCAAAAGGTCCAAGCTCGGCATGATGGATTTTTGCAATTCTGCTTCGTTGTGCACTTCCAAGAGTACTTCGAGTTGTAGGCTTTTCGCCAATTCTGAAAACGCTTTTATTTCAGCCTTGGTTAAAATGGAAGCAATCAATAAAATGGCATCGGCGCCAATGGCCTTGGCTTCTATGATTTGATACTCATCAATGATAAATTCCTTTCGCAATATCGGTAAATTGCAGTTTTCACGGGCCATTAAAAGATCGTCCATGGTGCCGCCAAAATGAATTTCATCAGTTAAAACGGACATCCCAGAAACGCCGGCCTCTTCATAGCCTTCTGCGATGCTTTCGATATCTGCCGTTTCATTGATCCATGATTTTGAAGGCGACTTGCGTTTAAATTCAGCAATAATACCGGGGTCATTGTCCCTAACCCGTTGTGCTAAACTTAAAGTTTGCCTCGTGAAATAGGGCAATTGCTCAAATGCTTTGATAGGAATGAACTCTTTTTTTAGAGCCACTTCCTTGTGCTTGTCCTTAACGATTTGTTCAAGTATGTCCATTTTTTAAAATTCAATGTTCAATGTTCCAAATTTGTTTTTATTTTACCCACAGCCCACAGCCCACAGCCCACAGCCCACAGCTCACAACTCACAGCTCACATCTCAAAGCTCACAGCTCACAACCCACAACTCACAACTCAACTCAATTCAATCAGCCGTTTCAAGCTTTTTAGTGCTTCGCCACTTTGCAAACTCTCTTTTGCCAATTCAAATCCGGTTTCGTGGGAGATTCCGTTTACGGTGGCAATGGCGAGGCCTGCGTTGGCACAGACGACGTTATTTTGGGCTTCGCTACCTTTTCCTGAGATGATTTGCTTGAAGATTTTGGTTGCGTCTTCTACGGTATTTCCTCCAAAGATTTTATCGGCTTCAATCGTTTCTAAATTCAAATCTGACGGACTGAACATGCGTTCGGTTTTGTTGGAAATGATTTTGGCATCGCCGGTAAGTGAAATCTCATCATAACCATCCAAGGCATGTACAATGCTGTAATTCTTATCGGTGTTTTGATAGAGATAGGCATACAAGCGCTGCAGTTCCAAACTAAATACACCTACCATTTGATTTGGTGGAAAGGCTGGATTCACCATAGGCCCCAACATGTTAAAAAAGGTCTTGACCCCTAACTCCCGTCTAATGGGAGCCACATGTTTCATCGCAGGATGAAATAAAGGCGCGTGCATGACACAAATGCCTGCTTGGTCAATACTTCGTTTTAGCGCGTCTTCATTATTAGTGAATTTAACGCCAAGCGCTTCCATCACGTTTGAGGATCCCGAGGCTGAAGAGACGCCATAATTGCCATGTTTGGCGACTTTAACCCCTGCACCTGCAGTCACAACCGAAGCCAATGTTGAAATGTTGAAGGTGTTCTTTCCGTCGCCGCCGGTGCCGCAGAGGTCGATGGCGTTGAAATTTGATAAATCCACAGCAATGCAAAGTTCTAAAAGGGCGTCACGGAAGCCTTGTAATTCCTCCAACGTGATATTTCGCATCATATAAACCGTCAAGAAAGACGACATCTGACTTTGGTTATAAATGCCTTCAGACATGTTGACCAATACATTTTTGGCTTCTTCCGCGGAAATACTTTCTTGATTTATGAGTCTGTTTAATATATTTTTCATGCTAATGCCTTCGAAGGCAGGTATCTTTGTGTTGTTAGTTCAATTTTGAATATGGCTGAATGTTTTCAATTTCAGCTTAAACCTTTCCATAGGAAAGGGAATTTGTTTTAAATTCTTTTTTCAATTTTTGATGGTGCTCAAACCCATAACTGGTTGATTTCTTTGGCTGCTCAGGTTGCTTTCTGAAAACCATAGTATTCAACTATAAAACGCCTGATTCTAACTATGGCTAGGCAGTTTCGCAGGAATGCGGACCCAATTTGCCAAAAGCTGTTTTCCGTTAGGTGTCAGTACACTTTCTGGATGAAATTGCACGCCTTTTACATCGTAAAATTTATGGCGCAGAGACATTATTTGTCCGTTTTCATCAAAGGAGGTGGCTTCTAGAACGTCGGGTAACTTGGTGTCTACCACCCAAGAATGGTAACGCCCAACGTCAAAGCTTTTTTCCATGTCATCAAATAAAGATTCATCATCAACGGTCACGGTAAGGGTTGTAGCAACGCCATGAAAGACTTCCTCGAGGTTGATGATCTTTCCGCCAAAAACCTCGCCGATGGCCTGCTGCCCCAAACAGACTCCCAAAATACTTTTAGTGGGCGCGTAGGTTGCGATAATGGCCTTTAACAAACCAGCTTCATCGGGAACACCAGGTCCAGGCGAAAGCACGATTTTATCAAAAGCCTCAACCTCCTCCAAATTTAGCTTGTCGTTACGCTTAACGGTAACCTTACAGTCCAAATCCTCTAAATAATGCACCAGATTGAAAGTAAAACTGTCGTAATTATCAATGACTAATATATTGTTCATTTCTGTGTTGTTCAATGTTTATAAATTCAAAATTCAAAATTCAAAAATCCAATGTAAATTTCAATTTCCATAGTATAGGAACTAATCCCTAATCCCTCATGCCTAATCCCTATATCGTTTCCGCCAATTCTATCGCCTTGGTCAAAGCCCCTAACTTGTTATAAACCTCTTGCAATTCATCTTCGGGTTTGGATTTGGAAACAATGCCTGCACCAGCTTGCCAATGCAGTTGATGGTCTTTGCTTAAAAAAGTACGAATCATGATGGCGTGGTTGTAATTGCCGTTGAAATCCATAAAACCGATGGCGCCACCATAATAAGTGCGGTTTGTTTTTTCATAAGCTTCAATAAGTTGCATGGCTCTGTGTTTTGGCGCGCCGCTCAAAGTGCCCGCAGGGAAGGTGTCTGCGACCACTTGCAACGTTGGCGTGTTCTCGTGGATTTTACCCGTGACTTTACTTACCAAATGGATGACGTGCGAGAAAAACTGGGCTTCTCTATAGGTCTCCACCTTCACTTGACTGCCATGACGGCTCAAATCGTTTCTTGCCAAATCTACCAACATCACGTGTTCTGCATTTTCTTTATCGTCTGCAGCCAGTTTTTTGGCGAGTTCGGCATCTTGTTCATCATTTCCTGTTCTTCGGAAGGTGCCTGCAATGGGGTGGATTTCTGCCAGCCCGTCTTTTACCACAAGCTGTGCTTCTGGCGAACTCCCGAAAATCTTGAAGTTTCCGTAGTCAAAATAAAAAAGATAGGGCGAAGGGTTGATGCTTCTCAAGGCGCGATAGACGTTAAACTCATCGCCTTTAAATTGCTGTGAGAATTTTTTTGAAAGCACCAATTGAAACACATCGCCACGAGCGCAGTGCTGCTTGGCCAATTCTACATTTTCCTTATATGCTTCATCACTTAAATTGGATTCAATATCCCCATCTGAAGCAAAATTGTAGGAAGCGAAATTTTTGGACTTGATGAGCTGAAGAATGTCGTCTATATTATTTTCAGCCTCAAAACAATGCGCAAAAATATAGGCCTCATTTTTAAAATGATTGATGGCGATGATGTTTTGATAGACCGCATAATAAATATCGGGTATCTCAAGTGAATTCGGCTTTTTTGAGATTTCTACATCCTCAAAATATTTAACCGCGTCATAAGCGGTGTAGCCAAAAATACCGTTGTTGATAAACTTGAACTGGTTGTCGCTATCCACTTTAAAGCGCTTGGTGAATTTATGGATTTCTTCAGTGACCGATATGTTTTGTGCATTATTGGTTTTTGTGCTGCCATCCGGATAGCGTTGTTCAATGACCTCGTTTTGCACCTTGATGCTGGCAATGGGATTAAAACAGATGTAGGAAAAACTATTATCACTGGCGTGGTAGTCACTACTTTCCAACAGGATGCTGTTTGGGTATTTGTCCCTTATTTTGAGATAGATGCTCACAGGTGTTATGGTGTCTGCAAGAATTTTTTTGTAATGGGTATAAAGACTGAATGTTTTCATTGCGGATTCGATTCTGTTTAAATTCCCATTAATTTGGGACATTATTCATTTTGAATTTCTGACAAAAAAAAGGCTTGTCGTGAATGACAAGCCTTTTTTGTATGTTCAATTAAAAGATACAATAGCGATGTTTCACGAATGCGATTCCTGAAAATTCCACCACCAAGTATGATTTAATATTGTGTTCATAGTTTTTATAAAGCTCAAAGGTAAAGATGTAAACTCGGTTTTCAAATTATTTTAGAAAAAAAGATTACGGTTTCCTCAAAAAATTTCAGACGTTTTTAGAATTTTAAACTGACCATAAGATCAAATTCATCGTAGATCGCTTTATCCTTTAGGTTGTCAAAAAAGCTTGCTGAACCATATCTGATGTCATATTTGGTGCGATCCACCTTCAAGTTGGCAGTGGCAGTATTGTTATTTACCATCATGTCAAAGCTTAGTGGATGTGTAATGCCTTTAATCGTCATGTCTCCTGTTACTTTGTAATTACCAGCTTTACCAGTAACTTTAGTCATTTTGAAATTGGCAGTTTTGTGATTGGCAGTACCAAAAAAATCATCGGAATTTAAATGACCTTCCAATTTTTCCTTGCCATCTCCCGTTTCTAGGTCGGTAACGCTAATGCTGCTCATGTCTATAACGATGTTGCCACCAGTAAGTGTTTCGCCTTCAAACAGCAATGTGCCTTCAGATAGATTGATGTTTCCTTCATGAGATCCTGTGACTTTGTGGCCTTTCCAAGTGACTGAGCTTTCTTCTGTTTTGATTTTCTTTTCAGAAAGCGATGTAAAAGAAACCAGTGTGATGGTTAAGGCCAAGACTGCTGCAGATTTAAAAATTGTTTTTTTCATAATTGTTCGTTTTTAAGCTGTTGTTGCAAGCTTCGTTAGTAAAAAGTTTAATTGTTTCAATTCGGTTTTAGTTAAGTTCGAGGTCATTTGGGTTTCGGTTTGATCAACTAGCGTGTCGATTTCCTCGAGTTTCTTGAGGCCTTCAGAACTGATCAATAGTTCTATTTTTCTCCGATTTTCGGGACATTCGTCACGATTTACAAATTCTTTTAAAATCAATTTGTCTATGAGTCGCGTGGTGTTGCTCATTTTGCTAACCATGCGATCTTGCACATCTTGCAGATTAAGCGGCTTCCCTTTTTGACCTCTCAAGATGCGCAACACATTAAACTGTTCAATAGAAAGATCATGAGGTTTGAGCACATCCAAAAGTTTTGTTTTGAACATGGTATGGGTCAAGAATACATTGATCACAGCTTGCTTTGAAACAGACAGTTCTGAAACGGTTTTCAATCGGATATTTAAATCTTTCATGTACAATTGTTGTATATACAAATGTAAAAGGTATTTTTGTAATCCAGCTTAATATTTTGTTAAATATATTTACAGTATTGTTTACATACTTATTTTTAGTTCATGCGATACCTATTCCTTCTTATCCTAGTCACTTGTGTTTGCTGCAAAAACACTCAAAAACCTGAGGTCGCCTTAACTGCTCCTATTGAAAATCCAGTAGGGGATGCTTTAGAAGTCTATGATTTCGAGGAATTTGAGAGTTTACTTCATAAAAAGGATAACTATACCTACGTCATCAATTTTTGGGCGACTTGGTGTGCACCCTGTATAAAGGAACTCCCGCATTTTGAGCAACTCAATGCCCAGTATGCCGACAAGAATGTCAAGGTCATTTTGGTAAGTTTGGATTTCCCCAATCAGTACGATTTTAGATTAAAACCGTATATTAGTTCGAATGGCATCAAGTCTAAGGTTGTGGCACTTAACGATCCCGACAGCAATTCGTGGATACCTAAAGTAGATAAAAACTGGACTGGCGCCATACCAGCAACACTAATTTATAATGATCAAAAGCGCACATTTTACGAGCAATCTTTTGATTATGATCAATTGCAAACCGCAGTAAAACCATTTTTAAAATAAATCTCATGAAAAAAACATCACAACTTATTCTAACGCTCGCATTCATCTTAATGTGTTTCGGTGTTTCCAACGCACAAAAGGGTTACAACATTGGTGACGTTGCCACAGATTTCAAATTGGAAAATGTGGATGGGAAAATGCTGTCCATGGCCGACTATCCAGATGCAGAAGGCTTTATCATTATTTTCACATGCAATACTTGCCCTTATGCGGTTGCATACGAGGATCGCATCATTGCTTTAGATAAAACCTTTGCAGATAAGGGATATCCGGTGATTGCAATCATGCCAAACAATCCAGAGATAAAACCTGGAGATAGTATGAAAGCCATGAAAGCGCGTGCAAAAGCAAAAGGCTTTACGTTTCCTTATTTAATGGATGAAGGCCAAAAGATTTATCCGCAATACGGCGCCAGTAAAACGCCAGAAGTTTATGTGCTAGAAAAGACCAATAAGGGAGGGGTTGTCAAGTACATGGGAGCCATTGATGATAATTACCAAGATGAACAAGCAGTGAATAAGCGCTATGTAGAAGATGCTGTGAATGCCTTGCTTGATGGAACTGAAGTCCCAGAGCAAAAAACACGTGCCATTGGCTGCTCTATAAAGGCCTAAGGCTTTGACTTATTAACTTTAATAAACCCATTGTGTAACACTTTGGGTTTTTCTTCGTCTATTTGCTAAAGAAATGTTAAATTTGCAAAACGATATAAGCACTATTAATTATGGCAGATTTAACTCAGAACGAATGGACTAGCCAATTGGAGAGCAATCCCGATGCAGTCATTTTAGATGTAAGAACGCAAGAAGAAGTAGATGAGGGTAGCATCCCCAATGCTTTGCACATCGATATCCATAAGGGACAAGGTTTTCTTGACGAATTGGAAAAATTAGATAAAAACCAGACTTATCTTGTCTATTGTCGTTCTGGCAACCGTAGTGGTCAAGCCTGTACGATCATGAACCAATTGGGTTTTGAGAGCGCTTTTAACCTTATGGGTGGTATAAATGAATGGGCAGGTCCCATCGAAAATAAATAATATTATGAGCGCACAAAAACATCTTATTTACGTAATGTGCTTACTGTTTGTGGCATTGGGCATAAGCTGCACCTCCAATAGATCTTCGGAAGTTAAAGTGGTCACTACTGAAGAAATGCAGTCGCTTTTGGAAATGGAGGATGTGCAACTGGTAGATGTAAGATCTCCTGAAGAATTTAAGACCGGTTTTATAAAAGGAGCACAGAACATTGACTATAGGTCCTCTACTTTTGAGGAGGACATCCTGAAATTGGACAAAAACAAACCAGTGATTTTGTATTGTAAAGAAGGGGGGAGAAGCTCCAAATGTGCCAAAAAGATGGCGGAAGCTGGCTTCGTTAAGATCTATGATCTCGATGGCGGCATTACCCAATGGCAGTTTGAAGAATTGGACGTGGAGATAATCAAATAAGAGTTTAATGTAAATAGGAGTAAGTAATTTTTATTATAAGAGGAAAATCGATTCTTAAACGCACTGCCTTTTCCTTAAAGTCAAATCTGCGAAAGCCCTGAGATTAAAACATAAAAAAGCCACGAAGTATGAATTTAAATTCATACTTCGTGGCTTTTATTTAGCTAATTAAGAGCTTACATTTAGAAAGAATCGTAACTGAATTTTTGTCCTCCAACGGAAGCTTCAGCCATTAAGCCCGCTTTAGGTAATGCAAATACAGCAACACCCTCTTTATATTGAGCGGTTTCAGCTTTTCCCGTTTTCAGTACTACCGCAGAAATGCCGGCAGCGAATTCAAAATCGCCATCCTTAAAGCTATTTAAGGCTGCCTCATTTTCGAAAAATATGATTTCACTAATCGCCTGGCCACCAGCTTGAAGGCCTACGCTTAATTTTTTGAGTTTTGCCATGCCTTGTGCGGTTCCGTTTTCGTAAAGCACACCGTTACCTGCAGCTGCACCTATAATAAATCCGCCCTTCCCAACATTAGGAAAAATCACGTATCCCGCCGAGTTGTTAAAGAAATCACCTAGAGATGCATCTGCTGCCATCATGGTTGTTTTGGCATTTTCAGCATCGGCCATAATGCGTTTATCGTCATCATTTTGTGCCATTGCGCCGAAGCTTATAAATAGGATGCCAAGTGCAAGTATTGTTTTTAAAGTTTTCATAGTTATATAGATTAATTATTATGCTGTAAATGTGATGGTTTTGCCATGATCAAGATTGTCCTATTCAATCAAAAACTAACGTAATTCCTTTTTTGTGAGTAATTTAACAGCTTTCATGAAGATTTAACGCGCTCAAAATGGCTCTATAACTTTTGGATTTATGAGCTTTGTGAAACATCGCTAAGCTATTTTCGTTCGTATATAAAATCAGGTCTAAAAAAGTAAAAATGAAATTCAAATTAAAGCGCTCTTGGCTCAAATGGTTCTTCGGGATTATTGGGTCTGGATTCTTATTACTGTTGTTGTTTTGGTTCTCGGTCTATGTTGGACTTTGGGGCAAGTTGCCTTCCAAGGAAAATCTAGCGGACATCAAGCAAGCCGAAGCCAGCATTTTGCTAGATGCCAACGAGAAACTCTTGGGCAAGTACTTTATATTTGATAGGCAAATGGTGCATTATGAGGACTTGCCTAAACATTTGGTCAATGCCTTGGTCGCTACGGAAGATGCGCGTTTCTACGAGCATGGCGGTGTGGATTATACCAGTTTGTTTCGGGTTTTGTTCAAGTCCATTTTGTTGCAGGATGATTCTGCAGGTGGCGGGAGCACCATTAGTCAGCAATTGGTCAAAAATCTCTACGGAAGGCCTTCCCACGGCTGGTTTACCATGCCAGTGAACAAAATCAAGGAGATGATTGTGGCCAAACGGATTGAAGCGGTATACTCAAAAAAAGACATCCTGACACTTTACTTGAATACGGTGCCTTTCAGCGAGAACACCTTCGGAATTGAAAGTACTTCCCAGAAATTTTTTAGCACCAGTACCAGGAATTTAAGTCTTTCCCAAGCCGCAACTTTGGTAGGCAGCTTGAAAGCCTCTCACAGTTACAATCCGCGATTATTTCCAGAACGCAGCCAATTGAGACGTGACGTGGTGCTTCAGCAGATGGCGGTCAATGGCTATATTGACGAAACACTTCAGAAAAAAACAAATTCAGAACCTTTAGAAATCAATTACCGTATTTTTAAGCATGATGATGGGATGGCAGCTTATTTTCGGGAAAAAGTACGCTTGGATGTGGTTAAGATTTTAGACAGCATCAAAGGGCCGGGCGGTAAAACCTATGATTTATACAAGGACGGTCTCAAGATCCAAACCACTTTGGATATTGACATGCAGCGCTATGCTGAAAATGCCATGCAGCAACACCTCGAAAAACTCCAAAAACAGTTTGAAGACAGCTACGGATCAAATGCACCCTGGTTGAAAAACGAAGATTTAGTCACGAGTCGCATCCAGGAATTGGATTTGTATAAAGCTTTGAAAAAGCAGAAATATTCCGAAGCAAAAATCATGGATTCGCTCAATACCAAAGGGCAGTACAAATTATTTCGATGGGAAGGCGACACTATTGTGAATTGCACTGTAATAGACAGCATCAAGCATGGTTTGCAATTTTTGAACACCGGCTTTATAGCGCTTCAACCGCAAACTGGTGCCATCAAAGCGTATATTGGTGGGATCGATTATGAGTATTATAAATATGACCATGTGTATAAGGCCAAACGCCAAGTAGGCTCTACATTTAAGCCCATTGTTTACACCGCAGCGATTGAAAACGGGATGGACGCTTGCTCCTATTTGCCAGTAAAAGCGATGACCTATACCAACGAAAAAGACTGGAAACCCACAAATAGTGGTACTGCAGAAACCGATGAACATCTCAATTATTCGCTGGAATATGGCTTGAGTAATTCAGTAAATACCATTGCGGTTAAGGTTTTGGAAGAAGTTGGGATTGCCAAGACGATTGCGCAGGCTGAAAAAATGGGAATTAGTTCAGAATTGCCAAAAGTACCTTCCCTGGCTCTAGGAACTGCGGAATTATCACTGCTTGAATTAGCTTCCGCATATACAAGTTATGTCAATAATGGAAGGGCTTCCGTGCCATTTTACATTACAAAGATTAAAGATAAAAACGGAAACATCATCTATGCGCCAGAAGCGAAAGCCGCCTTACCAGAAGCATTTTCTGAAGAGACCCGGCAGATTATGGTCGAGATGATGAAGGCAACCGTCAATAAAGGCACTGCGCAACGCTTGCGCTCCACTTACGGACTCCAAAACGACCTCGCAGGAAAAACAGGCACCACCCAGAATAATAAGGACGGTTGGTTTGTAGGGGTGAGCCCCAATTTGGTCATGGCCACCTGGGTTGGTAACGATGAGCATCGAATTGGGTTTAAAAGCACAGGATTGGGTCAAGGCGCCAATTCCGCATTGCCAATGGTGGCTTTGTTTCTGAAGCAGATGAACGGCGATTCAAAATTCAACGCGATTACTCAGGCCAAGTTTGAAAATCCTTCCGAAGCGGTTATAGCTGCCCTAGATTGTGATCCCGAAAAACGCGATGGTTTTTTGAAACGGCTGTTTACCAAAGAGCGAGACCAAAAGGAATTTGATGAAGCCGATAAAAAGGATGAGGATAAGGGGTTTTTCTCTTTTTTGAAGAAGAAGGACTAAGACGAGGGTTGAGGTGGTTTAGGACACGAATTACACCAATTGCACGAACTTGCTATACGAAAGCAGGTTTGGTTTGAACGTTTATCCCGATGGTGCTTTGTCGCGATTTCCAGTGCGGCTGTTAGTGTTCTTCGGCAACAGACTTTCCTTTTTGAGCCATGTACCTTCTACCTGTTTTGCGAGTATTACGGGAGATTTTCATTGCCATTATTGGTACTTTACGTCAACAGCTTCTCGGTTTTTGAGCTACTCCTTTTTTTATTTAATGGATTGGCTGAATTTTAGACAATGGTGTTGCATCATTATCAGGCACTTGGAGAACTCCAATAATCGCTGAATTTGCAACAGGTTGTAGCGTTGTAATCGTGAACTGTTTTAAATGTCGATAAAAATCAATCAGTTTCCATGGTCTTTAAAGGATATTACTTTTCCTTCAACATCCAACTTTATTATTTCCCAATCCTTTCCTTTAAAACAGCTCGAACTGAAGATGACTCGACATAAGAGAATGTCTCTGTCAAAATAGTTTCAAGTTTAGCAAAATCAACACTGCCATATTCCGAGTCGGTAAATAGATCGATATCAATTGAGGTTCTATGTCCTAACTGAAGACTCAATGAAGTACCGCCCACAAGTCTAAAGGAATCAAATTCTTTTGAGCGTCATTAACTTTTTTAGAGCATCCCAAAGCAAGTTAGAAAGCGTTTTTAAATGTAAAATCACTGGGCTTATATTAAGTTGCCAACAATACGGGAAATCTGACCAAATCTTGTAAGTTTAATTGGAATTTGTACACTAATTAGTTAACTTTGTCAAGTGATAAGGAAAGTAATAGCATACAAAGAATATTTCTCTGACTTTTATAAAGCTCAAGACGAAAAAGTTCGAGAAAAAGATAGGATACGTTTTGGACTTTGTTCGATTTGAAAGACAAGTCCCGAAAAAATTCTTTAAGTACCTCGAAAACACAGAGGGAATTTATGAAGTGCGTGTGATTACGACCTTTAAGAGCATAAGAATTTTGTGCTTTTTCGATGATGGAAATTTAGTTGTTCTTGCAAATTGCTTTGTAAAGAAAACTCAAAAGACACCAAGAAAAGAAATTAAACTTGCGGAGAAACTGAAAAAGGAATATTTAAAAGACAAAAATGGCTGATATGAAAAATGTAACTGATTTTGAGGATATCCTCATAGGAACATACGGAAAAAAAGGAACTGAAAAGCGTAACAAATATGACGCTGACTCTCTTGCTTTTCGATTAGGTATTATGTTAAAAGAAGCTCGTAAAGAAGCGAACTTAACACAAGAAGAACTTGCCGAAAGAACTGGAACGAAAAAAAGCTACATATCACGAATTGAACGTGGATTGAGTGATATTCAGATATCGACTTATTACAAGCTGATTGAGTTAGGACTTGGCAAGCACCTGAATATTGAAATAGCCTAAAATAAAAAGTACAGTTGGCAGCACCGTGTATAATCAATTGGTTATAGACTACTTACGAAACTCCTCGCGGATTTTCTATTCGGTTTTTATTTGCTAAATTACGTGCTTAAACACGCAACTAATCATAGTGTGCCAAGAAGTAGCCACGGCATTAAACTGGCTGCATGCTGTAGATAAGATGATGGTAGGTCGATCAGAGTCGTTGTATAGGCGATGGCTCTAAACCACCCAAAGGTGCTGTTGTAAAGAGCAATGGTATTGAGCGTTTAGGAGAATCCAATCCATGAGGTTGGCAGGTATGAATAAACCTGCCTGCCGGCAGGCAGGGGAGTTGATCCGTCTGAGGCGGAGAACCATTGAAGAGGTGTCGAGAAGTTGCTGCCTCCAGTCGAAAGCTACTGGGCGGAGCGTAAAGAAAATGTCCTGCGGACATTTTTAGCGATCGAGCCAGCTGGCGTGGATGGCTGTAAGGAGCGAAAAGTAATGTTAAAGATAACATTAATTACAGAGAGTGCCTATTTATTTTCGGTAAGGCTGGCGTCATTAGATGGCAAGAACTTTATTCGGGCTTATTTACGGAACTTGGTAAGCTGCATATAAAAGATAAGGGAAATGCTCAATGGGTACACCCCAGAGGCAAAATACCGATAGTGTATGCAGTGGCAGTCTAAGCCGTAGTAGTGACGATCCCGATAGCTATCGGGACTGTAATGGAAATGGAGCGAAGGGCTTAGCTAATTTGGAATACAGTTTGCCAACTTGAAAGAGGATGAGCTTATATTTGTTGCAAATTAGAAGAGCCGTGTGAGGGGAGACTTTCAAGCATGGTGCTGTGAGAGGCTTGGGGCGAAATTCCCCTTATCTACTCGATCACAAACACGTTATGTTTGATGAGATTTTGTTCAAAAGCGGGCATATGGCGCGTCTCAATTGATTTGACTGCATTTGAGATTGTCTTCTTGCCATAAAATGAAATGATTTCATTTGTATTACCTCGCTCTAAAATTCTTTTGATAATTGCCTTTTTATTTTTATTCCAGTCAATTTTATCAATAGTTGTATCCCAAAAAATCACTGCTCTGAAAGTCTTGATATTTGGTGTTTTTTTTAGTTCAGATTGAGAGGCCTTTTTTACGTCATGGCTAGCCTGTAATAGCATAAAATAATCTTCCTCTACATTAAAGTGTTTAGAAAGCTTTATGGATAGCTTTGGGTTGATATCCCTTCTTTTATTGAGAAGTGCACTAATGGTTTGTTTGTGCTCACCAATAGAAGTGGCTAATTCAATACCTTTCAAGCTTTGAGCTTTTAGTTCCCTTTTTAGGATAGCACCCGGATGCACACCTTTGACTTTAGCTAATTCTGGTAACATTAATATGAATTTTTTTCAAAGACACACAACAACCAATTAGTAAACATATTTGTTTACTTAAAAGAAATAATTTTAACGGTGCTATCAATAGAATGGAACTTCTGGTAATACGATTTTAGTTGCGTATAAGAAGATACTTTATGTCGCTGTTTTGCAACGTTCCGCGGTTGTGGAACGCATAATCCATTTTGCCTTTTGGGCGCCTGTCACTTCTGCAATGGTCTCTTCGGTATATTTTCAATCGAATTTTAAATTATAAGTCTAGGTTAGCATTTCACACAAATCGAGTTGAATATAATTTATTGGAATTTCATGGATTATTCAAAATTTAAGCTGAGGTTAGTCTCGTTTCAATCGATTGAATTTTTAGTTTAAAGCATTGAAAATTTGAGTTTTATAGAATTTCACGATGGAGCGAAGAACAAAATCGTTTGCTGATTTTTAGTTTAGATATTTCAAGATCGAAAGCGTCCGATAATTTTTTTAAAAGCGCTAGTCGTTTAAATTTTTAACAAGATTAGAGCGTTTCCAAACCTAGGATACTTTGATTATCCTCTTCCCAGAATTATAATTTTAACAACAAAGTAAAATAATTGTTTAAATTGTGCATTGCTTAGCGCAATCAAGTTTCTTTGTGAAGCTAGCGAGGTTGCTCTAAGCGTCCTAAATGCTTTCGGGTCCTACGGTCATGGAGCAATAAGAAGACATTAAAACCGAGGCTTTTGATAGCGTACTATAGAACAAACGATACAACCCTTAATTTAGAGCGTACCAAAAAGCAATAGGAATTGCCGCCAAGTCTTACCTAAATGGATATCAGGATGCGGTCTGACTTTAGGCATGAATAAAATTCAACCAAAAAAACTTATGACAACGAGTAACTCAAAAAACAATTTAGTTCCTATTCTAATCATTGCAGGCCTGTTTTTCATCTTTGGTTTTGTGACTTGGATCAATGGTGCGCTCATCCCCTTTATGAAAACCATCAACGAGCTTAGCGATGCGCAATCGTATCTCGTAGCCTCGGCATCGTACATCTCCTTCGTGGTCATGGCACTTCCGGCGTCTTATATCCTTACTAAAATAGGCTATAAAAAAGGCATGTCTTTAGGGCTTTTTGTCATGGGTATTGGTGCCTTGGTCTTTATTCCTGCAGCCGAAGCGCGCACGTACTGGGTGTTTTTGGCGGGTATTTTTATCCAAGGTATGGGGATGACCATACTTCAAACTGCCGCAAATCCTTATGCCACCATTTTAGGTCCCATTGAAAGCGGTGCCAAGCGCATTGCCATTATGGGCATCGCCAATAAAACGGCGGGCGCATTGGGCTCCTTGATTTTTGGTGCGATATTATTATCGGGTATCGATGCCGTTCAAGATCAATTGAAAGATGCATCGGAAACCGAAAAAGCGCTGCTTTTAGATACCATGGCCGACAGTGTTTTTGTGCCTTACGTGATTATGGCAGTGGTATTGTTCATTTTGGGAATCCTTATTAGAAAAGCACCCTTACCGCATGTGGAGCCGGTTGAGGTTGAAGCCGATTTGGCCATTGATGGTGCTGGAGCCAAGAAAAGTATTTTCTCGTTTCCGCATTTATGGTTTGGGGTTTTCGCCTTGTTCGTTTATGTAGGTGCCGAGGTCATTGCAGGAGATACTATCATTAACTACGGCATATCACTTGGTATTTCTGGAGATGAGGCCAAATTCTTTACCACTTTTACGCTTATGGCGATGGTGGCAACCTATGCGCTTGGTGTCTTTTTGATCCCTAAATATCTCAAACAGCGAACCGCATTGATAGGCAGTGCCATTTTGGGTGTCATTTTAAGCGTGTGCATTCTCTTGACCACTGGCTATACTTCAGTATTGCTTGTTGCAGCTTTAGGAATTGCCAATGCCATGGTTTGGCCTGCAATTTGGCCACTCACTTTGGATGGTCTGGGTAGACATACCAAAACAGCGTCTGCTTTGTTGATTATGGCCATTTCAGGTGGCGCGATCATTCCACCTTTGTACGGGAGATTGGTCGATTCGAATAAAAATGAAATGATTGCCAGCGGGATCAATGATGCCGATGCTTTGGCAACAGCTTCTACTGGTAGCTATTGGATTTTGATCCCGTGTTATCTCATCATTCTGTTTTTTGCGCTTTGGGGGAATACACTGAAAAGCTGGAAGCGGGTCAAACGCTAAAAAGGTGCAATGAAAACAAAATGAAATCAATAAACTTGGGGCGAGCCCAGAAGCTATGAATTGAAAGATGTTCTTTGTATTTCGAGACAAGCCTCAGGATATAAAACCCTCTGGAGGGATTTAATTTAGCAAATAAAATGGAAAAGATGATCAGATGGGGAATTGTAGGTTGCGGTAACGTGACGGAAGTCAAAAGCGGACCCGCCTACCAAAATACGGAAGGTTTTGAGCTGAAAGCGGTCATGCGGCGCGATGTTGCCAAGGCGGAAGATTATGCCAAACGCCATCAGGTGCCAAAATTCTATGGTGATGCGGAAGCTTTGATCAACGATCCAGACATTGATGCCATTTATATCGCGACGCCTCCAAATTCACATGAGGACTATGCGCTGAAGGTGGCGGAAGCGGGCAAGATTTGCTGTATCGAAAAACCCATGGCACCCAATTATGAAGCCTGTGTACGCATCAATGCGGCCTTTGAGAAAAAGAATTTGCCATTGTTTGTGGCGTACTACCGACGCTCATTGCCGCGTTTTGACCAAATCAAGACTTGGATTGACGCTGGCGAAATTGGCGACATAAGACACATCAATTGGAACTTGACCAAGCCGCCAAGCAATGTTGATCTAGCTGAAGGGTATAATTGGCGAACCGATAAATCGATCGCACGTGGAGGCTATTACGATGATCTGGCTTCTCATGGTTTAGACCTATTTGTGTATCTGCTTGGGCCAGTTTCAGAAGCAAATGGGATTGGCGTCAATCAGCAAAAACTGTACTCGGCCATGGATGCAGTGACTGGATATTGGTTGCATGAAGCAAAAATCACGGGCTCTGGGAGCTGGAATTTTGGAGCTGAAGAACATCAGGACAAGGTTGAGATCTTTGGAACTAAGGGTACGATCTCATTCGCAGTATTTGAGGAGGAAAATATCATTTTGAGAACCGGAGATCAGGAAGAGAGCTTGTGGATCCCGAATCCGAAACATGTACAAAAGTATCATGTTCAAAATATGGCAGCCCATCTCAACAAAGAAAAAACACATCCTTCCACCGGAAAAACCGCCGTACATACCGCATGGATTATGGAGTCTATGTTAAACAGAATGAATTAAGGCTTCAGGGCATTTGATCTGTTTAGCTTAGGCGAATATTCGTGAAATAGATCTAAATACCGCTGAGTAGGCACAAAAAAAACCTGAAGCCTCAGGTTTAATTTTATTCAATATTTATGTGGCATATAAGTTCTTCAAAATAGAACTACTCCATAAGGCGCTTAGGTCTTTAAAGTAAGTTGATAAAAATACCGGCATTTTCTGCCGTAGTCTTTCATGCTGAGAATGAATTTCTCATAGCGTGAAACTTTAGCGCCGCCATTCATAACTTGAGTCTTGTAAGTATTTGTTTTCAACCTTTTCATAGCCTAAAGATATAAAATTTACGTTAAATTTACAATGAGTTAACGTTAAATTTACATAAGGCAAGCAAGTATCTTATTATTAGATACTTAGGGTTTGTTTTTAGTCCGATTATATAGGTAATACATTATGAAGAGTGCGAGACTTATCAAAGACACCCACAATAATCCAGTTTTTAGTGTGTCGTTGCTTTTGCCCATAATTGCAATCAATATGGTTAATGGAGCGATGCCTAAAAGTGTGGCGCCAATAAACCTCCAGTAGCCCATCTTGAGCATGCCGCCCACAAAACTAATGGCATCATTGGATAAAAAAGGATTTAGCCTGGTAACTATGACTGCCCAAAACCCATAATGTTCTATAAAGTCTTCAATTTTATTTTTTGTGCTTTGTCCCAAAATTTTAAGCACGAAGGTTTTACCAATATAACTTCCCATAACATAACCTACGGTTGACGCTGCAAAAACAGCTACAAAAACAATCGCGCTTCCCCAAATGGGGCCATAAGCCAATATGGAGACCACTATGAGTAATACGCTGGGAATTACCAATAAAAACATTTGAACAATCATGGCCAATACCAAAACTATTGGGCCAAACCAGCCAAATCCATCCACCCAGGCTGTAATGCGTTGGTCATCATCACTTGTCAATACCGTCCAAGCGTTGTTTATAAATTGCTGAACCTCTTCAATTAGATAATAGGAGGCTACCAAAGCTCCAACCACGAGCAGTGAGATGTATAATGGCCATTTGGATTTTGAGGGCTGTTGTTTGTCTTTTTCTTTTTCCATCAATTAAAATCAACTTGAAGAATGGTTGCTGATGCACCCTTGCTGGCTTCATTTGAAATGTAAAGTCTGCCTTCTGATTCAAAACTGAGTCCTTCCGGCTGAGGAAAGTCATCTTCATTCAAAACATAGACATTTTTAATGTTGCCTTTAGGATCTAAGATCATTAATTTAGGGTTTTTTCCTTCTAAAATATAATAATTTCCTGTTTTTGGGTGGATGGCAAGATCGGAAGGGTTGAAGGTTTTTTCAATCTTCTTATTTTGAAACTCCTCGAGCGCGCTATCGTTCATGTCTATGTTAATAAAAGCTTTCGAATCCATTTTTTTGGTATCCAATGCTATGCGGTATAAGCCTTTATTGGCTTCGCTTTTCAATCCTTCGTCCTTCGGGGTAGTGATCAAAGACTTGGTGTTTCGATCGTAAAACAAGGTTTCCATATTTTGATCTTCAGAAAAATCAGTCTTAAACTGACTTACCTTTTTGTCTTTACTGCGAAAATTCAGAATTTCAAAAACAACACCGTCACTTCGCATGACATAAGCGTCTTGATCGTTTATGGCGATGCCTTCATAATCGCCCTGATCAGCAAATTCAATCTCCTGTATGATTTTATTGGAGCTGAGGTCATAAATAAAGATAATCCCATCTTCATCTTGAACGCTGGCAATTATGTCGTCTTCCAGCCAAGCAATACCGCTAATTTCGTCGAGTGCTTTTGGCATCTCCCAAGTTTTGTTGATGCTGTAGGCTTTTTCAGAGGCCAGTGGATTTTGATCATTCTGCCAGTTGAGACCAACAGCCACACCAATGACTGCCATAGAAAAAAGGGCAATAAGAATGTATTTGAGTTTTTTCATTTGATAATGCTTTTAAGTTTTTTACGGAAGACCTTCAGATAAATCCAGGATTAATCTGAATTTTTAAAACGACGTTTTATGTTTTCCGAAGCCTTCCACCTGTATCAGGAATTTAATACAGCAACAAAAATGCATCCCAAATCTGAAACAATTTGGGAATTGCTTTATAAATTCAAAACTTTAAGATTCTTTAACCTTTTTTAATAGAATTTAAGTGTAAAGCTGTGGGCATCTGTAAAGGTATAGCTTAAATTAAGTGTGTATTTATCGGCAATAGCTTTGGATATGGCCAGCCCCAAACCTGTCGATTTTTTGCTGGTACTCGCTTTTTTGAAGCGTGAAAAAATCACGGTATCATCTAAAGGCATCTGTTCGCCTTTATTGCTTATGCTCCAAGTGTTGGGTTCAATAGCAATGAGCACATGCTCGTTTTTATTGCCGTGAATGAGCGCGTTTTTGATGAGATTCGATAACAGGATGGTCGCGAGATCTTGATTGATTTGATAGAAGATTTCCGCCTTGGCATCGATACTTATGTGCACCTTTCTATGTTTGGCAAAATCTTCAAAATCACTGATAATGGTTTCTGTGAGGGTATTGAAATTTACCTTGGTAGCTTCCTCGAATTGCTTATTCTCAATTTTTGAAAGTAGCAACAGCGATTTATTCATGCGTGTGAGACGGCCTAAATTATCGAGCACCGTGACTATATCTTTGGATTGTTCTTGACTTAAATTCTGATGTTCTAAAAACAGTTCAAGTTTATTGATACTAATCGCCAAAGGGGTTTGAAGTTCATGGGACGCATTTTCTATAAACTGTTTTTGGTCTGTATAACTGCTTCTGGCTTTGTTGATCAACTGAGAGATTGTGGTATTGAGTAAGCTGAATTCTTCAATATTACTTGATGGAATATCCACAAACGTGTTTTTTTCAATGCGAAATTTCCCCAACTGGCCAATGAGGGTATAAAAGGGCTTCCATATTTTTCTCAAGATGAGATTGTTCATAACCAAAATAGTGAGCACCAATAAGGCATAAAGTCCCAAAAGATAATACACCAAGCTTTCAATGAGGTCATCTTCCTCCACCATTGAGGTTATGATTTTTAGTTTGTAATAAGCCTCATCGTCGTGTTTAATGGCAGTTTCAAAGATGCGAACGGGCTCAAATTCTTTCTCATTGTGCATGAACATGAGCGTATCACGATAGCTTTCCTCGAAATTTTCATGAGTGCTTTTAGAAATACGACTGAAACTGTAGATGTGTTCGTCAAAATTGGCGTGCTCTAAAATGGAAGCGTCCCGAAGCATCTGCTGCATCAAGATGATTTTCTGGTTTTCGAGCCCATCATCAAGACTGTCATAAATCTCATCCAACATGGCATAATAAAATAGAAATGCCCAAACCGTCAAAATGGGAAGCAATAAAAATAAAAGGTATTTGGAGGTATGGTTGAGTAGCTTCATGCGTTCAGATCTAATTTGTAGCCTACCCCGTACACCGCTTCTATGGAAATGCTGGCTTTTTCGAGTTTCTTGCGCAGGTTTTTGATCTGTGAGTAAATGAAATCAAAACTATCGGCCTGATCAATGTAATCGCCCCAAACATGCTCGGCCAATGCCGTTTTGGTTACCAATCTCGTTTTGTTGCTCACGAGATAGGTAAGGATGTCGTATTCTTTCCGGTTTAGGTTAATGGTCTGGCCTTCTATGCTAACACTTCTGCTTTCTGGGTCTATGATCACATTTCCGATTTCGATAAAATTAGAGCCTTCAAAATTACGGCGTCTTATCACGGCTTTAACCCGGGCGTGCAGCTCTGCCATGTGAAATGGTTTTGATAAGTAATCGTCTGCGCCAAGATTTAGGCCCTCAATGCGATCGTCTAATGAGTTTTTTGCGGAGACAATGATTACGCCATCGGCCTTGTCTTGCCGCTTGAGTTCTATCAACAATTCCAGGCCGTTGCCATCGGGCAGCCCTATATCCAATAAGATACAATCATAGTCATAAGCCCCAATTTTATTGAGTCCAGCCTTGAAATCGCTTGCGGATTCAACGGTATAATGTTCCTTCTCCAGGGTCTCGCGCATGTTTTCAAGCATTTGCGGCTCATCTTCTATGATTAAAATCTTCATAAGGTCAAGTTTTGTATAACAATATAACAGAAATCTAAAAAGAATTGGGAACCATTCCAATTTTAAAATAACTCATCCGATTTTAAATTATCGAATAAATTACGAATCAAATGATTCCTAATTTATTACAGTTTTGAGCCTTTAGTTTGTATCAAATTAAAAACACAAAATGATGAGAAGTTTAAAATTAGCAACACTTGCGATATTTGCCACAGCAGCAATGAGCGCACAGGACTTAAAAATGGATGAGGTACCAAGCAATTTGGCAGACACCTTTAAAAAAGAATATCCACAGGCTACCGATGTAGAATGGGAAATGGATATGGCCAACTATAAAGTAGAGTTTGATGTGAATCGCATGGAACACGAACTCTGGTACAGTAAAGAGGGCAAAGTCATGAAATCTGAAATGGAACTGACCGAAACCGACCTGCCAGCTGCAATAGCGTCTGTCCTCAAGTCGAAGTATGCGGACTATAAAGTTGATTCCGTAGAAGTGACCGAGGAGAACGGTGCCAAAACCTATGAGGTTGATCTTGAGAAAGGTTGGAACGAAGAACTTGACCTGGTCTTTAGTGCCAACGGCGAAGTTCTAAGCGAAATGAAGGATTAATTCATACCGTATATAATTCATTGGAGGCTGTCTTGAAAGTTGAATTTTGACTTTTAGGCGGCTTTTTTTTGATGTCTTAAACGGAAACTAATAAATCACAAATTTGTTCATGAAACTTCATTTGTTGCTGTTCTTTTTAATTGTGGGGCTATTAAAGATGCATTCCCAAGAGCGTTTTACAGCTTTTTTTGAGCCTGAGTTTGAGTTAACTTATCAGGTAACTCAGCATTACGAATACAGTTTTGGGATAGAGAATAGAAACTTCGTTTACAAATCGGCAAGGAGTGATTATGAGGTCAAACAGGTGGATTTGTCGCATTTTTCCACCTTCAGGTTGCCATCGAATTCGAGCATTGGCCTTGGGGTGCAATACCGTTTTGAAACGATGTTTGATGCTTCGGAAGAAAATGAACTTCGATTGATGCAAGCCTATCAATGGCTCATGTTTTCGAATCGTCTTGAGAATCGCTTCCGAACTGAGCAACGGTTTTACAAGTCGACCACAAAGTACCGGTTCCGACAAGAATTTGCTCTGAAATTCCCACTGGAAGGTAGTGTTTTAAGTCATTTCAAAACTGAAGCCGAAAGCTTATTTGAACTGGCAAGCAGCCAAAAACTGGAATTGGAGCAACGCTTCTCAATCGCCTTCGGAATAAACCTCGCTCCAAAAACCAGTATGACTTTTGCTGCCCAATATCGCTTGGCGAACTACACCCAAGTGCCGGCCCATGAGCTTTTTTTTAAACTGGGTTTCGAGGTATCGCTGTAAGTGGATTGATATTATCTTGACGTTATTTTAAATCGAGTTATGCGCTCTGCGTAAATCTGCGACATCTTCGGGAACCCCAAATTCCTTCCTAAGATATTCCAAAGCTAAAAAGGCTCATATAGGGGTGGTGTTTTTAAGGCCTCACAACAAGGCTACTTTTTTTTTCCGCGTAAATCTGCGACATCTGCGGGAACCCCAAATTCCTTCCTAAGATATTCCAAAGCTACGTAGGTTCTTATATGGATGGCATTTTTGAGGCCTCACAATGGGGCTACTTTTTTTTCCGCATAAATCCGCGAAATCTGCGGGACAAAGTTTCTCCCATCCAATTCCCACTTGTTTGTTAGGCATTTCGATTATCTTTGAAGACTGCTTTGCCTCGTCGTAATACTTTTTGTAAGATAAAGCAGATCAGTTTCCCTCTGAACTCCGCTCTGACTTGAACTATAATCAGAATCAAATCTAGATTCTAGATTCTAAAAGCGCAGCGATCTAGATTCTTTTTTATAAATTGACTTGTTAATAAAACCAATTAAAATGATTGCAGCCGTAACCCTTTTCATCGTCGTAACCCTTTCTGCCCTCATTACCAGAATAGCGGCAATAGCATTGGTCCATACCGGGCTATCCACACAGATCGCGAGATTTCAAGCCCGTTCTGCCTATACAGGTGCGGGATACAGCACTTCCGAGTCTGAAAAAATCATGAACCATCCCGTAAGAAGAAAAATTATCTTTAATCTAATGCTTATCGGGAATGCAGGTATTGTTACGGTAATGTCTTCTTTGATCCTAACCTTCGTGCTTCCAGATACCTTGTCTTCAAAATTATACGGATTGGGCATTGTTTTGGTGGGGATGATGATTTTATCCTGGGCCGTTAAAAGCGACATGGTGGATCGCGCACTTTCTAAATTGATCAATCGCATGCTGAAACGCTATACCGATTTAGACATTCAGGACTATGCATCGGTTTTGCATTTGAAGGATGACTATAAAATAAGTGAAAAACACATTGATGCGGAAGATTGGATGTGCAATCAAACCCTATTGGAATTGGATTTGAGGAGGGAAGGCATCACCATTTTGGGGGTGGATCGTAAAAACGACCGTTATTATGGATCTCCAGATGGGGACTTTAAATTGTTGAGTGATGATGTCATTACTATCTACGGCAAGTCTAATGGAATTCGGAATCTCTACAACCGTAAAAAGGGCTTCAAGGCTGAAATGGATCACCAACGCTACATGAAAAAAGAGGAAAAAAGACAGGAAACACAGCATCAGTCCGAAGCAGATGAAGAACATGCCGATACTGAGCTTTAAAAAACAATCCAAAAAAATCACCTCAAGCTTGACTTAAATCAAGTGTTATCTCTAAGTAAATGCCGAGATTTATCTTGTGAGTTTCTCTAAGTGGCGCTGTCTTCAGCAATCTTCTGCAATTTACTTACATCGAGAGGGAGTGAGTGCATGCTTTCATTAAATGTGCGCGTTTTTTCTAAATGCCAATGCCTATTTTAGAAGGTTCAGGAGATGTTTGGATAAAAACTTCAGCTTCCGAGACATCATTAAAACAAACTTGAAACCAATCAAAATGATCCTAGACCAGGCCAAACTTTAAATGAAGCAACAATTATCAAACCCAGTACTATATCTCATGAGCATTTCAGCGGGATTGGTCGTGGCGAATTTGTATTACAATCAACCGCTATTGCATCAAATGGCAGAACGGTTCGGGGTTAGTGAGTCGGCCATTAGCAACGTGGCGCTATCCACCCAATTGGGTTATGCCTTTGGGCTCTTGTTCATCATCCCCTTGGGCGATAAGATTTCGAACAAGAAGATTTTGAAATACGATTTTTTGCTCATGATCCTGTCGCTCATTGCAGCGGCATTATCAGAGTCGGTGTGGTTGTTGATTGCCAGTAGCTTTTTTATTGGGTTTTCTTCCGCCATTCCCCAGTTATTTGTGCCCATGGCGGCCCAGCTTGCTTCGGAAAAAGACCGCGGCAGAGCCATTGGCATCGTGATGAGTGGCTTGCTCATAGGCATTTTGGGAAGTCGTGTGATTAGCGGATTCGTAGGTGCGGCCTTCGGCTGGCGCGTGATGTATTGGGCAGCAGCAGGATTGATGTTGCTTTTGTTTATACTGTTGCATTATAAACTGCCAAAGTTGACCCCTCAATACCATGGAAGCTACGGCAGCCTACTCAAATCCATAGGCCATTACTTTAAAACGGAGCCTTCCGTGAGATTGGCGGCGCTTCGCGGCGGACTGTCTTTTGCAGGGTTGAGTGCCTTTTGGACCACTTTGGTGTTTTTGATGGAAGATTCCTTCGGCTATGGTAGTGATGTGACCGGTGCGTTTGGGCTCTTCGGAATCGTTGGAGCCGTTGCCGCAACCGTGGTTGGTAAGTTTAGCGATCGTTTCAGTAAAAATAAAATCATTCTCTACGCCGCCGTATTGATGATCATCTCTTGGGTGGTTCTATATTTTTCGGCAAGCTCGATTTTTGGTTTGATTGTGGGTGTGGTTTTGGTGGATTTGGCCATGCAGGCCTTGCATATTACCAATCAAAACATCATTTTCTCCAAAAATCAAGAGGCACGTAACCGTATCAATACCATTTATATGGTCGGTTTTTTTGTTGGAGGAGCGATCGGAACTACTGCAGGCGCTTTCGCTTGGAGTCGCTATGGCTGGAATGGAGTATCTACTTTGGGCATCATCTTTTCGGCGGCGATTGTCGTGGCACATGTTATTTTCAGAAAAAAAACAATTTAAAAGATGCAAGATAAATTCGATTTAGTCATTAAGGATGCGATTATGAGGCCACAAGCGGAACCAGTTTGTATATGAGTTTGAAACGGAAGGGTTAGCGCGATACTTGAGCGTTCTGATGTTCAAGTGGAAGAGATGCTTTCCGAAGCAAAAAAAGTGTACGACGCGGCTGAACATTGGTTGTGCTCGGGATTTTATGAGAGCCACTATAAAAAAACACCTACGGAAAAAGCAAAAGGCTTGCACTAGTAAAAAAAGCATGAGTAAAAAATACAAATTTCGTAACCCACCCGCAGCCTACTTTATAAGTTTTATTCACAGTTTGAAAAGTTAAAGTTTTTCCCATCCCTTACATTATCTTGTGTGCACGAGCGGGACGCTTGCGCTAGCGGGGGCAAGGATGTATGGATTAGATATTTTTTAAGTCGGAAAGTTTATTTCAAGGTTTTAGAAGAGCGCATAAGCTATTGCAGCGTGGAAAAAGGTATGAAAGTTTTTGCTTATAGTTTAATGCAAAAGATGAAGCTGAACTGAATATAGATGATAAAGGACTGCATTTAGGCATTGTGTAATTATGAGAAAAACAGGAGACGACATTGTCTTGCGGGCACGAGCGGGACGCTCGCGCTAGCGGAGCTAGCGGGTCGAAACGTGCCTGAATTTAGATGATAAAGGACTGTATCTAGGCATTATGGAATTTTGAGAAAAACAGGAGACGGCATTACCTTGTGGGCACGAGCACGAGCGGGACGCTCGCGCTAGCGGAGCTAGCGGGTCGGAACGTAACTGAATATAGATGATAAAGGACTGCATCTAGGCATTATGGAATTTTGAGAAAAACAGGAGACGATATTATCTTGTGGGCACGAGCACGAGCGGGACGCTCGCGCTAGCGGGGCGGAACGTGCCTGAATTTAGATGATAAAGGAATGTATTTAAGCATTGTGTAATTGTGAAAAAAACAGGAGACTGCATTATCTTGTGGGCACGAGCGGGACCCGAGCACGAGCGGGACGCTCGCGCTAGCGGGGCGAAACGTGCCTATATTTAGATGATAAAGGAATGTATTTAGGCATTATGGAATTTTGAGAAAAACAGGAGACGGCATTATCTTGTGGGCACGAGCGGGACGCTCGCGCTCAATGTCATTAATTTAGCGGTTTAAATCACTGATTTTCAGATAAATATGTTTGTTTTTTATTAAAATAAGTCGTATATTTAATTGATAATCAATGATTTAATTATGAAAAAAAACCACTAGCTTTA
>NZ_VORM01000025.1 GCF_007997225.1 Subsaximicrobium wynnwilliamsii
CTATATATATATATATATATATATATATACTACAAAGACGCGATGAATCGCGTCTCTACAAAATTTATTTATAATTATTTTTATCCACCGAAATCATCGAAACGAATGTGCTCATCTGGGATACCAAAATCCTCACCCATTTTTTGAACGGCTTGGTTCATCAATGGTGGTCCACAGAAATACAATTCTATATCTTCTGGTGCATCGTGATGATTCAGATAGTTATCAATCACACAATTGTGAATGAATCCTACAAAACCATCTCCTGGTGCGTCAATATTTTCTTTTACTTTCCAATTATCTTCTTCCGCAGGTTCAGACAAGGCCAGGTAAAACTTGAAGTTCGGGAAATCGCGTTCCAATTCTCTAAAGTGCTCTAAGTAGAACAACTCTCGTTTTGAACGACCGCCGTACCAGTACGTGACTTTACGACCAGTTTGAAGGGTTTTGAATAAATGATATAAATGTGAACGCATTGGCGCCATACCAGCTCCTCCGCCAACATATAGCATTTCGCTTTCAGACTCATTAATAAAGAACTCACCGTAAGGGCCAGAAATAACCACCTTATCGCCTGGCTTTTGCGCAAAAATAAAAGAAGAGGCAATACCAGGGTTAACGCTCATCCAACCGTTTTTGTTGCGATCAAAGGGAGGCGTTGCGATACGAACATTCAACATGATCTCTCTACCTTCCGCTGGATAGGATGCCATGGAATATGCACGTTCTACCGTTTCAGTATTCTTCATGACCAAAGGCCATAAGGCAAATTTATCCCATTCCGCTTTAAACTTATCAGGTGTTTCGTGCTCTTCAGGGTGCGCGGTGATGTCCATATCCTCAAATTTTATTTCACATTTTGGAATCTCAATTTGAATGTACCCACCAGCTTTATAATTCATATCTTCAGGAATCTCAATCACAAATTCCTTTATGAACGAAGCCACGTTATAATTCCGTACAACCGTTGCATCCCATTTTTTGATGCCGAAGACTTCTTCAGGAATGGTAATCTCCATATCCTGTTTCACTTTTACCTGACAAGATAAACGTGCGCCATCTTTCAATTCTTTTCTGCTGAAATGAGGCGTTTCCGTAGGCAATGCTTCACCACCACCGGAAAGTACGTGACACTCACATTGTATGCAAGTTCCACCACCACCACATGCAGATGGTAAAAATATTTTATTTCCGCTTAAAGTAGAAAGCAATGTTCCTCCTGAGGAAACCTCTATTTCCTTTTCACCATTAATCTTGATGGTCACGGGACCAGATGGCGATAACTTTTGTTTTACAAATAGCAACAAACTTACCAACAACAACGTAATCAATAAAAACGCTGCTACTGTTGCTACTACAGTTCCTAATGTTCCTGCTGCTAAAATCATAATTATTCGTTTGTTTTGGTGTTATTGGCCAATTCCACTTGTTCTTTAGTAGGTGTATTTTCAACCTTAACTTCTACTGTTTGTGCTTCTGCTTTTGCCGCAGCCTTTTCATCGCCTCCTGTTAACATACCGCCAAAGCTCAAAAATCCTATTCCCATTAAACCTGTTATGATGAAGGTAATACCTAAACCTCTCAATGGTGCTGGCACATTACTATATCTAATTTTCTCACGTATCGCTGCTATTGCCAAAATGGCCAAAAACCAACCAATACCAGATGAAATACCATAGTTAATTGCTAAGCCCAAAGTTGGGATCTCGCGAGATTGCATAAACAATGAGCCTCCCAAAATTGCGCAGTTTACTGCAATAAGCGGCAAAAAGATCCCTAAGGAGTTATAAAGCGATGGAGAGAACTTTTCTACTACAATCTCCACCAACTGCACCATGGTCGCAATAGTTGCTATAAACATAATAAAGGAGAGGAAACTCAAGTCGAAATCGGCATATTCATCTCCCATCCAAGTTAAGGCTCCAGGCTGAAGAATATATTGATCCAACAACCAGTTTAAAGGCACGGTTATAGCCAAAACGAATATGACCGCAGCACCTAAACCGATAGCTGTTGATACCTTTTTGGAAACTGCTAAATAAGAGCACATCCCCAAAAAGACTGCAAATACCATGTTATCTATAAAAATAGACTTGAAAAATAACTCGATGTGTTCTAACATTATCTTATATATTAAAAGTGATGCATCTTTGGATAGTCAATGCCTTTATATTTTCTTCTTGAATGATTTAATCTTCAATTAAATTCTTGTTTCTACTACGTTGTATCCAAATAAGAAGACCAACGATGATCAAGGCCATTGGAGGCATGAGCATAAACCCATTATTCTCATAACCTGTTGAGTACACACCCGTTTTCTCAATAGCATCACCTAAAACAGGGATGCCAAATAAGGTTCCAGAGCCTAATAATTCTCTAAAGAATCCTACGATTACAAGTATTACAGCATAGCCAAGTGCGTTTCCAATACCATCCAAGAAAGAGCGCCATGGCCCATTTCCCAATGCAAAAGCTTCAAAACGTCCCATAATGATACAGTTGGTGATGATCAAGCCCACAAACACAGAGAGTGTTTTACTCAGCTCATAAGCATAGGCCTTTAGCACTTGATCCACAATGATTACCAAAGACGCCACCACGATTAATTGTACGATGATCCTTATTTTTGAAGGAATGATATTTCGCATCAACGAAATGACCACATTCCCTACTCCTAAAACAAACAAAACAGCAATCCCCATAACCAAGGAGGCTTTCAACTCGGCTGTAATGGCAAGTGCAGAACAAATCCCAAGTACTTGAATGGTAATCGGGTTGTTATCTGCTAACGGATCTGTGATTAGCTTCGTATCCTTTTTTGATAGTAGTCCCATATTAGTTTGATTATTTATTTAAGTTCTGAAAAAAAGGCACGTATAGGCCCAAATCGGCTTTGATCATTGCAGAAACGCCATCACCAGTAATGGTGGCACCTGCTAGAGCATCTACTTTGTAATCTTCTTTGCGTTCATTTTTTGGATCATTATTTCCCTTTGCTACTGCAATGCCTTTAAAAACTCCTTGAGAAGTTAATAGGTGCTCACCGTAAAAATCATCCATAAAGTACCGTTGTTTGATATTGGCTCCCAAACCTGGTGTCTCACCTGCGTGATCAAAGAATGTCCCTCTCACGATCATGTCCTTGTCCACTGCGATAAAGCCCCAAATAGCATCCCATAAGCCCTTGCCATAAATAGGGGCAACATAAAGCGTTTCACCATCATGCTCACTTACAAATAGAGGCAACTTTCTTGGGTTTCCTTGTTTGGCTTGCGCTTGTTGTTTTTTGACATCGATAAGGTAAGGTTCTTGACCATTATTAGCTGCCATGTACTCTTCTCTGGTTTGCTCTTTTATGAGTTTACCATCCTGAACCTCTAATACCAGCTGTTCTTTTACTATGGAGGCAAAAAGGCCTGCTACAGTATCTGTAGATACAAAAGCAATTGTATTTTCCTCATTTTCATTGAAGCCCATAGCGTAGAGGATGTTTTGTTGTTTCTCTATACGCTCATTTTCGGTGATTGCAGGCTTAAGCGAAGAGGCTGTATAAGCCAACAATGATCCCACCACAAATACCATCGCAATGGCAAATAAGATGGTGTAAACATTTTTATCTGTTCTTTTTTCCATAATTATGAAATTATATATTTTAAATTTTAAAGTCTTTTAATGCTGAAAGTTTCAGCATCATCAAACCAAATTTTAAGCAGTTGCTAGTTTTAAACGCTTTCTTCTCTTTTTAACATTGCTCTGGATGACATAATGGTCGATGGTTGGAGCAAACACATTCATCAACAATATCGCTAAGAATACGCCTTCTGGATAGGCAGGGTTAAAGACCCTAATCATGATGGACAAAAAACCTATCAAAAATCCATAGATGTATTTTCCTTTATTGGTTTGTGAGGCAGTGACGGGATCTGTGGCCATGTAGACGGCACCAAATAAAATACTACCAATAATCAGGTGCTGCCAAAACGGCACACTCATCAAGCCGTAGAACTTACTGGTATCTCCAATCCATCCGGCGTCAACAACACCATTAAATATGAGTCCCATTACCAAGGCACCAACTAGTGTGCTCAAAATAATTCTCCAGCTCCCCACTTTTGTGAAAATCAAAAATAAGGCACCAAAAATAATGAGCAGTTTCGAGGTTTCCCCAACGGAGCCAGGTATCAACCCAAAGAACATATCGGCATAACTATAAGCCACATCTTGGCTTTGTGCATAGCTACCCAAAACGGTCTCTCCAGACATGGCATCTAGATTCTGACCAGCAGCAATCGCTTGATCTCTCTCTACCGCACCATGCACCCAAACTTTATCGCCAGACATCCAAGTTGGATAGGCGAAGAATAAAAAGGCACGAATGGTCAAAGCCGGGTTGAGGATGTTCATCCCAGTGCCTCCAAAAACTTCTTTACCAATCACTACTCCAAAAACCACAGCAACTGCCAACATCCATAATGGGATATCAACAGGTACGATCAATGGCACCAACATCCCTGTTACCAAATAGCCTTCTTCAACTTCATGGCCTTTGATAATGGCAAAAACAAATTCTACCGCAAGACCAACGCCATAAGAGACTACCACCAAGGGCAGTACTTGCCATAGGCCAACCACTAAGTTGTCTAATGTCCAGAAACTGGATGCGAAGAACCCATGGGAAGCTTCAATTTCGCCCAATGCCAAATAATGCTGATACCCAGCATTGAACATGCCATAAATCAAACAAGGCACTAGAGCTAGGATTACCGTATTCATCGTACGCTTTAGATCATCTGCAGCTTTGATATGAGTCCCATTATGGGTGGTTTCATTCGGTAAGTATAAAAAAGTGTGCAATGCGTTAAAGGCAGGTGCCATCTTCTTTCCTTTATACTTTTCCTTTAATGTGTGTAAGTTATTTTTTAAACCCATTGTAATTTTATTTCAATTTAGAGGCGGGCTACGCTTCCGTTGTGTTGAGTTATTTGATGTATTTTAACAGACGAAGGCTTTGGTTTATCCGATTTCCTTCAGCATAAGATCCAAACCGTTTCTAATGATTTGTTGATGGGGTTGTTTTGAAACGCAAACAAATTCCGTTAAGGCAAAATCCTCTGGTGCCACTTCATACATTCCCAAGGCTTCCATTTCATCTAAATCCTCATACATGCAAGCCTTAAGGATTTGCATCGGGAAAATATCCAATGGAAAAACATCTTCGTAAATTCCTGTGATCACAAATGCGCGGTGCTCGCCGTTTGTATTGGTATTTAGATCGTATTTTTTGTTGGGCTGCATCCAAGAAAATGTTAAGGCTCTTGAAGTAGAAACCTTATCAAATACTGGTTTGTTCCATCCAAAAAACTCATAATCATCACCTTCAGGGATCACACTTATCAAATTGCTATAATATCCCAGGTTACCATCTGGCTTCACTTGTTTCCCGGTTAATACATTACCGGAAATAATACGATCATTCCCATTTTTATCTACACCATTATCATAGACCATGGTGGACACTTCGCTACCAATGAGCGTTTTGAAATATCTTGGTTTTTGTACTGAAGATCCAACCAAAGCGACCATACGCTCAGCATTGAACTTACCGGTCAACAATAATTCGCCCATAATTACCAAATCGGCAGGATTAATGGTCCAAACCGTTTCGCCCTTATTTACCGGGTTGATTTTATTGATGTGGGTGCCTACATTTCCCGCAGGATGGGGACCTGAAACTTTGTGAACAGTCACTCCTTCTAGACCAGCTAAAGGAGACGTATTGGATTTGACTCCCACGTGAATCTTTCCTGGAGTCAATTTTGCCAAAGCAGAAACCGCAGCTTGCAATTCGGCTTCTTTGCCACTGAGCGTATAGTCCAGATCGGCTGCCAAGGGTGCGGTGTCATAACCTGAGATAAAAATCGCCTTAGGCTCACTATCAGGATCGGCAATCACGTCATAAGGCCGCTGTTTGATAAAAGGCCAACATCCCGATGATAAGAGATGTGACTTAGTGGTTTCAGCATTTGCGTTGCTATCAAATACCCCAAAATCTTTATGTGATTGTTCCTTATCGGCTAAGATCTTAATGGCGTCGATACGACGTTTAGGACCTCTTAAAACTTCTACTACCTTACCAGAGACTGGTGAGACAAATTTGACAGCGTCATAACTCTTGTCGTGAAAGACGACATCTCCAGCCATAACCATGTCACCTTCTTTAGCGACCAATTTAGGGGTAACGCTGTGAAAATCCTCAGGTCTAAGAGTACAAAAGTTACTGAAAGTAGCTTGTTCTACTACTTTCTCAGCTTCGCCTTGCAATTTTATATCAAGACCCTTTTTAATCTTAATGTCGTTTGACATACGTTCTATATTGAAATTAATTGTCTAAAAATCCGTGCAAATTTACGAATTAATTGAGTAATAAAATAGTTAGCCAATCTAAGTTTCTTATTTTTAAACATTCTAAATAAGTCTCAAAACTTAAGGTATGGATTTTGTTTATATTTACAAAATAAATTCTCTATTCGATGAAACTAACTTTCAAAATTCTCAGTTTAATTCTAATTTTCCCTTTGTTTCTTGCAGCACAGGTATTTGAAGTTAATCCGCCAGACTTTATCAAAACAATTTCGTTTAGAGGCAATACCCAGGTAAGCAAGTTACCCATTCTCAATTTGGGCGACCCTTTATTCTTGGAGTTTGATGCATTGAATGGCGAGGAAGCCGACTTCTATTACATCATAGAACATTACAACTTTGACTGGACACCTTCACAACTCGTCAAAATGGAATACTTGAGTGGCTTCGATAACCAGCGCATTAGGGATTATGAGAATTCCTTTAATACCTTTCAAATTTTCTCACATTATACATTACGTATTCCAAACCAGCAAACCCGTGGCCTTCTTAAAAGTGGCAATTACTTGATATCCATATATAATGACGATCAAGAATTGATGTTCAGTAGAAAGTTTATGGTGGTTGAAGAACTCGTTGCCGTTGGCGTGGATATTAAACGGTCAAGGGATGTGAAATTTATAGACGAAAAACAAAGTGTCGATATCATAATCAACACAAACAGTATCAACCTCAACAATCCGCAGAATACCATAAAAACGCTACTGGTTCAAAATAATAACCTCAACACTGCCATTGACTACCTCAAGCCGCAATTTATTTTGGGCAATGAGTTGGTGTATCGTTACGTTGAGAAATCGACTTTTTGGGGTGGTAATGAGTATTTTTTCTTTGAGAATAAAGATGTGAGAGCCTCCAATGTGAGCGTACAGTTTACCGATTTACGCGATCTATACCACAGTTTCCTGTTCGTCAATGGCGCCAGAGCCGATAGACCGTATACTTACAATCCAGATATCAATGGCAATTTCTTGATCAATGCGTTAGATGTAGATGACCTTAGGCTTGAGGCCGATTACACGGTTGTGCATTTTGGCCTGCAATATCCAAAGTTTACCGACGGAAGCAATATTTACGTTTACGGCAATTTCAATAACTTCGGACTTGAACCCATGAACAAAATGATTTTTAATGCTGCGGAAGGTATTTACGAATCCCAATTCAAATTAAAGCAAGGGTTTTATAACTATAAATATGTGGTTGTCGATAAAAGTGGTGAATTGAATGAAGGTCACATTAGCGGAAACTTCTGGCAGACCGAAAACAATTATAAAGTATTGGTTTATTATCGTGATTTGGGCGCGCGCTATGATCGTTTGATTGGTTTTGGGGAAGCCAATTCCATCAATATTTCGAATTAATATTGTGCCGCTGTCTTCAATCGAAATTTCAATCTGGAACCGACTTCAAATGTGCTTTAACCACTGCTAGAACGCCGTGAAATCCTTTAAGATTTAAGCCGTCCCCGTCCCATCGAGTACATCTTGTTCACTGTCATAACGCAACTCCTTTTTCACAAATTCGCCATTAGCCTCATTGTAACTTCTGCATTGCTCAATGGGTTTCGCGTAAAGATGCAAGCTCATGCTGCGACCCTCAAAATTATTCTTGAGACGATGCAACGCAATTTCATCATTGATGAAGGTGGTTTCGCTTGCTGTTACGATTTGTGAACGCAGCAGATTCAAATCCCCTTCGGCATTAAAATCAAAAAACTCCTCCTCGATCTCGCCTTTTAAGATACGCACCCAACAGTCCTCCCCATCGTGATTGTGCACCGATGTTTCCTGTCCTTCACACCAACACAATAAAATCAACTCAAAATCGCTGTCGTGGTAAAGGCAATTGCGGGTGTAGCTCTTATCACTCCAACTTGTAAAGTCCTTAAAATTAACCTCACTAAAGTCAAAAGTATTGAAGATGCCATTATAATCGGCAATCCCCGCTTGTTTCAAAGCATCTATAAAAGCTTGAATCTGTCTTGGTGTTTTCAATATATCTTAATTTTTAGTATCTTGTTAATTCCTGAATTTTCCAACAAAATAGGGATAAATTTGCAGTAGCCAAAACACAGAATGAACATTAGCATATGCTCAACGACTTAAAATTATTTCAAGAGCTTACCGAGATTTTATTAACCGAAGAACGCGAAACACCTGTAGCCAAACCCATACCTTCCCAACATTTATACGATAGTATCGATTTGAGCTTGCCAGAGGACGCTAGCATTGATAACGATTTCAAGGCCACCTTGACCGAACTCATCAAACGCACTCCCAAAACCGCTTCCACTTCGTTTTTCAATCAGCTTTTTGGAGGGCGCATCAGCAGAGCCACTTTGGGTGATTTGTTGGCAGTGATGCTCAACAACAGCATGTACACTTATAAGGTTGCAGGCCCGCAAGTTGGCGTTGAGAAAGTCTTGCTTCGAAAAATCTGCGACATGATCGGTTATACAGCAACCAGTGACGGCACCTTTGCTCCTGGCGGTTCCATGAGCAATTTCATGGCGGTCTTGATGGCACGTGATAAATATAACCCTGAAGCTAAGACGGAAGGAATGAGCCATAAAATGACGCTTTACACATCAGAATGTTCGCATTATTCTATTGCAAAAAATGCTGCGTTCATTGGTGTGGGCAGAAATCAGGTCAAAGCCATTAAAGTCAATGCCGTGGGCGAAATGATTCCGTCGGAATTAGATCTTCAGATTAAAAAAGATATTGCCGCTAATTTACAGCCATTTTTCGTCAATGCCACGGCAGGTACTACTGTTTTAGGCGCTTTTGACGATGTGGAGGCCATAAGTAAAGTTTGTAAGGCTCATGACCTTTGGCTGCATTTGGACGGTGCCTATTGTGGGTCGGTAATTTTTAGTGATGCCTATAAACATCTGGTTAAAGGCATAGCACTTACCGATTCGTTTAGCGTAAATGCACACAAAATGTTGGGCACGCCATTGAGTTGCTCCATTATTGTGGCCAAGGATAAAAAACATCTATACCAATCCTTTTCCAACGATGCCGAATATCTGTACCAAACCAACGACGACGATTACAACCTGGGGAAAACCTCCATTCAATGCGGGCGACGCAATGACGCCCTAAAACTCTGGACACTCTGGAAATCGGTAGGCAGCAAAGGGCTCGAAAAAATTGTGGCCCACCAGTTCATGATTGCCGATGTGGCACGCAAATACATCAAAAACCATCCAGATTATACGCTGTATAGTTTTGACGATTCCATTTCGGTGTGTTTCAATTATAAAGATATTCCTGCGAAAACCTTGTGCACGCAACTCTATGAACAGGCAGCATTGATGGTAGGCTTCGGAAAGTTTAAGGAACAAGAATTTGTGAGGTTGGTAACCATCAACAGTTTGATTCAAGAGCAAGATATGATTGCTTTTTTCAAAACGATTGAAGCCTTTGAATTTGAGAACAAGCCCGAAAACAAAGAACTCGTTGGAAACTCGCAGGTCATTGATGAAGAATGAACCACGACTTTTAATTTGAAACGAAGATTTGAGATTTATGACGTAGGACTGTTTGACTTAAGACCTAGGATGCAGGGCTCAAAGCTCAAAGCTCATGACTTAAACGGAACTGAAGCGCTCTTCTTTTGAAGTTCTTCCTGAAATTTTCAAAATGATACAATACGGTCAGAATCAAACATTTGAAGTTTCCGTCACGATCTCAGCTTCAATCACAGTCTAAAAGTCCTGTTCAACGGAAAAACTTCCCTTGTTTCTCAAAATTCGTTATCTTTACAATTCACGTAAGCATTCCAAATTATGGTACAACAAGTCACTAGCGGTATAAAAATTTCAGTCGAAACCACTTTTGAAGGCACTTTTTACAAAAACTACAAAGTGCACTTCGCCTTTGGTTACCGCGTTAGCATAGAAAACCAAAGCAAAGATTCTGTGCAGCTTGCTTCTCGATATTGGACGATTTTGGATGCACTCAATAATGTGGAAACCGTTGAAGGCGATGGTGTGATTGGGCAGCAACCCGTATTAGGACCTGGCGCCTCTCACACTTACAGTTCAGGCTGTTTACTCACGTCCCCATTTGGCGCGATGCAAGGTCACTACAACATGATCAATCTAAATACCCAAGATGATTTCAAGGTTTTTATTCCTTCATTTAAATTGAGTGCGCCTTATGCACTCAATTAATTCGCTATTCCTCCATACTTTAAAAAAGCGGTTACCCATTTGGCAACCGCTAACCATTTATTCGTTTAGTGTGAATTCCATAAAAGTGTCATCCTTCCTTATGAGTCGTTTATTTTCGATATCATTTGCAATTGACTTATCTTGAAACAGAACCGGATCATAGCTTTCAATAAGAAATAGATTTGTTCTTCCAATTTGACTTTGACTTCCAACTCACACAATTTTTTTACTGAAGCATATTCACATTTAAGCCACTATCGCGACTATCTTCACATTCTTAAAAAAAAAGAATTTATTATCAACAATTAATACGAAAAATGCCCCAGTTAAGGTATTTATCTTTACAATTCGATTGGCTAATTAAAGTTGATTTTGAAGCACCCAATAAGCTAAAAGCTTTGCTCTGTTTTCATAACGAACAGATTAACTCCAATCCCCAGGCTATTTTAACGCCGATTTAATACCATTCGAAATCGGCAGTTGTCAAAAAATTGTACCTTTACGATTCAATTTACAATAAACCATAAAAACCTAAAATTTCACATGGGAAAAGGATTTTTCAACACACCAATAGCCATCAACGAACCCGTAAAAACTTACGCTCCCGGAAGTCCGGAACGTGACGAGGTGCTCAAGGCCTATAAAGACATGTTCAATAGCAAAATCGAGATTCCGCTGCATATCAATGGCAAGGATGTCAAATCGGGCAATACCAAGACGCTTTCTGCACCACACGACCACCAACATGTGGTGGGTTCTTATCATTTAGCTGAAAAATCCCATGTTGAAGACGCTATTTCCACTGCGATGGAAGCCCGCAAGGCTTGGTCTCAACTCCATTGGGAACAAAGAGCAGGCATATTTTTAAAAGCTGCGGAATTGATTGCAGGTCCATACAGAGCCAAAATCAATGCTGCTACCATGATCGCGCAATCAAAAACGGTGCATCAAGCTGAAATTGATTCCGCCTGTGAACTCATTGACTTTTTACGCTTCAACGTGCAGTACATGACCGATATCTACCACGACCAACCGGAAAGTACTTCCGAAGCATGGAACCGTTTGGAATATCGACCATTGGAAGGTTTCACTTATGCCATTACACCATTTAATTTCACCGCTATTGCCGGCAATTTACCATCCTGCATGGCATTGATGGGTAATGTTGTAGTCTGGAAACCAAGTGACAGCCAAATATATTCAGCAAAAGTGATTATGGATGTGTTTGATGAAGCAGGTGTACCTCCCGGCGTCATCAACGTAGTGTTTGGAGATCCCAAAATGATTACAGATACTATTTTGGCAAGTCCAGATTTTTCTGGTTTACACTTTACAGGTTCTACCGACGTATTTAAAGCGCTTTGGAAACAAATAGGAAACAATATCGACAATTACAAAACTTATCCAAGAATCGTTGGTGAAACTGGTGGTAAGGATTTTATAGTCGCCCATAAAACTGCCGATGCCAAACAAGTTGCAACCGCCATCACGAGAGGTGCTTTTGAGTTTCAAGGTCAAAAATGTAGCGCGGCTTCAAGAGCTTATGTGCCTTCCAACATTTGGGAAGAAGTCAAAAAATACGTGGTTGCCGATGTCAAATCCTTTAAAAAAGGATCACCAGACAATTTAGAAAACTATACAACCGCAGTAATCCACGAAGCCTCTTTTGATAAATTGGCAAAATACATCGACCAAGCCAAAGCCGATGCTGATGCAGAGATCATTGTAGGCGGCACTTACGATAAAAGCAAGGGTTATTTCATTGACCCAACCGTGATCGTGGCCAAAGATCCTAAATACACCACAATGCATACTGAATTATTTGGCCCAATCATTACGATTTATGTGTATGATGCGGACAAATTTAGCGAAACATTGAAATTGGTGGATGAAACGAGCCCTTATGCATTAACAGGAGCTATTTTAGCCAAAGACCGTTATGCTATTGCTGAAGCCACTACCGCATTACAAAATGCGGCCGGTAACTTCTATATCAACGACAAGCCAACTGGTGCAGTTGTAGGCCATCAGCCATTTGGTGGCGCGAGAGCTTCCGGCACCAATGATAAAGCGGGTAGCGTTCTCAACCTATTGCGTTGGATTTCGCCAAGAATGATCAAGGAAACCTTCGTAACACCAACAGATTATCGCTATCCTTACATGAAATAAAATGTGATGCTTACTTAAAAATAAATCCTCAAACATTTAGTTGTTTGGGGATTTTTGTTGTTCTAAGCCCTTATTCTACAAAATATTACCTTAAATTTATATCTTGTGAGCACATAAAAACCACACCAATGATAAAACACTACGCTTTACTACTTTTTGCCTTACCGTTTATAGCCTTCTCCCAAACGGTAGCATTTGAATCCACGATATCTGCAGACCTATCTGCCTATTCTGGGGCAACCAGCTTTTCAGGTCTTGGCGAGTACGAACTCTTTTTAGACAGCAACGATGGTATTTTAGACAAGCCCATAATTCTATTAGACGGCTTTGATCCAGGAGATACGCGAACGATTTCAGGCATTTATGATTTACTCAATTTTACTGATGCCAGCGGCAATCAAAACCTAGGAGACCTCGTTAGAGCCGAAGGGTTTGATGTGGTCATCCTTAATTTTCCGCGGTATTTGCGATTGGCAGATGCCACTTTGCTGAATCTTTCCGATGTGGCAGACACCAACGGAGACAGCATTATTGATGAAAGCGATTTTCCCGCAGGAAGTAGTTTAATTGATGGCGGTGCCGACTTTTTAGAGCGGAATGCCATGCTTTTGCTCGACCTCATCAACACGCTCAACGCCGATAAGGTTGGCGAGGAAGAGTTGGTAATCATTGGCCCAAGTATGGGCGGCATCATTTCCAAATATACACTCAATTACATGGAGAACCAATCCATTGCCCACGAGACCCGATTATGGATTTCTTTTGACGCACCTCATTTGGGCGCCAATGTGCCATTGGGATTTCAGCATCAATTCAACTTCTTGGGCTTTGGTTTAGGAAACCTCAATATTACCCAATTACAACCCGTAGTCAACGGTCTCCTCAAAGCACCTGCTGCAAGACAGATGTTGATAGACCAATTCGAGACCCATTTGGAAACTGGCAGCAATGTGGCATTTGATCCTGCAAAACTATTGCCCGAAGCACATCCATATAAAGCCATTTTTGACTCAAGCGTCAATGGTTTGACCGCCACAGGTTTTCCTCAAAATACTCGAAACGTGGCCATAGTTAACGGCAGCGGCGTGGGCAACCCTTATCTTTCATCTAATGGCACAGAGGTCACACCTGGATTTACTGCAATCGATGATACTTTTGCTGTACCTGGCTCGCCATTGCCAACCACTGCACAAATCGGTCTCAATTTAACACCTGCAAGCGCTACAGGTGCTGCACTCATAAGTAAGATTTTGGTGCAGATCAACTTTATTGGAACCACCACTTTGGTTGACGTAGAAGCCAATGCCCAAGCCAATAGCTATTCTGATGGCGTGGATGCAGCCTCTGGCGGACTCTTTGATCTCAATGCCTTTACGGAAGGCCTTGGAAACGATGGCATCATTGGCCTATTTTCAAATGCCTTGCAATTGGATGAATTCAGTTTTATTCCTTCTGTTAGTGCTATGGCGGTAGAATTTCCCAATAATGAAATCGATTGGTACGATATTGATTTGGGAACGCCCACCAGCCCAAATGCGACTACACCCTTTGTCAATTGGCATGCACCCACCGAGAATCAACCTCACGTGCAACTCAACGAAGCTAACGTGGCTTTTGCACTTAGTGAAATTTTACAGGGATCTTTATCCAATGTATCGTTTGAAAATTCAGCAGATGTTCGAATTGCCAGCAATCCTATAAATGATGCACTTGTAATCTTGAGTGACAAGCTCTTGGGAAGAACCAATTTGAGCATCATTGATATTACCGGAAAACATGTGTACAAGGCCACCAATATGGTTTTAACACAACGGAACCGTATTCCTTTGGACTTAGAATCTGGTATGTACATTCTCAACATCGAACCCAAGAATCAAACTCAAATTAGGATTAAGTTTATCGTGAACTAGATTGCTTCCGAAGCAATAAATACATTAAATCAAACACCATTACAAACGATGGTGTTTTTTTAAGTGCGGAATTTAATGGGTAGGTGCACCACTTTTTTGGTTTCGAAAAAGGCTTCCTCAAAATAATCGCTCAGCTCATAGATAGTAGCTGTTTGATAGGTTGCCAATTCTTCAGAAAGATCGCCACCTTTAAGGTATAAGATACCGTTTTTAAGCTCATGGTTTTGCTTTTTGGCAATTTTACCCTTTACCCAATGCACAAAAGTAGGCATGGCAGCCACTGCCCTACTCACAATAAAATCGAATTGGTCATCAACTTCCTCAACCCTGCTATTGGTGGTCTTGACGTTTTTTAAATCCAATCCAGCAACAACCTCATCAACCACTTTTAATTTCTTGCCAATACTATCCACCAAATGGAACCGAGAATCTGGAAACAAAATGGCCAAGGGAATTCCTGGAAATCCACCTCCAGTGCCCACATCAAGTATTTTAGAGCCTGGCTTAAAAGTGATGACCTTTGCAATGCCTAGAGAGTGCAAAACATGTCGCAGATACAATTCTTCAATGTCCTTTCTAGAAACCACATTGATCTTAAGATTCCAATCTTGGTAGAGGCGATCTAAATCTTGAAATTGCTTGATTTGTTGCTCACTTAAATTAGGGAAATAGCGTTGTATAAGCTCCATTGACTTTGGTTTAATTGCAAAAATAGGCATTTTTCAACCCATATTTTTACATTATAATTGGCAAAATTAGAGCATTTATTAATTATCTTTGCTATTAAATATGCGGATTGAGCGATTTTCGTTTGATTTCAAAATATACATTGGATGACTAAGCAAACCCTTTCCTTCTCTCGAGCTGATTCTGCGAAATTTTTCAGGACACTCAACAAACGCGTTAACAACTATTTCAAGGAAAACAATATTAAACGTACTGGTAATTGGAAGCTCTGGCTGAAGACCATCATTATGTTTACCATTTTCTTATTGCCTTATTTATTGATTCTTACTTTAGATATTCCTGGTTGGTTACAACTTTTACTTACTGTTGTAATGGGCATTGGTATGGCTGGCGTGGGGATGAACGTGATGCACGATGGCAATCATGGAGCGTTCTCCAATAAAGATTGGGTTAACCGCCTTATGGGAAGCAGCATTTACATTTTGGCTGGCAATGTCTACAATTGGAAAGTACAGCATAATGTTTTGCATCATACATACACCAACATTCACGGTCATGATGAGGATTTGGAAGCAGGACGCATCTTGAGATTTTCAGAGCATACCAAATGGGCGAAACATCACAAGTTTCAGCATTATTATTCAGTATTACTCTACGGATTACTTACCATTAACTGGGCAATTACTACAGATTGGCAGCAAATGACCCGTTACATGAAGCGCAAGCTTTCCTACGGAAAAATGCCAAGTCCTATTGCTAACTGGAGTAAACTCGTGATCTCAAAAATTATTTATGTTTCGCTTTGGATTGTTTTGCCTATGCTCGTTTTAGACGCCGCTTGGTGGAAAATTCTATTAGGCTTCTTCATCATGCATTATGTTGCAGGTCTCATCTTGAGTGTCGTGTTTCAATTGGCACATGTCATGGACGAAGCAGAAATGCCGCTTCCTGCTGAAAATGGCACCATGAAAAACACTTGGGCCATACATCAATTGGAAACCACAATTAATTTTGGTGCTAAAAGTAAGATCATCAATTGGTACACTGGCGGCCTCAACCACCAAGTTGAGCATCATATTTTCCCTAATATCAGTCATATTCATTACGGGAAGATCGCTAAAATCGTTAAAGAAACAGCTCAAGAATTTAATCTTCCGTATAAAGAATACGAAACTACAAGAAAAGCAATTGTCGCCCATTTTAAATTTTTGAAGACCATGGGCATGAAACCGGCCGTATCAGCTTAAAATATCAATCAACTTTAGTGAAATGACACAACTTTCAGAACGCGTATTGAATATGGCGACCTCTGCTACCTTAGCAATGGCCGCCAAAACAAGAGAATTAAAAGAAGAAGGTAAAGATATTATCGGCCTCAGTTTAGGCGAGCCAGATTTCAATACACCAGATTATATAAAGGAAGCCGCGAAACAAGCGATTGATGATAATTACAATGGCTATACACCAGTTGATGGTTATACCGAATTGAAGGATGCCATCATTACCAAATTCAAGCGCGACAATCAACTTAATTATAAACGTTCTCAAATTGTCGTATCAACCGGCGCCAAGCAATCTTTAGCCAACATTGCTGCGGTACTTTTAAACAAAGGCGATGAAGTGATCTTACCCTGCCCATATTGGGTAAGTTACAGTGATATTGTAGCCTTGAACGAAGGTGTTCCTGTAGAAGTAAAAACGGCCATTGAAAATGATTTCAAGTTGACACCTGAGCAACTTAAGGCCGCAATTACCCCTAAAACGAAAATGATTTGGTACAGTTCTCCCTGCAACCCAAGCGGATCGGTTTATAGTAAGGCTGAATTGAGAGCTTTAGCAGATGTACTTAAAGATTACCCAGAAATCATTATAGTTTCTGATGAAATATACGAGCACATCAATTACTTGGGTGGCGGACACGAAAGCATGGCACAATTTGAAGACATGTACGATCGTACAGTTACCGTAAACGGTGTTTCCAAAGCATTTGCGATGACCGGATGGCGCATAGGCTACATTGGGGCTTCAGAACAAATCGCGAAAGCCTGCACCAAAATGCAGGGACAAATTACCAGTGGCGCCAATTGTATTGCTCAACGGGCTACTATTACCGCATTGAATGAATCGCCATCGAAGATTCAATTCATGGTTGACCAATTTAAGGAACGTCGTGATTTGATATTAGATTTGCTTAATGAGGTTGAAGGTTTTAAGACCAATGTACCAGAAGGTGCTTTTTATGTGTTCCCAGACATCTCCTATTACTTCGGAAAAACGATTAAGGGTCAAACCATAAACAATGCTGAAGAACTTTCACTATTCCTTTTAGAGCATGCACTCGTAGCGACGGTTACAGGAGAGGCTTTTGGCAGTCCAAACTGTATTCGCTTGTCTTATGCAGCTTCAAAAGAACAAATTATTGAAGCCATAAAACGCATCAAGGAAGCCTTGAGCTAAAGCGCAACCAACACGATATTTTAAAGCCACTACCTTTTGTTAGTGGCTTTTATAGTTTACAAATATGACGCTTTATAGGACTATGGGAAAACAATAATAGAAATCAGTTCTATGGCCTAACCTACTTAATAAAGAGCATGCTTTTGTACCGCCGAAGCTTTCGTTTATAATTTCAATTTGCAATTAATAGAATGGATTCTGCTTCAAAGATATATCTGCTTCAAAAATAGAATTGTGTTTCAAATATCTTGCGGAATCAACCATCGCCATCTGCTATCGCAAGCCACTAAACCTAATAACTGGCAAAAGATGCCATGGGATTGTAACCCTCACTTTTCAAGATTATGAATCGCCGAGACCATCTTTTAGCTTTTTTGAACTGCAGCTAACTTGCGAATGGCAACGTAATAAATTTTGACATTCGATTGAATCAAGGTATAGTTAGTATTCAAAGCAGCGTCAATACAGATCAATAAACACTTAGACTTGAGACATTAAAACGAAAACTACCAGCTATTTCAAGGGTTTAACCTCATTGTGTTTGATCACGTGGGATAATACGATTTGCGTTTTGGTCTCACCATAAACAATCAATTGATCGATAAAGGCTTCCAAATGCTTTTGGTTTTTTAAGACCACCTCCATAACAATATTCTCATTGCCAGTAATGCGATAGCAATTGATTACCTCATCATAAGTCTTCACTTTTTCAAGAAAAGGCTTCAACATGCCCATGAAGGCTCTCAATGTAATTAAAGCCTTCAGTTGATAGCCTACCTCAAACGGACTTACCAAGGTATTATAATTTTGAATCACGCCAGCCTCCTCCATCTTTTTTATGCGCTCTGATACTGCCGGCGAACTAATGCCGACCGTTCTACCAATTTCGGTATTCGATTGCCGTGCATTTAGTTGAAGACACTTTAAAATCTTCCAATTAAGATTGTCTATATGCATTTAAAGTAAATTTTAAAAATAACTTAAATCCTAAGGCAAATATACGATTATGGTTTAAATTCTAAAGCGAAGTGTCGATACTTCTCGGTAATTTTGGTGTTACCGATTAAGTAATAACTTATGTATTATAATTTGCCATCTCATTTATCAGATCTTCCTATCTATAGGAAGGCTATGGACATTTTAATGCTTTCGCGGAATATCTCAACATATCTCAGTCAGGATCTCTCCTATTTAAACCCTGACGGAAGCGAGGATGCGCATATTTACTTTTCAGGAGACATCATCCAACAATCGGAATCTTTGGTGCCAGAAATCGAGAAGGCACAAGCTGGACGTTATTCCGAAAAAAAAGACCAGCATTTGGCTTCGATCGAGCGGTTGACACAAAGGCTTCACATCAATTGCAATCGGTTGGAGCGCTGTAATAGCAACGGTAGCGAGTACTTGCCTATTTTACGAAGCGAGTTGAGAAAATTTAGAAAACTGCAACGCCATTGGGTATTGACGCTCTAATTCCACAATCTAAATTTCATTTCCCATTCATTCCTAATCATTTCCGAAGGAATCATTTCAAGATAAATCGAGCATCAATCTATAAAAGCAATAGATTTGGCATTTTAATGCCAATTAAAAAAATCAATTTGGCATTTCAATGCCATCTCATTGCGTACGGACAGGTCGCGACCTGTCCCCTCTTACTCAATAAATATTGAAAAAAATCATGATCAAACAGCTCTCGAGCTGTCTCTATGCATGAAATTTATCCTTAATAATTGGGACAGCTCTCGAGCTGTCCCTACGCATAAAATTTATCCTTAATAATTGGGACAGCTCTCGAGCTGTCCCTACGCATAAAATTTATCATTAATCCACTTATTCGGATTTTCGCTTATATAATTCGAAATCATACTATGGGCCCTATCCTCTTTGATGATACTATCATGAAAGGAACGCTTCCATTTAAAACCTGGAAAATTCAGCTCATGAATCCATTTTGAGGATGTACTCTTGAAAGCTCCTACCAGCTCTGACAATGATTTGATTTTTATGCCGACCTCAGTAACCAAATGCTTATTGATTTCGATGATGGCATGCACATGATTTGGCATGACCACATAATTATGCAAAACAACATATTGATATTGCCCTGCCAACCATTGCAATCGCTCTTCAACAATTTTACCATACGCATTTAACTCCATGACTTTTCTGGATGGCACTATTGAAAATTCTTTGGATTTTTTTAATTGGGGGTGTACTGCATCTGCACGCCGTGCGGACAGGTCGCGACCTGTCCCTACGGGATTATTTTTCGAATCGGAATGAACGGACAAGTCGCGACCTGTCCCTACGGGATGATTTTCATCAATCAAATCTGCATCCACAACCTGACCCAAACAACATTTCATTTGATCCACACAAATGGTAACGAAATACAGATTATTTCTTGAATAATCATACCCCTTCATGCGATTACCTTTGCGATTTTTCATTTTAATGGATTGAATACCATTAAGATATGAAAATATTTGATGCAAATGCAAAACTCTAATTTTTATGATCCCTTTTGATTCCTAAAAAAATGGGATCCTCATATATAAATTCATGAATTGATGAAAATATGGAAATCTGGAAATTGATATGGAATATTTCAGAATAAAAAATTGCGCCCCGCAATCCGGTACGGACAAGTCGCGACTTGTCCGAGAAAAAAATCATGATTGATTACCCCATCATTATCGGACAGCTCTCGAGCTGTCCCTACGCATTACATATTTCGCCTATATTGACCACCACGGACAGCTCGCGAGCTGTCCCTATGCATTACATATTTCGCCTATATTGACCACCAACCTCAAACAAGGCATTCGTGATTTGGCCTAGGGAACACACTTTGGTGGCTTCCATCAACACTTCAAAAATATTCTCATTATGAATCGCCGCTTGCTGCACTTTATCTAAGGTCGCTTCAATTTGATCCTCAAAAGCTTTGTGTAGATTCTCCAAGGTTTGGATCTGCATTTGCTTCTCTTCTTCCGTAGCACGAATGACTTCCGCAGGAACCACCGTTGGCGAGCCTTTTGAACTCAAGAACGTATTCACACCAATTATAGGGAACTCCCCATTATGCTTTAGTGTTTCGTAATACAAACTTTCCTCTTGGATTTTGGAGCGTTGGTACATGGTTTCCATAGCACCAAGAACGCCACCACGTTCGGTAATGCGATCAAATTCAAGCAAAACTGCTTCTTCCACAAGATCTGTAAGTTCTTCGATGATGAACGAACCTTGGATGGGATTTTCATTTTTTGCCAAGCCCAATTCCTTATTGATAATCAACTGAATCGCCATGGCACGTCTTACCGATTCTTCAGTAGGGGTTGTAATTGCCTCATCGTAAGCGTTTGTGTGCAATGAGTTGCAGTTGTCATAAATCGCATACAGCGCTTGAAGCGTGGTACGGATATCATTAAAATCGATTTCCTGGGCATGCAAACTTCTTCCAGAAGTCTGAATATGGTATTTCAACATCTGCGCTCTAGAATTGGCACCATATTTATTTTTCAAGGCTTTAGACCAGATTTTACGGGCTACACGACCAATCACTGCATATTCAGGATCAATTCCGTTAGAGAAAAAGAAGGAGAGGTTAGGCCCAAAGTCATTGATGTCCATGCCTCGCGATAAGTAATATTCCACGTAAGTGAAACCATTTGACAAGGTAAAGGCCAACTGCGAAATCGGGTTAGCTCCAGCTTCCGCGATATGGTAACCAGAAATAGAGACCGAATAAAAATTACGCACCTTATTCTCAATAAAATATTCCTGAACATCACCCATAAGACGCAGCGCAAATTCCGTAGAGAAAATACACGTGTTTTGCGCTTGATCTTCCTTTAAAATATCGGCTTGAACCGTACCTCTTACCTGAGCAATGGTTTTCATCTTGATGTCTTCATAGACCGCTTGAGGCAACACCAAATCGCCAGTAATGCCGAGCAGCATTAACCCGAGACCGTCATTACCTTCAGGCAATTCGCCATTGTATTTAGGTCTATCGACCCCTTTGGTTTTATAAATTTTTGTAATTTTGGCATCGATTTCCTTTTCAAGACCATTTTCCTTGATATAAATCTCGCACTGTTGATCGATGGCAGCATTCATGAAAAAGCCCAACAACATTGGGGCAGGCCCATTGATAGTCATACTTACCGAGGTCATGGCACTGGCAAGATCAAAACCGGAATATAATTTCTTGGCATCGTCTAAACAACAAATCGAAACACCTGCATTACCAATCTTACCGTAAATATCTGGTCTAAGGCCTGGATCGTTTCCGTAGAGGGTAACACTATCGAAAGCAGTAGATAAGCGTTTCGCAGGCAGTCCCATGCTCACATAATGAAAACGTCGGTTGGTTCGTTCTGGGCCACCTTCGCCAGCAAACATACGCGCAGGATCCTCACCGGTACGCTTAAATGGGTATAATCCTGAAGTGTAAGGAAATTCTCCAGGCACATTTTCCTGAAGACACCATTTTAAGATATCGCCCCAAGCTTGATATTTTGGCAAGGCCACTTTTGGGATTTTTGAATGCGACAAGGATTCGGTTTGCGTATCGATCTTTATTTCACGGTCACGGACCTTAAACGTATAGACCGGATTTTTATACCTATTTACTTTCTCATCCCAGCTTGTGATAATCTCCCAGTTATAGGGGTCGAGATTGAGTTTGACACGGTCAAATTCTGAAACCAATAATTTTACCAGTGGTTTGCTGTCTTCGGAAGTAGCCGCGAGCGAATCACTATCAATCCCAGCTTTATCCATTGTTGGGGTTTGACCTGAAACGGAAGCCAGCGTTTTGAAGATTCCGTAGAGCGTTTGTGCTACTTCTTGTTGCTCACTCGCGGTTTTGTCATAAGCGCGATTATTTTCAGCAATTTCAGATAGGTAGCGGGTTCTCGCCGGTGGAATCACAAAAATCTTCTCGCTCATTTCTTCAGAGACATGGAAAGTCGATTTTAAATCGGTATTGGTTTTTTCGACCAATTTATCCATTACCGCTCGGTATAATTTGTTCATCCCAGGATCATTGAATTGGGAAGCAATCGTTCCAAAAATGGGCAAATCATCTTGTGGCGTGTCCCACAACTGGTGGTTGCGCATGTACTGTTTTTTCACATCACGCAAGGCATCTAAAGACCCGCGTTTATCAAATTTGTTGATGGATACCAAATCGGCAAAATCCAACATATCAATCTTTTCAAGCTGAGTGGCAGCACCAAATTCTGGTGTCATCACATATAAGGCCACATCACTGTGCTCAACGATTTCGGTATCACTTTGACCTATTCCAGATGTTTCAAGGATAATTAAATCATATTCCGCAGCTTTCAAGACCTCTACAGCTTCATTCACATATTTTGAAAGTGCTAAATTAGACTGTCTAGTCGCCAAACTGCGCATATAGACCCGAGGGGAATTAATGGCATTCATACGAATGCGATCGCCTAATAGAGCGCCGCCAGTTTTTCGTTTTGAAGGATCAACAGATACGATACCGATGGTTTTTTCAGGAAAATCAATGAGGAAGCGTCTTACCAACTCATCCACAAGTGAGGATTTCCCAGAGCCTCCAGTCCCTGTGATCCCAAGAACTACGGTTTCATCTTTAGTTTTCGGAAGTTTCTCAATGGAAGAAAAATGTGTCTTAAATTTATCATGCTGACTTTCAGCAAAAGAAATCAAACGCGCAATGGTAGGCACGTCTTTATCCTTCACAGAAGTTCTAACATCCTTATTCTTCGGAAGGCTTAGCGCCGGACTCTCAAAATCAGATTGCTCCACGAGATCGTTGATCATGCCTTGCAACCCCATTTCACGACCATCGTCTGGAGCGTAGATGCGGTCGATGCCATAATCCATGAGTTCCTTAATTTCTGAAGGTAAGATGACGCCGCCACCACCACCAAAAATCTTGATGTGACCTGCTCCTTTTTCCTTGAGCAAATCGTGCATGTACCTAAAGTACTCGTTGTGGCCACCTTGATAAGAGGTTATGCAAATTGCATTCACATCTTCTTGAATGGCAGTATTTACAACCTCTTCCACGCTACGGTCATGCCCCAAATGGATGACTTCAACACCAGTGCTTTGGATGATGCGACGCATGATATTTATGGAGGCATCGTGCCCATCAAAAAGAGCGGCCGCGGTTACGATTCTTACATTGTGTTTTGGAGTATAGGGTGTAGCTTGCTTCATTCGGAATTTTACTTTGATTTTAAGTCTGCAATTTACGGAATTTTGAAAATAACCACCTGCCGATTAAGAATAGTTTAATCATTATTGCTCGAATTTTAAGCGCTTAAACAAATGCAAATCTGAGCATAAATTCTATATTTGTAAGAAACCCACACTTTTATGTATAAAAAATTTATCCTACTCGTTTGCATTTTCAATCTCACTGCTTGTGCTGAATTACAAAGCGTTGTTGACCAATTACCGCAAGGTGGTGGCGTGCTAAGCAATGCCGATATCGCCGCAGGGCTTAGACAGGCACTGGATCAAGGCATTGAGCAACAAGTCACAAAACTTACCAAACCCGACGGATTTTACAAAAATGATCTGGTTAAGATCCTTTTGCCTGAAGAACTGCAGAAGGTCGATAAAGGCTTGCGCGACATTGGCCTGGGCAGCTTGGCAGATGAAGGTCTCAAAGTACTCAATAGAGCAGCAGAGGATGCCGTTGGCGAGGCCACACCCATTTTTGTGAATGCGGTAAAGCAGATTAGCTTCAATGATGCCAAGACTATTTTGCTGGGGCAGGATGATGCCGCAACCCAATATTTGACTGCAAAAACACAGACCGAGCTTTACAATAAATTTCAGCCCGTAATCAACAATTCATTCACAAAAGTGGGTGCCGACCAAATTTGGTCCAATCTCATCACGAAATACAACGCCATCCCCTTCACCAGTGACGTAAATCCAGATTTGACCGATTATGTCACAGGCGAGGCACTAAAGGGTGTCTATAAAATGATTGCGGTGGAAGAAAAGGATATACGAACAAAACTTTCCTCACGAGGTACCGACCTATTAAGGAGAGTTTTCGCATTGCAGGATTAAGATTATGAATAAAGGATACAAGATAGCAGTTGTTGGTCCCATTCCGCAGGATACCATTATCACGCATAAAAATGAGGTCATTACTAAATACGGTTGTGTATCCCACCCAACCATTGCCTTGGCGAAATTATTGGAAGGCAAGGGCGAAGTGATTCCTATCTCTAATATCCACAAAAAAGACCATGATGCCATCAATGTTTTGTTTGAACCTTATCCAGCTATTAATAAGAGCGGCATAAATTCAGAAAAAGACCAAGGCACCATAATAGAACTCAATTTTATAGATCAAAACAACCGACTTGAAAAGCAGCTTGCAAACATGCATCCCATAACTGCGGAAAGCGTTGCTCCTTTTTTAGATGCCGATTGCTTTGTTTTTGTGCCCATTACCGATTTTGAGATCGAGTTGGATGCTTTGAAGCATATCAAGAACAATAGCGCCGCCAAAATTATTTTTGATGCGCATGGCACGACGACCTACGTCGATAATGAGCAAAAACGCCTTAGAAAATATTGGAAAGACCGCGAAGATTGGTTGCCATACATTGACGTTCTTAAAATGAATTTAGAAGAATCGCTCTGCTGCTGGTTTGAAAAAGATTACAGTGATGTGCATTTTCACGATGAAGACCGCAGAGAGCATCTGGATGATTTTGCAGCCAATGTATTAAACCAAGGTGTTACAGTTCTCTATGTGACTTTAGACTCCAAAGGCTGTGCTATTTATTCAAAAAAAGAGGGAACGATACAAAAGGACTTCGTGGCATCGGTACCAGTGAAGGATGTCATTGATACCACAGGTTGTGGCGACTCGTTTGCAGGTGGTTTAGCCTTTGGGCTTACGGTTTATAATGACCCAATCAAAGCTGCACATTATGCGAATACACTTGGTTCTAGACGCACGCAAGGCAAAGGTTTTGATGTGTTCAAATCACTAGAAGAGACTGAAGCCATAATAAAAGCGCACTATCATAAATGAATTGAACCAAAGTGGATACAAGAAATGACAAATCTTAATTCTCTAATGTCAAATTTCAAATTCCAAAAATCAAAAGCCATCTATCTACAAAGGCTTATTAATACATAAAGTACTTAAAGGGATAAAGTTAATACAAGGCTAATGTTAGCTTAACATAGATTAGACTAAATACTATGATCTTTGCAGTGTTAGTTTAATGAATATCCATTCATGCTTTGATTGAATTAGTATGTTAGTCTTAAAATCGGTCTTTTATAAGATCGATTTTTTTTTTGTTTAACAGTTCAGTATGCACAGAAGTGGCTCTATTGATTTTTTTATTAACGGAATCCAATAAACATGTAAAAATTCTGACGATTTTGTTTTATTTCCTGTTGCTGTTTTACAATATTTTAGATATATTGAAAATTCAAACCTCACGATGCAATGGACCCTTTTGAACATATTCAAAAACATCAGCAAAAGCTTATGTTCCGTTACAAGCAATTGATGGAACAAGCATACAACTTCAGACAGACTGATTCTGCATTAAGTGATATTTCAGAATTTAAGGCCATAAAATTATTATCCAAACTACAAAAGCTAAATTACCTCAACCGCGAACCTAAGAAAATTTCCCCCAGATAAAATTGACATAATATTAACTTATAGCCAAAAGCTAAAGCAGTTTTTCGGTCGTATATAAGATTTAAAGATAAGTTATTATGAATACACATTTTTGTAAAGTAGGAAACGTAAGACCTAATTTGAGCAAGCGATTTTCGCTTAAGGATCTCGAGGAAAAATACATAAAATTCACTGAAGATGCTTACAATGCCATGCACAACGATGCTAACTTGAGTGACACCTTATATCATGAGGCTTCCAAGCTTAGAGATCAAATACTCAATTTGAAGGGTACTAATCCAAATGATTTTGATGCAGCTTTCTAAAGTAGTCAAAGGCCTTCAATAATCGGGAACCATACCAAGAAAAGTACTCGCCATCAACCAATACAATTTTCGTTTTGGGAAAAATGGCTTCCAAATCTTGCTGGTGATCTTCTTTAAAAGGATAAGGTTCACTCGATAATAGTATGACATCTGGATGGCGCTCCCCAATTTCAGCCAATTCAATTTCTGGATAGCGCTCAAAATCCTTAAAACTATTCTCAAAATTATTGAGGCTTAACATCTCATCAATGAACGTCTGTTTTGCAACAACCATCCATGGTTTTTTCCAAATCAAATAAGCGACTTTATATCTTGGCCGCTCTTTGAGAAATTTCGAGAATTGTTGTTTTTCCTTTTGGATACCTTCAATTAAATGCTGCGCCTTTTGCGCTGCGGAAAACATTTCCCCATACATTTTAATGAGTTCCAACGCGTCCTCAAAAGTATGGACATCACTAATGTGAACTGGAGCTATGCTTTTTAACTCCTTGACCATTTCTTCGGTATTCTCCTCTTTATTACACAGAATAACATCTGGTTTTAAGCCTCTTATCTCATCTAAATGCACCTGCTTTGTGCCCCCAACAATGACCTTGGTATTGCGCAATTCCTCTGGGTGCACACAAAACTTTGTAATCCCGACGAGAGAGGACTCCAAACCCAAATCAACCAAAAGTTCGGTTTGCGAAGGCACCAAAGACACGATTCTTTTTGGTGTCGATGCTAATTTGAATAGGTTGCCCAATTGGTCTTTCATGAGTGTTGCTTTTTTAACTACTATATTGGCCGCTTAAGATTGCGTACTGAAGATTTGCTAACTCTTAAAAAACCGACGCCTACCAAAGTTAATCAAAATTTATCCTAGGCCTTAGGAGTCCTGATAAACAAACTATGCTTAGAAAAAGTCTTTAGCGGGATTGAGCTCTTGCCACAATTATCAATTGAGATTAGCTCAAAATAGCTGCCATCTCCTGCTGCAATGCTTCCGCCTTAGTTGCAGCTGCTTGAGCAAAATCAACACCTTCTGAAGCATATATGATGCCTCTTGATGAATTGACCAACAAGCCAATTTGCGCATTCAATCCATATTTGCAAACGTCTTGCAGATTTCCGCCTTGAGCTCCTACACCCGGCACCAGTAAAAAAGCATCTGGAATGATCTTTCTGATATCCTTGAAGTATTCCGCCTTTGTAGCTCCAACCACATACATGAGATTTTTAGCGTTTTTCCATGCTTTTGAAGTTTCTAAAACCTGATTGTAAAGCGATTTGCCATCTACCAGCTTCGTTTGAAAATCAAAAGCGCCTTCATTGGAAGTGAGTGCCAATAAAATGGTGTGCTTATTTTCAAAAGCCAAAAATGGTTCTACAGAGTCTCTTCCCATATAAGGTGCCACCGTGACGCTATCAAAACCTAAATCCTCAAAAAACGCCTTAGCATAACGCGTGCTGGTATTGCCAATATCGCCTCGTTTGGCATCGGCTATTGTAAAGATTTCAGGATGTTTTTCGTTGAGATAATTGACGGTTTTCTCGAGCGCTCTCCAGCCTTTGAGTCCGTAAGCTTCATAAAAAGCGGTGTTGGGCTTATAGGCAACGCAAAGATTGTGCGTGGCATCGATTATGGCTTTGTTGAAAGCAAAGATAGGATCTTCATCATTTAATAAATGTTTTGGGATTTTCTCCAAATCCACATCCAATCCAATACAAAGAAAGGATTTCTTTTTTTTTATTTGCGCTATGAGTTCTTGTGTTGTCATTCCTTCCTTTAATTCCTCTCTTAATCACTCCAAGGGAGGGAAACTGTTATGGGCCTACTCTAATAATCTTGGGCTTTTGCGCTGTATTATTCCCAACAGTTTCTTTCCCTTTGGGAAAGTTTAAGATTGGGCTTATTTTTGGTTTAAATATGGTCATCACTAGCTTTCAACAACTCGGTGTTTTCAGCCAACTGCAATTCATCAATGATTTTTTGGATGTCGCCGTTGATAATGTTGGAAAGATCATACAGGGTCAAGCCTATTCTATGATCTGTTACCCGACTTTGGGGATAATTATAGGTTCTAATTTTAGCGCTTCGATCACCAGAACTTACCATACTACCGCGTCTGGCAGAATCTTCGGCCTGCTTTTTGGCCAACTCCATATCGTATAAGCGCGAACGCAACACTTTAAAAGCCTTCTCTTTATTTTTATGCTGTGATTTTTGATCTTGACATTGGGCCACCAAACCAGTAGGTTCGTGGGTTAATCGCACGGCAGAATAGGTGGTATTTACCGATTGACCTCCAGGACCAGAAGAACAGAAAAAATCGATGCGCACATCTTTGGGATCGATTTCAATATCAAATTCTTCAGCTTCAGGAAAAACCATGCAAGTTGCTGCACTAGTATGCACACGCCCTTGGGTTTCTGTTTGTGGCACACGTTGCACGCGGTGCACACCAGCCTCGAATTTTAGAGTGCCATACACGTCATCACCAGAAACTTCAAATTGAATTTCCTTGAAACCACCATTGGTGCCTTCACTATAATCAACGGTATCCACTTTCCAACCTTTGCTTTCACAATACTTGCTGTACATTCTGTAAAGATCGCCTGCAAATATACTGGCTTCATCACCGCCTGTTCCTGCACGTAGCTCAACAACCGCATTTTTAGAATCTTCGGGATCTTTTGGAATCAACATAAAGCGAATCTCTTCTTCCAGTTTCGGGATGCCTTCCTTGGCTTCGTCATATTGCATCCTCGCCATTTCGACCATTTCGGGATCACTTCCGTCGGAAATAATCGCTTCCGCTTCCTTGAGATTATCTGTCAACTCAATGTAAGCTTCACGCTTGTCCATAAGCTTTCGCAAATCCTTGTATTCTTTGTTAAGGGATACATAGCGCTTTTGATTGGTCATGATATCGGGTTGGATGATAAGATCACTCACCTCGTCAAAACGCTGTTTTATTATCTGTAATTTATCTAACATTTATTTTTGAAATTGTAGTTCAAAAATACGATAATTTATGGATTTGTTGGCAGCAGGAAATATTTCCATTGGTAAAATAAAAAGGGATTGCCTGTCGTTAAGGGCTACATGAGATATCAATTGCGCTCAATTTTGAATTATTATAAACCGATTGCCCTGTGGTCTTTCATGGCGACTCTTATTCTAATTGTCATCCAACCAAATTTGATCCTGGCTTTGCTTTGCAAGCTCTGTTTACTTTTAGCATTTTGGTTTGTGATGAGCGACATAAATATGCGACAACGCCTTCATTTCTATCGAATCAGCGGCATTTCGAATGTGAGATTTTTTGGGATACTGTATCTTTTTGATGCGTTTTTAACGAGTCTATTTTTTATAGTGGTTCGTGGCTTCATCTAAAAAACGATTGATTGATGCGGAAGGAAATGCTGTTTTTTTAAGTTTTATAGGCTCTAGTTCAACCAAGCGTTGATTTTTTGAATTTAATTTAAAATCCAGATATTTTGAGCGGTCTCAATTCTAGAAGATTCAATTATTCCCTTAAGGGTCAGGGCAAAATTAATTGAATTTTCGGCGTCATGTTCTTGCCCCTCCTGATGGATATCGGGACTAAAGGGCGACATGATGCCGAAAATTGTGGTGCTCAGTCATAATACCTGTTTTAAACTAGAGCCTTTTTATACAATTTCATAAATTTCGGACTAAGGAAAAAAACGCTTACTTTCGTCCAAATGACGCCACTCAAGCTTATGTTGCTATTCCATAAACCGCTTAACCTTAGTCATTAATAATCACGGAAATCATTTGGATGATCAATCCAGCTATTTTCGATTGTGAACGATCAAGTTATTTTTTACAAGAATGTTGGTCTCATTACCAACCACCTGAAGGAGCAGATCATCGAAACTTCAAATGTCTAGTATCTCTTAGAAAATGGTCATCGTAAATTAATCGATGACCTGAAGCTGCTGAAATTTCCCAATCAAGCAACCACAGTTACGTTTTCTTAAATCTTAAAAACCGACCACAACACCAACTCCCAAAAGCTGTTTCCACTGTACCTTGGCACCATTCTCTATAAATTCATCTTCTACGGCGGTCTCTTCCAAAATCTTGATGTCATTATCATATTTAATGTGTGAGCCCAACGTGGCCTTAACATATTGATTGACTCTAAAATCAAAGACGACCTCCCAATCCACATCAATGTTTCCGAAGTTATTGATATAATCGGAATACAGGCTCAGATTATGCCTTACCCGAATATTCTCAAAGATTTCCTTCTCATAAAAGTTGGTGAATAGCACTCCCATTTCGGTTCTTACGCGCTCGCCTTGCTTTATAATATTGCCCTCAGCATCGATTACGGCCGGTGTCACGCCAAATGATCCTGCGTTAGAAAGGTCTGCATCCAATACAAAGGTGGCTTTGAAGGTCAATGGCGACATGTAAACTGAAAACTTTTCGAGATTTTTGCCGTACTCGGTACCACCTCCTAGAAACAAGTATCCTGGCGCCATTAGTTTTGAGATTTCATTGTCCCGATTTGGGTATTGATAACCGTTTGTGAATTGCGTCTTAAAATTGGCACGCCCAGAAAAATACCAATTGGTAAGCGTATCGTTTCTAAAGCCAAATGTTGATATCAGTTCCAACTCGTCTTCAGTTTTTCTCAATCTTTGGTTTTCCTGCTTGTTGATGCCATACCTGAGCTTTGCCGAGTTGCGCCATTTATAGTAGGTGTCTTGGTATCTAAGCTCTGAAAGCACGTTAAGCAATGCGGAAATGGAATTGCTCCCACCTGCATTCCAGTTTACAAAAGTAACCTCACTGATATCCAAGTTGGCCTGATTGGTCTGTAACCAGGTGTAATCTTTTGGAACTTCAGGGAAATTGTTTTGTGAGTAAAAGTGTTGAAATGTGAGCATCAATAAAATGCATACAGCTCTTTTCATTATAGCGAAAATTTAGGGGAACATGTTCTTAATATTCAAAAACACCAAATTGGCTTTTGATACTCAGTTTTTTTTCTTCGGAAGCTTCCACACGACCAACAATTTGAGCATTGACGTTGAAGCTTTTTGAAATGCCAATGATTTGCTCAGCAACTTCTGGATTCACATAAAGCTCCATACGGTGGCCACAATTGAAAACTTGGTACATTTCCTTCCAACTGGTTTTGGATTGTTCTTGGATGAGTTTAAACAACGGTGGAATCTCGAACATATTATCTTTTATGATGTGAAGTTGCTCCACAAAATGAAGAATCTTGGTTTGTGCACCACCAGAACAGTGGATCATGCCATGGATGTCTTCCGAAGAAAAAACATCCAGGATTTTCTTGATGATTGGCGCATAAGTCCTGGTTGGCGAAAGCACAAGTTTACCAGCATCTATTGGAGCGCCCTCAACCGCATCGGTTAATTTCATGTGGCCAGAATACACGAGCTCCTTTGGTACTGAAGCGTCGTAGCTTTCTGGATATTTTTCAGCTAAATAGTGACCAAAAACATCATGTCTTGCCGATGTGAGTCCGTTGCTGCCCATACCACCATTATATCCTGTCTCATAAGTGGCTTGGCCAAAACTCTCAAGCCCAACAATCACATCGCCAGCTTTTATATTGGCATTATCAATCACATGAGATCGTTTAATACGAGCAGTAACGGTAGAGTCCACGATAATTGTTCGCACCAAATCGCCAACATCGGCAGTCTCACCTCCTGTGGAATGAATGCTTATCCCAAAATTCTTGAGATCTGCAATCAAGGCTTCAGTGCCATTTATAAGTGCTGAAATGACTTCACCGGGAATCAAATTTTTGTTGCGCCCAATGGTTGATGACAATAGAATATCACTGGTAGCACCAACGCAGATCAAATCGTCAATGTTCATGATGAGCGCATCTTGTGCAATGCCTTTCCAAACGGAAAGATCGCCGGTTTCTTTCCAATACATGTATGCCAAGGACGATTTTGTACCGGCACCATCGGCATGCATGATGAGGCAATAATCTTCATCATTGGTTAAATAATCGGGCACAATTTTACAGAATGCCTTAGGGAACAAGCCTTTATCAATGTTTTTTATGGCATTGTGCACATCTTCCTTTGAGGCCGAAACCCCGCGTTGTGCATATCTTTTACTTGTATCTTCACTCATGGCATGAAATTAATCGACAAAAATAAGAATTGTAAATCATTAAAGTGCTTCCGTAAAGAAAAGTTCTTATTGGCATTTATTGTTGTCTGATAAAAGTAATATATGATTCTGGGAAACCCCATTCTATATTCAATCCCTACGGGTCTAGCCTTTGCAGGGATTCTATTGAGTTACCCCTATTAAATGCCTAAGGGCATATTGTCCGCCGCGGCGGACGTTATATGGTGTTTAACCGGACAATACTGATGGGTATTCCTTTATTCAGAAAACACAGCCTTTTGGCCTTGCACTTATTATTTACGAAGTTATTGGCACTATATGTAAAGCCAAATTGAAATTTCCACGAACACAGTCAGCACAAAAAAAAGCCTCACAAGGAGGCTTTTTTGAATTGTCATTAATAATTTCAACTTTAATAGGTAAATAAAAGTTCACGGTATTTGGTCAATGGCCAAAGCTCATCATCTACCAACAACTCCAATTTATCGCAGTTGTAACGAATTTTCTCAAAATAAGGTTTCACCTTATGGCAGTAGGAATCTGCTTTTTCCTCAATATCCTCTATTTTGTTTGCAGTGCGTCTTTCATCGGTCATTTTTGTGACGTTTGAATTGATGGACTCGATATGGCCAGAAATTTCCTCAATTAGGTTCATTTGTTCGCTAGCCAGGTTTTTAAAATCATCTCCATAAATATCTTTCAATCCTTTCACATTCTCGATAAGGATATTTTGGTAGCGCACTGCGGTTGGCACCACATGGTTCCTTGCAATATCCCCCAAGACACGACCTTCAATTTGGATGCGTAAGGCATACTCGTCCATTTCAATTTCATAGCGCGCAATGGTTTCGATCCTATTCATGACCTTTAAATCTTCATATAATTTAACGGTTTTGTCAGATTTCTTGACTTTTAAAGCTTCAGGCGTTGTTTTGTTATTACTAAGACCGCGTTTTTTAGCTTCTTTTTCCCATTCCTCACCGTAACCATTCCCTTCAAACAGAATGTTTCTGGATTTTTTAATGTATTCGCGCAGCACGTTGAAGATGGCATCATCCTTCTTCATATCGTCTTTCTTGATAAGCGCATCCACTTGTTTCTTGAAGTCGATCAACTGCTTGGCCACTATCGCGTTCAAGACCGTCATTGGATTGGCGCAATTGGCTTGGGAGCCTACTGCCCTAAACTCAAATTTGTTACCGGTAAAGGCAAATGGAGAGGTTCGGTTTCTATCGGTATTGTCTAATAAAACATCCGGGATTTTCCCAACCACATTTAATTTAAGATCTGTTTTTTCCTCTGGCGACAACTTGCCATCGGTCACATTTTCCAGTTCATCCAATACTTTAGTGAGTTGCTCACCAATAAATACCGATATGATAGCTGGAGGCGCTTCATTGGCACCCAAACGATGGTCGTTACCAGCAGAAGCTATGGCTGCACGAAGCAATTCCTCATTATCATGAACCGCTTTAATGGTATTGATGAAAAAGGTTAAAAACTGAAGGTTGCTCATTGGTGTTTTCCCAGGGCCCAAAAGGTTTACCCCGGTATTGGTAGTTAAGCTCCAGTTATTGTGCTTACCAGAACCATTTACGCCTGCAAAAGGTTTTTCGTGAAAAAGCACTTTAAGCTTGTGACGCTCGGCAATGCGATCCATTATATCCATCAATAGGGAGTTATGATCTACCGCTAAATTGGCTTCGTCATAAATTGGCGCCAATTCAAATTGGTTGGGCGCGACCTCGTTATGTCTCGTTTTCACGGGTATGCCCAACAACATGCACTCGGTTTCCAAATCCCTCATATAGTCCAAGGCTCTATTTGGAATGGTTCCAAAATAATGATCATCCAATTGCTGTCCCTTCGCTGGGGAATGTCCCAAAAGGGTTCTTCCTGTAAGTACGATATCTGGTCTGGACATTGCCAAACCACTATCTATCAAGAAATATTCTTGTTCCCATCCCAAAGAGGCGTTGACCCGCTTCACGTTTTTATCAAAATATTTACAAACTGCCACTGAAGCACTATCAACAGCCTGCAAAGCACGTAATAATGGCGTTTTGAAATCCAGTGCCTCACCAGTATAGGACACAAAAACGGTTGGAATGCATAAAGTGGTACCAACAATAAATGCCGGAGACGTAGGATCCCAAGCCGTGTAGCCTCTTGCTTCAAACGTATTTCTTATGCCGCCATTTGGGAAACTGGAGGCATCTGGCTCTTGTTGCACCAATTGCCCTCCGCCAAACTTTTCTATGGCCAATCCGCCACCAATGGTTTCGAAAAAGGCATCGTGTTTTTCGGCAGTGGCTCCAGTTAATGGTTGAAACCAGTGCGTATAATGCGTTGCACCCTTAGAAATTGCCCACTCCTTCATCCCTGTAGAAATATGATCTGCAACCACACGGTCTATTTTAGAACCGTTCACATTGGCATCTATCACACTGTCGTACGCTTCTTTTGTTAAATATTGGCGCATGGTGGACTCTTTGAATACATTGGCTCCAAATATTTCGGAACGTCGAACCTTTTCTTCTATGAGAACCGGCTTTAGATTGTAGATCTGTTTTAATGCGTGGAATCTTAATGTTGACATGTTGTGGTTTTGTTTTAATTTATTTATTTCGATAGGGCAAATTTAATAAAATTTAAAAACCCATAGGCAAACACCCTGTATTTTTTAGGGTATGAACTAAAGAAAATATCATATAAGCAGTAACACCCCTCCATTTTTATCAGATTATTAGCACAAAAATAAAGGTTGGAGTTCAGGAAAGCCGCTTTTGAATAAATGCCGTGGGTAGGGCCATAGAATGCTAAGCACACTGTATATCAATAATATACACCGATAGGCTTAGCATTTAATAAATCCTACGGCGCAAATAAGTCTAAGCGCTTGGAGATGAAAACAATCCGGACGAAACTAAATTGATTTTTAGCCCTTAAATGCCAAAAAGAGGAAAGCAGCATAACAGGCCACGAGTAAGATGCCTTTGAGACGGCCGATTTCAAATTTCTTCGGAATTACAATCAATGGAATCAATACTGCTGAAAAGCCCAACATCCAGAGAATATCAGAGTTTAGGATGGACGGATCGGTTACGGGAATCGCTTTTATGATCGAGGTCAAGCCCAACACGGAGCCAATATTGAAAATATTCGAACCTATGAGATTCCCCAAAGACAAGGCCTTTTCCTTTTTTACCGCTGCAATAACAGAAGCTGCCAACTCGGGCACACTGGTGCCAATGGCGATAACCGTTGCTGCGATCACTGCATCGCTAACCCCTAATGAAATGGCCAGTTCCTTAGCACCGTCAACCAACCAGACCGAACCAAAATACAAGGCTGCGGCACCAATCAAGAGCCAAGTTGCAATTTTAAAACTGGACACCACCGCTAGGCTGTCATCCACTTCATCTGTTTCAACGTCTTTTCTTGCGACTTTAATCAAAAAGATCATGAATGCAATCAATCCCAAAAACAAAATACCGCCTTCTATTCGGCTAAGCTCATTATCATTGTAAAGAAAATAATACAGCGCAATTGAGAACAACATCATTGCTGGCCAATTGATTTTATAGAAGGATTTATCAACACCAATGGCACTTACGATCGCGGTAATGCCAAGAACCAAACCAATATTGGCAATGTTCGAGCCAATCACATTATTTAATGCTATGGCAGGAGAACCGGTTAATGCAGCATTAAGACTCACTAAAAGCTCTGGCGCAGAAGTCGCAAAACTCACAACGGTCATCCCAATGACCATTTTGGAAATGTTCATCTTAAATGACAGCGCCACAGAAGCCCTTACCAAAAACTCACCGCCAATGACCAAAAGAATTAAGCCTAAAACCAATAAAAGGATACTCATAAAATAAGTTTTTGCGAAGATACATTTTTTGGAGTTTCAAGCGTAATCCGATTTATGAAAAATGAGGGGCGGGCACTCGCTGTTGGACAACAAAAAACCAACTAACACTAACTCAGGCTGGCGTTTTACTGCTTACTATTCCATCTTACAACCAAAACCAAACCAAATCATTTAAGACAGTGTTGACAGCGAGCCACCAAGAACCACTTGACATTTGAGCGATACTCAGTAACACTTCTCACATATAAAGACTGCAGAACCATCAACCATCAACCATCAACTATGAGGTTGATGCCAGTTTTTTTTCATCCAACACAACCAACTAAACCAAAAACCCAACCCATCACACACCCACCACCTACGACCTACAACCTAGCACCACACACCTACCTACCACCTACAACCTACAACCCACAACCCCACTCCCAATCCCTAAACCCTAATCCCTAATCCCTAATTTAAAACTAAAAAAATAGTCAAACAACTAAAAAAGCAGTTGTATAACTGAAAAAATAGTTGTAGCTTTGTGAAGCTGTAATAGTTTTCATTGCAACAGAAATACAACTCTCAATAAAATGCAAAAACTCACCAATAAAGAAGAAGAAATCATGCACATTCTATGGAAGCTCGAAAACGCTTTTGTCAAGGATGTGCTTGCGGAAATCGAGGAAGACAAACCGCATTACAACACGCTTTCAACTATTATTAGAAATTTGGAGGAGAAAGGATTTGTAAGCTACAACGCCTTTGGCAAAACCCACCAATACTATCCTATTGTGAGCAAGGAAGCCTATAGAGCGCGCTTCATGAGCACTGCCATTGAGCATTATTTCAATAGTTCCTACAAAAACCTGGTGTCCTTTTTTGCCAAAGAAGAAAAGATTAGTGTTGATGAGCTCAAGGAGATCATCGCACTCATTGAAACTAAGAATACAGCAGCAAACACTTCCGAAGACAAAAAACTATAGCAGCATGGATTATCTATTAAAAGCATCGGCAGTACTCATTATATTCTATGTCTGTTATTATTTATTCTTAAGGAGAGAAACCTTTTTCCAGACCAATCGCTGGTTTTTATTGGCAGGATTGGTGGTTAGCATTTGCATTCCGTTTTTGGTCATCCCTATGTATATTGAATACGTTCCTCTAGACCTTACGGGTTTCGCAAACACGACCAGCACAAGGGGCACTACTCCAATAACTCAAGAACCGTTTGACTATGCGTAACTTTTAATGTGGCTCTATATCTCTGGAATTGTGTTTTTCTTCGGAAAGCTTTGCGTTGAACTGTTCTCGCTTCGGAACCTTTTAAACGCTACCCAATTAAAATCGAATGCAGGCTTTAAGCTTTTGGAAACTTCTGAAGCCATCACGCCCTTCTCCTTTTTTAATCGCATTGTCTATAATCCCGAACAATTTGATAGTGAGGAATTAAAACACATCATCAATCACGAAAAGGTGCACGTATCGCAGTGGCATTCCTTAGATCTTTTGATTGCTCAAATTTGCTGCGTTCTTTTTTGGTTCAATCCGTTTATTTGGGGCTATAAACGAGCGATACAACAAAATCTGGAATTCATTGCAGATGATGTGGCGCAGGGCACTTCCGAAGAAAACAAGGCTTACCAGACCGTGCTTTTAAAAACCTGTCTGCAAACGAACCCCTTTCAGCTCACCAATAATTTTTATACCTCATTAATCAAAACACGAATCCTTATGCTACACAAATCAAAATCAAAGCGCTTACACAAGTTAAAACTCTTGGTCATTTTACCTTTATTAGCAGGTTTCGTGATGAGTTTCAATACGGAAGCCATCTATGTGGAGACCTCAAATCCATTGGAAAATCCAAAGACGCGCTCAAGCCTCTTGCAAGACCGTTTGACTGTAACATTCACTCAAGATGCAGAAGAGTCTTATTTTGCACAAGCAAAAGCGTCTCTCGCTAAAAAGGGCATCACTTTTACCTATAAGGACATCAACCGGAATGGCAGCAATGAGATCACAGCAATCCATGTTACTTTTAAATCGAAAACCCAAACTACCGAATATAAGGTCAATGGCAATGAGCCTATCCAACCCTTCATTTTTGAGAGCGGCGCAGATACGTTCAAGGCAAGAACTTTGGTCAAGGGGCAAGACATCATGTATGACATACTCACAGATCAATATAACAAGCCCATTACTAGTGATAGCAGCGCTGTTACGAAAGCAGCAAACAACACTAATTTCATCGTAAAAGAAATTGCTAAGACCCCAACTGATACCACTGAAGCAAAAAAGAATGAGAAAAACACTATTGCTCGTCCTTGGGTGTTGGGAAATACTTTTAAGATAAAAACAGTTGCAACCTCAGCATTGAACGACTCGATTGTTTATAATTTTAGTGAGGGCGTTTCTGTCACTGACAATGACAAAGTCATTTCAGATATTATATCTACTAAAACCTATAAGCCGCAACCACTTTTTATTATAGACGACAAAATTGTGTCTCTTACGGAATTCAAACGTATTGAACCCAATGATATAGAAATCATGAGTATTTTAAAAGATAAAGCAACAAGTATTTATGGAGACAAAGCTAAATATGGAGTTATCATAATTGAAACCAAAGAAAGTCATAAATCAAAAATGCTTGCTGGAAACCACAGGCTCAATGTAGCTGAAAAAAATGCAAACCAAAGGAGTGTTAGCTTGGCCAAAGTAGAGTACATCGAACACGAAGACCAACTTAAGACTATAGAATTTATAGTTACCAAAACATCCTCAGACCCATTTCTAGAAAAACAGAAGAACGATTTGAAAACATATGGTATCGAAGCAAAATTTTCTAAAATCAAAAGAAATGATGCAGGTGAGATAACAAGCTTGAAAATCGCACTAAACGATAATAAAGGCAGGAAATCAAGTTCGAGCTGGAACGAAAAAGATCAGGCAATACCTGATATTGTCATGGGAAAATCCAAAGATGACAAAATGTTTATTAGAGCAATTGGACAATAAGCCACTTTTATTCTAGACCAAAATCAATAAACCCTTCAAGACTTAAAATCCTGAATGGTTATCAATCGTAATGGCACCCTCCAACCGATTAACCATTTTTCCATAGTTTGCTTTTTTTTCCGAAGGAAAGTGCAACAAACCCATCCTTCAACTATTGTGAAAGGTGAAAGAAACTGAAAACCTATTGCTTAAAGATTGGCACTAGCAATCTATAATTTCACTAAATTAGTGAATAGATTAAATTTCATAACGCCTTCCAACTTATGTGGGTCATGATTTTTCAACCGATTAACTTAAAATCATTCAGCAATGCATAATTCAAAAATAAAATTGACAGCCTTTTTTGCACTGGCTATTCTGGCTGTTTCAATGATGGGTTTCAATAAGGAGAACACCCAAATTGTCAAACTAAGCAAATTTAGCCTGTTAGCGCCTGTCATCGTTGGCCAATCCCACAAAATCACAAAGGAAACAACAGATCTAGAGTTAGAGCGCATCAAATCCCAATTTAAAGCTGAAGGTGTCGATCTGAAATTTCCAAACACAAAACGAAATGCATTGAACGAAATATTTTCTATCAGCATCGAATTTAAAAAAACCGAAAGGACATTCTTTGAAAAGTGGAACTTTAACACGAAGAGCAACACACCCATCAAGCCCTTCTATCTTAAACTAGAGAATGATCTCCTAATACACGCTTCAGAAACTCGCATATGGAACACTTACAATCTTAATGCTCCTCCTGCAGACGCGCAAAGCAAACCGAGCTTCGTTGTTTTCAATGATCAGAAAAAAACCGACTCGAAAAATACAAAAACTGCAATGTCAAGTGAAGAAACTCAAAGCGCAAAGCGCTCAAGATCGATTGCGCCATTCAATCCAATTGACAGTTCAGAGGTGAAAACCATAGCGCTTGTAATCACCAAAGATGCTTCAGATGCATTTTTAGAGAAACAAAAGATCGATTTGAAAACATACGGTATCGAAGCGAAATTTTCTAAAATCGAAAGAAATGATGCAGGAGAAATAACAAGCTTGAAAATCACGCTAAACGATAATCAAGGCAGGAAATCAAGTTCGATCTGGAACGAAAAAGAGCAGGCAATACCAGATATTGTCATGGGGAAATCCAAAGATGACACATTGTTCATTAGCCCAGTTGAACACTAAGCTTTTGTCCAAACCAACTAAAAAAACCCTTCAGACATCAAATCCTGAAGGGTTTACTCTTATAATTGAACTTTTATTTGATCACTAATTTTTTCACACGTTGCTTGTTTTCCGAATAAAAGTGAAGCAAGTAGATTCCAGGTGGCAAATCCAAATCCAATTTGCAGTTTGCATCCCTTCGAAAGGTTTTGATCTTTCTACCTTCCATAGAAAAAACAGCAATGGTGGTTTCTGCCACAAGCCCCTTCACATAGATTGAATTGCCTGCAGGATTGGGATATATGAAGATATTGTTGGCATTAAAATCTGTAACGCCCAACGCTTGACTCCAAAGATCGCCTGTATTATTACCCCAAATATATTCCACCAAATCGGGCTGATCAATAAACGGATTTCTATTGAATTGCCAGGTCTGGATTAGGTTATTTCGGTTCATTTCAAAATCGTCTGGCGGGTCATTTCTATGCCAATCCAACAAAGTCGCGAGATCCCCCATTTGGCCAAGGTTGCCCTCGGGATAGCCATTGACCACCTCCAAGCCGTTGTATCTAATTGCCATGTAAAACACACTGCGCGCCACATCGCCATAAAAACTGCCTTGCGTACCTGCGGGGCCCGTATACTGCCCGTAGAACTGATTGTTTCGGGTGCTGTTCTCAATACCATCTGCTGCTCTAAGTGCATGCGCATCAGAGTTTCCGTGGCGCAGTGAATCGGCACTTGTGGTCCAAAACAGGTCCTTCCCATCGGCAATCTCATCTTCCTCAATGCTAAAAAAACCACCCCTAGAGCGCGGGAAGGTGTGCTCGCGATTCCATTTACCAGTAATTTGATTATTGACCTGAAAATCCAATTTTGGGCGACCTTGCTCGGTATAGACCAACCAAACTTGATTGCTGTGCTCTGGATTTTGATCGGCTTCCTTGAGAATATCGATCACATCGGCATAAGACTGCTCGCGCACAATGCTTGGATCTGCAATGATGTCTTGTAAGGCTTGACGCAAATTGGTATCGCCCAAGGCGTCTAGACTGTTATAATACCCAGAAGGCTGCGTGCTGGACACATTACCGAAGGTAGGATTGACTGGTGTTCCAAAACCGGAAGCTGTATAGTCGTTATCCACAATACGGATGGCGATGTTATTATTAAGCGCCAAATAACCACTTGGCAAGCTCTCAAAACGCAATCGGGTCACCTCGTCCCCTTCATCAAGCGCATCGTCAATTAGATTTATGCTGGTCATGGTACTTGTTGTTCCCATTGGGATGCTCAACGAGGTGTTTCCGGTAAAATCGTTGGTATCAAAAGTGTCATTATCAAAGAGAATGTTGAAGTCAAGAGTCTCTACAACCGGCGTTTCGGAAGTGAATGTGATGTTAAAACTTGCGTCTTCATCGTATTGACGTTGCTCCAGGTCAATGCGAATGCCATTGAGAACAATCCCGCTGCCATCATTGAGCTGCCTAGGCGTTGGCACTGTGGATGTATAAGTCACATTGCCACTGGCATCTTCAAATCTTTGGATGGAGTTGGTGTTATTACCAGGGCCCTCGTTAATTTGTTCAATGGAAGTAAATCTGGGATCTGCACTAAAAATGGCGATCATATCTTGATCATCGGGATCGGAGGTGTCATACAGCAACACATCAATCAAATTGTCGATGGTCGCCACCGTGAATTCTGGAAAATCGAGATCATCGGCCTGATAAATGGCGACCGCATCTGGACCGTTTTGAATGGTGTTGGCTGAAATCAACACTTGAGGCACAGGACTCACATCATTGCTGCCAATAAGTAGGAGTCCGTTGACATCACTCACATAACCATCGAGATCCAGCGCAAAATAACTGGAATTGCCACCAGAATTGGAACCGTTGAAAAACACCAACACATAGCCATCCAATGCCGCTTCTGGCGTGGCGGTCAATAATTCAACAAACTCCCGGTCATCGGTACTTGGGGTGTCGCAATCCAATTCGTTGATGACCACTTGGGCAAAACTGTAAGGCATAAAAATCAAGGCACTCACAATAAGTAACAATTGTTTCATCTGGTCATTTAGTTTTAGTAAAAATAAGCAGCATTTCAATATAACGCATTCAAAATGAGCTAATTCTTCAAAAATCTAATGCCGATCACACAGAAGCCAAGAAAAACCGCTCCAACTTAGCGCGTGGAAGCCGCAGCAAAAAGACAAAACGAAGCAAATTGGCGGTTTTTGTAATGAAAGTGGCCTAGAAATTTAGAAAAAGGTTTAAAACAGCCCTTGATTAGTTACATTTAGAGCCTAAAACATAAATTCATATTACAAAATGTTCCCTTTTATAGATAACTTATTTCATACTGAAATACTATCTGTCATTTTAGTTATACTATCGCATTCAGTTTGATAGAATTTGCTTGAAACGTTTGGAAGATGCCTTGCTACTTTTATATATTGAAAATTCTTCCGAGACATCGGGAGGAATAAAATGCAATTTAACCCACTAAAATCAATGATTATGATGACCCTAACAAAAGTAGCAATCGCCATTATTTTTTCAATTCTGTTTTAATTCAGCAGAAAAAATGACAGTATTAAAATGTAAAACTCAGTCTAGAATGGGTTTTACATTATTCATCCAATTAAGTCAGTTTTTAGAACTGATAATCAAATGATCACGGAACAAAGCATGTGATTTAATTGCTTGCTTTTATCAAAAGGCTTACTTTTACCCTAGATCAATTTTCAAGACTACTTGAGACCCATGAAGCATAACTTCTTTAAACTACTAGCCAAACTCAACAAGTTGGTATTGCCGAGCTACTCCAAACAAGAATTGGACCTCAGCAAGGCCTCAAAATTTCAAATGGCGCTAATCGGGTGGCGGGTTTTTGTGACCAAACGCGCCTTGGATTAGGAGCTCTGCCAGCACAACCCATCAATAGGTTTACTAAGACCATCGCAGATTGCCGATTTTTTATTCCTCAACTAACTGATTGTCAGAATACTTACCACATTAAATTTAGTTATAAAATCTACTTGAGCAAGGCATCTGTAATGCTTTCACAAGCTGGAGCCTCCTAAAAAAATATAAAATATTGGCTTTCAGCATCACAAGCAATTGTTAATTAGTATTCTTTTTCTTACAATAAACGCAATTTAAACCTTAAGATGTTAAATAAAAATGTAATTCATCGTATTATTATGTATTTTACCTGTTAAATCAAATAAATTTTATCACATTTGTTCTTCAAGAGGTTCTCAGTCCCAAACATTTGAGCCTTTCTCTAATGAACTTAACCGCTTTAATATGGTATTTCTAAAAAAAACCCTCATTGCGCTTATATGCCTTTACGGTAGCGCGTCCCTCGCCCAACAAATTACCGTGGATAACTCGTTTACTGCCGAAGCGCTTATAACCAATAACCTAGTTGTAGGTTGCGTAGAAACCTCAAATGTGGTATCCGATTTTAATGGAAGCGTCAACGGATTCAACAGTTATGCTTATTTTGAAAAAGGCAGTTCTGAATTTCCGTTTGAAAATGGCATCATGCTTTCCACAGGAAATCCAATGTCTGGCGGCAACACCTTAAACAATACCATTCTCAACGAAGGCAATGACGACTGGATTGCAGATCCAGATTTAGAATCGGCTTTGGGAATTTCAAATACGCTCAATGCCACCTCCATTTCATTCAACTTTACCTCCATAACCGATCGCATTCAGTTCAATTATATTTTAGCTTCCGAAGAATACTTTGGGAACTTTCCCTGCGAATATTCCGATGGTTTTGCATTTTTGATCAAAGAAGCGGGTTCAAGCGATCCCTATGTGAACATTGCGGTCATCCCAGGAACCACAACCGCCGTAAACACCAACACCATACATGACGAGATTGTGGGCTATTGTCCTGCCTCAAATGCAGCCTATTTTGAAGGCTTTAATGTTGGCGACACAAATTACAACGGGCGTACCACCGTAATGAGTGCCACTGCCGCCATCACGCCTTACACCCAATATAGCATCAAGTTGGTTATTGCCGACCAGACCGATAAAAACTACGATTCCGCAGTATTCATTGAAGGCAACAGTTTCAATTCCAACGTCGATTTGGGGGAAGACATCACCACCTGCGCGAGCAATGTGACTTTGGAAGGTGATATTTCAAACCCACAGGCTACCTATGCCTGGTATTTGGATGACGTTTTGATTCCTGGTGAAATTACAAGCACGATACAAGCCATCGCCTCTGGAATTTATAAAATTGAAATCCAAATCCCATTGGCCGGATCCAATTGTGTGATTGAAGATAGTGTTGCGATTTCTTTAAGCTCTACCCAATCTGCCGAAGCCATTACCGATTATCAATTATGTGACGACAATGGAAACAGTAGGGAAATTTTTGATCTGTCCATCAAGGATGCGGAGGTGCTGGATGCAGTTCCCAATTCCAGCTATGTGATATCGTATCACTACACTTCTGCAAGTGCAGAAAACAATAGTAACCCTATTGTGACACCTATCGAGAATACGTCCAATCCACAATCCATTTTTGTGAGAATTGAAGACAGTTTGAATGGATGTTTGGCCTATTCCTCCTTTCAACTCAAAGTCAATGCCTTGCCAGTTGTTACTACACCAACCGTATTCGTGGCTTGTGCCGAAGTAGATGCTGGCGGTTCTGCCATAATTGATTTATCAGAAAAAGACGAAGAAATCACTGGTGGTAATCCAGATTTGAACGTGACTTATTATTTGGACCCCCTAGATGCAGAAAATGGTGTGAATGCCATCCCACTGCCTTACGTTAACAGCAATGCCAACGAACAAGTGTACGTGCGTGTGACCAATACGGTTACGGGTTGCGTGAGCACAACAACACTAACGATTGAAGTGATCAACAAACCCGTGATCAATGCCGGTTTGCATATGATTGATGCCTGTGACCAAGACCATGATGGCTTTGCGTTTTTTGACCTTACCACGATCACTGATGATGTGCTTCAAGGTTTGACAGGCGTTAACGTGACCTTCCACCAAACCCTTGAAGATGCCAATCTCGGCGCCAATGCCATTGCAGATGCCACTAACTACGCCAATGTGGTTGCCGATGACAGCGTCGTTTTCATAAGAGTTGAAGACCAAAATACAGGCTGTGCCGCGATCACTGCCATTGAAATACACACGAACTTACTTTTAACAGGGACAGATATAAAAAAGGTCACGCAATGTGACATCGATAACGATGGCCAAGAATCTTTTGATCTTGGGGGCATTGCACTGGATATCATTAATGGTTTGGAAGATGTGACTATTGATTTTTACCTTACTGAAGAGGATCGCGACACCAACACAAACCCTTTAGACCCTACGGTCAGTTTTGTGCCAACTTCCAATCCGCAATTCTTGTACATCACGCTTAGCAATCCAACCTGTAGCGAAGTCGCTGCGATCGAGTTGATCATCAACCCTGTTATTGAAGGCGTTGCCATAGGCTCCCAATTGGTATGCGATGAAGATCAAGACGGATTCACCTCCTTAAACCTCAACCAGTTCAACGATGTGATTACTGCTGGCCAACCTGGTTTTAATGTAAAATACTACCTTACCGAAGAAGACGCCATCAACAACTCAGGTGCCGTACCATCAAGTTATACCAACATTAGCAACCCGCAGCTCTTTTATTACCGGGCACGATTCAATCAAACCGGTTGTGCCGATGTCAAGGCTTTTGAAGTCACCGTACTAGAAGCGCCAATTAGTGCCGCACCTACAGGCATCATTATTTGTGATGCCGATCAAGATGGATTTTCTATTGTGAATCTCAATGCGAAAATTCCAGAAGTGATTAGCAATACCGCCAACCGAGCGGTAACGTTTCATACCAGTGTTGCAGATGCTGAAACAGATAGCAATCCAATTTTGGACGCCTCAAATTTCAATGCACAAACCCAAGATCTAACCGTACGAATTGAAAATGTCTCTACAGGTTGCTATAGCCTTCAGAATCTTGAAATCATAGTGAATACCTTACCCGTGATCAACCCAATAAGCGTATATAAGTTTTGCGAAGTTGGCGATGATGGTTTTGGGGAGTTTGTATTCTCATCACAAGATGCCGATATTCTAGAGGCTCAGACAGGTAAAGTGGTATTTTACTATGAAACTGCCATGGATGCCGAAAACAATACCAATGCCATTGATAAGAACGACGTCTACGTCAATTCCTCCAACCCACAAACCATTCACATAAGAATTGAAAACATTAGTGACCCAAGTTGCTATGCAGTTTCCTCCTTTCCTATTGAAGTGGGCACCAATCCTGATTTCAACGAAGCCACCGATATTTTTGTGTGTGATGACATTACCAATGATGGCAGCGTTATGTTTGACCTCAGCATTCAAATGGGCGAAATCACTGCCGGTATTCAAGACATTGAGGAAGTGACCTTACATGCTTCGCAGCAGGATGCAATCAATAACGTGAATCCGTTACCTTTGGATTTTGAGAACAATGTCAACCCGCAACAAATTTATGCACGTATCAATAACGGCTCTATTTGTGAATCTTACACCTCCTTTGTACTCAACGTGATTGCAGCACCAGACGTTAACATTCCTGATCCCCTGGAGCAATGTGATGCCGATTATGATGGCATTACCAGCTTTGACCTCACACTATCCACATTGGATATCTTAGATGTAAGACAGGACAATATTGAAGTCGGGTATTATAGAACCCAAGCTGATGCCGTCTTGGAAAGCAATGAAATAACCGATCCAGCGAATTTTACAAATACCTCAAACCCACAAACCGTTTATGTGCGCGTGAGCAACACCATCTCAAACTGTTTTGTGAACGTCCCAGTCGGGTTAATTGTAAATCGCCCACCAACTATTAATTTTATTGACAATTACAACATTTGCGCTACTGAAGATCAACGTACCGATCTAACCGAAATCAACAGCAGCTTATTAGACCAAACGGCGAATGTGCTGGTCAATTATTATGCTTCGGAAGAAGATGCACGCAATCAAACAAACGTGTTGGATAACAACTATAATTACCAAAGCAACAACGACCTGTTATTTGCCCGTGTCGAGTTTTCTACCACACACTGTTTTATCATCCACGATTTCAACTTAAAAGTCAATGCTTTGCCAGTTGCGAATCAACCGAGTGACATGGCCGCTTGTGATGATGATTTTGATGGCTTTTTGAACTTTGACCTTAGCACACAGAATAGCAGTATTCTAGGTGGTCAGAACCCAAATAATTTTGAAATCACTTTTTATACCGATGTGGTATTTGCCCAAGAAGGTGTTGCCGATATCGGTACGATCTATGAAGGCATCAACAACGAAATCATCTACGCTAGACTGGAGAATAAATTCACCGATTGTTATGAAATCACGCAGTTTACACTCATCATCTATGAGCGACCAATCGTAAACATTGATAACCAAGTGATTTGTTTAGAAAACCTACCCTTAGTGGTAAGCGCCAACACCAACATTACTGGCGACTCTTATTTATGGTCTACCAATGCCTCCACTCCAGAAATTGAGATTACTGAGGTGGGCAGCTACTCTGTAACCGTGACCTCTGCTTTTGGTTGTGAGACTACGCAAGTGTTTTCTGTTATAGAATCTGAGGCCGCCAACATTGAAGTTACTGAAGTGATTGATTTTTCGGACCCAAACAACGTGACGGTTACCGTAAGTGGTATTGGGAATTATCTTTACCAAATCGACGATCTTGAGCCACAGGAATCCAACTTTTTTGAATCTGTGCCTTTAGGCTATCACATCTTGACCATTATCGACCTCAACGGTTGTTCACGTGTGAGCAAGGAAATTGTTGTGATTGACGCACCCAAATTCATGACCCCAAATGGCGATGGTTATTTTGACAGCTGGCACATCACTGGTGTGGAAACCTTGCAAGGCACCGTCATTTTCATCTATGATAGATATGGCAAGCTACTCACAAAACTAACCGCCAATTCTGAAGGCTGGGATGGCTATTACAACGGTCAGAAAATGCCGGCTGCAGATTACTGGTATCTCGCGCAAGTGAAGAAGAACAGCATCGAGTTTGAAGTCAAGGGCCACTTTGCAATAAGACATTGATATAGGGGCAGGATTTTAATCGAATACTTCCATTTTAGCTATACAGCTAAGAAATGAGTAGTTACATCTTTTAAATCACAGTTACTTAAGTTTTTTCGTTAATTTTGATGTCCCAACCATTTACAGAATACTTAACTTAACCCCAATTATCGATCTTGTGTTAAAATTCAACAAAAGTTGTTTCCTATACGCGGTATTGTTCTTTTCACTTTGCCATTCCGTGAGGGCGCAACAACTCAGCACCAACACTAATTCGTCCTTGACTGATCTCGTCCAAAACAGTTTGGGCCAAGGCTGTGTTGAGATTTCCAACGTGTCTTCAGCTGTGAACGGAAGCAGCACCGGCATAGATAGTTATGGACAATTTCAGCAAGTAAATTCCAATTTTCCTTTTGTTGATGGCTTGATACTTTCTACAGGCAGTATCGCTTCCGCAGCAAATACGTTCAACGCCACCACCTTGAGTGAAGGCGACGCTAGCTGGCAAACCGATAGTGACCTCGAAACCGTTTTAGGCTTAAGCAATACCTTGAATGCGACTTCTATAGAATTTGATTTCATTTCAGCAAACAACACCGTTGAATTCAATTACATTTTGGCTTCTGAAGAATATTTTGGCACCAACCCCTGTAATGAGTCTGATGCTTTTGTGATCTTAATCAAGGAAGTTGGCAGCACTGGCCCTTATACCAATCTTGCTTTAGTGCCTGGCACCACCCTCCCAACAAATTCGCAGAACATAAGACAAGAAATATTTGGGTTTTGTGAAGCACAAAATCCTGAATTTTTTGAAGGTTACAGTATTGGCGACACCAATTTTAACGGTCGCACCACCGTATTGACTGCCACTGCCAACATTAATCGCAATGTGTCCTATCACATTAAATTTGCGATTGCCGATAAACAAGATTCCTTTTTTGACAGTGCGGTCTTTATTCAAGGCAGTAGTTTTGAGGCTTCCGTAGATTTGGGCGAGGATATTACCACCTGTGCAGAATCGTTGACCATTGACGGCAGTTTTCCAAATAACGCAGCCATTTACAGTTGGTTCAAAGATGGTACGCTTATCCCGGGAGAGACCAATCCCAATTTAACGGTAACCGAATCTGGAACTTATTCCGTAGCAATCAATATTCCTTTTTTGAGCTCCAGCTGCAGCATAACAGATGCGGTTGAAATCGTTTTAAACGCCGAGCAATCTGCGGGTGTGATCTCCGATTTCATCAAATGCGATGATCCTTCAGGCGATGGCGTGGAGGTTTTTGACCTATCCACTAAAACTGATGAAGCACTGGCTGCCGTGCCAGACTCCAATTACACGATTTCCTATCATGCTTCTGCAGCAGATGCGAGCAATAATATCAATCCGCTTCCAGATAATTACACCAGCCTTTCAAATCCACAAACCATTTATGTGGCCATCAAAGACGTCTTCAGTGGGTGTTTGGCCTTTAGCACCTTCGATTTGGTATTGATAAGTCCGCCAGTGGTTAGTGCACCAACTCCAATAGTAGTTTGTGATAAAGATGCTCCCGACGGAAGAACGCGCATAGATTTGGACGACAGTACTGCGGAAATTCTTGGTAGCAATCCTAATTTCACGTTGACGTATCACAACTCCTATGTAAGAGCGCTAAGCGGAAGCAATCCCATAAATTCGCCTTACAATACCAGACCCTTTAATGATGTGCTTTACATAAGAGTGACCGATAGCGAAACCGGCTGTTCCGCTGTGACCACTTTAGACATTACGATACTTGAAAAACCAACGCTAGACAGCAGCATTACCCATTATATCAATGCCTGCCTCTCTGACGGAAGCCAATTTGCCGACTTCAATTTAAATTCCGTTACCGCCGCTGTTCTTGACGGCTTAACAGGTGTGGACGTAAGCTTCCACGAACTGGAAACAGAGGCTGAAACTGGCGCAAACCCAATAACAAATAGCAGCAATTACCAAAACACAAATGCCAATTTTCAAACGGTTTATATGCGGGTTGTGGATAATACCATTGGCTGCCCTTCCGTAGAACCCATTGAATTGCATACCAATATTTTCAATACCGGTCTCAACCTCAACACGGCGTTTGAATGTGACGATGCTTCTTTAGATGGCATTGTGGATTTTGATCTTACTGAAGTTGAAGCAGATATCGTTGGTGATTTGGAAGGTTTCAATCTTATATTTTACGAATCACAAAGCGATCAAGACAGCAATAGCAATGCAATCGATACATCGGTGCCCTATACTATAAGCACAGCGCCCCAAGCCATTTATGTGAGTGTTTCCAATGGATCCTGTTCGGGAGAGGTGGTTTTGGATTTAGGGATCAATCCGCCAATTGAAATTCAAGCTTTTGGCACCGTGGATTATTGTGACAACGATCAAGACGGCATTACCAACATCTCCTTGCCCAGCTTTAATGCCATCGTGAATGTAGGGATTAGTTCACCTTCAGTTAGATATTATTTAACCGAAACTGATGCGCTCAACGACGAGAACAATCTCGGCAACAACTTTACTAATACTGCAAATCCCCAACTGCTCTACGTGAGAGTGACCAACAATGCCACAAGCTGCTTTGATGTCGCCCCGTTGACGATTGATATCCACCCGGCTCCGGTAACTTCAGAACCAAGTCCGATTATTATCTGCGATAACGATCAAGATGGATTCTTTACCGTAAATCTGAGCAGTAAGATTTCAGAAATTGTAAGCAGCACTGCCAATCTGGAGATAAAGTTTTACGAAAGCCAAATCAATGCCGAAAATGAAGAAGCTCCTATTTTGAGCCCAAGCAGTTATAATGCAAGCACACAAACCATTTACACACGAGTAACTATTGGGGCCACGGGATGTTTTAGCGTTGTTGAATTACCAATCTTTATAAATACCACCCCCGTATTTGGCGATATTGCCGATTTTGAAAACTGTGAGCCCGATGGCTCGGTAGTTTCAGAATTCTTCTTCAACCTTAAAGATGAGGATGTTTTAGATGGCCAGACCGGGAAAGACGTGCTTTATTTTGAAAGCGAACAAGACGCCATAGACCGTGTGAATGCTATCGATAAATTTAGTGCTTATACGAGCATTTCCATTCCACAAACCATTTATGTGCGGGTCGAGAGCATTACGGATGTGACTTGTTTTGGCACTTCCGAATTTGATTTGGCGATTGGTTTTTTACCTAATTTCAATGAACCCACAGATCTTTTTATCTGCGATGACATTAGTAATGACGGGATTACCAGCATCGATTTGAATGACAAGCTTATAGAAATTACCAGTGGGATCACCGATGATTTGAACATTGCGTTTTATGAGTCTAAAGCTGATGCCATAAATCAAGTGAACCAATTACCGTTGAATTATACCACTTCAAATAATCCCCAGCAAGTTTTCGCCAGGATTGATGAAGGCGAAAGTTGCTTCTCGCTAGTGGATATCTTGGTCAACGTAATTCCTGTACCTAGTTTAAACCCATCTTATGAACTCGTACAATGCGATGTTGATTACGACGGTTTAGTCAACTGGGACATTACCAGTGTAGTAACGCAAATCACAGAAGTGCGTTTTAGCGACGTGGATATAACCTATCACCTGAGCCTTGAAGGTGCTGAAACCGATACTCAAATCATACCCACAGCCACGGATTTTGACAATACCGTCAACCCACAAACCATTTATTTAAAAGTAAACAACATCCTGTCCAATTGTGCAGCGATTGTTCCCGTGGCGCTTATAGCCAACGGCCCACCCGCTTTGAGTGCTATTGATACTGTTGAGATATGCAGCAATGATGAAGGCAGCACCCAACTTTCTAGCTTCAATCAGCAATTATTGGAGCAAACGGCTAATGTACTGGTAAGTTATTATGCTTCGGAAAGCGATGCAATAAATCAAATAAATGTCTTAGACGACACCTATTTTTATGCAAGCAATAACGATACCTTGTTTGCAAGGGTGCAGTTCTCAACCACGCAATGTTTATTCATCAAGGAATTTAATCTGAAAGTAAACCCAACGCCAATAGCCAGCCCACCCATGGATCTTGAAGCCTGTGATGATGATTACGATGGGCTTTTGGCTTTTGACCTAAACCAACAAAATGCCAGCATTTTAGGAAGTGCAAACCCGAGCGATTTCTTTATCTATTATTACAACGATTTGGTTTTTGCGCAAGAAGGTTTTGATCCTATTACTTACGTAAGTTATGCAGCCTCAAATAATGAGACGCTCTATGCCCGCTTAGAACATAAATTTACCGGTTGTTATGACATCACATCCTTTACGGTGTTTGTCAATCCGTTGCCAGTGGTCAATATTGATGATCAAATCCTCTGTCTGGAAACCTCCCCTTTATTGGTTAGCGCAAATACAAACATACCTGGAGACAGCTACCTTTGGTCCACTACGGCAACCACTCCCGAAATTGAAATAAGCAGCATTGGCAATTATAGCGTTACCGTGACTTCTGCTTTAGGTTGTGCCACCACCAGAAGTTTTGAGGTAACAGAATCTGAAATTGCCTCCATAGAATTCACAGAAGTCATCAATTTTGACGACCCCAACAATGTGACGGTGACCGTGACAGGTAGTGGTGATTACCTCTATCAATTGGACAACTTGCCACCACAGCAATTTAATGTTTTTCAGAATGTGCCCTTAGGTTACCATACCATTACCATCATAGATCAAAATGGTTGTGGGGAAGTCAGCCGAGAGATTGTGGTCATGGATACGCCAAAATTCATGACACCCAATGGCGATACTTATTTTGATACCTGGCATATCACAGGTGTTGAAAATTTACCTGGAACGATCATAAATATCTACGATCGCTATGGCAAATTATTGAAACAGCTTTCAGCCTTTTCCAGAGGTTGGGATGGCACTTACAATGGTCAAGCGATGCCAGCTTCAGATTATTGGTATGTAGCTAAAGTAAGACAGGGCGACCAAGTATTTGAATTGAAGGGCCATTTTACATTAAGAAGATAAATAGTTTCCTGACCCTGCTTGAACCTTTATATTTGCGATACAACTAATAAAATGGATTTTTTGGTGCAAAAATCTTTTTACCATAGATTTTTTCATAGTTTCAAAAATTGTAATTTTACAACTCCCTAAATTCTATCAAAACTAATAACCTCATTTGTGGCAACCACTGCTATTATGATGAGAATGAGAGACTCTGTGTTGTTCCTAATACTTTTAGGGAGCTGCTACCTTGTATTTGCCCAGCAAATTACAACGGACGCTTCCATCCCGCTTGAGGCGCTTATTCAGCAAAATCTGGGGCAAGGTTGTGTGGAGATAACCAACATTTCCTCAACCGTGAATGGGCAAGCCAGTGGCATTGATAGTTATGGCTCGTTCAATCGGGCATCTTCCGATTTCCCTTTTCAAAGCGGGATTATCTTAAGCACCGGGACGATTTCTTCCGCAGGAAATGTTTTAAACACCAATCCTTTAAATGAAGGCGATGATAATTGGGGCACAGATCCTGATCTTGAGACTGCGCTTGGGATTTCAGATGTAATGAACGCTACTTCCGTAGAATTCGACTTTACCACAGCGGCGAACCAAATTGAATTCAATTATCTGTTGGCATCTGAAGAATATCTGGATGCGAATCCCTGTTCTTATTCTGATGGATTTGCCTTTTTAATCCGTCCTGTTGGATCCAGTCAACCTTACACCAATATTGCCTTGATCCCTGGCACTAATATTCCTGTAAACACCAATACCATTCATAACGAGATTGTAGAGTTTTGTCCGGCTTCAAACCCTGAATACTTTGCAGGCTACAATCTTGGCGACACCAATTATAATGGTCGTACCACAATTCTAGCCGCAACTGCTGCAGTGCAACCCAATGTGAAGTACCGTATCAAATTGGTTATTGCAGATCAAGGTGATAAATTCTACGATTCCGCAGTATTTATAGAAAGCAACAGTTTTCAACCCTCGGCGGATTTAGGACCAGATATTGTGACCTGTGCCAATTTCTACCAACTCAACGCAGATATTGAAAACAGCTTGGCCACCTATGAGTGGTTTTTAAATGGGATGCCCATTGCTGGAGAAACCAATCCCAGCTTGCAGGCAAATGCTTCCGGTAATTATCAGGTGCAAATCAGTATTCAGCTCAACGAAACGTCCTGTGTGATTCAAGATAGCGTTTTGGTTACCCTTAATTCAGAAGCAAGTTTAGCGCCTATATCCGATTATATATTGTGCGATGATAGCTCCAATAATGCCATAGAATCCTTCGAATTAGACTCCAAAGATGCAGAAGTGCTCAATGCTCTGACTCCCTCCACGTACCTATTGACCTATCATCTTTCTCAACAAGATGCGGAAAATAACCTAAATCCCTTGCCTAGCCCCTATCAAAACACGGCTTCCCCGCAAACCATTTATGTTAGAAGCATAGATGCATTGAATGGCTGTATTGTTTTCACAAGCTTCAATTTAGTGGTCAACCCATTGCCAGAGGCCAACCCTCCCACTGCAATCACTGTTTGCGATGACGGTCTTCCAGATGGCATTACCCAAATCGATCTTAGCAACACCAACGATCAACTCACTGGAGGAGACCCTAATCTTTTTGTGAGTTATCACTATACACTGCAGGACGCAAAATCTGGTCAAAACCCGTTGTATTCCCCGTACACCAACATCAATCCAAACGAAACGCTATACATAAGGGTTTTTGACGCCACAACTGGATGTTCCAATACAACTTCTGTAGAGATAAGCGTTCAAGACAGTCCAATCGTAAACCCTGAGAGCACAGCTCACATCAATGCCTGTGAACAGGATGGCGACGGTACCGAGGCCTTTGACCTCAGTTCAATTATTGGCGAGATTCTGCAAGGTCTAACTGGTGTTACGGTAAGCTTCCATGCCCAATTGGCAGAAGCCCAAACTGGCAACAATCCCATTGCCAATGCCAATAACTATCAAAACGTAGTGGCAGGCTTACAAACAGTTTATATAAGAATCGTGGACGATACCACCGGCTGTTTTGTGATTTTGCCCTTAGAATTGCATGCCGACATTACCATCACTGGCTTTAGTACGATCCCGTTCTATCTTTGTGATGACGCTTCGGAAGATGGCATAGAAAATTTCGACCTCAATCAAGTGGAACTCTATCTTACCAACGGCTATGAGACCTACGGGATTCTATTTTATGAATCTGAAGAGGATCTAAATGCTGGCAGCAATCCTTTAAATAAAGAGCTGCCCTATTCGGTAAGTAATTCTAAGACATTGTATGTAACGGTCATAGACGATGAGTGCGAAACTTCAACAACCATCGTGCTTGACGTTGTACCGCCAATCAACATTCAAGGGCTTGCCGATGTGAATTACTGTGATAACGATACCGATGGATTTACATCCATAGCACTGGACAGTTTCAACACCCAAGTGGCAGCTGGAGTCAATGGCGCCAGCGTTTCCTATTATCTCACAGAAATGGATGCCATAGCTCAAGACAATGAATTGCCTCCATTTTACTACAATCTTGAAAACCCACAACAAGTTTGGGTTCGCGTGGAGAGTTCCCTTTCCAATTGCTTTGACATTGCTCCCTTAACCATCAACGTTTTAAATTCGCCTGTTGCCAATACACCATCAAATCTTATTGTGTGTGACGACGATCAAGATGGGATTTATACGATTGATCTGGAAAGCAAAATCCCCGAAATCACTACCGATACCACAGGAATCGCGTTTTCTTTCCATACCGATTACGATGAAGCACTTAGCGCCTCCAATGCCATTGACACTCCGGAAAATTATGATTCCATCTCCCAATTTATTTATGTGCGTGTTGAGGATGAGACGACCAGCTGCTTTAGCGTGGTGTCCTTTTATGCTGATATCAATACCTTACCCGTATTTGAAGCCATCGCAGACTTTGAAAACTGTGAGGCCGATGGTAATGCCATAGCAGATTTCTTTTTTTATCTGAAGGATCAAGACATTCTAAACGACCAAACCGGGAAGCAGGTGCTCTATTTTGAAACCGCTCAAGACGCCATTGATCGGGTTGATATCATTGATAAATATGTTGCTTATCAAAATCTATCCAGCCCCCAAACCATTCACGTTCGGGTTGAAAGCATTACTGATGAAGGCTGTTTTGGCACCTCCTCTTTTGTGGTTTTGGTTGGGGCTTTACCCATTTTCAATGCACCCACCAGTGTTTTTCTTTGTGACGACATAAGCAATGATGCCGTTGAGACCTATGACCTCAGCCAAAAAGTTGACGAAATCATTGCAGGTTCGCCACAAGATCTGGACGTCTCCTTTCACGAGTCTCAATATGATGCGCAAAACAATTTAAACCCGGTGCCCTTAAATTACACAAACAGCACCAATCCACAGGCGATTTACGCACGTATCGATGATGGCACCTATTGCCGAGCAGTGGCGACTTTTGAGATCAGTATCATTCAAGTGCCGTCGGTGGGAACGCCCTCAGATTTAAGGCAGTGTGACACAGATTATGATGGATTGGTACCTTTTGACATCAGTGTTGTGGAAATAGAGATTTTAGATGTGCGGCAAGACAATATCGTGGTCACGTATCACGAATCCTTTGAAGGTGCCGAGACCGATGCCGAAATCATTTCAGATCCAGAAAACTATACCAATACCTCCAATCCGCAAACGGTTTACATCAAGATCAATAACACCATCTCTAATTGCTACGTTACGCTGCCCATAAATCTTTCGGTGAATCTTCCGCCCGCGCTCAATGACTTTCAAAGCTACGTAATTTGCGAAAATGAGACCAACAGTTTTGATTTAAGCACAATAAATTCCGTAGTAAGTGAGACGACTTCAGGTATGACTTTCAGCTATTTCCTTTCCGAAGAAGATGCTGAAGCCAATGAAAACGCCATCAACACCGATTACACCTACAACAGCACCAACGATACCCTTTTTATAAGAATCGCAAATAACAGCACCGGTTGCTGGACCACATACGACTTTGATTTGATCATCAACCCCTTGCCTATCGCCAACCAACCTGACGCCCTTGAAGCTTGTGACGATGACTTTGATGGGTTTTTCGATTTTGATTTCGAGTCACAAACCACTTTCATTCTAGGTTCCCAAAACGCGAACAATTTTGAGCTGAGTTTTTATACTTCCGCGGAAAATGCCTTTCAAGGCAGCAATGCATTGCCAGAAAATTATGAGTCCGCTTCTGGACAAACCATTTATGTGCGCGTCCAAAATATGGATACCGGTTGTTTTAGCAGCACCCAATTCCAGACCATCGTTTTCCTTAAACCACAAGTGGCGATCCCAGACCAAGTCATCTGTTTGGAGAATTTACCCTTACTGGTAAGCGCCAACACCAACAATCCCGACGACACTTACCTTTGGTCCACCAACCAAAGCAGCCCCGAAATTGAAATCGATGAGATTGGCAGCTATGCCGTGACCGTTACCTCGATTTTTGGCTGTGCAATTACCAGTGTTTTTGAAGTCACTGAATCTGAGGCAGCGACAATAGAGATCACAGAAACCGTCGATTTTTCAGACCCCAATAATATTACCATTACCATAAGTGGTATTGGCAACTACCTGTATCAACTCGATGCGAATGTGCCCCAGGAATCCAACGTGTTTGAAAATGTGAGTTTGGGCTACCACACCATAACCGTTATTGACCTCAATGGCTGCTCTGAAGTGAGCAAGGAAGTCGTGGTTATTGACACCCCAAAATTTGTGACTCCAAATGGTGACGGATATTTTGACACTTGGCATATTACCGGTGTGGAAACGCTCACAGGCACCATCGTCTATATTTTTGACCGCTACGGAAAACTACTTAAAACCCTAACTTATAATGGCCCCGGCTGGAATGGAACCTACAACGGCAATCTCATGCCAGCAACCGATTACTGGTTTGTCGCCAAAGTGCGCAAAGGTGATATTGCCTTTGAAGTAAAAGGCCATTTTGCCTTGCGCTTGTAAGTCAAATCCCAACAATTTTAACGGGAATGGACCATTTGCTTTGTATCTTTGTCCGCTCAAAAAAATCAAATGAAGGCGTTTCCTCAAATTTTATGCGGTCTACTCACGGCATGTTCTTTTGGTCAAAATATCCAAGTGGATAGCCAAACCTACACCCCGCAACAGTTGGTGGAAAACATACTCATTGATAGTGATTGCATTGACAACGTTGAAGTGACCTATGTCCTTGGAGGCGATTTTGGCACTACAGACCGCAGTTACGGCTATTTTGAAGCCGCAGGCTCCTCGTTTCCCTTTGAAAGTGGCATCGTCTTAAGCACTGGTAAATTAGCAAATGTAAGAGGTCCAAACAGCAGTTTGAGCGATGACAATGCGACCAATTGGGCAGGAGATGCCGATTTAGAAGCGGTCTTGAACGAGAACAATACCACAAATGCAACCATCATAGCCTTTGATTTTACCTCAGCCGCATCACAAATTAGCTTTAGATATATTTTTGCTTCGGAAGAATATCAGGAAGGCAACCCAAATACTTGTCAGTACTCCGATTTGTTTGGGTTTTTGATCCGACCGGCAAATGAGCAAACCTATCAGAACATTGCCTTGGTGCCAGACACCCAAATCCCTGTGAAGGTAACCACCGTACACCCAACAATCCCAGGGGCTTGTGAGGCGCAAAATGAAGCCTATTTTGAGAGTTTCAACGGGCAAGATGCACCAATTAATTTCAACGGACAAACAAAAATCCTTACAGCCACCGCAACCTTGGTACCCAATCAAACCTACCATGTCAAGCTGGTAATTGCCGATGAACAAAATTACCGCTATGATTCTGCTGTGTTTTTGGAAGCTGGCAGTTTTAAATTATCAACAGATTTGGGACCAAACCGTCTCATAGATTCGGCAAACAGCTTGTGTGAAGGCGAAAGCATTGCACTGGATGCCAGCGCCTCAAACGCCAACAGCTACAAATGGTTCAAGAACAACACGCTACTCCCTATGGAAACCAGCCAGACGCTGAATGTTGCCGAAGCCGGAATTTACACCGTGGAAATCACATTAGACAATAGCTGCATCTCTTTTGGTAAAGTCATCGTAGAAGTTTCTCCAAAACCCACACCAACCAACTCCGTTTTGATTGCATGTGACCAAAACCAAGACGGTCTTACGTATTATAATCTTTTTGATGCGGAAGAATCCATCGTCAACCAAAGCCCCAACAGCGTTGTGTCAAATTTTTATTTGACGCAAAATGATGCCTTTGAAGCTGAAAATTACATCGCCAATGCCACGAGCTTTGAGAATACCAGTCCTTCGCAAATTGTTTTCGCCCGCGTTCAAAATAGTGCAGGTTGCATTGAAGTTGCCGAGCTCGAACTCCAGATTTCGAATACTAGTTTAAACATTGCCACGCTAGAAGCCTGCGATGGAGAGATGGTAGATGGCATAGCCGATTTCAATTTAAATGAGATCACAGCTTCCTTTGAAAGTCAGATCCCAACAAATGCTTCCGTATCCTATTACCTTACTGAAGAAGATGCTTTTTCAGAAAACAATCCGTTAGACACAAATTTCCAAAACGATGTAGTCGATTTCCAAACCCTCTTTGTGAAAGTAGAAAGCAACAATCAATGCTTCGCCATTTCCGAAGTAAATCTCAAAGTATTGGGCACGCCAATTGTGGAGGCAGACGAAACCGTTTATTATTGTAGCAGTGATTTCCCAGAAACCGTAACACTTGAGGGAGGTGTTTTAAATGACCTTCCCAGTAACTATTATTACGAGTGGCAATTTAATGGCAATGCCAGCAGCGTGAACACCTCTTTTTTTGAGGCCAATCAAGCTGGAGTTTATACCGTGACCCTTACCGATCCCAATGGCTGTGCCACGAGTAGAACGATTACTGTGGAAGCATCCACCCTCCCGATTATTGAAGATATCCTGATCACTGAAGGCAGCCAAAACAACAGCATAACCGTGATCACGAGTACGCCAAGGAATTACGGCTATGCCTTGGATGACCCCAACGGTTCCTTTCAAGGCAGTGAGACGTTTACCAATGTTGCGCCAGGATTCCACAAGGTTTATGTGCGAGACAGTCATGGGTGTGGGATTGCTGAAAAATTAATTTCGGTGCTGGGATTTCCTAGGTTTTTCACACCAAACGGCGACACGTTCAACGAACGCTGGCAGCTGTATGGCGTAAATTCTGATTTTAATCAAGGGATAGAAATCCAAATTTTCAACCGCTACGGAAAACGGATCACACAGCTCAACAATACCAGCGCCGGCTGGGACGGCACCTTAAACGGCCAAGCACTGCCAAGCGACGATTATTGGTTCTTGGCAACACTGATTGACGGAAGGACTTTCACTGGGCATTTTGCTTTGAAGCGCTAGATACAGCGACCCCATGCGAGCCGGGAGCACTTATGAGCACGACTGTTATGGGGTGGTTTATAGCATTCTAAAACCACTCAAAACATCGAAAAAACTTGTTTCCTACTTTCGGTATCCAAAAACACATAGGCAATATTCGTTATAAAATGACTTATTAAAACGGCTATTGCCGCACCATTTACGCCCCAAACGGGAATCAACAGATAACATAAAATAAGGTTAGATAAGCAACCTAAACCAAATCGGTACACGTTTTTTTGTAAGGCTTCGGTGTTGATCAAATGTTTTTCATAAACCATCCCTAAGAATATAAAAAGCGGCGCCCAGCTAAAAATCAATAAGGGCGTTTTTGCTTCTTTATAAGTTTCAGAAAAGAAAGTTTCCAAAATGGTGTTTCCGAAAATCGTATAAAAACCGCCTATCGCCACCCCCAAGAAAAGCATGATCTTTAAAAGCGCTTTGATCTTCTTTCGGTAGAGCGCGGTGTTTACCTGGAAGGATTCAGCCAAGGAAGGGTATAAAGCATTGATGATGGAAAAGCCTATATTCCAACTCAAGCCAATGACTAGAAACTGAACGCTGGCAAAGATTCCGTTTTCATGATCGCCATAAAAATACTTTAGAAACAGCTCATCAATTGCGATGTAAAACATGACCAAGCCATTAGATAGTATTAAAGGAAAAGACATTCTTAATAGGGATGCGCCTAGCTTCCAAGAAAACTTCCATTGCTTAAAATCCAATTGCTTTTTATGTTTTAAAATAATGGCATAAATCAGCCCCTGAATACAGAAATCAAGCACAATGAGTTTGGCAAAATAATACACATCAAACTGATTTTTAACGCCATAGTATTGCAAGGCCACAATGATACACAGACTGGAAATCTTAGAGATGAATATGATTTTTGTCCATTTTTTTGCCAGCAAATAATATTCAAAAACATCGGTCAGTTTAAACAGGTAACTGCAAGCGATTATGAGGTACAAGCCGCTTAAGGCAGTCCCTTCAGCCAAACCAAAATAGATTAGAATGCCAATAAACACAACACTCCAACTTATCATTCGCAGATAAAAGGCAGTCGCCAAAATAAGCTGATCCCGTTTTGGATGAAATACAAGTTCCCGAATACAAATTGCAGATAAGCCCAGAAAAAAAAGCGGCGTCAACAGCCCCAAAACCGATTCAACAAATTTGAGTTTACCGATATCTATGCTGCCCAGAGCACTGAATATTTGCGGAACGATGAAAACGCCAGCAATAAGTTGGATTATTTTTTCGAGCGCAAACCATTTGGTGGCAATAAAATCGCTCTTAGTAAAAACTGAAGTCATCAATGGCAGTTGGGTGCTCAAATATATAAAAACAGATTCCTTTTAGCCGTTTGAAAGTTTATTATTACATTCGTTTTTCAAATACTACCATGACCCCCGAATTTCTTCGTCGCTATTACATCTTACGCGTTATTTCCAATTCCAAAGTCTATGGGATTGAAAAGAACGGCTTCGTGCCGCTTTCAGATTTGCGAAATGTACTCGATCAATTACGCTTGGATAATATTGACGATCCGCTTTATGATAAATTGAACCAGTACAGTCAAAAAACCATAAAGCGCGATCTGGAAAAGATAAAATCCTATTATCAGGCTGTGATTTTGCACAAACGTAATTATGGCTATTATATCGAGGCTTATGAAGTCAGTGAAGCGCTCAAGGACGTTTATGAAAAAACCGAAATCTACCTTCTCCATCACCACGCCCATGCTTGGAAAGCCCATGTGACCACGTCGCGCAGTTCATTGAGTTCGCAGGTGGATTTGGTACCTCTCATTCATGCGATAGAGCAACAATTTTTTATTGAATTGGAATATCAAGGTTGGTACGATGATGATGGCTTTCAAACCATTGCCGGTTTTTTCCAGCCTTTGCATCTCAAGGAAATTAACAAGGCTTGGTACTTGATGGCGCATAACGAGCAGCATGGCGTTTATACCTTTTGTCTGGATGACCGCATCAAAAGCCTAAAAATCAACAAGCAGCCAACGAAGCAACCTATCACTTTCAATCCGTTTGAACATTTTAAAAATACCATTGGTGTTTTGAAAACCGGGATGCCAGCAGAGTGGATCCATATTCAAGTGGCGAATCATCATTTTAAGTACCTCACTAATAATCCGCTACATCATTCCCAAAAAATTGTAGCCCGCCCCAAGGCAATCGATACAGATGATTTAGACTATGGCAATCCAGACATTTGGGGCGAAATCAAAGTCTATTTGGAGCCTAATTACGAGTTTCTAATGGAAATCTTAAAGTATAATCTTTGGGTGAAAGTGATTAGTCCATTGCATGCTAGAGATTTTGTGAAGCAGCATTTAGACCTGATGATGGGCTATTACAACTGATTTCATTATTAGGTTAACCTATGAATTTCCGGTTTACGCCACAGCAATTTTTCTCAAAAGCGCTTCAGGTTCCCAAATAAATTTCGGACAACTTAGCTCACATTCCCGATATATGGGAAAAGCAACTTCTATTATTGCAGTATTAAGGTAAACTTTTTTGAAACGGACAGGTTTTGTCTGTTTAGAAAATAGCTTTGACTTTTTAACACAAATTAACAACCCTAAAATCGAACCTATGTCAACCTACAAATGTCGAAAATGTGGCGTCTATAAAAACGACACCGTCAATTCCCAGTTAAATACGAGTGCCACCTGCACTGCTTCAGAAAAAAATGATGAAGTGGTGTTTCATAGTTGGGAGTGCATTTCGGACGAGGATTTGGTTTATAATTAATGTTACTTCATGAATATGGTCATTCAGAAATCATTTGATTTTTTGATATCTATGATTGAAGCTAAAAAGCGACTTTCTGAATACTTAACCTATTAATAATAAATACCTAGAGAATATGGCAACATTTGAAATTAAAACTAAAGAAAAAATGAATGTAAATGGAGAATTTGTGGATAAAGGATTGTCTGTACAAATGAGCAGCATGTTTTCCAACCCTTTTGATGAAGCCGATAAAATCCATAAAGCTTTTTTAAGAGTCCATGGCATTGACTTGAAGCCTGAGGGGTATTTGAGTTTGGGGTATTTGGAGTTTAAATTAATTTAATTAATCAATATGTTTAGAAAATTATTCATTCTAGTATTATCATTATTTATTTTGAGTTGTGGAGATGGGCTTACTTATGAACAAAAAATTAATGACTATAATCTTTATATTTCAAAAGCAGACTCTCTCATTCAAATTAATAATTATGAAGAGGCTATAAAATATGCAAATACGGCAATAGCAATAACTGATACTTTGTCGGTTGGTTTTATTAAAAAAGGCGAAGCATGCTATGCGTTAGACTGGTTGGATTTCGCAGAAGAAAATTTTGATGAGGCCATAGAAATCGAAGGAAAATCTTCTAAAGTTTATAAATTAAGAGCATTAGTTCATTTAAAAAACAATGACTCTGATTTCCTAGATGACATAAATGTGTACATAGAAAGACATCCTGATGATGATGAAGCCCTAGAATTACGCAGAGATTATTATGAACAAGAAAATAAATTGGATGAGGCAGTAGAGGAATATAGTAATGCTATCACGAAAGATTCTGATAATGTTGACTTATATATAAAGCGAAGTGAGTTATATTTTCAAAATGGCAATTATGAAGATGCACTGAAAGATTATAACACCATTTTGGCTTTTGTTCCCGACAATAAGCCGGTAGAGATTAAAAAGACAAATTTAGAATCCTTAATGTCTGACAATCAAAACAGAAATGTATTTCTAATTTTATTGATTGGAATTTATATTCTGTATCTACCACTGTCGTTTTATGTTTTCAAACCACTTGCAGCTAGAAAAGCCCAAAATCAAATAGGAGGTAATTTCACTATGCTTAAAGACCCACTTGTTTGGGCATTACCCATATTCCTTTCAATTGTTTTTTTAACATTATATATTACAGACTCAGTACCAAATTTTAAATAGAATTATTATGACAGAAGTAATATTTTGTAATTCATGTGGGAATGGCATCACTATCAATACAAGCAGATGTTCTTGTGGCAATATCATGACCTTTAACGAAATGAAAGATTTGTCTGAAAAATTCTCAAAGATAGAGAAATACCAATTAATTAAAGATAGTCCTGCGAGTCAAGTTCAATTAACACAAGATGAGTTACCTCTCCATAGTCTAAGCAAAAAATATTTTCTAGGCAGTTCGGCCAAAAGTGATTATGAAAAGAAAGTCTCTCATATTCAGAAAAATTTAATACCTCAAATAACAGAATGGAAAGAGATTGTTCAAAATGCTGATGAAATTTTAGCTAAAGATAAAGTCGAACTTTACGGAAAATTATTAGGTATAACAGATTTTGCTATTCGTGAGTTTTTTGGGCCATTTGCATTGAAAGCAAGTAATGCGGAAATGTTCGAAGAATATCGGGATTTTAGTAAATATGAGTTATCAAAAGTTATGAATGATTACAGCATTTCATTAGACGATATACAAACTACTAATTTTGAAACTATAGGAATCGACGTATTTAATTCCATTAACGATACATTACATAATGGGTCTTTTCTTGAATTAGCAGAAAAGGACGAGTTCACAGATGATGATTTCAGAAAAGTTAAAGGAGAGCTTGGGGTTGCAATCGCAGGAGAGTTAATTAAAGGTATTGGTAATTTGATTGGCGAAAATATTGACGCTATAGGGAATGTTAGAGAAGCAGATAGTAAATTAAATGAAAAATTAAGTCATATTAGCAAGGTGATTCAGTCTCTGAGTATTGAAGAACAAGAAATTAATAAGCGAAAAACTTTATTCGACAAATCCGATTTGATTGTAGAAACATGTTATAACAAAATTCTTAAACCAATTGTTGATGAACTAAAAAGAGATCCAATATATCTTGAATATAAATTGGCTCGAGAGCCCTATGATTTACAACAAAACAAAATTGAAATTGAAAATCAAGCTTTAAAAATTCATTCTAACATTTCCTTTTGGAAAGCTTTACTTAATAATTCAAAGAAAAATTTTAATCACCATCTAAATAAAAGACTTACAATTATTGATTCTTTGAAAGAGTATGATTTGTTGAATAAGAAATTAAAAGATAAGAGACATAAATCGCTAAAAGCCAAAAATATATATGAGGAAGATAAAACTGAATTATTTAGAGAATATGAATTAGAGAACAGACGTATTTTGCGTGAAGTTGATGTAGTAAAAAATAATAAAAAAACCGTTACCGAATTTTTTAATGTGTTGAAAATAGTCAAAGAAAATGTAATTAAATAATCATGGAAAATAAAGAACAAATTAAAAATAGCGAAAACAGATTGGCTAAAATCCAAGGTAATATTGATAATACTCTAGAAAAGAGTAAGGAAGTTGTTAATATAGCAAAAGAGGGTACTCAGATGGTAAGTGAAGTTACCAATAATATTCAAGACACATTTAACAAAGCAAATAATTTGTTCCAAGGTGTTAAAGGATTGAAAGATTCTTTCATGGAATCACAAAAGCTACAAGCTCAAACTGAAATTGAACTGTTAAAAATAAGATCCGAGCATCAGCAGATGAATCGAATAATTACCGAAGAATATGGTAAACAGAAACAGAGTATGGATAAAGCTAGCGATGTAGTGGATGCAGGTTTGGAGAGCAATGATATTAACAAGATAAGAGAAGGACTTACAGCTATGACAAACGTGGCTAATCATAATCCAATGGAAAATCACAAAAAGGCTTTAGACAATGAGCTAGAAAGAAATTTAAATCAGGATTTTGATGATGATTTTACTTTAGAATTTTAAAATTGCACAACCCAACCCGCCCCTACCACCGCCTCGAAATAGACCTCCTATTCAATAAAGTAAAAGCCCAAATGCACCAACGAGCTTTAGCAAAAGGAGGCGATGGCATAGCACTATATACCGATTGCTACACAGGAGAAACCTTGCGTGGAGGAGACCGTTACGATTACGAACACATCCGGTCATCAGAAGCTGTTTTTATGAAGTATCGCGATCGGTTGACCAATCATGAAATTGCAGAGGTGGTCAACTGTCCAGAAAACGTGTCGGTTACCTTACGAACCATAAATCAATCGAAAGGGAAAATGAGATTGGAAGATTGGTTGGAGAATGCTAACAAAGTTTCTAATCATGGAATAAATGGTGTTTTAGCAAGAAAGGCTCTCGCTAATGCAGAGATGGGAATTCAGAGAAAGGTTGATGAAATACTATCAAGGAAGTTGTGAGTTAAGGTTTACTTGAACAAATTACAATTTTTGCAGTTCAGGAAACAAGAAGAAAAAACAAAACCCCAAAGCCTCAAACTTCAGGGTTTATAAATTTAAGCTTTAGTTTTCGCCACCGCATAGCCAAGGCAAGCGACTCCAGCACCAATCGCAATTGGTATGGCAAGAGCAATACCTGCGGAAACAGCAATTAGAGCACCAACGCCAGCACCAGCTGCACTTATTGATGCCACTATTGCAGCTTGAGTTGTTTTTTCATCTTTCATAAGTATAAGGTTTAGTAATTTGCCTACTCGATTTTTTGAATTGGCCTTTGGGCGGATACCAATAAGCAACTAGCCATTCAAAGCCCGTAAAATTCCGGTAAACGCCAAAGTGAAACCTAAGGTAATCAGCGTCACTGTGGTTTTGTCTTCGCCAGATATTTTTGCGATTTCGGTGGAGGTGGTCATGCTGCTTTGCATCAAGCGGCTCAATTGATCTAATGGTGCTTTTTGTAAATCCATATTGGTTTGTTTTTAATGGTTTCCAACAAAGTTAATGGCTAGCTTTCCCGCATAGTGGGAAGGATAAAAAATGTGATAATTATGAGTTTAGACATCAGACGATATTTGGTTATTTTGGAGTTGCTGAAAAATGCGGATGGTTTGTTAACTTCGCAACAAATAGCAGCTGGTTTAAAAAGGGAAGGTATAATCTTCAAGTCATCGACTTTTAGTAGAGACTATCAATTTTTAGTAGGATTGGGATTCAAAATTCACAACCCTAAAACAAAAGGTTATAAAATAGAAATAGAGGACACCGAGGAGTTTTCATTTTTAACCAATCTTTTCAAACGTATCGCCTTATCCAACTTGCTCAACAAAAGCATCACTTTAGAGAATGAGACCCATAAATACCTGTCTCTGGATGACACCAGTTTGGTTAAGAATTTCCAATATTTCGACCTCATTTTGGAAGCCATCAAAAATCGGAAGGAGCTAAGTTTTGAGCACAGCAGTTTTTATCACACCGGTAGAAAAGAACCCAAAACCCATACTATAAAACCACAGTTGCTCAAAGAATATCAAAACAGATGGTACGTCGTGGGAGAAACCGAAAATGGCTTTAGGGTTTTTGGGCTGGATAGACTATCCGATTTACAGGTTTTAGATAATAAACCATTCAGAAACAAAACCGAAGAAGCTAACGAGAAACTATCACATACCGTTGGTTTAAACTTTAGTGATTATGAACCGAGACACATAGTGCTGCGTTTTGATGTCAGCCAGAAGCCTTATTTGGAATCCTTGAAACTGCACCGCTCACAGGAAGAGCTTACAAATGGATCAAACGGCTTCTACACCGTTAAATTATTCGTTAGCTATAATTTCGAACTCAAGCAACAACTCTTAAAATATGGAAGTCTGGTACAGGTTTTAGAACCCGATTTTGTAAGAGCCGATATAAAGGCAGAGCTGGAAAAAGCCTTCAAAGCTTATTAATAAGAGCTTCAGAAATATTTATTGCTAAAGTCTGCTTTCTCCCCTATGCTATTCGAATCAAGTGGGATTTTCGAGGTCAAACTTACGGCTACCTGATTACAATTTGTCTCAGCACAGAAAGGGCTGTACTTACGCTAGGAGATCAATAACGCGTCCTCAACCCAGCAAACCAAACAACATTCGTGTATTCGTGGCACTAGCATAATCCATACCGAAGAACCTTCCCCATTCTTTCGTAACGCGTCCTGAACCCAGCAAACCAAATAACATTCGTGTATTCGTGGCACTACTATACCTCATACCGAAGAAGCTTCCCCAATCTTTCATAACGCGTCCTTAACCCAGCAAACCAAATGACATTCGTGTATTCGTGGCATTACCATAATCCATATCGAAGAAGCTTCCACTTTCTTTCGTAACGCGTCCTCAACCCAGCAAACCAAATAACATTCGTGTATTCGTGGCACTACCATAATCCATATCGAAGAAGCTTCCACTTTCTTTCATAACGAATACTCAACCCAGCAAACCAAACA
>NZ_VORM01000026.1 GCF_007997225.1 Subsaximicrobium wynnwilliamsii
TAAAAATACGAAAACTCTTTTAGGAATTACCGCATTGCGAACTCTAAGGCTCCTCAGAAAGGATTGTTCCCAATAAATTTCAACTCAGCGAGAAGATGTTGGTGGAAAACACCAACATCGGCAGCTCGACCATGAACAAAACCAGCACGCAGGTTTACGGTTTCAAAACATACTGTTTAGAGAATAAATAAGCTTTTTTTAATTCGAAATTCCGGTTCCAGCAAAGCCATTGTTGGTGTTTTCCACCAACAATCACAGCAGAGTGAGACGAATGCTCACATAAAAAACTAAATCCAATTTCAACCGCAATGCCATCTTTGATGTTTCCCACCAACAGCACCGACCGAGTGAAGCCAAGGATGAATTGAATCGAAATCATGAATTCAGCGAAGCCATTGTTGGTGTTTTCCACCAACAATCCCAGCAGAGTAAGACCAGGGTTAACTTAAATCGAAATTATCTATTTATTTGAAGGAAGTTAAATGACAGGTTTCACTGAACCACTATAATTCAAACAGATTTTTGCAAACCATTTTATCCTTTGCATGATCCATAATCCCAGTGAACGAGAAGATGTTGGTGGAAAACACCAACATCGGCAGCTCGACCATAAACGAAACCAGCACGCAGGTTTACGGTTTCAAAACATACTGTTTAGAGAATAAATAAGCTTTTTTTAATTCGAAATTCCGGTTCCAGCGAAGCCATTGTTGGTGTTTTCCACCAACAATCCCAACCGAGTGATCCCACCGCAAATAAAAAAACTAAAAATAGACTATTTTACAGATTTCCTTACCTCTTTGACGGAAGTTGAAATGCCAGATTGAACCACAATCCCGGTTAACGAGAAGATGTTGGTGGAAAACACCAACATCGGCAGCTCAACCACGAACGAAACCAGCACGCAGGTTTATGGTTTCAAAACAAACCATTTCTAGAATAAACAAGCTCGTTTTAGCGAGAATCTGATTCCGGCAAAGCAATTGTTGGTGTTTTCCACCAACAATCACAACCGAGTGAGACCAAGGATGACTTAAATCGAAATTATCTATTTATTTGAAGGAAGTTAAATGACAGGTTTCACTGAACCACTATAATTCAAACAGATTTTTGCAAACCATTTTATCCTTTGCATGATCCACAATCCCAGTGAACGAGAAGATGTTGGTGGAAAACACCAACATCGGCAACTCGACCATAAACAAAACCAGCACGCAGGTTTACGGCTTTGAGACATACTGTTTAGAGAATAACAGGTTTTTTTCAATTCGAAATTCCATATCCAGCGAAGCCATTGTTGGTGTTTTCCACCAACAATCACAGCAGAGTGAGACCAAGGATGACTTAAATCAAAATTATCTATTTATTTGAAGGAAGTTATATGACAGGTTTCACTGAAACACTATAATTCGAACAGATTTTTGGAAACCATTTTATCCTTTGCATGATCCACAATCCCGGTTAACGAGAAGATGTTGGTGGAAAACACCAACATCGGCAGCTCAACCACGAACAAATCAGCACGCAGGTTTACGGTTTTAAAACATACTGTTTAGAGAATAAATAAGCTTTTTTTAATTCGAAATTCCGGTTCCAGCAAAGCCATTGTTGGTGTTTTCCACCAACAATCACAGCAGAGTGAGGCGATTGCCCGTAAAAAGCAACCTTCACCCCTTAACCATCCCATACACCTTCTTAGCGCCCATCATCAAAACCAAAGCCACAGCACCAACTGCCAAGCCCACAATGAAATCACGGATGAAAGAGGGGATGCTCTCCAAAAAGTGATGCATAAACTCCAAGTTGTGCACAAAAATTCCTCCGGACACCAAGAGCAAAGCGATGGTACCAATCACGCTAAGGCTTTTGACTATTTTGGGCAATGCCATAACCAAGAAGTTACCAATACTATAGAAAAATCCTTTTTTGTCTTGATTGAGTTTCATGAGCTTGTAGCCCAAATCGTCCATACGCACAATGAGCGCCACAATGCCATAGACCCCAACGGTGGCGATGATGGCCACTATGGAAACCACAATGATTTGAAACAACAATTCCCTACCTACCACCGTGCCAAGCGCAATGATCACGATTTCAACCGAAAGGATGAAATCGGTAAGAATGGCCGATTTGATCTTGTCTTCCTCAATGGCAAGAATTTCTTCTTTAGGCAGTTCCGCTTGTTCCAACCTTGAGGTCTCTTCGCCTTTGGGATGGTGTGGCACAAAATACTCATAAATTTTTTCCGCACCTTCATAAGCGAGATAGACCCCGCCTAATATGAGAATAACGGTCACGCCTGTTGGTAAAAAGGCACTCAGCAAAAACGCAATGGGGAGGATGATAAGCTTGTTCAAAAACGAGCCTTTGGTTATGGCCCATAAAACCGGTATCTCGCGTGAGGATACAAAGCCCGACGCTTTTTCAGCATTTACGGCCAAGTCATCGCCCAGAATACCCGCGGTTTTCTTGGTAGTGATCTTGCTCATGGCCGCCACATCGTCCATAAGAGCACCAATATCATCAAAAAGCGCAAAAAATCCTGAAGCCATGTTGTTGTTTATTGTTAAGTTGTGAATCTGTTATTTTGAACTTTGAACCTGCCTGCCGTTAGGTAAGTAGGTCTTGAACTTTGAATTTTGAACCTTGAATTTTAAACCTTGAATCCTGAACCTTGAATTTCAAAACCCTTCATTCCGCAGTAAGCGATTTAAATAGCATGGAGGTTAAGAAATAGCCCAAGATCACAATGGGAATTGCAATAAATTGAAACAGTACCACCATGACTAAAGTGAACATGATAAAACCATAACGCACCACATTCCGTTTGAAACTATAGTCTTTAAATTTCAGGGCGAATAATTTAATGTCGGCGTTGAGCAAATAGCAGCTCAGTAAGGTCAGTATGATCAGAAACCACGGATTGATGATAATTTCGGTAATGAGATTGCTATTCTGAAACTCCAAAATGAGTGGCAAAGACAAGATAAGCAGGGCATTTGCCGGTGTTGGTAGGCCTTTGAAATAGGTCTGTTGGTCTTCATCAATATTGAACTTGGCCAAACGGTAGGCGGAAGCGAGTGTGATAAAGAGTCCGCTGAGTGCTAAAACTGGCATGTGCACACTGCTAAATTCAAAGTCGCTGCTCCACTCCTTGGCAGTTGATAGTTCTTCGGTATCCAAGCTAATGGCTAGCAATTTGAACATCACAATGCCGGGCACCAAACCGCTGGTCACCATATCGGCGAGTGAATCCAATTGAATCCCCAAATCGCTCTGCACGTTCAACTTTCTGGCTAACAATCCGTCGAAGAAATCAAAGAAAATACCTAGAAAAACGAAGATGGCTGCCGCCACAAAATTGTTGTAAACTGCAAATAACACTGCAATACTTCCGCTGAAGAGATTGAGCAAGGTCACAAAATTGGGTATGAATTTTTTCACAGACGTATGTTTAGTGGGTGTAAAAATAGCAAACTATTTGTGACTAACAGCTTACATGTGCAATAATGGCCTTCCTTTACAGTTAAATAGATGAAAATTATTGTGCATCTTTGTAAAAAATTTTAGCTATTGAAATATTACGCTATCATTGTATTATCCATGATCTCGTTGCTAAGTACCGCTCAAACCACCCGTAAATACTCCAATGAGTTTTTAAACATTGGTGTGGATGCAGCGGCTTTGGGCATGAGCAATGCAGTGTCCTCCCATACTTCCGATGTGAATGCGGGCTATTGGAATCCTGCCGGCCTGGTCAATTTGGAAGACAACCAATTGGCACTTTTTCACTCCAGTTACTTCGCCAATATTGCCAATTACAACTACATCGCCTTTGCAAAACCTTTAGACGATAAAAGTGCGGTGGGCTTCTCCTTGATTCGTTTTGGGGTGGATGACATTCTGGATACCACACAATTGATTGACGACCAAGGGAACATCAATTACGACAGGGTAAGCCTCTTTTCAACTGCCGATTATGCACTTACTTTTTCTTACGCCAGACGCTTGCCGCTGGACGGTTTCAGCTATGGTGTGAATGCCAAGGTGGTGCGACGCATTATTGGCGACTTCGCCTCGTCTTGGGGCTTTGGTCTGGATGCTGGCATTCAGTTTCAGTCTAAAAACGACTGGAAATTTGGCATCATGGCCCGTGACATTACCACCACCTTCAATGCCTGGAGCTTTGATGATGAAAAATTAGCCGACATCCAAAACGCGGTGGAAGGCCAAAATCAAACGGTGCCAGAAAGTACCGAGCTCACGCTTCCGAAATTACAAATCGGACTCTCAAAAAAATTCGTCTTCCATTACGATTACTCCTTACTAACCTCCTTTGACCTCAACGTGCGGTTTGCCGAAACCAATGACATCATTTCCACCTCCGTGGCCAGTATCAATCCGGCCCTGGGCTTTGAATTTGGCTATACCGATTTGGTGTTTCTAAGAGCCGGCGCAGGGAATTTTCAGAACGAACTCCAATTGGACAATACAGAGAGTCTAAGCTTTCAGCCTAGTCTGGGCTTAGGTTTCAAATATAGAGGCATTCAAATTGACTATGCCTTTACCGATATTGGCGACCAAAGTGCCGCCTTATATTCCAATGTATTCTCATTAAAACTTGACTTTAGCATCTTTAGATAGTGAACAAATTTCTACTCGCCCTCATATCCGGATTACTACTTGCCCTAGCTTGGCCAACCTACGGGTTTCCGCTCTTGCTCTTTTTTGCCTTCGTGCCCTTATTGTTGGCCGAACAGCAATGGCGACACAGTGACAGCAAACGCAAAGGCTTAAAAATATTTGCAGCCTCCTACCTCACATTTTTCATCTGGAACCTCGTGACCACAAGTTGGCTAAGGCATGCCGATTTGTTTGGCGCCAGTTTTGCGGTTTTGGTAAATTCAGCATTGATGGCGGCACTCATCCTGCTCTACCACTATTACTCGCGACGCCAATCGCTAAACCGATCGCTCTTGTTTTTGGTTGCCCTTTGGATAAGCTTTGAGAAAATGCACCTCGCTTGGGAATTTTCATGGCCCTGGCTCAATCTGGGCAATGGGTTTTCAGAGTACATCTCTTGGATCCAATGGTACGAATACACCGGCACTTTTGGCGGAACGCTTTGGGTGTGGCTGGTAAATGTACTCGTCTTCAAAGGCGTATTGGCCTATAGGAAAGCAGGCTCAAAAACGCTTTTAAAATCGGTTTTGCTGAAGACGGCCGCATTCATCATCGTACCTATAGCCATTTCATTGGTCATCTATTACAACTATGAGGAAGAAGGCGAAACCGTAAACATCATCGCGCTACAACCGAATATTGATCCCTATTCGGAAAAATACAAGGTCTCCAACCTCAAGTTTGCCGAACTGTTCAAAGACTTATCCGACTCCAAAATCAGCGATTCCACCGATTTTGTCATTGCGCCCGAAACCTATTTTGCACAGAGCATCCGTTTGCCTCAATTTGACAAATCCCTATTAAAAAATAAGTTACAGCAGTATGTTTCCGCGCACCCGCAAATCAATTTGCTTACCGGCATTTCCTTTATAGACGATTTTCACGACCCCGAGCGTGTGGGCCCGCAAACCAATCAGTACGGTGCCAACACTTGGTACAATGATTATAATTCCGCGATATTCATCAATACTTCAGACAGCGTTGCGCAGTACAACAAGTCCAAGTTGGTGGTAGGGGTTGAGAATTTCCCCTACCAAAGCATTCTGAAACCCTTAATTGGCGATGCCATGATTGATTTGGGTGGCACCGTTTCCATGAAAACCACCCAGGATTACCGAGGGGTATTCACATCCTCCAACGGAAAATTCAAGGCAGCACCCATCATTTGTTACGAATCGGTTTATGGCGAATTTGTAACCGGCTACGTAAGAAACGGCGCCAATTTCCTGACCATCATCACCAACGATGCCTGGTGGGGCGAGACCCAAGGTCACAAACAACATTTAAGCCTCGCCCGTTTGCGCGCCATAGAAACCCGTCGTGCCATCGCCAGAAGCGCCAATACCGGAATCAGTGCCATCATCAACGCCAAAGGCCAAATCACAAAACAATTGGCCTACGGACAAAAAGGCGCCCTCTCCGGCAGTCTCATCGTCAACGAAAAAGAAACCTTCTACGTCCTCGCCGGCGACTACATCGCACGCATCGCCATATTCGTGATGATCTTCGTATTGCTGATTGGTTTTTTCCGAAAAGAAAGAGTTTGACGCTACGCGGAAGACGAGAACGAAGATGAAGATGAAGATGAAGATGAAGACGAAAGAGAGGAGACCGGAGACGGGAGACGGAAGATGAAGATGAAGATGAAGATGAAAGAAAGGAGACCGGAGACGGGAGACGGAAGATGAAGATGAAGATGAAGACGAAAGAAAGGAGACCGGAGACGGGAGACGGAGGATGAAGATGAAGACGAAGATGAAGATGAAGATGAAGACGAAGATGAAAGAAAGGAGACCGGAGACGGGAGACGGAGGATGAAGATGAAGATGAAGATGAAAGAAAGGAGACCGGAGACGGGAGACGGAAGACGGAAAACTGCGACTGCGACTGAAGACGAAAGAAAGGAGACCGGAGACGGAAGACCGAAGACGGAAAACTGCGACTGCAAATTGCGACTGAAAACTGAAGACTGCGACTGAAGACGAAAGAAAATAGACCGAAGACTGCAGACTGTAAACTGCAAACTACCCACTACCTACTACCTACTACCTACTCCCCACTACCAACTACCCACTAACAACTAACTACTGTCCCCGATAATAAATAATCGTACTAAACGTCTTGACCACAATATTGAGATCCAGAAACAGACTCCGGTGCTTGATGTAATAGAGGTCGTACTGCAGTTTGGTCAAACTATCATCCACCGAAGCCCCGTAGCGCGTGTTCACTTGTGCCCAGCCTGTGAGTCCGGGTTTTACGATATGTCGGGTTTCGTAGAAGGGGACGACCCCAGCCAATTCCCTCACAAAAAACGGACGCTCGGGTCTGGGACCTATAATACTCATCTCCGCTTTGAGCACGTTCATGAACTGCGGAACCTCATCCAATCTGGAGCGTCTCAAAAACTTACCGAAACGCGTGATGCGCACATCATCTTTCTGTGCCCATTTGGCGCCTGATACTTCCGCATCAGTGACCATAGTGCGCAGTTTATAAATTTTAAAAACCTTCCCATTTTTGCCCACCCGGTCTTGGATATAAAACACAGGCCCTCTATTGCCCATAAGATTGCCAATGAGCACGATCGGCAAAAGACAAAGTCCGAACACTAAACCAATTACCGAAAAAATAAGATCGAACAAGCGGTGGAAAAAAAGATACAAGGTATTTTGATTGCTTCGGCTAAACGGAAAAAACTTATAGAAATCCTTCCCAATAAACTGAATGGGCACCCGGCGGGTCAATTCCTCATAGACCTGGGTATATTCCCTAATGATAAAACCGCGATCCAACAAGTGGATCAAATCACGGTAAATGCTGGTGGTAATGATTTCAGAATTATAGGTGGCAATTAAAATCTCCGATACCTTTTCGCCCTTGATAACCTCCAAAAGGGCATGCCCCTCAAACTCGATGAGCCCGGTAGTATTCACCGAAGCCTCTGTTTTCGTTTCACAATTGATAAAGCCAACGATCTTGTAATTGGGATCCATTTGTCTTAAGGGCTGCACAATATTCTCAATGTTGGAGATTTCGCCTACAAGCAGCACTTTTTTATAAAACCGTGGGGAGGATACAAAATTGATATAGGCAAAGCGCCACACAAACAGGCTAAACACCATGCACAGAAAAAAGAACAGGATCTGAAACCGGTTCATGGGCAAGAACGGTGTCAATACCGGCGTAAGCATATAAAACAGCACCGTAACCGATACCGTCAAAACAATATTTCGAAACACCGTATCCAGCTCACTTGATTTCTGAAGATTATAAATTTCAAAAACCGTCCCAAAAGCCAAAATATAAACCGCCAGCACCGCAAGCGCCAACCAATTATCGGGCCTGATCTGCAGGTAGTCAAAGCTAGAACTCAGCTCCAAGCAATAGAGCCCGAAAAATACCACAAAGAGATCCATAAGCCGCAAAAGGATCTTGCGTTCAGACACTTCAAAATGAATATTTTTCTTTTTACCCATAGTCCCAATTAGGGTCTAAATATATAAAGTTATACATCACCGTCTCACAAAAACAGCTTTAAATCGTCATAATCCCAAATCTTACTTGCAATTGGTAAATTCTTAAACTATTGAGCCTATTTTTCGCGGTCTACATCGATTGCAAAAGATGAAATAGTGTTTTAGCTTTTGGTTTTTAGCTTTTAGCTTCTAGTCTCTAGTCTCTAGACTCTAGCGTCTTAATTCTTCGTTCTAGCTTCTAGTCTCTAGCGTCTTGATTCTTCGTTCTAGCTTCTAGTCTCTAGCGTCTTGATTCTTTGTACTTAATACGCCCTTCTAACTTCTTCATTCCATACCATCATGCCACTAATCCCAAATCCCAAATTCCTAATCCCCAATGCGTCACAATCAAGTCTAGCTTCTAGCTGTCTAGATTCTAGCATCTTAATTCTCAATTCCTAATCCCCAATCAAAAATCGTAAATCGTAAATCAAAAATCCCCAAGTCCTAAGTCTTACGTCCCTTCCAGTCTTATGTCTTATTCAACCTAATCCCAAATTCGTCACAATCAAGTCTAGCCTCTAGCTGTCTAGATTCTAGTCTCTAGCGTCTTGATTCTTTGTACTTAATACGCCCTTCTAACTTCTTCATTCCATACCATCATTCCACTAATCCCAAATCCCTAATTCCTAATCCCCAATACGTCACAATCAAGTCTAGCTTCTAGCTGTCTAGCCTCTAGACTCTAGCTATCTAGATTCTAGCGTCTAGCGTCTAATTCGTGCCGAATAAGCCTTGCCCCAACCCGCCGCGGCGGGTGGCTTATTCTAAAATTAGTTTCTATTTGAGAATTATTACTCCCTCAGGCAGAACGAACAAAAATCCGGATTGCCTTACGAATTTTTTAATTATTTTGACTAAAAGCCGGCAAGCTGGTTCGTGTCAGAGTCAAGTCTAGCCTCTAGACTCTAGACTCTAGCTTCTTAATTCTTTGTACTTAATACTTTGTTCCATACCATCATTCCACTAATCCCAAATCCCTAATTCCTAATACCTAATTCGTCACAATCAAATCTAGCCTCTAGCTGTCTAGATTCTAGCATCTTAAATCTTAATTCCTAATCCCCAATCAAAAATCGTAAATCGTAAATCAAAAATCCCCAAGTCCTAAGTCTTACGTCCCTTCCAGTCTTATGTCTTATTCAACCTAATCCCCAATGCGTTACAATCAAATATAGCCTCTAGCTGTCTAGTTTCTAGCATCTTGGTACTTTGTACTACTATACACTTAATTTCTCCAAACCAAAAAACCTCTTACCGAGTTTGATAATTTAGTATCTTTGATAAAAGTCAATCGAAATGAATTTAGAAACTCGAAAAATAGAATTTGTCCAGGAATTTTTAAAACTTCAAAGCGAAGACGCGATTGCCCGACTCGAAAAACTATTAGAACAACAAAAAATGACCCCCGACCAAAAACGACTTGCCCCTATGACCCAAGCGGAATTGAATAACCGAATCGACCAATCAGAATCAGACTTCCTCAATAATCGCTATAAAAGCAGTGCCGAACTCTTAGCCAAATACGAATAATGGCATTCAAAATCATTTGGTCTGAATTTGCCGAAATTCAATTGGACGAAATCTATGAATACTACGAAAAGAAAGCAAGTTCAAAAATTGCTGCGAAACTCGTTAAAGGAATTATCAGCGCACCTGGAAAATTGATAACATCACCTTACATCGGACAAGCAGAAGACTTACTCAAAGAAAGAAAAATCCAATATCGTTATTTGGTTTTCAAAAACTACAAACTGATTTACGCTGTTGACAAAGAAAACGGATTTATAAAAATTGCCGATGTCTTCGACACACGACAAAATCCGCCAAAAATGAAACCCACAAAATAAACCCCATTCGAAATTTCCATCCGCGCAAATCTGCGAAATCCGCGGGAAAAATAATAGCCGCTTCCAAACATCGATTATAAATCTCAAGTGAAATAAAATATGCAGGCAACATAAGCGTACAAAAGCCAAAATAAAACCCAACCACCACCCCAATTAGTTACAATCAAGTCTAGCTTCTAGTCTCTAGCTTCTTGGTTCTTAATTCTTTGTTCCATACCATCATTCCACTAATCCCAAATCCCTAATTCCTAATCCCCAATACGTCACAATCAAGTCTAGCCTCTAGGTTCTAGCGTCTTGGTTCTAGCGTCTTGGTTCCATACCATCATTCCACTAATCCCAAATCCCTAATTCCTAATCCCCAATGCGTCACAATCAAGTCTAACCTCTAACTGTCTATATTCTAGCATCTTAATTCTCAATTCCTAATCCCCAATCGTAAATCGTAAATCAAAAATCCCCAAGTTCTAAGTCTTACGTCCCTTCCAGTCTTATGTCTTATTCAACCTTATCCCCAATCAGTCACAATCAAGTCTAGCATCTTGGTACTTTGTACTGCTTTACACTTAATTTCTCCAAACCAAAAAACCTCTTACCGAGTTTGATAATTTAGTATCTTTGATAAAAGTCAATCGAAATGAATTTAGAAACTCGAAAAATAGAATTTGTCCAGGAATTTTTAAAACTTCAAAGCGAAGACGCGATTGCCCGACTCGAAAAACTATTAGAACAACAAAAAATGACCCCCGACCAAAAACGAGTTGCCCCTATGACCCAAGCGGAATTGAATAAACGAATCGACCAATCAGAATCAGACTTCCTCAATAATCGCTATAAAAGCAGTGCCGAACTCTTAGCCAAATACGAATAATGGCATTCAAAATCATTTGGTCTGAATTTGCCGAAATTCAATTGGACGAAATCTATGAATACTACGAAAAGAAAGCAAGTTCAAAAATTGCTGCGAAACTCGTTAAAGGAATTATCAGCGCACCTGGAAAATTGATAACATCACCTTACATCGAACAAGCAGAAGACTTACTCAAAGAAAGAAAAATCCAATATCGTTATTTGGTTTTCAAAAACTACAAACGGATTTACGCTGTTGACAAAGAAAACGGATTTATAAAAATTGCCGATGTCTTCGACACACGACAAAATCCGCCAAAAATGAAACGCACAAAATAAACCCCATTCGAAATTTCCATCCGCGCAAATCTGCGAAATCCGCGGGAAAAATAATAACCGCTTCCAAACAAGGATTATAAATCTCAAGTGAAATAAAATATGCAGGCAACATAAGGGTACAAAAGCCAAAATAAAACCCAACCACCACCCCAATTAGTTACAATCAAGTCTAGCTTCTAGCTGTCTAGATTCTAGCATCTTAATTCCTAATCCCCAATCAAAAATCCCCAAGTCCTAAGTCTTACGTCCCTTCCAGTCTTATGTCTTATTCAACCTAATCCCCAATACGTCACAATCAAGTCTAGCTTCTAGGTTCTAGCTTCTAACTCATGCCGAATAAGCCTTGCCCCGGTCCGCCGCGGCGGATGGCTTATTCTAAAATTAGTTTCTATTTGAGAATTATTACTCCCTCAGGCAGAACGAACAAAAATCCGGATTGCCTCGCGAGTTTCTTCATTCTTATAAAAAGCAGGCAAGCTGGTTCGTGTCACAATCAAGTCTAGCTTCTAGCTGTCTAGATTCTAGCATCTTAATTCTCAATTCCTAATCCCCAATCAAAAATCGTAAATCGTAAATCAAAAATCCCCAAGTCCTAAGTCCTAAGTCCCTTCCAGTCTTAAGTCCCTTCAAACATACGTCCCTTCCAGTCTTATGTCTTATTCAACCTAATCCCCAATGCGTCACAATCAAGTCTAGCCTCTAGCTGTCTAGATTCTAGCATCTTAATTCCTAATCCCCAATCAAAAATCCCCAAGTCCTAAGTCTTACGTCCCTTCCAGTCTTATGTCTTATTCAACCTAATCCCCAATGCGTCACAATCAAGTCTAGCCTCTAGCTGTCTAGATTCTAGCATCTTAATTCCTAATCCCCAATCAAAAATCCCCAAGTCCTAAGTCTTACGTCCCTTCCAGTCTTATGTCTTATTCAACCTAATCCCAAATTCGTCACAATCAAATCTAGCCTCTAGCTGTCTAGATTCTAGCATCTTAATTCCCAATCCCCAATCAAAAATCGTAAATCGTAAATCGTAAATCAAAAATCCCCAAGTCCTAAGTCTTACGTCCCTTCCAGTCTTATGTCTTATTCAACCTAAGTCCCTTCAATCACCGACATCCACCGCCCCCTAACCTCAAACCAATCAAACTGCCCAGCAAACGCCCTAGCATTTGCACTAAGCAACTCCAAGCGGCCTTCATCCTCAAACAAGCCCACAATCGCATTGACCATCCCGGCAACATCGCCATTGTCAACCAAAATCCCGTTTTCCCCATCGGCAATCAAATAAGGCATGCCGCCCACATTGGTCGAGACCACCGGAAATCCCAGAGCCATGGCCTCAATAACGCTCACTGGCATATTATCCACGGTACTGGTATTGATGAAAATGTTGTAAGCTTTTGATTTTTCGATCCATTCGGGCTTGGTTAATTTACCGGTAAATGCAACTTCAACCTGCAACTGCGTTGCCAAGTCCTTTGTGTTTTGAAAAGCCCCATCTTTGTCTGGCCCTATCATGCATAGGGAAGCCTCATAGCCTTTCGCTCGCAGACCTGCTAAAACCTGCACCGCCATGTTAGGGTTGTAGAGTGCCGCAAAAGAGCGCACCCATAACAATTTGGGCTGGGCATACTCCTTTTTAATCACAGGGTATTGATCAAGGGCAATGCTATTGGGGATGTAAGAGATGTTGGTATAGCCCTGCGCTTCAAAAGCCGACTTCAAATACAGCGAGGGCGCCACATTCACTTTGGCATTCGCAAAGAGCATTCTAGAGAGTCTTGGGCTGTTTTCAAGCCGAGCTGGCAGATTGCCACCGTGCAAAATGGGCAGGTACCCCAAGCCAAACAGCCGCGCCAATTGGGAGGTTACCAGCGCATAGTAAAAGTTTTGTGTGCTATAGGTATCAATGAGGATAAGATCCACGTGCTTGCGCTTAGAAATCAAAGTCCAAACCATATCCCAAAGCCGCAGCACTTTATTGGATTTGGAAGACGCATAAATCAGCCCAAAGCCTTCCTGTTCCAACAAAGGCCCCAAAGTACCCATGACCGAAACATTGGCATTAGCGCGGTTTAAATTGTTTCCTAGGTAGAGGAGGTTTTTCATGGGTTACATTTAAAAGGGCGAGTGCATAGATAAAAGCAGGCGCTGCAATACGCATCGCCGAGTGGTTAATGGTCGCAAACCAAAACGCCAAAAAGGAATAAAAAAAGATATTGTTACGGTTTCTACTCCTAAAATCCAGCGGTTTGAAAATTAGAATTATCAAGATAAGAACCCCAAAAATACCATGTTCTGAGAGCAAACGGCTAATTTCATTGTGTGAGGCAGTGATTTTACCAGTATCCTCCAAGCGCTCCTGTTTCATGCCATTGGCGCCAACGCCTAAAAAGGGGTGCTCTTTAAAGCCGGCAAATTCATCAACAAAAAGATCTACGCGACCCGTGGAAACATCCTTTTTTTCCCTACCCAATGCATCCTCATTTGAATAGCGATTCCCCACCAAGCCACTGGATTGGTTCAAACTAATGACCCAAGTCAATAATGACACAAAAAGCAAAAGTAAAACAGAAACTATAATTTGTTGTTTCTGTTGGTACTTCGACCTCCCAAAATAAATGACTAGAAAAGCGCCAATAACAAGAACGGCTGCTAAAACACCACCGCGACTCAAGGTCACCAAAGCTCTAAAGGACACTGCCGCCAAGAGCACAAGATTAAACAGCTTTAAAAATAAACTGGGCGATTTCATAAAAAAACGCACGGTCAGGGCGAACATGCCCAATCCTAATAATGTGGATACTTGATTTGGACCAAAGCCACCTGAGGTGGCATAGTTAGAGCCTGTGCTCGTCAGCACCTCTTTCACACTCGGATTGTATAAAAATAAATGGGTGGCCATGGTAATGATGGGATAGCTCATACAAGCCACAATTTGGAGCAAGACCTGCATACTTACTTTTTTTCCGTAACAATACAATGCGGACACTCCCAAGCACACGGGGCCACTCAACACAAAGGCGATACTGGTTCTAAAATTTAGATCGTAACCCAAGGTTGTTGAGGCGACGAGAATAGAAGGCACCAACAAGATCAAATAAATAAAATAAGGATAGCCTTTGCCAGAAAGGCCATCAAAGAACATCCCCATCAGCATCAATAAAATCACAAAGTACTTAGAGAATTCATAAAACAAGCCGCCACCGGTCATTCGAAATAGGGATTCTGCCGCTACAAAATAAGATGCACCAAATAAAACCCAGATGAGCTTTTCATGTTTTCCAGTAACGATGATCTTGAGCACAAAAAAAGCACAGACCAAGGAAAAATACACCGTTGAGAACTGCGGAATCAAATTGATAAACACCCCCATGAGGATGTGCAGCACAACCAAGGCCACATAAGTATCATTGGTAAAACGGTAACGCTTGCGGCGTTTAGCTTGCATAAGTGGAAGAATATTGGTTTGGCAAATTACAGCTTTTTTTAGAGGCTGTCATAAAACGTCATCAGTTTATCCCGAACCGCCAGTGCTGAAAATTCCTTTAAAACATAACCCTTAACTAACTTGGCTATTTGCTGTCGCTTATCGGCGTCCGCAATCAAAACCATCAGTTGCTTCGCCAGAGGCTCGGGACTATTGGCTGGCACTAAAAATTCGTGAAGGGTTTTGGGCAGGACGCTGCTACAATCGCCCACATTGGTGGCCACAATTGGCAAACCGCCCAAGCCATATTCCAAAAGCGCCAAGGGCAAGCCTTCTGAAGCAGAGGCCAATACCCCAATATCAGCTTGATGGATAATCGCGCTGCTGTCTGGACAACTGCCGTAGAAAAACACCTGTTCTTGCAGCTGCAATTGGCTTACAAGTTCGTAAACCGAGTGCGCATAGGCATCCTCAAAATCCTGCCCCACACAATGCAAGCTCCAATCGGGATGGTGGCTATTCACTATTTCAAACGCTTTTAAAAGCGTAGGATGGTCTTTTTGAGGCCTCAAATTAGCCAGGCACAAGATCCGTTTTCCGGGCGTTCCTTTTAATTCAGTCTGTAGAACTTGTGCCGCATCTGCTGTTGCAAAATTGGACAAATAACTGACCCGTTCACATTTCAAATGGTTTTTTGCCCAAGTTTCCAGCACGCTGTTCACGCTCAAAATCAGTGAAAAATACTGCGAGCAAAGTCGAAGCATTTTATATTGGCGGGCTTCCAAATAGTCGCTATTGCCATAATGGTCATGCCAAACGATTTTCAAACCAGGCCTTAACAATTTCATGAGCGTGGCCATAAAAAAAGAAGTGGAATGCGCATGAATGATGCTAATCTGCTCCTGTTTGATATAGCGCTTCAATTTCATGATGGCAGCGCTATCAATCTTAGCGGTTTTATTCAAAAACAGATAAGAAACCTCAGGTTTCAAAGAAGCCTTCAATAAGCCTTCCTGACGCGTGGCACATAAATAAGAGCGCTCAATGCTTTCAGAAAGTGTATTGGCGATACTAACCGCCATCCGTTCCGCCCCACCAGCTTCCAAACTATCTATCAATTGCAATACGCGCATTGGTGCTATTGTTTATGGTTTATTGTTATTTTTTATTGCACATCTAAAGGGCTCGCCTTGCGAGCGAGACTAAGCCTATCGGTTATCTGTTGGCGGTTGTCCGTTCTCAGTCTTCAGTCTTCGGTCACCCTTCACCCGTCAAATTAATAAATCAAATATCCTCAATCAACAAGTCCCCTTCGGGGATTTAGGGGATCAAAACCTCCGCAATATCCGCCTCCAACCGATCAAACGTGTACTGCTGAGACCAGTCCAGAGCCGCTTCAGCCATCGCATCCAAATCAGCCTGTTCTAAAGCCTTAACAATGGCTTCCACCGCAGCATCCAAATCGGGCGCAATCAAAATACCACGAGTGCCATCCCCCAACATCCAGCCGACACAGGAAACAGGGGTGGCTATGGGAATACAGCCAAAAAACATGCCTTCCGCCACTGCCTTGGGCCAGCCTTCACTTTTGGATGGCAAAATATTAAAATGGGCTTCCATTAAAGCCGCTTTCACAACAGATTTATCCTGATTTCCATATAAATTAACAATGGCCTCGAGCTTATGTGATTTAAGGTAAGCTTGCAATTCTGGCATCAAAGGGCCATCGCCATAGAGATGTAGCTTTACAGGAATCCCTTTTTGATCTAAGGCCTCCATGATTTGAATCGTCAACAAGGGCCGTTTCCCCACCACCAAGGCACCGGCAAATACAAAGTGCAAGGTGTCACTATAATTCTTGGGACTAAACGCTACCTTTTCAGATTCGTGATAGGTGGCTGAAATAAAAGGGTGGATGTTGCTGGTTTCGTGCGGCCATTCGCCATAAACCAACACCTGCATGTTTCGGGTTAAGAAAGTATTTCTTAAAATAGCTTGCTGCAAACGGTAGGACCAAGGTTGCTTGCTGTTGGGGTCCCAATTGCCTGCATATTTGGTGGACTTTTTTTTATATGGAAAAAAAATCTGTGCAAAACAAGCGACCAAACTCACATTGGCAGGACATCTTAAATGAATGTGGTCTGCCTGACGCATGACCTGAATGCATTTGAAAAAAATATAAGGGACTTTAAATGAGGTTTTAAAAACATCTAAAAGACCTAAAATATTAAAATTTGGAACTGGAACAAATGTGATCTTTTTATTCTTATACGGAGTATCAATAGCATCCACCTCGTTGTTTGGCTTCTTGATACCAACCACAATTAGCTCGTCCACATACCGCCCCCACAAATTCATTTCATTTACATAAGGGCCGTAACCGTAAAAATGACCATCCTCAAAGCTGTGTTGCACTAAAGTAAATATTGCTAATCTCATAAAATAAATTTAATCTCTAATCTCGGTTTCTAACTATTAGTAAATATTCGAACATTTATTATCATAATTAAAATATCATCTTGATTTTAAACTGTTGCTCGCTTATTGACATCTCCAAAGCCTCTAATAAAGTCTTGTTTAATTTAAATACTAAAAACATTTTGAATTAAATTAAACGATATACTAGTTTTAATAATAGCTTCTAAGTTATTCACTTTGATAAAATATTTTTAGAATATTCAACTCTCGGTTTGATGTAAAAAATCAACCATCTTTTAGTATCTATAGATACATATTTTTCAAAACCTGCTTTTTCAATACCCTTAATTGATCCAGCATTGGATTGATTGACGATCACGAAAACTTCTTTTGCTCCTAAATTCAAGGAATTCTTTGCAATACAATTTATAACATATGGATAAATGGATTTGCCTCTAAACTCTGGGTGGGTAAAACAATTCCCAATAACAGGGCCTCGTTTTTTTATAAGTCGCAGTAAAAATACCTCATTATAAATATAGCTTTGATGAATTAGCAAATCATTTTTTTCTATATAATATTTTGTACATCTACCAGATTGACGATCTATTTTTAAATCAAATTTAAATGGTTCTTTCTCTAAATAGGGAACATAAGTCTCCATCCTATAGACATAAGATTGTATACTTCTAACTTTTAAATTGTTGATAATTTTTTTTATCATTGAAGCTTTGATAATAAACTAGAAATCTTACGCTTATAAGGTTTTATGTATTTTTCGATAGTAATAAATATTCCAAATACTGCCGGCCTAATGACACTGTAAAAATGAGGATTCTCATAGGTGATGGCTTCTGTACCAAAGCGCGCTTTAAAATCTTTTACCCCCTGTGAGCCACCCATGGAAATATTATAGCCAATGAAACCCAGCTCGAAGCTCCTCTTGACAGCCTCCCATTGTAACATATATCCCAATTTTATGTCAGGCTTTTCCTTAGTAACGCCTCCCATGATATTGGTAAGATGTCCTGCTGCAATAATAAAAAAAGCCGATGCCTTTATTACACCATCAACATATATATTAATAAAAAAAGCCTGATGACCCTTGATCAAATTTAAAATAACGTCCTTTAAATCATCAAATGACCGAATGTCATAGCCTGCTTCTTTAGCATTGTCTTCAATTAGAGCATAGCCATTCTTTATTTCTGCTATATGATTGGCATAAGTAACTTGTGTATTTTTTCTATAAGGTAGCCTGATGTTCCGTCGCACTTTTGGAGATAAAGACTCTAAATAGTCATCGGGTTTAAGATAATTAGAAAAATCGACCCAATTGAGACCGTAAGAACAATATACATAGTCAAATAGTTTACCTCTTTTAAATTTATGGTAAGTATTCTGAACTTCAGCACTGGAATAAACATGATTCTTTATTTTAAAATTATTGGAAATTGGTAGACTTACTTGCACATAACAGCAATTAAGCCATTTAGCTCTAGCGCGTATTTGCCCTAAAATAGTTTCTAAATTGGCCTCATAACCTCTCGTTACGATAGGGCCATGCGGAATAATATAAAATTTAAAGAATAACACTTTTGGGATAACGACTCCGAAGCCGCCAATAATAATATCATCTTCAAGCGCAATGCCCACTTCATAATCGAAACCATACGAAAGGTACGATTTCAACCAATCTGATAAAATCAAATGACTCGCTCGCGGATTAACCGCAACATAGGCATCCCATTTGTCTAACCACTCTTTATCTTTAGTAAAAAAAAAATCCATTACACGCTCACTTTTCTGGCGCCAATTGCTGGGTCACCATTCACAAATATCAACCCTTTCTCGTCACAGTCAAAGCTAACTTTTTTATACATATCAATGTAGTTTTGAAATTCTGATAATGTAGGATTCCAAATACTTCGCTCCGCAATTTTTTTAGATAGATACACGAAATTAGCGTTCACATATTTATCTATTGTATTTTGATCCTTTAATAACCTACCATGATGGTACGATAAAGGCACAGAAAAATAGGTATGGGCTATAAATACGCCCTTTTCTTCACATAATAAGTCAATATTGGCTTTACATAAAGACGCTTTAAAATCAACCATTTCCAAAGTTTGAAACACCTTAAACGTATGGCCAGATATATCATGATTAAAGAGTAACGGCGTATAAATTGCCAATGGATAGGTATTGGTCTTTTTTGAATTCCAAAAAAGTAGTACACTAGTAAAGGCAGGTAAAATATTAAAAGCATGCTTCATTAAACTTCCTAGGGCACTTAATTTCTTATTTATAAAGAAAGCCTTCACATCAACCGCCAGTAATTTATAGGATTGTATTTTCTTGTCATCATTAAAATAATGAAAGAACATGTTCTTGACCATCAAACTTATTGATTTTTTTAAGCCAAGACCTTCTACGCCATCCCAAAAGCTTTTTAAAGTAAAATGATTCGGGTTTAATTGATTGATAACGCCTTTGGCAGATGTGCCAGTGTCAATATAATTCCAAAGCGTTTTAATATGTTGAGACGAAAGTTGGTTTGAGAAATCATATTCCTCTAAACCCATTTTTTTATAAAGCGAAAAGTTGTAAGGTTGATACCCGTGGTCAATCCAAACTTTAATTGCGTTTAGCGGCGCTTTGAATTTAAAAAAATCGCTTAAGCTTTCTAAATCCGTTTTAATAGATTGGGATAAGGAGTGGTAAGCTAATTCATGTCCATCCAAAACCCATTTCTCCAACTCTTCTTTATGCAACTCCCATGAAGCATTGTCGGCTCTTGTGGAAAACTGATTTAAGAAAAAGCCTTTGGTAATTTTTATTTGATGGGTTTTAAAGAACTGGCGTTGTATTTTCAAGTTTTCTAAGGTGTCAAAATCACAGTGATCGGTAAAACAGGCAATGGCGGTAAAAGGAAATTTAGATCGACTCAATTCAATGCCCGCATCTGGCGAAAGCAATAAAGCCAACGGTACATCCAAATGCAAATCACTTGCTGCAGATGTTACGAGTTTTGAGTTTTCGGGACCGGTATAATTGACAATAGGTTGTGCTAATTTTGCATTGAAATGCCAGAACAAGCTATTTGGAAATTTTGGAGACACTTCCCATATCCCACACTTATGATTGGCCTGTATGATTTGACCATTAGCCATTTGGAGGATCTTAGGAGAAAGCTCAGTAGCAATACCTCTCGACTCTACTGTTTTCCATTTGCAATCATGATCTCTAAAACGCTTAATTTTTTGGCTAAAAGTAATTTCTAGACTAAAACTTTGTTGCTCAAAGTCACCACTGTAAATCTCATATTTGAAGTCGTGTATTTTATTAAAAGGAATGTCCTTTTGTAACTTTGACGAATGTGTGCTTACTGATGTAATCATATATAGTTCAAATTAAGCTTCAATTTCAGGTTTATCAATCCATAAACTCAACCATCCATCAAAGCGCCCAAAACTTTCTACAATTGCAGCCCTTTTATCTCGGGCAGTAAAACAACCAAACAAAGTCAGACTCATTAGTAGTCCAGCTGTTAAGTGCCATTTTAAGCGTGCTGCAAGATTGGGCTTTGCGTATTTCACTCTCCAAATATACCAACCGTTTCTAACAACCATCTTTCCGTATTTATATTTATTTGGCCGCCCTTCTGCGTCGTGGTAATGTGCCAATTGTGCTGATGTATTGACGTACAATTCACCTTTTTTTGATAATCTCAAACAGAAATCAGTGTCCTCATAAAGGCCATAACCTTCAAAATAGGTCGAAAACTGCATCGTTTTAAAAACAGATGAACGATAGGAGGCAACCCCTCCCATAAATTGCTCTACGGGATAAACCTTCCCGGAAGGTGGTAAAAAACTCACGGAGCGCCCATGGGAAAAGGTCGGCAAGTAACATGGTGGCGTGTCTGGCGCTAAACCAAACCATTTTCTTATTCTAAATCTAAGTGGTTCGCTCCGCATCCAATTATCATAATAAAATCGCTTGAAATCCTTTGAACCGTCAGTTTTATGCCATTGTACTTCATTGGTAATATAACCACCGACACCCAATGCCTTTGGGTATTGGGTGTAAGTCTCTAATAAATGTTTGAAGTAATCTACAGCCAAAATCGTATCATCATCCAAAAAACAAACGACTTCTGAGTGCTGGTCAACTTTTGAAATACCAAAGTTGCGTTGTTTAGTCAAGCCTCTGTGTTGTGCATCCACTTTATTATAGCTTAAGTTTTGGACCCTATGTTTTTCTAAAACTTGTTGCGTTTCACTATCAGTTGACCCATCGATTACTAAAATCTGATTTGGATAAAGCGTTTGGTTTATTACTGAGTTCAATAAGTTTAGTAAGGCTTTTGGGCGCATATAAGTACAGATAATTAGAGTAAACTTCATGTTCTGTTATCTCTTTTCAATTGATTAGCCCAATAGATACTTCGTTCCCATTGCTTATTGAACATTTTAAAATAACGTAGGGGGTTTTTAACTTTTTGAACAAAATAATAGTTGATGCACAGTTGTGTTTTATACCCTAATACTTCCCATTTAGTTTTATTTTTAATAGTATTGAGCATCACTGTAGGCGCCGGTTTAGGTTGAATTGGGTCATCCATCCATAATTGTTTGAATGTACTTCTAAAGCCACCAATTGGTGCTTTTAAATGTAAGATGCTTATATCTGGTAGATAAATAACATCTGCACCCAGATTACGTAATTGCATCCCAAAATCAACATCTTCACCATAACCGAATTCAAGCGACATATTAAATGAAACCTCCTTCAAATATTGGGCTTTCATAATGCTGCAGCCCGCGCCAAAAGTTGCCCATTGTATGGGTTGCTTTCTTGTCTCTACCTCGTTTTTTTGTAAATAAGACATGGAAACCACATCCAAATTGAAAGTAAGCATTTGATGAAGTACCCTTTCAATTAAATTTCCATCAAATTTGTTGTCATCATCGGCTAAATAAACATATTCAGAAACTACCTGTTTTAGAGCCAGGTTTCTCGCATTGCAAGCTCCTGTCTGGTGTATAAAATGATGGTCAATCTTAAAAGGCCAAACTTCTGAATAAATAAAATCCAATGCGCTTAAACTTTCTGGATCTGGATTTTGTTCAACAATGATGACTTGGTGTGGCAGATGCGTTTGTTTTGCCAAATCCATTAAAACATCATGCAAATAGCTGGATCGGCCTATTGTTGGAATAATGACATCAATGGACGGCAATGTTGAAACTGGGTCATCATGGATGCTTTCTAAAGGAATAGAGTCTTTGAAATGACGTCTTTTGTAAAAAAGACTTAGTAAAAGTGGTAAAAACGGCCATTTGCGTTCATGCCACGAAAAATTCAAGGCTAACAAAAACACCCATGGTGTGCGGTAATGTTGTTTTACAAAGCGAAACAAGGTAAAAATACCTACACGTTTTGCTGAAGGTGCTAGGGGCTTTATTAATAATTTTGGTTCTGAATAACAAAACACCCCTTTAGGCATCCCCAACTTTGCAATCGAGTTCAAATCATACTCAAAATCTTCGCTAAAAATACAATTCTTAAATTTTATTAAGGTAGAGCTATAAATAGCACCAACAGCAGAATGCATTTTCCACGTCGGATATTTAACTGAAGTATTAACGTTTATAAAAGGCGAATTTTCAACATAACCAATGGCGTCGGGTAAATAAAACCCATCGCCATAAGAGACCATGATATTCTTTGTTCTAAAAGCATTGGTAATGCCCTCAAGATTCAACAGTGCTTTACAATCTAACCGACACCATACCAAAATTTTATTATCATTTTTAGAAGCAAGATGCATCAACGCTTTTAGAATAGGTTTTTCAATGATTGGTAGTACTGCATTCAGTTTATGATCCACGATAGAATGCACCTGATTATTATGATGATAAATGACAATCATGATCTAGAAATATCTTGGTAGAATTGAATATTCTTTACCGCTTGTTTCCTAATATCAAACCGGTCTTCAACCAACGATCTCGCTGCTTTCCCAATAGTTAAACATTTATCTTTGTTTTGTAGTAAAGAAATAATTCGTTCGGCAAAAAGCACATGATCTTTTGGATGCACCAAAAAACCAGTTTCTCTATCTATAATAAGTTCTTGCGCCCATCCTATACTGCTATTGACAACTGGTTTTTGCAATGCCATAGATTCTATAGTTACCATACCCAAAGTTTCTGCAAAAGAAGGAAAAATACAAACATGCGAAGTTTTAATGGCTTCTTGTACTTCGTGATATGGCTTTTTTCCAAAATAATGAACATCCCGTAAAAGGCTTGTTTCAAAACTGTTTTTTAATAATTCCCATGTAGAAGTGTTACCTGAGACTATATCTGGTGCATCGCTGCCGATTATTAGTAATTTGGCATTAGGTACTTGTTTTTTTACGTGTTTTAAGATTTCAGGCAATTCAAACACCCCTTTTTTTCTAATAAGTGTACCGATATAAAGAACAGTATGTGCCTCGTAAGAAGATGGGTTGGTGTTTATGAAATTTTCAAGTTGTAACCCGTAATGTATAGTTGCAACTGGCTTATCATCTTGAATTTTAAAAAGACGTTTAGAAAGTTGTCCTGCAAAGGAAGTTGGGGCAATAAAAGCTTCTGCTTTATTTACCGCAAGTTGTTCAAACCATCTATTTTTCATTTTTTGTTGACGCTTTTCTAGATGACAAAAATAAGTGTCACTTCCATGAAAACGCATCACGATCGGAACAGAGAATCTCATAAACGCCGAAATACCAGTCCAGTCTGGCACTTCTAAAATTGTTATGTTATGAATATCAATTACAGTTTGCACATATTTTTGAATGTGTTTCCGATATCGAAACCATTTAGCAAAGTTGTAGTTTTTATCTCCAATCAGATATATATTTACACTTTCGTCATTAAAATCAAGAGACTCTTTTTGACCATATACAAAAACATAGATGTTATGCCCTTGTCTAGCTAATTCTTTGGATAAGTTACCAATACTCGTTCCGAGACCGGCCGAATGACCTACTTTAGGATGTGGATATTCTGGCGTAAGGAAAGCGATGTTCATGCTGTGGCGTTTTTAATAAAATCCCAAATGCGTTCAGACGCTTTTTCAGGAGGGAATTGATTGATGGTTTTGAACCATGCATTAGCATTTACAGTGGTGGATAATTTGTTTTCTAAAATATTTCTGATTTTTATTTCTATTTCCGTTACATCATTAAACCAAACCACCGCATCGCGAGAAGGCATAGATCGAAAATGAATGTATTTATAAATCTTTTGGACAGACCAGGTTGATGAAGGATTAGGAATATCATAATTTATATAAACACAAGGTTTTTGATAACAGGCATAATCAAAAACCATAGAAGACCCCAAATTAATCACAAATTCGGTGTGTGCAATCGTATTGGTTTGCAAAGTCATGTCTTCCTGTGTCGGTAAAACAGTGTCCCAAATAGTTCCAAGTTTTTTCCAAAGCGGGGCAATGGGCATAATAACATCCTGATATTCTTTTAAAACAGTATCAAATCGGGTAGAAAAATCTACTGGGCAACGCCTAAAAACAATCCCTAAGTTGAATCCTTTTTGATTGAGGAGTCGAACAGCTTGAGCGGTGTCTTTTAAATAGTGTGGGTCATTGGGGGAGGTGGTAATGTCATCTCCTGAGTAGCAGATATATCGTTTGTTTAAATCGAGACGATGCTTGTTATAGAAGTCCTCTTTACTGTCTTTTAGTCTTGCATTGAAATGATTTTCGAATTGAGGCGTTCCGGTTATTACAATTTGATCAGAAGTGATGTCGGGATAATATTTCAATAATTCCTCTTTCATAAGGGTGCTCCATACAACGTAATAATCGGTATCTACCACCATAGTTGCTTTTGGCAAATTATCCCACGAAAAAATAAATGTAGCAGTAGGAATACCTAGCTTTTTAGCTGCTTGTATTGGCGCTATTGCTAAAATTGATCTTTGGCTTGTACAAAAAACAAAATCAGGCTGCTCTTTTTTTAATGTTTCTAGACATTGTCTGAAATAAAAGGTGCTAGATTCAAAATCAGTAATTTTTTTTACCAAGATTCTATGCCCGCTCTCAGTAGTGTGTTTTGAAATAAGCCTCTTGGTTAAAAATGTTTTTACTTTTTGTTTAAAAGTTTTATTAGAAAATGGAAATCGATAACTATCGTAAGTCCTGTCCTCAAACCGTTTGATAAATAGATTTAATTCAACGTGCTTTCTAGCATTTTTATAAGTTTCAGTTAAGGGATGCGTTTTAGGCTTGGTTATATCAATCGCTTCGAAGCCTAAACTTGCCAAATCAAAAGGAGTATTATTCCAGTAGGTGATTTCAAAGCCCGCCGCTTTCCCTACTTTATTAAAATCGGTGTAAGCAAAGTTCCTTAGACCGACCCCATCTGGCAATAACAAAAATACTTTTTTAGATGTCACCAATATTATTCAGTTTATTTGCAAGTAATTTTTCTGCATTTTCCCAATCTTGCATCATATCAATATTGACATAAGACTCCTCCGAAGATTGAATATGACCAATGGTAGCACCAAATAAAGAATTTTGATTCTTAATAATCTCGGTTTTTATTAAATAAATAGATCCGTCTCTATAAAAACTTTGAGGAAGTTCTTGTCTTCGTGGTATAATTTTGTCATCACCCGTAGCAATTTTAAGGAAATTCTGACCATTTAACTCAAAAACCCAATGCGGATTAAAATGATGTGGAACAGGCAAGACACTAATAAGTGTATCAACTGCGGTTTCTATAAATTTTGCAATTGCTTTATCAATGAATCCACATTCTCTAAAAGGTGTTGTAGGTTGTAGAATGCAAATTGCATCAAAAAAAATAGTTTGACTTTCATAAAAATCAATGGCGTGTTTTAATACATCGATAGTAGGCGTATCATCCTGAGCCAATTCTAATGGTCTCAAAAACGGAACATTAGCTCCGAATTTTTTTCCTATTGCTGCTATTTTTTTTGTTTCAGTAGAAAGAATTACTAAGTCCAACAGCTTGCTTTGATTTGCTTTTTCAATACTATAGGCTACTAAAGGTTTTCCTCCCAGTAATTTAATATTTTTACCAGGTACGCCTTTACTTCCTCCGCGAGCAGGTATGACCGCTAAAATCCTCATCAGTAAGAAATTGTTTTATGAAACTGCAATGTTAATTTCTGGAGCAAATCCGCAATTTGCTCGCCTGCGTTTCCGCCTCCGTAAATACTGGAAGCTGCTGATTTTCCATTGGTTAAATGCGACTGGATCGCCTGTTTAATCTCATTTTGATGATAACCAACATCAATGCTATTATGTCCCCGGTCCCTTCTATGTTGCCGACTGCCAATATTTACCACTGGTACACCCAAATAAGCACATTCTCTAATCCCTACGCTTGAATTGCCTATCAAAGCTTTCGCATTATTGAGAAGTTTAAGAAAGTCAGTTCCTTCCATGTTTTTAAAGAAATGAATGTGCTCTATTTTATGTTGTTCCCTATAGGCTCTGATGCCTGTTGAGGTACCATCAGCACCAGCATCTACATTAGGCCAAAACCAAAGAGTTGGTATCTCTAGTTCCGCAATAGCCTTAAGAGTTTGTTCTATATGTTTTCGGGAGTCACTGTACTCTGTGGTCACAGGATGCTGCATGACCACCAAATAGCCGTTTGACAAGTCTGGTTTGGCACCTACACCTCCATATTTTTGATACGGGTCAAAATCCATGGTGCAATCTTTTACCAAATAAGCCAAATCAATCGAAGGGCATCCTGTATTGAAGACCATTTCTGGATTTTCACCCAATTTGATCACGCGTTCTTTCGCACCTTCTGAAGCTACAAAATGATAGTCTGCGAGTTTTGTAATTGCATGTCTTACTTTCTCATCTATATTTCCAGTCACTTCGCCGCCTTGTAGATGCGCCAATGGAATATTCATATAGGATGCCGATATTGCTGTTGCCATGGTTTCAAATCGATCTGCCACAGTGATCACAATATCCGGTTTTAAATTATCGAACACTGTAGACAACTCTAAAATCCCTATTCCCGTTGTTTTAGCTGCGGCAGTCAGGTTTTCGCCTTCAAGCACATTAAACACTTTTGCTGCGATGTCAAACCCGTCATTTTTGATATAATTGACCGCAGAACCATAGCGATCCAGTAGTGCTGACGCGGCAACGATGAGTTGTAATTCTAAATCTGGATGTGTTTGAATGGCCTGCAAAAGCGTTTTCACACGACTGTATGAGGGGCGTGCCGTAATGACCACGCATATTTTTCTTTTTATCATGTAATATCTCCGATATTTAAAAATTCCCATTGTGCTTTATCACAATTGAGGCTTTTACCAATTACCGATTTAAAATCTGATGCAGAAATCCCTTTATTAGCAGGTTTTTTAGCTTCAAGATCTTCAAACTGCAACAAATGACCTTTTGGCAATGTCTTGTTGACGGATAAGGATTTCTCAAATATAAGCTTCAAGTCTTCAAAACTTGAATTGTTATTTTTGTCGATTGGGTGCGACATTGCCAATTTAATATTTTTGACTGCTGCGACCAATTGCTTTGTTTCAGTGAGTGTCAAGGACGACGACACATCGGGGCCAAACATGGCTTTATCAAAAACGACATGAAATTCTAAAATTTCTGCACCTAAGGCGGAAGCTGCAATACAGGTTTCAATTTTTGCGGAATGATCAGAATAGCCAACTGGTACTTTATACCGTTCCTTAAGTTCTTGAACTACATTGAAACCATACTGCTCAGGACCTGTAGGATATGATGTGGTGCATTGCAAAATGGAAACGGGCACATTTCTGTCTTTCAAAAATGATACAGCTGCATCCAATTCCTCAAAGCAACTCATCCCTGATGATAAAATCACAGGTTTCTTGGTTTGTGCAATTTTTTCAAGCAATAAAAAATTCGTCACTTCTCCAGAGCCAACTTTATAACGTTTTACACCTACTTGCTCTAATAAATCGACAGCCGCATTACTAAATGGTGAACTCATAAATTCAAGTCCGACAGCATCGCAATGCGTTTTAATAGCCTTCCATTGCGCTAAACTAAATTCCATACGCTTCCAATAATCGAATCTTGTGAAGTCTTGACGGGAAAATTTTATTCGGAAAGGTTCGTAAACACTGCTCTCTGCTTCGGCGATATGGGTTTGGAATTTGACGGCGTCTACCCCAGTTGCTGCCAAGGCATCTATATAGGCATGTGCCATCCCTAAACTGCCATCATGGGCTTGGGCGATTTCCGCAATGATAAAAGGAAATTTTTTTATCATATCATTCGTTCTTTAGCAGCCACTATCAAGCCATTCATATTTTTATTCCATTCATTCATTGAATATTTATCTTTTGGTAACTTAGTTTGCTCGTAACTCCCGTTTAAATATTCCAAAATCGCGTCCTTCCATCGATTAGGAAAATGTGGGTCTTCAATTAATTTGCCGTATTTTCCGTAATCAAGCACTTCTAGAACACCTCCTAAAGCTGAAGCAATACAAAAACAGCCACAATGGAGTGCTTCTATTAAACTCATGCCAAATCCTTCTTGACACAAAGTGGGAAACAAGTAAACATCGGCAACTTGATAGTATTTGGGCAAATCATCGTTTGGGATACGGCCTAAAAATTTAACACCCTGAATCGCCTCTACCCGCGACGCTCCTACAACTAATAATTCACAATCATACACGCGTTCTCCAAGAGATTTCCAAACGTTTACAATAAAATCCAATCCTTTTTTTGGACGGTCTTGTGAGCACCAAATAAAAACAGATTTAGCATTGATTCCCAATCTATTCTTTAAGTCTTGTTTTGTCTCTTTAGAAACTTCAAAGAACTGCGATGTATCAATCCCATTGTGTAAAATTGAGAATATAACAGGCAATTCGGTGTAAAAGCTCAAATGGTTGATATAAGAATCACGCGTAAGCAAAACCATTTCATCGATATTATCGTAAAACCATCGACTCTGGAAATTACCATAGAACGGAACGAAACCGTGATAAAAAAATTGAATATAAACTGATTTTCTTAGATTGTGAGATCTTAGAAAATTTACTAATGGTTTTACAAGGCCGAAGTTATCTACAATCTGAACAACATAGTTTTCATTTGGAATTATAATGGATTTTAAATTGGTCAAATACTCTAAATAAGGTTCTTTAGTAAGTTTCTTTTTAATTTTAGATGTAAAATTATTTTTTACAAACTTATATGTGACATCTTCAAAATCATAATTTGGGGGCTCGCAAATAATAATATCAATCAAATGATGGTCTGCTTCTAAATAATTTTTATACAAAGTAGTCCAGCTCCCTATTTTGGAATACGGAAGTGGAAACTGAGATATGAGAATTACTTTCGGCATAAATATAGCATGATAGTTAGCAAAATATAAGACTACTTTAGTATTGAAAATGTTATGGTTTTTAAATCACCACTCACTTTGTAAGAGTAAGGAAAATGATTATAAAAAGAAATAATATGAAGTAATAATTTGTCATTAATCTCTTTTAGACAATAATACAGTGGAACAGTTTTCCCTAGCATTTTTTTTGCATGATATTTTAAGGTTTTCTGGAAAGGATCTTCATAAAACTGAATGCTTAAAACTCCTGTTTGATGCAGGGGCAACTCATAAAACAAAAAATAGTCAACGACACTTTTTATATTTACTAACTCTCTTTGCACAGGAGCACTTGCCAATAGGTCAAATTGCTTTTTTGTAATGATGTTTCCCCAAGGGTTGACATTTACTTTAGAAATCTCGCCTTTATCGTTATTGATTTGATGCTGCATATTAATTCTCAATACATTAGAAAGTTGAATTTCTACTGTTAAAAATTTTTCTAATGTTTTTCGATAAATTAAATGCCATTGGTGCAATATTAAAATTTTATCATCATAAAAAATAGTTTCCATACCTGTATTTCGCAAACGGTTATGAACATCATTATCAGCTCCCCAAAAATGTATAAATTCACTTAATCCATTGACTTCATTTAATGCATGTCTCGGAAACAAGGATAATCCTTGAGCACCATACTTACTCTCAAAACTTATAGCATATTCTCTAAAAGGAATGTTCTTTTTTGATTCTGCTTCTGAAAGAAATCCTACTTTAAAGAAGAAAGATTTATTTGGATGTTTTATTCTATGTAAAATAGAAATGAAGTCATGCCTAAAAATCATATCAATGTCCGCGACAAAGATATAATCTGATTTGCAATGTTTTACTCCTATATTTACAGCTTTAGGCCTTGACCACGGCTGATCTGTGTGATAAGAATAAATCAGTTTCACATTTTTGTATTGTTTCAAAAATTCTGATAATCCATCTTTGTAGTTTCGGGTGGAACCATAATCTACAAAAATTATTTCAAAGTCATTATTAGATTGCTGGCACAAGGAGTTTAAAGAGTTTTCAACTCGATGTAAATCCTTGTTTCTGTAAATATATAAGACACTTAATGCTTTTGACATTTAATTTGAGTTAGATCTCTTAGTGTTAGCCCCGTGCATGGAATTTTAAATTGTCACATTAATTAAAGTATGATTTCAAAAGTCATCAATACCTTTTAATTAATCCGCATTTCTGATTCAAAATAAATTTTCATAGATTTTAGTATAATTTAATGTTTGACTAACTTTATCTAGTAGGCCTTCAAGAATATAAAAATTTTTTCTAACTAGACATGTAATATATTATTTAACCCATAAAAATAGCTTCAAATCTTTAGCATAAAAAAAATCGATTAAAATATCCATTCTATTTCTCTATGCAGAAATTTCTAGTTAATCATCTATACGTTTTTTATTTATTTTTTCTCAAATCATATTTTTTCAAGCTGTAAAAATAATATCCTCTATTAGTTATTAAAGCAACAAATAAAAAAAGATAAATAATATAAAAGTCTGTCCTTTTTGAATAAAACTGGTTTAATCCTCTAAAATACTTCCACCTCCCTAATATACTTTTCTGTTTTGACATTAATATACCAATTTGATTCACGCACCTATACCAAATATAACTTCTAACGACCTCCTTTTTATCAAAATCAATTTCTTTTAAAATAAAGAATACTTTCTTAAAATATATTAAGACAGATTCTTGCGGAACAATGTTATTTGAAGTTGATTCTATACTTTTATGATTCCTCCTAACTTGAAACAAAAAATCTTCATGTATAAGATACTTTGGGTTTTTTGTTAAAATTCTAAAATGGAAATCAGTTTCTTGGCCTCTTTTCAATTTTTCATCAAATAACTCACAATTAATTAAAAAAGATTTCCTCCAAAGAGGGGCATGGGTAAGAAAAACATGTCCCTCTAGAAAATAAGAATAAATAGATTCGTTTTGAGGTTTAAGATTAATATATACTTTTTTTATTTGCCCAACATCATCAAAATACTCCCATTGACAAGCACAAAAATCTAAACTAGGTTTCTCTGATAAGATTAAATATTGTTTACTTATAAAATTAGGATGCATTATATCATCACTATCAAACCATTTCACATACTCTCCTTTGCTAAATTCAAAACCATAATTACGAGCAGCATTACCACCTGGTAAACGGCCTGCTGGTCTATGATGATATTGAAAACGAGAGTCTTTATCGCAGTAGGTCTTCATAAGTACTTCTGTCCCATCCGTACTCCCATCATCCACCACAATACATTCCCAATTAGTATAGGTTTGCGCCAACACAGAATCCAACGTTTCGCCAATTAAATGCGCACGGTTATAGGTAGGAATGATGATGGAAACCAGTAGAGATCGCACCGAAATTGAATGTTTTTTAAATTATAAAACGAATATAATCATAAGAATAAATACAGGAATATTAATAAGCTAATTATTATAAAATAACATGAATAAAAAACTTCAATATTCTTTAATTGCCATTGGATTCTATTTTGAAATCAAGTCTTCATAATAATGGGCTACCATAGTGTCTAAATTAAAATTATCCAATATCCATTTGCGCGCGCTAACACTCATAGTTTCGTAAGTTTTAGGTAAAGAAATTAAAGACGATATTGCATTCGCCAGTGCTTCAAAATCTTTTTGCTTAACTAGGATACCTGTTTCGTCTGAAATAGTAAAAGGAACACCTCCACTCTTGAAGCCTACTATTGGGAGACCCATAGCTTGAGCTTCAGCAGTAACGACTCCTTGACTTTCCTCTCTACCACTGGCATCCATAACAGAAGTCATTAAGAAGAAATGCGATTTAGTATAGGCTTTTCGAATATCCATTTGGCTACCACCTCCAAAAAAATTTACATGATCTTCAACCCCAATCTCGACTGTCAAGGCCTTCAATTTTTGCATTAAAGCACCTTCTCCAATAATAGTATATTTGACGGAAAACCCTCTCTCAATTAAAACTCTAACAGCACGGATACCAAATTCATGTCCTTTGATTTCAACCAACCGCCCAACACTTAGTAGCTGTATCGGCTGCGATATATCTAAAATCTTAGGCAAAAATTCTGGAGAGAATAAATTGACATCAACACCAACAGGCACAACGCGCAATTTGAATTCTGGACAGCCTAGATTTAAAACAAGTTTTTTTAAATAAATTGAGTTGACCGTTATCCTATCTGCATATTTAAAAAGTAAATTATAATTGTGCTTCAATTTACGTTGCTGTTTTGCATTTGCATAAAAAGCATCATGGCCATGGAAAGTAATCAATAATTTTGACTTAATGTAACCAATCTTTTTCAACGCCGGTAGTTCTCCAGCATTATTGGCAAAGTGCACATGACAAATATCAGCCTTACGATAAGGTAAATAATAATAAATTCTGTATAGTGTTTTTAAATGGACAATTCGATAATTCCAGCTATATTTTAAAAAGTAGAAAAATACAAGAGGATTTAACAAGCAATAAACAGCAAACAAAATTCTTTTATAAGACTTGACAGGGGATTTAAAATATTTTGTTTTTTCTAATAACTGATATTGCGTCAATAATTGCGGTTGGGAAGTAGCACATTCTTGAATTTTATTTGGAGCTATTATATTAACTTGGAACCCTCTTTTTATAGCACAAACAATGTTTGAAACAATAAAAGTTTCAGATACTGCAGGAAAAGATCCGGTTTTTATAACAATAGATATAGAATTCTTCATGAATCAATCTGTAATTTTTGAATTGTTTTTTGCACTTTTTGATACTTTTTGCTACTATAAATCATGGCCTTAATTTCTCCTAATTTCCATCGACGCTCTAAAACAGGTTTTTGACCTTCGCTTAATTGGTGCTTGGTTATAATTAAACTTAGTTTAACAATTTCTTTAATTCGTTTTATTAAATAATGGACTTTATTGAGTTGTTTTCTTTTTTGATAAAATTCATTGTAAGGAGATATGATATAATTAGAATAGCCAAAAGAAAACCATAAGCGTTTTAAATAACCCCAAGTAATACGTTTTTTAGGCATAAAATGCTGAAAGGTCATTTTTGACGAATAGTATAGCTTTCCGCCTATCAGTTTTAGGGCATAAGTAAGTTCAGTATCTTCCCCTGCAATAAGGGTGTCGCCAATTCGCCCTTCAAGAGCAGACGCGAATCCTTTGGCATATAATTTATCAAGCCATGCTTTATCCAATATAGTACCTGCTGTATATAAGCAGCCTTTTGAAAATGTCGTATCTCCATCCTCTCGACCTTGAGGGCCTGTACCATAATTTTTTTCGTAATCTTTAATCCAATTTGGCGGCATAAAATTATGCTCGTATTGCATATATCCGCAACCTCCTAATGCCGCAATATTTGGATCCTTAGAAATTATATTATAAGCTGTACTCAAATAATGTTTGCACAACCAGTTATCATCATCACAATATAACAGATAACGATAACTTGAAACCTCTATGCCTTTTTTTCTTGCGAACATAGTTCCTGCTTGCGTTTCTTGAACTATACGCAATGGGAAAGGGATTCCCAATTCGTGCCAAAAACTCTTGGCAATTTCTCTTGTGTTATCAGTACTACAATTATCGACCAGAATAACTTCAACGCAAAAGCCTATACTTTCTTGATTTGCTAAATGTTTAAGGGTGGGTATCAAACGCTCAGCACCATTATAAGAAACAACAACAATAGAAACACCATCCTCCAAAGTCAAAGTAGCTTTATTATTATTTAACTCCATTTAAAAATTGGCTTTCTTTGACAGTAAATACAGTAAGTTCAAAACGAACTGATGTACCTTAATCAATATTTTCGACTGACTTATGCTTTTAAGCTTATTCAGCTTATGCGCTTTTATAAATTTGTGGTCATACCGAAATCTCTCGTAATCGTTCATAAAAGCAGGAAAATATTTTACGTATGTAGTTCTGCGTTCTTTTTTGAAAATAATTTGACTACTTTTTTGACTTGAAACACCAGTCATATCGTAATTGCTAATAATAATATCCAAATAACGATAGCTGCAATTATATTTACAAATGGCACAGGTTAAAAGCTCCCAGTCAGACGCAATTTCATAGGACTCATTAAAATAGCCAATTGTACTAAATAAGCTTCGCTTACTAAAAACTGCTTGATGAGGTAAAGCTGAATCTATAAAAAAACTAAAATCCAATTTGGCAGGATAAATTTTTAATAATGGTTGTTGATGTTTATAATGCCTCAAAACATTCCCGTAATAAATATCCGAATCATCATTCATCCTGTTCGCGGATTCAACTATGACAGAGTCTGAGTATAAAGTATCCCCGCTATTAAGAAACAATAGATATTCTCCAGTAGTTTTTTCAATCCCTTTGTTCATGGCATGAAAAATACCTTTATCAGGTTCACTAATCCAATAAGCTAAATCTTGCTGACAGCTTTCTATATATGCTTTACTACCATCCGTACTGCCGCCATCAATTACAATGTATTCAATATCGGGATAAGTTTGATCCAAGACACTGCGCATTGTCTTCTGCAAGCCTTCTAAATTATTATAGTTTATCGTGATGATGGAAATACGCATTGAATTAAAGTTTTCCACTTAAAAACCGTTTGAAAGTGACTATAGGATATAAAATCATCTTACCTACCTTATAACTAGTCGAGTACTTAATTTGCAAAAATTTGTTATTAAGAGCATTAACATCATTACTAAACAGAAGAAATTTTCCAAAAATTTTAGTTTCGCGTCCTTTATCTAATTTATAATTACCGTACGACTCCATAAATTCGGGAGTCAAATAATGCTTATAACCTATTATGAACTCTTCAAAATCTTTAGATAATTTGGCGGATTTAATGAGTTGCACAGTCTCTTCCGATTTCTCTAGTTTATTTTGAAATGGATCCCCGAACATTCCTTTGTGTTTTTTGTTAGTTTCAGCATTCAATACAGCTTCATGGTAATCTAAACCTAACCAAGAATACAAGTTCCTTATCTCGACAACTTTATTGTTTTGCAAATCTTCATATTTCAATGTAAAAACTTGGGGATTGCTTTGATGCTTGTTAGAAAATAGATGTAAATGTTCTGGTGCTAGAAGTAAATCTCTTTGAAACCTAGAAAGCATAGTCAACTTTTTTATATTCCACGTTTTAATAATCGAAGTCGCCACATCTACTGGATGGCGTTTTAAAATGATGATTTTACTTTTTGGAAACCACTCCACGATTTCATCCATCATTTCCCAGTACCTTGGCGTTTTGTCAATCACATAATCAAAGCCTTCTGCCATGGGTTGATACATATCTAGGATCATTTCTTTTAGTCCTGTAGTAAATTTAATACTAGGATACTTGCCAATAAAATCTTTAAAAGCCTCATTCGCCAATTTATGATTGTATGTAGCTTGTATAAGTTCTGGTTTGATTAAACTCGAAAAATTCAATAATATCCAAGGTTCACTGCACGTATTTACTTGGTTATTATTTGATAGTAGATTCTGAAGGTAAGTAGAACCGCTGCGTGGTTGAGAAATAATAAAAATAAGTTTACTTTCGTCCATAAAATCTATACTTAATCACCTTCAACCTTTTTAGAACCTTAGTCAAGTTGCGTTTTTTAATTTTACTATTCAATAACCAAATGTTTTTCGCTAAAAATGCATCTGCTTTTTTGTTAACTTCAATTCGTTTTGGATGTTTCAAAGGAAAATTAACCGTCTGCGATTCTAAATTTGCGCGCCAATGCCTGCTGTCAAAAGTATGCGTGCCTTCCTTACCAAAACCAGCATTAGATACCAAATTGTAATTTGGAACTACATTTATACCTTTATTCAAAAGCATCAAATAACGCCATTGATAGTCCCAAGTATCTATTTTGCCAATTGCTGTTCTTTCAAAACAATTTAAATGATAATTCTCTTCACTTTTATTGCAAGCAATTTCCTTTAAATTATCTTTCATTTTTAGATAGTCATCGCTCTCTACATCAATTGTGTATTCGTATGAATCCCATCTATCTTTCCAAGTTGCCCATCCCCACACACTTGACATATGTGAGAAATAATAGTCAGCTCTTCCTCGTTTTTTGCCCTTTTGCCAGTTTGAACCAGTAATCTGGAATATCTCGGCATCATCCCTAAAACGATCTAATAATTCTTCACAGAATCGAAAAAAAGAAATATCGGCTATGCAATCATCTTCGATGATAATCCCTTCATGTTCGTTTTCAAAAAACCAATCTATTGCACCAGAAACCGCTTTTCCGCAACCTAAATTAGGTTCTCTAAATAAATAAACCACCTCACATTCCCAATTAATATTATCTTGGATGTATTGTCTTACTTTCAGGCAATTTTGAATATCATGTTCATGATCGCTTCTTGGCCCGTCGGCAGCAACGTATAGCTTTTTTGGAGCGACCTCTTTAATTCTCATGAATGACTTGCGTACGTGGTCTGGTCTATTAAAAACTATATACAAAACAGGTGTTTTAAACATTGAGTTTAGTTGCTATTATATTTTGAAACTTAAAAATCTCATGTATCGGATTATAACTCTTTAAATTTATCATCCCTTTTTCATTCAACCTATAAAAATTAAAGCCGTATGGTTCAAGTATATCATAAAAATCTTTTAAAAAAACACGTGAGATGACATTCATCTCATTAAACTCAAATTGAATCGTTTGTATTCCGTTGTTTTCTATTAATTTTGCAGCCCCTTTCAAAACTTCCAATTCATATCCTTCAGTATCTATTTTCAAGAAGTCGATTTTAACAATTCCATTTTTTGAGCAATAATCATCTATTGTTCTAATATCTATTAATTCATTAGATATTTTTTGGTTCTTATGAATATCGCTAATTACACTTCGATTAATAGAAGCTTTTACACTAGTATCGTCGGTTGAATCAAAAAAGATACTCAACTTCTTTTCTTGCGAACCAAATGCGAAATTATTTACTGTAATATTTTCAAACTTTGAAAGATTTTTCTCAGCCACTGCGAAAGAAGCTTTCAAAGGCTCAAATGAGTATATAGAAACGTTTTTATAAAACTTTGACAACAAACTTGAATATTGACCTTTATTCGCACCTACATCAAAAAAAACGGTATCTTTTCGATCTGGAAATGATTTTATAAGAAAATTTAGTATGAAATCCTCCTCACCTGACAACTTCTCGTTTTGCCATTTTAAAATACCTATTCGATTATATGCAAAAATTAAAGGGTTAGTATTAAATGCACTGAATACTGTATCAATAAAGACATATTGATACTTTTTTGGCACTAAAATCTTCAAGAGTATTTTAAGCCATTTTCTCTTCATGACACCTCAATTTTATTTTCTACTAATACAGTTTTCCCTTCCCAACCTTTAGGATAGCTTTTACCAATCCCATAAAAATCGCCATTTTCGACATGTAGATCTGAAGCATTCTTTATCCAATCTATTATTTCTCTTTCTGATTCCAGAAACAACTCAATCTTGTATAATCCTTTACTTAAAGGAAATTTCTCGAGAATAAAATCAACTTTTTCCGAATTAGTCAAATTCAAATTGTAGTTCAATACTAATTCTGACGAAAGGACTATATAATCTCTTTCGTCTTTTTTAACTGATATACTTATTCTACAATTTTTTAATTGAACTACTTCATGAGCATGAAAATGCACTCTTAGCTTAATATACTCCCCTGACATGGCGGCACTCAAAATTTTATTTTCAATATTCAATATTTCAAATTTTGAAAAGAGGACTTTTCCACTGCCTATTCTATCCGTAAGTTCTAACAATTTCGATTTTATAAGCAATTTCTCGTTATGTAAATAAAAATCTACCGCAGCATCCGTATCCCCCTCAAAAACGCTAACCCCATTTTCCAAAACAATCGCTCGCGTACACAAACTCTTTACCGCAGCCATATTATGACTCACAAACAACACCGTTCGCCCTTCACCTTTAGAAATATCCTGCATCTTCCCAATCGCCTTTTTTTGAAACTCAGCATCACCCACCGCCAAAACCTCATCAATCACTAAAATATCAGGCTCCAAATGTGCTGCCACCGCAAAGGCCAAGCGCACCCGCATCCCCGAGGAGTAGCGTTTCACTGGCGTATCCACATAACGCTGGCAACCTGAGAACTCGATGATCTCTTCCTCTTTGGCCTTGATCTCCGCCTTAGACATGCCTAAAATGGCACCGTTCAAATAAATATTCTCACGCCCCGTCAACTCAGGATGAAAGCCAGTGCCTACTTCCAACAACGAGGCAATCCGCCCCTTGGTCTTGATCTCTCCAGTAGTGGGGCTGGTCACCCGTGATAGAATCTTCAACAAGGTCGATTTCCCGGCCCCATTTTTACCAATAATACCAAGCACCTCGCCGCGTTGCACCTCAAAATTAATATCCCGCAAGGCCCAAGCATAATCAGAGCTACCGGAGGTACTGCGGTCATTAACCTCTCCCACCTTCAAAAACGGGTCTTCCTTGCCACGCACCCGGTGCCACCATCTATTAAGATCATGGCTAAGCGTGCCCGTACCCACCACTCCCAATCGGTATTGTTTGCTGATGTTCTCGGCGACTAGGATGATGTCTTTGTTGTTGTTACTCATATTTCAGTTTTCAGTTGTCAGTTTTCTGTTGTCTGTTTTCTGTTTTCTGTTGTCTGTTTTCTGTTGTGTGTTGTGTGTTGTGTGTTGTGTGTTGTGTGTTGTGTGTTGTGTGTTGTTTGGTAAAGTCAAAATTTGAGAACAAAAGCCAACTTCATCATTCGTTATTCATAATTCGATATTCGACATTCAAAAATCGTTAGACTCATAATAGTGTATCATTTTTTGCATCCCTTCATCCAATGAGGTCAGCTCGCGCTGCAAAATTGTTTTCATTTTAGTAACATCAGGACAACGCCGGCGCATATCGCCTTCAATCAAGGCCGGTAAATGTTCGATTTCAGAACGTGAGCCTGTAATATGGATTATTTTATTGGCAAGCTCCAAAACCGTCATCTCCTTATCATTGCCCACATTTAAAACCGTGTTTTTATAGTCTTGCTCTAGCGTTTTTATACAGGTGTCTATGGTATCGTCAATATAGCAGAACGAACGGGTCTGCATCCCATCACCATGGATTTGCAAGGGCTCTCCCGCTAAAGCAGCCTTTAAGAATTTAGGCACCACAAAGTCCTGACTTTGATGCGGGCCATAGGTATTGAAAAAACGAAAAATAGTATAGGGCATGCCGTATTCCTTTTCATAGGATCTAAAAAAAGCTTCGCCCACATTTTTTACAATGGCGTAAGGCAAACGCGAATTTAAAGGGGTGGTATTTTCGTTCTGCGGAATCTCAAAAGGCTCCCCATATACTTCGGAAGAACTGGAATAAAACACACGTTTCACACCTGAGTTTTTTGAAATCGATAACACGTTCTTAATCCCTTCAATGTCTTCCAACACGGCTACAGGATGTTCTAAAGTGCGTTGGACCCCCACCACAGCAGCAAAATGAAACACATAATCAAAATCAAAACGCCCAAAAACAGGGAGAATATCATTGTAATCGTTGACGTTGGCATTGATAAAGGTCACATTATCAGCCTGTGGTATTTTGCTGCGATGTCCTGTAGACAGGTTGTCAATAATGGTAATCTGGTTATCTTCAGTTTCAGCTAAACGTGAAGCCAAGGCACTTCCAATATTACCAGCACCTCCAGTAATCAAAAAATTGGTCATATTATGTAATCGTTAATCAAAAATCTTTTTTTTTCTTTTCTTTCATCATTGGGCGCAAAGCGGGGTAATTTGTATTCTTCATTAGGAGCAAAGCGACGCAACTTGTTGGTTAGGGGGTTACTTCTTTCATGAGATTGCTTCGTCCTGCGTCCTCGCAATGACGGTGTGTGTTTTAATTCTAACTTCGATATTCGTTATTCAAAAATCGATATTCGACATTTAAAAATCGTAATTCGATCAAACTGTATCAATAAACGTCTTCTCCGTTCTATTAAAAACCACAATCCCTACTAAGAACAAAACCATACTAAACACCAAGGTATAGAAAAAACCGCTCCAACTAAAAGATCCCGTACTCAACAACATGTACCGAAAGCCTTCAATAATCTGGGTTACCGGATTGTATTCCACAAAATCGGCCACCAAAGTTGGGAATTTCTTGCGTGCTTCAGAGAGCGGATAAGGCACCGCCGACATGTACATCAGCAAAGACACCGCAAAGCCAATCACCACCGTCATGTCGCGATACTTGGTGGTCATGGACGACAGAATCATCCCCGCGCCAAGCCCCAACAAGGCCATCATGATCACGTACACCGGGAACAGCAAGACGTTGCTATTGACGGCAACTTCAGCCCCACTGCTATAATAATAGATATAAAATCCAGCGAAAATAAACAGCTGTATAAAGAATTTCAATAAGTTGGAAATCGTAACCGACATGGGCATAATCACTCTCGGGAAATAGACCTTGCCAAAAATACCCGCATTCTGTTTGAAGGTATCGCTAGTCCCTGTTAAACAGGCATTAAAGTAATTCCAAGCCGTAATCCCAGCCAAATTAAAGAGAAACGGGGGCACACCTCCGGTACTGATACTCCCAAGATTATTGAAAACCAAGGTAAAGATCACTGAAGTAAAAAGCGGTTGGATCACATACCACAACGGCCCTAAAATAGTTTGTTTATAAACCGTGACAATATCGCGCTTCACAAACAATAGCAACAAATCCCGATACCTCCAAATCTCTTTGAAGTTGATATCAATCAATTTGTTTTTGGAAGAGATGGTGTATAACCAATCGTCAGAATTAGTGGCACTCAAAATAGCTCATTTTATTGATGGGGCTAATATAGCAATTCCATAGATAATAGGGCGGAAAGAGGAAAGATTAAAAACAAGTCCCTGCGAAAGCAGGGACCTCATGATTAAGAGCAGAATTACTAAACCTAAAAAAATCAAAACGCCCGATGCGTTAGCGAACCTGCCTGCCGGCATAGGCAGGCTTGCCTGCCGTCATTTAGGCAGGCCTGCCTGCCGGCATAGGCAGGCCTGCCTGCCGGCATAGGCAGGCTCGCAATGACGGTTAATAAGGGGCGGCGCGAAAGCCAATAAAAATCCTCATCGCGAGGGAGGCACGACCACCTTTATACCGTCATTGCGAGGGTTACTCGAGTGGAAACACCGTTTCCATAAGGGTACTTAACGCAGTTAACGACTGAAGCAATCTGCCCAACTGTAGTTCTTCCGCTCATGAGATTGCTTCCTCCTGCGTCCCTGCCTGCCGGCATAGGCAGGCCTGCCTGCCGGCATAGGCAGGCCTGCCTGCCGGCATAGGCAGGCTCGCAATGACGGTTAATAAGGGGCGGCGCGAAAGCCAACAAAAATCCTCATTGCAAGGGAGGGATTATTACCTTTATACCGTCATTGCGAAGGCTACGCGAATGGAAACAGCGTTTCCATGAGGGTACTTAACGCAGTTAACGACTGAAGCAATCTGCCCAACTGTAGTTCTTCCTTTCATGAGATTGCTTCGTCCCTCATCCCCACCTGCCGACCAGGCAGGCCTGCCTGCCGGCATAGGCAGGCTCACAACGCCGAACAAACACAAACTACAGCTCCAATCATTCCTCGGCATCACTACCAAACAACTGCTTCACCTCCTCATACAAATCAAGCCATTCAGGATTTGCGCCATTTATCAGCGCCACCTTTTTGGCCCTATTGCCAGCCTTCAATTGCTGCTCGCGACCAACCGCGTCACCAATCATTTGAAAAGCCTCAAAATAGACCAGTTTGTTCAAATTATATTGCGCGCTAAAGGACTTTGGAAAGAATTTTTCTTTGTGTTGCTTAATGCGTTGTACGAGCCTTGATGTAGAACCAACGTAAAGCGTCGTGTTGTTCTTATTGGTAAGTAAGTATGCAAAACCTGGTTTCACAAGTGTTGTTTTTACCGTCATTGCGAGCCAATTCCACCGTCATTGCGAGGATTACTCGAAAGAAAACATCGTTTCTATGAGAGCACCTAACGAATTTAGCAACGTGGCAATCTATCTGCAACCGAGAACCACCAATAATAAATCGGCGAAAACCAGCAAGGATCAGCGTCATCAGCGTTTCCTAGCATCTTAAACCTACAAGGTTAAAAAAACCTTGCAGGTTAGTCATAATCAAAAACTGCGACTGCGACTGAAGACTGAAAACTGTAGACTTAAAACAACTTTGCGCCTCTGCGTCTCTGCGAGAGAAAACCAAGCCCCAGCCCCAAGTCGTGACCCGCAATGATAGCCATGAGAGACGACCGCAACCACAACTGCGACTGCGACTGAAGACTGAAAACAACTTTGCGCCTCTGCGTCTCTGCGTCTCTACGAGAGAAAACCAAGCCCAAGCCCCAAGTCGTGACCCGCAATGATAGCCATGAGAGACGACCGCAACCACAACTGAGACCGAGACTGAAGACCGAAAACTGAGACTGTAAACTAATCTTCGACCCAAGAATCCCAAGTAACCCCCAGCCCTTCCTTAACCGTGAAACTAGGCGCATAGCCCAACAACGTTTCCGCCTTGGAAATATCGGCCAGCGAATCCCGAACATCACCTTGACGCGAAGCACCATAGATGGGTTTGAGGTCTTTACCCGCGGCTTCGCTTAAAAAATCCCAGAGCTTGTTGACACTAATCCGTTCCCCACAAGCAATATTGAAGACTTGGTTCTTGGCAGCTTCCGAAGCAAAGAGTCCGCGTATGTTGGCCTGCACGGCATTGTCCACAAAGGTAAAATCACGGGTTTGCTCGCCATCCCCATTGATCTTGGGCGGGATGCCGTCTTTAAGCGCTTGCATGAATAAAGGAATCACTGCGGCATAGGCGCCTTCCGGACTCTGTCTGGGCCCGAAGATGTTGAAATAGCGCAGCCCGATGGTATCGGTGTTGTAGGTACTTCCGAAGACCTCAGCATACAGCTCATTCACGTATTTAGTGACCGCATAAGGGGACAAGGGTTTCCCGATGTTGTCTTCCACTTTGGGCAATGCTTTGCTGTCGCCATAGGTAGAACTGGAGGCCGCATACACCATCCGCTTCACACGCTTGCTGTCTTTAAGCGCAATCATCATATTGAGAAAGCCGGAAATATTGACCGCATTGGTGGTCGCAGGGTCGTTGATGGAACGCGGTACAGAGCCCAAAGCGGCTTGATGACTCACATAATCCATATCGGCCATGGCGGCTTTACAGGTGTCCAAATCCCGAATATCGCCTGGCATCAATTCGAAAGCAGGATGCTGCTCAAAAGCACTCAGATTCTCGCGGTGACCGTTGGAAAAATCATCCAAGACCCGCACTTTGTTGACCTTGTATTTAAGCAGGTACTCCACAATGTTGGAGCCTATAAATCCTGCCCCGCCGGTGACGAGCACATTCAGTTTTGATAAATCTTCGCTATGGTATTTATGGTCGTACATTAGAGTCGGGCGTCGGTTATATGGTAAGGCAAAAGGCTTTTGACATCGAAAATCACGGCGACATTGGATTTAAGGCTCACAAGATCCATCTCCAGGAATTGATGGTGTGCAACGGCCAAAACAATGGCATCGTATTCGGTTTTTAGTTGGCCTGCTTCGGAAATTAGATCCAAGCCGTATTCTTCTTTTACAGCTTCGGAAGAAGCCCAGGGATCATAAACATCCACATTGATGTTGTACGACTGAAACTCCTCAATGATATCAATGACCCGCGAATTTCTAATGTCGGGACAGTTTTCCTTAAAGGTAATCCCCAGTACCAACACATTGCTGTCTTTGATGCGCGCGCCTTTATGGATCATCATTTTAACGGTTTCCGTAGCCACATAAGGCCCCATACTGTCGTTCATTTTCCGACCTGCCAGAATGATCTCAGGATCGTATCCCGATTCAATCGCTTTCTGTGCCAAATAATAGGGATCCACACCAATGCAATGGCCGCCTACCAAACCTGGGGAGAATTTAATGAAGTTCCATTTGGTACCGGCAGCTTCCAACACCGCCTTGGTATCGATATCCAGCAATCTGAAAATCTTGGACAATTCATTCACGAAGGCAATATTGATGTCCCGCTGTGAATTCTCAATCACTTTGGCAGCTTCGGCCACCTTGATCGAGGCCGCTTTATGGGTGCCTGCGGTTATAATGCTTTTATAGAGTTGGTCCACTTCCTCAGCAATGGCTGGGGTGGAACCTGAAGTCACTTTAAGGATCTTGGTCACGGTATGCACCTTGTCTCCCGGATTGATGCGCTCTGGGGAATAGCCCGCAAAGAAATCGGTGTTGAAAACCATACCAGACTGCGCCTCTAAGATGGGCACGCAAATGTCTTCGGTCACGCCCGGATAGACGGTAGATTCATAAATCACGATATCCCCTTTGGATAAGACCTTCCCAACCGTTTCACTGGATTTGATCAAGGGTGTGAATACCGGCCGTTTCATGGCATCGGTTGGCGTGGGCACAGTCACGATGTAGATTTGCGTATCGGCAATGTCTTCCGCATTATGGGTTACCAGCAAGCCTTTTTGGGCAGAGGCATCGCTTACCAATACGGCTTTGAGTTCTTCGGAAGAGACTTCCAAGGTCTTGTCCACCCCTTGCTGCAACTCTGCAATGCGTTTTTCATTGATGTCGAATCCCACCACCAGAAACTTTTTGGCAAATTCAACTGCCAATGGCAAGCCCACGTAGCCCAACCCGATAACACTTATTTTTTTTCCTAAGGAACCCATTTGAATAGTTTTAGCTGAATATTGATTTTAAAAGAAGACGCAAATCTAAGGAAAAACGATAAGTCTCCACGTATGCTTTATTGATTTTCACTTTATCAGCCCAAATAACCTCCCGATTATAGACCTCGGGCTGCGCCTGTTGCGCCAAAAGCTGCGCTTCGTGTTGGTACTTTAAACTGGCAGGCCCTGTAATGCCTGGCTTTACCTTTAAGATCATACGATCTGCACCCTTAAGCGCATCGGCAAAACCTGGCACATCTGGTCGCGGCCCCACAAAACTCATCTGCCCAAAAAGCACATTGAAAAGCTGTGGCAATTCATCGAGTTTGTACCGTCTTAAAAAACGTCCAAAGCTAGAAGCACTGGCATCCAAATCACCCAAGGCGTGCGGCTCCACCCGAAGCGTCCTGATCTTAAACATGCGAAACAAGCGCCCATGCTGCCCCACCCGTTCCTGCGCAAACCATCCAAAACATCGTGTATCCACAGTCGCCAAAACAACCAGCAACACCACAGGAATCACCAAAAAAGGAAGCAATGCAAAGCCCAGCAGCAAGTCAAACCCGCGCTTAACTAACAACTGTTTGGAATTGATCATCTGGAATCACATGTTTATAATTAAAGCGCTGTTTCAACCAAGCGCAATGGGTAAATGTATTAAAAAAAGAAGATACTTTTCCCTAATGAAGTTAAGCAGTAACTTTTGGAATTTGGAGTAACCAATTCATCAACATGAGTTATTACACAGAGATCCACGGAGATTGCACAGAGATGCACAGAGAACAACGTACTTTATGACGCGTCGAATCAACAACAAACACCCACCAGCTCAAATAAAAGGGAGAAAAGTCCCCTTTGAGAATTTAGGGGACAACAATCAACTTTGCGCCTCCGCGCCCCTACCTACCGGCAGGCAGGTTTGCGAGAGAAATAGCATCATAAAAACGACCACCGCCAATCGCAAGTCACAATCAAGTCTATTTTCTATATTCTATAAGCGCAGCGGTCTATCCTCTATGTTTCTACCCTCTAAACAACTCCCGAGCCATGAGCTTTGAGTCGTGAGCTTTGAGTTGTGAGCTGTTGGAGCGAATTTAATATAACAATCCCAACAAAAAACATCAATCGTAACAAGTCCTGAGTGAGCTGTGAGCTGTGAGACGTGAGCTTTGAGCTGTTGGCTGTTGGCTGTTGGCTGTTGGTGCGAATTTAATATAACAATCCCAGCACAAAAATCAATCGTAACAAGTCCTAAGTCAAACAGTCTTACGTCCTAAGTCTATTTTCTATATTCTATAAGCGCAGCGGTCTATCCTCTATGTTTCTACCCTCTAAACAACTCCCGAGCCATGAGCTTTGAGACGTGAGCTTTGAGCTGTTGGCTGTTGGCCGCTAGAGCGAACCAAAAACAACAATCCCAGCACAAAGATCAATCGTAACAAGTCCTGAGTGAGCTGTGAGCTGTGAGACGTGAGACGTGAGACGTGAGCTTTGAGCTGTTGGCTGTTGGCTGTTGGCTGTTGGCTGTTGGCTGTTGGTGCGAATTTAATATAACAATCCCAGCACAAAAATCAATCGTAACAAGTCCTGAGTGAGCTGTGAGACGTGAGCTTTGAGTTTTGAGCTGTTGGCATTTAGAGCGAACCAAAAACAACAATCTCAACACAAAGATCAATCGTAACAAGTCCTGAGTGAGCTGTGAGCTGTGAGACGTGAGCTTTGAGTTGTGAGCTGTTGGAGCGAATTTGCAATAAACAATCCCAACAAAAAACATCAATCGTAACAAGTCCTAAGTCAAACAGTCTTACGTCCTAAGTCTATTTTCTACCCTCTAACCTCTAGCCTCCAAACTATCCCAACACAAATATCAATCGTAACAAGTCCTAAGTCAAACAGTCTTACGTCTTAGGTCAAACACTCCAAAGCCCAAAAAGACCTACTACCCAAAACCTACCACCTACAACCCACAACCGAGAACAGAGAACAGAGAACCGAAAACCCCTCTCCAGCTCCTCGTTTAGTCACAATCAAGTCTATTTTCTATATTCTATAAGCGCAGCGGTCTATCCTCTATGTTTCTACCCTCTAACAATCCCCGAGCCATGAGCTTTGAGTCGTGAGCTTTGAGTTGTGAGCTGTTGGAGCGAATTTAATATAACAATCCCAACAAAAAACATCAATCGTAACAAGTCCTGAGTGAGCTGTGAGCTGTGAGACGTGAGCTTTGAGCTGTTGGCTGTTGGCTGTTGTCTGTTATCCGTTATCCGTTAAAATTAAGGAAAATTGAGACCATGACTGAGAACTTATGTTAGCTGTGAGACGTGAGTTGTGAGTTGTGAGCTGTTGTCTGTTGTCTGTTGTCTGTTGTCTGTTAAAATTAAGGAAAATTGAGATCATGACTGAGAACTTATGTTAGCTGTGAGAAGTGGCGATGAGCTGTTAGTTTTGAGCTTTGAGTTTTGAGCTGTTGGAGCGAATTTACAATAAACAATCCCAACAAAAAACATCAATCGTAACAAGTCCTAAGTCAAACAGTCTTACGTCCTAAGTCTATTTTCTACCCTCTAACCTCTAGCCTCCAAACTATCCCAACACAAAAATCAATCGTAACAAGTCCTGAGTGAGACGTGAGCTGTGAGACGTGAGCTTTGAGCTGTTGGCTGTTGGCTGTTGGTGCGAATTTAATATAACAATCCCAGCACAAAAATCAATCGTAACAAGTCCTAAGTCAAACAGTCTTACGTCTTAGGTCAAACACTCTAAAGCCCAAAAAGACCTACTACCTACAACCCACAACCAAGAACCGAGAACCGAGAACCGAGAACCGACAACCCCACTTCAGCTCCTCGTTTAGTCACAATCAAGTCTATTTTCTATATTCTATAAGCGCAGCGGTCTATCCTCTATGTTTCCACCCTCTAACAATCCCCGAGCCGTGAGCTTTGAGTCGTGAGCTTTGAGCTGTGAGCTGTTGTCTGTTGTCTGTTATTCGTTATCCGTTAAAATTAAGGAAAATTGAGACCATGACTGAGAACTTATGTTAGCTGTGAGACGTGAGTTGTGAGTTGTGAGCTGTTGTCTGTTGTCTGTTGTCTGTTGTCTGTTAAAATTAAGGAAAATTGAGATCATGACTGAGAACTTATGTTAGCTGTGAGAAGTGGCGATGAGCTGTTAGTTTTGAGCTTTGAGTTTTGAGCTGTTGGAGCGAATTTACAATAAACAATCCCAACAAAAAACATCAATCGTAACAAGTCCTAAGTCAAACAGTCTTACGTCTTACGTCTTAGGTCAAACACTCCAAAGCCCAAAAAGACCTACTACCCAAAACCCACAACAGAGAACAGAGAACCTACCCCCCCGTCTGATTAATAAACTTCCTAAACTTCCCCCACAACGATTTCTTGCGGTTACTTTCGTGATACGCGTTTCCATAGACGCCATATCCATAGCCGTAACCATAGCCATAACCATAGCCATAGCCATAATTATGATTGGTTTTATGCTTGTAGAAGTTGAGCACGAAGCTAATATTTTTGACCTCTCCTATGCGGTATTTGGCGTTGATCAAAGACAACATGCCTTTTTTGGTATAATCCAGGCGCACCATAAAGATGGTGGCATCGGCGTATTGGGTCAGTTCAAGCGCATCGGTCACCAAGCCCATGGGCGGGGTGTCCAATATTATCATATCGTATTGCTGACGCAGCTCTGCAATCAAATGCTTCAGTTGATCAGACATCAATAATTCCGAAGGGTTTGGAGGTACCGGCCCTGAGGGAATCACATCCAGATTCGCAATTTGCGAGTCGCTTCTAATCTCTTCAAATGTGCTCTCACCAATGAGATAATTAACCATCCCACGATCGTTTGTCATCCCGAAATCGCCAAAGATCTTGGGCTTACGTAAATCCAAGCCCAGCAGAATGGTTTTTTTGCCAGACAGCGCGTACACCGTGGCAATATTGATGGAGGTAAAGGTTTTTCCCTCGCCACTAACCGAAGAGGTCACCATAAGCGTTTTTCCAACGCCTTCCTTGCCTTGCTTCTTATAGAGAAATTGCAGGCTCGAACGGATGGACCGGAAGGATTCTGCCACTGCCGACTTCGGCTTTTCAAACACCACCAGGTTATTCTTGTAATTGTACTTACCAATCAGCCCGAGTATGGGGATGTTGGATAAGCGCTGGATCTCATCAGAGCCATGAATGGTATTGTCTAACAGGAACACTACAAAAATGAGAAACATGGGACTGAAGAACCCCAGCATGAGTGCCATCATGTAATTGAGACTGTGGTTGGGGCCAATACGACCGCCACCAATATCCTTGGCCTCGTCTATGGTACTGATGTCTGATACGTTAGCAGCCTTTACAATGGCGGCCTCGCCACGTTTGGTCAAATAAATATTATAGGCCTCTTGGCTAATATCCATCTTGCGTTGGATCTTGAGGAACTGCTGCTGGTCTTCGGGCATCTCACCAAGTTCGGACTCTAACCTGGCGATATTATTGTTGATGGTATTGAGATTGATCCCAATGGTTTGTTGGGTGGTACTGATGGTCTCCAACAATACATTTTTCTCGGCATCGATTTGCCTGTCAATATCCTTGAATATCAAATTGCCTTCTTGCACCGTATATTCCTTGGATTGGCGCTCAATGGACAAGGCCGTGATCTTCATAACACTGGATAGAATGTTGGTCTCTTCAATCCCTACGGAAGAAGGGGCAGCAATCTTGGTGTAATCGGTTTTGGTACGTAAGTAGTTTTCCAGCGAATTGAGATAGCTGAGTTTGGCTTTTTCGGCTTCCTTACTCAAATCGAAGGCACGCAACTTGTCGGAAATCATGCCCATTTCCGCAGTAATATCGAAGAGCTTATTTTCAGTACGAAATTGGTTCATTTCCGTGGTCACATCCTTGAGGTTATCATTGACCGCATTCAAACTACTATCAATAAACTTGATGGTGTTGGTGGCATAGAGGTTTTTGCGTTCCAGTTCTGTCCTGCTCAAGATCGCCGAGGTGGCATTGAGATAATCCACGATCTTGGCCTTATTGCTTCCCGCCAGACTCAGTACTAAAACCGCAGAGGCATTTCCCGCAGAAGCAGCAATGGCAACATCATTTTGATATTTATTGACGACGGAATCATAATTGAGAAAGTTTACGTAATACACCTCACCCTTAGCAACCGAACTGCCTTCGCGAGCCTTTATGGTCGCGTTAAAGAACGGAAGATTGATGGTTTCACCAAAGGAAAAACGCTTGCTGAAAGGCCCTAGCGCCACCTTCCCGCTCATCTTTTCCTTAGAGCCATAAGATTGCAACTGAATGCCTTCAGATTCAAACTCCATAAAGACCTCAAATTGATTCTCCCCCAAAAACCGAATCCCAATAGGCTGGCCCAAGAGCTGCCCTTTGGTTTGATCCAAACTAACCACAAAAGGCGCATTTTTATAGATGTCCTCCAAGCGGTATTTGCCTTCCTTGAGATAGTTCATGTAATATTGAAGCGAATCCACCACCAGCTCATTATGCGTTCTCGTTTTAACCGTGGTCATGACTTTCCCCGTCTTTCCAGAAACGCCTCCCCAGTTGAAGGAAATACTGGTATTGGCGGTAAAGAATGGGTTTTGCTCGCTTTCTACGGAAATAAGGGAACTCAGCTTATAAACATTGGGCTTTCGCACATTGATGAGGTAAGCGATAATCAAAGCCACCCCAATGCAAACCAAAACGAACTTCCATAAGTTCAACACCTTGAACAAATAGCCCCTAAAATCGAAGGTGGTGCCACTTGGTTCAGATTGTTCCCTGTCTTGATAATCGAATTCTGACATGCTAATTGATTTCTATTTAAATACGATCGATGAGTAATATGGTGGTGGTTACCAAAGACAAAATACCTACAATGGTAGCCAGCGATTCACGACCTGTGGTGCCCGTACCGTAGGTTTTCTGCTTTAGGGGCATCACGTAAATCATATCATTGGGTTGTATGTAATAATAAGGCGACTGCATCACATTGACATCGGTAAGATCCAGTTCATGAATCTTCTGCCCTTGCGGATACTGCCTAATGATCTTCACTTCTTTTCGGTTTCCCGTTATTGGAATTTCGCCCACATTGGCGATGGCCTCATAGATGTTGACCCGCTCCATAAACAAGACCGTACTCCCAGGACTGCCAACTTCTCCAAATGCCGTGTAGCGCAAGCCTGCCAATTTTACCGTGATAAAAATATTGGCGGTTTCCTTAAACTGTTCTTCCAGCAATTTGTCCTTGATTCTGGTCTCAATGGCTTCCGTAGTAAAGCCCAAAACGTTCATATCACCAAGCTCAGGGATTCTAATGTTGCCGTGCACATCTACTGTAAAGCCATCAAAATAAGCGCGTTCCGAAGCACTGGCATTCATACTGCCCTCACCAATAGGGTTAAATATGGTCACATCATCCTGATCCAACACTTTGATACGTATGTTCAAAATGTCATTGATTTGAATGCGATATGGCTTTTGTTGCTCCACCATAACTTGCATCGAATCTGTGGCAGTGGATTTATTTTGGAGATATACAATATCTTTATGAGGAATACAGGACGTGGATAGCACACACAGTACCAGCCCCGTAAGCAATAATAATCTTTTCATAGCAAAAATGCTTGTTGCGCCACAAATATAGCCTATCACCACCAATATCAAAATTATTCGCCGCTTTTTTGGAACAGGCGGGTGTGAGTTGTGAGTTTGGGATTAGGTTGTAGGTAGTAGGTTGTGGGATTAGGGATTAGGGATTAGGGATTAGGGATTAGGTAGTAGGTTGTGGATTTGGAGTTTGGGGTTTGGGGTTTGGGGTTTGGGGTAGTGGGTAGTTGGTAGTGGGCAGTGGGTTTGGGATTTGGGGTTAGGGATTAGGTAGTAGGTTGTGGGTAGTGGGTTTTGGGATTAGGGATTTGGGATTTGCCCTTTGGTTCAAAAGCCCTCAGCAGTACTTGAATTACTTTTGTCTAGACTCTAGACTCTAGCCTCTAGCTTCTATTTTTCTTTCATCTTGGCTCATCACTCAGCGCTCATCACTCACAGCTCATGGCAGTACTTGGTCTAGCCTCTAGCCTCTAGCTTCTATTTTGCTTTCATCTTGGCTCATGGCTCATCGCTCTTAGTTGGTAGTGAGTTTGGAATTTGGAATTTGGCTCAAAAGCCATCAGCAGTACTTGCATCGCCCTTTTGTCTAGATTCTAGACTCTAGCCTCTAGCTTCTATTTTGCTTTCATCTTGGCTCATCGCTCATAACTCACAGCTCATGGCAGTACTTGGTCTAGCCTCTAGACTCTAGCCTCTAGCTTCTATTTTGCTTTCATCTTGGCTCATGGCTCATCACTCATCACTCATGACTCATCGCTCATCACTCACAGCTCATGGCAGTACTTGAATTACTTTTGTCTAGCCTCTAGACTCTAGCCTCTAGCTTCTATTTTGCTTTCATCTTAATACTTTGTACTTGGTACTTAGTACTAAATTCTCAACGCTCCTAGCAAAAATATACCGACATTTGCAAAAAATTTAGCACCTTGAACTACATCAACGTTGAGAGCATCTCAAAATCATACGGAGAACTGGAATTGTTTTCCAATCTTTCCTTTAGCATCCATAAAGACGATAAAATAGCCTTTGTCGCAAAAAACGGGAGCGGAAAAACATCCATCTTAAACATCCTCTCTGGAGCAGATGTGCCAGATGATGGGCAAATCGTGATCCGTAATGGCATCCGGTTGGCATTTTTGTCCCAAAATCCGGAGTTTGAACCCGAATTGACCATTGAACAAGCCATTTTCAATTCAGACTTACCGGTCTTGAAGATTATTGAGAACTACGAAAAGGCACTGCAAAACCCCGAAAATGCCGACGCCTATCAAAAGGCATTCGAGCAAATGGACATGAACAATGCCTGGGAATTCGAGACACAGATTAAGCAAATCCTGTTTCAACTGAAACTGGATGACCTCAGCCAAACAATCAAGACCATGTCTGGCGGACAAGTAAAACGACTCGCTTTGGCACACGCACTCATTATCAATCCCGATGTGTTGATTCTCGATGAGCCTACCAACCACTTGGATCTTGAGATGATCGAGTGGCTAGAGCAATACTTCGCCAAAGCCCAGTTTACCTTATTCATGGTGACGCACGACCGTTACTTTTTGGAGCGGGTTTGCAATGAAATCATTGAATTGGACCATGGCCAATTGTACACCTACAAAGGCAACTACACCTATTATTTAGAAAATAAGGAAACCCGTATCGCCCAAGAAGAGGTGGAAACCGGGAAAGCCAAACAGCTCTTCAAAAAAGAATTGGACTGGATGCGCCGCCAACCCAAAGCGCGTACCACCAAATCGAAATCCCGTATCGATGATTTTTCCGATATCAAGAAACGCGCCCACCAACGCAGAAAAGACCACAACATCGAACTCGAAATCAACATGGAGCGCTTGGGCAGCAAGATTGTGGAGTTCCATAAAGTGTCTAAATCCTTTGAGGATAAAGTGATATTAGACAATTTTGAATACACCTTCAAACGCGGCGAGCGCATTGGCATCATCGGTAAAAACGGAACCGGGAAATCCACCTTCCTCAATATGTTGACCAACAGCGTGCAACCCGATGGTGGCAAAATAGTGATTGGCGAGACGGTAAAGTTTGGGTATTACACCCAAGGAGGCATCAAGATCAAACCGGGTCAAAAGGTCATTGAGGTCATCAAGGAATTTGGCGAGTTCATCCCATTGACCAAAGGCCGACAAATTAGTGCCAAGCAACTTTTGGAGCGCTTCCTTTTCGACGGAAAAAAACAGCACGACTTTGTTGAAAAACTGAGTGGTGGCGAGCAGAAACGCTTGTATTTGTGTACTGTGCTCATCCAAAACCCCAATTTCCTGATTCTCGATGAGCCAACCAACGATTTGGACATCGTGACCCTGAATGTGCTCGAGGATTTTCTATTGGATTTCCCAGGCTGTTTGTTGGTGGTCTCCCACGACCGTTACTTTATGGATAAAATCGTGGATCACTTGTTTGTATTCAAAGGTGAAGGTAAAGTCAAGGATTTCCCGGGCAACTATTCCGATTACCGCGAGTATGAGGATTCAAATGCTTCGGAAGCGCTTTCAGAAACCCAGAACGAATCGGTTTCCGAAGAAAAAGAAGAGCAGAATAAAGCTGAAAAACTATCCTATAACGAACAAAAGGAATACAAGAATCTGGAAAGCAAAATCCGCGCTTTGGAATTGGACAAAAAAGAACTGGAAGCGAAGTTTTTAGACAGCAGTCTATCCCAAGACAAGATCAACGAGCTCTCCAAAAAACTACAGCGCATCATAGACGACATGGCCAAAAAAGAAAAACGCTGGTTTGAATTGGCGGAACGTTTGGGGATTTGAAAGGGTTGAGTTGAAGACGATCCCGATCCCGATAGCAATCGGGATCAAGTTCAAGTTCAAGTTCAAGTTCAAGTTCGCACGTGTTTCAAATGCTCATCAAAGCACTAGATTATTTCAATCCTGTCTGCTTTTATTTCAACGGAAGGTTTCAAGTGCATTGGCTTAAAGACGTCAAGAATTAAAGTTGCCCGAATAATTTTAAAAGGAACATCAGTACACCAAGATTTGATACCTGCCTCCTTTTCTATTTTCTTTCTAATTTTCTATTGGTTCAAAAAAACCTAAGTTCGAAGTTAAAATTTGAGTACTTTTCAAGTTCTCCCGATAGCAATCGGGATCAAGTTCAAGTTCAATTTCAATTTCAAGTTCAATTTCGCACATGTAGGTATGATTTTCAAATGCTTATCGAAGCACTAGATCATTTCAATCCTGAGACGAAGACGATCCCGATAGTTATCGGGAGAAGATGAAGATGAAATGAAATGAAATGAATATGCAGTTCTTACAGACCTACCATCCAGACAGGCGAGTACGATAAAGTTAACGCCAACGACATTTAAAATGGAAATAAAACCGATTAGAAACGAAGCAGATTACCAAGATGTGCTCAAGCGCTTGGAGCTTATTTTTGATGCTAAAAGAGGAACTGAAGAAGGCGATGAATTAGAGATTTTGGCAATGGTAATAAATAATTACGAAAACGACAATTTCCCGATTGAAATGCCAGACCCTATTTCCGCAATCAAATTCCGAATGGAACAATTGGGCTTAAAACAAAAGGACTTGGTAGAAATGATAGGATTTAAAAGTCGAGTCAGCGAAATAATGAATAAAAAGCGAAAACTGACCTTAGATATGATTAGAAAATTGAATGCCAATTTGCATATCCCGACCGAAGTGTTAATCCAAGAGTATTGAGATCTAGGGGAAGGCGAAGACGATCCCGATAGCAATCGGGATCAAGTTCAAGTTCAAGTTCAAGTTCAAATTCAAGTTCAATTTCAATTTCAATTTCAATTTCACACGTGTAGGTATGATTTTTAAATGCTCATCAAAGCACTAGATTATTTCAATCCTGTCTGCTTTTTTTTCAACGGAAGGTTTCAAGTGCATTGGCTTAAAGACGTCAAGAATTAAAGTTGCCCGAATAATTTTGAAAGGAACTTCAGTACACCAAGATTTGACGCCTGCCTATTTTTTCTATTTTCTTTCTAATTTTCTATTGGTTTAAAAAAACTTAAGTTCGAAGTTAAAATTTGAGTACTTTTCAAGTTCTCCCGATAGCAATCGGGATCAATTTCAAGTTCAATTTCAATTTCGCACGTGTAGGTATGATTTTTAAATGCTCATCGAAGCACTAGATCATTTCAATCCTGTCTGCTTTTTTTCAACGGAAGGTTTCAAGTGCATTGGCTTAAAGACATCAAGAATTAAAGTTGCCCGAATAATCTTAAAAGGAACATCAGTACACCAAGATTTGATACCTGCCTCCTTTTCTATTTTCTTTCTAGTTTTCTATTGGTTTAAAAAAACCTAAGTTCGAAGTTAAAATTTGAGTACTTTTCAAGTTCTCCCGATAGCAATCGGGATCAAGTTCAAGTTCAAGTTCAAGTTCAAGTTCAAGTTCAAGTTCAAGTTCGCACGTGTTTCAAATACTTATCGAAGCACTAGATCATTTCAATCCTGTCTGCTTTTTTTTCAACGGAAGGTTTCAAGTGCATTGGCTTAAAGACATCAAGAATTAAAGTTGCCCGAATAATTTTGAAAGGAACTTCAGTACACCAACATTTGATGTCTGCTTCTTTTTTTTCTATTTTCTTTCTAGTTTTCTATTGGTTTAAAAAAACCTAAGTTCGAAGTTAAAATTTGAGTACTTTTCAAGTTCTCCCGATAGCAATCGGGATCAAGTTCAAGTTCAAGTTCAATTTCAATTTCAATTTCAATTTCAAGTTCAAGTTCAAGTTCAGTTTCAATTTCAAGTTCAATTTCAAGTTCAAGTTCAAGTTCAAGTTCAGTTTCAAGTTCATTATCAATATGTTTCAATATTTTCAATACCTTAAATTCCTATCAGCATCCACCAACCAACACGGGGTCCACTCCCCTTTTGTGTATGATTTGGTTACGAAGTGCTTTTACGACAGTAGCAATTACGGGGCCTACGAGCAACTTTCAGCTTACCGAAACGCTTTATTAAGCGATCAAAAGTCAATTGCAATAAACGATTTTGGGGCTGGCTCCAAAGTGTTCAAATCAGATACGCGTGTGGTTTCGCAAATGGCTAAACATTCAGGCAGCACTTTAAAACGGGCAAAACTAGTATTCCGATTGGTCAAGTACCTTCAGCCCAAAACCACTTTGGAGCTGGGCACACACTTGGGCATTGCCACGCAGGCCTTGGCACTTGGGGCTTCAGGAAATCAAGTGGTTTCTGTGGAAGGCTGTGCACAAACTTCAGAAATGGCCAAAACCCAATTGAAACACTTCGGAATTGATAATGTGAGCCTCAAAACAGGGCGCTTTGAAGACCTGCTTCCGCAGTTAAAACAGCAAAATTACGACCTCATCTTTTTTGACGGCAACCATTCTAAGTCCGCCACCTTGCACTACTTTGAGGAATTATTAGAAACAACACACAACGAATCGGTATTTATTTTTGACGACATCCATTGGTCCAAAGGCATGAACGAAGCTTGGGAACTCATTAAAAGGCATCCAAAAGTTTCGGTAAGCATTGACACTTTTTTTTGGGGCTTGGTGTTTTTCCGAAGCGAGCAAGAAAAGCAACATTTTAAGATTAGAGTGTAACAAGATGTTCAAACACACGTCATATCTTCAAGAATCTGTATCTTGCAGAGCACTTGGATGGTGCGGTAAAAGTTTTTGTAAGTCGTTCATAACCCTTTTTTAAAGGATTTTGCTATTATTTCGATTATAGCAATTTCTTTTTATTTTTTTAAAGCATTAATAATATTAAACACTTATTCGTCAATCACTTGAAACTAAGTCTTGGTTCTAGAAGCGCAGCGGTCTTGATTCTTTACCAGATAACCATAATTTCGTTTTAATGATTAGGCACTTACAATTTTTAGCTTCACATGGGAAACGTCATCGAAATTAGAAACATCATTCGCGATTTTCAGCTTGGACAGGAAACCGTTCACGTTTTAAAAGGCATCAACCTCGATATCAAAACCGGCGAATACGTCGCCATCATGGGGCCTTCTGGCTCGGGTAAATCCACACTCATGAACCTTTTGGGCTGTTTAGACACCCCTACCTCTGGCAGCTACATTCTCAACGGAAAAGACGTGAGCCAAATGAGCGATGACGATCTTGCCGATATTAGAAATACCGAGATTGGCTTCGTTTTTCAAACCTTCAACTTGCTGCCTAGAACCACCGCCTTAGACAATGTGGCTTTGCCGATGGTCTATGCGGGCAAATCAAAGGCGCAACGCATCGAGCGCGCTACCGAAGTGCTAAAAAACGTGGGGCTTGCCGATAGAATGGATCATAAACCCAACCAACTTTCGGGTGGTCAACGCCAACGGGTTGCCCTTGGTCGTGCGCTGGTCAATAACCCTTCCATCATTCTGGCCGATGAGCCTACCGGAAACCTGGACTCTAAAACGGGTGATGAGATCATGAAACTTTTTGACGAGATCCACCAAGCCGGAAATACCGTGATCATGGTAACCCACGAGGAAGAGATCGCCTCAAACGCCAAACGCATCATTAGGCTTAGGGATGGCTTGGTTGAGAGTGATACTTTCAGTTAGTGGTCATTGCGAGGAGCAAGGCAACGAAGCAATCTCATGATTGGAGCTACAATTCAGCAGTTTGCTTCGGTCGTGCCTCCCTCGCAATGACGGTATCAGGAAATTTCTTATTATAATTCGCATTAATTCCTATAATTCGTAACTTTGAGCATGAAAATTTACACCAAAACAGGAGATAAAGGCACCACCGCATTATTTGGCGGTACCAGAGTGCCCAAGCACCATATTAGAATCGATAGCTACGGCACGGTTGACGAGCTCAACTCGCATCTGGGGCTAATACGCGATCAAGACATGGATCAGCATTACAAAGACATCATCATGAAAATTCAGGACCGACTGTTTACCATTGGTTCTACTTTGGCGACCGATCCTAAAAAGGCCTTACTCAAAAACGGAAAGGAACGTTTGAACATCCCGAAAATTTCCGAAGCTGATATCAATATCCTCGAAAACGAAATCGATGCGATGAACGATGCGCTTCCGCCCATGACACATTTCGTATTGCCTGGCGGCCATCAAACGGTGTCATTTTGTCATATCGCCCGTTGTGTTTGCAGAAGGGCCGAACGTTTGGCAAGTGCTTTAAACGACCTCGAACCGTTTCAGCCAGAAAGCCTAACCTATCTCAACCGACTATCTGACTACCTATTTGTGTTGGCACGAAAGTTGTCTCATGACTTGGAGGCTGATGAGGTGCAATGGATTCCACAGAAGAACGCTTAACTGCGCTTTATATCTAGAACCTAGCCATATTTCAGTGAAAATGAGACGTTCTTATAAATTAATGGTAATTAATTCGTTTTTTCCTTGGCTTTCTAAACTATAATTTTACTTTTGCAGAAATTTAAAAAGCATAACAAATGTATTGGACATTAGAACTTGCATCCTATTTGAGTGATGCCCCTTGGCCAGCAACTAAAGACGAGTTGATTGACTACGCGATTAGAACAGGAGCTCCTTTGGAAGTTGTTGAAAACCTACAAGCGATAGAAGACGAAGGCGATTCTTACGACTCCATCGAGGAAATCTGGTCTGATTATCCAACAGACGAGGATTATCTCTGGAATGAAGACGAATATTAAAACGCAATGTCAAGCGTTTACAAATAAAAAAAAAGTTAAAAAGTCTCGTCATGGGACTTTTTTTGTGCGCTATTCTTTAATATGGCAGCCTCAAACCTTATCTTTGATAGGCTAAAACAACACCTAAAAAAAATAGCAGTGCCCATTAAAAATCTTTGATTATTGCCAAAAAGCTATTTAAGACAGTTTTTGGCTAACTTTTTGAGTTTATGAAAGCCTTTACAATATGTAAAAGTTAAAGAATACACTAAACTGCGAATCAATTAATCAAAATCAAGTCCCTGCTGGCAGGCAGGTTTGCACTTGAATCTTTGAGCGCAGTGACTGCCTGTAGGCAGGGTCTTGATTCTTTATCAAACAACAATGATTACACAATACAACACGTTGATGTCAAATCAACTACTATTAAAATAAATTTAAATATATCCATGAGTTTTTTAGATTCAGTACTAAAAGTATTTGTCGGCGATAAATCTAAACAAGATGTCAAATCGCTTTCCCCAATCATAGATCAAGTCAAAGCCTTTGAAAGCGAATTAGAGGGCCTGTCCCACGATGGACTAAGAGCCAAGACCGCAGAATTCAAAACCATAATAGCCGAAGCCAGGCAGCCCCTTCAGGACCGTATTGACGAATTGCTCAAAAAAGCAGAGGCTTCGGAAGACATTGATGAACGGGAAGAATATTATGAAGAAATCGACGGTATTAAAGATAATATCTATACGGTAACAGAAAACGTTCTCAACGACATCATGGCCGAAGCTTTTGCTGTGATTAAGGAAACTGCTAAACGCTTTGTGAAAAATACAGAACTCCATGTACAGGCCAACGAGTTTGACCGCGAGGTTTCTGGCGCTAAAGATTATGTGACCTTAAATGGTGAGCAGGCCATTTGGCATAACTCCTGGGATGCAGCAGGAAAGCCCATCACTTGGGACATGGTGCATTATGACGTGCAACTTATTGGCGGTGTGGCAATGCACCAAGGTAAGATTGCCGAGATGCAAACAGGTGAGGGTAAAACCGTGGTGGCGACGCTTCCCATGTATCTCAATGCACTTTCTGGGAAAGGCGTGCACTTGGTAACGGTAAACGATTATTTGGCAAAACGTGATAGCGCTTGGATGGCACCAATTTTTGAGTTCCACGGGATGAGCGTTGATTGTATTGATTACCACAGACCAAATTCCGCAGAAAGAAGGAAAGCTTACCAAGCCGATATCACTTATGGCACCAATAACGAATTTGGTTTCGACTATTTGCGTGATAACATGGCGCATTCACCCGATGATTTGGTACAACGCCCACACCATTTCGCCATTGTGGATGAGGTGGATTCGGTTTTAGTGGATGATGCCCGTACGCCTTTGATCATTTCTGGTCCAATTCCGCAAGGAGACCGTCATGAATTTACAGAGCTTAAACCTAAAGTTGACGATATTGTTACCATTCAACGTAAACATTTAACTGGTGTTTTGGCTGAAGCTAAAAAACTCATTGCCGAAGGCGACACCAAAGAAGGTGGTTTCTTACTACTGCGTGCTTTCCGAGGAATTCCTAAAAACAAGGCCTTAATCAAGTATTTGAGTGTGGAAGGCAACAAACTTCTACTTCAAAAAACCGAAAACCATTACATGCAGGACAACAATAGGGAAATGCCTAAGGTTGATGCCGATTTGTACTATGTGATCGAAGAAAAAAACAATCAAGTTGAATTGAGTGATAAAGGGGTAGAATACCTTTCAGGAAAGGATAACCCAGACTTCTTTGTCATGCCAGAAATCGGCATTGAAATCTCCAAGATTGAAGCACAAAATCTTTCCAAAGAAAAAGAGGCAGAGGCCAAGGAAGAGCTGTTTAGAGAATTCGGCATCAAATCAGAACGGATCCACACCCTCAACCAATTGTTAAAAGCCTATGCGCTTTTTGAGAAAGACATTCAATATGTGGTCATGGACAATAAAGTCATGATCGTTGATGAGCAAACCGGTCGAATCATGGACGGACGTCGTTACAGTGACGGACTCCACCAAGCGATTGAAGCCAAAGAAAATGTAAAAATTGAAGATGCCACACAGACTTTTGCAACGGTAACCCTTCAGAATTACTTTAGAATGTACCGCAAATTAGCAGGTATGACGGGTACTGCAGTAACGGAAGCTGGCGAGTTTTGGGAAATCTATAAATTGGACGTGGTTGAAATCCCAACCAACAGACCAATCGCTCGTGACGACAAACAGGATTTGGTGTTCAAGACCAAACGTGAAAAATACAATGCCGTGATTGATGAGGTTACCAATCTCTCACAAGCGGGACGACCAATCTTGATTGGTACGACTTCGGTAGAGATTTCAGAATTACTTGGAAAAATGTTGTCCATAAGAAAAGTGCCACATAATGTATTGAACGCGAAACTCCATAAAAGAGAGGCCGATATTGTGGCGGAAGCTGGCCAACCCGGTCAGGTAACCATTGCCACCAACATGGCAGGTCGTGGTACTGATATCAAGTTGGTGCAGAAAGTAAAAGAAGTTGGCGGCCTCGCCATTGTAGGTACTGAGCGTCATGATTCGCGTCGTGTCGATAGACAGTTACGTGGTCGTGCCGGACGTCAAGGAGATCCAGGAAGCTCACAGTTTTATGTGTCTTTAGAAGATAACTTGATGCGCCTCTTTGGTAGCGAACGTATTGCCAAGATGATGGATAAAATGGGCTTGAAGGAAGGCGAAGTGATTCAGCATTCCATGATTTCCAAATCCATTGAGCGTGCACAGAAAAAAGTGGAAGAAAATCAATATGGTGTGCGTAAGCGTCTTTTGGAATATGACGATGTAATGAACGCCCAACGTGAGGTGGTCTACAAACGTCGTCACCATGCTTTGTTTGGTGAGCGTCTTAGCGTGGATCTTGCCAATATGATATATGATACTTCGGAAGGCATTACCGAAACCAATAAAGGTGCAACAGACTATAAGAACTTCGAGTTTGAGCTCATAAGATATTTCTCTATGAGTTCCCCGGTCACTGCAGCGGAATTTGAAAAACTTTCTGTTCAGGATATTTCTGGAAAAGTCTATAAAGCGGCGTATGAACATTACAAAGCCAAAATGCAGCGCAATGCAGAATTGGCATTTCCGGTCATTGAAAATGTGTATTTGAACCAACGCGATAAATTCAAGAGAATCGTGGTGCCATTTACCGATGGGGTCAAAAACCTACAAGTGGTTACAGATCTTGAAAAAGCCTATGAGACCAAAGGAAAACAACTCATCAACGACTTTGAGAAGAACATAACTTTAGCCATTGTTGACGATGCCTGGAAAACCCATTTGCGTAAAATGGATGAGCTCAAACAATCGGTACAGTTAGCCGTTCACGAGCAAAAAGATCCTTTATTGATCTATAAATTTGAAGCTTTTGAATTGTTTAAGCAAATGATTGATGAAGTGAATAAAGATGTGATTTCCTTTTTATTCAAAGGTGAATTACCGTCGGAAACACAAAATTCCATTCAGGAAGCTAGAGAACGCAAACAAGAAAAATTCGAGACCCAAAAAGATGAGATCCCTAATATGGATGAGCGTGCAGCACAAAGCAGAGCTGCGGGTGGCAATACCCAACGTCAACAAGAAGTGGTCGAAACCATTGTGCGCGACAAGCCAAAAATTGGACGAAACGATCGTGTGACCATTAAACATGTGATGAGCGGGGAAAATAAAACCGTAAAATACAAACAAGCCGAGCCGTTGCTAGACAAAGGCGATTGGGTTTTAGTAGACTGATTCCTGAGAGCCCGCCTGCCGAATAAGGCTGAGGTTAAGACTTTCTAATACGAATTAGGTCGAAGACAGTAGGTAGTAGGTAGTGGGTAGTACTAAAAAGTAATAAGTAAAGAGTGAGCCATTTCATAAGTTTCTTTTGAAACCTTAGAAATGGCTTTTTTATTTCAGTGATTGCCGAGCTGGCCAACCTGCAAGGTTTTCAAAACCTGGCAGGTTTAATCTCAGCAATCAGCCAAGTGTCAGAATAAGCCGATGTTGGTGTTTTCCACCAACATCTTCTCGCTAGATGCATGTTGATTTTCAGTTCTAAATCAAAGATCGAGTGTGTTTCTCATCCAATTGAAGCTTTTGACTTCTTTTGGGTTTCTACACAAATCTCGCATACCGATTTTGTTCGGTGCTGAAAAGCCGATGTTGGTGTTTTCCACCAACAGCTTCTCGCTAGACTCATGCTGATTTTCAGTTCTAAATCAAAGATCGAGTGTGTTTCTCATCCAATTGAAGCTTTTGACTTCTTTTGGGTTTCTACACAAATCTCGCATACCGATTTTGTTCGGTGCTGAAAAGCCGATGTTGGTGT
>NZ_VORM01000027.1 GCF_007997225.1 Subsaximicrobium wynnwilliamsii
TATTCATTTCACGAATTCAACAGACTTTCAGTCTGTTTCAAAAAACCTATGGACTTGAATTCCATAGTGATTTAGTTTTCTAAAAACAAAAGATTGATTGACGATTGACGATTAACGATTAACGATTAACGATTGCAGATTTTTGAATTTAAGAGCATCGTGAATATATTGCATGTTAATCAACAAACAAATCCTCTTTTTTCATTTGGCATCAAGGCTTTAATCATAAATTAGAACTTGAAAAGTCTTTTCTCATTTTTATAACAACAAAAGATTGATTGACGATTAACGATTAACGATTGCAGATTGAGGATTGCAGATTTTTGAATTTAAGAGCATTGTGAATATATTGCATGTCAATCAAGAAACAAATCCTCTTTGTTGAGTTGGCAAAAAGGCTTATAATCAAGTCATTTATTAGAACTCGATACGTCCTTTCTCATAGGTCTCAAATAGAGTTGAAACTATGCACTTTAGTGCATCTCGCTTTAGCTTCTAAAAATGTTTTGCCACGAATTTCACGAAACTTCCTTTCCGGTAGGCAGGTTTTTACGAAACCGTTTGTTATCCAAAAACGTTCACAATGAGATGCTATTCATTTCACGAATTCAACAGACTTTCAGTCTGTTTCAAAAAACCTATGGACTTGAATTCCATAGTGATTTAGTTTTCTAAAAACAAAAGATTGATTGACGATTGAGATTACGATTAACGATTGACGATTGCAGATTTTTGAATTTAAGAGCATTGTGAATATAATGCATGTCAATCAAGAAACAAATCCTCTTTTTTCATTTGGCATCAAGGCTTTAATCATAAATTAGAACTTGAAAAGTCTTTTCTCATTTTTATAACAACAAAAGATTGATTGACGATTTACGATTTACGATTGCAGATTTTTGAATTTAAGCGCATTGTGAATATGTTGCATGTTAATCAAGAAACAAATGCCCATTATTTGGTTAGCATCAAGTCTTAAGTCTTAAGTCCTAATTCTTAAGTCCTAAGTCTTACGTCTTTTTTCTTAAGTCTTTGTTCTCTTATCTTAATTCTCAATTCTCAAATCTCAATTCCTACTTCGCAATGGTAAAACTAAAAGCACTGCCGTTACCTTTCTCAGATTCGATTGAAATCGTTCCACCCAATTTTTCAACCAGATTTTTTACAGTGCTCAGGCCGATTCCTGTGCTGGTTTTTCCGCTGTCTTTTTTCAAGGTCTTGAAAATTTTGAATACAAACTCCTGTTTATCTTTAGGAATGCCGATCCCATTGTCACTCACAGTAAATTTATGATGGAACAAATCACTGGTGTAGCTTATCTCAACGACTTTGCGCTGCTTGTCATTATATTTTAAGGCATTATCCACCAGGTTTATAAGTATTTGGGACAGTGCTGCCTTATTGACGTTCTTCATGATGGCATCTTCAGTAAGGATTAGCTCATCGTTTTTTTGGATCAAGATATTCTCGATGTCTTCTGTAAGCTCAGATAGGGAGAAATCTTCCGTATTGCGTTTTAACAGTTCATCTGCCTTGTAGTACATTAAAATACCGTCGATATAATCTTTTAGGATATTTGTGGACTCTTCAATATAGTTGAGAAACTCGAGGGATTCTTCAGAAAAGACATTGGATTCATCCGCTCTCAGTAAATTTGTGAGCGATTCTATATTCGCCAAGGGCGATTTCAAATCGTGAGAGACGTGGCCTGCAAAATCGTTGAGATGCTCATAGCGTTGTTTCAATTCTCTTTCAGCGTCTTCTTGTAAAATATTTTTCTTTCTCAGCTCAAACAGGTTAACAACTTGCACGGCAAGTATTCGCAAAGCTTCTTTTTGGTGATCGTCGAGATCTCTAGGTTTAAAATCGTAAACGCAAATGGTGCCCAATGCCAGGCCTTCTTTATTGATAAGTGGCGCACCTGCATAAAAAACCACTTTATTCTCAGTGACCAGTGGGTTGTCGTGAAACCGCTCATCTTCTCGTGCATCATTGACAATAAGAAGATCATCCTCCAAGATGGTATGGTTACAAAATGAGATCTCTCTAGGTGACTCATTAAAGGGGATGCCGAGATGTGATTTGAAAAAGTTGCGCTTTTCATCCATTAATGCAATCAGTGAGATGGGCACATCACAAATCATCGCTACCAATTTATTGATGTTATCAAAATCGGTTTCGGGTAAGGTATCTAAAATTTTATAAGTTCTTAGCGAATTTATACGTTCCTCTTCGGTTCTTGTTAGTTCTGGGGTAATCATTTGTAAGAAAATTTTCTCTGTAAGATACTTACGATAAATGAGATGGGTCGGTTTTCTATGTTAAAAATTCTCAAAAACGCCCAATCCAAATAGTGCGAAATCATACTTTACAGGATCGTGTTGGTCTAAGCGTCTTAACGCCATATCTAATTCTAATAATGCCTTGGCATCATTCTGTTTTCGTTTGAGTAAGCGCAACTTCCTTGCCACGTTTCCGGAGTGCACATCAAGCGGACAAGAGAGCGCGCTTGGAGAAATTGACTGCCAGATACCAAGGTCCACACCGTTATTGTCATTACGAACCATCCATCGCAAAAACATGTTGATGCGTTTTGCTGCGGAATTTTTCAAGGGATCGCTCACGTGTTTTTTTGTTCTCGGCAAATGATCGATTTCAAAAAAGGAATTTTTAAACTGATGTATGGCGGGCTGAAGGCTGTTACGATCCACATTGGCAGCGAATACGGCTTCCAAACCCCTATGGTTTTTGTAAATATGCTGAAGGCTTTTGATGAATTGCACAAAATCGTGACCATTGAAAGTGCGGTGGACAAAAGCTGACAAGGGCTCTAAATCGGCTTCGGAATGATTCATCACAAAATCATAAGGCGAATTGTGCAACAAATCCATCATCTTGTGGGCATTGTTGATGATGCTCTTCCGGTTTCCCCAAGAAATGGTAGCGGTCAAAAATGCTGCGATTTCCACGTCCTCTTTAAGTGTGAATTGATGCGGAATCTGGATGGGATCTGATTCTATAAATTGGGGGTGGTTGTAAAATTCGGCTTTGGTGTCTAAAAATTCCTTGAGGTCTTTCTTGTTCAATCTGTTCTTTTTTTTAATATAAATCTTCTGAAATTGACGAACTGTAAAGATAAGATTTATTAAAGCAGCTGGATTTTGATTTTAACAAAAGCTATTTCCGAAGCTTTTCTTGACAGACCAAAATACCTGGGTACAATTTGATTTTTGAAATTTTCTGAAGTTTTATAAGAAGCGCGTTCCTTCAGCAGAAAAGTTTCTAAAGCTTGACCCCAAACTTGAAGCCCAATGAGAAATTGAAAAGCTTTTGTTTGCCCTCTTCCTCAAGATTATTAGTGTTGGGCCAAAATAGAAATCCATCCTCATCGTCATAATTGCGATGCTTAGCGGGATCGTAATAACGGTTCGGATTCTTAATCGTTTTATAGCGTATCCCAAAACCCGTATAGAGGTCAAAATACAAGCGTTTCCCGATTGGAAAATTCAATCCATACTTGATGTTGAATACATTCACTTTTTTCTGAACAATAAAATCTTCATTGCGAGCATAAAAAATATCCCCATCGCTAATGGTATAATTGATGTCGTCTGTGAATTGATGCCTTAAGAAACGCGCCTCCAAGCCCACATATTCATTGATTCTCCCGTTGCCGGTAAGGCTCGCAATGTTGTACCATTTCAGTTCCATCCTAAACGAATGACTGCGATCTTCTACCAAATCTACAGCGCTATTAGACCTAAGTCTTTCGGTGTATTTTAGTCCAGCTTCTGCACTTATGCTCACATCATCTTTAAAAAAATATTCGCCACCTAAGCTAAGCATGGGTTGGGAAAACGCATCAATAGCCATTAATGGTGAGGTGTAGAGAAAGAAATCATTCCGTTTAAAAGGCACTAATTTTTCTTCGGAAATAAAAAAGGAATTACTCATGGAATCCATTTTAATATTAATGGTTTTTCTGTAGGTAAATCGTTTGGGATTGGTGAGATCCACCAAAAAACCCAGTCCATAGGTGTAGGGGAGATTCAAATAAAATAAACCAGAGATTTTTCGCTTAAAGGCAAAGTCATTAACAATAGCGTCTTTTACAACCCGAACCCGTAAGGAGTCTTTTGAGCGTTGCGCAGTGATTTTAACATAAGCGTTGCTTACAACTGTGGTATCATTGTTATAGACGACTTGAGTGTCTATGGGCGCATAAAGTTTAACTTCTGTTGTGCTGCTGTTCAAAATTGAAGCACAAGAATTGAAGGTCAAAATTACCACGAGAAGGCGCAGGATATTTTTGGTCATTAACAAGGGGATTGTGCACTTAAGATGCCATAGACCTATAAAGGTTGCGTGGCCATACAATACATACGGTCATGGACAAGAACGATAAGTAGTTTGAAATTTAAGGCATCACACGCCCATCAACCATGGTCAATTTACGATCGGCCATATCTGCCAACTCTGTATTGTGGGTCACGATCACAAAGGTTTGACCAAATTCGTCGCGCAGTTTGAAAAAGAGGTTATGTAGGTTTTCTGCAGATTCGCTGTCCAGATTTCCCGAGGGTTCATCGGCAAAGATCAATTCTGGATTGTTTACCAAGGCTCTTGCCACCGCAACCCGTTGTTGTTCACCACCCGACAGTTCGCTGGGTTTGTGATGGTAACGATCGGAAAGGCCTAAAAAGTCCAAAAGTTCTTTGGCTCGGGTTTCGGCTTGTGTTTTTGTTTTTCCGAAGATAAACGCAGGGATGCACACATTTTCCAAAGCTGAAAATTCGGGTAACAGTTGATGAAACTGAAAAATAAATCCAATATGTGCATTGCGGAAACGCGCCAAGGCCTTATCGCCCAACTCGGGGATTGAGGTATTGTTGATCACTAAAGTACTGGCGCTTTTTTTATCGATTTGATCTAAAGTGCCCAAAATTTGAAGCAAGGTGGTTTTTCCGGCTCCAGAGGCACCAACGATCGAGACAATCTCCCCTTTTTTGATATCGAGATCCACACCTTTCAATACATGAAGGTCTCCGTAATTTTTATGAATGTTTGTCGCTTTTATCATGCTATTTTATAAAGTCTTGAAAGTACCACTTTATGATTAAAGTCGCAATTGTGGAACATTTTTATTAGGAATTACTTTTGGTTCCCCTTTTGAACAGATTTTTAGCTGTGTTGTAATCGATAAAATATTGCAATCGTAATGAAAAGGAATGCAGCGTAGGCTGTTGGAACAGTGTACTAATCGTCTCGTCAAAAGCCCTATCGGACGCTGCATCACGTCGTAACAACTGGTTTCTATAGAGTGCGGTCAAAAAGCTGCCTGGCGCAAATTGCCAAGAATAATTGAGGTCCAAGTTCCAAGTGCTAAAATTGACGTTTGAGCTTTGCAACCCTAAATCTGAAAAAGAATTGGTGGTTTTCAATAAACGCCCATTGTCCTGAAGCAAATAGACCTGATTGTCATAATCTACAGTAGAAATATAATTTCTAAATGTCAACTCCAAGCTGTGCATGGGATTGAAGCTATAAGATCCACGTATGCTATTGATTATGGTTTCTTGATCCCGCTGCCCAAAAACGATTTCGTTATCCAGGTCGTTGGAATTATTGGTATAACCCCGATCTCGGGAAATCCTGTCGTAATCAATTTCATAAACCAAAAAGAATTTATCGTTAAAGCGCACTCGTGGCTCAAGACCAAAACTGTACTGTTTGGTATCCCTATGATCTTCAAAAAAGACGGAAGCTCCAATATTGGCATCAATGGCAAAAGTATTGTTGTAATTGGTTGAAATATAAATACGGGCATCCATTTTATTTTCATAGATGAAGTAGCGACCTTCTCGCCTCGGTTCAAAATAATCGAACTGTTTTCCCGGTAGCAAATTGATTCTAGCACCAAAATTGTGCAAGGTCTCTTTTGTGGCTGCGTTAAAACTAGCTCCAAGACCATTACCGGTATAGACGCCGGGATTGTCTAGACGGGTATAATTAATGTAAGTGCTCCAGTTGTAACTATTAAAATGCTTGGTGGGCTTGAACGTGCGATATCCAAAATCGACGCCAAAATTGTTGTAGTTGTTTCTGTAAATGAGTCCGAGATCGTTGATGTCAAATTTGGTGTCGGCAAACGAATGGTCAAAACTATAACGGTAATTCCCATAGATCTTACTGGCCACAAAACGGGAGCTGTAGCCTGTGCTGGTTCCATCCAGTCGATTGACACTGCTCATTTTTGTCTCAGCATAAAGGTTGTAGGTATTGCGTTTGTTGGTTATATCGGCAATGACCGCGGTCACATTCGCATCTCTAAAATGACCACTTCTACTCACATTGGTGTTAATGATGCTTACCGAAGAATTTTGATTGAACTGTTGGTCTAATACTAAGATATTGTAGTTGGAAAGCGGCTCAACCAATTGTTCTCTTGAGTTCCCACTTAGTGTGTCTTTTAGGCTTGCAAAGGTTTTTTCAGTAATCGCATTGAAAAAACCAATGCCCAATCCATTTTTGGTTCGACCTGAAATCTTCGCAGCATTCAATACCTTGACGGTGGTAGGGTAATTGGTCTCAATCTCGTTTGCGTTTAGGTTGGTGTCACCTGTTGGAGCACTTCCCACACGACGTGAAAAGAACAAATTGCCTTTATTGAAAAGGTTTACGCCCTCAGTAAAAAATTGACGTTGTTCAGAAAAGGTCTGTTCAAAAGGCCCGAGATTTAAGGAGAGATTGTCAAAACCTGCCTGAGTAAAATCTGGGATTAAGGTCATGTCCAAGGTAAAATTTTCGCTAATGCCATACTTAACGTCCATCCCGAATCTAAGATTGGTTTCGGTTCTGCCTTCAAAACTATTGACAATGCCTGTGGTAAATGGATAGAAGCTTAAACGGGTTGGTGGCTTGATGTTTTTGAGACCAACGAGTTCTCCATGGTATAGGCCAGTGTTGCCTTTGCTAATATCAATGGGGTTCCAAGTGTATTGGGAGCGATAGCGTCTAAATTGTCTGTGAAACTGTATTCCCCAAGTCTGCACCTCACGGTTGGCAAAGCGCAAAGAACGGTAGGGGATCTTCATTTCCAAAACCCATCCTTCTTCGGTTATTTTTACTGCGCTATCCCAAACCGCATTCCATCCAAAATCCTCACCGTTACTGGGAGTCAATGTGGCATCGGCCTGCACTCCAGAGCTAAAGACAAAAAATTCGGTATCGTTTTGGGCATCGTTGTTGGGGTTGAGAATCAATCCGAAGAAATCGGTCTGGCCAAAATCATCGCGGCTGGTCAATTGGCTCATGATTTTTGTTGGATCATCATAAAGATAGGCTGCCAAATACACTGCTTCGTCATCATAGGTCATTTGAACAACTGTGCGGTTTTCAATAGAATCTTTTATACCTGCATTCGGTTTGAATTGGGTGAAATCTTGGGCTTTTTCGGCAGTTTGCCATACACTATCGTCTAAAACCCCATCAATTTTTGGAGGATTTGATGTACGATCGATATGCAATTGCTTTTTTTGCTGTGCCTGTATAGTGATGGAAAACCATATAAAAAAGATATAAAAAACAATAGAAGTTTTCATTTTGGTAAGTTGGACTTTATGCTTGCCGTAATTCAAAGACAAGCGCTTATAATAATTGTTGAATTTGGGTGCGCAAATTTAAGATTAATATTTCGAAATGGGCTAAATCTAAAGCTTCAAATGCAAACACAGTTGCAGCAATAGGGGTGTAGGATAGCGTCTCTACAATTGCAGAACGGCATCAAGAAGTGTACGAGATGCAGGCGAACTAAAAGTAATCAAAAGCTACTGTTTGACTTCTCACAGGTTTTGAGAGCTTAACACATACAATACGGCTAGGTGGTAGGTTTAAAATAGAGAGACATGTGGTCAGTAAACCATAGCATTGAAAACCACTAAACACTTAAAATGGGAAGGCATCGTGCTTCTGGTCGCTATGTTTGACTTGAAGTCGCTCTTATCACACTATTTTATAAAGTCTTGAACCTACCACTTTACAGGTAAAGTCGCGAAGTAGTGACTATTTAGTCAAAATATTTTATGCTTGGTGCTTAAAAGGCTTTTATAGGATGGGACGTTTTTCAATTCTGGTGCATTACTTTCACTTGCCTAATAAATAAGCGTAATTTTGCTACTTTTTAGATAGCATGTCATGAAAAAGATCAACACGCCCTCCAAATTTTTACTCATTGTTGCTATTTTGGCCATTGCTTTCAACTTGCGGCCTGCACTTTCGGGCATTGGGCCTTTAGCAGAAGATATAGGCATAGATCTCAACTTATCTGCTGCTTGGTTGGGATTGCTAACCACTTTGCCTTTATTGGCTTTTGGGGTTATTTCCATGCTTACGTCTTTATTTACCAAGCGATTGGGGATTGGTAAGACCTTATTGGGCGCTTTGGTTATACTCACTTTTGGGATTGTATTACGGTCTCTTTTTGGAGTGGTGGGTTTGTATGCAGGCACTTTGTTTATAGGGATAGGCATTGCCTTTGGAAACGTCCTGATTCCTGCTTTGACAAAACAAAATTTCCCAGAAAGGGCAGGTGCAATCACCAGTTTATACAGCAGCGTGATGGCGGTAGGAGCTTCAATCGCTGCGGGGATAAGCGTACCTTTGGCAACGAGCTATGGTTGGGGATGGCGCGGCGCCTTGGGCATTTGGGCAGTGCCTGCTTTTTTGGCCTTAGTCATTTGGTCTTTTCGTGTAAAACATATTAAAAAAACAAACCCTAGACGTGGCTTTACTGAAGCACTCAAAAAATTAAGTGGCACCCCTTTGGTCTGGAAAATGGCGATCTATATGGGTTTACAGTCCTTGGCGTTTTATGTGGTTTTAGCTTGGCTGCCCACTATTTTAGTAGAAGATGGTTACACCTCTTCCTATGCGGGGTGGATGCTGTCTTTATCGCAAGCCACAGGGATTTTAGGCTCCATCATCATCCCCTTATGGGCGGGAAAACGCAAAGATCAGCGCTTGATCATTGTGATTTTGGTCCTATTGGAAATCATTTCTTTAGCTGGATTGATGTTTCCTGAGTTGGGAATGGTGTCGGTTTGGGTCTCGATCATCGGGTTTGTTTTGGGTGGCACCTTCGGGCTCGCCTTGTTGCTTATTGTGTTGCGCTCCACAGATGCCGATACCGCCGCAGAACTTTCGGGAATTGTGCAATCCATTGGTTATTTGATTGCTGCGACCGGACCACTATTGATTGGGATTATTCATGATGTGAGCCAAGATTGGAATTACGCTTTGGTGGTTTTGATTGGCGTTAGCCTCATGAAGCTTTACGCTGGCATGGGTGCGGGAAAACCTGGGCAAATTTAAACTGCACATTTCAAACTTGACCCTCAAGTAGCGAGAAAGTGACCTCAAGCCAATAATCCCATAGATTCCGTTTTTTTAGTTAATTTAACAGGCTCAAAAGATAGTTTCTCAACTTTTAAAATATGACAAACACCAAATACATCAAACTCGCAGGAAGTATATTGTTGGATGCTGTGGGCTATGTGACCTTTCTAATTCCCGGTGTGGGAGAGTTTGGCGATGTGATTTGGGCACCAGCATCGGCGTACATCATGACCAAAATGTATAAGGGCAAAAAATCCAGGATCGCAGCCACCATTTCCTTTGTGGAAGAGGCCTTACCATTTACAGATGTCATCCCTACATTTACCTTGATGTGGCTTTATGTGTATGTGTTTTCTGCGGAAAAGCCTTCCGAAGAACAGACTATTGACGTGGATTAATCATCAAAATATTAGACTGAAGCATTTTTTATTTTCGGTTCATCCGAAACATTTGAATTTGGAATAAAAAAGACCTGTAAGTGCGAAACACCTACAGGTCTTTTATTTGCTTGTAAATAGATTCAATAATTGGTTTTATCCTAAAGGATTTCAAAAATCGCGTCAGATAAAACCAATTGAAATGAAGGCGTTCAGTTCACAACCTCAAAGTTAAAAGTGGCTTCTACATCGGTCTCGCCACCTGCGTTTGTAATATCACCCTCGCTCACTCCAGCTGCAGATTTGTTGGGTTCATGTTTCAACACCACGGTCAATGTTTCTGAACCAGCTTGCGCAGTAGTCAGTACAAAGGCCAACCCAATTGGGTTGTCATTGCCATCGGCATCGGCATAGGTTACCACTGAACCAGATTCCTCAGAAAACGTAAAGAAAAACTGATGGTCTTCATCTTCTTCTTGAACCTCCTCTGAAACCACTTCGGGTGGGTTTACGGTCTCATTGAGTAACAATATGCTGCCAGTATAGATAGTCGAAGCCATCAAATCGCCCGACACCGTTGTTACTGGCTCATCTGGCCCATCGCCATCCAAATCCTGTTTCTCGAAGATGATTGGCGTGCCTCCAACTGCTGGTGTCAAGGTCACTCGTATTGTGGTAACCACCTCCTCTTGGTTTACAGGTTCAGGGTTGTCGTCATCATTTGAACAGCCCATAAATAGGCCAAGACTTAAAAAAGCGACAAGTAAAAATTTGTAATTTCTCATAATAAATTGTGTTTAATTGTTAAAATAAAAATGGTTAAGATTAAAAATTCAATTGTAATTGTAAAGCAACATTCCTTCCGAGGTCATCAGCAAAATAACGGAGTCGGTTGAGGTAAGCTCTATAATTGGTACTCAAAATATTGTTGACGCTCACGGCCAAATTCAAATTGGTGTTTTTAGATACTTTAAAATCCAGATCGGTGTAAAAATGCAACAAATGATAAGCTGGAGGCGGCGTACTTATATCCACTAAAAGATTTTCATTGGTCGCAGCGATAAAGACCTCAAAATTGTTATTTGGGAACGCTTTCTGCTCAAACACCCATTCGCTCTGCAGGCTGGCCGAAAAATTGTGCCAATCGGGTTTACTGTAAATCAATTCATTCACCGTATTGAACGCAGGCATATCGATAAGATCCCTGTTGTTATCCTCATCGGTTCCCTTAATGTAGGCCGATTTGTCCTTAATACGCCACTGTTCATTGAAAGCATATTGGGCTGTGAGGTCTATCCCGTATAGATTGGCTGTGGTTTTTTGATACTCCCAAACTGGGAACGCCCCACGAATCGTTTGTTGAACACCTGTGGGCTGCAAATACATAAAACCGTCGATGTGGTTGTAAAAGGCTTCCACATTCAAATCAAACTTTGAGTCGGTATAATGATAAGACCCAGCAACGCGGTTGGAGGTTTCTGGTTTCAACCTTATATCTCCCAATTCGATGCGCGCTGCGCTATGGTGTAAGCCATCACTAAACAATTCTGAAGGGTTTGGCGGTCGGTTTGATAAACTGTAATTACCTAGCACGTAACTCTTCTCGTTGATTCTGTATTTCGCTCCTGCGGATGCTGAAAGGTTATGGTAATCGAATATTGGATTGGTCAACAACTGAGTACCTAAATCGTCAATCACAAATTGTGAAAAATCGGCGTCATAACCACGTTCTTCCCAACGGCTGGTTTCATAGAATTTTTTGGCATCAATGCGATTGAAGTCATACCGAAGGCCGGCATCCAAGGTCCAATTTTTGTTCAGCTTATATTCTGAAGTGAGATAGCTGCCAAAATCATATTTGTCGTAATCGGGAATCAAACGTCTCACCCCAGTATCCGGATTGGCAAAATTATTCTGATAATTACCCAAAATTCCGAAGTTAACCTTTAAGCCGTACTTGGCATCCACGACCACATCTGCCCTTGCTGAATGGGTCTGCAAAGTTAAATCCAAAGCAGCTTTGTCGCGGTCGTCACCAACACGAATGTCATACTCATAGCGTTGGTTATTTTGATAATCATATTGCAAGCTCAGCTTCCCGAAATTCTTAAACCGTTTATAATAGGACGCTTTGGCCAATTGATGGGTCACTTCTTGTTTTGGCGCATTAATGGCATAGCTAAAGTCCCTAATTATCAATGGTTGTTGCGTATTGATCGCATCTACCAAATCCTGAATATTCCCAATATGAGAAGCCCTTAAAATACCAATCTCGTTGTCGACATAACTGTAATAGGCTTCAAAACCGCTTTCAAAGGTTTTCTTGCCTGTTCGCAGCGAAAAATTTGTGGATTTCACACCGGTATTGGTCAATTGATAATCTGGCGCCTCAAAATCCCCGTTCTGTTTGTAACTGCCGGTGACGCTTCCAAACCAGCCAGACGCAAAACTTTTATTCACGGTGGTGGCGATGTTGTAACCTCTTCCGTTGGTTTGTGCGCCGGTGGTTACTTTTCCGTAGAGCGAATCTATTAGGATAATGCGTGAGGGGTTAATCACAACCACACCACCAATGGCATCACCACCGTAGGCCAAAGCACCAGATCCTTTAATGACCGATATTTGGGCTGCAGAATTGATATCCACATTTGGCGCATGCTCGATGCCCCATTCTTGATCTTGAAGACGCACGTTGTTGTTCAAGATCAATAATCTGCTACTGTGCAGTCCATTGATCATGGGTTTAACGATGGTACTTCCGGTATTGATTGAAGATACGCCAGCTACTTCCTTGAGGGCGTCACCAAGATTCAAAGCGCTGTATTTATCGATAGTTTCGGCCTTTAAAAGCGTCTCCTGAGCTGTGGTGGTCTCCTTACTAGCGGTACGACCCGTTACCGAAACCTCTTTGAGCTCCTCAATATGATGCTCCATATATATGGTTTCGGTGCGATTGCCTGTAATGGCATACGTATTCGTTTTTGTGTCACAGGCTATGTGGGAAATGACGAGTGTGAGCGGACCTTTACACAAATTTTCGAGTGTAAATTTTCCATCAATATCTGAGGTGGTGTAGCTATCGCGTTCTTTTAAATAAATTGCTGCTCCTGCGATTGGCGTGCCATCATGGAAATCGGTTAACTGTCCCTTAAATGTATAGGCACAGTCTTGCGCATTGCCAATACCCACAAAGGACAAGGCGATACATACTAATATGTATTTCATTGAAAATGATTTGGTGTGAATTCAATTATACGGAATACGACACTAAACACGGTGGACCTCGAAGATAGGAGGTCAATTGCTGATGACTTTTTAAGAATGTATAGTACTTCGATTTTAGGGGTTGTTGTCTAAAATCATCTTGAAGTTCGTAATTGACGAGCGGGACGTAAAAGCTGTTATTGAGCTTGAATTTATAAAAATCACAGTCCAGATTGATGTTGTGAAAATGCGATTGAGCCTCACCATAACAGACCTCATGCTGGTGATGGGCAAAAGCGTGGGTAAATTTCACGGCGGAAGGCAACACCAAGCTAAACGCCAATACTAAGATGGCGAGTCTAATACTCTGTTTTGGGTGTTGTACTGTCATATAAATGTTCAATCTAAAAATTTTCCAAATCCAAACCGCCTGAGCATCTTTTTCTCAAATTCCCAAAAGAATTTGAATTGGCCGAAAAGCCAGCCAAAACTGACCAGTAGCATCTGGTAGAAAATAAGCCCAATGATAATGAAAAGCACCCAATACACAATAGGGTTTAGGTTTTCTTTAGTAATTCCCAATAGAGCAATAATTGGGCGACCCACAAATAGGGAAGAGGATCCAGTGATGGCAAACACGATAAAGATGCGAATCATTTCCCAACGGTAATCCACAACCCATTTGTGTTTCAGTTTTTTAAAAATGAAAAGGACCAATTTGAGTAGAAGCCAAAAAATGAGGCCGGCAGTTAGAAGAACAAGGACTGGCGGAAGATCCTTTAACAGCACCGCAGCCAATCTATAGGCAGAATAACCCAATCCCAAAACACCGAGTAACGGAAAAAGTAATTGCCAATTTTCTTTAATTTCCCAACGGGTTTTGAATTGCTCTAGCATAGCTGAAATTTGCCATGCAAAGGTACTCTAAATTCTAGGAATAAAAGTTGATAAGCGCTGGTTATAAGTTAACTGAAAGTAAATGAAATAGTTATATAATTGGTAGTTGACCTCATAGCCATAATCGATATTGGGTTGGTAATCGATTTGCATTATATACAGATTTGGGTCATAAGAGAACCCTTGTAAAACCCTGGCATTCCAAGCTTGGACGTAGAGAATGTTTCGGGATTCCATATAATTTTGGGAATAGTAACCTTCTGGTCTTGCTATAGATCGCAGCCATGTATTGAAACCAGGCTCTATAATAATGATTTCATATTCAATATCATCATTGGCAATTCTTACCACATCATCTTTTGGGACGGTCTTGCCACCAATGGTTTCGGTTACGGAATTGCTGCTAACACAACTCAAAATAAGTATTGCGGACATTAAAAAGGCGAATTTTTTCATCTGTTTTTTATTAGTTAAAGTTACAAAAATTGTGACTAAGACTTTCCCATGCATTCAATTCTGTTTTTCTGCGGAGGTTGTCTCGTTGTGATTCAAAAGTAATGCTATGCCCAAACTTTTTAAAACAGTAATGAGTGAAGTGATGGGTTTGTTGAGGGAAAAACTTAAATGCTGCCTGTTGTTGCAAATCAAATATAATCTGTGCTCTTCGAATAACAGCGCAAATTGGTTTGAACATGTTCAGCATGCATTAGAAAAAACTTTCTTCCATTCCATAAAAATAAATCCATAAAAACAATTTCAAAGTGTAACAAATACCATGTTTTCAATCAAAGGAATACAAACCAATACAAACCATAGCATTATGACAACATCAATTAGAATTGCCACCCTAATACTCATGACCATAAGCACGACAAGTAGCTTCGGATTAATTAGAGAAACACATCTACTCGAAACCTCAAACCCTAAACCTTTTATCGTAGAAACCATTGGACAAGGAAAACCAATTTTATATCTTCCTGGATTTGCAACACCAGGTTCCGTATGGAAAGAAACTGTTGAGAGCTTAAATTTAGAAAGAAAATCCCATCTCTTTTCCTATGCGGGTTTCAATGGTAATGCGCCCATAGCAATGCCGTGGTATTCAAGTATCAAAAAGGCAATTATTGAATATATAATAGTCAATGATATGTCTAACCTCATTATTGTTGGTCATAGTATGGGCGGAAATCTGGCTGTGGATATAGCATCTGAAATACCGAGTCGCGTCTCAAAAATTATAATAGTTGAGGCATTGCCTTGTATGCGTGAAGTAATGATGCCAAATGTACCAGCGGAAAGTCTATATTATGACAGCCCATACAATAAACAAATGCTTGAAATGGATGCCCAACAATTTAAAAACATGGCGACCATGATGGCTTCAAATATGACATTAATTGAAAATAAAAAAGATATCATAACAAATTGGATATTAGAAGCTGATAGGGAAACTTGGGTTTATGGATATACCGATTTATTAAAGCTCGATTTAAGAACTAGCTTAAGCAAAGTAACCTGCGAAACCTTAATATTAGGTGCGTCTTTCCCCGATGTTAAAATAGCAAAAGCACACTATGAAAACCAATATTCAAACTTATCTAACAAAAAAATTCTAATGGCTACCAACAGCAAACATTTTTTAATGTTTGACCAAGCAGAATGGTTTTATAAAACAGTTAATGATTTTTTAGTCCATGAGAAAAAGTAAAAACGAAGCTTTTGAAACAATGTATCGCCAACACCACTCCATGGTATTACAAATGTGTTTGGGATTTGTTGAAGGCGATAAAGATACAGCCAACGATTTGTCTCAGGAAATATTTATTAGCGTATGGAACAATTTAGATAAATTTAGAGGCGCATCATCTTACAAAACTTGGATTTACAGAATAACCGTAAACACGTGTCTGCAATATGTAAAAAAAGACAGAAAAGAAACGCCCCTTTCAAAATCAGAAATAGAAAATCAAACCACTGATAAAGATGAAGAAAAACCAAAATTTGACGATATCCCAAAATTATACAGCGCTATTGGACAATTGAAAAAAATAGACAGATTGATAATTATGATGGTTTTGGAAAACCAGGATTATATTAGTATATCAGAGGTTATTGGCATAAAACCCATAAACGTGAGAGTAAAAATCCACAGAATAAAAAAACGTCTTGAAAAAATTCTAAAAAACAACACAGATGAGTAGCGATTTTAAAGAATTACAAAGTAGATGGGCAAGCAGTAAAAAGAATATTGAACTTTCTGCTGCGAACTTTGACAATTTATATAAAAAAATAAAACATAAAGAAAAAGAGAATTATGTGTTCTATTACGGGACAATTACAACCTTGTTGATTACACTAATAGTCATTTCTCTATTTTTTTATTATGTAGCACCTGTTCAAGAGACCTTGAGTAGAATAGGAGCAGGATTAATGATTTTTGGGTTGGTGTTTAGGATTTTCGTTGAAATAATAAGTATCTATAAAGCCAAACAAATAAACAACCTGGATACCACTTTAAAAGCAGCCGAAAATTCTATTAAGTTTCATCAATTCAGAAAAACAATTCATCAAGTCATTGCGCCTATAATTATTGGATTATATACTGTTGGATTTTATATGATCACCCCTGAATTCAGTTTATATATGAAATTTTGGAATGTAGTGTTAATTGATATTTCGTATGTAGTTATAGGAATAATCCTTTTTATCATCATTAGGAAAGGAGTTAAAAAAGAAATGCAAAAACTGCAAGATATTATGAGATTGAAGAACGACATTACCGAATAAGAAAGTGATGGTAAAATGCTGAGAAGTGCATGAGCTGTTACTGTGTCTATACCTATCTGGAAAATCCTTTTCTTGCCAGCTTTTGAATATCTCTTTGCTGCCTTTGCACCTAAAGTTTTTTCAACGGCACCTTGCTTGTTGCCCATTACATGTCCTAAAGTGTTGCTATCGTCATGCATCATATTATTATCATCACCGCCACCATAGAGTCCACCTAAATTATCGAGAATGCTACCATTATGCTTGTTCGAGTTTAAGGGCATTTAATAAGGCTTCAGCGCCTTGCGGGGTCGATGCATTTCGTTTCAAAGCATCCATCAATGCGGGCATGGTCATGAATAAAACACTTTGTGTTTTATCTTGTGGTTGGTTGGTTGGTTGGTTGGTTGGTTGGCTGGTTTTGAATGGACACAGCATTAACGATGTTTTTGTCCCTATCACTGTTGAGTAAATCCAATATGCCTGACATAATTGTATTTTTTGGGTAAGGCTTCAAATTAAAAAAAGCCCATAATCGCTTAGATTATGGGCTTTCTATGTTGATTTTATGTAGAACTATTAGTCTACAGTCGTCAGTCGTCAGTCCTCAGTTCTCAGTCCTCAGTCTTCAGTCCTCAGTCTTCAGTCTCCGGTCTTCCGTCCCCGGTCTTCCGTCTCCGGTCTTCCGTCCCCCGTCTTCCATCTTAAACCGCCTCCGTTTTCAAAAGGCTAATGATCTGTTCGGCCAATTCGGTCCCGATTCGGTCTTGGGCTTCGTTGGTTGCAGCACCAATATGCGGTGTCAAGGAGATTCTTCCGTTCATCAACACTTGAACTGCTGGTGAAGGCTCGCTTTCAAAAGTATCCAATCCTGCGAAGGCGACTTTTCCATTTTCCAAAGCCTTTACCAAATCCACTTCATTGATCACGCCACCTCTTGCAGCGTTAACAATACCAACACCATCTTTCATGGCATCAAATTGGGCTTTCCCAATAATGTAATCTTCTTGCGCTGGCACGTGTACCGTAATAAAATCGGATTGCAGCAAAATCTCTTCCATAGTTTGGGTTTCAATTTCCACATTGATGTATTGCCCATTATAAAACTCTACCTTGATATTTGCCTTGCCCACAAATTTATCACTAGCGATGACTTTCATGCCAACACCCAGACCTATTTTAGCAACCTCACGACCAATGCGTCCAAACCCGATGATGCCCAATGTTTTTCCTCGAAGTTCCACACCATTGGCGTAGTTTTTCTTTAAGGTCTTGAATTTAGTATCACCATCCAAAGGCATGAGCCTGTTAGAATCGTATAAAAAGCGTACACCACCAAAAAGGTGAGCAAACACCAACTCTGCTACCGATTGTGAGGATGCAGCAGGCGTGTTGATCACATGCTTGCCTTTGCTGCGCGCATATTCCACATCAATATTGTCCATACCAACGCCACCACGACCAATGATTTTAAGGTTTTCACAAGCATCAATCATATCCTTACGAACCGTTGTTGCACTGCGCACCAATAACACATCAATTTGATGCTCGTTGATATAACTGATCAATTGTTCCTGTGCCACGGTTGTGGTTAATACTTCAAAGCCTGCTTGTTCTAAAGCGTCAATGCCACTTTGTGATACACCGTCATTTGCTAATACTTTCATACTAAAATTAGAAGTTAGAGGTTGAAAGTTAGAAGTTTGCCCCACTTCGCTTCAACCTGGATTATTAATTCTTGGTTTTTGTCTTCTGAAACATCATTTAAAAATAAATATGCTATAATTTCATTGCATTTACTGAGATTACTGAGACTGCAAACTAATCTCTACGCTTTACGCTCCAGCTCACTCATCACATCCACCAAGATCCCAACACTGTTGAGTGGCATGGCATTGTACATGGAGGCTCTATAACCGCCTACGCTTCTGTGACCGTTGATGCCGTTGATATTGGCTTCTTTTACCATGGTTTCAAACGTATCCTTAAGATTGTCATTTTCCAAGGTAAACGTCGCATTCATGATCGAACGATCTGCTTTTTCAGCAAAACCTTTAAATAGAGGGTTCAAATCAATTTCAGAATATATGAGTTGTGCTTTTTTCTCATTTTCTTTTTCTATGGCTGCAATTCCGCCTAAATCCTTAAGCCATTGTAAGGTCAACATAGTTACATACACCGCAAAAACAGGAGGCGTATTAAACATACTGCCTTTACTGATATGCGTTTGATAATCCATCATGGACGGAATCTGGCGTGTCACTTTACCTAAGATTTCTTCCTTCACTACCACCAAAGTCGTTCCCGCAGGTCCCATATTTTTCTGGGCTCCAGCATAAATAAGGTCAAATTTTGAAAAATCAAGCGAACGCGAAAAAATATCACTGCTCATATCGCAAACCATCGGCATATCCAATTTAGGGAAATCCTTGATTTGTGTTCCAAAAATGGTATTGTTGGAGGTGCAGTGAAAATAATCACAGTCTTTTGGCACCTTATAGCCTTTAGGAATGTAATTGTAATTGGCTTCTTTGGAGGAAGCCACTTCTGCGACCTCGCCATATATTTTTGCTTCCTTGATGGCATTATCACTCCAAGTGCCTGTGTTGAGGTAAGCCGCTTTTTTTTCCATAAGGTTCATGGCTGCCATAAGAAACTGGGTGCTTGCGCCACCTTGTAGAAATAAGGCTTTGTAACCCTTGCCTTCCAAGCCCAAAAGCTCTAAGGCTAATGCCCTGGCATTCTCCATGACATCCACAAAGGCCTTGCTTCGGTGTGAGATTTCTAAAATGGATAATCCGTCGTTGTTGAAATTCAAGACTGCCTGTGAAGACTTCTCGAAGACTTCTTGTGGCAAGATGCATGGACCAGCACTGAAATTATGTATTTTCATAGGTAAGCTGAATTTGTTTTAGTCTGAAAACCTCTCGAAATCCGGAATGGTCTCTAAGAAATTTTCAATTTGTAATTATAGCAAAGGTGGTAAATTCTCAAAAAAAAGAGCTCTTGTGCCAAATAATTTATCAACAGATTGTTAACGCAAACGAAATAGTGTCCACATCATCGGCATAATCCCCTAAATTTGGGAGTTGGGTTTGCCCAAATTGGATTTCATCATCTCTAAATCCGTGAGCGACCACGCATTGGATTTGGTCTTTTCTGTCATCAAGCATGGTTTTTAAATCTGCTTCAGAATCATAGTATTCATAAAATACAGTTGCGATGGGCGATGAGAAATTGGCGTCTTCCTTAATCATCAAAAACCCATTTTCCAACATTTGAAACTCGCTCATGAGATAGACCGCTTTGTTATAATCGTAATTATTGGCGTATTTGGATTGATTGATGATGGGATGCCAATGGTACATGCCATTAAAAAACGCATCGAACTCATAATCCTTTGGCACAAAAATCTTGGATACATTTCTGCAGCCCAGACCATAATACCTAAAGACATCTTCAGATAGGGCTTTAAGCTCCCCATCAGACTCGTTACCCCTAAGCACTGCAATTGAATTGCGATTCTTCCTAATAATAGAAGGTTTGTCCTTGAAATAATACTCAAAATAACGTGCGGTATTATCGCTTCCGGTAGCGATGACTGCGTCAAATTGTTCCAAACGGCCTTCTGTAAAACTAATTTTTCCACGGAAAGCAGGTTCAACATGCTCTAGATATTTCGCCAAAAACGGAAGCAGATGTTTGTCATTTGACGATTGTTTGACCAACACGTTTTGCCCGGAAATCAATACCGATAAAAAATCATGGAAGCCCACCAAAGGAATATTGCCGGCCATCACAATGGCAATGGTTTTTGGGGAGCTGATGTTGAATTGGTACTTTTCGACCCATGTATTCAAATTGCTTTCAGTCAATTGTTTAGACCAGCCTTCCAAGGCAAAAAAGACGTTTTCCTTGGTGAACCATCCGTTGTGTTCCTGGGCCAATTTAATTTGATGCTGAAACCCTTCAAAAAATAAATCGTTATGCGGAATTTCGTCCTTGCGACGGATGCCTTCCGAGGTAAACTGACTTAAGAAATTACCCAATTTGGCAAAAGCGTTAATTCTTTGTTGTAAATCCATACAGAGTTTGGTTATACGAGGTTTAGGCGTTATTTTTGCATTTTAGTAAAGTCCTGCTTGCTGGCAGGGAAAATGCAAATTTAGCAAACAAAAACGAAAGCATACTATGGCGATTATAATTACCGATGAATGTATCAACTGTGGCGCTTGTGAACCAGAGTGTCCAAATACAGCGATTTATGAAGGAGCAGATGATTGGCGTTATAAGGATGGCACAAGTTTAGAGGGCAAGGTCGTGTTGCCAAACGGAAATAATGTGGATGCCGACGAGGCGCAAGAGCCAGTGAGCGATGAGATTTACTACATTGTGCCCGATAAATGTACCGAGTGCAAAGGCTTTCACGATGAACCACAATGTGCCGCGGTTTGCCCTGTGGATTGCTGCGTGCCAGACGATGAACATGTGGAAACCGAAGAAGAGTTGTTGGGAAAACAACGATTTATGCATCCGCCTGAATAAGATTATTCCAGTATAACCTGATATATCATTAAATTAAAAGTCCTAAGCTCTAGCTTGGGATTTTTCGTTTATAGCCAAGAAATGTATTGCGCACTAGAATAATTTATAGGAATCTTAAAGCTGTTTTTTGACCTATTTATAGCAATACCTTTTTTTTCATTGTAAATTTGTTTCAACAACACTAAAAAAAACACCTATTACAGAAGGTCTTCAATAGAACCGATTATCATAAATTGCAAAAACATTAGCGAACAAAATCCTTTAAAAGCTTGAATTTTAAAGATTAAATCCTAATGTTTTACAACCGACAACCGACAACCGACAACAGACAAAAAACCACAAACCCTAAACTTTGGCCGAGGATAAATCCGAAAATATTGAAGATAGCATTGAGAGCAGGCTCGAAAGAACACCTGTGATCAAGCAATTTATCAAATTACTCAAGTTTATTAAGTTGCCTGCACTCGAAGGTTTGACGCTTTATGATTTTTTAAGGATCTATATTAAAGGTATCATCAAAGGGACCATTACCTCTAGGGCCAGTGCCATTGCTTTTAGTTTCTTTACCGCCATTTTTCCGTTTCTATTATTTGTGATCATACTTATTCCTTACATTCCAGTAAAGGGCTTTGAAACCGAATTTAGAGCCTTTCTCAACTCCGTCTTGCCACCTCAGACTTCAGAATTCTTTTTTGAGAACATCTTTCAGAATATTAAAGGTGATACCGCAGGCTTGATCTCAACGGTATTCGTGCTGTCTTTATTTCTTATGGCCAATGGGATTAGTGCGCTGTTTTCGGGCTTTGAAAGTTCTTACCACCAACAACTCACTAGAAGTATCGTCAAACAATACCTTTATTCTATCGGCGTCGCCTTGATCTTGACTATTTTGTTGATCGTAAGTATTGCAGTGCTCGGCTATTTTCAATTGTATGTTGTAAAAGAGATTATGCAAGTCTTTGAGCGCCAAGGTTATGAAATGGAAAAATGGGCTGTTTTTTGGAGCAATGTAGTCAAATTCGTATTTTTTATTGTCATGATTTATTTGGCGACTGCGACCTTGTATTACTTTGGCACCAAAGAAGGGAAGCATTCCCGATTTTTTTCAGCAGGTGCTTTGTTGACCACCATTTTAATTATTTTATTCTCTTATTTATTTGGGATCTACATCACTTACTTTTCAACCTATAACCAACTTTATGGTTCCATTGGGGCCTTATTGATCATACTGTTCTACCTGTGGCTCAACTCCAATTTACTCTTGTTGGGCTTTGAACTCAATGCAACCATTAGACGTCTAAAACGAAAAAATGACAATGAATAAACCAATTCTCAGCATCCTAGCGATGTGTATCTGTAGTCTCACTTTTGCCCAAGAGATCTTCGGAAACTGGAAAACCATCGACGATGAGACCGGAAAAGAACGATCCATAGTAAACATCTATAAGGAAAACGGAAAGGTCTACGGAAAGATCGTTGAAATCTTTGATGCTTCTAAACGCGATTTGAATTGCGTCAAGTGCGAAGGCGAAGATTATAACAAACCTGTTTTGGGTCTAATCATTATAAAAGACATGGAAAAAGATGAAGACGCCTACAGGGAAGGTACCATCACAAATCCCGATGATGGCAAGGTTTACGATTGCCGACTCAAATTGACCGATGACCCCAATGAACTTCAAGTGAGGGGTTACGTAGCCTTCTTTTACAAAACCCAATATTGGGTAAGAGCAGATAAATAATCCGCAACGTTGTAAAAATCCTTGATTGTTAGTTTTTTATTTTTCAATTTTTGGGCGCCTGCTGTAGGTTGGTTACCTAAAGGTCGGGCCTGCTTGTCGGCAGGCAGGCTTTGACTACTCGCTTCCCAATAGCTTAGCAGCTATCGGGAGAGCTCAAACAGACCGTTCAATCCCTAACGCAAATGGGCACTTTAGTTCATTCAAAACCTCACATCACTTTAAAGCTTATCCTTAAGTCACAATCAAGTCTATGTGCTATGATCTAATAGCGCAGCGAGTCTAGCTTCTAATCTTTACAATTCTAATTTAAAAACCGAATTATTTTAAAGAATCCTTTTACCTTTGGGTCATGGCTCATTTTATCAATGTCATTCTACCCATTCCTTTGGAAAAAAGCTTCACTTACGCCATTACTGCTGCGGAAGCTGATTTTTTGAAACCAGGGATGCGCGTTTCAGTACCTTTCGGAAAAACCAAGATCTATACGGGATTGGTCGATACCATCCATACCCAGGCTCCCTTAATTTATGAGGCCAAGCAAATCCATCAAATTCTTGATGAGCAAGCGCTGGTGACCACAACACAATTGAAACATTGGCAATGGATTGCCAACTACTACATGTGCAGTGTGGGTGAAGTCATGCGTGCCGCCTTGCCCAATGCCTTCATTCTCGAGAGTGAAACCATTATTACCAAAAAGGAGGATAGCGTCATCGATGATATGGCTCTGGATGATGACGAGTTCGTGGTTTTTGAAGCCCTACAACATCAATCCTCGCTTAAGCTCCAGGATTTGATGTCTATTTTGGATAAAAAAAACGTGCTGCCCATCATCAAGCGACTTTTAGATAAAAAGGTCATCAACGTCCAAGAGGAAATCTATGAGAAATACAAGCCTAAATTGGTGCGCTATGTAAAAATGGCGTCTGCATTCACTTCGGAAAAAAAGCTTCAGGAGTTGTTGGAAGAACTCAGTAGAGCGCCCAAGCAACGGGAGGTCATCATGACTTTATTCTCAATTTCAGCACAAACGAAAAAACCTATAAAGGTGTCCGATTTATCTTCGGAAAGTGATGCCTCCTCATCCATCATCAAAACGCTCATTGATAAAGGTGTATTGGAAGAATATCACATTCAAATGGACCGCGTGCAATATGATGGCGATGATAATGAGGCTTCTAAATCCTTGAACGAGCATCAGGAAACAGCGCTGAAGCAAATTTCAGAAACCTTCGAAACCCAAGACATTACCTTGTTGCATGGTGTGACCTCTTCCGGCAAAACCGAAATTTACGTCAAGCTTATTGAAGACCAGCTAGCCAAAGGCAAACAAGTGTTGTACCTATTGCCAGAAATTGCCTTGACCACGCAATTGGTAGACCGCTTGCAAATCTATTTTGGAGCCCAGGTGGCGGTTTTTCACAGTAAATATTCCTCAAACGAACGGGTGGAAATTTGGAACAACGTGTTGCAAAATGAAGCCAACGCCCAAATCATTCTTGGGGCACGTTCTAGTGTGTTTTTGCCATTTCGCAATTTGGGTTTGGTCATTGTGGATGAGGAACATGAAACCTCATTCAAGCAATTTGACCCAGCACCACGATATCATGCCCGTGATACCGCTATCGTACTGGCGCGTCTTTTTAAGGCGAAAACACTTTTGGGCTCGGCCACACCAAGCCTTGAAAGTTATTACAATGCCCAACAAGGCAAATACGGTTTGGTGGAATTGAACCAGCGCTATAACAATGTGCTCATGCCAGACATTGAGTTGATAGATATCAAAGACAAGCACAAACGCAAGCGCATGAAAGGGCATTTCAGCGACCGTTTGGTGGAAGAGATAGAAGAAACTTTGGCGGCCGGGCATCAAATCATTCTGTTTCAAAATAGACGTGGGTTTTCGCCCATTGTGGAGTGTAACGCCTGTGGGCACTCGCCACAATGCCCCAATTGTGATGTGAGTTTGACCTTTCATCAGTATAAAAATCAGCTCCGCTGTCATTATTGTGGCTATAATACCATCATGCACAAAACCTGTGAGGCTTGTGGCGGTGTGGAATTGGATGCCAAAGGTTTTGGAACCGAACAGATAGAGCAGGAAGCGAAAGTCTTGTTTCCAGAGCACACTGTTGGGCGTATGGATTTGGACACCACCCGTGGTAAATACGGATATGAAAAAATCATTACTGCCTTAGAGCAGCAGGAAATCGATATTTTAGTGGGCACACAAATGCTTACCAAAGGTCTCGATTTTAGAAACGTGAAGCTGGTTGGTATCATGAATGCGGACAACATGCTCAACTTCCCCGACTTTAGGGCACATGAGCGCAGCTATCAATTGATGACGCAAGTGTCGGGTAGGGCAGGGCGCACCAAAGAACGAGGGAAGGTGCTCATACAAACCTACAATCCGTACCACCGCATCTTGCAGCAAGTCTCTACCAATAATTATAAGCAAATGTTTGACGAGCAGTTGGAAGATCGATTTGCATTCAAATATCCTCCAATTTACAGGATGATCAAGATAACACTTAAGCACAAGGATTATCAAAAGGTTGATGTTGGTGCCAATTGGTATGCGAAATCACTGCGTACGGTTTTTGGTGATCATGTTTTAGGGCCTGAGTTTCCTCCAGTGGCCAGGATTCGCAACCAATACTTAAAGAATATTCTCGTTAAGATTCCGCAGAAACAATCCTTGGGAAAAACCAAGGAAGCCATAGGCAAGATCAACACCAGCTTTTTAGCGGTCAAGGACTTTAGGCCCATCCGTGTCATACTCAATGTGGATAACTATTAGTGGGATAGAAATTTGGCATAAATTTCGTAATCGAACCAATCCCGCTCCTTAGCGGGATCTCAGCCTGTATATCAAAGCCGCAGGCGCATTTAATAGTGTTGGCTGAACTAATCCCGCTTCTTATCGGGATCTCATACGTGACACTAACGAGACAGAGCGAATTATTTCCACTAACATATCATCGCAACCAGACCTCTTATGTTTTCAAAACATGACAGGTCTCTTTAACTAACCTGCAAGGTTTTCTTTAACCTTGTCATACGTGACACTAGCGAGACAGAGCGAATTATTTCTACCAACATATCATCGCAACCAGACCCTCTTATGTTTTCAAAACATGACAGGTCTCTTTAACTAACCTGCAAGGTTTTTTTTCAACCTTGTAGGTTTTTACATATATGAAAGGTCTCGCTATCTAAACCTGCAAGGTTTTTTTCAACCTTGTAGGTTTTTTACATATATGAAAGGTCTCGCCATCTAACCTGCAAGGTTTTTTTCAACCTTGTAGGTTTTCACATATAACCTGAAAGATTTTTTCACATCATTGAAACAAAAAAAAATCCCACTAAATCGAAAAGATCCAGTGGGATTCACATATAGATTTAGTTAGGGGCATAACCAAAAAAATAATGTCGTAATATTTTAGATGTTGTTTAGAGCATCAACTAGTTGGGTTTTTTTGTTTCGGCTCAAAGGTATTTCATAAGCGCCAACCTCAACGTTTTTACTGTTAAATCGGTCTACCTTATCAAGATTGACAATGTAAGATTTATGGATTCTTAAGAACTTGCCTTCTGGCAATTCATGCTCAAATGCTTTCATGGTAGAGAGTACCACCAGGCTGTTTTCTTCAGTAACCAGTTTTACATAGTCTCCAAGAGCTTCGATCCATTTAATGTCTTTGATGTACACTTTTCGTTTTTTAAGATTACTTTTGACAAAGATGTGCTCGCCATCGGTCTCGTTGAAATCTAGCTTTAATTTATGTTGCTCGAGTGCTTTTTCAACCGCTTGGTTGAAGCGCTCCCTTGTGATTGGCTTTTGAAGATAATCGGTGGCATCATAGTTAAAAGCTTTAAATGCATACTCCGTTTTTCCGGTAACGAAAATAATTTGGGGTTTGTTGTTGAGTACGTCTAGCAGTTCGAAACCGTTGAGTACGGGCATTTCAATATCCAGGAAGATCAAATCGACCTTGTGGGTATTGAGTCCGTTTTTGGTTTCTAATGCGCTGCTGTATTCTGCTATCAGGTTAAGTGAGGAATGGTTCTCAATTAACTTTACAATGGATAAGCGTTGAATCGCTGAATCATCAACTACTACACAGTTTAAAGTCATAACATTATTTATTTTAGGTTAAGATATCGACAATAGTACGAAAAATTCGGATAAAAACCAAAAAACATCGGTAAACCGTGAATTTTAACAAAATATTATTAGGAAACAAATCTTTAGGTTTTATGGTTAAAAAAAGATTGCTTAAGTAAGAATAATTAGTTATTTTTGCACCCATTTTTAATTGTAAAAATTGTAAAACACATTCTATATGAATCATTATGAAACTGTTTTCATCTTAAATCCCGTTTTATCTGATGACCAGGTAAAGGAAACAGTACAGAAATACGAAGATTTTCTTGTTTCTAGAGGAGCGAAGATGGTAGCCAAAGAAGATTGGGGCTTAAAAAAATTAGCTTACCCAATTCAAAACAAAAAAAGTGGTTTTTATCACTTATTTGAGTACACCGTTGATGGCGAGCACATCAACCCGTTGGAAGTCGAGTTTAGACGCGACGAGCGTTTTATGCGTTATTTAACGGTTACATTAGACAAGCATGCGATTGCTTGGGCAGAGAAAAGAAGAAAAAGAGATCAACAAAAAGCGTAATTATGTCTTCAATTGAACAACAAGCAAAAGGAAAGAAAGACGGTGAAATTAGATATTTAACACCGTTGAATATAGATACGAGCAAAGCGAAGAAATACTGTCGCTTTAAAAAATCTGGTATCAAATATGTCGATTATAAAGATGGCAACTGGTTATTGGGTTTTGTGAACGAGCAAGGTAAAATCTTACCAAGACGTTTAACAGGAACTTCTTTAAAATACCAAAGAAAGGTCTCTGTGGCAGTAAAAAGAGCACGTCATCTGGCTTTATTGCCTTATGTGGCAGATTTATTAAAATAAACAACCTATAACTATGGAACTTATATTAAAACAAGACGTTGAAAATTTAGGATTTAAAGACGATGTTGTAACGGTAAAGAACGGTTATGGTAGAAACTTTTTAATCCCTCAAGGTCAAGCTATAATGGCAACAATTTCTGCTAAGAAAGTTTTGGCAGAAACCTTGAAACAAAGAGAGTACAAAGAGAAAACTGTGATTGCTGAAGCACAAAAAACTGCCGATGCCTTGAAACAGTTGGATATCAAGATCACTTCTAAAGCTGGAACTGGCGCTACTGCTGGAGATAAACTATTTGGTTCTATTACCAATATGGATTTGTCTCATGCACTTAAACAGCAAGGGCACGAAGTTGATAAGAAATTCATTTCTATCAACGGTGGAAACATCAAGCGTTTAGGACAATACGAAGCAGTAATTAGATTGCACAGAGCAGTCACTGTTGATATGATCTTTGAGGTTATTGCAGATGCATAACTTTTATAAACATGATTTTGAAAGCCTCAATCCTTATGGAATGAGGCTTTTTTCATAAAGTGCAATCCATGCGCGGTAGAGACGCGATTTATCGCATCTCTAAACGCGAAAAAAAACCAAAAATAATGCCTCCCCTTTAGGGAGCTTAAGAGGACAAAATGAAATACGCCAGACTCACAAAAGAACAATTTGAAGAACTAAACCAAGAATTCATCAATTTCTTGGCAACACAATCCATAACTGCGGCTGAATGGGCCGAGATCAAAACCAACACCCCTGAAGTGGCAGAGGAGGAGTTGGATGTTTTTAGCGACTTGATTTGGGAAGGTGTGCTGTCTAAAGTACAATACTTGGAACATATCTCACCACAGCAAATGCACTTGTTCCATTGTGCCAAAAAAGAATTGCGTCTTATCGCCTTGAAAATTAAGAATCCGAAAGTCGATATTACCACCACCGAAGGTTTTGATTGGTTCCGGGCAAATCTACTGTCTGACGATGTGGAGTTTTTTACCGCTAACAAAGCCTATTCTGAAAACAAGGGACGCGACAAGTTCAAGATCATTGAAGAAGGCGCGAGCATAACCAAAGGCGAGTTGTACACTTATTTTGAAAGTTTGGTAAGTAAGTGAGCGAGTTTGCAGTCTCCAGTTTTCAGTCCTCAGTTTTCAGTCTTCAGTTTGCAGTCTTCGGTATTCAGTCTCCAGTCGTGAGTCTCCAGTCACGGTCAATTAAAAGATAGAATTTCCGAAGCCTAAAGGGAACAAGCAACTTGTTTTTAACTTCTTTAACCTACTACCTACTACCTACTACCTACTACCTACTACCTACTACCTACTACCTACTACCAACTACCCACTACCCATTACCCACTACTTACTGCCCACTACCCACTACTCACTACCCACTATTCAACCGGGAGTTTGCAGTCTTCAGTCTTCAGTCTTCAGTCCTCAGTTTTCGGTCTCCAGTCGCGGTCAATTAAAAGATAGAATTTCTGAAGCCTAAATGGAACAAGTAGCTTGTTTTTAACTTCTTTAACCCACTACCCACTACCTACTACCTACTCCCCACTATTAAACCGGGGGTTTGCAGTCTTCAGTCTTCAGTTATCAGTCCTCAGTTTTCGGTCTCCAGTCGGCGGTCTTCGGTCTCCAGTCTTCGGTCGCGGTCAATTAAAAGATAGAATTTCCGAGGCCTAAATGGAACAAGTAACTTGTTTTTAACTTCTTCAACCCACTACCCACTACCCACTACCCACTACCCACTACCAACTACCTACCACCTATTACCCACAACCAACGGCCTTTCATTCATAACGCAATGACTCCACCGGATCCAATTTCGCTGCTTTGATAGCGGGCATCAAGCCAGAAATGACGGCCACAACAAAGGTGATGATTACCGCACTTGTCATGGCCAACCAAGGGGTTGTGAACTCAAATCCCGCAGCGGCAGAAACGCCCCAGCCCACCAAAATGCCCAGGCAAATGCCCAATAAACCTCCCAATTGCCCAATGATAATGGTCTCTATAAAAAACTGAAAGGCAATGGTCGCACGTTTCGCACCCAAGGCTTTTCTCACGCCAATCTCTCGGGTTCGCTCTGAGACCGATACCAGCATCATGTTTAGCAGCGCAATGGTAGATCCAAAAATGGTGATGATGCTCACAATCCAAGCGACCGTTGAGAGTCCGCTGGTTATGGTTGAGATTCTATTGATAAGGTCGTCACTGCGCTGCAGTGCAAAATTATTATTTTCGATGGGATTCAATCCTCTAATGTTTCGGAATAAAAGGATGGCTTCATCCTGAGCGCCTTCCAACATGTTTTTGTTATCGGTTTTAACGCTCAAATTATAATTGATATTGGCATTGGTATAAATGGTACGTGCTTTTTGAAGAGGCATCAAGACCCGCAAATCCTGATTATTGCCAAATGTGGCGCCTTTAGCCTTAAGCACGCCAATGACCTTAAACTTTGAGCCTCTAATGCTAATGGTCTTGTTCAAGGGATTCACGTCTTGCAATAGAGCCTTCCGCAGATCGCTGCCAATCACGCAAACCGTATTGCTGTTCTGTATGTCAAAGTAATTGAATGATCGGCCCAATTCCACCTCCAAACCGGCATTGGTAATGTAATTTTCGTTGACCCCGAAAACCTGCACTTCGGGATCGGTTTTTTCGTTTTCATATTTTACTTCCGCGGTTGAAGTGCCTTGAAAGGAAATCGAGGTTTGGGTAAATGGAAACTGGTAATCCTCTTCAAAAGTCTTGACTTCCCGGTAACTGATCACGGGATTGATTTTCTCTTTGTCATTGGCGCGTTGGTTATTGAAATCGTAACGCTGCACGTTGAAGGTGTTGGCGCCCATAGACGAAAAATCACTTGAAATGGTGTTCTCCAAGGCTGAAACCGCACTCAAAATGCCTACCAATGCGGTAATGCCAATGGCAATGATTAAAATGGTAAGAATGGTACGAAGCAACTGACTCCGGATGGAATCAAACGCAATACGAATATTTTCCTTGAACAATGAAAACATAGAAGGCTGTAAATTGGTGGATTTTGTCTATATGACTATCAAAGACGCATAAAGTTACTATAAAATTGACATTACTTAGGCACGCCTTTAAAATTTATAATATTTTTGTGAGCAAGAACAGAATTAGCAACCAATGTGTGATTTTTTTCTTCGGAAGAGTTCTTCGGAAGGATTAGCAATTACAAATAAATAGAGTCCCGCTTTTAGGGGAAGTGAATATGGCACAAAAACCAAGCATACCAAAAGGGACAAGGGATTTTAATCCCACGGAAGTCGCGAAACGCAATTACATCATCCATACCATCAAGGCACATTTTGAACGTTTCGGCTTTCAGCCTATTGAAACGCCTAGCTTTGAAAACTCCGAGACCTTGATGGGCAAATACGGTGAGGAAGGCGACCGCTTGATTTTTAAGATCTTGAATTCTGGGGATTTTCTGAATAAGGCCGATGCTAAGGCTTATGACTCCAAAGATTCCAATAAAATTACCGCCAGTATTTCAGAAAAAGCGCTTCGCTACGACCTTACGGTGCCTTTTGCACGTTACGTGGTACAACACCAAAATGAGATTGAATTTCCCTTCAAGCGCTACCAAATCCAACCCGTTTGGCGCGCCGATAGACCGCAAAAAGGCCGCTTTAGAGAGTTTTTTCAATGTGATGCCGATGTGGTTGGAAGCAGCTCTTTATGGCAGGAAGTGGAATTTGTGCAATTGTACGACACGGTTTTTTCAGCCTTGAAATTGGAAGGCTGCAGCATCAAAATCAATAATCGGAAAATTCTATCGGGTATTGCTGAAGTGATCGGGGCACAAGACAAGCTCATCGATTTCACTGTGGCATTGGATAAGCTTGATAAAATAGGCGAGGAGAAGGTAAAGGCTGAAATGCTTGAGAAAGGCATTCCGCAATCGGGGATTGACAAGCTGCAGCCCTTGTTCAGTATTGAAGGTGATTTTGGATCCCAGATCGACCAGTTGAAATCCATTTTAAATACTTCCGAAGAAGGAAAAAAAGGGATTGAAGAATTGGAGTTTATAAATAATGGCATTGCAACTTTGGGGCTTAAAACAGCAACTTTGCAATTGGATGTGACACTTGCACGCGGACTCAATTACTACACGGGCGCTATTTTTGAAGTCTCTGCTCCAGAAGGTGTGGCCATGGGCTCCATTGGAGGTGGCGGCCGTTACGATGACCTTACCGGCATCTTCGGACTCAAGGATGTGAGTGGTGTGGGCATTAGTTTCGGTTTGGATCGTATTGCCTTGGTTTTGGAAGAACTGAATTTGTTTCCCGAAACCATTACCAATACCGTAAAAGTACTGTTCATCAATTTTGGCGAACGCGAGGCGATGGCAAGTATGAAAGCGATAAAGCAGCTTCGGGAACGCGGGGTTTCCGCTGAACTGTTTCCAGACAACAAGAAAACCATCAAACAGTTCAATTATGCCAATAAGCGAAATATTCCGTTTGTGGTGCTCTTGGGCGAATCGGAATTGGAATCTGAAACCTATACCTTAAAAAACATGATTTCCGGCGAGCAGGATCAGCTGTCTTTTGAAGAAATGCTTCAGCAATTGTCTTAGATAAAAATGCCAGCAGCCATAGGGACTTTTTTGGTTTAAACTGTATCTCGATTTGGCTTTGGTTTAATTCACTGGGTGATAGGGGTTTTATCATAGTGGGACCCACCCCTTAATCCCCTCCCAGGAGGGGAGGCTTTTGAGGTGGTTTTTGTAATTAGATATAATAAAGATAATCAGGACTATTATTTTGGCAGAGAACTCCCGGTAGGGTAGGCTTTTGAGGTGGGTTTTGTAATTAGTTATAATAAAGATAATTAGGACTATCATTATAGCAGAGAACTCCCAGGAGGGGAGGCTTTTGAGGTGGTTTTTGTAATTAGTTATAATAAAGATAATCAGGACTATTATTTTGGCAGAGAACTCCCAGGAGGGGAGGCTTTTGAGGTGGTTTTTGTAATTAGTTATAATAAAGATAATTAGGACTATTATTTTGGCAGAGAACTCCCGGGAGGGGAGGCTTTTGAGGTGGGTTTGTAATTTGCTATAATAGACATAATTTGTACTATCATTTGAGCGGAGACCTCACAGGAGGGGAGGCTTTCAAGATACCTCATCAAACGGATAACTAAATTTTTCTGCGTAAGTCTGCGAGATCTGCGGGAAATATTTCAGGATTCCTTGTGACATTTTCTTAGCTTTTTTGGAGCATTCGTGTCGTTTCTCTTTTAATAATTTGTACGGTTTTTAATATATTGAATTAGTGCGTTCAGCCTTCAGCATGGTTATAAGGGATACCGCTTTTTTTTCTGCGCAAATCTGTGAGATCTGCGGGAACTTTTTCATGATTCGTTATTGCCTGTTTTTAGCTTTTTCGGATTGTACGGATTGTAATATATTGAATTAGCACATTCAGCCGTCAGCATGGTTTTAAGAGATGCCGCTTCTTTTTTCTGCGTAAGTCTGCGCGATCTGCGGGCTAGATTCACACATTTATTGCTATGTATTGAAGAGATGAAATAAGTTTTGATTCTGTTTTTCAGTAAAACCAATGGTATCGTTGCCAATCCTTATGCAACTTTTTTTCCAGCATATTTATAGCCTAAGCATACTTTCAGAAGACAAAAAAGAGACTGCCTTTTCAGACAGTCTCTTTCATTCACATATTATAGTTTTTAATATTTAATCGTGATCTTTTTATTATAAGTGTTCAAATTGGTCTCCACTTGCAAGATGTAATTGCCTTCGGAAACATTCTGAACTGGAATCTTGATCTCATTGGATAGCGGCAGGTTGGTGGCGTTCCAAGACCCAACGGTTTGGCCTGTGATATTGATCAAATAAACTTGCTTCACTTGGATGGATTTTGGTGTGCGAATGTAAATCTCATCGGTATTCTGAAGGAAATTGGCTATGATATCCTTGAACTCCGTATCAATGGTGGATAAGGTTTGGTCTTCTTGAAACACCAAGCTGAAACGCTCTGGATAGTCCCCAGCTTCTAAAGTGATTTGGAAATTGGTGTTGTTGAACTGGGTGTAAGTGCCCAAAACCGAATCGTGAATATATACGTCAATGTCGGTGTCAAAATTCTCCAACGCGGAAAGTGCGATTTGAACAGTGCCACCTGTGGTTAATTTGATGTTTAGCGGATAGGACTTAGTGATATCAAAACCACCAACACCCTGAATAACGTATTGGCCGCCATCAATATTAAAGCCCATATCATTGGGGTAACTATCATTGATTGGTGCGTCATAACCATAATCTACATTATCGGTGGCATTGGCATTGTCCATAAAACCGAGCAATAGGTGTCTTACTGCATTTTCTGGGGTAATGAAATCCAATCTGATAAATTGATCGTTGGAAGTTTCATCGCCGTCGCCATCATCAAAAGTGGTGTTTTCATCATTGGTGCCTCTCAAGAACACAGAAGTTGATATGGACTCTTTCCTGAAAATACGTTGGCTATTATTGAATTGAATCAAGCCGCCATCTGAATCTCCCGTGACAAAGAAGCCTTGCCCCACGGGAATGTATTGTTTAGGAACCTTAGCAGCATTTCCTATACCAGCTATCCCTGAAGGTGCAGTAGTGGCAGCAACACCTCCTGTTAGATTCAATGTGGCATATCCACCCAAATAATTTCTGAGGATGTGGGTATTGTTGGATGGTGCATGTTCCCAAAAATATAGCGCCCCTTCTTGCAATGAACCCTCTAGGGCAGGATCATTTTGTGCTATGAATAGGTATGCATCAATAGCAGAAGGATAAGGGTTACCCACCAACACTTGATTACCACCACTCACTGGAGCAGTAATTTGGCCATTATTTGGCTTACCAGTAAAGGTGTAATTCTGTTCCGAAGCGCCACCACCGCCTTTCATGGTAAACCCAAGACCGACAGCAACAGGCGTGTTTTCTGAAATAGATTGCCAGTTTGGATATATCCCTTCTAAATCATTAAAGGTGTATAACCATCGTCTGCTTAAGGTTAAAGGATTTGAATTACTGCCGTTAGGAGAACTTGTCCAAGTCACAGGTTCCGGACTAGTTGGCGTAAAGCCGTCCCTCAAAACGCCTCCAACCGTAAAAGTCGTGCCATTTGTATTTACAGGCGAGCCCCAATAGTTATAATTAAAATGGTTGGAGGTGCCTTGTTGGTCGCGTTCTATGTAGCCTTTACTGGTTGGGTCTAAATAACTATCAATGCCTTGAATCAATTGAGATTCGCCTTCCAAATCCATAAATCCATCTAATTTTAAATACCAGCTCACGTTGATTTCTGAATCTTCTTTGATGCTGAATTTTATAGGATTCGAATTGGCATCCATCTCATCCACAAATAGTCCGATATGTTTCTGTCTGTCATTATAAGTCACATTATCATGTTGCACTTTTACGATAGACCAATCGTAATTTACGGCATCAATGCCGTTGACACCTTGTGATGCATTGGAGAGCGCAGTGACCAAATCGCCACTTTGTTTCGTGGTGAAGGGCATTGGTGCCGATTGATTATCGAGAATTTTGATATTGTGCATTCTGGCGCCTGTACCAGAATCTATTCCTGGAGTGCTAAAATCATCCACAATATCACCACGATAGGTATCCATTCGATAGTAACGCTCCAGAGCGTTCCAACCTAGGGCTGCATTGTTATTAGTATCAACAAAATCGGTAATATTTCTAGGGATCACGCTGCCTCTAACTGTACCGGCATTATTGTCAATTTCTTGATAGACCATTTTTTGGATTTCATCAGCGGATAGGGCTTTTTTAAACAATCGCACTTCATCCATGTAACCTTTAAAGTAAGAGTTATTAGCATTGGGGCGTTTCCCCATCACAAAAGCAGAGGTGTCAATGCCAATGGCAGTAGAAACACTGGTATTGGCCACTTCCTGGCCATTGATGTAAAGCTTAAATTGTGCGGAAGTAGAGCTGTAGCTTATCGCCACATGGATCCATTGGTCTTTAGGCATTGGCGGACTGAACAAATTAGTATTATTTACCCGTGCCTGGATGCGCTTGTCATCGCGAACTAGGAGCATTATGTTGTTTTGTCCAAAAAGTATTTGGGTGCCAGAAGCATCGGGATCCACCCGAATCCAACCCATCATGGACGCTTCATTATAGCCGCCAAAAATGGGCACGTCTTCTACAAAATCGTTTCGACCATCAAAGTAGAGCCCCAATTTTTTATCCATTACTCTTGGAGAACCAAATTTGCTGTCATCGGTGTCAAAAAGATTTACAATTCCATCGGCATCGGAATCTGAGGTGTCATCGATTATTCCGTCGTTATTGGCATCTAAATCGGCGTAAAGGGTGAGTGAAATATCAAAGGTTGAACCATTTGATGTCACATCTATATAATCGGGAATGCCATCGCCATCGGTATCTTTCACATAATAGGTATTGCCCATCCCTTGATTAGTATTGCCATAAGCGGTAGCGAAATTGTTGCCGCTGAAATAATCGTAAATGTCCAAAATGCCGTCTGTGAAATATTCTGAGATACCATCATAGTTTGAATCTGTCTCTCGGGTGGCATCAGAATCTGAACCATCACCCACGCCATCACCATCAACATCGCCATCCCCATTATGGAAGCTTGCGTTTGCAGCGTTGCCAGCGGCAGATTCATCCACATCAAAAACAGTGTCATTGTCGCTGTCTAAATCAATATAATTTGGCGTGCCGTCGCCATCTGAATCTAAGATGCTTAAGCCTTCCATGGCATCGTGCATCCCATTGGCATTGCTATCAAAAAAATTTTGTATATAAGCCTGGCCATTGGTTTCAGTGGCGAATCCAGCTTCTACCGAGTCTGGAATGCCATCATTATCAGAGTCTAAATCGAAGATGTTGGCAATGCCATCGCCATCTGTATCACAAAGCGATTGTATAAAAGAGATGTCGTCAATGGCAAGGTCATTACCATTGCCACCGGTTTCATTATTGATAAAATATACATTGAATTCAGAAACATTGAGAATAAGCTCTGATGTAAAATTATGCCAACTAGCCTCAGGATTTCCATTTATGGATTTTGGGATCTTATCTGTCGAAAAGGAGTACAATACAACATCATTAACATCCCTAAATTCCACTAAAATTTCTGGAGCTCTATCACTTGCAACACCTGAAACAGGAATTAGATTGAGTACCCAAAAACTGTAAGTGGTAGGTACATCTGGCAAAACACCTGATATATTAGCGGTATAAAACACACCTGGATCATAAGACGCATTGAATAAAGCCATTCGACCATCGATATCTTCTGGCGTATGGTCGCCTCCAATATACCAGTTAGTCTCTGCCCACGACGAGAGATCTTGGGATGGTGTATTGTTGATACCATCGCCATTACTGGCTTTGTTATGAACCGTGTACTCGCCATCGCCCAAGCTACTACCTTGAATGTTAGCAGGATTTGAACCATCTTCATAAGCGTAAGTGGTCACGGCATTGTAAGTGGTGTTGATGGTTGTTCTACCTCCAGTTCCAAAAGTCTCATTTAGTATTTTGTACCTGGTATTTATAGAAATATTTGAGTTTTGACAGTCCAACTCCTCAACGCTGTCGGGAATGCCATCGTTATCATCATCGACATCCACATTATCGAAAACACCATCATTATCACTATCAAAAAAGAGTTGTTTTGATTCGCCTTTTATAAGAAAGGCATAAGGAGTTTTCAAAGCATCATTACTATTAATGGTCACCCAACTGGACTTGATGCTATTGCTCAAACAGTTGAATTGAATGGAAAGCGTGGTAATCTCAGAATGGGCCATCGTTGTTTGATATGCCGGAGCGACTATAGAAAAATCAATTGAATTGGATAAGCTAATCGAAGAAATATCCAGATTAGCATAGCCAAGATTTTCTATTGTAAAGGTATTTGTACTCGGGACACCTACGTCATGGGAGCCATAATTAGTTCCATCTGCCATATTGACTGTGTTGGCTCCATTATTAATCAAGATATTGTTTCCCTTCACTACAATATCGGGTGTTGGCGGCACGTCGATAAATGAAATATTGTCTATGGCCATATCGCTTCTGTAATTATTTCCCGTTAATCCTCTAAACCTTAATTTTACCGTTTGCCCCGCATACGCAGATAAATCGAGCTCAACGGTTTTCCAAGGGTCGTCATTTTCTGTTTGGTCTTGTCCATTTTGGGACCAGATTTCAATAGGATTACTATTGCCATTAAGACTGAGTTCCACATAAAGATTGCCCATATTTGACCCATACATGTGATAGCTAAAGGAAAATTGGGGTGTGTCGTTAGTGGTCAAATCAAAACATGGGCTTTCTAAGATTGCGTTTTTATTGAAATTAGGATCAGAGGCTTCGGTATATAAGTAGTAATTGCCAGAAGCTGCATTGTTAGGCCCTGTATCGTTAGAGGCCGTGCCTCCAGATTTAAGATTCCAATCAATATCATTATTCACAGCTTGTGACCAAAGTCCCAGGCCGCTCTCAAAACTTTCATTATAAGGAAACGTGCTTACCGCGGCATTGCAATTTAAAGTGTTCATATTTGAGAAATCTACAATCTGTAGTTCATGGGACATATCGTTGCCACGACGATGCGCCCAATGGGCTGCTTCGGTGATAGACTTTAGATAATAATTTCTCCAACCACGTCCGTAGGCATTTCCGCTACCACTAGAGATGGAAGACCCTACAATCATCGCTTGGCTGGTATCGCTCAACCCAGCGTCAGAAATATCAATAGCAGTCTCATTGGCAGCATTGTTATCGTCTTGATATCTGGTCACGTTCAATTCATTATTGATCAAGACATGAACAAAATGTTTGTTGTTTCCGTTGGAATCGTGTTGATTATGAAATTCCCAATCCACGTGCTGATTATTACTCCCTGGACGGAAAATAGGCCAATTGTCGGCAATGGCGTCATTCGTGCCATCGGTAATATAATCTCCAATATGCTGACCAAAGATGATGGCATTAGACCAATTTGGTACGTTAACAGTGCTTCCGGTGCCATTGGCGTTTTCTCTCAAGGTGAGCGTACCAGTATCGGCGGCTGTATCTCCAGAGTCGGCATGTAAAACGCTCCAATTGCTTCCTATAAATTCAACCAGCGTGATATATACTGTAACGTTATTGGAGTTAGAGCCCTTTCGAATGTGGAGGATACCATTATCTTCCAAATAGGCAATGGCGGTGCCAGAATCGGCATCGGCGTTGGTTGCACTATTTAAGATACCGGTAATAAACGGAATACTTCTGCGGCTATTGGTCACACCGCCTACACCTTGCGTGATACTGTTGTTATTGCCATTTAAGGCAATAGCATAGCGGCCACGAACCACAAATTCATTAGGCCCTCCAGCAGGACCGGTATATTCAATGATTGAAGAACTAAAGCGTGTATTGGCATTTACCGAGGCACCATCCCTATAATATTCTAAGGTCGAGGCACTGGTCAAGCGCATAGCGCCAGACATATCACTACCGCTCATATTATTTCCTGATCCTGGTATCCCAGCTTGGGATTTTCTATTGTTATTTGATATGGCAAAGGCTTTGCTTAAAGCCGAAACAGGTGTAGAGGTTGTGATGACCTTGCCTGCTTCAGGCACGTCCTCTTGGAAATGTTGCACTTTTAAATCCTGAGAAAAGCTGAAATTAATCGCTAATGAGAGCAATAAAAGGGTTAGACCTGCTCTTAGTGTTTTGAGGGAAAAATTTTTCATAATTGGTTGGTTGATTCGTTTTAACGAACAACGAACTTATAAAAAATATCTATGAAATACAAAATAATACGATTAAATGCACATTTTCGTAATACTTTATTTTATTTGAGATCTGACAGCCTGCATTTTAGAGCATTTAAAATTTTATGTTATTCTGAGGCAATAAAGCGCTGGAACGAAATCTGTGATTGAAGTTGCATCTAGGTAGATGAAAATTCATCCTTTGTTTCCGCAAAACGTAAAACAGATATTTTGACTTGTAGTTGCGGATTTCGGGTTTTCAAATTTTCATAAGCTTCAAAATGCCAAATACAGATTTTTAATTTTGGTTTAACGGAGGTACTTTAGACACAAGTGGTTTAAAGTCGGCTTTGAATTTACTTTCATTTGGCTTTCCGAATGAAATATTCTAAAATAATCGTCAATTCCTTATGAAGCGTAAAATAATCCGTCGAAAAGAATTGTTAGCTAATGATTTGGGCTTGGCATCTACTCTAAGACTTGCGCGTCTGTTTTAAAATAGCGCCGTTTTAGAGTTTAATACATTGATTCGAGATTTGGCGAGGACGTTGATAAGTACTGAATAATTTGAAATTTGAAAACTTGTTTCGATAATTTGAAATATTATGCTCTGCTACAAGTAATCGCATTCTGGTAGCATTTTCAAGACATCACAACTAAGGCCTAACTATTTTTTCTGCCTAAATCTACGAGTTCCACGGGCTAAATTCATGCACTCGTTTATATTTGTTAGAAAGAACAGTTTAAGTTTGATTCTCTATTTGAGAATATAGCCAATGTCATTGCTGCTGCTTCTGTAGTAAGGAGGCTAGGCTGTTGACGTTGAAAATTCTGATGTTCTCGGTTTTAAAAACTCTGGCTTCGGTTCAGAGTAACAGAACTTATAAGTCCCAAAGGTTAAATCTTTCAAAGCCATTGCGCTGCCAATCAATTCATCGTCAAGATTAGGATCTTTAGACGATTTGCGCTTCCGGTAGTGGGAAAATTACCCAAGATTTGAGAGCTTGAGGTTTTCGCTGAAGCTTCCGGGAAGTCTCAACTCAAAAAATTGTTAGGACCAAGTGTACATTTCACTGGGATTCTTTACTGTTGTGACTTCCTGCGCATACTTCCGCCTAAAAAAAATCAATACCTAAAGCGGGGCAGATTCCATTAACATCAGTGCTTTTTAGATTCAGGATCTCTTCTAAACAATTTGATGAGGTTAAAGGTGAGCACGCAAAAGATGACCCAGAAAAATCCGGCGATAAAGCCACCGGCAACGTCTGAAGGAAAATGGACTCCCAGATAGATACGGCTAATGCCAATGCTCAAAATGAATAGGCTTAAAGCGATGGCAATGAAAATCTTAAAAAACAACCCGATCCTAAAAGTGGAGAACATATAAATCAAAAACCCGTAGAATGCCATGGCTGTCATGGCATGCCCACTGGGATAGCTTAAGGTTTCCACTGTGACCAGGTGTTCTAGGGTTGGGCGTTGCCTATCAACCATTTCCTTGAGGGCAAGATTGGAGCTCAATGCCAAAAAAAGCACCAATGATAATTGTAAGACGTGGCTCCAACTTTTGAAGATGAGGTAAAAAAGCAAAGAGCAAGCCCCAAATATGACCAAATAGCCATACACATCGCCAATGTTGGTCACTGCGATAAAGTAATTGGTCAAGTGCGACGACTTGAAGGACATGACGTAGTTTGTGACTTCCACGTCAAATTGCGCCAAGACATCGGTTTTTAAACTTTCAGTAAGTTCAACGAACAATTTCACACAAGCTATCACTATGAGAAAAGCGATTAGAATCACTATGAAATAGGGCAATTTGATATCGTATTTCCTAAACTTATGGGATAAAAAAGCCTTAAAATTTGTAATTAGTGCTTTTAGCTGTTTGAGCATGGATTAGGCTTGTGTTTTGTGGTTTATATTTTGAAAATGACAAGATAACGGATATTTTTAAAAAATAAATTGATAGACTGAAAAAATAGTGGATTCGCTGAGAAATTGCCCAAACCTTCTGCTGTAATTCATCTTGAAGAAACAATCTATTTTTTTCTGTTTTGATCCGTTAAATCTTTGGAAGCTATTAACGCATTCGCATCTTTATATCTCCCGCGGATTACAAAGCTGCTCGCCGCTGTTTTTGCATTATGATAAAAAATGAATATGCAAATAAAAAGCCATTTCACAATTAAATTGAGGCTTCAATCCCGGCAGAGGGTTTTATTGGTCTCAAATAGAGTTAAAACTATGCACTTTAGTGCATTAGGCTTTAGCTTCTAAAAATGTTTTGCCACGAATTTCACGAACCTGCCTTTCCGGTAGGCCTGTTTTCACGAAACCGTTTGTTCTCCAAAAACGCAGGCAATGAGATACTATTCATTTCACGAATTCAGCAGACTTTCAGTCTGTTTGAAAAAACCTATGGACTTGAAGCCCATAGTGGTTTAGTCCCCGAGGCCTGCCTCGAAATACAGAGCACATCTTTGAATCCATGCTTTGTGGGCTTGCTTCGAGGTTATTGATTCCCTCCAGAGGGTTTTATTCCCCGAGGCCTGCCTCGAAATACAAAGCACATCTTTGAATCCATACCTTGTGGGCTTGCTTCGAGGTTATTGATTGATACCGTTTTATTTGAGCTGATTGCATAAAAAACCCCAAGATCTTAGTCTTGAGGTTGTTTTTAGAAGTGACGGGTTTTTTTAAGACTTGAGGTCTTCAATATGTGTCACTTCATTGAGTGTTGCTTGTATGTCTTCGAGTTGCGTTTGCAGTTCTTGGGTAATTTCGGGAACAAACTTGTGTTTTTTTAATACGTCTTGATACTCTTCGACGCTTGCTTTCTCACCGCGAATCACTTCTTTCAAAACCGCTTCATCATCGTTGCCGGTTAAGGAGCTTTTGATGTCAATCCAAGCGCGGTGCATGGTGCCAGCTGTGCTGCCGCCTTCCTTGGGCTTTTCGTTTAGTTGTCGCAATCTATTATCTATGGTATTTGCAAAACGGCTGCGTTGTGCTGCTTGTTGTTTCAAGAATGCTTTTAAGGTTGGCGTTGTTGCACCTTTCATTGCCTTAGTATAGCCTTTCTCGGCATCGTAATTTTTCTCTAATATCTTCTGTAACACCTTTACAGTTTCCTTATGTGATTTCTCTCTTGCTTCTTCGGCTGTGGTTTTCATACTATTTGATTTTTAAGTTGATATCTAATATACTAACATCATTTTTCATAATCCTTTAAAGGAGGCTTATTTATGAAAGTCTTAACTCGTTTTGAAACTTCGGGAGCTTGGTTCTTGCACCACAGGTTTTGAATTAAATGCGTTTCTGTTTGTTTCCCGCAGATGGCGCAGATTTTCGCGGAGTTTATTCTGAAGCATTCCGTGAGATTCTACATTTTCTCTGCGTTCATCAGCGAGATTTGCGGGCTTTAGTGCTTCGCAGGCTTCTGTTTGTTTCCCGCAGATGGCGCAGATTTTCGCGGAGGTTTTATTCTGAAGGATTCCGTGAGATTCTACATTTTCTCTGCGTTCATCTGCGAGATTTGCGGGCTTTAGTGCTTCGCAGGCTTCTGTTTGTTTCCCGCAGATGGCGCAGATCTTCGCGGAGGTTTTATTCTGAAGCATTCCCTGAGATTCTACATTTTCTCTGCGTTCATCAGCGCGATTTACGGGCTTTAGTGCTTCGCAGGCTTCTGTTTGTTTCCCGCGGATGCCGCAGATCTTCGCGGAGGTTTTATTCTGAAGCATTCCGTGAGATTCTACATTTTCTCTGCGCTAATCTGCGAAATCTGCGGGCTTTAGTGCTTCGCAGGCTTCTGTTTGTTTCCCGCAGATGGCGCAGATTTTCGCAGACGTTTAGTCTGAAGCATTCCGTGAGATTCTACATTTTCTCTGCGTTCATCAGCGAAATCTGCGGGCTTTAGTGCTTCGCAGGCTTCTGTTTGTTTCCCGCAGATGGCGCAGATCTTCGCAGAAATTTTATTCTGAAGCATTCCGTGAGATTCTAATTTTCTCTGCGCTCATCAGCGAGATTTGCGGGCTTTAGTGCTTCGCAGGCTTCTGTTTGTTTCCCGCGGATGACGCAGATCTTCGCGGAGTTTATTCTGAAGCATTCCGTGAGATTCTACATTTTCTCTGCGTTCATTTGCGAAATCTGCGGGCTTTAGTGCTTCGCAGGCTTCTGTTTGTTTCCCGCAGATGCCGCAGATCTTCGGAGACGTTTTATTCTGAAACATTCCGTGAGATTCTACATTTTCTCTGCGTTCATCAGCGAAATCTGCGTGCTTTAGTGCTTCGCAGGCTTCTGTTTGTTTCCTGCGGATGACGCAGATCTTCGGAGACGTTTTATTCTGAAACATTCCGTGAGATTCTACATTTTTCTCTGCGTTCATCTGCGAGATTTACGGGCTTTAGTGCTTCGCAGGCTTCTGTTTGTTTCCCGCAGATGGCGCAGATCTTCGCAGAAATTTTATTCTGAAGCATTCCGTGAGATTCTAATTTTCTCTGCGTTCATCAGCGAAATCTGCGGGCTTTAGTGCTTCGCAGGCTTCTGTTTGTTTCCCGCAGATGCCGCAGATTTTTGCGGAGGTTTGTGCCTTCAGAAAAACAAAGAGCTACATTTAATTTATAGCGCTAGAAAAATATAGGATTATGCGTGCAATAGGGGTCTCAAAGCGCAGAAGCTTTAAGCTATGCTCGCAGTGGTTTTAATTGTGGGGATCTAATTGGGGTTTATGGTCGCATTGAGTATTTTATACATAAAATCTTGTAGCAGCAGCATTTCGTCCTTGCCGAATTTTCTGCCTAAGCGGCCCACAAAATAAAGCACAAACCAGAGAATGAAAAGCAATATCAACGCCACTAAAGGCAAAGTGGTTGCTGCACCCAATCTCGTATTTGTGTACAGCCATATACCAGCACTTATGAAGAGCGTTGCCACAAAAAAATGCAAAAACATAAAGAGGGTCCACATGGTGGGGTTGGGACCATAGAGTCCTTTGAGTACTGTAGGCTGCGCTTCCATTTTAGAGATTTCGAGATGCAATTGTGGCGACCAGAAGGTCTGCTTGCTTTTTGGGAAGCGTATAAACACATGATCGTCAACCCTACTGGTCACAAAACCTTCTTTGGCGCGACCTGCATTCTCAAAGGCAGATAGCAGCAATTCTGGATCTTGGTCCAATTCAAGGCTAAACCTTGGACGCAATGCAATTTTGTTTGATAGTTCCATAATGGATTGAAAGATATTAAATTTTTGGAATGTTTTTAAAATAAGCACAACACAACTTTATAACAAGTATTTCTAAACCCAAAGCTTGAAGTTTGTGAATGTAGATAATCAGAAGGATTAATTGTGCATTTTTTTAAGAGTGCTTAATTTTTCGCTCATTGATTCGGTTAGATACAATTCCCCATCCAAAATTATAATATAATCCTTAAGTTTAAGCTTTGTAAACATTTCAAATTCAATCGGGACTTCAAGGCCGCGATTAGGATGAAGAAAAGCACCTATAACTTAGTCATACAAGACATATGAAGATATTACATACTGCCGATTGGCACATAGGGAAACAGCTGCATAAAATGGACTTATCTGAAGATTTGGAGCTGTTCTTTGACTGGCTTCTCAAGGTCATAAGCACAGAACAGATTGATTTACTTTTGGTCTCTGGCGATGTTTTTGATCAGGCCAACCCTTCACAAAGTGCTTTAAAGCAATATTATGGCTTTTTAAAACGGATGATTGGCACACATTGCAAAATCATCATCACTGGTGGCAATCATGATTCTGCGGCTGTTTTGAATGCGCCAAAAGCCATTTTGGGTTTTTTGAATATTGATGTGGTTGGTGGCGCGCCCGAAGCGATTAGCGAGTTGTTCTTTAAACATACCAAACAGGAAACGCAGGTGGTCATTGCTGCAGTTCCATTTTTGCGGGATAAGGACATTAGGAAAGCGGCAGCCGGGGAATCCTACTCCGATAAAATTGAGCAGATTCGCGATGGCATCCAGCGCTATTTTGCAAGTGTCAACACCCATTACAATGCCCATTTTGAAGGGCTTTGTTTTATCGTCATGGGCCATTTGTATGTTCAGGGCGCGCATGTGTCTGAGAGTATGCGCGACATTCAAATTGGCAATCAGGCCAGTGTGAAAGGCCATATTTTTGGCGAGGCTCCAAATTATGTCGCTTTAGGTCACATCCATAAACCCTATGCGGTGTCTGGTACAAAACAGGTGCATTACTCCGGTTCGCCCATTGCCTTGAGTTTTAGTGAAAAGGCCGAGGTCAAGCAAGTGAATGTGATTACAATAACCGGTAAAACCGTTGCGGTCAACATACTGCCCATCCCGCAATTTAGGCACCTGGTCGCCTTTGAAGGCACATTGGAGTCTGTGAAGACACAACTGCACCATTATACACTTAAAACCCAACTGGTTTCCCTTGCTGAAATCATTGTGAATGAACCGAATGAGAATGTACAGATTCGGCAGGATTTTGACGAATTGCAGAGCGATCATGACAGCGATGCACTTAAAATCATAAAGTCAAAATTGAATTTCACAAACAAGGTTCGCGGTGCTTCCGAAGCTTTTGAACCCGGAATAAGCGTTGCCGATGTGACGCCTATGGAAATGTTTGAGAAACGGCTTCAGCTCGATGGCAATCTAGAGCATACCGAAGAATTGAAAAATGCCTTCCGCCAAATTTTAGAAGAACTTAACCTGTAGTTTTATGAAAATCAGTAAAATAAGTTTCAAAAACATCCACTCGCTTCGTGGCGAACATGAGATCGATTTTTTATCGGGACCCTTGGCCGAAAGCGGACTTTTTGCCATTACCGGCGCCACAGGATCGGGAAAATCCACGTTGTTGGACGTTATTACCTTGGCGCTTTACAATCAAGTGCCCAGAATTGGGGCGATAAGCAAATCGGTCATTGATGGCGAAGGCGGCATCATGACCAGAAATGCACAAGATTGTTATGCCGAGGTGGAGTATATCGTCAATGGCAAAACCTACCGTTCGCACTGGTCCATAGAGCGCAATCGCAACAACAATCTCAACGACCGGAAGCAAGAAATCATCGATGTGGCAAGCGGCAACCTCATTGAAAGCGGCAAATCTTCAGTCCCCACAAAAAATGCCGAATTAATAGGACTTAGTTACGACCAGTTTGTGAAGGCCATGGTGTTGTCTCAGGGGCAATTCAGCAAATTATTGCAGGCCAAAAGGGATGTGCGCAACAAGCTGTTAGAGGATATTACGGGCGCAAAGGACTATCGTGCCATTGGGGCTGCGGTTTTTCAGAAGTATAAAAATGCTTCGGAAGTTTACAAGGTTCAAGACATTAGGCTGAAGGAAATCGAATTGATACCAGAGGCGATTCGGAAAGATCTTAGTGAACAAGAAGCCACATTGAGCAAGGCTAAAATAAGTCAGAAAAAAGCGTTGGATGTCTTAAAAGTTGAGATTGACACTAAAAAGGGAATTCTCAAAAACGAAACGATTCTCGCTGAAAATGAGCTGCTTCAAAAGGAGTTGACAATCGCCATTGCACATTTTAAAAACGACGAAGAAACCTTAAAAAAGCATTCCAAATACGTGGTTCATGCTGCACTTATTTCCGATTTTGAACGGAATGACAAAGAACACAAACAAACTGCGGAAGAATTGGCGCGTCAACAAACCAATGAAACCAAGGTATTGAATGATAGAAGGTCTTTATTGGCTCAAGCTTCCAATCTTTTAGGCAAGCCGGTTGCAGCTCAAAATTATTCCGAAGCATTAGAACAATTGCGCAAGGCAGTCACTCAATTGAAGCAAGAAGAAAGCTTGGCCACTACTCAGGCAAAACTTCATGAAGATCAAACCAAGAAAACGCTTGTAGACATTAATAAAGATGCAAACCGAATCGCTTTTAATGCGGAGCCAAATGTTTTCAATACCTTGATACATCCTATTGAAGAAAAAATCGACGCATTTCTAAATACAAGCAAAATTAACACTGAGCTTGATTTGGCCGAAAAGGAGGCGCTTTTGAAGTCGAAGTCAGATTTGGTGAATACCTTGAAGCTAGAGCTAACGGCTTATCATTCAGAATTAAAAACTAAAACATCAAAACAGGCCGACTTAAGACAAAGTGAAGCCCTATTCAAAACCCATGAATCTAAATTAAAAGTTTTGGAAGCAGAGCTCAAACTGCTGGAAACGGAGGTGGATACCTTGACAAAAGCAGAAGAAAACCGCAAAGCACATCAAAGTTTAGAAGCACACCGAAGCCTTTTGGTAGATGGAGAAGCTTGTCCGTTATGTGGTGCTCAGGAACATCCTTTCTCCAGCAATACGCCAATTTTCGATTTACAAGAAGCGGCATTGAAATCTAAAAAGGAGCTACTGAATACCAAGCGTGATTTGAAAGCCTCAACCCAAGCCAATTTAAACAACGAAGTGAAAAACATTAGAGATTTAAACCGGGATATCATTGCAATCAATGCGCTTATACAGCCAAAATACACGGCCATTGAAACGCTATGCAAAAACCTACAGATTGAAGTGGTTCAAAATATTGAGGGACTCGAAGCGATAGAAAGCAGATTGGTGAACGACTCCAAAACAACAGACAAGCTCAAAAAAGCATTTGAATTAAGGCATTCGCTTAAGAATTTGAAAGAGACCACAGCGCTATGGATAAAGAGTGCCGACTTAAAAACAACAAAGCAAACCGAACGAAAAAAGCTGTACCCAGGCGAAGACATCGATGCAAAAGTGCAAACCTTGACCAATAATTGGACTGCAACCAATCAAAACATCAAAAACACCAGTGAACTGATTGCCAAGTTGAAGAAGAAAGCGCAGCAATTTGCCGAAGCAGGGGAGGGGTTTCAAAAACAGTTGCAAGCACTCCTCAAAAATGAAGGCATTGAAAATGTGGGCCAGTTGAAAACCTTTATCCTTTCCGAAGCAAAAGCAGAAGACATACGTCAAAGAAAGAAAACACTCGACCTAAAGCAAGAGCGCTTAAAGACCGAAAAAGAAGGCGCACAAAAGGAGATTGGAAGTTTCAAAAAATTGACCACCAGCAAAGAGCCCGTTGATGCGCTGCAATTAAAATTCGCTAAAATTGAAGAGGAATATGGTAGTTTGGGCGAAAGGATAGGCAGTATAAAAACCAAATTAGAGGCCGATAAAAAAGCCAAAGAAAAGCAGGAAGATTTGCTGAACACACTAAAAAGCTTGAAAAAAGAAGAAACCCTATGGAAAACCATGAACCAACTCATAGGTGATGCCCATGGCAAACGATTTTCAAATTTTGTACAGGATTTAACGCTTGAGCAGTTAATAGGCTATACCAATATGCGCTTAAAGGATTTGAGTGATCGCTACATCCTGGATATTCCCACCGCAGATGAGGCTAGCAAAAATGACTCCCTAAAAGTGTTTGACAGCCATCAGGGAGATGCCAGAAGATCCATCAACACTTTGTCTGGCGGCGAAACCTTTATGGTAAGTTTGGCGATGGCCTTTGCCTTGTCTGATCTGGCCGCCAAAAACGTAAAGATAGAATCCATTTTTATTGACGAAGGTTTTGGCACCTTAGATCCAGAAACCTTGAACCAAGCCATAACCATTTTGGAAAAAATGCAGAATGAAGGCGACAAATCGATTGGCATCATTTCGCATGTTGAAGCCTTAAAAGAACGCATATCCACCCAAATACGCTTGGAAAAAATGGGATCTGGTTACAGTACCATTGAAATTGTATGAGCCCATTTGAAAGGTTTTGCCAGGTTATGAAGCCCTAAAATTTTTTCAGATGCATCTCATGAACAAAAATGCAAATGGTTAAAAGACAAGCGCTAAATGAAGCTAGATTTGAATGCATAGGGGAAAGGCAGGCAAAATAAAATTTCAGACTTTAGTTGCTAGGAGTTGGTTCTTTTTCTATCTTTAAAAGGCTCAACAATGAGCGGCAAGGTCTTGTATTGAAGTGACAATGGCATAATGCCGAAGGATACCGATTGGTTTTCATGTTATTTTGCTGGAGGTAAACTTCAAGGCCAATTGGGGAATGGTCTTTTTAGATGAAGCAAGGAACAAGATTGCAGCTTGACACTAAGGCGTTTCAAGTATTGAGATTTCTATTGAAATCGATTTGTATCACAAAAGGGGCAGGAACAGAAGCCCTGTGGAGTCAGTGCAAATCAAGGATAAAACCTCAATTGAAACACAAAAAAAACGAAGCAGGAAGTTATGAAAGGTTGGATGTACATATTGGAATGTAGTGATAATTCTTACTACACCGGAAGCACTAATGATTTAGCGTTGCGACTAAAGCAACATGAAAACGGAGTAGGGGCGAACCACAGCAAAAAGCGACTCCCTGTAAAACTGCTTTATACAGAAGAATTTCCAGCAATCAAAGCGGCTCATTACAGGGAAAAGCAAGTACAGGGCTGGTCTAGAAAAAAGATAACGGCATTGATCAAAGGCGATGTTGGCGAACTTACTGCGTTAGCAAAAAACCACACTCCACTTGGAAATCATTCGGCTTCGGCAGCCACAAATGTTGCGGCTTCGGAAGGCTCAGCCAACGAGAATCCAGTGGCTTCGGCAGGCTCAGCCACCGAGAAATCGAGTTCAGCCAGCGAAGCATTGGCGGCTTCCAAGGCACAAATAAAGAAAGATAGCACATTTTCAGAACGATGGAAAACAAGTCGGTTTTGGTTGATTCGAGGCTCATATTACGTTGTGCATTCCGTTTGGTTGGCCGTGATTGCGATTGGCGCCTTTATTGCTTGGGTCATTGCCATGTTATTTATATGATGGCTAAACTTCCGTTGAAAATCCTGCATGGGTATGTGCTACTTTCTTTGCTGTTGTTTTTCACAGTACAAAGCCTGAAATTCTATGCTGTTGTGAGTCCGATTTGGATGCTTCACCATCTCAATGATTTTTTAGTGATTCCCATGGTTGCGACCTTGTGTTTGCATGGCGTATGGCTTATCAAGAAGGATACTACGATTCGGCTCAACTTGTTTACAATTTTGAGTCTGGTAGCTCTATTTTCGTTAGTGTTTGAATATTATCTGCCACAGCAATCCTACCGTTATACCGGTGACCTTTGGGATGTGATTAGTTATGTATTGGGAGGATTTATGTTTTATGTGTTTCAGAAAGCAGCATAGAGACATTATCCATTGAGCGTTTTTTTCAACTACCAACATGAGCTTTAAATTTATTTATAGGTATAGGCGCTTAAAGCACCCTTGTTAAGCATTAATTTCATTGGTATTTATTTATAATGTACCATCGTTCTTATTAACACATCGAAGATTGTATCCCTATTTGACCTTCTATTGTATCTAAAATGATATTCGTCAAGGTAATTTTGCATATGCTCTTTACTATAATGATGATGGATTCCCCTGAGCCATCCTTTTATATTCATTATGTGAATATGTAATTCTTTAAAATTCTTACCATCCTCTGAAGTCATTTGTTTTAGTTTTAAAAACTTTTTTTCAGAGGTGTATATCCTCTCCATTTATCTGTTATTATTTCTGCGTCTTTTGAAACAAATTTAATCAAAAAACCTCCCAATTATTTTGCTGAAGAATTTTCTATGAGCTCTGCATAAGCTCTACCAACTCCATTTTCTAAAACTTCAATAGCAAGAACTATTAATTTTTGCCGACCCTTGCTTCTGCCTTTTTCACCTTCTTCTGGACCGCCAATTACAAAATCATCTACGTGAACTACGCTTGTTAAAGGGCTTTTAAGACTGCTTTTCATAGCTTCTTGAACTTTCTGTTTGAATGTTCAACACGTTTTTTGACGAAGTTCAAACTTGCTACTTAACTCTAGCGAAGACATTCCTTTTTTCTTGGCACTTATTTTAAAGGCGATGTGATATACAATACGGTAAACGATAGTTCAGGTGTTTTATAATACTAGTCAAACATTGGTTTATCCCGTGGAAATTACAATTAAACACATATATTTGTTGACATATAACCAGTTGCCACACATTTGAGAAAAATTTCGCTAAATGATAAAATTTGGAAATGCTAATACCCAAGAATTAAGATAAACTAAAATAATGAGCGAAGAATTACGAGTTTTATGTTGCTTCTGCGGAAAGGATTCGACATTTCATAATTCAATTGAAATAACCATACAATGCGATAAGAATACTGACGAAGTCCAGGCAGTTTATGCTCACGCTAAATGTCTTAATAAAGTTTTGCATAGAAGTGTACCGAGAGGATTTGAATTTAAAACGTGAAAATCATTACGCCGAAATCTACACAGACCGAAAAAATCGTCGGAATGGACTTAAATTTTTATTTTGATTTTTAAGTGCAAGTTCGAAAAACTGTGTTTATCGACTAATTTTAATCTGAAATATGGAAAAGCATAAAGAAATTCAACTAAAATTTACTAATTTGGATTTTTAAAAAACAAAACGTCGTAATTTTTCGGACGTGCGAAACAAAGCGTGGAAAGGAAAAAACGTGTGGCAACACCGTGTATAAGCCATTGCTGGGTCTGTGCTTATCTGGAAAATTCTTGGGAATTTTCCAGCGGAGTTTTGTACTTTTAATGGTTCGTGTGTGAGACACGCAACGGCTCATACACATAAAACGTTGTAAAAAATGGCGGAATTCACTCAGAACTAGACAATCGGAATTCAAAAAACTATTCCTTTCACGGTCGCGGAATTTTCATTTCGGATTTCTAAACCAGTCCGATATAATGCAACGCGGATTTTTAATCTGGTTCGTAAACAGACAATTTTACGGAATCTTGACTTAATCAAATCCACTCTGAATAAAATCGTGTTGCGGAATTACTCAATCACACGGAATTTTACACTCGGGCGGAATCACAAAGTTCGCGGATTTTGGGAACGGCGGAACTCATTCAATCGCACTATCTCAGGGAAAGCAACAACAAAACACAATAATTCTAGGCCACTTTTAACAACATCGCGTATAATTAATTGCTAGGTCTGTTCTTCTTCCGAAAACCTTCGCGGATGCCCAAGTTCGTTTTTATTTGCTAAATTAGCGATTGAGACACGCAACTAATCATACTCAAACACGTTAGCAGCAAGCTAGGAAAAACCAAGAAAATGCATCTTTCAAAGGAAATACAAAGAATTTTAGTCGGATTAAAATCTGCTGTAAAGTTAGCGGAAACAATGGACGGAACTCTTCCCGACCGATATGCATTTTATGATAAAAAAGGGAGGAGCTTTTCAGCGGAATTTGCTCAAACGGATAAAGATTTTTCAATTGTACTTTTTGAGCGGACTGAAAAGCCAAACTATGAAAAATGTTTTGCTCGTGGAATATTCAATGATTTAAACAAAATATCAAAGCTAATTGTCTTTTGGGTTGTAGAACAAAAATCAATTTCTAATCTCAAAACAGAATTTAAAGAACTTGAAATATATCAAGACTTTGACTTTAAAAACTTAAATCCAGACATTGAAAAAGCTTGGAATAAAGTCAAGAATAGATTTTTTAATGACACTAAGTTTTGGAATAATATTGAATGGAGAAATCGATATTCAGAAATGCTAATTCGAACAAAAATGCATCCCGAATTTCAAAATCTATTCCCATTCACAAGTCATTATTGGTTAAGATTTAGTCCAAAAAAAGATTTTATAACAGAATGTTGGACTCTTGACACTTACATAGTTCCAATAATGCACACTAAAGAATTGCCAAAAGAACTTGGGAATTATTATGTGTCCGAAAGTGAAAATATTGATGGAAATTACTTTGCGGAACTGAATGAGGCTCTGGATTTTTATTCAATAATTCTTAAAAAAACCGAACCGATTAAATGGATAACGAATGAATAAAAGCCGGCTGCTAACACCGTGTATAATTAATTGCTAGGTCACTGCCGACTTACGAACATTCCTGCGGAATATTCTATCTGTGATTTATTTGCTAAATTAGTTGCTTAACCACGCAACTAACCATACACAATCACGTTAGCACACAGTTGTCTGCTCCAGAAAACACAGATAAACAACAAAATCTTCTGATTTTTAAGAGCAAAAACTGAAACACCACACCGAAATTGAAATAGATACAGAAAAATCAAAACGGCGGCATTATCACTCGTGTGAACAATTTTATTTCTTGGCCTTCCAATAATAAATCCCTTCATTTGAAAAACCTGTGCTTGATCAAAGTTTCGGCAAAATTTTATTTTAAAACATACGCGGAAATCAAATCTAACGGAAAAAAACCGCGAAAAAGGAACCGAAATTTTTTTTGGTTTTTTAAGTGCGAAACCGAAACTTTGTCCTTCCCTACAATCTGAAAAAAAAAAATTTAAACTCATTGCGGAAAATGGCAACGGAATTTAAAAGGAAATAATTAACCTGGAATTTTAAACAAAATTATGTCGGACTTTACACAGCAGTTAAAAATTAACAGCGAAGGAAAGAATAAACCGTGTGCTAACACCGTGTATAGACCATTGCTGGGTCTGTGCTTTTTTTGGAATATTATGGGAATGCCCAAAAGTTTGTCTATATTTGGATTGGTTCGTGTGTGAGACACGCAACGGTCCATACACATAACCGTTGTGCAACATATGAAAAAACTCATCCTGACAATATTATTCTTGAATTCAATAATCGGATTTTCACAAAATGAAAAATCGAATGAAATTGTGATTAAGGGAATTGTTTTATCGGAAGTGAACGGAAAACCTCTTGAAAATGTCTATTTGAGTTATAAATCAAGATACCGATATTCAGCCACAGACGAAAAAGGAAAATTTGAATATAAATATAAAATTCGAGAAAAAGATAGTTTAGAAACAATTGAATTAACTGCATTGGGTTATGAAAATATTGATACAATAGTTCGAGTTGATAAACCAAAAGAATATGTATTTGAATTTGTAATGAAACCAAGATTCGGACTTAACCGAGAAAAGGCAATTGAAGACATAAAAAATGGAAAAGTAAACATATTGGAATCAAGTGGAATCGCACCTGTTTTCTATAAATCGGACACGAAATTTGCGAAAAAATATAATGTGAATTTTGTCGAGTATGGTTGTGAAGCAGTTGCTTGGGAAAGTCTTTATGAATATAATAGAGCTGTATTCGAGTATTTGGACAAAAAATACGGAAAGAAATGGAGAAAAAAGATTCGTAAAGATATTGTCGGACTTAAATAAGAAAATGAATAAAATACGTTGCACAACACCGTGTATAAGCCATTGCTGGGTCTGTGCCAATCTGGAAAATTCTTGGGAATTTTCCAGCGGAGTTTTGTACTTTTAATGGTTCGTGTGTGGGACACGCAACGGCTCATACACATCAACGTTGCAAGTAATACTCGGGCTTTCTAGAAAGCATCAAATTCAACCAATTAACCAACAATCTTTTAAAATCCGAAAATTGGACAATCCCGAAACGGAAGCCAAAAAGCAAGTTGCGGAATTACTCACTCATGCGGAATTGAATGCATCGTAAAAAAACTGAATTTCGAAAACAGTGAAACTAACCGTTGCGCCATCAATCGGAATAAAATATGTTTGCGGATAAGAACCATGACGATGGAAATCACTCTTGCGGAATTGACCAGTTTTACGGAATTAGCTCGGTTGCGGAAAACTGAACTAACGAATTCCTAGCAGAACGCAATTCAAATCCAAATTGTAACTAAACTAGAAACAGCCGTGATTACTACTTGCAACATCGCGTATAATTAATTGCTTGGCCTGTTCTCCTTCCGAAAATCCTCGCGGATGCCCAAGTTCGTTTTTATTTGCTAAATTAGCGCTTGAGACTCGCAACTAATCATACTCAAGGGCGTTGCAAGTAATACTCGGGCTTTCTAGAAAGACTCAAATTCAGCCAATTAACCAAAAGTATTTTAAAATCCGAAAATTGGACAATCCCGAAACGGAAGCCAAAAAGCAAGTTGCGGAATTACTCACTCATGCAGAATTAAATGCATCGTAAAAAAACTGAATTTCGAAAACAGTGAAACTAACCGTTGCGCCATCAATCGGAATAAAATATGTTTGCGGATAAGAACCATGACGATGGAAATCACTCGTGCGGAATTGACCAGTTTTACGGAATTAGCTCGGTTGCGGAAAACTGAACTCACGAATTCCTAGCAGAACGCAATTCAAATCCAAATTGTAACTAAACTAGAAACAGCCGTGATTACTACTTGCAACATCGCGTATAATTAATTGCTTGACCTGTTCTTCTTCCGAAAATCCTCGTGGATGCCCAAGTTCGTTTTTATTTGCTAAATTAGCGCTTGAGACACGCAACTAATCATACTCAAGGGCGTTGTAAAAAATGGCGGAATTCACTCAGAACTAGATAATCGGAATTCAAAAAAGCATTCCTTTTTACGTTCCCGGAATTTTTTTTCGATTTCCAATCCAGTCCGATATAATGCAACGCGGATTTTTAGTTTGGTTCGTAAACAGACAAGTTTGCGGAATCTTGAATCAATCAAGTCCACTCTGAATAAAATCATGTTGCGAAAATACTCACTCACACGGAATTTCCCACTCGAGCGGAATCACAAAGTTCGCGGATTTTGGGAACGGCGGAACTCACTCAATCGCACTATCTCAGGGAAAGCAACAACAAAACACAATAATTCCAGGCCACTTTTCACAACATCGCGTATAATTAATTGCTAGGTCTGTACTTCTTCCGAAAACCCTCGCGGATTCGCTAGTTCGTTTTTATTTGCTAAATTAGCGCTTGAGACACGCAACTAATCATACTCAAGAGCGTTGTAAAAAATGGCGGAATTCACTCAGAACTAGACAATCGGAATTCAAAAAAGCTTTTCTTTTTACGGTCGCGGAATTTTTTTCGATTTCTAACCGGTCCCATAAATGAAAAACGGAATTACAAAATCAGAAAAGTTTGCGGAATCTTGAATTAATCAAATCTACATTGAATAAAATCGTCTTGCGGAATTACTCACTCACACGGAATTTTACACTCGGGCGGAATCACAAAGTTCGCGGCTTTTGGGAACGGCGGAACTCACTCAATCGCACTATCTCAGGGAAAGCAACAACAAAACACCATAATTCCAGGCCACTTTTCACAACATCGCGTATAATTAATTGCTTGGCCTGTTCTTCTTCCGAAAATCCTCGTGGATGCCCAAGTTCGTTTTTATTTGCTAAATTTACTGCTTGAGACACGCAACTAATCATACTCAAGCACGTTGTAAAAAATGGCGGAATTTACTCATAACTAGACAATCGAAACTCAAAAAAGCTTTTCTTTTTGCGGTCGCGGATTTTTTATTTCGGATTTCTAATCCAGTCCGATATAATGATACGCCGATTTTTAGTCTGGTTCGCTAACAGACAGGTTTGCGGAATCTTGACTTGATCAAATCCACTCTCATAAAATCGTGTTGCGAAAATACTCACTCACACGGAATTTCCCACTCGAGCGGAATCACGAAGTTCGCGGATTTTGGCAACGGCGAAACTCACTCAATCGCACTATCTCAGGGAAAGCAACAACAAAACACAATAATTCCAGGCCACTTTTCACAACATCGCGTATAATTAATTGCTTGGCTTGTTCTTCTTCCGAAAATCCTCGTGGATGCCCAAGTTCGTTTTTATTTGCTAAATTTACTGCTCGAGACGCGCAACTAATCATACTCAAGAGCGTTGTAAAATATAGCAGAATTTACTCAGACCCAAAAAATCCAGACTCTGAAAACTGTCTGATCTGAACTATTCCAGAAAACCAACTGTTGCGGAAACTTGAGCAAGTTTGCGGAATTTAAAATCGGACTCTATTTCAAAAAACAGTCGATTAATGATGGATTTTCTAAAGCAAGTTTGCGGAATAAATAACGGAACCTTTGCAGTTTGCGGAATTATTCAAGATGCGGAATTTAGCCAGATGCAGAATTATGCACGATGCGGAACTTAAGCAGTTCGCGGATTTGCTTACTCGAGCGCACAACCTAAATGAGTATTTTATCTAAAGTCTGAAATTCACGAAACTACATTTCACAACATCGCGTATAATTAATTGCTTGGCCTGTTCTTCTTCCGAAAATCCTCGTGGATGCCCAAGTTCGTTTTTATTTGCTAAATTTACTGCTCGAGACGCGCAACTAATCATACTCAAGAGCGTTGTAAAAAATGGCGGAATTCACTCAGAACTAGACAATCGGGATTCAAAAAACTATTCCTTTCACGGTCGCGGAATTTTTATTTCGGATTTCTAATCCAGTCCGATATAATGCAACGCGGATTTTTAATCTGGTTCGTAAACAGACAATTTTACGGAATCTTGACTTAATCAAATCCACTCTGAATAAAATCGTGTTGCGGAATTACTCACTCACACGGAATTTCCCACTCGAGAGGAATCAAGTAGTTCGCGGATTTTGGGAACGGCGGAACTCACTCAATCGCACTATCTCAGGGAAAACAACAACAAAACACAATAATTCCAGGCCACTTTTCACAACATCGCGTATAATTAATTGCTAGGTCTGTACTTCTTCCGAAAACCCTCGCGGATTCGCTAGTTCGTTTTTATTTGCTAAATTTACTGCTTGAGACGCGCAACTAATCATACTCAAGAGCGTTGTAAAAAATGGCGGAATTCACTCAGAACTAGACAATCGGAATTCAAAAAAGTTTTCCTTTTTACGGTTGCGGAATTTTTTTCGATTTCTAAACCAGTCCGATAAATGAAAAACAGAATTACAAAATCAGAAAAGTTTGCGGAATCTTGAATTGATCAAATCCACTCTGAATAAAATCGTGTTGCTCAATTGCTCACTCACACGGAATTTCCCACTCGAACGGAATCACGAAGTTCGCGGATTTTGGGAACGGCGGAACTCACTCAATCGCACTATCTCAGGGAAAGCAACAACAAAACACAATAATTCCAAGCCACTTTTCACAACATCGCGTATAATTAATTGCTTGGCTTGTTCTTCTTCCGAAAATCCTCGTGGATTCGCTAGTTCGTTTTTATTTGCTAAATTAGTGGTTTGAGACACGCAACTAATTATACTCAAACACGTTGTAAAAAATGGCGGAATTCACTCAGATCCATAAAATCCAGAATCTGTAAACTGTCTGATCTGAACTATTCCGGAAAATCAACTGTTGCGGAAACTTGAGCAAGTTTGCGGAATTTAAAATCGG
>NZ_VORM01000028.1 GCF_007997225.1 Subsaximicrobium wynnwilliamsii
CAGATTTGTTCTTTCTGACACATCACGAATGTACAATTGAATAGCTCAATTGCGTGTCGTCTCAACAGCTTTCATGCCTTTTTAGCGCAGCATCTAGCGCCGTTTTTTATCCCTTATAATGATAAGCAGGATAAGTAGGTGTTTTTTCTGCGTCAATCTGCGATATCTGCGGGAGCATTATTCATGCGCTTCAGTTGGTTTCCCTTAGATTGCGCAGATCTTCGCAGATTTTTGCTTTCTGATAAAATAAGCAGGTGTACTTTTCTGCGCCAATCTGCGATATCTGCGGGAACTATTTCCCATACGTTTCGGTTTATGTCCCTCGGATTGCGCAGATCTTCGCAGATTTGTTCTTTCTGACACATCACGAATGTACAATTGAATAGCTCAATTGCGTGTCGTCTCAACAGCTTTCATGCCTTTTTAGCGCAGCATCTAGCGCCGTTTTTTATCCATTATAATGATAAGCAGGATAAGTAGGTGTTTTTTCTGCGTCAATCTGCGACATCTGCGGGAGCTATTTCCCATGCGTTTCGGTTTATATCCCTCGGATTACGCAGATCTTCGCAAATTTTTGCTTTCTGATAAAATAAGCAGGTGTACTTTTCTGCGTCAATCTGTGATATCTGCGGGAACTATTTCCCATGCGTTTCGGTTTGTTTCCCGCGGATTGCGCAGATCTTCGCAGATTTGTTTCCCCAAAGCCTTGAACAAACAAATTTCCAAATTTTTCAAGACCCAAAATTCAGCGTTTGAAAACCTCAAATGTATTCACAAAAAAAATCGACGTAAACAGTCTTTCTTGACTGTCTACGTCGAATATTATAAAAATGGATTGTTAGCCTAAATCAATCATTAACGATGAACGCGTGAATCACCCCCGGTATCCAGCCTATCAAGGTTAATAAGATATTTAGAAAAAATGCACCACCCAATCCTTTTTTCATGAAGACTGCTAAAGGTGGTAATAAAATACTGAGAATTATTGTTAGTATTGACATAGTTTAAATTTTATTATAGTTAATAATTAAAAATTGAATTTACATGTGTTGCTCATCCTGCAAATCTTGGTTGCGCTCTTCGATGACGCCCAATTTTGGCGCTCCGGTGGCTCCTCCAAAAAAGGCAGCGAGTGCACCCAATAATAGCATGAAAAATAGATAAATACTGGCAGTGCCTAGAGCATCAGACACCTCTTCGCTAGCTTTCAATGCTTGCTCTTTGGCTTCTGCATAGGTCTCTTCAATTTCGGTGATCGCCTTATCAATCTTGGTTTCCCACTTAGTGATCACACCGTTGATTTCTTCATCTGAAAGCGCGGTGTTTTCAGTCAAATAATCTTTCAATGTTTCCTTGTCAATATATTCTTGATTGCCTTCCACAGAAATATCCAAATCCCCGTTTCTATCAAGATTCACTGAGACATCATTGACAAAATCAGTTAGCGCGTCTTTCAAATCCAGCTCTTTGATCGCTTTTTGAGTTTCGGCTTTGGCTTCGTTGTATTCCGCTTTCACTTCAGATTTGCTGCCTTCAGGAATAAGGTTATATTCTTGAGCAGTTTCCAAAATTTGGTAGATTTCATCCTTCACACCTTGAATGGTAGTGTCGGTTCCTGATTGGGTTGCATCTTGCGCTTTCTTCATATTTACGACCACCTCTTTGGCACTATCGCCGCCAAAAACCGAAGATACCAGTGAGCCCATGCCACTAAAAATACTTCCAGTGATTGAAGTCACAATAAAAATGGATACCAACAGATAAGCTCCCCAGGCCAGGAAACCGTGGATGCCACCATCGGCTCCGCTTGGCAATCCAGCCGCTCTTGCCGCTATTAAACCACCAACAAACAATGCAGCTAAGTTGGATAAGACCCACCATACGATGGTGCCAATGCCCAAGCCTGAAAAAGGCTGTGCCTCGGTCAATGGATCAATGGAATTAAGCCCTAGGCCCAATCCCAGTAAATTGAGTAGAAAAGAAATGGTGATCGCCGTCAAGGCACCTGCCAAAACACCTCCCCAAGAAATCCTTGAGATTCTGTTTTTGGCGTAGTTTAAATGTGTAGAGACGTTTTTCATAAAATTGATTTTAAGTTAATAGTTATTGGTTTAATTGTACCAAATAATATACGCAGCGGTATATGGAATGCATGACTCAAAAAAATTTAATATTATCCTTATAAATTATCAGTGCACTCTACACAGCTCAAATTGGTTTTTGCGAATCACAGCTTTAAAGTGCATGCCTTAGTTGGAAATAACGCCAATTTTTGAAGTCTTGATGATTGGGTTTTTAATAATTCGTTTAAAGCAAAAAATAATAAGCTTAGCGTTAAGAGACGCTTAGGTTCTTCATTAACTTGGGCTTAGAATGCCACAATCACTAAACAAGTGGTATGGAAAACTTTTCGCAAAGAAAACCGTATATGCTTAAAAGGGATAAAAACATTGTTGTTGCAACTAAAGCCAATCTATGTTGCTTAATGACTCAATACGAAACGTCAAAGCAGCAGGCTTGCCCAAATTAATTATAAGGACTATGAAAACTATAAATGACTTAGAAGAGAAAGTCTTGTTTTTTCAAGATGCCTTAAACGACCGTAATTTTAAAGCAGCCAAGAGAAGTTTACATCCCAATTTTTTATATCAGAGCTTACTGGGTATAGAAAAAGGCGGTTCAAATTATATTGATATTCTTAAAACCAGTTATAGAACTTACCATTTGCTTAAAATTTTTTCAAACAGAGATTCTGTATGCTCAATTTATGAGCTGAAAATCCCTGAACAAAAAAACACCATTGTTTGTGCACTCTATGGGTTTCGAGAGAATAAAATTGCCACCTTACAGCTTTTCCAGAATCTATTGACATCCGTTAAGATAAAAAGCGAAGATGAAGCATGAGTTGTGAAAGCCTATCGACAGGATCGTATTGAATGCTATGCGACGCTCCAAACAACATTAGCGTTTTGGAAGCAGAAAGCTGGATTCTAATTCTACATCGGTCTACTTTATGAAAAGCATCGCAATTGCAAGAGCTGACTTTCAGTTTTTTAACTGATCATAGATGATCAAATCTCATCTTGTTTGAGCACTTCCACCAATGTGTTTTCATCGACGTTACCAACCACTGGCTTTTTTATTCAGAAATTGTGTTACTTTTGCAACTTCTCAAAATGGCGAATACAATCACAACATACAGTTTCAATCTCCCTGCGCTTACTCCGCCCTGAAATCTACTGCGCGCTCATGCTTACCTTTTATAGGAAGCTTACTCATCAATTTATTAAAACCTATTTTATCAAATGGCAATCCATTTGAAATGCTATTATTATGAAAAAATATTTGAACTTATTCGATTTTAAACAAAAAGTAAATTATAAGACAGAAGTTTTATCTGGCCTAACTGTGGCTTTAGCTTTAATTCCTGAGGCAGTAGCATTCGCATTAATAGCAGGTTTATCTCCATTAACAGGGCTTTATGCAGCGTTTGTTATGGGATTGATTACCTCAATTTTTGGTGGACGCCCCGGAATGATTTCTGGTGCTACCGGCGCCGTTGCCGTAGTCATTGTTGCCTTGGCAATTTCTCACGGTCCTGAATATATATTTGCCACTGTAATATTGGCAGGTATCATTCAAATTTTAGCCGGTGTGTTGAGATTAGGAAAGCTGATGCGCTTGGTGCCGCATCCTGTGATTTTTGGCTTTGTGAATGGTTTGGCAATCATCATTTTTATGTCGCAACTTGACCAGTTCAAAGATGCTTCAGGTAGTTGGTTAACAGGTCAATCGCTATACATACTGCTTGGTTTGGTACTTTTAACAATGCTCATCATTTGGGGATTGCCGAAGCTTACAAAAGCCATACCCTCTTCACTGGTTGCAATTTTAGCAATTTTCGCAATTGTGGTCGGGTTTGGGATTGACACTAAAACGGTTGGCGATATCGCCTCCATACAAGGAGGTTTTCCACCATTCCATATACCAAATGTGCCGTTCAATTTTGAAACTCTGGCTTTGATATTTCCTTACGCAGCGATTATGGCTGGTGTGGGATTGATTGAGAGTTTGTTAACCCTAAACATAATTGACGAAATCACAGAGACCCGAGGTAGAGGAAACAAGGAAGCCGTAGCTCAAGGTGTTGCCAATATGTTGTCTGGTGTATTTTCTGGAATGGGTGGCTGTGCCATGTTAGGTCAAAGTCTTATCAATGTTTCCAATGGGGCGAGGGCGCGACTTTCTGGTATAGTTGCATCTGTGGCATTACTATTATTTGTGATGTTTGGTGCTGGTCTCATTGAACAATTGCCAATGGCTGCACTTACGGGCTTGATGATTATGGTTGCTGTTGGAACGTTTGAATGGGCTAGTTTGAAAACGTTTAACAAAATGCCTAAATCAGACATTTTCGTGATGGTTGTTGTAACTCTGGTAACTGTTGTGCTACACAATTTGGCTTTGGCTGTCATTGTTGGGGTCATTATAGCTGCATTGGTTTTTGCCTGGGATAACGCAAAACGTATTCGTGCAAGAAAATCAATTGATGACCAAGGCATAAAGCATTATGAAATATATGGACCACTGTTTTTTGGTTCGGTTACGCTGTTCAATGAAAAATTTGATGTGCTTAACGACCCTGAAGAAATCATCATTGATTTTAAAGAAAGCCGGGTTGTTGATATGTCGGCTATTGAAGCACTGAATAAACTAACCGAACGCTACTCTAAACTGAACAAAAAAGTGCACTTGAGACATCTAAGTTCTGATTGTAAAAATTTACTGAGAAATGCCGATAAAATCATTGACGTCAATGTTTTGGAAGACCCTAGTTATAAAGTCGTAGTCGATAAGGTTTGATATCTACGTAACATTGCTTAATGCCTCTGCTCATTGGCTAACAGCCTGTACAAATTAATTCTGCTTTAGCGACTGAGTGTTCTTATTGCTGAAAATTGCATCCCTAAACCCGTTAAACAGGAATAAAATGGTGACTTCCTAAGGACGGCTCTTATGCTCTGAACCAATAATTAATATCCATTATTGCCTAATTACTGTAATTTGCGTAACTACCTCTTCTGGTTTAGTAAGCGATGCTATGGATTGTATTTTCTAAGCATAGCATAAAGGTTTTTTGACCTAAAGTAATTTTTAAGGATGAAGGCAAAAAAAAAGCTTAGGATTTAAACGTTTCATGCCTTAACTATTTCACATTTTATGGGTGTGACATGATTAATAAAGGATTACAGCCATCAAACCAAGAAAGCTTAACGGGCAACAAATAGAGGCTGAAGTAAAGGAAATACATTGTTACCTTGCCCGAAATCTCAAAAATGATGAATTGATAATCAAAAGTCCATGAAATTATGAACTCCAATGCGGATGAAAATTTAATATATCAGTAAAATCCTGCTGACACGAAAAACGTCTGAAAGTAATTTGAAGGGGTCTTTTTCATGCTGCTATTGAAACCAAAAGTAAGACAGCAAGGCCAAAAAACTGAAAACCAGATGGGCAAAATACAAATGCACATAATAATGAAGATAGTTGAACTCAAATTCATCACGAATGGTTTTGAACATAAACATCCAACCAACAATGCCTAGAACTCCCAAACCAGAGCCAAATAAGAAAGCCCACAAAAAGTTTCGCTCTAAACCAGTAAAAAGCCATAGTATTTCATAAACTCCCAAAAAGACTGCACCTAAAAGAATATGGGACAACCAACCTATTTTGTAGGCGTTTACAGCTATTGAGTCGTTATTTGAATTTGAAGCAATAATTAGCGAAAGCAATGCTGGTTCTCTAAATTGATTTTTGCTCATGCGGCTCCAAACAGCGCTAAAAAGTGTCATGCCCACAGTAGCGATAAACCATGCCACTAAAAAAGTAATCAAGGTCATTTCATTTTTTTTTAATCAAGAATCCGTTCGTGCTTCCAACAGTTCTATCAGCGTTTTTGCTGCAGGCACAGCCGAAAGCGGGTTTTGACCTGTGATTAGCAATCCATCTTGTTCTACATGGGATGAAAAAGGAATTACGGCATTATGATAGTCACCACCCAGCCAAACCAGTCTGTTTTCAACGGTAAATGGGATGTTGTTTTCTCTAAAAACCAATTTCTCCTCAGCATCTGAAAATCCTGTAACACGTTTACCTTTCAATATCGCAGGCTCCAATTCTACAGCCTTAATCAACGCGGCTGGTCCATGGCAAACCGCCGCAATGGGTTTTTTCTGTTTATAAAAATCCAAAATTAACTGACCACAGATATCACTATTGGCCAAATCAAATAGGGGGCCATGACCACCAGGAAAGAATACCGCATCAAACTCTGATGCTTCAACCTCCTCTAGCAATCGTGTCTCGCTCAATGCTTTTTTGGCAACTTCATCTTCAGTAAATCGCCTGTTTGAGGCTGTGATATTCTCGGTCAACTTACTCAAAGGATCAATGGGAGGTTTCCCACCTAAAGGGCTGGCGAGCACAATCTCGTAGCCTTGATCTATAAACTCATAATAGGGATCTGCAAATTCACCAATCCATAAGCCGGTTTTGCTGTCTGTATTCATCAAATCTTGGTGCGAGGTCATTACCATTAAAATTCGTTTCATAAAATGTGTTTAAATTGATAATTGTTAGCGAGTTGTAGTTGCCTGTTCCTTAGTCACTAAAAAATGAATCGGTTTAAACGTACCAGCGTTGCTGTCTTCCGCCGAGCATGCTGTCAAGCCCACAATCAAGTCCATATGAGCTTTGAATCGAACCAAGTCACCAGCTTTAGAAGTTGGAGGCAAAACCTTCAATTTTCCCAATGCACTGAATTGAACATTCATAAAAATGTTGAATGCCGTGGGAATGGCATCCATATCAATTCCGTAGCTTTCTAGGTTTTGATGCAAATTCGTTAGGCAGCTAGGGTGTTCCTCTGGATTCTTGTACATTATTCTGAAAGTTTCTGCACTGCATGGTGCCAAAAGAATATCATTTCTTCCGTTGGTATCTTCTATAATTTCCATCATTTTGTGGGATCTATTACTCCACAAAAAATTACCTTCTGTCAACAGAATGCATTCCTCAAAATCCATGGTTTTCCCTGCTGAAATCTTTTCCCTTTGATCATCACTGTTAAAAAGAACCATATCGCTTACTTGCTGACCCATAGGATCTATTACTGTAAGGATGTCACCCTTATTCATTTTGAATGCTGCTCCCGTTTGAGGCTCTATTATTTTTGCCGTACTCATAAACCTTAATTTTTAAGATGAAAAGGGCAGCTCCAGTCTGCTTCAATAGTTCTGCCGCTATACTGTCTCGCTTCAGAATCTGATCCAAAATCCCTTAACACTGGATTGATGCTACCTTGCAATTTTTTGTCCCGACTTCGAATTCGTTTTTTCACAGTTTGGTAAGTACCCATCTCTCTTAATTTTTCAAATTGCCAATGCATATTAAAAACGATTGTACAATATGGGGCTCTTCTAGCTATTCTGGAACTGTTTGGATGCATTCCTACAATATAAAACGCAGTGCCCTTTAAACTGAAACTAAAGTGCGGACTCCCAGAATCATTACTTACACGGTTATCCCACCCCACATCATCAGCATTATGTAATTTTTGCAAAAATGTCCATAAGGCAGTTTCGAACGCCTTTTCGCAGTCAAAGTTATTGGTTTTAAAACATACCATCAACGATTCAAATTCATTCGAGTTGAAATCATAATGTTCCAAATACTCACTAATATCCTTTAAGATGGGTGTAATAATCTCATTAGAAGTTATATCCTCATAGATTTTCAAATGATATTTTTTCAGTTTAAAAACTGTATTTGCCATAATGCATGGATGCTTTTGCTTAATTATAAATTCTCGAAATTCTTTTTCGATATCTTGCTCATTTTCAATTTTCATAACTGTTTAATATTCTGTAGTGTTGTACTCTTATAATTTATTAAATAAGATCAAAAGTGCAATTTCATAGTCCGTCAGCTATTATTCCGCCATGCACTTACTGGGGGCTTATTTGAAAAAGGTTTCTATTTGCATCAAACAATCCAAGTTCCCAACCTTGTACTATCACTAAATGAGAGTACAATCACAACCATGCACCAAGCTGCAGGTGCTGCAATTTGCTGAGGATACTTTGCTTAAATCACTGTTCTCTTTTTTTGCAATGCAATGTCTTCCTTCGCATTTTGAGCGATAGAAGAAACTATGTCTACTAAAGCATAAAGTGCTAAATTGATAGACGGTGAAAATGGAATCAAACAGGGATTTTTTTAGCATTTTCCATCCGATTCCAGTTGCGATGTTTAGCGATGGCCTTTTTGAAATCCTGAGGCTTTGCATCGATAAAAATGGCTTCGTCCTCCTCGAAATCCAGCACATAAGTTTCTTCCAATAACTGTTTGGCTTCATGATCAACCGCAATGGCCTTACAATGTTTAAAGGCTTCATTGATGAACTTGATGAACTTTTTCTCTTTCATTAAAGCATCAATGGAGGCCTTCCCACCCGGAATATAAATAGCATCGTACAACACACTTTCAGTCGTGGCGATTGAGGCATCAACCTTGTGCTCCATCCCTTCGTCGCATTTGATTTGACCACCATGAGGCGCGATGATTTTTATCACGGCTGCTTCATTTTTCAGAACAGCGGTCATTTTCTTGAAATCGCTCATTGAGAATCCATCGCCCACCAAAACTGCGATTTGACGTGTGGCAATACTATCAAATTTGGTATTTGCCTGGCTCAAGGTTGGAGCATCATCCAAATAGTGAATCTTTTTTGATGGCTGAAATTTAGCCACATCAGCATCTGCTCCAATGGCTTGATTGAGCGGCTCCTCGATGGATTTCGGAATAGCAATGCCCAAGCCTTTGGCAACTTTTTTCGCAAGATCTTTATTGATCTTATCGATGATGTACAACATGCGCTCTTGAATGTGTTGGTGTGTGCATTTTCCCAATTCAAAGATGTAGGCTTCTTTCAGGTGTTCCTGTTCCCATTTGGCAAGACTTTGATAAAAGAGTGCCGGTTGCGAAAAATGGTCACTAAAACTGGCGCTTCTTCCCCTAATTTTTTTAGCGTCGATGCGCTCTTCATAACTGTGGAAGGCACCTTCTTCCATTTTGGCAAGATGCGGGCAGCCACCACCCAAACTGTTCGGGAAATAGGCGGTCTGACCTTTAGGTATCTCCATTTGCATTTGAGCATCACGTTGATTGTTATGCACATCAACAACAGGTCGATTTATGGGAATTTGATGAAAATTAGGGCTTCCCAATCGCGACAATTGCGTATCCCGATATGAAAACAATCGGCCTTGAAGCAATGGATCGTTGGTAAAATCGATCCCTGGTACAATGTGTCCAGGTAAAAAGGCCACCTGCTCAGTTTCCGCAAAAAAGTTCTCAGGATTGCGATTTAAAGTCATTTTGCCTATAAGTTGTACAGGAACCATTTCCTCAGGAATGAGCTTGGTGGGATCCAGCAAATCGAAATCAAATTTATGTTCGTCTTCCTGTGGCACAATTTGAATGCCCAATTCCCATTCAGGAAACTGCCCACTTTCTATGGCATCCCAAAGGTCGCGACGGTGAAAATCACTATCGGCACCACTTATCTTGACGGCTTCATCCCAAGTCACGGAATGCACACCCAACTTTGGTTTCCAATGAAATTTCACAAAATGGGATTCGCCTTTGTCATTTATGAGTCTGAAGGTATGGATTCCAAAACCCTCCATCATTCTCAAACTACGCGGGATTGCCCGATCACTCATCAACCATATTTGATTGTGCATTGTTTCTGTGGTACGTGAAACAAAATCGTAAAAGGTGTCATGCGCAGAAGCTGCTTGCGGGATTTCCTTATTCGGTTCAGGCTTGACCGCATGTATTAAATCTGGAAATTTGATGGCATCTTGAATGAAAAATATTGGCATATTATTGCCCACCAAATCCCAAGTACCTTCTTCAGTGTAAAATTTTACAGCAAAACCTCGAACGTCCCTTGCAAGATCGGTAGAGCCTTTAGAACCTGCCACGGTTGAGAACCGGGCAAACACTGGTGTTTTTCTTGTGGTATCTGTAAAAATACCTGCCTTGCTGTATTGCTCAATACTATCATAAAGCTCAAAATAACCGTGTGCACCGCTACCCCTTGCGTGCACGATACGCTCTGGAATGCGCTCATGATCAAAACTGCTAATCTTTTCCCTCAGTAAAAAGTCCTCTAAGAGCGTGGAACCTCGTTCGCCAGACTTGAGAGAATTATTGGTGTCGTTGACTTTCAAGCCCTGATTGGTGGTAAGGGTCTTGTTCTCATAATCTTTTTCAAACTTTTTGAGGTCCGCAGTTTTCTTGTTCTTGTCGTTAGATGTTTTACTCATGATTGCTGTGTATTTTGTTAGTAACGGTTAAACCGCTAGGCTTTTGAATTAAGCGAAGATTGTATAGCCCAAGGTTACAAGGTCAAAATTGAGCATTTTTTGAAATCCACATTTGTTCTATTGAATCAAATAGTTGTTTTAAAAAAATAACAGAGAACCATCATGATTGTGAAAATAAAGCAATGTGATTACGCTATTTCAAAAACCACTGAAATTTCAATAAACACACTAAGGCAACTCTAGAATTTTCACATCATCAACTTCGATATGCTGTAAAATTCAAAATATTTGAAGGAGGACTCAGCGCCATTGATAATAGTGGCAATTGTAGCTACAGCGATATTAAACATTGGGTTTTCGCAATCTCATGAAAGGATTGGCAAGTGGTGTAGGTCACATCAATTTATTAGACTTGTATAGACAAGCTTTGGTCTTTATACGCATTTCATAGATAAAAACACTCCCTCAAAAACCAAAAATCGCTTTGACGCAATCGACACAAAAGCTATTGTTATCGAAATGCGTCAATTCTCCATTCAAAAACGCCATGGGCGCTTGATTAAAAAAGCTAGTTTTACCCTAACATATATAATATCACATATTTATGGCATCAAATTTAGCAAATCCCAGTAGGATGAAAATCAAGGCCAATACCGTTTTTATATACATAGGCCTGTTCATTACAAGTTATATCATTTTATTCTTTGATTTTTTTATTGGCTTCTTAATACAGCTCGTACTCCTCATATTTGGAATTGTATTAGCGCTTAATATTTTGATCAACCATTTGAAATCCAACATCTAAAACCCTCAACCATGGAACATCCTCTTTCACATTCTAATTTGTCACAGATGAGCCCTTTTGATTATTCTGTAAGATCTAAAGTACAGTCCTATAACATCTCGCACAATATTGTATTGATGGAACTATGCTTTGACGCCGAGGAACAATGCGAACTTAAATTGAATGAACAAGGACAGGAATGCATGTATTTTGTCTACAACCTTGAAAGCAGTTTGTTGATTTCGTTTGAAAATGGCGAGAAGTCCAGCCTAAAGCCGTTTCAAAGCGCAGTACTTTATGATAAAAACACAAGAACTGCCAGGCTTCAGTTTCAGTCTGGAGATGCTCATAATCTGTGCCTTCTGAAAATGATCAAATCGAAACATCCTGAAAAAAATGGACTTTATCATCAATTGGAACAATCGTTTAAGGGACTGAATAAGCAGCAGCGCTTTGTGTATATTGGCGCTGCCAATTTACAGATTTGCGACTACATTAGGAAACTCCTAAAATTGGACAAAGAATCATTGAGCAATAATTTAATGGCGGCCAGCTACATTTATATGGTCATGAGTTTAAAACTTGGTGATTATATGGAGGCTTTGAAAAAGCCAAAAGTGGTAAGCATGCTGTCTTTGAAAGAGCTTCAGCACATCCAAAAATTAAGCGACCAAATCATTGAAGCCCCAGAAAACCAATATACCATAGAAGACTTATGCATGAGCTCTGGCCTCACGGTAGCCAAATTGCAGCAGGGCTTCAAAGACATGCACAATCGTACCGTTGCCAATTTCATCACTTATATTCGTTTGGTTAAGGCTGAAGAATTGATCAAGACCACCGATCTCAATATCTCAGAAATCGTGTATAGCATTGGATGGACCAGCCGAAGCTATTTTTGTAAGATTTTCAAAAGGCATTTTAAATGCACCCCAAAATCTTACAAACAAAAAATCAAGGTGGCTGTTACTGCTTAATTTTTAGATTACTAAAGGCAACATTTTAGATTCTAGCCTTCAACACTTTAAACCTCTATGCCGTTTTGCAATAGTATTGATATCACTAGATTATGCTGCGCTTTTAGTTTAAGGACTTTGTTAGAATCAGTGTTCAAACTCGATTTATGTAAAAGGTAACTTTTGATGAGCAAATACTTTAAACCTTATTTTTCTACCAAAGATTGGGTGGTTTGATTTTTTTCAACCGCCGTATTATGGACTGTCAAAGCAGCTGCACACTTCCTTGACAAAAAAGACTGCCACACTCCTACCGATACCACTACCACCAATTGTAATGAGTGCGATTTTAGGTTTCAGTATCTCTAAGCCTTTATAACTGCAGGTAATGACTTTAGGTTTGGCGGTAGCTTTGATTCTTGCCCTGTTTTGATCTTGTTCTTGAAATCATCCTGGCTATTTCCTCAGATGTCAATTAATTATGTATCGAATGCGATAGAAGAGTACTTAGCAAAAAATCGATCGCAAATGGCAAAGTACAATCCTAAAAACTGTTGCTCCTCATATCTAGGAACTCATCGGCAGGTCTTCAAAAAAGCCAAAACAGAATGCAGAGGCGAAACTATAAAGCTCCTGGAAATCTCCTTTTTTTTGCAATCGATTTTAGTCGTTTTGCACACCTTTCAAATTTAGTAAACAGTTAAATTTATAATCAATTTAAAACCATTAAATAAATAGATATGAAAACCTTAGAAGATTTATTTGAGCACCAATTAAAGGATTTGTATAGTGCAGAGACACAACTAATCGAAGCCATTCCTAAAATGGTCAAACATGCAAAAGATTCAAAATTGAAAAAAGCTTTTGAAGACCATCTTGAGGAAACAAAGCAGCAAAAAACGCGACTTGAAGAGGTATGCAAAGCATTGGACATCGATCCTAAAGGCGAAACCTGTAAAGCCATGGAAGGCTTGGTCAAGGAAGCCGAGGGGTTCATCAAGGAAAAGAAAGATGACGATGTTACCAATGCGGGTTTGATTGCCGAGGCTCAACGTATTGAGCACTATGAAATTTCAGGTTATGGCACCGCCATTAGATACGCCAAAGAATTGGGACACAAGGAAATTGCCAAAAAACTGAAGAAAACTTTGGATGAAGAATATGGAGCAGACGACAAGCTAAATAAAATGGCTGAACAACGCTTAAACCGTGAGGCCATAGATTGATTCTAGATAGTAAATGAAATGAATAAAACCCGACCTGTTCGGGTTTTTTTGTATCTAATTGTGAGCGTTGGTCAAAACTGTTGAAACCCGTTGCTAAATTGAAGATCCCTAATAAATCTCAGGCATTCAAACACATAAGAACTCCTCTGTTTTTTTTTGGATGTGGCTCAGCCCAATGCATGAACTATACAAATAATCAATCTACCAAAAACTCAATAGTTGTTGTTTTTATCATTCTCTAAATGCCAGTTGCCAATGTCCTCATTTATTTGGTCACGACTGCGGTTGGTACTTTTGGCAACACGATTGGTCATACTGTCAAATTCTCCTTTCTCATAGTCCACATCTTCATCGGTCACATTGGGATGACGTCGGCGATAATTACTTTCAATTTCATTCCAACGACTTTCCAAATCGCGATTGGCCTCTTGGTTCTGCTTTTGATTGTTTTTCTTGTGGTCTTTACGATCTTTATGCTTCTGATTTTGATTATCCATGATTTATTGATTTATTGATTCGTGATTCCCTAAAAGTAATCTAATAAAAAACAGAATTTTTGTTCTAAAGCATTGAAATATAGCTCAAAGAAGTGATTTTGTGATGCATCTACAATTACCGTTGCACATCTTTGAGCAGCCAATCTTCAATCTCGTCATTACCGCTGTTATGGAGCACTACAATATTGCCGGTTGTTTCAAATATAACCGCTTTCACTTGAGACAATGCGGTAACATTTGACTCGCGTAATTTCGATCTCAAATCACCTTCCGTAACCCTTACCGCTTTCATATTTTCCGTTAATATGTTCCTGCCATCCATCAACAGGGTGGGTTGGTTATCGATGAGTTTTCTGAACCATTTGTACCGCCGCATAATGGCAGCCAAAAGTTGAAAGGCGTAAATTGAAGCCAGACCAGTTGCCCCCTCCAAAAAACTAACCGAATCTGATAATATAACGGTGGCGGTCATGGATCCCACAGCAACCGTCATTGCAAAGTCAAAACTGGATATTTTTGAAAAGCTGCGCTTCCCAAATAGTCGTGTGTATAGTATAATAACACTATAAATTCCCAAGGTTGATACCGCAATGAGAATTAGGGTTTTTGATGTTGTTGCGAACAACTTATCCAATAGATTTGAGGTGTCGCTGCTAAAAAAAATGGAATGAATCATCTTTAGGTGGTTTTTATATTCAATTTGAAGTTTGTTATCTGTAAATGCTGTGAAATTTTATCGGTTACAATTAGCGTTAAAACTATGTAATTTAGTGCATCTCGCTTCAGCTTCTAAAAATTTTACCACGAATTTTTCGAGTTCAATCGACTTTCAGTCTGCTTCAAGAAAACTATGGCGTGTTAGTCCTTATTTGGTTTAGTACATTACATGGCCTTACAATTAAGGCTTTCCCAGAATTTTTCGGGATTGATTCTAAAAGCGCAGCGCCTGCCTGCCGATAACCATAATCTCGATTCTTAACAGTCAACAAGCATTCAAAAACCAGTATTTAAAGCATCAATCGCCTCGCCCATTGCAATGCCTTCTTCTAGAATTCCTAGAAAGACGTCCTTGTTTTTAAGCATTCGTTTCGGCACGCTGTCTATTGTAAATTGTTCAACCTTTAAACCCGTTTTGACTTCCTCCCAATTTAACGGCGTTGAGACGGTTGCCAATGGTTTCGCTCTCAAACTATAAGCCGCAATAATGGTTTGCCCCTTGCGATTTTGCAAATAATCAAGATAGATCTTAGATCCCCGTTTTTTAAGCGACCGTTCCATGGTGGTCAATGTTGGCAATCTTTGTTGGATACAGAGGCAAACCAATTTTATAAAATCCCGCGCCTGCTCGTAATTATAAAGTCCGCCCATGGGCACATAAATATGCAAGCCAGATGCCCCTGAGGTCTTGCAAAAACTTTTGATTTTTGCCGATTTGAGAATGTCATGCGCCACTAAAGCGGTTTCTATGACTTCTTCAAAACTGTTTTCTTCTGAAGGATCTAAATCAATTATGGCATAATCGGGCTTATCCAACTGAAAAATGGTGGAGTGCCACGGATGCATTTCGATACATCCCAAATTGTTTAAAAATAGTAAACTGGCTTTATCCTGACATAGCGCATAGTCAATTCCCTTTTCCCCAGATTTGGAAATGATGTGGGTTTTTTCAATCCACGACGGAAAATCACTGGCATCCTTTTGATAGAATGGCTCGTGACTGACACCATTGGGATGACGCAGCAAACTTTCAGGGCGGTTTTTTAAAAACGGAAGGATATAAGGTGCCATTTTAATGTAGTAATCCAAAAGGTCATATTTGGTTTTGGGCAGGGATGGCCAATACAACTTGTCCACATGGCTTATGTTTAGGGATCGGGCATCCACATCCAGCGTGAATTCAGAGCTTACTTTTTTTGAATCTGAAATTTGGTCCAATGCCGATTCAGTTTGAGCGTCCACGTCCAACATCTTATCTTCACGTAACCTTAAAAAGACAGGATGCCGCATGACATTTGCACTGGTCCATTCAGCAAATTTGACTTCGCAGAGCAATTTCGGACGCAACCAAACCGCCGTTCTTCCTTTTAGATGTTTGGCGATCTTGAATACGGGTTCATCCCGAACCAGCAATTCAAATTTGTTATGCAGGTGTTTAAGTTGTTCCTCAGAAAAACCCGAGCCACAGGTGCCCACATAAACCAATCCATCTGTATTGATCATGCCTAAAATTAAGGCTCCAAAAGCTCTGCCTGCGCTTTTGGATAAAGTATAGCCACAGATTATGGCCTCTGTACTTTCAAATTTTTTAAATTTCAACCAGTTGGGAGAGCGATTATTGAGATCATATTCTGAATTTCCCTTTTTGGCAATAATACCTTCCATACCCATATCAACCGCTTTTTTATAAATGGCCGTTCCCATGGCTTCCACATGCTCACAATAAAAGACGTGATTTGATTTTGGAAGCAGTTCCTTCAGCAGTTGTTTACGATCCAACAAAGGCAAAGTGATGGTGTCATGCCCGTTGAGATGCAGCAGATCGAATACGTAATAAACCAGGCTGCCTTCCGAAGTAAGCGGATCGTAATTTTGCAAAGCCGAAAATTGCGGAATGCCCGCTTTATTCAAAAGCACAATTTCGCCGTCTAAAATGGCGTTGTGCTCAATAGTTGCCAAATCGGTCGCAATGCTTTTGAATTTTTGATTGAGGCTGATGCCATTACGGGTGTAAAGCGTAATTTTTGAATGCTGTAAATTGGCGAGCGCCCGGTAGCCGTCGTACTTCAATTCGTAAATCCAATTTTTATCATTGAAAATGGTCTTTCCTGGAGACGCCAACATGGGGTTGACCAAACTGTTAAGGCTCAAATTTGCAGCGTCTTGAGTTTTATTTTTTAAGTAGGTTTCATCAATGAAATTCTCTGCATCGTATTGGAGCGCTGTGGCAAATTCATCTTGGTGTTTTATGAGCAACCATTGGTTCTCTCTATTTTTTGACGATGAGCGCACTAAAGTAAAAATACCTCTTAGCTTTGAGCCGATTAAGGTAATTTTCAATTTACCAGCGGCATAAGCATTTGATAACCGTTCTTTCTCGTTATGATTTTTGTAGTGGCCTTCATCCCAAATATGCATCACTCCTGCTCCATAGTTTCCTTTTGGGATCACGCCCTCAAAATGCAGATAGGCGACTGGATGATCTTCGGTATGGATGGCCAATCGTTTGTCATTTGGATTCATGGAAGGTCCTTTTGGGATGGCCCAACTTTTAAGCACGCCCTCCAACTCCAATCTCAAATCGTAGTGCAAATGGCTGGCGCGATGCCGTTGAATCACAAACCTGAACCCATTCTCTGTGCTTTCTTCGTCTCTGGGTTCTGGCGTGTCATCAAAATTTCGTTTTCTGCGGTAATCACTTAAGCTCATTTTAAGAGGCTTTCTTTTTGTGCTGTTCGAGACTGGCTTTCAGTTTTGCCATTAAGTCTTTGGCAGCGGTAGGTTCTGCTTTTTCCTGTTTTACTTTTACTGTTTTACCCGTAGATTTGGATTCAATGATCTTCATGAGCTGTTTATTGTAAATGTCTTTATACTTTTTGAAATCAAATTTTTCAGTATAATTTTCGATAAGGCTTTCGGCCATTTTGATTTCCTTATCCGATGTTTTTGTCTTGGACAGTTTGATTTCCTTGGCGTCACGAATCTCTTCAGCAAAACGAATCACATGCAGAACAATAACATTTTTATAAACCCCAATAAGTGCTAAATTTTCCTTTTGACGCATCACGAAAGTGGCGACTCCCAACTTGCCTGTTTTTTTTAGGGCATCCCTCAAAAGGTTATAGGCTTTGGTACCCTCTTTTTGAGCTTCGAGGTAATACGGCTTCTTGAATAACATATCTGCAACTTCCGTTTCTTCAACAAATTCTTCGATGTCGATCGTTTTGCTTTTTTTATTATTCGCATTTTCAAAATCCTCTTTTTCGAGGATCACGTAAGATTCATCCTTTTTGAAACCTTTCACGATATCCTTCCACTCCACTTCCTTTCCCGTGTCTTCGTTCACTCTTTTGTACCTAATCCTCGCATGGTCGTGTTTATCTAGCATGTCCAGATCCAAACGCCTGCTTTCCGTAGCCGAATACATTTTAATGGGAATTGAGATAAGGCCAAAACTGATACTACCGTTCCATACTGATTTCATAAGATATTGGTTTTTAAAATTTTTGTTTCTGAATGCGGAGCAACTGGTTTCATCCTTTTCAACTGAAGCCAGGCCAATCACGAGTAAAAATTAAGGAATATTTGCAGATTTTAGGATAACAATCGCCATTTTTCATAACTGTTTCCAAAGAAGCTGAACGATCTAACCCAGCTTTATGAGGCTGATCTAAAAAGTGCTGATCTAAATCGCTACTTACCACAGAGAGGTCTATCGATTGTTCAATTGTCGGTTGTGATAAGCGCGTGTATCATGCCCGGAAACCAGAGCAATAATGTCAAAACAATACTGAAAACAAGAGCCCGGCCCGAACCCTTATTCAAATATACCGCGAGTGGCGGAAAAAGGATGCAAAGCACAACTGAATAAACGGGCATTATTTCAACTTTTTTATGAGACTAGATTCAAATACAAACTTATCAAATGCTCGCCTAAGTTTGTAGCGCTTTTGCATGAGAAACTGATTCAAAAAAAATAATCGGGAGCGGTGCTGAAACTGGTCTTACTCTAAAAGACAGTGTTGAAAAAGCTAGTAATTCATTGATTAGAGCAGTATTTTATCACGGCTTTGAGATAATTTTGACAATTCAAAACATACAGCTCATGACATTTTTGGACGCATTGTATTTAATTCTATCCGTTATAGGGATTTTTACCATCATCATCGTGATCACGAGAGTTTTCGGATTGAGAACATTTGCGAAAATGTCTAGTTTTGACTTTGCCTCCACAATTGCCATAGGCTCTATTCTGGCTTCGATTATTTTAAACAAAGACTACTCCTTATTTAAAGGCACATTGGCCTTGGCAACAATTATTGCGTTTCAAACACTTTTTTCATTTTTGGTTCGCAAGGTGCCCAGTTTCAAAAAGCTATTTACCAACAAACCACAAATCATCATGTGGCAAGGTAAGATTCTTCATGACAAACTTAAGGCCTGCAATGTTGGCGAGGATGACTTGATCGCGAAGTTACGCGAGGCCAATGTGCATGATTTCAAAGATGTTAAGGCGGTTATTTTTGAGAGCACTGGCGATGTATCTGTGATTCATAATGCTGAAAACAGAAGCATTTCTCCAGACTTATTGAAAGATGTCGCCACTTAAAATTAAACACATGGGATTTATAAAAAATAATAGAAATGCTATTTACGGTGGTATCGCAGCGACTTGTTTTACGGGTCTGGGCGTATTTCTTGTTGGTAATGTTTCGGGTTATGAGGCAAAAAATCTACTCGAGGTAAGCTTATCTGGTTTAAATATGTTGTGCAATACAATTGTGTTGGCATCGGCTACGATTTTGGCGCTATTGCTTACTTTGTTGAGTGTGAGCATTGGCTCTACTAATTCTCTCAAAAAAAGACATTATTTTCAAGTGTTGCATATTGCGAAGTTTGATGTCATCCTTTTTATTTCAGCCTTGATCTTATTTCAATTTTTCAATATTCCAATCATGGAGTCCAATGAAGTGCCAACATCCTGGTATGTAAGCATCTATTGGATTACCCTTGGTGCCAGCTCATTAATTAGCGGTATGATGATCACCGTCATCCTCTTATTATACAACGCCGTTACCAATATCATTGCCATCGTAGGCCTTGGGAAAGAACACGAATTGATATCCACCCAAGACACAAGCGAAAATAGTGCTGAAGAACAAGAGAAGATGAAAAAGGAAGCGTAGCATTGATAAAACCGTCTATTAGGGTCTCAAATTCCGTGTTGTTTTTGAGTGATGATAATCCCTAACATCAACGAATTAAGAATAAAGGAGATCCCATTGGTTAAAATTATAGGCCAATCCATTTTAAATATACCGTAAACCGTCCAGAGGCCTACGCCTAAGCATAGGATGAAGAACATGTAAGGACTCACATCTTCCACTTTGCGTGTTTGCAGGGCTTTTATGATTTGCGGCAGCACCGCTAGTGTAGTAAATACTCCGGCCAATATACCAATTAAGTCTTCAGCAAGCATAGTATATGGTGTTTACAGTATGAAAGTAGTTCATTAAGAAATGGGTTTAAAAAGCAAATCTCAATTTGGTGCAGTTGCCTATCCTCTCCAAAGGTGCTTCAAAATCTTAGAACCGTTTAGCCCGATAGCAATTAGATTTAATCATATCGGCATTATTTCGTTAAGCATATTTGCTGATAAACACTTGGGGTCAACTCAAATTTCTTTTTGAATATTTTGGAAAAATAGCTTTTACTGTCAAAACCAACCTGATGCACCACATCTGAAACATTCAAATTAGGATCTTGCAACAGCTGGAGTGCTTTATCCAACTTTGCTCCAGTCACAAATTCATTGACTGTAGACCCATGAATGTACTTAAAACCCAATTGCAATTTATTAGGGTTCAACCCTGTTTTTTTAGAGATGCTATTTATTGAGAGGTCCCCCGTGAGATTGTCTTTGATATACTGGGAAATGTCCTCAATACGCTTCAACTCATTTATTCTCAAAATGGAACTTTCAGAATCCTTTAAAAGATCATCCTCAAATTGCAACAATTGATTCACAAAAATTTGTAGAGCGACGCTTTCCAAATAATATTTGCGAATCAACATTTTGTCGCTATACTTAGACATATTGTCCAGAAGGTTTTTGAAATCCAATCCAAAAAAGCCTTTATGATAAAACTCTTTTTTAGCCGTGGTGTCTTGATACAATTCCTGAAGCTCAGCAGCTAGGTCCTCAACTTCACATTCAGTATGAACTAAAAATGTCTTTCGGTCAATCTCAAGGCTAACCACTTCAATATTGGTGTCTTTTTTAAAAAAAAGGATGTGACCACTTTTGCTTTTGCTGGCAATAATGGCGCATTGGTACTGTTCAATAAGATGCATTTCATCTTCATTCGCAAAGCTATGTTCTATTGTGCCTTGAACAGAATAGATATATTTGACGGGATGTACATCATCTACCGTGAAATCGATTCTCACATCATTGTGAAATCTACAGCTGTAAATGATTACGCCCAATCCGTTGTCAAAATTGAGACCTCGTATTTGGCCTTCGCCGAAACCTGAGGGAATATTGAAGATGTATTCACCACATTTTTCTTGAGCTTCGGTCTCAAAATAGACCGCTAAGCTTTCTATTACTTCTTTTAAGGGTAAGGAATTTACCTTGCAGATTTTCATAAGCTTTTTATAAGTTTAGATCAACTCGTATTGAAAAGCCCAAAATTACATGATTTTTTTGTATGGCAGATTTGTTTGGATATCTTCTTAATGCGAATTTCTGTAACCAATCATAGCTAATGGATATCATTTAAAACATGGCTGCACAAGCTTTTCCCTAAACCTAAAGTGTGGCTCAATCTTAAGAATTAAATGGAAAAACATGAGGCCTCAAAATAAGGCAATCCGTAATGTGTCAAACTATAATCCATAACCTTAGTGAATAAAAAAAAGGAACCTACCACACTGGTACATTCCTTTTTTAAACGCTAAGAACGGGTTCAAGAATTATAGTTTCGCTTTCTAAAACGATCATCATCAAACTCCCGGCGCTCGTAAAACCCGTCGTCATCCCAATCGCTGTGATGCTCGCTTTTATTTACTCTCATTTCCTCATCGGTCATCATGACCACATCATCCACATCATCTGAAAAATGCCGTTGCGGAATAACCTTATCTTCTTTTGAAAGGTTCTCATGGTATTTCTTTATTTCGTCCCTAACAATTTTTCTTAATCTGTCTTCGGTCATGTCACCAAGCAATTCATTTTTTGAGCTGCCTTCCTGTTGATCCTCTATCCTATCGTTCTTTCTCACGTAAGACTCCAGGACCTGAGTTTCGTAATTTCGATCCACATTCTCGCCTTGGCGATGACGTTTGGTTTCCGCAAAGGTTTTGTGATCAATACTGCTGGTATGGACAAATTTTGAATCTGAATCCAAATCCACCAAACCAATTGGGATTATGATGTGGTTTTCGCCCTCCTTGTTCAAAAATTCACGCACACTGCCTTTGCTTGAACGCATGTAGGGATCGTGCTTGGCGTCAATAATGGATTGATCTACTTCGACATCCAAATACACTACGCGTTCAGCCTCTTTACTAACCAAGAGCTGGTCCACTTTACCAATGATTCGATTGTCATTATCCTTTACGTCCCAGCCTCTCACATCTGGGAAGCCATCCGAAATTTTATAATCGGAAAGCTCATTCATGTTATAGAGATGTTTTTCTTCTTTTGTCATGGTATTCAATTTATGGGTTCATATTATTCAATATCGCTCTCGCCTTTTCCAAAAAGGATTGCAACTGTTTAGGCTGTTTGGACCATGCATTGTTTGTATCCAATTTGGAGGCGTGTTGTTTCAATGTTGAAATTTCCGTTTTTAGAGACGGATATGCTTTCGTTTGAATGGCCTCCAACACTTCCGTCACATCTTCGCTAATGGATTTGAAATTCTTTAAAATTCCTTTTTCAACTGAATTAGTGGCTACGGAAGAATCATTAGTTTGGTTCCCATACCTTTCAAGACGCTCGAGTGCCTCTGAACTTTGTAAATCATGGGTCTTTGCTTTTCTTGCCACAGCCTGAGATAAGTTCACAAATGCGGTGTTGGAGTAAGTGGAGTCGCTTGCACTGCGAGGACTGTTTGCGATGGATCTATCATAAGCCGAGACCTCAGCAGTAGCGGTACTATCAAGATCATAATCCGCATGAGTTGCGCCATTGCCCATGGAGGTGCCAGCGCTATCGCCGTATTGTGCCGTTTTGGGGTCATCGTTATAATCATCGGTCATTTCGTCGCTAATTTCATCTTTAAAAGCGAAAAATGCGATCAGTGCCAAGATAAAGAGGACTAATACTACCCACGGCCATGTAGGTTTCTTCTTTTCAATTTTTATTTCCGCCATAATTTCATTTATTTTTATGTGGTTATTTTAAGCGACACTGAAGCTCTAAAAATAATGCTTAGACTTCATTCACAGGTGCTTTATACATACTATTTGTGTGTTTGAAAGCACCAATTGAGGAAGACCTCAAAAGCTAAGATTCATATATTACTTTCCTTTTAATTCTATAGTCCAGCCATTTCCTCCTTTTTGACTTGAATTTCTGGTATTGGCAGTAAGAGCTGATTTTTCCTTGCCCATCCCCTGACCTAGCAAAAATTATCAGGCCGTATCCATGGAGGCCAATTTTAAAGCCCTATGCAGGATGTGAGCTTTGACCGTTGTGGTTTCTCCTATAAATTCGCCATCCACCTGTAAGGCCATGGCTTTTGAACAATTGATCTGTACTGTGGTTACGCTATAAGTTTCAGCATGTTCCGATTCGATTTTGGGGTTACTGCTGAAGGTTTTGAAAATTTGATAAAGATTGAATGCTTTGAATAGGACCACTTCAAATTTTCCGTCGTTCAATATGGCATTCGCATTGATAGTGGCACCTGTCCCGTAATCAGCTGCATTGGCAATTGCCAATAAAACGCCTTGATGGTTTTCACTTTTTCCATTTATGACGATTTCGAAATTATAAGGATAATCTGATTTCAATAGGGTGGGAATCGACCCAAGAGCATATCCAAGTTTTCCTCGAATTTTAGAATTGCTGTAATTTCGAATCAATTCAGCATTTAAACCCAAACCTGCAATGTGCATGCACAGTACGCCGTTAACCATTAGTACGTCCATTTTTGTGGTGTTGATCGCAATGGCCTTGTGAATTTGCTGCTCCAAATCATTTGGAATGTCTAAATTTCTAGCCAGGCCATTTGCAGAGCCGCAGGCCAAAATACCTAGACTGACCTCAGTATTCACAATTACCGATGCCACCAAGTTTATGGTACCATCGCCACCAGCTGCTATCACTCTAGAAAACTGAGAATGCTCCACCTTTTTGCTTAGTTGTTCCTTGTCGTTATTCCCTGTGGTTTCGAAAGTCTCGAAGCTTAGTTTTTGTTTTGAAGTAATCTCGCTCATTTTAGAGCGCACCAAATCAACATCCATACTCCCAGCCTTCGGATTCACAACTAGTAAAATATTTGATTTTGCTGACATTTCAACTTTAGTTTGTTAATAAAATTAGTTAATTTTAAAAGAATCTTGTGATAATCAAAATGTAAATATGAAGATAGACATTAGCGTGTATCGCGGTTATGTAAACGAAAAAGAACTAGTGCTTTCAGGTCATGTGTTTAAGTCTTGGGCGCCAAGTCAATACAGCATTCAAAAGCGAGCCTTTAAACATGCCTTTGCAATCTTCAAAATGTTTAGCATCAAACCGCTTAAGAACATACCGGTAAGCTTGGAGTTTCAAGGAATTAAAACAACAACAAAATCCTTGGATGATGGGTATTTTAGTTTTCGAATCCCGTTTACCCAAAAGTTGGAAAGTGGCTGGCATAACTGTTCTGTGATTTGTAAAGCCAATACGTACAACATTGTGACCACTGGTGAAATATTGAAGCCTTTTGATGGTATGTATGGTATAATTTCAGACATTGATGATACATTTTTGATATCGCACAGCTCCAATTTTTTTAAAAAATTATATGTCATGCTCATGCAGAATATCGACAAACGTCAAGTGTTTGAAGATGTTTCCGAACATTACCAAGCTTTGAGCCTCGCCGGTCAAGATGGGCATCAATTGTCGAATTCCTTTTTTTATGTATCGAGCAGCGAGTGGAATCTTTATCCCTTTATAATCGCCATTGCGAACAAGTACCAGTTACCAAAAGCCGTAATCAAATTAAAAAAAATAAAAACAGGCATTGGCGATTTTCTGTTTACCGGCAGAGGAAATCATGACCATAAATTCAATAAAATCAAGGACATCATTAGCTTTTACCCATTGTCACAATACATTCTACTAGGCGATGATTCTCAGAAAGATCCTTATTTGTATGAGCAGATTTGCAAGCTGTTTCCAGAAAACATAAAAGCGGTTTATATAAGGCAGACCGGGAAGCATCAAAAGGAGGCCGTTACAGGGATACTCCAAAACATATCTAGCTTAAAGCCTGAAACCCTTTATTTTACTGAAAGTAAAAGCGCCATTGCTCATTCTAAACGTATTGGTATTATCGATTGAGTTGCGTTTATGTATCGGAAAAGCAAAATTAACATGCTTCATTATAAGTATAATTCTTAGATGGACTGACTATTACGAAAGATATACGCTAAAACCTAAAAAGTAGGATTGCTGAAACATTTAGGATTTGGCATCTGTATCTGATTTGCCAGGCTTTTTAGGAATGTCTTGGGACAGATCTCTTTTTTCCGAGCCCTTACCGCGAGTACCGAAAGCATTTTCATGTTTAGATTTTAAAGGTCCTTTTTCAAGATCAGTATCCTTGCCGGGATCAAAGTCTTTATTTTTAATTTTTTTTTCGTCAGCCATGATTTCTTGATTTTAGTGGTTTACTGTTAGTGAACAGTTTGTGTTGTAAAATTGCAATTGGTGTTAAAAAGACCTCATCAAATCCATAAGATTTTCTGAAGTCTCTTTCAACCAACACTCAAATTTTATTTAGATTTTGAAGGCGCACTAGTGGACTTTAAAAATGAGCTTTTAGACTTATTCGCTGTCATTAGTAAACTGCCTTCTTCATATTGTTATCTCTTGCCTTGTTTGAGATTTTATTCTTTTTTGAACCTATTGATTATAAAGTTAGTGGATTGGATCACATCCAATTGGATCTAAAAATTTGTTTTTTGACTTTAAAAACAATCTCTGTTTCACGGCCTAATCCCAGTACGCACCTACTGCAAAACCTACTTGATTCGCTTAAAGTTCATTCTATTGTTCTACTAAACACTATTCCCTCAATTTGGGTTTTTCTCAGACCATTCCCTATAGATCGAATACTGCGCCTCATTCAATACCGCGTTTAAAGTGGCGTTGTGTTGATCAACTTTCGTTTTGCCGTCCATTTTCCGTTCTGGATTGTCTTTTTCCCAACCATCCATAATGGCGCTATAGTCGGCTTCATAACGTCTTCTTTGAGCCTTTGTCATTCCCAAGTCCTTATACATTCTTTGGGTTCTTGAATTAGAATAATCTGAAGTTCGTGCACTGGCATTACTACCGTAGTTATCGGTCGGATCTGAAGACCTATTGGAGTGATTGATATCCCTTAGATTCTGATGATTGGTTTCTACCGAATATCCTGCATCAGACGCATCTGAGGAATCTTTTAATTTTGAATACGATCTACTCATCCATTTTCTTGTTAAATACGCTATGCCGGCACTAACAGCAACAAAGGCTAAGACTTTACTGAATTTATTCATGATGTTAAATGTTTTGGTTTTTATATTGCTCAAAATATAAGAATCGAAACCTTTCAAATTGCTCTTAAACCATTTAAATATTAGCTCAAAACATTTAGCAGCCGAAATTTGAAGACTACTCAAATCCATATTTCAGAAAGTGCCTTCAACCCAAACGCATCACGCTCTACTTTTGAACGACGTGAACTGGAGTCTAGATCATGGGATTAAAAAAAGCAGGTCATAATTATTCCCTATGTGTACTAATTGTTGGATGTATCGAATGTCAATAATCACTCATGACGCTCTGTTATTATTCAATTAATGACCAAAAAAGCTTTTCTTCCGCAACTATAGCCTCGAATATTTTGGTTCCGTTTATGGCGAAGGCAAACAAAAACCGGGATTGCCTGAAGAAATTTTAATGCTTAGGATTAACGCCGATACACAAATTAATGAACTACCCCAAATTTAGATGATCACTGAGGTGCCTGCTAATGAAAAACTCACACATCAAAAATAGGCTTTGAGCTAAAAAGGACTTGTATTGAGGTAATATCTAGCCCATTTAAGCGCTAGATTAAGAATGGGTAATATACCAACAAACCAAAAAATTAAACAACATATGAAAAATTAAACAATTTTAATTACAGGTGCAGGATCAGGACTGGGCAAAGGAGCAGCTTTAGGCTTGGCTAAGGCGGGGCATACCGTGATCGCTGGAGTTCACAAGTGGGAACAGAAGTCAAGGTTTTTAGAGGAATTAAAGGACTACGAGTATAGCGACAATATTGAAATCATTAAATTGGACATCCTGGATGTCATGGATTGCATCAACGCCTGGGAGTATGACATCGATATCTTAGTGTCTAATGCAGGAATAGGGCAATCGGGACCTGTGTCTGAAATGCCTGTAGGACTAATTCGTGAAGTGATGGAGACCAATGTGTTTTCAGCTTTGGAGTTTGCCCAACCTTTTATAAAGCAAATGGTAGATCGCAAGGCTGGTAAAGTCGTGTTTGTGTCTTCATTGGCTGGTCTTACGACTTCGCCTTACTTAGGTGCTTACAACGCCTCCAAATACGCCCTTGAGGCGATTGTTCAATCTTTAAGGGATGAATTGGTACCGCATAACGTGAGTGTAGCCACCATTAATCCTGGTCCTTATAAAACTGGATTTAACGATAGAATGTATGAGAGTTTTAGTCAGTGGCACAATGATGATCAATATTTCACAAAAAGGAAAGAGATCATTAAGGCTTCCAAAGGGCTATTGGACAATCAATTTGATCCTAAGGAAATGATTGATGTGATGGTTGACCTAATCCCGAAAGACACTCATGACTTTAGAAACATCTCGCCTAAAGCCTTAGTAGATAAGTGTAAAACATACGAATCAACTCAATACGAGCTGAAATGCAATGATAAAGATCCTTCAAAAAAATAACTCTTATACCCGATGTTATTTTTGAGATTGATTAGTTACAAACCTCATTTTTACAATTGTAAAAATGAGGTTTTGTAGTTATATGAAAGCAATACAAATCAAACCAATCGCCAATAATGCCTTACGCTTTACTTCATGGGATTAGGTCCTGTGGGTGGAAGTATGAGTGGCAAAACCCGTTTCTAGGGTATTTACTGAATGCTGTGCTGCCAATAATTATTTTTCCGCATCAAAGAAATACCTTACCCAAGCTTTAACTTGGTTATCGGTCATGCTATCTGTGTTTTTGACGCCCTTGATCCTTACGCCTCTAGTAGCTTGATTTTCACGGAGTTCCTTGGCAAATTTCGCATGCTTAAGCTCTAAAAGACATTTTAAGCTTTGAAGTTAAAAATGAAAATCAGATGGGCTTAATTCTCAAATGTTTACGAATCAAGGCTTATGCCTTCCAGCGCAGCGATCTTAAGTCTTTGTCGGACAATATTGATTATTTTATCATTCCCGCAGCATTGGGAATATGTGGACTTTGGAATTTTATACCATTCGTTTCCGTGAAGTTTGAGTTTGAAGTTTAAGTGATGGCTCTTAAAACTGGTCTTTAAAAGGCTTTTGTTATACATACTTTCGATCTACAACCCCCTTTTTTACTTCCCACAACATGAGCCACGCAACATCTTTACATTTATTATAAAAATCAGACTTTCAGAAAGTATCGCAATGAATGTGCTGTTAGAATGAATATATTAATTTATACGGTGTTGTGCTTCCGGCTTATATTTCAGATTTCCGTGTTCTTTTTAGCTTTTGTCATCCTTTCTAACAACATCGCTTCTTTAAAATCTTTCAATTTCATTTCATTTCCGTCAATGATGTAAAGTTTCGATTTTTTGAAAATACTCGTAACACCTCCAATAGCAGCACCTAAAATACCACCACCAACTAAACCGAACGCTGCTTTATCAGTTGCTGAAAATAAAGCTAGTCCAGAATTGTCATCTCCATCTGAATATCCCAATACAGCAAGCGAAACCCCTCCAATTAAAGCTCCTTTTGCAACATTATTACCAGCAGAACGTTTGGTTTTTATTATTCCTATTTTACTTAAAGGAACTTCAATCGTTTTTCCTTTTGAATATAATTCTATTGATGTATTCGATATTGACTTAATCTTACCCTTTTCTATTTTTTTACCTTGTAAGTTATAAATTCGAATAAAAATATTGGCATCTACTACTTCATTTTGACCAGAGACGTTGATCGATAAAATTAGAATTATTGCAATTATTAAATATTTCATGACAGATTATTTATTAATTTCTTTAATTCAGAAGAAACGCTTTTTGCTGACGCACAACTCTTTTCAAAACCACCAATCCTATTTATCATGTAAAACCAAAAACGGAACGCGGGTGTGATAGGTAATTTCCTCAACCTTGGAATGAAATAAAACCCGTTGAAAATAATTTAGGTTTTTTGCAACCATCGCAACCATTTTGATGTCTCTGCTCTTCACAAAAAACTCAATGGCATCTTCAACCTTTCTATGTGTGAGATTATGGAATTTAGTTTCAAAGTTGCTAAAATAATCCATGAGTAAGTCCTTATTGTCCTGCTGACTCATGTTCAACGCTTCCGGTTGATTTGTGATATGCAGTACCTGCAAGCTCGCCTTGTGGTTTTGCAATATGGTGTACACAGGCTTGAGAAGATCAACACCGTAAGTCAAATAATAATCTGTTGGAAATACAATCTCATCCAAATCACTAAAGGTGGCATGCTCTGGCACAACCAAGGTGGTGCACTTTACTTTCTTGATAACATCTGCAGCATTAGTGCCAATGATCACTTTTTGCAAGCCGGTAGCGCCTTTTGTGCCCATCACAATCATATCGATTTTCTTTTCATCGACGTGATTGCGAACAGATTCCACGAAGAAATTATAATCTGTAAGTGTGAAAAAATGGTGGTTTTTATGATCTGGGAATTCTGTAAGAATGCGTTTTAGGAGCGTTCTTAATTTTTTTTTGGAAGGCTTTGTAAACGTGTTTTCAACAAAGTCCTTAGAATCGTCATACGGTAAATCGTTAGCATCTAAATAGTTCAAGGAATTAACGTGCAATAAGTAAAAGGTGCAGGTTGATTGCTTGAAAAAATCAAGAGCATAAACAATCGCATTCCAAGAATTTTCAGAAAAATCTGTAGGTAACAATATCGTTTTCATTATAATCCATTTAATGCATCAGCAGTGTGATACAAATGTATGGGGATGGATCACTTCAATAAATGATATTGGTCATATTTAAACGTTTTGCTGCCAATCAATAGATTTCCTGCAGTTTTTTAAGATCTAAGATTCTAACGTTTCTTCCTTCGATTTCAATAAGCCCCTCTTTTTTGAAGTTAGACATGGTTCTAATCAGTGTTTCCGTTGCAATCCCTGCCACACTGGCCAAATCATTGCGCGAAATAATGATGGGATCTTCGGGCTTACGATTGAGCTTTTCAGCAAATTTCAACAGGGTGGTAGCTGTCTTTCTTTTCACTGAACTGTAGGCCATTTGAAGCAATTGATTTTTAACCCCTTGCAGATCTTCGGTTAACATCTGCACTAACTCCAGAGTTATTTTTGGGTTATGGTCCAAAACAAATTTGAGTTGGTCTTTTGAAATGCCAACCAATTGCGCAGCTTCAATAGCGGTTGATGTCTCTTGGTAGGGAATATTCTGAATAAATGAGGTGTAGCCAAACAACTCTTGCTCCTTGTGCAACGCAGTGGTCAATTCTTTACCTTGCTCGTCTAATTTATGGCATTTCACAACGCCTTTATTCAGTAAATAAATATAATTTGAATTTTGGCCTTCGCGATAAATGATTTGGCCTTGCCTATGGTTGAATGCCTCACCATTTTGAATGAAAAAATTCTTCAAATCATTGATTGTCCTTATTTCGCTACCAGTTTCAGCATTAGGTGTCTCAAATTGCGTTAGGCCTTCTCTGAGAATTGCCATTTTTGCCAATCTACTTTCGATGGCATTGATCAACTCAGCTTCACTGAATGGTTTGGTGATGTAATCATCTGCCCCCAGCTCCATGCCTTTTCGCACATCATTCCGTTCTGTTTTTGCCGATAAAAAGATAAAAGGGATGAACTTGGTATGCTCCTCTTTGGACAGCAGCTCCAAGACCGCGTAGCCATCTAACTCTGGCATCATGATATCGCATATAATGATATCGGGCTTTTGTTGCCTTGCTTTTTCAAGACCCAGCCTACCGTTTGCGGCAACAAGGACTTCATAATTGGAAAGTTCGAGTAATTCTGCCGTGTTTTCACGCAAGACAGCGTCATCTTCTATCAATAATACTTTTTTTGTCATGGTGCTTTGTTTGGAATGGTCATGATGAAGGTTGAACCCACGTTTTCTTTACTCTTACAGTGTATGGTGCCACCTACATACTCAATATGTGATTTTGCAATATGAAGTCCAATCCCGGTGCCTTGGGTCGTTAAAACGTTCTCGGCCCTAAAATAGCGGTTGAATATGTTCTTGAGGTCTTTTGCCGGGATGCCAATGCCTGAATCTGAAATTTTAAAAGTGGTCACGGCATCGTCTTGGGTTATGCTTATGGTAACGTCTGTGTTTTCTGATGAATATTTTATGGCATTATGCACCAAGTTGGACAAGGCCAACTCTATGGTTTTTTCGTCCTGTGTTAAAAAGATATCGTCAATGTGCTCTGGGTAAATGATTTGCTGCCCTTCTTTCAATAACATATTGGCATTATAAACTATTTCATTAACCACTTTACTCAATCTAAAGGTGGTGAATTTGTAGTTTACTTGCCCGGTTTCCAATTTTTCGATAGAAAGGAAATCATTCACGATGCTGTTGAGATAATGTACCTTATCGGTTATGGTTCTAATATGTTTATCTCTTTTATCTTGTTGATCCTCCAATTTATATTTGCCCAAGAGCACTGAGGAGGTAAGGATGCCACTTAAAGGTGTTTTGAACTCATGTGAAACCAAAGATAAAAATTTAGTTTTCAACTCATTGAGTTCCTTTTCCTTCTCAAGCGCACTATTAAGTTCCTCGGTTCTTTTGGCAACCGTTCTCTCGAGCTTTTGCGTATAATTTTTTTGTTCTGTCATGTCGAGAATAATAGCTACATACACTTTTCTATCGCCCAACTTTGATAGTTCCAAATTAACAAACACAGGATAGCGAGTACCATCCTTACGCTCATGAAAGGCTTCAAACTCTATTTTAGATTCGCTTTTATTGACTAATGGCGCTGTTAGTTTTATAAAATCATTTTCAGAATAATCTGGTTTTAGGTCAACAGCGCTAAGTGCTTTGAGCTCTTCCAGTGTATAACCCAGATTTTTTTGGGCGCCATAATTAACATTCAAAAACTTTAGGGTATAGAAATCAAAAACGTAAATCTCATTGAGTGAGTTATCAAATATTTTGGTTAGGTAGCTGCGTTCTTCCTCGGCATTTTTTCGTTTGGTAATGTCATTTTGAATCCCAATATAATGGGTTACCACGCCTTCACTATTTTTTATGGGATTCACATACAGGTCATTCCAAAATAAAGTGCCGTCTTTTTTATAGTTTCTTAAAACAGTTTGGTAGCTTTTACCGGCATGTATCGCGTCACGCAACTTATCGATCCCGTCTTGAGCTCTATCATTGGCTTGCAGGAATCTGCAATTTCTACCCAAAATTTCTTCGGAAGAATATCCCGTCAAAGCTTTAAATGCAGGATTACAGAAAATGATCGGTTGGTCCTTTTGCAAGGCATCACTTATCACGATGCCATTACCAGTAGCTTGTATGGCTTCACTTTTTAGGATAAGATCTCTTTCAATGTGCCTTCGTTCAGTAATGTCAATAACAAGTGCCATCACGTATGCTTTTCCGTAGATTTCAAACGGATTCAATCCTACCTCAACCGGAAATTGCGTGTTGTTTTTATGCAAACCATACAATTCACGCCCATGCCCCATGCTTCGCGTTTCACTGTTCTTGTAAAACGATTCAAAGTAAGCGTCATGCTTTTCATGGTATCGGGTAGGAATCAAAGTGCTCAAGGGCTTGCCAACCAATTCTCCAGTAGCATACCCAAACATGGCATCGGCCGCGGTATTTGTTGAAACGACGATTTGAAGCTCATCCACAACCACAACCCCTTCAGAAATGGCACTTGACAAGACTTGTAAAAAATCCTCCTTGGTTTGAATCATTGGTCATGTTGGGTTAAACGAAACGTGAAGTTACTAACTATTTAGTGAATGGTAGAATTCTCAATCTGAATTCGGGTAAATTTAAAATTACAACCCTGCTGTGCCGCAATCAAATCTTTGCACCGTGAATTTGGAGCTGCATGTTGATATGATAAATATCATTTAAAATGAACGGCAAAGTCTCTAAATTTAAAACTGATAATGACCAAATTTGGCCGTTGAACAATCAAAACCTAAAATCAACCTCACAGCTGCAAGCGAGGGAACAACGATTTAATTGTACAATTAATTTTGATTAAAAATGAAAAGCGCTCAAGATTGGCTCAACGAAAATCCTGTGATATACAGCATCATCAAGTACTTGTTAATTGTTGCTGCAGTACTTATTTGCATTCATTTTATAAGAAAAGTGCTTAAGCGGAATATCCCAAACACTTCAGTAAGGTACAAATCTCAAAAGGGGATTGAAATTTTGGGATATTTTATAATCATCATCTTATCTGTCTCTTATTTTACTGGGAATATCAAGGATTTTACCATAGCCATAGGCCTATTTTCGGCAGGCGTTGCGTTTACCTTGCAAGAGTTGATATTGAGCGTTGCTGGATCCTTGTACATTTTTATTGTTAAGGTTTATGCACCAGGAGACCGTATAGAGCTCCATGGCATCAAGGGCGATGTGATAGACGTGGATAGCATTTACACTACCATGATGGAGATTGGTCAATGGGTGGAAAGTGACAATTACAGTGGTCGCATTGTCAAGTTGAGCAATTCCTTTGTGTTTAAGGGGCCTATCTACAACTATTCAAAGGATTTTCCGTTTATCTGGGATCAATTCAGCTTACCAATTAGATACGGATCTGATATGGAATTGGCTAAATCCATAGTGATAAACATTGCCTCAGAAACACTTTCTGAATACACCAGGGCCTCAAAGGTGCAATGGGAAAGCATTGTTGCCAAATATTATATTGAAGCTGCTGAAGTTGAGCCAACACTCGCTGTGACTTTGACGGAAAATTGGGTCCAATTCAATTTGCGATATATCGTAGATTACAAAAGGCGAAGGTCCACAAAAAACATGTTAAACGAGAGCATCCTTAAGGCTTTTGAACAAACCAAAGGTAAGGTGGTTTTAGGATCTACAACGGTTGAGCTCATTAAAATACCAGATTTGAAGGTGGATGTGAACAAAAGCTAGTGAGAAAACAACTCTGATCTCATTCTTTATGACAATTATCATTTCATTTACCTTTCCCAAATTGTATGTTTGCACGTTTTCTAAATGGCATACGGCATAAATTGTGTCTATAGCAGGTTAGCGTTTTAGAACACAGCCACACAGTATTGACATCGCAGCTGTTCCTATTTTGAAAACCGAAGCAATCGATGTGACATAAAAAATAATCTATTTAAAATAAATGAAATGAAATACCCATATATAGCCCTGCTTCTACTCTTGCTTTTCAATTGCAAAAATGACAAGCGCCAAGATAATGTTCAAGAGAACGAAAAAACCGAACAAACCAAGTCACTTGCAACCGATACTGTTCCCGTATTAGAGAGAACTGATACAGATTTGGACAAGTCGATTTCCATAGAAATCAAGCAGAAAAAACTGATTGATAAAAAGGATGAGCGGGATCAATTTCAAAATTTGATTCTTGATAAAAGCTACCTTAAAGATCAAAAAGACTACACGATCAATTTCAAATACCCGCTTTTAAATGAAAGCCTTAAGCCTACTCACGTCAATTTCAACAACTTCATGAATGATTATTATGTCAATGTAAGCAAAACCATATCAGACATAGAACAAAATAAATTACTTTGTGATAGCATCACTGCAAAAACGTTTAGGGAAGAGCGGTTTATAGATTATAAAATCTACGGTCTCAATGATCAATTGGTAAGTGTACTTTTTTACAAGGAGAATTTTTATTCGGGAGCCATGCATCCCAGCTATTCCTTTGATTGCTTTAATTTTGATTTGAATAGCGGTGTTTTTATGACCTATGAAAGCTTTTTTGCACAAGGCTCGGAAGATGAATTATTGAATATCATAAATGGTAAAATCAATAAAAAAATGGCAACCGGTGAGCTCTATTATGATTGTTGGGAACTCTCGAGCTCTGATTTTTTTGAAAGCAAGAACAATTTCGTGCTCAACGATACCTACCTTGAATTTTATTTTGCGATTGTGTGATGTGTCCGTCTTATACAGGCACTTACTCCATTCAACTGCCGTTGGTGGATCTACTGGCGGTTTTGAAGAAATCAAATTCAAATCCTTTATTATCTAAATAACACGCGAGACTTCGCAGCCAAAAAAAGACAGCGCTGTGATTGATAGCAACTTCATTTGCGTCAAATTTGTAGCAATTGTAGCATTCATCAAAAACATCTTTAGATCTTAGCAATTCCTAAAACAACAACAACAATCCCTAAATTTATTGAGCCTTTTTGGCTTCCCTCCTTTCCTAAGCTAAAAGGAGCAGAAAAGAAGCACAGATCACGTATTGATTTTGAACTTAGCGCAAAAAATAAAAACGATCCCAAGCAGTTTCCAAACCTTATAAAACATCACTTTTTTTTTTCAGAAGATGATTTTTTTTTCCAATTCGCGTTTGCGCTTTTCCGTTTCGAAAATTTGACCTTATGCTAAAAAGCTAGGCTAAAATGATATTTGACTTTCGTTTACATCAAATTCACAATCCTTTTTTTGGTTGTTGTGAACTGATGGATTTTATTTCGCGAATAGAAAAGGGAAAGAAAATCTGGAAGTCCTAAAGGTTTGGGATACCAAATTAGAATCGATCTAGCAATTGATTTTATCCGGCTTTGCTGTTGGCTTTTTATACAAACTCATAATTGTCATATAATTTCCTTGATGAAGGACGTTGTAGATCATCAAAAATCTGCTAAGGTTTTTGTGTAAGTAATGTGATGAACCCAAGGAAAAACGCTTGTTACCCGTTTGAGATCCTTTAACTCGCTCAACATGATAATTTCAGTATTTATATGATGAGAGCTGAACTAAGTTCAGGTTTGTAAAATGGTGTAGCCAAAAATCACAGACACGTTTTTATATCCTGCATTTGTTACGTCAGTGTTTAATATTTCTCTTGTTGAAAATAGTCGAGCTTCTATACTGTATGTATTTTTATAGCTATACCCTGCTCCAAAGGCTAAATTACTCACGCTATTAATTTCATAATCCTCATCAAAATAGTTGATATTAGACTTAAATGGCCTGTCAAATAGAAATGAAACATTAAAGAACAGTCTGGAATTATCGTTAAGATGGCTATAATGTCTAAACCCAATGGGAAATTCTATAGATGAATATTCAACGGTTGCAGTTTTAATACGTGCGACGGGCGAATCTGGGCTGATGTCAAAGGTCTTTTCGGTATTATAGTACTGATAGGTAGGTTCAAATAGTATCGCCCATTTATCGTTGTTAAACGGTAAAATGTATTCAAGTTCAATTCCCAATCTAAAAGACATTTCTTGGTTGAATTCAAAATCTGTTAGGATCACAAAATTATCTCCAGGAGCATCATATTTCACATATGCGAAATTTATGCCTGGACGAATTTTTAGATGAAACGGATTTTTTCGTGTTTTTTCTTTGAATGTATATAAGCTTTGGTTTTTACATGAATTGTAGGCTTCAAAAAGAGCCATTAAGTCAGATTGCACATAATCAGTGCTTCTTATAGTGCTCATATCCAATGAATTGCATTTTAAATCGTAATATAGTTGACCTTTGTAATTTTCGTTTTCGGCAACTTTATTAGAACTAGTAATGTATTCTTTTTGTATTAATATGGCAATCTCTCCATCATCGATTTGATAATAAAAGCGTTTTAAATTGGCGTCTTGATATACGTATAAATTTGCTTTTCCACCAACTAAAAATTTCAGAAAGACAGTCTGCTTTTTTAAATCCAACTTTTCTGAATAATCTAATTTATTGGCCTTAGTTGAATTTATATCCAAATCGACTTCTTCTCTAGTATATATTGCGATGTCGTAAATTTCAAACTTGCTTATTGAGCTTAAGTCAGCAACTTTCTGCTCGCTTGTTTCTGAAAATTTATAAGTGATATCCTCTGGATTATTTTTCCAGTCTACATTTTCAATTAAACATTCTACCTTATTTTGATTATTGTCTATAAAGTATCCCTTTTCATATTGGGTTTGAGCGTTTATTATACATGTAAAAGTTAAAAAATAGACTAAGAGATTAGGTTTAAGTTTGGTTTTGAATGACATAGGTTTTTAATTGAAAGATTCGAAAAGTTATAGTGCAATTAAGTAAAAACATTTCTTTTAAGTAGCACTAAATTGTTTTATTTTATCTTCCGCCTGCTGCTAAAATCCCTGTAAATACGATGAATCCCGATTACTTTGTGGCTTAAACCCTCCTTTTAGATGTATGGACAAATGTTTCAGAAAAGGCATTGCTTTATATTTTATAGGTTTCAGTTAATACTTTAGTTAGCTCTCCCACCAAAATAGCCTTACTTTTCAAAAAAGGAATCTCGACGAAAAGGCTCGATAAAGCTAAATTTTCCTATCGGCACAGCGGTAAAATGGGCCGCGATATAAATCGCCTTCCCGCTGCTCAAGGCATTAGCAGCAAAAATCCCATGATCATGCCGCTGTGGGTTTAATGGGAAATGCCAAAACTGCCAGAGATGCTTTGGTTGCCTTTTACATATTGGAAACAGCCTTCTCAAACGCCAGTAAGCGCTTTAGATTACAACTATTCTGGGAGGTGCAATTAAAACACCTTCAAATAGACTTATTTAATGTTGGATTTTTAAAAAAAAAGAGGGTTTGGCAGTTTGTCCCCAAAGTCAAAATCAGCTACCAGATTTGCGCCTATTTATGTCTCATTCTACAATCTGTCCAAGCTCAAGCAGCTGTGTTTTCAGTTCAGCATAAGGTATGTCCTGAACTGCTTTGTCTTTTTCTATGGCCATACAGGCTATTACAGATGCGCTTTGTCCGAGAACCATGAATACAGGTTCCATGCGGATAGATCCAAAAGCGATGTGGGTTGCGCTTAGGCAAATAGGCGCAAGCAAATTAGAACATTCTTCTTTTTTGGGCACAATGGAACGATAGCTTATAGGGTACGGACCTTGAACATAGGCTTCCACATTTCCCTCATTGGATACATGACCCTCAGAATTTACGTAACGCTGCGTATGGTGGGAATCCATGCCATAAGCGGCCATTCCAATGCCATCGGGCACTACTTCAATGCTTTCACAATGTTTCTGGGTCATCACAAAATCACTAATCATTCTTCTGGCCTCTCTTATGTAGAGTTGTTGCTGCCAACCATCGGCACGCTCAAATTCATCTTTGGAAGTCCCCCATCTGGAAACCTCTTCCCTTATTTTTTCAGGAATCCTTGGATGGTTTGCCAATGTCCACATTAGCCCTTGCTGCCGTATGCGATGCCTTTGAACTATCCGTTCTCTTTCTGCATAGCTTGCTTCAGGATAATCATAATTTTGTCCGATAAAATCAGTAGAAAAACCATCTCTGTTGTTTGAATCGGTTTTTCTATTAGGCATCTGACTGTTTATCCATGGTACCCTGTTATAACCCGCTTCATAATTCCTAAACAACAGTTCGTAATCTGATTCATCGTAATCTTTGGGTTTTTCAAATGGAATCCGATTCTCAGGATGATCTGTCAGGCACATGCGAAAACAGTAAGCTTGAATATGCTTATCCCCTGTTCCATCTTTTGCAATGGTTGGATTAATTCCCGGAATCAAGCCCGACGAGACATCCCCTGACACTCTATATGGATCTACCCCCTTCACAAAGTTGTGGTGCCTTGCATTTGACGACAAGCCCCCATTGAGCATTTGACTTGTTACGTTGGCCTGCACGCCATTCAATGATTCCCCATATTGGGCATTGGACTCTCTTCCAACGGTGTAACTAACTCCGGCAGCGGCCAACAGATCACCTTCATAGGTAGCGTCAATAAATATTTTACCGGTGTACGTATTACCCGATTCCATAGTGATGGCGGTAATGGCATTATCGCTTTTCACAACGCCGGTTGATCTGTTGAGCCGTTGGTTGTAAACTATTTCAATGTCCAAATCCTTCATCATATCAGTGTACACTTGGAGTGCGGCTGAAGGTTCAAAAGTCCACATGGCATCTTCGTTTTTGTTGGTTTGAGTTTGTCCCCCGTCTTTGTATTCAGATCTTTTCTGCCAATCCCAATTTGCATCTACTTCATAATATTTCTTTATATTTTGATAAAATTCACGTGAAATACCCCCAATTACCTGTTTATTGCCTATATCAGTCTGCCCAAGGCCACCGGTAGTTAGACCTCCCAGACGATTAGTTGGTTCAATCAATATCACAGACTTACCTAGTCTGGCAGTTTGGATTGCTGCTGAAATACCTGCAGATGTCCCTCCATAAATAACAAGATCTGCAGAAGCTTGCTTTTCTTCGATGGTAGTATTGAAAGCCAAAAGGCTGATAGTGATTGATAAGATAATTGTTGCTATTGTATAGTTTGTTTTCATAAGTATTTGATTCTATTTTAATGATATAATATTTGTTTGCCAAAGCGGTTTGGTTAAGGCTAGTGCTCGATTTTTCGACTCTTCTCTTGTACGTCCAACGCAAAGTCTATGAATCGCAGGTTTAAGCCTTGAATTTAGCAAATAAAAATGAACTGGGACATCTAACTTGCCACGTATTTGGCATGGGAGGATTTTCGGAAGTTAAAAATCACCAGCAATTAATCATATAGGGTGCTGTGTTTAGTACTTGAAATTGAAATTGAAATTGAACTTGAAATTGAACTTGAACTTGAATTTGAAATTGAATTTGAAACCGAGGCAGAACCAAAACTTCAGAAATCAAAAATCGTTGATCGTTAATTTTCAATCTCCTCCTATCTACTTGAATTTGAACTTGAAATTGAACTTGAAATTGAACTCAAGATCGAATCTGAAACCGAGGCAGCATCAAAACTTCAGAAATCAAAAATCGTTAATCGTTAATCTTCAATCTCCTCCTACTTGAACTTGAATTTGAAATTGAATTTGAACTTGAAATTGAATTTGAACTCAAGATCGAATCTGAAACACCGAAGCAGCATCAAAACTTCAGAAATCAAAAATCGTTGATCGTTAATTTTCAATCTCCTCCTATCTATTTGAACTTGAAATTGAAATTGAACTCGAGATCGAATCTGAAACCTACTTGAACTTGAATTTGAAATTGAATTTGAATTTGAATTTGAAATTGAATTTGAATTTGAATTTGAATTTGAACTTGAAATTGAATTTGAACTCAAGATCGAATCTGAAACACCGAAGCAGTATCAAAACTTCAGAAATCAAAAATCGTTAATCGTTAATTTTCAATCTCCTCCTATCTACTTGAACCTGAAATTGAACTTGAACTTGAATTTTAACTTGAAATTGAACTTGAACTCAAGATCGAATCTGAAACACCGAAGCAGAATCAAAACTTCAGAAATCAAAACTAGTTAATCGTTAATCGTCAATCTCCTCCTATCTACTTGAACCTGAAATTGAACTTGAACTTGAATTTGAACTTGAACTTGAACTTAAAATTGAACTCAAGATCGAATCTGAAACACCGAAGCAGTATCAAAACTTCAGAAATCAAAAATCGTTAATCGTTAATTTTCAATCTCCTCCTATCTCCTTGAACCTGAAATTGAATTTGAACTTGAACTTGAAATTGAACTCGAGATCGAATCTGAAACCGAGGCAGAATCGAAACTTCAGAAATCAAAAATCGTTAATCGTTAATCTTCAATCTATTTAGGTGTTTTTTGAAGTTGTAGCGTAAGTTTTAAATAATGCCTTTATTATGATAGTCCCAATGATTATTCCGACAATCATAGGTGCCCATAATCCATAGCCTGCGTCAACTCCGGTCCATAGGAAGATTGATACTAGAAGGGACAGAGTGCCAATCCAGAGGTGCTTTGAAAGCGCCACGCTCCCTTTCACAATGACAGGTTTCAAGACCAATTTCAAAATAAGATATGCAATCGTTCCTGAAATCATCCAGCCAATAAAATTTTGTAGAGGTACGTCAAACCATAATCCACCATTGGTGTATTCCCATAGTCCGCGTGCAACGGCTCCAGGATCTAAGATCATATCTGTACCAACAAGAATCCCAAGGTAAGCCAGATATCTTGCCCAATGGTGCTCAAACCATGTTTGTGCCAATAACCAGGCACCAAAAACTAGCGGACTCCAAGCAATAAATACGGTCCAGGGTGTTGTTCCCAGTAGCTTATAACCAAACGGCATCGTATATTCAAAAGGTGAATAAGGGAATCCTGTATGAATCCCAATGGATTCAATAATTAAGGCAAATACACCCAAGGCCATGATTGCAGCAATTCCTCGTCTCCCATATATTTTCCACATGCCGTAAAATGCCGGCATGGAAATTATACCAACGGCAATAATGGATCCAGTTTCCACAAACTGTTTTGATGGCACAGAGCTCATCATAAAACCAATGATGAAAAAGAGTATTGATAAAGTGACTAGAATTATTTTCTTAATATCCATATTTTTAATAAATCTTTTCCAGAATGCCTGACCACTTAGTTTTTCAATTTCTGCACCCTTTACTCTTCAGATAGATATTCTTTAAAATAAATGAGATTTATAAATCCTCTCATTACATTTCTTCAAATTCTGCTTAGGTCAAATTTACTATAATTTTCCTACACAAACATATTACTCGTTATTTCAAGAAATCAACAGGTTTTTCTTTACCTAACATATTCTAATTTTATCCATAGTTCTTCAGTTCAATTTGGGAAACAAGTCTTTGAATTGGGATTATTCCAGTTTCAAAGCTGGTCCGACCACTTGCATTTCATTATCCGTAAAAATTTTTTCGATTTCTTTTGGAGTGGGTTCGTGGTTTAATGCTGCCATTGTTACAAAAAAATCTTCGAGTTTTCCTGCCGGTTGCAGAACCACAGTCATTTTACCCTTTTCGGATTTTTGAGTCCAAGCGTGTGGAATCTTGCGAGGTAAAAATATGCTATCTCCAACGTTCATTTCATATTTTTCGTCTCCAACTTGAAAATAGTATGCTCCTTCAATGATGTAGAATATATTTCGCCCTGTGAATTATGGATATGTAGTGGTGTTCCACGTCCTTGGGAAAGAGAGGTCTGCTCAAATATCGCCAAGTCCCCATTGGTGTCCTTACCCGATATTTTGACATCCAGAACATTGGAATTCACGCCTTTTAAATTTAAATGCCCGTGAAACCGACCTTCTCCCGCACTAATTTTAAATCCCTTGTCTTTTCTTTTTATCATTTTTTGAATTGGTGTAAACGCCCACAACGGCATTGTCGCGAAAGCAAAAAGTGCTGTAAGGAATCCTTTTCGTTTCATATTTTTAGAATTTAAGGCTATTCGAAAATTTTCCAAAATCCTATGTTTTTCCTTTTCGAATGTAGTCAATTAATCGATTGCGTTGTAAGATCCAGTTGGATTAGAATCCCCGAGCCATTCTTGATAAATCCTGTTCTATTTTTGTTCGACCACAACTGAATTTTGTATCGGTTTTTTTCCAGCAGTTCGCAGTTCATTAATTGTTACCAACGTTTCGTACATAAAAAGTAGGAGATTACGGAGCACTAAATTTTCGGTTGCTCACTCCCGATAGCTCCTATCGGGAGTGCTACGAGTCTAAAGCCTTGGATTTACTATTGTTTCGCCTAATTTTTATATAAATTGTTAGCGGCTTTGTTTCTTTCTCTTACCTGTATTTTTTATAGTTTCAACAAAATACTTAAGGATTACAGTAATCGCAATACATAGGGTCTTCGGTTGTTTTTTTATGTGGATACATGTCCTCTTTTATGAATTGACAATGCTGGCAAACATAACTATAACTTAAAGTGGAATTTGTTGGCGAACCACACAAATTACATTCTAATCCTTTTTTTACATCTGTAACTCCAAAACCTGGAATATCACATTGCGGACAGCAAGAATTTATCTTGTCAACTAATTTCCTGGTTGCATTTTCAATTACATTCATTCGACTTGGGTTGTACATTGCCCGCATATCTGTTTCTGCATAAACAGGACTAAACTTTTCAATGAGTAAATGAAATGCTTTTTTTAGGTCTTGTAAGTTGGTAATGTCTTTGATTATGTCGCTATTGTCCGTTTTTGATTTCCGAAGTATTAACCCGTGAGATGGAAACTTTATTAAGTCGGCAAAGTCCATAAGCTCTTGTTCATTATTAATTTCACTTCCGTTAAAATTGGTCTCCACACTAAGTTCTCTGGCGATAATTTCTAAATTATTTTTCTTATCTATAAATATTAAAAACTCATCATCAGCACTTACGAAGAACATTGAAGGATGAGCGCCGAAAGAACCTTCACTTGCTATTCCTAAATCACAGTTACTTGCTTCCATTGCCATCAAACATTTTTGTCTTGCCGTAGATATTGGGTCAAGTTCTCTTTCAATCTCTCCTGTAAAAGTGCCAAGAGTATCTGTATCAAAACCATCCTGTACAAAGCAAAACACACCTAAAGCTTGCTCTAATAGCGGTGCAATCACTTTTTCTTTACTGTGCTTGGTGGCTATAACTAGCTTTCTGTCTCTAAATAATTCTGTACGCATCTAGTTTGTAATTAATGGGTAATTATTCGTTTTTAGTTGCCCTTACTAATCTATCATTAATGGATTTTCCCAATCCTATATTTGGAAATAGTTCCGCCACTATCATATCCAAATTCAAATTATCCAATCTGTGCAGGGCAGCATATAAATTTGATGCGGCCTCCTTTAAATCCCCTTTTCTTGACAATACTTCTAAATGCATACAATTCAAAGAATTCATCTCATTAGAGAATCGAAGCACTCCAATTTTTTTATCAGTGTAATCCTTTATGAACTTTTCGGCATCCTTTACTAGATATGTTCCCGTTTTGGGCGCATAGTGTCTCGCTAACATACCGGGTGCATTTGGTGCTATTTCTTTCTTGTTTTTAACTTTTAATTTGCCAATAACATTTTCAATTTCTTCAATTGAAATAGAGCCTAGCCGATAGAGTACGGCTTCATTATTTTCAAATCCAATAATTGTAGATTCTATTCCATTTTTACATGCTCCTCCCTCAAGCACCATTGGTATGGTATTCTTGAAATAATTGTTAACGTGTACTGAACTTGTTGGGCTTATACTTCCAAATGGATTAGCACTAGGTGCTGCCAATGGGAAGGATAATTTTTGTAATAAGCTTAAGGTTGTAGGATGATTCGGTACTCTTACGGCAACGGTATTTTTTCCTGCTGTAATTAAATCTGGGATATTGGGTTTTTTCTTTAGTACTAAAGTTAAAGCACCTGGCCAAAAAGCCGCAGCCAGCATTTTTGCTTGCTCAGGAAATTCGCTAACAATTCCGTCTATTTTTTCTATAGAGTCAATATGAACTATTAAAGGATTAAAGAATGGTCTTTGTTTTACTTGAAAGATTTTGCGAATTGCTTTTTCGCTGTAAATGTTTCCTGCCAATCCATATACGGTTTCAGTTGGTATCGCTACTACATCCTCGTTATTTAAGAGTTCAATAGCTTTTGAAATGTCGGTCGAAATAATGGTCATTGTTAGTACTGTTTGTTATTAAAAACTATCGGCATCCCAAATATATTTTCTTGAAATACACCATTGTCATAAATTAGATTTCCGTTCACAAATGTTTGCTTGATCTCCGTTTGAAATGTTGTTCCTTCCAATGGAGACCAACCACATTTGTATAACAGATTGTCTTTCTCCACTGTCCATTTGCTATTCAGGTCCACCAAGGTCAAGTCAGCGTAATACCCTTCTCGTATAAATCCTCTTTTTGTCATACCATATAGAATTGCTGGGTTGTGACACATTTTTTCCACTATTTTTTCCAAGGAAATTCGGTCTTCTTTATAAAACTCCAACATACAATTAAGCGAGTGCTGTACCATTGGTGCTCCTGACATGGATTGAAAATAGGTTTTTTGTTTTTCCTCTAAAGTGTGTGGTGCGTGGTCGGTAGTTATAATATCTATTCTATCATTAAGCAGTGCGGCTAGCAAGCCTTCTTTGTCTTGTTGTGTTTTTATAGCTGGATTCCATTTAATAAGCATCCCTAATTGTTCATAGTCTTTATCTGAGAACCAAAGATGGTGTACAGAAACTTCTGTCGTTATTTTTTTCTCTTGCAGGGGAATGTCGTTTTGAAATAAGTGGGTTTCTGCTTCTGTTGTTAAGTGCAGAATATGCAGTCGCGCGTTATGTTTCTTAGCTAAATTAATCGCACGCTTTGTAGCTTCATAGCAACCTTCAGTGTTTCTTATAATTGGATGAAACTTTGCAGGAATATCTTCTCCATATTTTTCTCGAAAAATCCTTTCGTTTTCCTCTACAATCTGTTCTTTTTCTGAATGGATAGCGATAATGGATTTGCAATTTGCAAATAATTTCTCCATTGTTTCAGGATTATCAGCCAACAGATTTCCTTTTTTTGTAAAATATAAACCGTCATCTGAAACACCTATAAATTGGCTTGTATCCATTTTTATTACGGCATCAATATTATCTCCATTTACACCAAGGAAGAACGCATAGTTGGCTAAAGATTTTTTTGAAGCAATTTCATATTTTTCTTTTAAGCTTTCAACAGTTAAGATATTCGGAACCGTATTCGGCATATCAATAAAGGAAGTTACTCCACCTGCTATAGCAGCTCTACTTTCGGTATATAAATCCCCTTTATGAGTAAGTCCTGGGTCTCTAAAATGTACTTGTGCGTCAATTATTCCTGGAAGCAGGTGTTTACATGTTCCGTCAATTACCTTATAATTTGGTTCAACATCAATAGTCCCTATTTGCTGAATATGTCCATCTGCCAAAAGTACGTCTGCGATAAATGATTCTCCCTCATTTACGATAGTTGTATTCTTGATTAAAAATCTTTCTTTCATTGTTCCATATTTGTCTTTGTATTCGAGTTCTTACCTTGTCGCTAGCGGTTAGTATAAGAATAATTGCGGATTTATACGCTGAAATTTTCGGTTGAGCAATGACTTTTGTTAAAGGTACTTACATTGAACCCCTCACCAAAACCGATTATTTTCATACATTGTCCCTGTTGCACAACTCTGTTGATAAAGTTAATGGAATAAAGTATTATCAGTAGAATAATTTTATAATTTGATAGCAGGGTGAGAACTATGCGTTTCTGGAACAGTTCGGTTTGGAGAGTTTTATTCCGCCCCGCGGCACCTATAAAGGTGGACCGGACGGTTTTGAATACAATGAAGCACATGACCATTATATCTGTCCCAAGGGAGAGATCATCCCCTTCAAAAAAGTATTCAGCGACACCCAAACGGAAACCCTAAAGAAGGAGTACCGCGGTTCTACATACCAATGCAGGGACTGTGCTATGAAAGCGAGTTGTTTGGGCAAGACCGCCAAGGAGAAGAAGTTCTCGGTGACCTACTTCAGAGCAGAGTATGATCTCAATATTGAACGGGTCAACAGTCTTCAAGGCAGGAATATGAAAGGACAGCGGCAAAGCACTGTTGAACCAGTTTTTGGCACGCCCACTAAATTCATGGGACTGAGAAAGATAAACACGATCGGCATAGCTCAGGCAAACATCGTCATGCACTTGTCCGCCATGGCCTACAATCTCAAAACCGGCCTACCGGACAGGCAGGAGTACCTGAAGTTCAGACAGAAACTGACAAAAAGTGGTGCCAAGGCACTAGCCTTTTTATTTAATAAAATAAGGGGGTTCCAGAACTTGATAAACTTGTATTTAAGCCATCCAGAATACAGTTAAACCACCTAACTAAAAAACCAAAAAGCCCTTAAAAAGGGCTTAAATGAGTTCGGTTTCTATGAATTTATGGGGTTGTGCAATGGTTACCGGAGTTGTCCACAGTACTTTGTATTTTAGGCTATTTCAATATTCAGATGTTTACCAAGTCCTAACTCAATAAGATGCTTCGTCTGTTAGGTTCTCAATTTCGAAAAACTCCTTTCCAACTCCATTTTTTTCTTTAACTCCAATTATAATAAATTTATCGGAATCAGAGTGGTGATTTGCAAAAGCAGATATATCCTTTAATATTTCGTTTTTTTTGATATTTCTGCCTAAAGGATATTCTTCTTGTTTATAATCTAAGTTAGGACCTTCGGAATCGTATCGTATTATTTTCTCTAATTCAGTATTCATTAGTTTTGTCAAATGTTTTACAACGTGTTTGAGTATAATTAGTTGCGTGTCTCAAGCCACGAAATTAGCAAATAAAAACGAACTTGGGCATCCACAAGGATTTTCGGAAGAAGAACAGGTCAAGCAATTAATTATACGCGACTTGTAACACGTTTTGTTCAGTCTTTAATGAATTTAAAGGTTTTTGTTTTTTGCTCATTTTTAAAGATGATAAAATATAAACCTCCAACCAGCTTTTCTATATTTATTGAGTTATTGAATTTCCCATTTCCAACCAAACTTCCTGTAATTGAGTAAATCTCATATAAATCATAATTTACGTTGCTTTGATATGTGATATAGTTTTCTGCTGGATTTGGATATAATTTTTCTTGGGATAGGACGAACTCTTGATTATTTAAAACTTGGTCGCTGAATTCATATATTATTTGTTGTCCGGTAGTATAATATATTTGGTCTTCTTTATTGGTTAATCCGATGACACCACCACCAAGATTTTCAAAGATTGTAGTAGGTTCAATTGGAAGATTAAGTTCAGACAAATTAATCCTTACAATTTTATTTGGACTTTCAAAACCAAGATAAATGTAGTTGTTTACTACTAAAGATGCTTGAAGAATGCCAAAATTATTATCTGTGCTTACCAATGTTTTAGTTGGATTTTGGGAAGAGATATCTATTTTATATATATCATTACTATCCGTATCATAAACTTGAAAGTAGATTTCATTATTATAAACAGTTGGATTACGAATATTACCATCAGACTCTTGATAAACTAAAGAATAATTGCCACTATTAATGACATAGCCGTAAAGATTGTTATTGTCTGAAACATATACTACTCCATTATTAATTGTAATACCGTTTGAATTGGTCACATTTTCAAGTATGTTGGATGTAATTGGAATGTTTGAATCCAAATCAACAACAGACAAAGAATTGGGATTATCAAGTACAATACAGTAATAGTCATTGTTTGTAGAATCAAACCTAATTTTCCATAAAGGACCATTGAAATTGGTCACGGTTTCAATATCATCTATATTATCAAGGTTTAACTTATATAATTTTTGTGTTGAGAATGTAGAGACGAACATATTATTCCCTACAATTTCAATTGAGTTCGGAAGTTCCCCACCAAACGAGTCTGTAAAAACAGTTTGAGCATTAATTTGTAATGAAAATAGAATTAGTAAAAAAATTTGGGTAAATAATTTTGTCATGATATTATTGGTTTTAAATTCTGACTAACGTCAAATTTACTATAATTTTCCTACCCAAAAATTTTCCTCGTTATCTCAAGAAATTAACAGGTTTTTCTTGTGTGGAATGTGTGGCAACGGTTTGTGTATGAAACGTAGCGTGTAAAAAGGCGCTGAACTTTCGGATTATACACAGAGCCGAATTTTTTAATTTTCTTTTTATCTTAACTTTTTCAAAAAGCCAAATTAAAAAATATGGCGGTCTTTGCAAGTAAGCACAAACCTTTGTTTTAGCACTTATTAGCTATGTTTTATACACGTTGTGCTTTCGTTATTTATCCAGTTCTTGCTCAATTCCCTTTAATATGGTTTTTATTTCCGTCCCTATTCCTCCATATAAGCGCGGTCCATTCGTTGCTTTAGACAGGCTGCAAGCCAATAGATGATTTTCTAATTCAACTGATTCGAATACCATCTTGTTATCTATCTTTTCGGAAATAGATTTGTGTTTAAAATCAACAATTCCCATATCAATTACAATATTTCGTATGCTTCCCGTCTTATAAAAAAGTGTGCGTAATTTTTCATCGGTGAATTCTGCGTTTGTTAACTGAATGTCTTAGAGATTTAAAGAACTTTCGAAAGAGGCTAGGTTTTGCCTCAAGCTTTTATTCAAAATAATATTGAGCTTACCTGAGCTAATGATGTCATTTAAAACTCCTGTTGAAGGCAAATAGCTTAATCCACTGCCAAAAATAGCGGTGAACATTTGAGAAATTCTCTGATTACTTACCGTGTCAAGTACATTTCTATCAAATAAGGTCAATAGATAATCAAGTGCCTGTATACGTTGCTCATTTTCTTGAATAGAGGCATTTATTTTATTCAAGTTCGTTTCAAATTCCGCTTACAGCGACAAGAGATATTCCTGTTCTACTCTTCGTTGTTCATTGTAATTGTGGTTATTGTCAATTTGTAAGGCAATTAATATCCCAATAACCACAAGTACAATTTCTCCAATCGCATAAAGAAGATATTTACTGAACTTGTTTTCAGTCAGCAATTTTTGTCTAATTTTTCTAAAGAATTTTATCATTGGTTAGCGGGTTCTGATAATGGAGCACAATGGTTTGCAGCTAAAAGAAGTTGGCGATTTCGAAGCACTAAACTGTCTGCCAGCATCAAACTTGATACGAAGTACAAAGCTTCACCTGCCGGACAGGCAGGTTTAACCACTGAATCGCCAATTTATTTTAGGTGCTGTTGCACGATGTGTTTTTTATTGGTCATTTTTAATTAGCGATTTTTATGCCCGATAATCGTTTGTTTTCTACGATATTTTAATAATTAACGCAGTAGTAGAATATAGCTTATCCTGTACTTTTAAGCCCGCTTGATAACGCGTTTATTAATCCAAGTAACTTAGTTAATAACTTGTCTTTTTCACTACTGTTTTCATCTTTAATACTTCTCCACTGTTTCAGATAATTGATGTGTAATTGATGTAGGATTTTCAGTTTATCATTACGCCATTTTAGATTGTCATATTGCCCATTTCTTCTTTCGGTTTTCGGTTCATCAAAAAGACCTTCAATCAATACAAAGCTATTTTGGTGATCTCTAAGTATTTTATTCAAAAACATATCCCTTTCTTCTGTGTCCTCATCCAAAGCGACATAGTGTTTCATAATCTCTACATTAGAAAGTATAAGGTTGGTTTCGACTTGTATTATTAAAAATTTTAAGAAACTCCAATTCTGTATTGATTTCTTTAAATTCTCGTATTCTTCTGGTCTTTCTGTTTTTAACGCTTTCAGTGCTTCACCAAGGCCATACCATCCTGTTATCGCTATTCTGGAAAGATTCCAACTAAACACCCAAGGTATAGCCCTTAAGTCATTCAATGTTCTGGCACCGGTTCTTCTTGAAGGTCTTGAGCCTATTTTGCTTTTCTCTAAAACATCAATACAAGTTGCTTTACTGTAAAAATTTATAAAACCGGGTGTCTCTATAAAGTTTTTGTAATGCTCATAAGATTTTTGAGCTAAAAACTCCATAGTGTCTAAGGGAAAAACTGTTTCTTGAGCATTTGCTGTTTTTTTAATCGTTTGCCTGGCAACGCCCGAAGAAAGTGCATTAAGATTATAAGTAGCAGTAAGTGGATTTCCAAATAGCTGTGCTACAGACTCTCCTTGCACCGTAATTTTAATGATTCCGCTGACGGTATTTTCTGGCATACTTTCTAAAAAGCGGTGATATTTACCACCACCTCTGCTGATGGTGCCACCGGTTCCGTGGAAAAAGTAGATTTCTGTGTTATTTTGTTCTCCCACAGCCGTAAGTTCTTTTTCTGCTTTATACACATTCCATTTACTTGCGATAGTTCCTCCGTCTTTATTGCTATCGCTGTAACCTAACATTACTTCTTGCTTGTGAGATAATTTTCCAGCTCTTTCTTTCGTAACAGGGTGCTGCAAGAATTTTTTTAAAATTTCAGGACCATTATGCAGGTCTTGAATGGTTTCTAATAGTGGTACAACTCTTATATTGGTATTTAACAACCGTGTTTCTCTCATCAGCAGATAAACTACAAGTAAATCACTTAGATTTCTGGTCATACTAATAATGAATGAACCTATTCCATCTGAACCATATTGATTAATATGCTGACGAACTACTCTGAAACAATCCAAGACATTATCCGCTTCTGTGCCATAAGAAACGGTAACATCTGTGATTAGTGAATTGCTAGCTAATAATTTATTCAAAAAAATTACGCGCTTATCTTCGTCCCAGTTTTCAAAATCATACTCTTTTTCACCAATGGTCTTCAAAATCTGAGAAATTGCTTTATCATGAAAAGCACTATTTTGTCTGATATCCAATTTTGCCAAATGAAACCCGAAACATTTTACTGTTCTTTCAACTGGAAAAAGCAAATCTTCTGCAAGACCTTTTAAACCGTTTTGTAATAAGATTTCTCTCAATAATTTTAAATCTTCTTCTAAAATAGTACTCGATTTATAATAGGAGTTAGAATCCGCAAATTTTTCAGATCTAGTGTTTTCTAGTTGCACCAATAGTAAACTTACATATTGTCTCCAAGGTTCGTAAGGATTTCTATGAACTGCTTTTAGTCCTGGTTCTCCCAATGCCTTAGATTTTTTTTCAATAGCATCTGACAGTAAAAAGGGGACAGGATTGGTAATAGCTGAAACCGAAAGTTTGATTATCAATTGCAATAACTGATCTTTAATGAGGGAAAGTGCTGTTTTTCGGTGAAGTAGTAAAGTTTCATGTGTAACTGTTGGTGTTACAAATGGATGCCCGTCTCTATCACCACCCACCCAACTTCCGAAATTGATTTTTGGGAATAAATCAGGATTTTTGATTTTGGCAGGATTTAATCCAAATTCTACCCAAGAGCTTTTTAATTGCTGATCGCTTTTCTCTAATACAGTAGGAAAAACTTTGCCCAAATAATGAATGGCATTGGCTCTTTCGTCTCTAATGTCTGGTTTTTCTAAATAAATTTCTCCGGTTCTCCACCATCTTTCCAGCAGATTAATAATTTTTTCCTTAATAACATTTTGTTCCAGCTTGCTAAAAGAAGTATTTTCCCTTTGCACCAAAAGCAAATACAATTCGCGATGAATTTCAATAACGGTTACTCTTTTTGCTTCTGTAGGATGTGCTGTAAGCACTGGAATTACGGTGGTTTTGGAAATAGTTTTCAGCATATCATCTTCATTTACAGAATCATCCTTCCATATTTTAAATGCTTCTGCCCAAGACCCTCTAATTGAGGTAAAATCTTTTTGGTTTACCATTTTTCTTCGGTATTGTGTAGCTGCATTTTCTTCAACCAAAGTCATCAGTTGAAAATAAATACTAAAAGACTGAAATATTTTTTCAGTAGAAATGTCATTTTCGTCTAATGTAAACTCTTGTGAAGTATTATTTAATAGTGAAATGATTTCTAGTTCGTCAATCCGAGATAACATCTCGGTATAGCAATTAATTATAAATATTCTGTCATCAGAAATTTTCTGAAAAGGATTTTCTTTGGTGTTCATATTTTTAGGTTATATAAATACATAATTTTTTCAAAATGATTTTAGCTTTTTAGCATAAGTTTTATTAGTTTTAAATCAGTTTCCTTCAAAATTAGCTAAAACAATAGTTTTTCAGTCTGATCCTCGGTTTTGTTATATTAATGCCTACGTGATTGTAAATGAGCTGTGGCGTTTTTTAGCACGAACCTCTCCAAATATAAACTGACTTTGGGAAGTCCATAAATTTTCCAAATAATCACAGACCCAGCCATGGCTTATATACGGCTTAAGTGTGTAGTGATTTTCCTACTTTATGATAAGTTCAGATTTTGGTTTAGTAATTCGACATTAAAATTAATTTTTGCGTTTAATGCCTTAAAAACCTTCAAAATTGTTTCAAATCGAGCGTCAGTCAAATGGTTTTCGAGTTTCGAAATCTGTGCTTTCTGGACACCGACCAACTCTCCAAGTTGGGCTTGTGTCAAGTTTCGTTCTTTTCGAGCTTGTTTGATTGCGTTTCCGATTAGGTCGAGCCGAAGTTCGTTCTCGAATTCGTCTCTTTTTGGCGTTCCTTTTTTTCCGATGTATTTGTCGGTCACTTCGTCTAAACTGTAAGTTTTCATTCCTTTCTTTTCCATATCGTTATTTTTTAGCCTCAAAATATTGTTTCATTATCCGTTCGGTTTTTTCAATTTCCTTTTTAGGTGTCTTTGCTGTTTTCTTTTCAATTCCGTGAGTTGATATGACGACAGTTTCGGTTTTATCTGTCTTGTCCCAAAAGGCAAAAAGGCGGTATTTAGTTTTGTTGTGAAGAGTTCGGAATTCCCAAACGTTGTTATTCAGTTTTTTGAAAAGTTCATTGTCACTGACAACTTGAGCTTTTAGCATATTGTATATGATTTTCTCACGTGCCTTTTCGTTGAGTCCGTTTAAAAATTCGTTCACTTCTTCCAGTAATTCGACCTTAAATTTCGGATTCATTCAACTCTATTATTTTGACAAAGATAAATGTTTCTTATTTAGGAAACAATTTTATTTGAAGACGAATTTTCGCATTACACACAACGTGTTGTGTATGACTTCGTTATTTTTAATAACTTAAGATTAATTTTTTTCATCTTTAAGTAATGCAATAACTTCTGTCATTCCATTGCTTATTCTATTCATATAATTAATCCTATTAACTTTCATCTGTAAAGAATTATCTAACGTGGCAAACGTGTAAGGGCGTGAAAGGATTTCCCAAAATTCTTTTTCAGATAATCTAAATCTTTCAGGTAGCATTTCATTAGGCGTAGATAAAACTTCGCTTAATCCTATTTCTTTTCTTAGTTCCCATCCAGAACCATTATAATACATATCATTACTAATTTTACGGTGAATGGTTCCACCAATGTCGGCAGACATTATCTCAGCGTAAAGTATTAGTACTTTCTTATTATTAATCATACTAAGCTTGCCTGACGATTTTGAATCTTCATAAATTGGTAAATTGAGATCATAAGGAATACCATTTGTTATAAAACCTCCGAGTTTTTTCAGTGAATCTATTTGAATTGTTAATTCTTTAGATCCAATGTGTTTTAAATACAATTGACCGTCTGCAATTAGAGAATCACCAAGGGCAATAGCATCAATTATTATTACCTTCGATGATTGTAATTCTATAATTAAGTCTTCAATTAACTGTTGTTTAACTATCTCATTTTTCCTTGATTCATTCCAATTATTTAAACTCAACGCAATCAAAATTCCAATAACGACTAGAACAATTTCTCCAATAGCATACTTTAAATACTTTCCAGTTTTATTTTTTTCCATAAGGTCGTAGCGTATTTTTCTAAAGAATTTAATCATTGGTTAGCGGTTGATTATAATGAAGCACAACGTTTGGTAATCGAGTAGACAAGGGGAGTTTCACCCCAAGCCTCTCACAGAACCGTGCTTGAAAGTCTCCCCTCACACGGCTCTTCTAATTTAATTTACAAATATAAGCTCATCCTTTTGCAAGTTGGCAAAACGTAAATATAATTAGCCCATCCCTTCGCTCCACTTCCATTACAGAAACTTCATCACTACTACGAATGAGTCTGCCACTGCATACAGCATTGGTATTCTGCCTTTAGGTTGTGCCTATTGTACATTTCCCTTAACATTCGTATGCAGCTTCCCAAGTTCCGTAAATAAGCCCAAATAAAATTCTTGCCACCTGAATGACGCCAGCCTTACAGAAAATAAATAGGTTATCTCTGTAATTAATAGTATCGCTACTATTACTTTTAACTCCGTACTGCCCCACGCCAGCTGGCTCGTTCGCTAAAAATGTCCGCAGGACATTTTCTTTACGCTCCGCCCTGTAGCTTTTGACTGGAGGCAGCAACTTCTCGACACCTCATCAATGGTTCTCCGCCTCAGGCGGATCAACTCCCCTGCCTGCCGGCAGGCAGGTTTATTCGTACCTGCTAATCTCAAGGACTAGATTCTCCTAAACGCTCAATACCAGGACTACTAATCAAAGCACCTTTAGGTGGTTTAGAGCCATCGATTATACAACGACTCTAATGGACCTACCATCATCTTATCTACAGCATTCAACCCTTTATTGCCGTGGTTGATTCTTGGCACACTATGAAAAGTTGCGTGGTTAAGCAACTAATTTAGTAAACAAATACGAACCCGAGAAAATTCCGAAGGAATTTTCCAAATAAGCACTTGCCAAAGCAATTAATTATACACGTCTTTGTTAGGGCACGTTTTAATTAATTTCTTTAAAGTTTTATTAAATAATAAAAGAGAATGTTATTGGAGAAAAGCATTATTTTCTAAAAATATGCTGTTTTAAGATAATAAGAGGTACTCGTTTTTTAAAGACTTATTTGAACAATAGTCAAAAAGATTTTTAACCTTTACAAAGCAATATGAGTGGATAATATTTTAGAATATCAATATTTGGTAAATTATTTAAATTGTATATCCGCAAACAGCCCTAAAATGAAATAATTATCGTATATTCACTTGATATTAAAACAGTTGATTATGAATATATTTGATTTTGGAGTTCATTTCACAGACGAAAAGAGCTGTCGTACACATTTTAAAGAGGAACGAG
>NZ_VORM01000029.1 GCF_007997225.1 Subsaximicrobium wynnwilliamsii
TGCCGTAAAAGTAAAACACCCTGTTACCAAGGAAATAACTTACACCACCATAATCAACTCCGAGCAGCAACAAAATTTAGCGAAATTATTCGATTTCTAACTTGGGTGTCCCAGCGACGAAAACAGGTGGTAATTGACACCAACATCAGTGTCGATAAAAGATTGATGGAGGTCAATTATTTAGGAACAGTTGGTCTGTCTAAAGCCTTGTTGCCGCATTATGTGAAACATAAATCTGGGCATTTTGTAATTGTGTCTAGTTTGATGGGGAAATTCTCGTCGCCATACCGTTCTGGTTATTGTGGCGCCAAACATGCTTTACATGGTTTTTTTGACGCACTACGCATGGAGCACGAAAAAGATAACATTAAAGTGACACTAATTTGTCCAGGCTTTGTCAATACTGAAGTTTCTAGAAACGCATTGACAGGTGACGGATCCAAACTCAACTCACATGATACCGCTACTGAAAATGGCTTATCAGTGGAAGATTTCTCAAAACGAATGATCAAAGCGATTAAAAAAGAAAAATTTGAGGCCTACATTGGCAAATTTGAACGCTTCGGTGTCTTTGTGAAGCGTTTGTCGCCACGATGGCTTCATTGCCTGGTCAAACGCAGTGAGGTGCGATAATATACTTATGCCATGGACGGTATGATTAACAATCATCTCGAAACATAAATTCCAAATCCCAAGCTAATAGCTAATCACTAATAGCTCATAGCTCAATGCTTTCCCCGATTTCTAAAATCATTAAATCCTTATCCTTATCAAAAAACTTGCGTTTAGCCTCTTCATGGTCAATCTCGATATAGCCAAAGGTATCGAAGTGATAGCCCAATATTTTATCACATTGCACAAAGTCGCTGGCAATGATGGCTTCGTCGATGCCCATTGTAAAATTATCGCCAATAGGTAAAATGGCCAGATCCAGCTTGGTAAACATTGGGATGAGCTTCATGTCCATAGTTAGTGATGTGTCCCCTGCAATGTATATGTTCTTGCGCTCTCCCTCAATCACGAATCCGCCGGGTTGGCCACCATACTTGCCATCTGGAAAGGAAGATGTGTGAATGGCTGGTACATATTTTACGTTTCCAAATTCAAAATCCCACTGTCCGCCATGGTTCATGGGATGGGTTTCAATACCCAATGCATCAAAATGATTGGCAATCTCAAAATTGGAAATGACCACAGCACCCGTACGTTTGGCTATGCTTTCAACATCAAGAATATGATCTTGATGTGCATGAGTGACCAGGATGTAATCTGCTTTTAAACTCTCAATATCTATAGCACTGGCCTTAGGATTACCAGATATAAAAGGATCGACCAAGATATAGGTGTCATCCACTTTAATTCCCAAACTGGCATGACCATAAAAAGTGATTTTCATTTGTATTGTTTTTTTCGGTTACTTTAATATCATAAACTGGTTATTCCGGCCGCCACCTGCGCTAGACATGATAAAGGTGCCCGTTTCGAAGGTTCCAAAAAATGGCACATAATCGGTATTGCCTTTGTTATCCTGAATTTTATCATAAGACACGTCCCCATCTGCGGAATATACAATGTCATATAAGGAAGAAGATTCTAAAAAGCCTTTGGATACTTTGGTTCTACCATCGTTTTTCTCAAGCAGGTTTTTACCAGAATTCAAGATCACATGCAGTTGGTTGTTTTTCACAAAAGCGTTATATGATGGTGCCGTGGCCCTTTTAAATATACTTCTTCCCCAAGCTAAGTTACCACTATTATCAAATTTAAACACCAAAACATCATCATAATGATTAACGGTCTGTATGTGACCCCCATTCATTCCCATGCTCACGTAGGTGGTAGTGATGTAAAACTCTTCGGCCAGCATGTAGGTGTTGTCATCATCATCTGTGAGCACATAATCCACGTAAAAACTGGTAAGCTCTTTATCCTTTTTGCGATCGGCACGTTTATCGCCATATAAATCCTCATAAACAGCTATGGGCAGGTCTTGATGTTTTTTGGATGTGATGGCCAATTCTTTTTTATCGATGGTAAAATTACAGCCACCTTTGATGCGTCCTGCACGCTCTTCAGAATAAAACCCCAACAAATTCAACTGGTTTTCTGTTACTGAAATGTTCAGCGATTGAATATGCTCCTCATCCATGCCGATACTAATGGCCTTCATGTCGCTCTTTGAAATCTTATTCAGCACAAATTCGTAGTTGGCCTCGCCATCCTTTTTTTGCGAACGTCCTTTCACAAATAATTTCCCCAAAGCATAGACATTGGCCTCGTCATCGATAGACAAGTCGTTGTGCTCATAATAGCGCTCCTCATGCTCTTGGTAGACTTTTTCAAAGAGCAGACTCAAATTAGAGGCATCAAAAACCCTAATCGTATAAGCATTGGCGTGTTTCTTGGAGTTATCGGTGGTTACTGCAAAATAATTGCCGCTGGGGGAAATGGCAAAACTGGTTTCCCGTTTATTGCCTCCAGAAAAAAGGGCTTGTTTCTTTTCAACTGTGGTTTCAAAGAGTTTGACTTTTTTGACACTTTTTTGAGCCAAGTTGAAAATATGGCAATAGATGATGCGTTCCGTTTTTTTGGGCGAATCGACAGTAAAGAATTTCATTTCCTCGCCAGAAAAAAGTTCGCCAACAAAAGTTTCATTCCTGTCGCTCTCCACGACCATGTTAAAAACCTTATTGAGACCAGTATCAAATACATCAAATAGAAAGTCGCGTTTTGAGTCTCTAATAATTCCTGTTAGCCCAGAATTAGTGGTGTGGATTGCCAGGATATCTTTGGCTTTGACCTCGTCTTTGTATTCCTCACTTTCAGAAACAGATAGTTTGGTTGTAGTTTGTGAATAAGCGGCGCTAACGGCTATAAAGCACGCCAAGAGTAAAAATTTTTTCATTGGAAGGATTTAAAATGAGCTGGCAAAATAGAAAAAATTCTTTGATTAATCTTCGTCCAGACCTTTTTCCTACTTTAAATTATAAGATTTTTCAGACAACTATTCCATTTTAAGCTGAAGGCTCATGTATAAAAATCTTCATTTTTACCAATGGTTTTAAGGCAGGATCAATACTTGCTTTGAAGTAATTACGGCATGATCTTTAAGATGTTCACGGGAATCTTTTGTTATTTCGCTCAAATCTAAATGGACTGGGATTTAGCAAATGACCTATGTCTTAAGCACTTGAAAAAAATAAAATGATTTAAGCGGAAGTATTTATAGAATATACCCTACCCCCAATAAAACAGAAAATAAAAAGGTGCTGAGTGCAAGTACTTTTAACTGTGAGTCATAATCGGGTGCACTTCTGGCCTTGTAGATCTTGACTATGTGAATGCTCATGGGAATATAGGCCAATAAAAACAGGAGATTCCATAATGAGGAAAAATGAATCACACTAAACATCAAAGCCACCATCATGGCTAAAATAATGAGCGCCAAATGATAGATCTTAGCATTTTTACTTCCCAATATTACGGCTAAAGTTCGTTTATTAGACAGTGCATCAGATTCAATATCTCTCATGTTATTGAGGTTTAAAACGCCAACGCTAAACAAACCTACCGAAACTGCGGGAAGTAGCACATAAAAATCCAATTGTTTGCTGTATAGAAAATAACTGCCCACAGTACTCATTACGCCAAAAAACAAAAACACAAAGATATCTCCCAAACCGCGATAACCGTAAGGAGAACGACCAACCGTGTAATTGATTGCAGCATAAACCGCAGCGGCAGATAACACAAAAAACAATAAGGCATAACCAAGATATTCATCCTTAAATGCGGTGAAGATCAACAATAGGGTAAGAACGACAATAAGGAGTACATTTTTTTTGATGCCACTAATCATCTCATCTGGAGTAATTGCACCACTTTGAATGGCACGCGTTGGACCCAGTCGGTTTTCGTTATCGGTACCTCGAACACCGTCGCCATAGTCGTTGGCCAGATTGGAAAGCACCTGTAAGCTAATGGTTAAAAGAATGGCCAAAAACATGATCCAACCGTCAAATGCCCCTATGGAATATCCAAAACAAGACCCCAAAATAATTCCTGAAACCGATAAAGGCAAAGTGCGTAACCTAAATGCTGAAAGCCAAGGCTGTATTTTTTTGAACATGAAAGCGTTTCTAATTTATGGAATCCATTTTTTATCGAAATTAGGCTTGCGTTTTTCTAAAAAAGCATCACGACCCTCTTTGGCTTCATCGGTCATGTAAGCCAGTCGTGTCGCCTCTCCAGCAAAAACCTGTTGGCCAACCATGCCATCATCGGTCAAATTCATTGCAAACTTGAGCATGCGGATGGATGTAGGAGATTTTTCCAAAATTTCCTGAGCCCATTCGTAGGCTGTAGCTTCTAAATCTTCATGCGGAACAGCTGCATTTACCATCCCCATGTCAAAGGCTTCTTGTGCTGAATAATTCCTTCCGAGGAAAAAGATCTCCCGTGCTCGTTTTTGCCCCACCATTTTCGCCAAATAAGCAGAACCATAACCACCGTCAAAACTGGTCACATCGGCATCGGTTTGCTTAAAAATAGCATGCTCTTTACTGGCCAAGGTCAAATCACAAATCACGTGTAAACTGTGACCACCGCCAACGGCCCAACCCGGAACCACTGCAATGACCACTTTTGGCATAAAACGAATCAATCGCTGTACCTCAAGTATATTGAGTCGATGATACCCATCTTCACCCACATAACCTTGGTGTCCCCTAGCCTTTTGATCGCCACCAGAGCAAAAACTCCAAATGCCATCTTTGGAACTTGGACCTTCCGCAGAAAATAAAACAACGCCTATATTGACGTCTTCATTGGCATCGTAAAAAGCGTCATAAAGTTCTGAAGTGGTTTTTGGACGAAAAGCATTCCTAATATCTGGACGATTGAAGGCGATCCTCGCCACGCCATCGCACTTTTTATAGGTAATGTCTTCATAGGTTTTTGCAGTGACCCATTCGGCTTTTTTCATAACAGTTGATCTTTTTAAAAAAAATAATGCTTTTACTGAATTTGTATGCGTGTTCTTGCCGCTCTTCGTTTTAAGCACAGCTCATATACCCCGCTGCAAATTTTTATGAATTAGTTTATCAAACGAATGCCATCGTTATCGATGCTTATTACGCGCTGCTTGTAAAGCGTGCCAATGGCCTTTTTAAAGGTTTTCTTGCTCATTTGAAGTTCATTCTTGATGGCATTGGGATCTGATTTGTCATTGAGCGGTATAAAACCGTCACGACTGTTCTCAAGATGCTCCACGATCAAATCGGCATTGGGCTCAATTTTTCGATACCCGATTTTACCGAGTACAATATCTAATTTATTATCGGGTCTTATTTTTTTGACGTAGCCTTTCAACCGGTCGCCAACGCTAAGATCCTTGAAGATATTATCGTTGAAAATGAGACCGTGATGTTGGTTATTCACAATCACGTTCATCCCCATATCTGAAGGGTGCGACACTATCAAATCCACTTCATCAAATTCCTGAACGGTCAATGTCGCGTTGTCCAAAAACCGATTCGTCTTACTTGAAGCCACCAACCTATTGGATTCATCATCCAAATAGCAGTGCACCAAATACCAGCCACCTGCTTTCATTTTAAAGGCTTGTTCTTTAAACGGACAAAAAAGTTCCTTTACCAGTCCCCAATCCAAGAAAGCGCCATGTGCAGTCACTTGGTTGCAGCGCAGCATTGCAAAATCGTCACGAATGATATAAGGCTCATCGGTCACAGCAACTGGGCGTTCCTCATTATCCAAATAGACAAATACTTCGATCTTATCCCAAATTTTGAATGCTTCTGGCACATATCGGTTTGGCAATAAGATTTCCTTTTCTTCCCCGTCGCCTAAATAAAGACCTTGTTCGCTTTCACGAATGATCTCAAGTGTGTTATAATCTCCAATTCTAATCATGGCGCAAAGATACAGATATTTGGGAATGCGCTATAGGCTTCAAGCCTTAAAATTTATACGGAACAATAGGGATTATCTAGAATATTTTTTTTTGGGATTAATAACCCGGAAGACCAGTTCTGAATTTCGACTATTAAATCTCGAACTTTGAACAGCCTTGGACCTTAAGCTCTAGTCTACTGCTTTTAAGCTCAAGTCCATATTATAAACCGAATGCGTCAATGCGCCTGATGAAATATAATCCACGCCGCATTCCGCATAGGTTCTTAGGGTTTTTTCGTTGATGCCGCCGGAAGATTCGGTTAAACATTGGTCGCCTATTAATTTCACAGCCGCTCTGGTATCTTCATAATTGAAGTTATCAATCAAGATGCGATACACGCCTTTAGCCTTGAGGATGGCTTTGATTTCCTCCAAGTTTCTGGCTTCAACGATGATCTTTAAATCCCGGCCTGTATCTTTTAAATACTGTTTTGTTTTTTCGATGGCTTTGCTAATCCCACCAGCAAAATCAATGTGATTGTCCTTTAGCATGATCATATCATAGAGTGCAAAGCGATGGTTTTCGCCACCCCCAATCTTTACCGCCCATTTTTCAAGTGCGCGAATCCCTGGTGTCGTTTTCCGGGTATCTAGGATTTTGGTGCCAGTACCTTCCAACAAAGCGACAAATGACTTGGTCTTGGTCGCAATGGCGCTCATACGTTGCATGGCGTTCAAAACCAAGCGTTCTGCTTTTAAGATGGATTGTGAAGCTCCTTCTACATAAAACACGATGTCACCTTGCTTTACTTGATCCCCATCATTGATCAAGGTTTCCACTTTCAAATCTTTATCGATATGCGCAAAGACCTGTTTTGCGAATTCCACCCCTGCAATGATGCCTTTATCCTTTACCAATAATTTTGCCTTGCCCTGAGCAGTTGCAGGAATACAGGCCAATGAACTGTGGTCGCCATCACCAACATCCTCACGAATGGCATTGGCTATGATGAGTTCTATCTCTGTATTGAATTGCGCTTTTGAAATCATATTTGAAGTATTTAGTGTAAAAATAGGGATTGCATCCTGAAAAATTTTAAAAATAAAATCCCAAATCCTAAAAAAACGTAACTTTGAAGCATGACGATTAAGTTACTGGCCATTGGCAAAACCGATAATAAAGATTTACAGAAACTCATAGCCGACTACCAAAAACGGTTGGGGTTTTACATCAAGTTCGATTTCGAAATCATCCCAGACCTCAAGAAAGCCAAGAATTTAAGTGAGGCGCAACAAAAACAAAAGGAAGGCGAGCTCATCTTGGGCAAATTGAATCCAACCGATATTCTCATTCTTTTGGACGAAAACGGCAAGCAAATAGATTCTGTGGCGTTTTCCAATTACCTGCAGAAGCACATGAACTCCGGCATTAAACAATTGGTTTTTGTTATTGGTGGTCCTTATGGTTTTTCTGAAGACATCTACCTAAAAGCAAATGGGAAACTGTCATTATCAAAAATGACCTTTTCCCATCAAATGATTCGCTTATTTGTGATTGAGCAGTTGTACCGAGGCTTTACGATTTTAAGAAATGAGCCTTATCATCATAAGTGAGTGGGCAGGAGGTTGTGGGTTGTGGGTTGTGGGTAGTGGGTAGTGGGAAATTTAAACCGAACATTCGAATTCAATATTCAATATTCAATATTCGTGAATCGTAAATCCAAAATACTATCAATAACTAAAAATACGACTGAAACTTGAACTGAATACTACCTTTCATCAGCCAACACTACAAACCTCAAACCCACTCTAGTGAGTCTTAAAAATTTCTTTGCGTTTTTTCAGCTGGCGTTCGAGATCGCAAATGGTTTCTCGCACCGCGACTTCGTATTGTTTCTCACTTGAGGTGGCAAATAATCGAGGGCCAGGCAGGCTCAATCTAATATTACAGATTTTATTTTTTTCAGGTTCATTAGTGTCTTTTTTGAAGAACACGTCTGCACCCACAATAAATTCATATCTATTAAAGAGTTTGTCAAGTTTTTCTTCAGTAAAAGCACTTAAGCTTTCACTCACATCTACGTCAACGTATTGAAAATTCACAGTCATAATCGTTCATTTTTAGTGGTTAATATTAGAATTACAAATTACGGCTTTTTGCGATTTTTAAGGCTACGGATTTCTTAAAATATTGGTAATTTTTCCGCTAAAAATCAAATACTCCTTGTCATTCTGCTCATGCTTCTCTAAGTTTTTTCAGAAAACAAACACTTAGAGTTTATGGAGCCTAAATTTAAAATATTTTTTGTGCTGTCACTGTTTTTCGCCTATAGCGAGCAGATCTATTCTCAAGGGATTATTGACGGCTTCTATAAGCAACAAAAAGAAGCTTCTTTAGTTTTAGGCTACGGCTTTGCCAATAATTCCGATTATTTGATTGGGCGGGAGGCTTCCAATCTCAACCGAAAACTGAGCTACACCTCATTATTCACTTCCTACGGAATTACAGACCAACTCAACATCCAAGTCTCCCTACCCTACATTGAAAGTGAAACCAATATGGATTTTCAAGACCTTTCCCTGTTTTCAAAATACAAAGTCTATTCAAAACAAAATGAAAATAACCGCATTGAATTAAGCCTCGCATTGGGGTTTTCAACACCGTTAAGCAACTATGCCATAGGTGGGCTTTACGATATTGGGCAGCAAGCAAGCATTATAGACACTAGAGCAATGCTGCATTACCAATTGAAATCCAATTGGTTTACCACCATCCAAAGCGGATTTTCGTATAAACTCCAAGAAGTCCCAAATAGCATCCCAGCGGTCATTAAATTAGGTAGGGCAACAAAAAGTTGGTACTACGACCTCTATTACGAAATGCAGCATAGCTTGGGCGGTATCGACTATAGAGGCACGCCAAGACCGCAGAATTTTAGAGAACTCAGAGTCAATTTTCAAAAAGTTGACGCTACATTATACAAACCCATTTATGAGGAACTAGGTGCTTTTGGGAGTTTTGCCTATGTATTAGATGGTCGCAATACCTTTCAAGGCCCTAGTTATGGATTTGGTTTGGTCTATGCTTTTAAGCATTAAAACGAACAGGGCACAGCTTCTTGAAGTCCTTAATTTGTAAGCCTTCATAACGTTAAAAAAACCTAAAAATCCACGCTCACTACCTTAACTTTGTATATTTGGGCAAAAGCTTTTAAACACAATCATGCAAAGAATTTTACGCTTCCTGGTCCTCTTTTTCATGACCACCACGCTGGCCATTGCGCAGCAACCTAAAAAACTTTCGTCTTCAGAAATTTACGAATCCATAAAAAAACTCAATTTCTTGGGTTCGGTTTTATATTTGGCAGCTCATCCCGATGATGAGAATACCCGTTTGATATCTTATATGTCCAACGAAGTTAAAGCCCGCACCGCCTATCTATCCTTGACGCGTGGCGATGGCGGTCAAAATCTTGTGGGTCCAGAAATACGTGAGCTATTGGGTTTGATTCGCACTGAGGAATTGCTGGCCGCACGTCGCATTGATGGTGGCGAACAGCTCTTTACCCGAGCCAATGACTTTGGTTATTCCAAACACCCAGACGAAACCTTGGCCATTTGGGACAAAAATGAAGTCATGAGCGATGTGGTGCTTGCGATTAGACGTTTCCAGCCTGATGTGATCATCAACCGTTTTGATCATCGCAGTCCGGGCTCAACCCATGGACATCACACCAGTTCTGCCATGTTGAGTGTTGAGGCATTTGATTTGGCAAACGATAAAAACGCCTTTCCAGAACAGCTCAAATTAGTTGATACTTGGCAAACCAAACGCCAATTTTTCAACACGTCCTGGTGGTTCTACGGCAGCCAAGAAGCTTTTGATGAAGCCGATAAAACCAATTTATTACAGATTGACACTGGCGTTTATTTTCCGTCAAGCGGAAAGAGCAACCCAGAAATTGCGGCTTTGAGTAGAAGTCAGCATAAGTCACAAGGCTTCGGAAGCATGGGAAGTCGCGGTGAGCAGTTGGAATACATTGAACTTATCAATGGCGATTTACCTCAAGACAAATCGAATATTTTTGAAGGGATTGATACCACCTGGAACCGCGTAAAAGGCGGAAAGGCCATCGGCGATATTTTAACTGAGGTTCAAAATAATTATGATTTCAAAAATCCTTCGGCATCCCTTCCAAATTTGATGCGCGCTTATAAACTCATAACAAATTTGGAGAACACCCATTGGAAAACCGTTAAAACCAAAGAAATCAAAAACATCATTACCGCTTGCGCTGGTCTTTATCTGGAGGCAAGCGCAGCGAGCAATTTTGCGACACCAAATGAAACGGTTGCCTTAAACATCGAGGCCATCAACCGAAGTACTTCGAATATTAGCTTAACGAGCATAAAAATCCCGAATGGCGTTGAGGTTTCAAAGCATTTGAAACTCGAAAACAATGCAGGTTTTGAATTCAAGGAAAGTTTTAAAATCAGTCCCGACGAAGCATTTACAACGCCCTATTGGCTAACTAAAAAGGGAAGTTTGGGCATGTACAAAGTGGAAGATCCTAAATTGATTGGTAAACCCAGAACCCCTCGCAACCTTAAGGTCACTTTTAATTTAAATATTGAAAACAGCCCGATTGATATTGAGAAAACGGTAATTTATAAAACCAATGACCCCGTAAAAGGCGAAGTCTATAAACCTTTTGATATTATACCAGAAGCTTCGGCTAGCATTTCAGAAAAAGTCATTATTCTCAATAGTGATGCCCAGCGCGATATTGAAGTGCTGGTTAAATCGGGTCGCAACGATTTGGAAGGTTATGTGGAATTGGCTTATCCCAAAAACTGGAAGGTTTATCCGCAAAAACAGAAATTCGAAATTACCTATAAAGGCGAAACCCAATCCCTGGTTTTTACCGTGATTCCGCCAAAAGAACAGAGTGAGGGCTTGATCTCGCCAATAGTTCATGTGGGCGACAAAACCTACACCAAAGAATTGGTGGAAATGGAGTATGACCACATTCCATTTCAAGCGGTTCTGCTGCCAAGCGAAAGCAAAATCGTGAGGTTAGACATCAAAAAACGTGGGGAAAATATCGGTTATATCGAAGGCGCTGGCGATGTAGTGCCTGAAAGTCTAAGGCAAATTGGCTATAACGTGAGCTTGTTGAAACCTGAGGAACTTTCCGCAGAAAACCTACAGAAATTTGACGCCGTGGTCGTGGGCATTAGAGCTTACAATACTTTGGATGCACTTAAATTCAAACAGCAACAATTATTCGATTATGTCGCTCAAGGCGGAAACCTTATTGTACAATACAATACCAATCGTGGCTTAGTAACCGAGGAACTGGCTCCCTATACATTACAACTATCCCGGGATCGCGTGACCGATGAAAATGCGAAGGTCACTCTTTTGGCTACTGAAAGTGAAGTCTTGAACCAACCCAACAAAATCACTAAAGCAGATTTTGAAGGCTGGACCCAAGAGCGCGGACTCTATTTCCCAGATGAATGGGCCAACGAATTCACGCCCATTCTCTCCATGCATGATAAAAATGAAAGTCCGAAAAGGGGTAGCCTTTTGGTCGCTAAATATGGCAAAGGTCATTATGTGTACACAGGTTTGAGCTTTTTTAGGGAGTTTCCAGCAGGAGTGTCTGGTGCCTATCGCTTATTCGCCAATATGTTGTCACTAGGGAAGAATGAAATGTCTGAGAATGAACAGATGAAAAAATAATGATATCTTATTTTTCATTTGCGCAACAACATCAATGATTAAATAGTCGTGTACCTGCCTTTCGGCAGACAAGTTCGTGGCAAAAAAACTAACCCTTAAAAGAATTTGAGTCCATGTCAAAACCACCCAGTCTAAAAAAATACCAATGGAGCCCATGGTACACGCTCGTTCTCGTTGCCAACCTGCTCTATATTGTTGCATTTTACGTCATCACCAAATACTTCTAAAATGCAAGCTCTAGACTGGATTATTCTTATCACTACCTTAGTCGCCATCGTTGCTTATGGAACCTATCAAACCCGTGGCAGCAAAAATGTGCAGGATTATCTCAAAGGTGGCAATACAACACCTTGGTGGACCATCGGCCTTTCGGTCATGGCCACACAAGCTAGTGCGATTACCTTCTTATCAACGCCAGGTCAAGCCTTCAATGACGGGATGGGTTTTGTGCAATTCTATTTTGGATTGCCCATCGCCATGGTTGTGATTTGCATTGTTTTTATTCCGCTCTATCATCGGCTTAAGGTCTATACGGCCTATGAGTTTTTGGAAAATCGCTTCGATTTGAAAACCAGAACCTTAACTGCGATTCTGTTCTTGATTCAACGCGGGCTGGCAGCAGGAATCACGATCTTTGCCCCCGCCATCATTCTATCGGCCGTATTGGGTTGGAATATTTTGGTGCTGAACATCGTCATCGGGGTCTTGGTTATTATCTACACGGTTTCCGGCGGAACCAAAGCGGTAAACGTGACCCAAAAGCATCAAATGGTCATTATTTTTACCGGAATGATTATCGCCTTTTTTATCATTCTCAATCAACTTCCAGATGACATTACCTTCACAAAAGCGTTGGATATTGCCGGTGCTAGCGGAAAAATGGAAGTGCTTGATTTCTCCTTCGACCTCAATAACCGCTATACCGTTTGGAGCGGCATCATTGGCGGTACTTTTTTGATGCTCTCCTATTTTGGAACCGACCAAAGTCAAGTGCAGCGTTACCTTTCAGGCAAATCGGTTAAGGAAATGCAATTGGGACTCATCTTCAACGGACTCCTTAAAGTACCGATGCAATTTTTCATTTTATTGATTGGTGTGATGGTCTTTGTGTTCTATCAATTCAACGCAGCGCCCGTAAATTTCAATCCCACGGCGACCGATGTGGTTTTGACTTCAGAGTATGCTGAGGAGTACGAGGACCTTCAGCAAAAACAACAAGCTATTTTTGAGCAGAAACAAGGTATTATCAATGATTTTGTTTCTGAAAACAATTCAGAAAACTTCAAAAGCATTGCTCTGGCAAACGCGCAACAAGACCAAATTCGCGTACAAGCCAAGACGCTTATCGACAAAGCTGGAAAATCAAAAAGCATAAAAGTGGAAAGTAACGATAAAGATTATGTGTTCATCCATTTTATACTGAACAACCTTCCAAAAGGTCTCATTGGATTATTGTTGGCTGTTATTTTAAGCGCTGCCATGTCCAGCACTTCTAGTGAATTGAATGCTTTAGCGAGCACCACCACGATGGATTTGTATAAACGAAACGTAAGCGAAAAAACCGAAACCCAAATGCTAAACAGCTCCAAATGGTTTACATTACTTTGGGGAATCATGGCGATTGGCGTGGCCTGCGTAGCCAATCTTGCCGAAAATCTGATCCAGCTGGTCAACATCATAGGCTCTATTTTCTACGGAAATGTATTGGGTATATTTTTACTGGCATTTTTCTTTAAATTTGTAAAGGGTAATGCCGTGTTTACTGCTGCAATCATCACTCAATTTTTAGTTATAGCACTCTTTTTGCTGAATGAATACGATGTAATCAAATTACCCTTTCTTTGGCTAAACTTTGTTGGCTGTTTCATTGTCATTATCATTGCCATGCTTATCGATTTTAAGAAATTAGGCAAACTTGACAAGTGGATCTTGCTTGGCTTAAGTAGCATCTTGTTTTATTTTGGATACCTTATTTATGAGAACTCACAAATTCTAATCGCATGAAAACAATTAATTGGGGCATTATAGGATTAGGGAAAATCGCCCATAAATTCGCAACAGATTTAAAAAGTGTCGAAGCTGTGAAACTACAGGCGGTCGCCTCAAGAAGCGCAGAAAAAGCAGCTGCTTTCGCTAAGGAATTTGGCGCAGAAAAAGCTTATGGTTCTTACGAAGCACTGGTGGCCGATACTGCGGTTGACGCCATTTACATTGCCACACCTCACAGTTTTCACAAAGAACACGCCTTATTGGGGCTTCAAAATGGAAAGGCGGTCTTGTGTGAAAAACCCTTAGCCATGAACCTCAAGGACGTGGAAACGATGATTGCAGTTGCAAAAGCGAACAATACACTTTTGATGGAAGCGCTTTGGACCTATTTTCTACCTCACTATCAATACGCCCTTAAGGAACTATCCAACGAGACCTTCGGAAAAATAATAAAAATGGAAGCCGATTTCGGATTCAAACCTCAAATCGATATGGATTCGCGGGTGTTTAAAAAATCTGTTGGTGGCGGTAGTTTATTGGATATTGGAATTTATCCCATCTTTGCTGCGCTATCCGCACTAGGAATGCCAAAAGACATAAGCGCAGAGGCCACATTTTTTGAAAATGGCGCAGACTCATCCACCCAAATGGTTTTTCAATACGAAAACGACGTTGAAGCCCATTTAAGATGCAGCTTGCTGGAAGAAACAAAAACCGAAGCCATTTTTTATTGCGAAAAGGGAATTATAAAAATCAACTCAAGATTTCAAGAGCCAACCACGGTAACGCTTATTTCCGAAGAGAAAGAAGAAACGATTGATTTTGGATACACTACAAACGGCTATAATTTTGAGACCCATCATTTTAATACGCTCCTGAGACAACACAAAACCGAAAGTGATGTCATGAGCTTCGATTTCAGTAAAAAACTCATGCGCCTTTTGGATGCGGTTCGCTCTCAAATTGGCCTGAGTTATTAGAGTCTACAATAAAAAAAGACCCTTTGAAAAATTTCAAAAGGTCTTTTCACTTTGTACTTTGTACTTAATACCAGATTACATTGCCCCCCATTCTTTCAATGAGTCCGTGTTCATTTTAATGTAGTCGTCATTTTTAGCCTCTTTTGAAAGAGCCAAAGATTTTTTAGCGGTATCAATTGCCATTTGCTTATCGCCTGCTTGAGCATAAATTAAAGATTGTTGTCTCAATTGATAAAATGCTGGCTTTTCAATCATGCTCATGGCTTTTTCCATCCACATTTTTGACTTTTCAATATCTTTCCCGGCTTGGCTATAATACACAGCAGACGCATAATAATCGCCAGCTGTTGGACCGTTCATTGCTTTTTCGATAGAAGCGGAAACCGTTTTATCAGTTGGCACTTCAATTTTAACAGCTACTGAAGTTTTGGCCCACATAATTGCCATAGTTGCAGAATCGTTGGTCAAATCGCCAAAACCGATGGTCAAGGTTTCAATGTTTGTTGGTAAGTCCATTACCTCTGCAGTTACTTTAGCGGCAATTTTACTTTCATCCAAAGTTTTAGGCAAGCCCCAATTGGAAGGATCATTGTAAAAAACAATTTCCCAGTTTGATTTGTTTGGTGAGGCAAAAATGGCGTAAGTTCCAGCCTTTAAACTTTTACCACCAATCATAACATCATCACTGAATGTGATATTTGTGTTGTCATTGGCTCCTAAACGCCACATTTTACCGTAAGGCACCAAATTGCCAAAGATCTAACGATCTCTCATGCTAGGTCTAGAATATTCTAAGGTCACATCGGTCAATCCCACTTTTTGCTCCACTTTGGCAAAAGGACTCGGTTGAGGCGTTTCAATCTGTGCTTCTGCATTGAAAGTCATTGCGATCACAGCAAATGCTAATAGTAATTTTTTCATCTTATAATTATTTTAAGGTTAGTGTTCAATACGGGTAAAATTACAACTAAGCCCATGCCATTAATGTTAATAAAAGCCTAAAATATAGCTGTTCTGGGCAGTTCAAAGCTACTAATCCATTCAAAATAGTCGACATTGAGAAAACCCATCAGAAGCCGGTTAACAAATAGCCTGTTAATTTTTGTTTAACATTCTGATTAAATCTTTAAACATTTCGTACCTTTATCAAACTAAAAATAGTACAATGGCTAAGAAAAAAAACAGTTCAGCAAACGACATAATCAGCATGTACATGGATTTTGTGCTGGAACACAACAAACAACCAAGCACAGTCTATGCTTTTGCTAAGGCGAACAACTTTGAGGAATCCAAATTCTATGAATTTTTTGGCTCTTTTGAAGCGGTGGAAGAACACGTTTTCAAAGCGTTTTTTGATAATTCGCTTGTGGTTTTGGAGAAAAGTCCCGAGTATCAAAATTTCGATCCTAGAAACAAATTGTTGAGTTTCTATTTTACCTTTTTTGAAAACCTTACCGCGAATAGAAGTTATGTGATTTATGCGCTTAAGGAACAAAAGAATGACATGAAGCGCCTAAAAGTGTTGACAAAACTCAAAGGAGCATTCACACATTATATAGCCAATTTAGGGATTGATCTTATTGATATCAAACAAGCGCAATTAGATAAAATCCAAACTCGCGGACTTAAAGAAACCGCTTGGCTGCAATTATTATTGACCATGAAGTTTTGGATGGATGATACCTCGGCGAGTTTTGAGAAGACAGATATTTTCATTGAGAAATCCGTCAACACGAGTTTTGATGTTTTGGACGTGGCACCAGTGAGAAGTTTAATTGACTTTGGGAAATTCATTTTCAAAGAGCGCGTAAAGATGAAATAGATTAACAATTAAATTAGAAGATACCCGCTCTCATGAGCATTGGATATGAAAACAATAGACAAAATACCCACTTCAAAAATACAACGTGCCAGTAAATTGGTTACCACAGGTGCCAAAATTGGTGTGAATTACCTCAAATATTATGGGGATAAATTATCTAAAACTGAGTTAGAAGCAAAAGACCGCTTAAATAACAACAACGCTACCGATATTTATGACGGACTCAAACAACTCAAGGGTAGTGCGCTCAAAGTAGCGCAGATGTTAAGTATGGAAAAGAGCATTATGCCTCAGGCTTACGTCGAAAAATTCTCTTTGGCGCAATTCTCTGTACCCCCATTGTCGCCTCCTTTGGTGCTCAAAACCTTTAAAAAATACTTCGGAAAGCTTCCGAGCGAAATCTATGATACTTTCAACGCAACGTCTGTAAACGCTGCCAGCATTGGACAGGTGCATTTGGCAGAAAAAGACGGGAAAAAACTTGCTGTGAAAATCCAGTACCCAGGCGTTGCGGAGAGTATTGCTTCAGATTTGGCGATGGTTAAACCCATTGCAATGAGCATGTTCAATATCAAAGGCAAAGGCTCAGACAAATATTTCAAGGAAGTTGAAAATAAATTGAGAGAAGAAACCGATTATATTCTAGAAGTCAAACAATCTAAAGAAATATCAAAAGCCTGTAAACATATTCCCAATCTGAAATTCCCCGAATACTATGAAGATTTGTCTTCAGAGCGCATCATTACCATGGATTATATGGATGGTGAGCATATTTCAGAATTTGTGGCACATAATGAAGACCAAGACATGTCCAATAAAATAGGCCAGGCGCTTTGGGACTTTTACATGTTTCAGATTCACAATTTGAAAAAAGTGCATGCAGATCCTCATCCTGGAAACTTCTTGATCTCAAAAACCGGTGAGTTGATTGCCTTGGATTTTGGGTGTATGAAAATAATCCCTGATGAATTTTACACGCCTTATTTTGATTTAGCCAAGGAAGAACACATGGCAGATCCAGCCTATTTTAAGAATAAATTATATGAATTGGAAATTTTAAGGGAAGATGACAATGCAGAGGAAGTGAAATTCTTCACTGCCATGTTCCATGAGATGTTGAGTTTATTTACGCAACCTTTACATTCTGAAGTCTTTGATTTTTCCGACCCAAGTTTCTTCGGAAAGATTGCTGCTCTAGGAGAAAAATATTCAAAGAATTCAGAACTGCGGAAAATGAACGCCAACCGAGGCTCCCAACATTTCATTTATATGAATCGCACCTTTTTCGGCTTGTATAATTTGATGTTCGACCTCAAAGCGAAAGGTATCAAAATCAATAATTTCCATACGCTATAAGTCATGATCTATATCCCCAATGCCGATTTTGAAACTTTTGAGCATCTTTATAAAATCAATTTGGTTAACTGCTGCTCTGGCTATAAATCGGCCAATTTACTTGGCAGTAAATCGGTACGTGGTGTTGAAAATTTAGCGGTTTTCAGCTCAGTGACCCATATTGGCTCTGACCCTGCCCTTTTGGGATTTTTCTGCCGGCCTACATCTGTTGCCCGAAACACGTATGACAATATCAAAGACACGGGATTTTATACGATTAATCACATTCATGCCGGGATTTTGAAAGATGCGCATCACACATCGGCTAAATATGATGCAGAGATATCAGAGTTTGATAAGACCGACCTCCTTTCAGAATATAAAAATGAATTTCACGCCCCTTTCGTGAAATCTGCACCATTGCAACTAGCGATGCAACTCGAAGCCGAATATCCCATAAAAGAAAACGGAACCATTTTGGTGATTGGTCAAATTAAAGGGATCTATGTGCAAGAGGGTTTGCTTAAAGCGGATGGATTCATCAATCTTTCAGAAGGCAAAGTTTCTGCAATCAACGGTTTGGACGCCTATGCTGTGGCAGATTCCAGTGTGCGATTTGAGTATCAGCGGCCGAAGTGAAGGATTAGTTTTCAGTCGCAGCAGGATTCGCAGTCACACTTAAGACTTCCGAAGAAAAATAATTAATTGCTTTTTGGAATTTGGAATATGAAATTTGTAAATTTCATAAAACGACTCACGCTTTTTCCCTTCAGAACCAATCTTTAAACGAATCGAACATGAAAATTTTAGTCACAGGTGGCACAGGATACATTGGCAAGCGGTTAATCCCTTTGTTGATCAATGATGATCACGACGTGGTTTGTGCAGTTCGGGACAAATTAAGAGCAGATAAAAGTTACTTGGAGGAAGAACATATTGAAATCATCGAGGCCGATTTTCTCAAGCCAGAAACATTAAGTAACATCCCCAAAGACATTGACATTGCTTACTATTTGATTCATTCCATGTCAAATTCCTCTAAGGATTTTGAGTCTTTGGAAGAGAAATGTGCGATCAACTTTAAGGCTTACATCGAAAAAACCGATGTGAAACAAGTCATTTATTTAAGCGGTATTACCAACGAAAAGAAACTATCCAAACATCTTAGAAGTCGTAAGAATGTAGAACATATTTTAGAGTCTGATCAGTACGGTTTGACGATTTTCAAAGCTGGTATTATTGTTGGTTCTGGTAGTTCTTCATTTGAAATCATTAGGGATCTGGTCGAGAAATTACCAGTGATGATTGCACCAAAGTGGCTCAATACCAAATCTCAACCTTTGTCAGTAAGGGATGTGCTCTTTTTCTTGAGTAGAGCCGCCGGTGACGAACGCTTATACAATCATTCTTACGACGTCTTTGGGCCAGAAATCCTAACCTATAAAGAAATGCTTCTGCGATTTGCTGAAGTGCGTGGTTTGAAGCGGTACATTTTGACCGTTCCCGTGATGACGCCCAAATTATCATCCTATTGGCTTTATTTTGTCACATCAACCTCCTACAAATTAGCGAGTTCATTGGTAGATAGCATGGGGGTTCAAATCATTGGCAATCCCAGCAATATCAATGAGATGCTAAATGTGGAACCTTTATCCTACAAAACGGCGGTCAAATTGGCCTTCGAAAAGATTGAACAGAACAGTATTGTTTCCAGTTGGAAGGATTCTATGGTAAGCAGCGGCCGTTTGCGCAACAGCTTTCATAAATATGTGAATGTGCCAGTTTATGGTTGTTTCAAGGATTACAAGGAGCGCAGCGTCATAGACACTGAAAAAACACTTGATAAAATCTGGAGTATCGGCGGCACCACAGGTTGGTATTACGGTACCATACTCTGGAAGATTAGAGGTTATATGGATAAAATGTTTGGAGGCATTGGCCTGCGTCGCGGAAGAACCCACGTATCTCAGCTCGATGCTGGAGACGCATTGGATTTCTGGCGTGTGATCTTTGCAGATAGAGATATGAAAAAACTACTGCTCTATGCTGAGATGCGGTTACCTGGCGAGGCTTGGCTAGAATTCAAGATTGAGGATGGGATGCTCAAGCAAACCGCAACCTTTAGACCAAGAGGCCTCGCTGGCCGATTGTATTGGTACGCCGTTTTTCCTTTTCATGGCTTCATCTTCAACGGAATGGCAGATAAATTGGTTGAAATTTGAGGTGTTAAGTAAAAAACCAATAAGATTTTAGCTTGCTTGAAATCTGCTCAGTGTCGCTTTGCGAATCCTCCACGAAACGCTGCGAAACGATTTTATGATGAAAAACACAAAAAAACAACACTTGCCACAAAAAACATGTCCGGTTTGTGGTTTGCCTTTTACATGGCGCAAAAAGTGGGAAAAGAATTGGGACAGCGTTAAATATTGTAGTGAAAAATGCAGAAGAAACAAGACCACATCGGTTTAGTCTGGTTTAGGAATGACCTTCGGGTGGAAGATAATTCAGTATTAAGACAGGCTTTAGACACACACACCAAAGTCATTGCAGTTTATTGTTTTGACCCAAGACATTATGCCGAAACTAGTTACGGATTCAAAAAAACAGAGAAATTCAGAGCTAAATTTCTGATAGAAACCATCGCCGATTTAAAATCCAATTTAAAGACACTTCAAGTGGAATTGTTTGTGTTTCATGATCAGCCAGAAACTGCGATTCCCAAATTAGTTGCCGATTTCAATGTTAGGGACATTTACTTTCAAAAGGAATGGACCCAAGAAGAATTGGAGGTTTCCGAAGCCTTGGAACATGAATTAAAAAACAAGATTGAATTCCATTCCCGTTACGATCAGTTTCTGTATCATCCAGATGACATCAACATGACGGTGGATCAAATTCCGCAGGTTTATACCAATTTCAGGAAAAAAGTTGAAAAATACAGTCAGGTAAGAACAATTGGTTCCGTTGAAGCTGCGCAATCTCATGATATCAATAATACTACGGAAATCCCGAGTCTCAACGTGCTTGGCTTCGAAGATTTTAAGGCGCATTCCAATACCGCAATTCCATTTAAAGGAGGCGAAACTGCAGCGATGCAACGTTTGAATGATTATTTTTTTGAAACGAAAAAATTAGGGGTTTACAAAAAGACCCGAAACGGATTGATCGGTAAGGATTTCAGTTCTAAGTTTTCCATTTGGTTGGCTAATGGCAGTATTTCTGCACGTACGATTTATTGGAAAGTCAAACAATTTGAAAAAGAAGCGTTTAAGAATGATTCCACCTATTGGTTGATTTTCGAGCTGATCTGGCGCGATTATTTTAAATACATCTCGCTAAAGCATGGCAACAACCTTTTTAAGATTGGCGGCATTCTTCAAAAAGATTACGATTGGAAAACCGATCATAAGCAAATAGAAAAATGGATGCGAGGTGATACTAAGTCCGATTTTGTAAATTCCAATATGATCGAGCTCAACAAAACAGGATTCATGAGCAATCGTGGCCGCCAAAACGTCGCCTCCTATTTTGCGAAAGACCTTTTATTGGACTGGCGCATTGGCGCTGCCTATTTTGAATCTTTACTGGTGGATTATGATGTGCACAGCAATTATGGCAATTGGATGTATGTGGCTGGCGTAGGCAATGACCCGAGAGATAGAAAATTCAACGTAACGTTTCAAGCCGAGCGTTATGATGCGGAAGGCAAATACAGACGCTTATGGTTGCAGGAAACGCTCTTTTAGTGATTATTCTACGCGGTAGAAGCAAGACCTAAGACAGAGAAACAGAGTGCTTGGTCTTTAAGACTTAGTGAAAAATATCGCCGAGTCACGCAGAGATGTCACAGAGCGACACGGCGATTTAAAGCTCAATAAAAATAATGCCGCAGAGTCACGCAGTGATGACGCAGAGCGGCACAGAACTTTCTTTTAAAACTCAGCAAAAACTCAGTGAAAGAAAAACAGCGCAAAATGACTGCAATCAGCATAGCAAGCTCATAGAAACGCTGTAAAAACGCTGAGATACTCTTTGAAAATCAGTGAAATAAAAATACCACAAAGTAGCAGCAACCATCTAAACAACCTCTGCTAAACTCAGTGAAACCCTGTGAACCAAATCAATTATGAAAACACTCAGACTCCTACTTGGCGACCAACTAAACAGTAAACATTCTTGGTTTAAGGACGCCAATGATGACGTGACCTATTGCCTGTTTGAGATGCGACAGGAGACAGATTACGATGCGCACCACATTCAAAAAGTGATCGGTTTTTTTGCTGCGATGCGGCAGATGGCTTCCCATTTGGAGGAGAAGGGTCATAAGGTTGTTTATTTCAAAATCAATGATGCCCACAACACACAGAGCCTTCCGAAGAATTTGAAGTTGCTTTTACAAGAACATAAAATTGAAAAATTTGAATATATCGCGCCCGATGAGTTTCGGCTAGACGAGCAATTATCTCATTTCTGTAAAGAGTTGGAGCTTGCATCTGAAGTCTTTTCCGCAGAACATTTCTATACAGAGCGTGAAGATCTCGAAAAATTCTACACAGGCAAAAAGCAATACCTCATGGAAAATTTTTATCGGGATATGCGCAAAAAACACGATATTTTAATGGAGGCCGGCCAGCCCGAAGGCGGCAAATGGAATTACGATAAAAGCAATCGCAACAAGTGGAAAGGCGATATAAACATCCCAAATTACAAATATTATAAAAATGATGTGGAAGCCATTGTTGAAGACATCGCAACTGCCGAAATCAAAACCATAGGTCATTTTGGGACCAAGACCTTCGCCTATCCCATTGACCGGAATCAAGCTTTGGACCAGCTAAAATATTTTTGTGAACAGTTATTGGTGCGTTTTGGGGATTTTCAAGATGCGATGCATACCGAACAGGATTACCTGTTTCACTCCAGACTTTCATTTGCCATGAATCTAAAAATCATTTCGCCCAAAGATGTGGTCAAGACGGTAATGAACTATTACCGCAAAAACAGTGACAGCATCCATATTTCGCAAGTAGAAGGTTTTGTGAGGCAAATAATTGGGTGGCGGGAATATATGCGCGGTATGTATTGGGCCTTGATGCCAGAATATAAAACAAAGAATGCACTCGAGAATCACAATAAACTGCCAGAATTCTTCTGGACGGGAAACACTAAAATGAATTGCCTCAAGCACGCCATCAACAATTCGTTGGATAATGGCTACGCCCACCACATCCAGCGCTTGATGATTACTGGGAATTATGCTTTGTTGACCCAAACCAACCCCGACGAGGTAGATGCTTGGTATTTAGGTATCTATGTAGACGCGATTGAATGGGTACAATTAACAAACACCAGAGGCATGAGTCAATTTGCCGATGGCGGAAAAATTGCCACAAAACCTTATGTGTCTTCAGGGTCTTATATAAATAAAATGAGTAATTATTGTAAAGATTGCCATTATAAACACACTAAGAAGGTAGAAGAAGATGCTTGCCCGTTTAATAGTCTGTATTGGAATTTTCTAGACGAAAAACGAGAATTTTTAGGTAATAATTTCCGAATGGGGATGATGTACAGCGTTTTGGACAAAATGAAAACTGCCGATGTCAACGCGCTTAAAAAAAGGGCACAACATATAATAGCACACCAAGATGAATACTGATAAAGAACATATAAACGTCGTTTGGCTAAAACGCGACTTACGCCTTGAAGATAATGAGGCCATCGTGAATGCCTTACAATCAAACAAACGCACGCTCCTACTTTACACCTTTGAGACCATGCTTATGGAAGATGAACATTACAGCGCAAGGCATTGGGATTTTGTTAGGGAATCGATAAGGGATTTGAATGTTTTGCTGAAGGATTACAATTCTAAAATCCTTGCGGTGGAAGCCGATATCATTAGTGCCGTCAATCAATTATTGACCCAATTTCACATCACTGATATTTTTTCGCATCAAGAAACCGGGATTCTGCTAACTTATAACCGCGATAAATCCTTTAAGCGCTTTTGCAAGAACAATCTCATCACTTGGCATGAAAACCTCAATAATGGTGTTCAACGCGGATTGCAAAACCGAGATCAATGGATGGCGCAATGCAATGCTTATTTCGAAATTGAGCCCTTAACATTCGCTCCAAAAGACGCACAATTAGTAACTACTGAAGCGATTGAGGCAGTTGAATTTCTGTTCACCATCCCATCTTTGGAAACCTCAGCAGCGTCGCCATTTCAAAAAGGTGGGCGCAGTATGGGACTGAAGTATCTAAATTCGTTTTTTGAGAGTCGTTATGTCAATTACATGTTTCATATTTCTAAACCAGAATTGGCACGAACAGGCTGTAGCCGAATTTCGCCTTATCTGGCCTGGGGCAATTTGTCCATTCGCGAAGTCTATCACAGAGCGTATCATTTAAAGAAAACATCTCAAAACAAACAAGCTTTGGAAGCCTTCATGTCTAGGTTGCGCTGGCAATCGCATTTTGTGCAGAAGTTCGAAATGGAACACACCATGGAAGCCGAAAGCGTGAACAAAGGTTTTCAAAAGCTGAAAAAAGAAATATCAGAATCCTATCAAGAGGCTTGGCGAACCGGCCAAACCGGCTTTCCTTTGGTTGATGCTTGCATGCGCTGTCTCAATGAAACGGGCTATCTCAATTTTAGAATGCGCGCTTTGGTGGTGTCTTTTTTCACACATAACCTTTGGCAACCTTGGCAAGATGCATCCAAGCACTTGTCGCGAATGTTTTTAGATTTTGAGCCTGGCATCCATTATCCGCAATTACAGATGCAGGCTGGAGAAACTGGCACCAACATGCTGCGCATTTATAATCCTGTAAAAAACAGTTTAGAGCATGACCCTGAGGCTAATTTCATTAAAAAATGGGTGCCAGAATTAGCAGATTTAGACACACCTTTCGCCCACGAACCTTATTTAATGACAGAGATGGAGCAGCAATTCTACAATTTTGAATTGGGCAAGGACTATCCGTATCCAATTGTGGATTTAGATTCTACCAGGAAAAAAGCCAGCGATACCTTATGGAACCTTCGGAAGAATAAAAAAGTTCGTGAAGAGAGCCAGCGCATCCTAAAAAAACATACGCTTCGGAATAAGTAGTTTTTTGTTCCTGGTTCAGGGCTCAATGTTCTAAATGCTGCTGAAATTTTTGTTTGAGCTAAGCATTTCAAGATTCAATTGAACCCAGCTGTTTCTAACCACAAGATTCTTCCGAAGAAATCCTTTTATAAAATAGCCAGTATCCCAGTAATCATGGGCAGTTGGGATCACTATTGATTTCAGTTATAACAGTATGTTAATTTTTGTTTAACTTATAAAGATAAACGTTAAACATTTCGTAGATTTACATAGAAGAAAAAAAACAAACATTTGATTTTAGATTCCACACATCCAAACAAAGAACACAAACAAATCGTAACCGGTTTGGTTGGTAAGCCTTTTACGTTTTTTGAAACGTTCAAACGAAAGGGTGTCGGTTCCAAACGTATGATTGTTGCTGAGGTAAGTCCGAACATGCAAAAGTATATCAATAGAATTGATGACTTAAGCTACGCAAATATCGAGATGCGCACCGGTGGTATTTTAATGTACATCAATAAAGGCTTAAAAAATTACACTTGGGTAATTCCATATTATCAATTGGTGCTTTATAAAACAAATGGTGCCAGCATTCATGCCCAAGGCAAGTTTGTTCATTTTAGAAACAGTAAAACGTTTAAGGAGAATAAACCCTTTTTTGACAAACTTCTGGATGAGAAAGTGAAATATGACGAACAGTTTAATTTTAGAGATCTATGAAAGACTTGAGTCTTAGAGAAACCGATAGAATCATTGAAATGGCTTGGGAAGACCGAACCACCTTTGAAGCGATTGAATTTCAATTTGATCTCAATGAACAGGATGTCATCGCATTGATGAGAAAAGAAATGAAACCCAGTAGTTTCAGGATGTGGCGACAACGCGTTCAAGGCCGAAAAACCAAACATGAAAAATTGAGAACCTTTGAAAAAGGACGTTTCAAATGTTCCCGACAAAAACAGATTACCAATAACTCAATTTCAAAACGCTAACGTGCTTTGACTTAGGAATTGAGTCCCTGAGTACAGCACCTAAAAAAGACTAATATGAATACAAACACTTTGAAAAACAACTCACAACAACTCAACGGATTTTCTGTTGAAGACATTGGAGAAGACCACCTGTCTACCGGTTTAGAAACACCAATGAAGGCCGATGCTTTCAAATTCACTGATGACGAGAAGAAAGAGCGCATCGCTATTTTATTCGAGGAAATCATGGACGTGATGGGATTGGATTTAACAGACGACTCCTTGAAAGGCACCCCGAAGCGCGTGGCTAAGATGTATATTGATGAGATTTTTTCAGGTCTAAATCCTGAAAATAAACCTAAAGTTGCCTTGTTTGACAACAAATATCGATACAATCAAATGTTGGTTGAGAAAAATATCACATTCTATTCCAATTGCGAGCATCATTTTGTCCCAATTATCGGCAAAGCTCATGTGGCTTATGTATCTTCGGGCAAAGTTATAGGACTTTCAAAATTGAACCGAATTGTTCAATATTATGCCAAAAGACCTCAGGTTCAAGAACGTTTGACCAATCAAATTGCCAACGAACTTAAAAGTATTTTAGATACAGATGATGTGGCCGTAATTATTGACGCTAAACATTTATGTGTGGCCTCACGCGGCGTTAAGGATGATACCTCATCAACTGTAACTGCGTACTATGGGGGAAAATTTAATAAAACCGCAAAAATAACTGAATTACAAAACTATATAAATCAATAAGGCTATGGAAAAAGTAATAGACAAAGCAAAAGAGTTTGAAAACCAGAACATGAAATCACTGTCAACAAGTGACCGTGTAAAGATTTCAAGAGAAGCTAAGCGGCTTATTTTGGCACTTAACACAATCTACAAAGAAAAGAAAGACGAAAAAATCATGGATTTGATGAAAAGTCTTACCAAAATGAAACGCAAAGTTGAAAAACGCTTAAACGGGAAACCTTTAAGTGCATAAACAAGAAAGATAAGCTGATAAACTGAACAGTCCCATTATAAGCATTGATTATACCAACGTAACATAAAAAGTGTTAATAACGGGTTTGTTTCGTCTTATCAGCTTTTTTATTTAAATAACATTACATGAAAACATATATTGTAGTTGGAGGCAGCAAAGGTATTGGAAATGCCATTGTTACTACCCTTCTCGAAAACCATAAAGTCATTAACATTAGCAGGTCTAAACCTGAAACCGAACATGAACATTTGAAACACTACAGTTGCGATGTTCTAAAAGAGGATTTGCCAGATATTGAAGCGGCAGATGGTTTGGTATACTGCCCGGGCAGTATCAATTTAAAACCGATAGGTCGTTTTGATCTTGATGAATTTCGCGAGGATTTTGAAATCAACGTCATTGGCGCTGTGAAAACCATTCAAAAATACCTGAACATCATCAAAAAAGGTAAGGATCCTTCAATCGTTTTATTTAGCACAGTAGCTGCTAAATTGGGAATGCCATTTCACGCCAGTGTAGCGGCTGCCAAATCGGGTGTTGAAGGCTTAGTGAAGTCTTTGGGTGCCGAAATGGCAACCACTCTTAGAATCAATGCCATCGCACCAACCGTTACCGATACGCAATTGGCTTCCAAGTTACTGCGGAATGACAAAATGATTGAAAATATAACCGATCGTCATCCCATGAAGAAATTCTTGAAACCCCAAGATGTTGCAGGCATGGCAGAATTCCTGTTGTCGGAAAAAGCAAGTTCTATTTCTGGGCAGGTCTTTGAAATGGACTGTGGTATTGTAACTTTTAAGATTTAGTGAAAGCTTATTTATTTAGATTTACGATTTTGAATTACATCATCAATGCTGAATACTGAACTTTGAATATTAGAATTTGAACCGTGAACTTTGAGATTTGAATCTAAATTACTGAAGCCCCATTTTCAATACATTGCTCTGGATGCAACAAAATAACATCCTTCCCCTCTACTGCCCCAACTACTAAACATTCGCTTATGAAATTAGCGATTTGTTTTTTAGGAAAATTAAGAACTGCTACAACTTGTTTTTGCAGCAGTTCTTCTTTTGTGTAGCGCTCTGTAATCTGGGCAGAACTTTTTTTGATGCCAAATGCCCCAAAATCTATAGTCAATTGATAGGCTGGATTTCGAGCTTTTGGGAAGTCCAGAACCTCAATTATAGTGCCCACACGCAAATCTACTTTTGTAAAGTCTTTAAAACTTACTATCTTATCCATTCGTTAAATTTACAATAAAATAGAAAATTATGGCACGCACCACTTCAAAGATGATGGCTCTGGGCACTAAGGCTCCAGAATTTGAACTTTTAAATACCGTTGATGACAGCATAGAATCCTTACATGAATGGAAAGGTGTGAAAGGCACGGTCATCATGTTTATATGCAATCATTGTCCTTTTGTTAAACATGTGAACCATGAACTCTCAAAACTTGCCAAAGATTTCAAACCAAAAGGTATCGAGTGCATCGCCATAAGCAGTAATGACGCAAAGAATTATCCTCAAGATGGCCCCCAAAACATGAAACAGAACGCCATAGACCACGATTTTATTTTCCCTTATCTCTATGACCAAACCCAAGCGGTCGCTAAAGCCTATGATGCGGCTTGCACGCCAGATTTCTATGCGTTTGACAAAGACTTGAAACTCGTTTATCGCGGACAGTTAGATGATTCTAGACCTGGAAACGACATTCCAGTCACAGGTAAGGATTTACGGGCAGCTCTAAATGCATTGCTTGACAATTCCGAAATTAGCGAAGACCAAAAACCAAGCCTTGGCTGTGGCATCAAGTGGAAATAGGATTAGTGCTGTTTTAGAAAAGCACTTGGGCCTTCTCATATGTTGGGTATTTATGCCCCTTTTGATTTCATTGAAACTGGTATTGAGTTGAAAGTATTGAGACTTGAGACTGCCTAGTAACTGACTTTTTCTCCTTTAATAAAACGACGTTTGGTTGAATTAATCTTGCATAATCCGCCTCAATGGTTTGAAGCACTTTCGAAAAAGTCAAACGTCCCAAGTCAATCCGTCTTAAGTCATTCCATCCTATGTCATTCCGTCCTAAGTCAATCCTCTTAAGTCTATTCTGCACTATTTATTTAGTATACTAAAGGTCATTCAATTGATTGGCTTTCCCATCTCCACTAATGGTCCAGAAAAGGCCCACGAAAAAAAACTGGTCTGCAGCAGGCAGTTAGCTACGCCGCGAAAATGTGCCATTGGCATTCGGTGTATTTGCGTATTGGTATCCATTCACATTTTTAAAGCCTAAAATATTATTGACTGATAGGTATAAAATCTTTTGCGGACTCACTAGATAAGCCCAATTCAAACTCACACTGTTATAACTCTTTGTTTTTTCTGAAAGAAATGAATTGGTGTTTGGATTGGTGTATGGACGGCCGGAAGCATAGGTATAGGCCAAGCCCACTTGGCTTTTCCAATCGTTTATCCAATATCTGGTCACTGCTGAAAAATTATGGGTATTGGCAAAATTGGGTTGCGCCGAGGTTGGAAAGTCCCTATAATCGCGTTCTGTATCCAAATACGAATAGCTAAGCCAATACTCCATGTTTTTTATGCTTTTATTATCTCTTAAAAACAAGTCCAAACCTTGGGCGTAGCCATCGCCATCGTTGTTATAATCATTGGCAAATGCTTCGGCTGAAGTTTCGAATTTCACAAGTTTGTTATAATCCTTCCGATACAATTCTGCTCTAAATAGGCGGCCATCGTTGACGTATTGGTAATTAAGGATGTAATGTTTTGTGTTTTGGGTCTCTAGCTGATTTGCAAATTTCAATAGTGCTGCGGAAGCGTTCTGAAAAAACTGACCATAAGCCAAAGACAATTGTGAATTCTTCGAAGTTTTATAGGCTAAGGAAAACCGCGGCGCCAATTTGAGCTGCTTAGAAAGCGAATAATGATCGGCACGCACACCCACTTTCATCGCTAAATTTTTGCTGAAAATAATATCCGATTCTGCGAAAGCCGCACTTATGTTTGAGGTATAACCATACTTATCTGCAAAGCTTTCCGAAGTAAAAGCTTCATCAAAATTGGTCACAAATTGCTCCACGCCAAAACTGAGCTTAAATCTACTGTTGAACCGTTTTTTTAGTTTCAGCTTTAAGTGAGCCGAGTTTTCCTCGTCATTAATCAAATCATCCATCACCCTCAAATCGGTATTGGCGACGGTATAACTCAATCCCGAAAGAACAGACCAACTGTTGCCCAAAGTGCCTTGGTAGCTGGCATTGGTATATAAATTTCGGTTGTTCAATTTAAAACGCACACCTTCAGCCACATTGATATCCTCCTGCACCAATTCAAAGTTGGAGCTATCAAAAGCGGCGTAAATTTTAAGCAGTCCTGTGTTGAATTTTTGACGAAACACCGCCTCACCTTGTGCGTTCTGATACGGTTTTTTCCAATCATTTCTATCGGGGAATAAAACATCATAAGCTGCCAAATTGAAATAGGTCAGGTTGGCGCTAAGTGAAGAACGGCTCCATTTTTCGGTATGGCCCAATCTGCCACCAACGCTCATCACCCCAATTTCAGTCTTTTCTTGATCAGGTTCATCGATGGTGTTGAGTAAAAGTACGCTGGAGAGGGCATTGCCATATTCTGCAGAATAACCTCCAGTTGAAAAAGTGATTCCATCGAACAAAAATGGCGAATAACGGCCTCGGGTTGGCACATTGTTGGGCGTTGGTGAATAGGGTGTAAAAACGCGAATGCCGTCAATAAAAATTTGGGTCTCGTCTGCATCGCCGCCACGCACAAAAAGACGTCCATCTTCAGATACTGTTGACGTGCCGGGCAAGGTTTGCAAGGCGCCCACAAAATCACCCAAAGCACTTGCTGTTGTAACCACATCTAAAGGTTTTAAAACGGATACCTTACTGTTATCACTGGCTTCAAAAGTACCTGCGGAAATGACCACGGTATCCAAGCCCTCCATATTTTCCTGAAGTTTGATTTGAAGATTTTTGAAGCTAGAGACATCGGCCACAATGGTTTTTGTTTCGTAAGACATGGAAGACACGGTTAAGGTTTGTGGTCCCATTGCTTCGGTCGAGAACGAAAATTCGCCCTGCTCATTGGAAGTACCTCCATCGTAAGTGCCATTGAGATAGACATTGGCACCCGTAATTGGATGGTTATTGTTGTCGATTAGTGTTCCGTTGACTGTGGTTTGCGCGATGAGTATTGATGAGATGAGAAGCGCAAAATGTAGCATTAAGGTTCGCATGTGATTGCAGATATTGACGGTTGATGCTCTGCTGAAATGCTTTCAGCCTAACGTTGATGCGTCAAATATCACGAGCGAGACTCGATTTTGAAATTAGGAATTACTGAACTGTTGGAATTTCAGGATGAAATGAAGGATTGACGATTTTTGATTGGCGATTGACGATTGACGATTGACGATTGACGATTTTTGATTGACGATTTTTGATTTCACTACCATCAACCTTGAACCTTAAACCTTAAACCTTGAACTTGAACAAGCTATTTCTTATAAGGCCTAATAATCAAACGCGCTGCTTTATCAAAATTGATATAGTTATACGTCCAATTGAAAAACACGATGACGCGGTTTCTAAAACCTACCAAGGCCATTAAATGGACGAACATCCAGATAAACCAGGAGAAAAAACCTGCAAGCTTAAAGTGTTTTAAATCGACCACCGCTTTGTTGCGACCCACGGTTGCCATAGTGCCTTTATCGTGGTATTGAAAGGGTTTAAGCGGTTTTTGCTTGGTCATGTTGAGCAAATTTTTGCCCAGATTCTTCCCTTGCTGAATGGCGGGTTGGGCAACTTGCGGATGCCCTTTTGGCCAAGCCTCGGTGGTCATAAGCGCCATGTCACCAATGGCGAAAATATGGGCGTACCCTTCAATTTGATTGAATGGATTCACTTTAAAACGACGGGTTTGATCGTGAAGCGCGGCTGGATTTAAACCGTCTATTGGCGTTCCTGTAACTCCTGCCGCCCAAATCACGGTTTCCGACTCAAATTTCTTCTCGTCATTAGTGGTTACCGTGCGCCCATCATAATGTTTAACCAAGGTATTGCAGTGTACGGTTACACCCAATTCCTTTAAATACTCCTCGGCTTTTTCTGAGGCATATTGGCTCATTGGGGGCAATACGCGTGGCGCACCCTCCAACAAATGGATCGCCATAAGGTCCGGATTGAGGTCACGGTATTCCCTGGGCAAAATATTATTCTTAAGTTCGGCAATCGCCCCTGAAAGTTCCACTCCAGTCGGCCCTGCGCCAATAACCACAAAATTGAGAAATGCTTTCTTGGCTTCCACATCATCGGTAATTGCTGCCTTTTCAAAGTTTTGGAGAATCAAGCTGCGTATATCCAATGCCTGAGGCACCGTTTTCATGGGCATGCTGTTGTTCTTGATATCGTCGTTACCAAAAAAGTTGGTACGTGTACCGGTGGCAATGACCAGGTAATCAAAATTCAAATCGCCAATGTTGGTCGTGATACTATTGTTTTCAGCATCTATATGGCTTACCACTGCCATTCTGAAATAAGAATTCTTGTGATTTTTCAGAATTTTACGAACCGGGTACGCGATGGAGTCTGGCTCCAAACCAGAACTTGACACTTGGTACAATAGCGGCTGAAACGTATGGTAGTTGTGTTTGTCTATCAAAACAACCTGCATGTCTTTATTGGCCAAGGCACTTGCCAAACGGATGCCGCCAAAACCTGCGCCAATAATCACTGTTCTTGGAAATGTAGTTGCTGGGATATTCATAAAGTAAAAATAAGGATCATAGCAAAAATACAACTAAGCCTTCTTAATACTTACAACTTTCAGAAAAGAATATTTTTTGTGTAACATTGCATACGCATTACCTACTAACCTAACAATAACCAATCAACCCTTTGGACAAAGCACTTGAACATCAATTTGTAGCCTTGCTCGAGAAGCATCAAAACATTGTACACAAGGTCTGTAGATTGTACACCAACAATCAAGACGCGCATAATGATTTGTTTCAAGAGATTACCATACAGTTATGGAAGGCCTATCCCAAATTTAGGGGCGAGGCCAAATTTAGCACCTGGATGTACCGGGTGGGTTTAAATACTGCCATAACCCTCTATCGCAAGTCTAAACGTACGATCAAGACCCAGGAATTTGAAACGGTAAGTTTCAAAATCAAAGCTGAGCCTTATGACGACACGCAGGACCAACAGCTTAAATTGTTATACCAAGCCGTCTATCAATTGAACGATATTGAAAAAGCATTGGTGTTTTTGTATCTGGAAGAAAAAAATTACAGTGAAATAAGTGAAACCTTGGGTATAACGGAAGTCAATGCCAGAGTGAAAATGAACCGCGTGAAGAAGAAACTAAGAACCGTTTTAAATCCGTAGCATTATGGATGAACTAGATCTATTAAAAAAAGATTGGCAGCAAAAAGCCAGACCAGAGGAAAAACAATTGACATCGAAGGAATTGCACCCCATGTTGTTCAAAAAATCATCCTCCATTGTAAAAACCTTATTTTATATTAGTATTGCAGAACTACTTTTATGGGTATTAATCAATACAATACCCTATTTTTCTTCTAAAGAATATCGTGCAGAATTAGCCATGATGTATGGAAATGAAGATGTTTTATTAGCCATTACCATTTTTAGCTACAGCATCATCCTAGTATTCGTTTATTTACTGTTTAGGGCGCATCAGTCCATCTCTGTCACCGACACGGTAAAAAATCTAATGAAAAGTATTCTAAAGACCAGGAAGGTCATTAAATATTACGTTATCTATAATTTGGTAATGGCGTTCTTGGCGATGTGCTTCGGACTTTATGAAAGCATTTATGAAAATCCTAAAGTTTCAGCTCAATTTGCTCATTTTAGCGATAAACAAAAATTTGTTTCCACGCTGATCATGCTTGTCGTGACCGCACTTTTTGTGGGGGTCATTTGGTTATTTTACCGATTGATTTATGGGATTTTACTGAAACGTCTCAACAAAAATTATGCTGAATTGAAGAAACTCGAGGTCTGATTTATTCAAGGTTTAAAATTGCAAGTTAGGGATAAGCGAAACAAACGATAACCCTTAGTTTGAATGAGGTTGTAATAAAATTGGAAAAACGCTATTGACATTAAAGTCAGCGAAAAATAGGATTCACTTGAAGTTTGAAAACCGGTATCCTCAAGATTGATCTACTATTGGCGGAAGCATCTGAAATCGAATAGACTCTCAAAAAAGTGATTTGAAGTCGCTTTTATGAATTAAGCATCCATTTTATACTGAATAAAAATTTAGGGAATCACCAACTTCGAACTCAAAACCTTGAACATTGAACCTTGAACCCCAAACCCATAACCAATTTACCAGTCGCGAAATTCCTTATTTAAGCGCTCCTTTTCTTCCAATTCTTTTCTTGGGATGACTTTGAGAAAGGACGGATGCTGCTCAATGGCGTATTCGATTTTCTCTATGATGGACTCTACCGATTCGTTCTCATAATCAATCTCCAATGGCGCTTTGATCTCCATGGACTGGAAAATATTCTTTTTCTTGACCCGAAGTCCTTTTTTGTCGAACGAACGTCTAAAACCGTCAATCACAATTGGCACAACTACTGGTTTGTATTTTTTGATAATGAAGGCAGTACCTTTTCTAATTGGTTTAAAAGGTGTGGTTGTTCCCTGCGGAAAAGTAATGACCCAACCATCATCAAGCGCTTTGCCAATGCTTGAAATATCGCTCATTTTTACTTGCCTGTTGACGTCCTTCCCTTCCGAGCGCCAGGTGCGCTCGATACTGATGGAGCCAACATAAGCCATGATTTTGGGCAATAAACCCGCTTTCATGGTTTCTTTGGCTGCAATATAATAGATATTCAATTTGGGCTTCCAGAGATACCCAACGTTTTTTATGGAATCGTTACGATTGCTCAAACTAGCGTTGAAGACGTGAAACATCGCAATCACATCGGCAAAATAGGTTTGGTGATTAGAAATGAAAAGTACGTTATTTTCCGGAAGGTTTTTGATTATTTCAGAACCTTCAATCTGTAATTCATTGAAACCTCTAAATCTTTGGTGCGTGAGTACGCCCAAAATACGTATCAACCATTTCTTAACAAATAATATATGCCCAAAAGGGTTTCTTTTAAATAATGCCATTGATTCTTATTACGCGAATTAACAAATCTACGAAAATCCCCTACTTATAATACCATTTTTAACAAGTCTTTTAATTCACTTAGCATCATGGCTGTGGCACCCCAAACAATGTATCCGTTAAGTATAAAAGCAGGTACAGTCAATTCTTTTTCGAGTGAGGTCATGACTTCCACTGTGGTTGTATTTTTATTATCCAAAAAATCAGTTAGGCTCACCTCGATCAAATCCTCCACCTCTTCATCCTGTTTAATAAATACCGGTGTTTTTGAAGTTATTCCCAAAAACGGACTTACCGTAAAATGACTTGGCGGAATATACATAGGCGTCAAAGCCCTTATAAGCTCCATAGACTCTATAGGTACACCAACTTCTTCATAGGTCTCGCGTAAGGCCGTATATTTTAAATCGGGGTCTTCAAGTTCATATTTTCCTCCAGGAAAGCCCACTTGAGCAGAATGCACGCCCCTATAGGTTTTTCTTAAAATCAAGATCAAATAGGTTTCTCCCTCAAGGTTTGGATAAAACAAAGCCATGACACCCGCTTTTCTTGCCGTTTTCATTTTGAGTTTATTGGCCGCTATAAGATCTGCTCTAAAAGGTGGCGACATTTTGAATTGAGAAGCCTCCCCCGGCAAAGCTTCCGCGGAAATAGTCTTGATTTTTGATTTGAAATCCTCGAATTGCATACACCATTGTTGATTTACGTGAAGATAGACATTATGGTAAAATTAGAAATAAGCTTCGTCTAATAATTTCAAAAGCTAACATCAAAGCTTCTAGGAAAATGAAGAATTCCCAGCCCAAGTTCTATGTTTCAGCAGAATTAAAGGCTCATGATCAGACCTTTTTGTGTTTCGATATATCTTACTATTTTTGTAAGCACCTAAAGAACCCCTCCATGTATCGAATAAAATCAATAATTGCCCTTGTTGTAATGATTATGCTTTTCAATTGTAAGGATAAAGCCGACAATACTCAAAATGAGAGTCCGATTAAAATTGAAATTGATAGTAGCGCAACCAAAACGATGGATACAACCGATGCAGATAGCCAAAATCCATCTAACGAGCGCAAATATCCTTATTTAACCGATAAGAATGCTATGGAGTTCTTTCTTCAGTATGAGAAAGAGCATAAGGAAAATAAGGTCCGTATTGTGACCGCCTTCGGAAACATCGATATCTTGTTGTTTGAGGAGACCAAGTTCCACCGTGCCAACTTCATATTCTTGGCCAAACAGAACTATTTTGAACACACCCAATTTTACCGTGTCATCGAAAATTACATCATCCAAGGTGGCAGTACCGATGATCAAGACGTTATGGACCGACGAGGAGGTATTGGCAAATACCTTTTGCCAACCGACACCAAACGTGGCTTTCATCATGACAGAGGTGTGATTTCAATGCCTAGCGGCGATCGCGACAATCCTTACAAACTAGCGTCGCCTTATGAATTTTTTATCATGTTGAGGGATGTACACGATCTGGATGGCGATTACACCATTTTTGGTCGCGTCATCGATGGCATGGACGTCGCCGATAAAATTGCAAGCGTCAAAACCGACGATGGCGATTGGCCGTTGAAGAACGTGTATATCAAGCGAATTGAGGTTTTGGACTGAGTCTCGATTTCAGTCCTCAGTATTCAGTCCTCAGTTTTCAGTCTTCAAGATGCAGTGTGAAGCGTGCAGTCTTCAGTCGCAGTCACAGTCGTAGTTACAGTCGCGGCCGCAGCCGCAGTAAAGAAATCACAATTTGAGTCACAGCAGGTCATCTTCGGCCATCCGTCTCCCGTCTATTTTCATTTTTCTATTTTCTTTTTCATCTTCTCCCTCATCTTCTCCCTCATCTTCTCCCAATAGTTATCGGGATCAATTTCAAGTTCAATTTCGTCTTCATCTTCATCTTCATCTTCATCTTCATCTTCGTCTTCATCTTCATCTTCATCTTCATCTTCGTCTTCATCTTCCTCTTCATCTTCATCTTCATCTTCATCTTATCCCGATAGTTATCAGGATCAATTTCAGTTTCAATTCCCTTTTCCCTATCTTAGACCTTTTTACAAACCAACCCAAAAACACATGATTGACAAAGCGATTAAAACCACGTTGTTATGCAGTATCGTATTGATTACGGGCTGTAAAAACGACAAAAATTCCGAAGAAAAAATGGCAGTGAACGATTCAAAAAATATCTTGTTACAAGAATGGACAGGACCTTACGAGGGCGTGCCAGCCTTTGATGAAATGCAAGTGCAAGACGTAAAAGAAGCCATGAAAAAAGGCATGGTACTCGGTCTCAAAGACATTGACTCCATCGCCAACAATCCAGAGCCTGCCACATTTGAGAACACTATTGTCGCTATGGAAGGATCTGCAGAAGCCTTGAATAGAATATTTACCTATTATGGGATTTTCAGCAGCAATACCTCTTCGCCAGAATTTAGAGACATCCAAACCGAACTGGCACCGAAACTATCTGAGTACCAATCAAAAATTTCACAAAACGAAAAACTCTTCCAACGCATCAAGACCGTTTATGAAGCCTCGCAAAAAGATACTTTACCTGCCGATCAACAGCGTGTGGTGGATTTGACCTACAAGCAGTTTGAAATGAACGGTGCCAACCTTGACGCCGAAAAGAAAAAACGCTATGCTGAAATCAACAAGGAACTTTCAAAATTATACACCAAATTTTCGAACAACATACTTCACGACGAAGAAAATTATGTGACCTATCTCAATAAAAATCAGTTGGGTGGCTTATCGGAGTCCTTTACCAAATCTGCAGCAAAAATTTCGAGCGACAAAGGTCAGGACGAAAAATACGCCATAACCAATACCCGTTCCTCTATAGATCCGTTTTTGACCTATTCCACCGAGCGAGAACTGAGAAAAATTGTATGGACCAACTATTACAATCGTGGAGACAATGCCGATGCTTATGACAACAATGAACTCATTGCCGAGATTTTAAAACTTCGGAAAGAACGCGTAGGACTTATGGGCTATGACAACTACGCTGAATGGCGCTTGCAGGATCGCATGGCGAAAACACCAGAAAATGCGATGGATCTCATGATGGCAGTGTGGCCAGCAGCGATTGCCCGCGTGGATGAGGAAGTGGCCGATATGCAAGCCATTGCCGATGCCAATGGCGATAATTTAAAAATCGAAGCTTGGGATTACCGTTATTATGCAGAAAAAGTAAGGCAGAAAAAATACGATCTAGACAGCGATGAAGTAAAGCAATACCTACAATTGGATAATCTAACCGAAGCCCTTTTCTATGTGGCGGGACGTTTGTTCAACTACAAATTTACGCCTGTGCCTAATGGACAAGTTCCAGTATTTCATCCCGATGTCAAGGTTTGGGAAGTTGCCGATAAAGATAGTGGAAAACTCATCGGACTTTGGTATCTCGATCCCTACGCGCGCGAAGGCAAGCGTTCTGGTGCCTGGGCGACGACTTACAGAAGCTATACCTCTTACAAGGGCGAGGAAAATGTATTGGCTTCCAACAATTCCAATTTTGTAAAACCCGCACCTGGCGAGCCCGTTTTGATTTCTTGGGACGATGCGACCACGTTTTTCCATGAATTTGGACATGCCTTGCATTTCTTTTCCAGCAATGTGAAATACCCAACCTTGAATGGCGGCGTTCGTGATTATACCGAGTTTCAGTCCCAATTATTGGAGCGTTGGTTATCTACAGATGAAGTGATCAACAATTATTTAATCCACCACGAAACAGGCGAACCGATTCCTGCCAGCCTTGTTGTGAAAATCAAAAACGCTTCTAAGTTCAACCAAGGATTTGGCACCACCGAATATTTGGCCTCTGCACTTATGGATATGAAATTACATTTGGCAGATCCCAGCAACATTGACATCGACAAGTTTGAGCGCGAGACACTCAAGGAACTCCAAATGCCAGAAGAATTACCAATGCGTCACAGAACGCCACAATTTGGGCACGTCTTTTCGGGCGAGGGTTATGCCACCGCTTATTACGGTTACATGTGGGCCGATGTGCTTACTGCAGATGCTTCGGAAGCCTTTATGGAAGCGCCAGATGGCTTCTACGACAAAGCCATGGCCGATAAATTGGTAAAATACCTTTTTGCACCCAGAAACTCCATGGATCCTGCGGAAGCCTACCGCCTATTTAGAGGCAGAGATGCGAAGATTGAAGCGTTGATGCGTGATCGCGGATTTCATGTGAGTGAATAAAGCTTTGTGAATCCAGTTTTAAACTTACCCAATTAACGACTTGTGCATTAGCGTTAATTGGGTATTTTTATGGGGTGTAATTAGTAGAAGTAATTAAAAAAAATACAGGTAATGCATCTTTATCGGAATTGTAAGCCTTTTAGTTTTAATTTATGCTGTCAAACTTGCTATTAGAGAATTTAAGTTAAAAGAGATTGCAATATTTGACCTAATCGAAAAAAATAAAAGTTTCGAAGTAGCAGAAAGTGGAATTCACTCAATCTCCATAATCGGACTTAGTTCTGACTTTACTGTTTCAGACCTAAAAGCGAGTATTATCACGGAAAAAGGAAAAGAGGTCAATCTTACTGAAAATAAAATTAGATTTAGTTATTTGAGAAAGAGAGTTAAAACATTTGAAGTATGGACTTTTAAAGCAAATCATAGCGGAACATATAAACTGAATTTAAAAAACCTTGAAGAATTCCTAGAAGCAAACCCATTTCTAAAATCCAAAAAACCATTTAGCAATAGAAAAACAGAAACAAAAAAATTAAAAATCTTAATTAAGCAAAGCATATCAACCAAAGACCGTCTAATTTCTATAATTGGCCTGGCACTTGGAATAAATGGTCTTTTTTGGGGACTAATTCTTGGAATAAACCCGAGCATGTTTGAATAAAAAAACTACTTACAACAGCGAAAAAAAATCACTCCTTTAGCTTAAGCAGAAGGTCATTGCTCGTTCCGTAAATGTTTTTTATAATGGCTCTTACTCAAACCGTCACGAGCGGGACGCTCGCGCTAGCAGGGAAAACATGTGTTTCGCACAGATACGAATTCAAACCCTGAATTTAGGAGGAAATGCTGTAATTGCAACAGACATAGATTTTTCAGAAGTTGGAGCAGCCAAAGGAATGTTAATGGTGTGCATGGCTGGAACTGCTATCAAACTGAACAACACGGATATTTTGGAAAAGGAAAAAACTGAAATACTTGACAAACTTTCTTATGCCAATCAAAGACTGAAAGAATTAAGCAAATTTGATTAAAAAATAGTGATTGGGGCCTATAAATTAATTTCTAGCGTAAGCCTACTTGCGCAAACCCTAGTTAATCCCCTAGTCCGATTTTTTTTATTACATTGATGTTTTAAATGCGCAACTAAGCTTAAAAAAGTCCCTTAGCAAAACCTTAAATATACACGAAATCATGAAAAATGCATCGCTTTTATTTGTTCTAATGCTTGTAGTATTACTCTTTGCTTGTCAATCTAATGAAAATACCCAAGTTGATGTAAAGAAAGATTTAATAACAAAGTTCATTAGTTCTTCTAAAGTAAATTCAACTACTCATTTGGGAAAGATTGTCATTTTGGAGACGGAATATTGCAATAGCATCGACTGCCAAAATTATTTTAAAGCCTATGAGAATGAAATAATATTTTATTCAAAAACAGAACTTTTCATGAGAGCCATTAATAACTATGTGGTAATCGAAAAATTGGACAAAGACAATGGGCATCTCGTTTTGACCAAAAGATCTGAAAATGGCGTTGAAACAATTGAAATAAAAATTTAATAGCCAATGCAGTATATCCTGCATTAGTCAAGGCTTATATATGCTTATGAGCAACGCCCTTTTGAATTTTTCAAGTGGAATTTCCGAACTACCAAGATTTAGATTTCAGCACTCAACGATAAACCCACAAAACCATCGCAATAATTAAGACTATGATTTTAAAAGCAGAACGTAACAAATCTTGTATAATTAATTCAGCAACATTTATCAAAAGCTTATGAACTGGTTTTTAGGTGTACTCATAATTTTAGTAGTAGTAGTGTTTCTAACCAATAACATCAGAATTAAAAAAAGGAGACTTAAAATACTGAACCAGTTCAAACGCAATTGGGGCAAGCCGAAAAATTTGGACGAATTTCACTTTAGTTCAATTGAAGAATATTTTAATAATACCGCCAACAAAGACAAAGCTTTCCACATCATATCAAATCGATGTGCCGCCGATTTAGATATTAACGACGTTTTCGAGGTCATTGATAGAACCGCTTCTAAAATTGGCCAGCAATACCTCTACTATAAATTACGAACCATTGAAAGTCGGAGCCGTTTATTGGCCTTTAACGATTTGACGCTTCTGTTTGAAGGCAATGAAAGTTTGAGATTGAAGATTCAGTTAGAGCTTACAAAAATAAATACCAACGGTTCTTACTGTTTTGAGGAATTAGTAACTTCTAAACCGCTAGAAAAACCCAAATACATAGGCTTAATATATGCCTTATCAATGCTATCCTTTTTGCTAAGTATTTTAGGATTCTTCGTCCCCCTATTTTTTATAGTGCTCATCCCAATTTTTGCATTAAATATGGTATTTCATTACAAGAATAAATGGAATATCTCGAGCTACCTCGATGGCATAAGTCAGTTATCAAAAACAATCGAAGTCTCAAAAAACATAGCCGCATTTCCAGAAATAAAAAAGAAATTTACAGATACCCGTTTTATAAAAAATGTTGAACAGATCAAGCTAAAATCGGCATTTATAAGTTTCGACAAGGATCTTGGAAATGAATTTGCCATAGTGTTTTGGTTGGTTTCAGAATTTATAAAAGTGCTATTCAATTTGGAATATCTTATTTTCTATAGTTTTACCGATTCCATTGCGAACAAAAGAGCTGAGCTTAAACAGATGTTTCATTTTATTGGGGAAATTGATGCAGCCATATCTACAGCTTCTTTAAAAGCAAGTGACCACAACATTTGTAACCCCATATTTACTGATGAAAAAAAGATGGCTTTCACAGAAATCTCCCATCCGCTGATTAACAACTGTGTGGTCAATAATTTGACTTTAGTGAGCCACAGCTTGTTATTAACTGGTTCAAACATGTCGGGCAAAACCACATTTATTAGAAGTATTGCAATCAATAGCATTTTAGCCCAGAGTCTAAATATTTGTTTCGCTAAATCCTATACGGCTCCTTTTTTTAAAGTGTATACCTCAATAAGAATTAGCGATGATGTCTTAGAAAGCACGAGCTATTATCTCGAAGAAGTTCTGACCATCAAAAAATTAATTGAGGCTTCTCAAAGCGACCAGCCGTGTTTATTTGTATTGGATGAGATTTTTAAAGGCACGAACACTGTTGAGCGAATTTCTGGCGGAAAAGCTATATTGTCCTATCTAAACAAAGGCAATAATATGGTTTTGGTTTCTACTCACGACATCGAACTGACCGTTATGTTGAGCAATAAAAAATTTAATTTGTATCATTTCAGTGAGCAGATTGCCTCCAATGAGCTAAAGTTTGATCATAAGCTCAAAGCCGGAAAATTAAAATCCCGCAATGCAATTAGAATTTTAGAGCTTTACGATTATCCTTCAGAAATTATCGATGACGCCAAAGCAACCGAATCTGCGACTTTTGACCCAAGTCCAAATACCTAAATTAAAACATTATTTTCTGCCAAATCCTATATCGGGGTTTTAATTTGGAAAAAACGGTTTTGCCTTAAGTCCCCAGCTAGCATGAGCGTCTCGCTCGCACCCACAAGATAACGTCGTCTCCTGTTTTTCTAGTAATTCCTTAATGCCTACGTGCAGTCCCTTATGGTCTATATTCAGTTAGATTTCATCTTTGGCATTAAACATTAGCCAAAAACGTTCATGCCTTTTTCAGTTCTGCAACAGGTCATGCGCTCTTCACAAACATTGAAACAAAATTCTCGAGTTAAATAATATCTAAGCAATACATCGTTCCACTTGAGCGAAGCGAATGCATGTATTCCATAAAAAAAAATGGCAAACTGTGGATAAAACTTATAAAGTATACTGCAGTTGGGATCTGCGATTTGTAGTTTAAACTCATGCTTTTTTTTACTAGCGCAAGCCTCTTGTTTGTGCTGCTATAGGTATTCATTCTTACTCAGGCCGTCACGAGCGGGACGCTCGCGCCAGCAGGTGATAATCTAGAAAACATGAATGTTTAGTATTTAAACTTGTCGTAGAAAACTATTTTCCTTAGAGATTGAGTTTCGCTTTAAACTCATTAATGATACCCCCTTTAAGCAGCATATTTATTTGCCGGTCGCTTAGGGTGTGTTTAACCTCAAATTCAAGTTTTTTACCCGAATCGTTGCTGACCTTTACTTTAATGGGATTCCTGTCCTTAATATCGTTCCTTAAATTTTTAAAGCTCACGGTATCTCCCTGTTCGATCTTATCATAATCTTCGATAGTTATAAATTCAAGGGGCAATACTCCAAAATTTGCAAGGTTCTGCCACGCAATCCGGGCATAGGATAAAGCTATCACGGCAACTTGTCCCAGATATTTGGGAGCAAGTGCAGCGTGTTCCCTACTAGATCCCTGGGCGTAATTTTCTTTGGCCACTACAATATGTCCGCCATGCTGGGATTTGGATTCCATGGCCCTATCATAAAAAGAGTCATCGATTACCGTAAAGGTGTATTTGCTGATTTCTGGGAGATTGCTTCTAAAAGGCAGCACTTCGGCCCCAGCCTTCAAAATCTCATCGGTGGATACATTATCTCCCATTTTTAAGAGAACAGGCACTTCATAGTTGTCCTCCAACGGGTCAATATGGGGCAGTGCTTTAATATTGGGTCCTTTCTTCAATTCAATTTGCGAACCATCCTCGAGAGGAGCAACCAACAATTGCGTATTGATGATTTCCATTTCCGGGCTTACATATTGGGGGTAGCTCATTCCGAATAATTTTTCAAGGCCCCTAGGATCGGTAATCTTCCCTGTAAGGGCAGAAGCCGCAGCTGTTTCGGGACTGCATAGGTAAACTTGGTCATCTTCGGTCCCAGATCTGCTCGGGAAATTTCGTGGCATAGTCCTTAAACTGATGGTATCCGAGGCCGGGGCCTGTCCCATCCCAATACAGCCCATACAGCCCGACTGGTGGAACCTTGCCCCTGCTTTGATCAAGTTGGCAAAGGCACGGTTATCGATCATATTCTGTATGATCTGTCTGGAGGTTGGGTTGATATCAAAGGATACTTCGTTGTCGATCGATCTATCCTTTACGATGGCTCCTGCCATCCAGAAATCACGGAGCCCCGGGTTTGCGGAAGATCCGATGACTACTTGGCCAATGGGTTTTCCCGCAACTTCGCTCACGGGAACCACATTTCCGGGACTGGTAGGTTGGGCTATAAGTGGAACCAACTCGTCCAGCCTTATTTCTTCATGTAGATCATAATTACAACCTTCATCGGCCACGAGTTCTATCCAATCTTCTTCCCTGGCCTGAGATCTTAAAAAGCGTTTGGTCTCATCATCGCTAGGGAACACGGAAGTGGTAGCCCCTAATTCGGCACCCATATTGGCAATAACATGACGATCCATTGCGCTTAGGTTTTTTAATCCATCCCCGTAATATTCCAAAATTTTTCCGACCCCGCCCTTAACCCCATGTCTACGGAGCATCTCCAGAATAATATCCTTTGCACTTACCCAGTCCGGAAGTTTTCCTGTCAATTTAACGCCCATGACCTTTGGCATCGTTACAAAGTAGGGTTCGCCCGCAATGGCCGCGGCTACATCCAATCCTCCTGTACCAATGGCAAGCATCCCCAAGGAACCTGCGGCACAACTATGGCTGTCCGACCCTACCAGCGTTTTTCCCGGTTTACCGAAACGCTCCATATGCACGGGGTGGCTCACCCCGTTTCCTGGTCGGCTGTACCAAAGGCCAAAACGTTGTGCGCCAGACAAAAGGAACAAATGGTCATCGGCATTTTTAAAATCGGTCTGCAACAGGTTATGATCTACATATTGAACGGCAACCTCCGTTTTGGCTTTTTTAAGGCCCATTGCCTCCAGTTCCAGTTGGACCAAGGTGCCCGTTGCATCCTGCAACAGGGCCTGATCTATTTTTATACCTATTTCAGACCCAGGGATCATTTCCCCGATTACCAAATGGGAGTCTATAAGTTTTTGGGCAACATTGTATGCTTTCATGATATTATTTGATTTTAAATGACAGTATGGAAAAGGTCGCTGTTATTATTTTAGATTATATAGTGATAAATTTAGCGTTTAGGGAACAGAATCGCAAGTAACTGACAAATTATGAACCTAATGCGCAATATGTTTAAGATACGCATTTTTTAGTTGTAATGCCAATCCAATCCCGAATTGCCAATAATTTTAAAATGAATTTTTATATTGTATGTTTACAGAAATTTCCCACGCTATCGCGAGCGTCTCGCTCGTCCCCACAAGATAACCTCGTCTCCTGTTTTTCTCGTAATTCCTTAATGCCTGCGTGCATTCCCTTATGATCTATATTCAGTTAGATTTCATCTTTGGCATTAAACATTATTCAAAAACGTTCATGCCTTTTTCAGTTCTGTAACAGGTCATGCGCTCTTCACAAACATTGAAACAAACTTCTCGAGTTAAATAATATCTAAGCAATACTTCGTTCCACTTGAGCGCAGCGAATGCATGAATGCATAATAAAAAATAGCAAGCTGTGGATAAAAATTATAAAGTATACTGCGGTTGGGATCTGCGATTTGTAGTTTCAACTCATGCTTTTTTTTAATAGCGCAAGCCTCTTGTTTGTGATGCTATAGGTATTCTTTCTTACTCAGGCCCTCACGAGCGGGACGCTCGCGCTAGCAGGTGAAAAACAGAAAGCCCAATTATGACTTTTGAATTTAGCAAAAACCTAATTGAAACTTTGGATAAAGTCAGAGCGTTAATTGGACTGAATTATATTCCATAAAATAAAAATCCCACCATAAGTGGGATTTTTCTGATAATCATTCATTATTAACTCTTAATTAATTATCTATACTCATAGTGACGGCTTTATTTAAATTATCACCTGAACTAATTTTCAAATTCCTTTTTTTATTATCCTTCATAATTTGAATTTTATAGGTTTTCTCAACCTCCTTTTGATGATCGTAGTCTACAGTATAAACTACTTTTAACAAATGGCAGTCTGGATATTGACTTAAAACTGATTTTACAATGTATTTAGGCAGTTTAATGTCCTTGTACCGCTCTGTTGTTTTTAAAAGTTTTCCATTATTATTGTAAGTAGCAATAATATAACCTTTAGATCCTCTAAAGATAGTTGTGAAGGGTTTGTTACGTCCGTCAAATTCAGAGGCCCCCAAAACATTAAATCTTGCAGCTTCATTTTCCAATAAGCTTACATGATCGGACATTTCTTTGTCCTGTACTTTTTCAAGATAACTAAAGTTAACACTAGTTATGCCACATTAAAACCAAGATTACGGTCAAAAACGGACTGACCATCCAACGTCAAAATATGTAAAAACTGTTAAACAGACATTAAAAATACAACAGTTAAAAATGAATTAATAAATTAAAACCATAACATTATGAAAATTTTGAAATTTTTTAAAAAACCGTACTTCGCAACATTTCTTGCAACTTTAGTATTATTTGTTTCTTGTTCACAATACGAGGATTTAAATGAAAGTGAAAATCAAAGTCAAATCGAAAACAATCAAGTTTATGCGAAAAAAGGCTCTGGTAACGAACAAATTTCTGGTGACTTACTTTTTGAGTCAATTTTCTTCGGTAGTGAAGACTTAAATATTGATATAGACCATATTAATAAAGTTAGAGAATTTAGGGGTACATTATCACAAGATGAGTTATCAAGTCTTGATAGATTTTCTGGATTAGTAGTTGCCAAAATTGCAAAAAAAGATAATTCTTATTTTACATCATTTAAAAATGATTTGTATTCTAAAGACCATTATCGTATAAAAAATGCGCTTGAAACTGCTGGAAGTAAAATTGAAGAATCTATGATGGAAATTCCAGAAATTAGAGATGCATTCTTATTAACTTCAGAAATTACTAAAAACATAGATGTAAGTCAATTTGTAAATTCTAATGGTGAGTTTGATGAAGCTGGTTTTATTGATGCAGTTGAGCTAGAATATGGTGATGAAGTTGAAGCAATAATCGGACCTACCTTTATTGGAGTTTGGTTAGTAGCTGCGCTTGTGCAAACTGTAGTAGTAGCTGTTAGTTATTACGTTGGCGTTTTCGTAGCAAAATATACGCCTTGGGATAAACTTGCAACAGAGGGAGCACAATTAAGTGAATTACAAAATGATATCTTGGTTAATGATATTTATGAAAAGTTATAAAAAAACAACGCAATATCTACTTAATATGATAGTCATAATATTGGTATTTTTTATGCTTATCATTTTTAGTAAAGATAATGTGATTAACTTAAATGCAAATACCTTGAGGATAATTTCGCCTCAAGGTTATGCATTTTTTACGAGAGATCCGAAAGAACCACAATTATTTATCTATAAACTAGAAGAAAGGAAAATTATTGAGGATTTAAGCAAAAATTCTACTACGTCTGATATGTTATTTGGTTTGTCCAGAAAAAATAGAAGACAAAGTTTAGAAATGAATGAAATTTTTCCAAAACTAATAAAGTGGGAAGATTATAATAGTTTAGAAGACCTAAAACATATAGTACCAGATACTTTATCAATTAAATCAAAAGATTCTAAAAAATTAACCGGTCAATTTTTAATAATTAGAGAAAAACGTATTCCTTGGGCTTGGGCATCTAACTTGAAGACACCACAAAGAAAATTTAAATTCATTTACCTAAAATGACATTAACATCTTACAATATTGCTAGAACATTTTTAGCATTCGGTTTATTAATTACACTAATCTTTAACTCAAACTATACACTTTTCGGTTATGATATTTTACATCTAAATAACCCAGTTTTTGATTATAACTTTTATTACATTTTAAGGGAGCATTTAGTTTTAGCAAAAATTCTATCCATTATTATTTTATTAATTGTTATAAGTGGTTATTTTCCAAGATACTCTGGTATTTTGCATTGGTATATAACTTATAGCTTTTTTATGAGTTCTGATGTTGCTGATGGAGGAGACCATATAGCATCAAATATTACTTTATTGTTAATTCCATTAACACTATTAGATAACAGAAAAAATCATTGGTCTCATCAAATTGTTTCCCAAGGAAACCTGAAACTATATTTAATGAATTCAATTTACTTTTTAATAGCAATACAAATTTGTGCTATTTATCTACACGCCTTTATTGGTAAGCTATTTGTTGAGGAGTGGAAAAATGGAACAGCAATATACTATTGGATGACTCATAATCATTTCGGAATTAATCCTATATTTAAAGATTTTGCCACTCAATTATTATCTAATAAATTTATTGTTATAATTATTAGTTGGTCAACTTTAGCGTTAGAGTTCTTGCTAGCATCTTGTATTATTTTGTCGCAATCGAATAAGAAAAGGTATATCTTCCTTTTTAGTGGTATATTATTCCATTTTGGCATAATGTTAATTCACGGTTTAGTAAGTTTCTTCTTTATTATGAGTGCTGCATTGTTTATATATTTGATGCCAAAGCATTCACAATTTTCTTTAAACCAATTAAAAAACAAAAAAATATGGAAACAATTTATAAATCAATTCTTACATTAGACCTTACTTTATTTGCTTCGTTGCTATTATTCTATTTTATCAAAAAAGATACAATAAATCCAATTTTAGGTTATAGAACAAAAAGAGCAATGAAAAATCAAAAAAATTGGATTTTTGCGCAAAAATTTTTTTCTAAAAATTGGTTGTATTCTATCCCAATCATTTTGATTACGCAAATACCAATATTATTTGATAACACATTGGATAACGTAATACCCATTTCATTATTAAATTTCGTGATTTATTCTATTTATCTTATTTATGTGACTGAAAAAAAACTAAAAAAAATGGACGATGAAAATCAATAACGTGGCATAACACCGTATATAAGCTATGGCTTGGTCTGTGACAATTTGGAAAATCTATGAATTTCCCAAAGTTAGTTTATATTTGGAGAGGTTCGTGCGAAAACACGCCACAGCTCATATACAAACACGTTATGCCACATTAACCAAGCAGAACGGTCAAAAACGGACTGACCATCCACAATGAAAATTTAAAACTATGATGATATTATGAGTATCACAACATTATTAAAATTTAAAAAACAACAAAATGAAAAAAAGTATTTATTTATTATTAGCATTATTTATTTCTATAACAATGACAAATTGTAGTACAGAAGACGAGAACAAAATCGACGATTCTGCAAGTAATATTGAAAAGTTTGACAATAATTTGACAAACTTTGTAAATAAAGCGGCAAAGTATAGCGATTTATCACAACGCTTGAATTATTCAGATAGGAATAGAAATATTAATGAAATAATTTTAGAAAATAAGTCTATAAAAGATAAAAATGATTTGTCAGATGCAAAGGAATTGAATCACAATCCTAATGAATTTGATAAACATTTTATTCAAAATATCTTATCCTCTCTAACGGAAGACGATATTTTATCATTTTTCAACAGAATGGAATTTTATGAAGATTTTGTTAATAATAATATTAATGATTTTCAACATAAAGAATATTTAATTAACAATATCGATGGATTCAAATGGGTAAAATATAGCTTATATGAGCTAAAGGAGTCTGACGTTTCTAAGAATAATTTTGATGCCTGTTTTGATGGTTGTATGGAAGATGAAATTAACGGTCAACTTGGAGGTGGTAATCCTGTAAAATGGGCTCAGTTTTTACTTACAGCCGCTGAAACTGTTGCTTATTGGGTTGGTTCTTGTACTTGGGATTGTTGGTAAACTAAAATAATAAAATATGAAAACTTTAGAAATCAAAAAAATAGAAACTTCTATACTATTAGCAATTTGTTTAGTTTTATTCTTATCGATAAAAGCTGTTATTCCAAATTTTTTATCGGTATTTGTAATTTTATTAATGTCTTTTTATTTTTTTCCTGTAAAACTTATCTTGAATAAAGTAAAAGATTTTAATAAGCAAAACATACTATCTGATATAATCATTTCGACTAGCTTAATATTATTGATTGTTGGCATTTATTTAGATAGTGATTTTATGTCAATAATATTTACGTTTATTAATTTTATATTTTTAATATATATCGTTTTTAATGGTCAAAACTTGAGCGAGTATAGAAAAATAATTTTAAACCATTTACTAGTTATTTTTTTACTTCAAATGATACAGTATTCTTAATGCAAACATTATTAGAAATAAAATAACGTGACATAATAATTTGTTTGAAAATAGCAGATTAGAGCTAAATTCAAAGTTTAGTTTTTTTCTGCTATTTTTATTTTATCTAAGCGAAGAAAAGTAAGATTAAAATAATAAAACGTGGCATAACAATGTGTATAGTTAATAGCTTTGTACTTACTCGTCTGGAATATTCCTTCGGAACATTCACAGGCTCGTGGGTTTTTGCTATATTAGTTTCCTAATCACGCTACTAACCATACACAAAACCGTTATTACAACATCATTTAAGTTTACTTCCTTGACCTCACCCTTTTTGTTTTGTGAGAATCCTAGGCTGGTAAGACCTAATACGAATAAACCAATTACTAAATTTTTCATGACTTTTAAATTTTAAGATTAATAAAGTTTGTTGAAGCAAAGATGGCGCATATATGAAGGCACCACTTAACAGTCATGTTGCAATTGATTTAAAGTATTATTTGAAGCGTTTTACACATAATTTAAAGGCTATAAATTATGTTGCATGGTAGAGTTTAAAGGAGGATTAACTTGAAACGAATCTTATATTAGGCACTTGATGAATCTGATTTTTTTATTAAAAAATTATTTAATCATCAAATGTATTAATCAACATAAGGAGTTATTGGAGCAATTTTCGCAAAACCAACTTTATCGTATAGCTCAATATATCTTGGATCTGTTCGCAATGGTCGTAATAAAGGCTCTTCTTTTAGCCATGTCATCTCAACTTCATGACGGTCGTATGATTTCTGCAACCAGACAAATGTGTTGTCATAATCTTTGATATGAGCATAATATAATGCCAGAAACCAGGCTGGACTGCCTGAAACTTTAGTGTTGTATTGTTGATGCAATTGATCTAAATAATTTTGAGATTCTTTATTTCCATCCACATTATTAAGTACCGCATTGAGCCAAATAATTACAGGAGGTCGATCTGTAAAAATTTTCATGAAAATATTCAATAACTGTCTGGAACTTTTATACTCACTTAAATAGTAATATACTCTTGATGCTTCCAATAAATAAAAATAATCATCAGCACTCACTGTATCATTTTCCTTAAGTATTTGCAATGCCATCTCGTTCTTTCCTTGCATATAATAGCACTGTGCAAGGCTAGCATACGATCCTGGATTAGAGGGATTAAAAGTTAAATTTCTTTTTGTCAAAGTTAGAGCCAATTGAAATCTGCCTGTTTTTCTGGCTATATCCATAGCCATTCCGTATACCTCCCAATATAAATTTGGACTTTCAGCTACAAAATTCAAATCTTCAATACTAGATTCTACATCCCAGTCGTAGTGAAATTCAATCATCATCTTAATTCGCAATAATTCAGATTGATTAATTAAATCGCCTTTTTGGTAAAGCTGTACGGTTTTATAATAATATTTCCTGCCCTCTTTCTCCGCTACAATTTGTGATTCACCTCCCCAGACTAGTCCCATAATTAAATGAGTCTTTGCGAGTCCAGCATATGGATCTATAAACGATGAGTCGATGGAGATAGCTTGTTCAAAAAAGTATATGGCATTATCAAATCCTTTTTTGCTCAACTTAGAATATTCGTATTGCCCTCGTAAATATAATTTATAGGCTTCTTCATTAGCCGTAGGTTTGTTTTTAATACTTTTAATTTCTGTTGTGCCTATATTCACTTTCATTTTATTGGCGATATTTTCGGCAATCGAGGCCTGTAGCTCAAAAATCTCATCACTATTCCAGACACCAGTATACTCCAAAGACCACAAATGTTTATTATTTCCTGCTTCAACCAGGTTTAAATTACTTTGTACCTGCGTTCCTGAAAGCTTAAAATTACCTTCAAGAACATATTTAACTCCTAATTCCTTGGCAATTGTATTGATATCTTTGTCTGTATCCTTGTACTTCACTATAGAGGTGAAAGGCATTACTCTTTTGATTGCTTGAATTTGAGATAATTTGGCAATTATGGCATCAGTCATACCATCACTTATATATTCTAGTTCTGGGTCTCCACTCCAATTCTTTAATGGTAATACGGCAATGGTATTTTCTTCCTGTTTAATTGATTCTTTATTTTCCGAAGGACCTGTATTTGCAGAAGTTGAGTAATTATAATATGAGAATGATATAATCACTAAAATTGCTAAGGCGACAATAAAAAATGATGTTCGATTAAATAACTTTCTTTTAATTGAAATAGGCTGCTTTTCGGCATTGGAGGCTTGAATCTCTTCTTCATCTTCATTTACTAAATGATTCCTAAACTTTACTTCTCCTGGAGGATAGCCATAATATTGATGGAAACTTGTATTGAAATAAGTTGGACTATTAAATCCAACCTTATAGGAAATTTCGGAAGCAGTGGCAACATCATCTTGTAGCATCTCCATTGCTTTTTCTAATCGAAATTCACGAATAAATTGGCTTGTCGATTTGCCATTGATGGCATTTAGTTTTCGGTGTAGTTGTGATCTGCTTATCCCTAATGCAATAGCTAGCTCTTCGACTCCAAACTGATCATCCTCAATATGATCTTCAATGATGGTATTTAAATTATTTATAAATACTTGGTCTATTGAAAGTTGGTTGGTCATTTTAACTTTTTTTTTAAAAAAGTTTTGAACTTCTAAAATTGTTTAGATAGAATACTAAGATAAGCAATTTTAATATGCGGTTCAATAGATAAGAAAAAATATTAATTTGTATATCCGTTTAGTGTCCATTAGCTGTAATGCTTGCTATTACTAGTCTATCAAAGATTCGCTCACCAAAATATCTTCGATTTAGCTTGTAAACAAACTCGTTTAGATAAAGTTGCAGATATTTT
>NZ_VORM01000002.1 GCF_007997225.1 Subsaximicrobium wynnwilliamsii
TAACCTCTAACCTCTAACCTCTAACCTCTAACCTCTAACCTCTAACCTCTAACCTCTAACCTCTAACCTCTAACCTCTAACCTCTAACCTCTAACCTCTAACCTCTAACCTCTAACCTCTAACCTCTAAAACACCATCTTACGCTGTCTTACCAATAGCCAAACCACTACAGGCGCGCCAATCAAAGAGGTGATGGCATTTATGGGCAAGGTATAATCACTGGTTGGCAATTGCGCGATGCTGTCGCAAACCAACATCACGATAGCGCCAAACAAAAGCACTGCCGGCAACAATATTTTATGGTTTGCACTTTTGAAAATCTGTCTTGTGAGATGGGGGATGGCTAAACCTATAAAAGCGATTGGTCCTGCAAAAGCGGTAATTGTTCCTGCCAAAAGACTGGTGGCTATAATGATGAGCATGCGGCTTTTTTTGATGTTCAAGCCGAGGCTTTTGGCATAATTCTCTCCCAATAAAAAGGTATTGAGCGCTTTGATGGACCCTATGGAAATGAACATGCCAACGACATAGATTCCGAAGAAAATGAGAAGTTCATGCCAAGACAGATTGCCCAGACTCCCAAATCCCCAAAAAATGTAGCGTTGCAATTCTTCCGCAGAACTAAAATAGGAAAGCACACTCACAATTGCCGTGGTAATACTGCCAAACATGAGGCCGATAATCAAGATGGCCATGGTATCACGCACTTTTGATGAGACCAGCATCACTGCCAAGAGCACAATGAAACTGCCCAGACTGGCTGCAATGACGAGACTCCATTTTGACATCAGTAGAGTTCCAAAAATGCCACCAAACAAACCAGAGCCCAAAATTACCATAGCCACGCCCAAACTAGCACCAGAACTAATGCCTAAAACATAAGGCCCTGCCAACGGGTTTCTAAAAAGCGTTTGCATCAACAAACCAGAAACGCCCAATCCCGAACCCACCAAAATAGCGGTAAAGGCTTTGGGCAGGCGATAATCTTGAATGATGTATTGCCAAGATTCATTTTCAGAGTTTCCAAAAATACTTTTGAAGACCTCTTCCAAAGGAATGGAAACGGAACCTAAACTGATATTCATCAAAAAACACAGCAGTAAAACTGCTGAAAGTAAGAGGAATGAATTGGATGTTTTGGTTTTCATTGGTGCTTTGTAACAACCTGTGAGATCTAATATTGGTCTAGAAATTGCCGTTATTTCATTTTCCGGAAAAAGTTCAATTCATAGTCTTCCAAAAGCTCTGGATGTCCGATTTTTATCATGTCTTTCAATACTAGATCTGGTCTTGCCATACCCAATTCATAATAGGTGACCCCTCCTGTGGCGCCAACCGTGCTTGCAAAAGAATATACCGATTTGTTTTTGTAAGCCTCAAATTGATCATAATGGGTATTCGCTTTTAGCATGGCTTCCAAGCTGGTGTAATACGAAGGGCTTAGCCACAACTCGGCGTTCTTCGCTTTTTGAAAAACCGACTCAAAGCTCAATTCCAAACTGCCTTTGCCTTCAGTATCACGCCATAAATAATTGAGATTGGCATCGTTTAAGAATTGTGCCTCTGGGCTAGTGCCGCTGGGCAAATACCAAACATCTTTGTACATCGCACCTGCCAAAATCGTTGGTACGTGGTTTACTGTTGTCGCTAATTTTTTGGCTTCCTCATAACCAGTCACGATTTGATTGAAAATGGAATCGGCTTTTTTCTGCTTATTGTAAAGCACACCAAAAAATTTAATCCACTCCGCTTTTGCCAAGGGGGATTTTTCCACCCAATCGCCATTGTATATTACTGGTATTCCTGCTTTTGCAATAACATCCATGCTTTTATTGCTTCCATCCACTCCAAAAGCAATGACCACATCTGGTCGAACTTCCAGTAGCACCTCGGTATTGATGCCTTCGTTTTTACCTAATTCCCTCACATGTCCTTGGTCGATTCTGGCGCGTACTTTTTCCGAAGAAATATAGTTTATCCCAGGAAAACCCACTAATGATTGCTCTACGCCCAAAAGTTCAAGCGCAGGAATATGGGTGGTTGAGGTCACGACAATGCTTTGGATGGGTGTGAGCAGCATCCCATCAAAATCCTCTTTATTTAAAGTGATTTTGGCTGCGTTTTCTCTTGGGATAAGGGCGTATTTGTAGCTTTCATCTGCATTTGGCCATGGATTGCTAACATTTAAAACACTGAAATTTTCAAATGTTTTAACTGAAAATCCTTTAGCATAACTCAGCTGTAAGGTTTCATCATTAATTGTTGCTGAAGGTATTTTGCTGTTTTCGGAAGCGTTTGATGACTTATCCGATTTACAGGATAAAAAAGCTATGGCGATAAAGAGACATACGGCTGATTTCAAAAGTTTTGGTTTTAGAGGTTCAAAAGTAAGATTCGTTGCGCTTTTGGATTTCAATGGCCTAAGTGATCCTATAGGATTAACCGACTTGTTTTTCCAAGGCCAGATAATGGATCGTTTTCTCATTATATAAAGGGAAAATCTTGACTTCACAGGCGTATTCGGTTTTGTTTTTCTTATAGTTTGTGATGACTTCTGCAAAAGGCTCATCTTTTAATAGTTTTTTCCTGAATCTATCCTTAATCTGAACATTTGTTTTTGGGCCTTGTAAAAAACGTGGGGTATTTTTTAAGGCTTCACTCTTGATAAAGCCCGTCATTTCTGTAAAGCCATTATTGACCCAAACAATTTTTTGATGTAGATCTGTTAACACCAAAGCTTCAAAATCTTCTTCATGGAAGATTTCGTTGAGGTCATTTGTCCATTTGAACTTCTTACCTAATGCCATGACTTTGGCAATGTCTTCGGCCCTATTGAGATTTTTCAATTTATCGAAATGTCCAGTGCTAAATATATCCCAACTCAACAGCGGCATGGTTTGAAGGTTTTGAGGTGTAATGGCGGTTTCTGCGTGATCATACTCATCTTCATTTAATGTGGAAAGGTAAACGTCCAATCCCATCATATCTGCTAAATTTCTCTTTGCCATCTTTATATTTAGTTTTTAAAAAGAAACTACTCGTTATGAGAATATAAGAGCAGTTTTCTAAGGTTATTTATTAATCTTTTGCTGACTATTTTTCAATAGCCAATTATCAATGCAATATCTAAGCCACTTTCAAGTGAGGACAAATCTATACTATTTGTGTAACTGACCTGTTTTGAAAACAACGTTTTCCCACGCTCGTTGGTCTATCTGTTTTGAATGTGAAAAACCTAATAGCGATAAAGCGGAAAACCCTAGATTTCTAAAGCTAAGGTTCTAATCGCCAAAAGTAAGATTATTTAAGCTTTTGATAGAATCATTGAACAAAATGTTTACTTTTGCATCGAATTTTGGTTCGGCCGTGTCATCATAAACACATTGGTCGATTAAAAGGGAATCAAGTGACTGGATTATTAACTGCTATTTGAGTTAAATTTTGATCTAAAATCTTGAGCTGTACCCGCAACTGTAAGCTGTAAAGCTTGTTATTACCTTCAAAGTCACTGTCGCGCGCTGCGTGATGGGAAGACCAATAACAAGACGCAAGCCAGGAGACCTGCCACTATTTGTAATCACAACTGCTTTCGGGAGAAAGGCGATTGAGCTATGAAACAAATAACAACCCTATTTTTGGCGTTTGCCACTTGTGCTATTGCAATATCACAAACGAGTTTAGACTCCATCCAGAGATTGGATGAGGTGCTCCTTAGTGATGTGAAGTTAACACGTTATGCTTCGGGTTTAAAAATCGAAACCTTAACCGACTCCGTTTTACAAAAAAACAAGCGGTCTTTCACAGATTTGCTACGATACAACTCCAACATTTATTTCAAGGAAAACGGTTATGGGATGGTATCTTCGCCTTCGTTTAGAGGCACAAACGCTTCTCAAACTGCTGTGGTTTGGAACGGTATCAACATCAATTCTCAACTAAACGGACAAACCGATTTTAATCTAATTTCGACATCAAATTATAGCAGCATTAGCATTAGAAGCGGTGGTGGAAGTGTGCAATATGGCAGTGGCGCCATTGGAGGCACAGTGCATTTAAACAATGTTTTGAGTTTTGACACGCATTTTGATAATGAATTGCAATTGGGCTACGGAAGCTTTAATACCAAAAATGCGCATTATAAATTCTCCTACGGAAATAAAAATTGGTCGGCAAATTTTGGGCTAGCTTATCGCGATAGCGATAACGATTATAAATATTTGGGCAGCACTAGAACAAACGAGAATGCAGCCTTCAACAACCTCGATATTAATTTGAATCTGGGTTATGTGCTTTCAGATAAAGATGTGCTCAAAGTGTATCATCAAAATTTTAGGAGTGATCGGGAATTTTCGGCTACGATTTTAGCGCCTTCAAAGAGCAAATATGAATCTGAAGATTACCGCAGTTTGTTGGAATGGGCACATATTGGCAACACGCTTAGTTCTAGTTTAAAGGCAGTGCATTTGTTGGAGCAATTCAAGTATTTTGAAAATAAGGATACCAATAATTTTTCTAAAGGTCAGGCCAACACATGGCAGGTTAAGCACCGTTTGACGAATACATTTTCAAAGCAATTGGAGCTGAGCATCATTACAGATTATAGCTACATCACTGCCGATGGCGATAGTTTTAACGACCCTAAACGGAATGCGTTTTCTGCAACCGCCATTTTAAGTCACAGTCCCACCCAAAACCTACAGTACAATTTAAATGTGAGACAGGATGTGATTTCAGATTTTAAGAGTCCGTTTGTGTTTTCTGGTGATGTGAGCTACCAATTGGCCAGTTTTTACACCCTAAAATTCAATGCCTCCAAAAATTTTAGAGTACCTACCTTCAATGATCTCTATTGGAATCCCGGTGGAAATCTGGATCTAAAACCAGAAGATTCCTGTCAATTGGATCTTGGGCATGAATTCAAGTACCATACCATCGGTCTAAAGCTGAATACATTTTACATCAAGACCTCAAATCTCATCCAATGGCGACCAAATCAGTTTTCAGGCTATTGGAATCCAATGAACATTGCCAATGCCAAACAATACGGATTAGAAGCAGAGCTGGCATTAGAAAGGCAAATTGGGAAACATCGCTTTGATTTCAATCTTAATTATTCGTACACCAAAACGGAGGACTTGGCAAAAAACCAAGCCTTATTTTATGTGCCAATACATATGGCCAATGCAGCTTTGGCTTATAGTCACAAGGATTTTTCAACCTATTATCAGCACCTTTATAATGGTGCGGTTAAGATTATTGGTGGCAGTCTCAAAGGCTTTGATGTTGGCAATCTCGGGTTTGGCTATCGGTTTAAAACCAAGTCAAAACTCAGCTATCAGGCCGATTTTAGCATCGATAATTTATACAATACCTATTACGAAAACGTAGCATTGCGACCAATGCCAAACCGAAATTTTAATCTGAAATTAACTCTAAATTTTTAAAAAATGAACACTAAAACACTTGTATTTCTTTTACTATGTCTAAGCTTATTCTTTGCTTCATGTACCAATGATGATGATGGTATCATTGCCCAACCTAGTGGTGATTATGCGAATGGCTTGTTGATTTCCCACGAAGGTAATTTTGGCCAGGGTAATGCATCCGTCTCCTATGTGTCCTATGATTTTCAAACGGTCGAAAATAATGTATTTAGCAACGTAAATGGCACGCCTTTGGGAGATTCCGCACAAAGCATCGCTTTTGATGGAGATTTGGCCTACATCGTTTTAAACGTATCCAATAAAATCGAAGTGGTTAACCGCTATTCCTTTGAATCTGTCGCGACGATAACTTCTGGTTTGAACAATCCACGCTATATGGCGATTGCTAATGGGAAAGGCTACGTAACTAATTGGGGAGACGGAGGTGATGCAACAGATGATTATCTTGCGGTGATTGATTTATCAAACAATGCAATTACATCCCAGGTCATTTCAGTAGAGGAGGGTCCAGAGAAAATCGTAGGTGACGGAAACAGATTATACGTTGCCCATCAAGGGGGTTTCAGTCAGAACAATATCGTATCCGTGATTGATGCGATGAGCAATTCGGTAAGTGCAACAATTGAAGTTGGCGACGTTCCAAATTCAATGCAATTGGATGCTGCGGGAAATTTATGGGTCTTGTCTGGCGGCAAACCTGCATATACCAATGATGAAACAGCTGGTAAGATTTCAAAGATCAATACGAATACTAATACAGTAACTTCTTTAGATTTTGCTATGACCGAGCATCCCAATCTCTTAAATATAGATAATGGTCAAGTGTATTACTATTTGGCGGGAAGTGTATATAAAATGGATGCCACTGCCATAGCGCTGCCAACTAGTGCTCAACTTACAGGCTTAAATTTCTATGGAATGTTGGTAGAAAATGAGATAGTTTACGGACTTGATGCTGTAGATTTTTCTTCCAACGGAAGTTTAAATGTGTATGATTTAAATACGAATACCGAAGTCGAATCCATTGAGCTGAACATTATCCCTGGCGAAGTTTACTTAAATTAAAAAAACAATTCATTTTTTGTTGCAAAAAAAAAACCATCACAGTCTAAATGCCAGACTGTGATGGTTTTTCGTTTTAATTTGTGTTTTCTATTTTAATCCATTTAAAAAATCATTAGGCGCAACATACATCTCGTTTTCAAAAGGATCTGCCTCAAACTGAACTTCCAGAGTAGGCGAAACATCATTAATGGTTTGATTGAAACGTCCCAAGCCTTGAATATCTGCCAAGGCAGCAGCCAAGAGTGGTTCGTTTTCATTGCCCAAAACGCCAAGGTTTCCAAAATTTTCTTCTAGGCCTATTTGCGGTAATAATCCGTTATCGAAATCAGTAAAACCAACAGAATTTATAGATTTCAAAATCAAAGGCTGCATGGCATAGGTGTGGTTTGGGTTTGCTTCTGTGCGTCTAAAATTAGGCGAATCGTAAAGCGTGGTGGAGGCTTGGTATTTGCCCCTCGTTTTAGTGCCAATTTGTATGACAGTAATGTAAGGGTTGAGTCCGTTGATGACCAGTTCACTTGCCGATGCAGTGTTTTCAGTGGTCAAAACGTAGACTTTATTAAGGTTGAGATGGTTGATGTTCTCTTGAAATACCACTTCGCCATTACCGTTGGTCTTGATCATTTGGTCCACAAAAGGATTCAAGAGGCTCTCAGGATTATTAGCCAAAATTTCGGCTTGGATATCGCTGTTCCACTCTTCACGCACCAACAGGTCGCCAGTAAATTGTCCTGTGATCATTGAGGATAACCAAATCGCCGTATTTACTGAGCCACCGCCATTATAACGTAAATCCAACACCAAATCGCTAATGCCTGCCGATTGGAATTCGCTAAAAACCGCATTGAGTTGTGAGTCAAAAGCGTCGGTGCCTGTAAACCCATTGTACATTAAATAGCCCACGGTTTCATTGCCTACATCAAGCACAGTGTGCAAGTAAACAGGATTTTCGGTATAGGCAGCTTTAGTTAGTGCAATAGTGGTTTCGGTTGGCGTAATTGAGTCATCTGCGATTATAGGTGTGCCATTGTCATTGTAATTACCAAGATTTATGCTGTAGGAGTTCGAAGCTAATAATAGGTTTCTAAAATTATCAATGGTTAAGGCTGTACCATTAACCGCGTAAAAAATATCACCTCTTTTAAGGTTATTCGCTTCTGCGGAAGTGTTTGGGAGCACGTATCTCACATACCCGTAAATTTGGGAATCAGAAGCGTTAAACCGAAACAGGCCAAACTCCATCCCATTGCTAACGCTAGTCCCTTGAAACTGTTGTTCTAATGCAATGTAATCGCGAACAATAACGCTGAAACGGTCTGTGGTCTCTCTTTGGAAGATAAGGCTTTCAAACAAAGCTTCAGGTGCCGAAAAACTGTTGAGATAGCTGGAATAACCTTCATCTGAAGCAAAACGATCATTGGCCAAATCTGGGATCTCATCCTTATAAAGATAAAAAGCATTCATGCCTTTCCATACAAAATCGTTGATGTCAATTGATGAAATAAGATTATCATCGTTATCTTCAAAACAACTGGTAAGGCTGAGGCAAGTGCATAAAATAAGGATATGTTTTAATAGTTTCATACGCAATTTTTCTTTTTAATTTTCCGAAGATAAAATATTTAAATTGTAACTTAAAGTGCTTCTGTTTAATATAAGCGATTTACTCTTTCTATGATCTAATATAGGTATTGTCTTGTAAACTCTCAAATTACCCACATTATTATAAATAAAAACGATTGTAACAAAAGGTATAGCGGCTCGTCGTAATAGTAAGAAGCAGCATAATCACCTGTTTTGAACAAACAAACCACCAATGACACAAACTGATTTCACAAAATTAGTATTGCCTTTTAAAGATAAGGTCTTTCGATTGGCTAAACGCTTGTTGGTTTCTCGCGAAGAAGCCGAGGATGCCACACAAGAGATCTTGATCAAATTATGGAAGAACAATGAAAAAATAAAAGAGTATCGCAACGTAGAGGCTTTTTCAATGACCATGACCAAGAATTTTTGCTTGGATCGGTTAAAATCAAAACAGGCCCAGAATTTAAAAATCGTGCACTCTAATTATCAAGACCACAATGTGTCCTTACAAAAGGATTTGGAAAATAGGGATAGTGTGGATTGGGTCTCAAAGATTATCGAGGAATTGCCCGAACAACAAAAAATAATCTTGCAGCTAAGGGATATTGAGGAATACGACTATGATGAAATCGCCAAAGTGGTAGATATGAATCCCACTGCCATTAGAGTGGCGCTTTCGAGAGCTAGAAAAACAATAAGGGAAAAACTGATAAATACGCATCAATATGGCATTAAATAATATAGAATACTTACTGGAAAAGTACGATAATGGAGAGACGAGCATTGCCGAAGAGCAGCAATTAAAGGCATATTTCGCACAAGATGAGGTAGCGCCGCAATTAGAGTCGTACCGCATAATGTTTCAGTACTTTGATCAAACCAAAAAAGAACAGTTCACTAAAGACGTTCCGCTAGAAACTAAAAAGAGTCACATCTATAAGTGGATTTCTGTCGCAGCAGTAGCAGTTCTTATGATTGGGATTTTAATCCCGAATGTATTTGGAGGTAAAACCTATACGTCTATTGCAGAGTTACCTGCGGAAGAACAGGAAGTTTACCACCAAACCAAAAAAGCCTTGTCGCTTTTGTCCAGCAATTTCAATGATGGCGCAAGCAGTATGAATGCTTTGGGTTTTATGTCTGCCAAATTAAACAAAGGAGCAGAACAAGTGATCCAGGTCAAGGAATTTTCAAAAGCGACAAACAAATTATTAAAAAAGAAACAAACACCTAAACATTAAAAACGATGAAAAATTTAAAAAAATTAAGCTTGATGCTTGTATTTGCATTAATTGGTACTAGTGTTTTTGCACAAAGTATTTTTGATAAATTCGAAGACAAGGATGGCGTAATGAGCGTTGTGGTCAACCAAAAAATGTTCAAAATGCTGGCCACAATGGGCTTGGACGTTGACGATCCCGAGGCGCAAGGTTATATAGAAATGGCCAAGAAGATCACTGGATTGAAAGTCTTTACCACAGGCGATGAAAAAATATCTGCCGATATGAGCGCTACCGTGAACAGTTATTTGAAAAGCTCAAAGCTCGAGGAACTAATGCGCATAAAGGATGGCGACCAAACCGTAAACTTTTATGTCAAAGAAGGCAAAGATGAAAATCACGTCATGGAATTATTGATGTTTGTCAATGGTTTGAAAGGACTTACCAATGGCAATGACATTAGCATAAATGGAGAAAAACGTGAGTTTGAATCTGTGTTGTTGTCACTAACGGGTGATATCGATTTGCGAGAGATTTCCAAATTGACCAGTCAAATGAACATGCCAGGAGGAGAGCAATTGAAAAAAGCAGGTAAAAATAAAAAATAATCATGGCATTATCCACTTCAAAAATACTAGTCCTATTGATTCTGGTCGTAACCTTACAAAGTTGCGACCAAGAACCAACTTTGCAATCCTTCTATGTTGACAACGAACTGTCACAGGGATTTACATCTTTGGATGTGCCCGTGAGTATGTTGAAGATCGATGAGGATGCTTTGACTGAAACACAGAAGGAAGCCTATGAATCGGTTGAAAAACTGAGCATGATTGCTTTTGTGCTTGACGAAACCAATAAAGCGGAGTACGAGATTGAATTTGCAAAAGTACAGACCATTCTCAAAAACCCAAAATATGAAGAGTTGATGCGTGGCGGCAATACTACCGACGGTAAATTCCAAGTCAGTTTTGTGGGAAAGGAGGACAGCGTTGAGGAATTTGTGCTACTGGGTAACTCCAACGAAAAAGGTTTTGCCCTGGTGCGTGTGTTGGGCGATGACATGAACTTAGACAAGATCATGAAACTATCGACCGTGCTTTCAAGTGCTGATATGGACAGCTCGCAATTGGAGGAATTTATGGGGTTTTTTAAGTAGGATTAGACTATTGAAAAAAAATAAAACCATCTCGAGTTCAACTTGAGATGGTTTTTGTTTGTAGTTGTATGAAAGTCTGCAAGCTGCAGGTGGAAAACACCAACATCGTTTTTTTGGTTTTTTATATGCTGAAATGAGAGTGGCTCTTTTTGTTATGTCTTTTAAATTAGACATCAAATCCCAAATCCCAAATCCCAAATCCCAAATCCCAAAACCTTGAATCCTGAACTTGAAACCTTGAATCAATCCCTTCGAGAATGGCGCTCCTTGTATTCTTCAATCAATTTTCGCCTAAACGAGCGTTCAACCTGCATGAGCTTGATGATTTTCGTTGCGGGTAGTACTTTGAGTAAATCATTGACGAGTTTTGATTGTAGTTCTTGCTTGTCATTTTCCAACTGTACCATGTCTAATAACAGGGATTTGGCTTCTGTTTCAGATAAGTCTTCTTGATTTTTCTCTTTTCTTCTTGCGGTCGATTGCTTTCTCAATTGATCTTCTAATGCTTCGTTGGTATTATAAATTGGCCAAAATTTTTGTGCTTCGTTTTCAGTTAGATTTAATTGCTCAGTAATGTGCGCGATTTTTAAAGCTTTGATTTTTTCTTTATCCAGTCTTTGAGCAAAAACGCTTGCTGAAACAAAGAAAATCAGGAGTATGCTGTATGTTGTTTTCATTAGGTTTAATTTAAAATATAGTCTTCAATATCAATGCTGTCAATGAATTCATTGGCGGTATCCTCGCTTATTTTAACTTCAATAAAATCGAATGTGGACAATTCATTTTCCATGAATAAGGTAGCAAGGTCGTCATCTGTGTAATCCTCTTCTTCTAAGTAGTTTTCAATGGCAGCAGTTTCTAAAGTATCAAAAGTTAGTTCTTGAGTGGTATTAAAAAGTATGCTCAGCATTAAAACTAAACACGCCGCAATGGCAATGGCAAAAATAACCTTCGTCCTGTTGTACAGCGGTATGGCCTTATCATTTTCTTCCTTTGGAAGTTGGCCGAGCAAGTGGTCTTCAAAATGCTCGAAATAGCCTTTGGGTGTTGTGAAACCGGAAGCCTCTATTTTCTCTCTTAGGCTTATGTCATTGCAGATCGCCGTCTCAACTTGGTCAAAATATCCATCGGGCACTTTAAAGCCTGAATTTTTGATGCTATGTAAATTATTTTTGGTCATGTCATTCTGGTAATTGCTCCAAATAATGCGAATAGTTTTAAGACTCCAATTAGTACAATTGGTTTAATCCTTGGTTAAATAGGCCTCAATTTTTTTTGTGGCAATATGGTAGGATGCTTTTAAGGCGCCTTCACTGGTTTCTAGAATTTCAGACATTTCCCGGTAACCAACCTCTTGAAAATACCGCATGTTAAAGACCAAGCGTTGTTTTTCTGGTAGGGTGGCAATGGCCTTTTGCAGTTGGAGTTGTATGGCGTTACCTTCAAAATAAACATCTGCTTTTAGGTTATTGATGGCATGGGACTGTAATTCTTCCGAAGAACATTTCAAACGCTTTGCATTTTGCTTGAGGTTTGTGAGCGACTCGTTGGTGGCAATGCGGTACATCCATGAAAACAATCTACTGTCGCCTTTAAATTTATGGATGTTCTTATACACTTTTATGAAGGTGTTTTGAAGCACATCATCGGCATCGTCGTGTGATTTGACAATGTTGCGTATGTGCCAATACAAACGCTCCTTATAAAGGCTTAAAAGTTCTTTAAAAGCCTTTTCCTTGGTGGAAGTTGCAATAAGCCTAGTGATAAGTTCTTCTTCGTTCTCCAAAAAATGCGTTTTGTCTTAGACCATTGAAGATAGGGAAAGTTTAATCCCTCCAGAGGGTTTTATGCCCCGAGGTTATTTATAGAAATTCGTTTTCAATCAAAACTCTGCATGGCCACCAATTTTTTATACACGCCATCCTTAGCCAAAAGTTGGTTGTGTGTGCCTTGCTCGGCGATTTGACCTTTTTGCATCACGATGATTTCATCGGCATTTTGGATGGTGGAGAGGCGGTGGGCTATGATGATGGAGGTTCTGTTTTTCATCATATTTTCCAAGGCCACTTGCACCAAGCGTTCGCTTTCAGTATCTAAAGCAGAGGTCGCCTCGTCCAGGATCATGATGGGCGGATTTTTCAATACCGCCCTCGCAATGCTGAGGCGTTGTTTTTGGCCGCCAGACAATTTGCCGCCAGCATCTCCAATATTGGTCTCGATGCCTTTTGGGAGGTCTTTGACAAATTCCCAAGCGTTGGCTATTTTCAAGGCTTCTATGATTTCTAGATCGGTAGCATCTTCTTTACCAATAAGAATGTTATTTTTTACACTATCATTGAATAATATGGAATCTTGAGTGACCAGCCCCATCAATCCTCTTAAAGAATGTTTGGTCAAATCCCGAATGTCTATTCCATCGATTTCTATGGCGCCATCACTCACATCGTAAAAACGGGTCACGAGATTGGCAATGGTAGATTTCCCGCTGCCCGATTGGCCCACGAGTGCAACACTCTTGCCTTTTGGCACTGTGATGCTAAAGTTTTTAAGCACCAAGTCATCTTCGTATTTAAAGGAAACGTTCTTTAAGGCTATTTGTGATTGGAAGTCGGCTTTTTTAATGGCAGTCGCTTTGTCCTCTAGGTTGTTCTGTGTTTCTAAAATTTCCAATATACGGTCGGCAGCGGCGTTACCAGATTTTACTCTGTAGCTCGCCTTACTTATGGCTTTAGCGGGAGTAAGAATTTGATAAGATAAGGCCATATAACCAATAAAAGCACCGCCTGAAAGTGTTTGCTCCACCATGACCATATTGCCTCCATACCAAAGTAATGCCGCGATGGTTGCTATACCTAAAAATTCACTAGTTGGGGAAGCCAAGTTCTCGCGATTCATTAAGGTGTTTGAAAACTCGTAATAGCGATTTGTAGAGTCTTGAAATTTACCATAGAATCGTTTTTGGGAATTGAATCCATTGATAACTTTCAAGCCTGCTAAAGTTTCTTCCAAAGTAGAAAGAAACACACCTTGTTCTCTTTGAACCTTACCTGATTTTCGCTTTAGACTTTTGCCAATCAAAGAAATGATGAATCCTGCAACGGGAATAAAAAGAAATACAAAAATAGTCAGTTTAGTAGAGATTGCAAACATTGTAATAATGGCAAATATAATCGTTAAGGGCTCTTTGACGATCAGTTCCAACACCGAAAGCATCGAATTTTTTACTTCCGCCACATCGCCCGAAATTCTTGCAATAATATCTCCTTTCTTTTTTTCAGAATAATATGAAATAGGTAAAGTGATGACCTTGAGATACATTTCATCCCTAATATCCCTTAATACACCGTTCCTTAAAAAAGTGATGAAAAAGAGACCTAGATAATTGAAGATGTTTTTCAGTAAAAACATACTAATGATCAAAATGATCATATACAGCAAAGCTTGTTGCGGACCTTCGTTAGTCGTAGTGGTAGTTACAACGTAATTTAGGTAATTTTCAACAAAATTCGTGATGTTTCGAATTCCACCATAAACTGGTTTTTCATATACTTTCTCACTTTCTCCAAAAAGTACATTGATCATAGGCATTAAAGATACCATCGCTAACGTACTGAACAAAGCATAGAAAATATTACAGATGATATTTAAAATGGCATATCGCCGATAGGGGAAAATAAACCGTGAAAGTTTCTTGATATAATCCATTAATCAAGTTTCATGTCTTTCAAAATACCATCTATTCTTGAACCAAGTTCAGCGTCCACATTGTTGTAGTTTTCTGCGGAATCCAATGCAGCATTCACACTGATGTAGAATTTGATCTTAGGTTCGGTGCCACTAGGACGAAGTGCGATTTTACTGCCATCTGCGGTGGTGTAGATCAACACATTTGATTTGGGAATGTCCAGTTTGATTTCTTTACCAGAAATGAGGTTTTTTTCTACAGACAATTCATAATCCTCGATTTTAACAACTTTAGAGCCATTAACACTTTGTAAAGGATTTTCACGAGCATCAATCATCATCTGTTTGATTTCCTGAGCGCCTTCCTGGCCTTTCTTCGTAATGGCCACTAAGCGTTCCTTGTAAAAACCGTGTGTCACATACAGTTCAATTAATTTTTGATACATGGTCTTGCCCTCCGCTTTGGCTTGGGCAGCGATCTCACAGGCCAATAGGGTAGAGGTTACCGCATCTTTATCGCGAACAAAGTCACCCACCATAAAACCAAAACTTTCCTCGCCACCACCAATAAAGTCCAATTCGTGGAAATCATTGATCATTTTGGCGATCCATTTAAAGCCCGTCAATCCAATTTTGCATTCCACATTATAAGCTTCCGCTAAAACGGGCATCATGGGCGTGGATACGATGGTAGTGCCAACAAACTGTTTGCCATTGATTTTGCCTTGTTTCTGCCATTGTTTCAGAAGAAAATCGGTCATTAAGAGCATGGTTTGGTTGCCGTTGAGGATGACCAATTCGTTTGTGAGATTTCTTACCACCACACCCAGACGGTCACAATCTGGGTCTGTGCCAATCACGATGTCGCCATTGACTTGTGCTGCCAGTTCCATCGCCATTTTAAGTGCTTCGGGTTCTTCTGGATTTGGTGAGATCACTGTTGGAAAGTCGCCATTGGGTACTTTTTGCTGTTCAACAAGGTGCACATTGGTATAGCCAGCCCGTTTCAAGGTTTCTGGGACTACGGTAATTGATGTACCATGCAAAGAGGTAAATACGACATTGAGGTCTTGCTTGGCGTTATTTGAAGTGTTGAAGCTTCCGTTTTCAACACACTTGTCGATAAAAACATCATCCACATTTTTACCGATATATTCAATGAGGTCTTTGTTGGCTTCGAATTTTATTTCAGAATAGTCCAAACTATTGATTTCATCCACAATCTTGCTGTCGTGTGGCGGTACCAATTGGCCGCCATCTTGCCAATACACTTTATAACCATTGTATTCTGGCGGATTGTGGGAAGCGGTCAAGACAATACCGCATTGGCAATTTAAATATTTAACGGTAAACGATAATTCTGGTGTGGCACGTAAATCTTCAAACAGATAGACTTTGATCCCATTTGCTGAGAACACATCGGCCACAACTTGCGCCAATGTTTTGCTATTATGTCTACAATCATAAGCTATGGCAACCTTTAGTTCTTCGGCAGGAAACTGCTCATGTAAGTAGTTGCTGAGGCCTTGAGTGTTTTTGCCCAAAGTGTATTTGTTGATGCGATTGGTGCCAACACCCATAATCCCGCGCATACCACCTGTGCCAAAATCAAGATTCTTGTAAAAACTCTCTTCCAGTTCTTTTGGGTTATTGGCCCTAAGATACTTGATGCGGTTTTTGGTGTCTTCGTCAAAAGTTGACGTTAACCATGGATTAATACGATCTAAAAGGTGTTGGGCGGTATTTGTCATGTGATTGAGAATTGAGTTATAAAAGTACGGATTTCAATAATTTTTGACGCGCATATCGGTATTTATTATAAATCTTAGCGCGCATTGCGGCGTGATGAAATGGCCGATTGTATGTTTATAGTTGGATCGAGGTTCTATTATGTGAAATTAAGTTCCTGCTTGACCAAATACCGATGGTGTTCGCGTTTGTTCCTTAAGATGATTTCGCCCAGAAAACCTGCGACAAAAAATTGAGTGCCAATAATCGTGGTGACCAAAGCAATATAGAATTGCGGTCGTTGAGTAATCAATCTTCCTGTTGGGTTGAAGATTAATTTGTCTATGCCCAAATAAATTGAAAACCCAACACCAATCATGAACATAATAACGCCCAAGGCGCCAAAGAGATGCATGGGGCGCCTGCCAAATCGGGAAATGAACCAGATGGTCAATAAGTCCAAAAAGCCATTCACAAAGCGCTCCATCCCAAATTTGGTCACACCGTATTTTCGTGCTTGATGTTGTACCACTTTTTCGCCAATGTTCAAAAAACCTGCGTTTTTGGCTAAAACCGGAATGTAGCGGTGCATCTCGCCATTGACATCGATGTTTTTGACCACGTTCTTGTTGTAGGCTTTGAGACCACAATTGAAATCATGGAGTTCGACACCAGAGGTCTTCCGGGCAGCCCAATTAAACAATTTTGAAGGTAGGTTTTTAGAAATGACCGAATCGTAACGCTTCTTCTTCCAACCAGAGACCAGATCGTATTTCTCGATGACGATCATGTTGTACAGTTCGGGGATTTCCTCGGGATTGTCCTGCAAATCGGCATCCATGGTAATGACCACATCGCCTTCCGCTTTAGCAAAACCAGCGTGTAGCGCCTGCGATTTTCCGAAGTTTTTCAAAAACTTAATGCCTTTGACATTGTCATTTTGATGCGAGAGTTGCATGATGTTTTGCCAGGAATGGTCTGTGCTGCCATCGTCTATAAAGATGATCTCATAAGAAAAACGATTGGATTGCATGACATTTGCAATCCAATCGTGTAATTCTATAATCGATTCCTGTTCGTTGAGTAGTGGTATGACTACTGATATATTCATTGCGAGGGTTTCAATATTTGCTTCGGCAAAAATACTGAAATTATTTAAGCTAGACTCGGGTCCTCCTTTTTCATTACGGCGCCCATGATAAGTGAGATGATCAAACCGAAAAATAATTGGGAGATCAAAATCATGGTGGCCAGAAAAAATGGTGATGTAAATATGTTCATCATGGTCGTTGCGGTGTCCAATTGTTCACCAGACATGTTTTGGGTGCCAGCAGTCATATCTTGGTAGGCTTTTTCACGAATGCCTTCAACAAACTCTGGCTGTACATAGAGGTAATGCACAAAAGCATAGGCTGCGGCAATGACTCCGCCAATAACCGCCATGGCAAGCCCCACTTTTATGGCCTCTTTTATGGAGAGAAAATTATGGTTTTGGGTTTTGTAGGTTTTAATGCCGTAATAAAAAATAACAATTGTCAAGGCGAGACTTATGATGCTCACTGCCCAGTTTCTTTCAAGGCTAGCAACATATTGAATTACTAAGCCTACAACAGTTAAAAGTCCCAAGTAGAGACCATAAGTGTAGGCGATAGGTTTAATTAAGGTTTTTCGGTATCCATTGGTTGTGGTTTAATGATTAGTTTTGTTGTTGGTAGAAGATAAACGGTATTTGTTACAAATTTCGCACTTCTTTATAAAAACATGATTATAAAATTGGTAATTTATAAAATATACTTAAATTTGCACTTTCAAAAAAGTACTGATTTTTAAAGAATAAAGAGATGAAAAAAGGAATACATCCAGAAAACTATAGACTTATAGCATTTAAGGATATGTCGAATGAAGACGTGTTTTTATCAAAGTCAACCGCTGAAACCAATGAAACGATCGATGTTGACGGTGTTGAATATCCAGTAGTCAAATTGGAGATTTCAAGAACCTCACATCCATTTTATACTGGTAAATCCAAATTGGTGGATTCTGCTGGTCGTATTGACAAGTTCAAGAACAAATATGCTAAATTCAAAAAATAATTTAGCAAATTTTTATACTACAAGCCTTCAGGTTCAAAACTGAAGGCTTTTTTGTTATCTACTTTTAAACTATTTTTGGTGTATAAACCAACGCTAAACATCAATTTACGTTTCTAATTTTGAACCATAGATGAACTATATTCTTTTTGACGGCCCCTCCCGTAACGATCTTTTGCCTTTTACATTCACTAGGCCTGTAGCCGATATTCGTTTGGGAATAATGACCATAAGAGAAAAATGGGAATTATATCTAGGCACAACCACAACCACTTTGACTGAAGATTATCTGTCTGAAAAGCATCCTATGGTGGAGATGGACGAGAATGTGATGATCAACGCCGCGTTCTGCCCAAATCAAGAATTGGTGGCATTGGTTCAAGGTTTGAGTGAAAATCAAGCTATTTTCAAGGATGAGGATGTGATCGCTTTTTTTACGAAAGACACGCAAGAGCATATCGATTTTGAAAGTTTCGAGGCGATTGAGTATCGTGAATCGCTCATAAAAATAGAAAACACTTGGGATATTTTTAGCCTTAATGCGCTTGCCATTGCCGAGGACTTTGAGCAACTTACCACAGGGAGGACTTCACAACCCATTCCTTCAAGTAATGGTGTAATGGCAGGGCAACGAATTTTTATAGAAGAAGGTGCCAAAGTAGAGTTTGCCATCCTCAATGCAAGCGAGGGTCCCATTTATATTGGCAAGGATGCCGAAATAATGGAAGGGAGCTTGATTAGAGGCCCTTTTGCGCTTTGTGACCATGCAACTGTAAGAATGGGTGCAAAGATTTACGGAGCCACCACAGTTGGCCCTCATAGCAAAGTGGGAGGCGAAATCAAGAATGCAGTGATTTTTGGATATTCCAATAAGGGTCATGAAGGCTATTTGGGAAATTCGGTCATTGGTGAGTGGTGCAACATGGGAGCCGATACCAATAACTCCAATCTTAAAAACAATTACGCTGAGGTTCGCTTATGGAACTATAACACGGAATCTTTCTTCAAAACCGGACTGCAATTTTGCGGGCTCATGATGGCAGATCATAGTAAATGCGGCATCAATACCATGTTTAATACAGGTACCGTTGTAGGCGTTAGTGCCAATATTTTTGGAAGCGGTTTTCCAAGAAACTTCATCCCCAGTTTTTCCTGGGGCGGCCATTCTGGCTTTACCACCTACCTTACCCCAAAAGCTTTTGAGGTGGCTTCTTTATTGATGAAAAGACGTGACTTGGAATTTACAGAGGTGGATAAAAAGATCATGGAGCAAGTCTTTGAGCTCACTAGGAAATATCGAAAAAGCGAAGATTGAAACCGCCTTATTCACAAGTTTTCCTTCAAAACAGAATCTCAGTTTTGTGTGTCTTTTGTATAAATTAAGTTTTAAAGCGCTTACTTCCCACTATCATTTAACATAATTATTTGTATATTTTGAAAGATAACCTAATCGAGCTAAAAGGATGAGAACTCTTTTTGTTAATATTCTGTCTTTTTCGCTTTTATATTTTACGGTCGTCTTATTGGATTTGCTTGCAATGTATATCGTTGATCTTGAGATGATACGTTTCATTACCAAACCACTTTTAATTGTATTGCTTATCGTTTTCTATGCCTCTAATGATAAAGAAAGCACGAGTGGCAAATTTGTGTTCTTGATAATAGCTTTGGGCTTTTTTTTATTGGCCAACGTGGCTACACTTTTTAGAACGGAGCCAATGATCATTATGTCTGCCAGCATATTTTTTATTCTAGGGAAGCTGTTCTACATCTTTAGGTTTGCTAATCGAAGGGATTTTGACATTGTCAAGTTCTTGCCTTTTGTGGCATTTTATCTACTTTACATGTTCGTAGTCTTAAGCTTTATCTTAGACCACCTGGGGTCTTATCTTATTCCCGTACTGCTCTTCCTGTTTGTGTCATTGATGGCTATGCAATTTGCGTTTCTAAGAAAAGACGAGGTTAGTGAAGCCAGTTATCAATTGGTGTTATTTGGCATATTCACGATGCTGTTTGGTGATACGATACGGGTTTTGGATGCATTTTATTTCCATTGGACTTATGGTTCTTTGAGTGCCATGTTGTTGTACGCCATGTCGCAGTACTTGATTGTGATGGGCTTGGTGAAAGAAAAAATAGATCTCAAACCCTTAATTTCTGAATAGTGCCAATTTAATCGGATTCACTTTTTTTAACCCGTCTTAAATCCAAAAGATTGGTGGCATTGATGCCCAAACCCGAAACCTCTTTTCTTGTGAACCGTACGACTTCATCGTAAAATAACGGCACCACCGGCGCTGAGCTCATGACCAAGCTGTCCATTTTAGTGTAGAGCGCGGTTCTTTTTTTAGCATCGGTCTCCGTAAAAGCATCTTGAAACCAGCTGTCAAATTGATTGTTTTTATAATGGGAATAATTGGGGCCATTAGGTGCAAAATTCTTGCTGTAATAAAGCGACAGGTAATTTTCGGCATCGGGATAATCGGCTACCCAACTGGCTCTAAAGAAATCCAGATTGCCATTGGCCTTGGCTTCTTTTAAGGTCGCAGCAGGGATCACGTCCACATTTACGGCAATGCCCACTTTTTGAAGTTCACGTTGTATGTATTCACAAAAGCTCAAGTAATTGCTAATGGTGGTTAAAGTGACCTCTGGTCTGGTGATGCCTGTTTCAGCCTTGAACTCAGCCACTAATTGTCTTGCTTTGTCTGGTTTAAATGAATAGCCAATGCTGGCATCATAACCTGGCAAACCCTTCGGAATGAAACCGCCTGTCGCTGGGATTCCGATTCCGTTTCTAAGATAGGTCATCATTTTCTGCTTGTCGAATCCGTAATTGATGGCCTTCCGAAGTAAAAGCGATTGGATTTCAGGAATTTCAGCTTCCATGTAAAAGGCCAAATATTCGGTATTGAGATAGGGCGCACGAATCATGTTGACTTCTTCGGAATATGCGGCTCTCAGTTCGCCGCTTGCAGTTAAGATTTCATCTTTGTAGGAAGCGTCCAGCCCTGAAACAAAATCGATATTGCCCTGTGCGAATTGGAGGAACTCACTTTGTTTATCGGGCAAAAACGTAATGGCGACTGCTTCTAGGTAGGGTAACTGGTTGCCTACGGAATCATTTTCAAAATAATGTTCGTTTCTTCGGAAGACGAGTTTTAAATTTTCCTCCCAACGTTTGAATTTGAAAGGCCCTGTACCAATGGGATGTGACCTAAACGTATTGTTGTAATGTTCCACAACTTCCCTGGGCACTACTGAGCAGTACTTCATGGTCAATAAACCCAAAAACGCAGGAAAGGCCTGCTTCAGCTTAATTTGGAATACCGAATCGTTCAACACCTCAAAACCTTCCACCTTGTTCATGGTAAAGCTTCCGGGAGAGGCCAATTGTTTGTTGGTCAATCGGCTCAAACTGTAATCAAAATCGGCGGCGACCACGGCTCTGGTGGAATCCCTTCCGAAGAGTGCATCCTTATGAAAATAAACATCCTTCCGAAGATTGAAACGGTAAGTGAGCCCATCTTCAGAAATAGTCCATGATTTCGCGATACAGGGCTGTACCTCGAGATTATCGTCCATTTGCACCAAACCGTTGAAGAGCTGGTTGGTGGCCCAAACATCGGCATTATCCTTGGCGAAAGCAGGATCGAGCGAGCCAATGTTTTTGTGTTCGTTATACCTAAAGACCAAATGGTCTTTGTTTTGTTTAGTATCAGTCTCGCAACATAGCAGACCTAAAGTGGCTATGTAAATGGAAGATAATCTCAAATATTTGGAACTAAAATTCATAGTTTAACTTTCGGGTAATGATTTCCATCGCTTGATGATGGTAGTGTAAAAATACATAAGTGCCAATCCTGTGAAAAAGAGTACAAAACTCCAATTAAACTCCAGATAATCAAATATGGTAGGGCAGTTATAATAATCATTTTTAAAACTTCTCGCCTCGCAAAGATCTTTTTGATGCATGGCGATAAGAGCAAGAATCAATAAAAGATAGGGCACAAAACCTGCGATTGATATGTTGAGGCAAATGGCCACGACGCTCTTTTTGACCGATCTCGCAAAAAACAGGGGGATGGCAAAAATGGTCGCGCCCAATAAGACCGCAAAATAGGAAATAAAGTAGCCAATGAGGTTATCATTGCCACTTGATGCATAAGCCAATAAGATGGCGAGCAGTGCAATAACCAAAATTAAAACGCCCACAGTCACAATGGCAAATAAAAGTGATTTCAAACCCGTGATCCTAAACATAAAAATCAGTGCCGACAAAAAGAAAGCCAACCACATGAATACATGTATGCCATCCATAAAAGGATTACTGGCCTTGATGGTTTCAATATTCTCAAAAACATTGCGTAAACGCTTGCTTTCAAAATAATAGTCGGTCAAACGCTCTTTGAGAAAGCGATTGACATCCTTTTCAGCCAATAAAGCCCTATCGTCTTCATAGTAATAATCGGGCTTCTTTTGATCTCTTATAAATGATTTCACTTCGAAATTTGTAGGATGATAAACCAATTCAAACCATTGGTCAACAGCCAGATTGTGTTTGATCTTATAGGCGCTGGACATGCTGAGAAATTGGGACAGTAATTGTTTTATTTCTGAAGGATTATTGCGCCGTAAGAGCTCATGGCTGCGTTTGTTTTGAAGCTTACCTCTAATGGAAGCTTGTGGGCTATGGTCATAGCCGAAGTCTGAATAATTGTCATAATCATAGTCAAGATCTTCTTGGTTTAGGCTGTCGTTTTTAGAAATATATAACGTGGAGGAGTAATTATAATAACTGGGCAATGAGTTGTTTATCAGGTTAGAAACATCAATGAGTTTATCCTTGAAATAATACACATCCATAGAATCCAAACTCTTTTTATAAATATAACCTGTAAATTGTGGTTCACTGTATCGAGGTGTTTTAGAAGCTTCTTTTTTGTAAATAGAAAAGAACTGATAGTTGTTATCCAAAAAGCTTGTGTAAGGCTGGTTGTAGTCAATAAGTTTATCTCTGGTCTCGCAAAAGAGTTGGTCAAAGGGTTCTGGATATTCGCGTTTGTCTAAGGTGTAATCACTCACTTTTTCTGAAAAAAATACGGCGGCTTCATTAGCCAAGGCTATTTCATCGGCAATCCTGGCGTCGCTGTAGCTTAGCGCAATTTGGGCTTTCATCCCATAATTATAAGACAAATAGAAGCTTGAGCTAACGAAAATAATAAGAATGTGATACAGAAACGCTAAAAAAAGACCTGCTCTTGAAGTCGGATAAAAATTCTTGAAAGCATTGTTTTTAAATAGATAAACCAACCAAATGACCAGCATCAAAATTGTAATGATGACCGACATAAAAACCGCTCCGTTTTCAAAAAAAATGTCATTGATTCCTCGCTCTTGTAGCGATGCTGGATTAGAAATGGTAAAAAAGCCCATAACAAAGAACAGGAGGTGCAAGATGATGGCGCTGGCGAGCATCCATACCAATTTTGTGTTCCAAACCGTTGGGTAACGTTCAATGAGATATTGATTGACTTTATAGATGAATGATTTCATTTATGCTAAGATTAAGAGACAAAAAAACGTCTTGTGGATTTGGTGATATTTCTAATATAAGTGGCATTGACCTTATGCGTTCCCAAAGCAGTTAGCACTGAAGGGAATGAGGTGCTCTCATTGAAGTAGGCCACATAAATGCCGCCATTGTAATTTAACTTTTCCAATTGAAGTTCCACAAAAACGCTGGTCAATGCATCTCGCTCGAGCTCAGAGTCAATTTCTATAATAAGCTGGCTTTTGTGATCAGTCGATGGCATTGCATTATTATCGGTGTATTTGCCATCCCTCAGATAAATGACCTTGTCAGAAATTTTTTCAACCTCATAAAGCTGTTGTGAGCTCAAAATAAGAGCTATGGGCTTGTTGATGGAGTTGCACATTGATTTGAGATCTTCAAGAATGACCTGCTGTGCCAAGACATCCAAATTGGCCAAAGGTTCGTCCAATAATAGCAATTCTGGCTGTCGCAATAAGGTTCTGGCGAGCTCAAAACGCATTTTGTAGCCCGAAGACAATTCATTCCATTTGAGGTGCTTGTAGGGCCAAAGTCCAAATCTAGCAATCATCATGAGTACCCTGGTTTCATTTTCTTCCGGCGGAATACCATAACTTGAAAGCACAAATTTGAGATTGTCCTTTAAACTGCCATACCACTTTTGGGTGCGCTGTGGGATATAGACCAAATTGGTTCTCAACTCGTAATCGCTTTTGTAGATGCTATCAAAATTATAGTGCAGCTGGCCTTTATCATACCCAATTTCCTTGGCCAAGATGCGTAGCAGGGTGGTTTTACCGTTTCCGTTTTCGCCAACCAAACCGTAGACCTCGCCTTTATGAATGGTGGTTGAAATAGGTCCCAATTCAAAACGGTTGATGCCGTAACTTTTTATGAGATTTTCGCCAACCACAACGGGTTTTTCGCGTTGATATTCGGTGATTGGGATCTTGGAAATTTCATTTAGAAGCGATAGGGCTTTTTCAATAAAAGCTACTTCTTGTTCGGGATGTTGCGACTTCCAGTCGGTAAGTGCAATGACTTTTTTATAAATTGCGAGATCTTGGGTGTCTATGGCGCAGTCCATCAATTTGCGATAGCCCAAAACGGTATCTTTATTTTTAAAGAAGCTATTAACCTCTTGAATTCTCAATTTGGCTTGTGTCATTAAAGCATATAGATTATGGGTTTGGTAGTTGGGCGACAGTTTTAGTTTTCAAAAATTTTAGTATTGAAAAAAGGTAAATATAACTAGATTCAATCACAGATAAAAATCGATTTTATTCCAGCGGACTTTTGAACTTTTGAGAATGGATTGCTATGGTCAACACTAAGCCGTTAAGAGGGTCGAAAGGATCGTTTTCAACAGCTTACCCTAGTTATTTCCACTTTATCTAGATTATTTTATTGCGCATGGGTTTAGACTTACATTTGGTTTAACCTACTTATATGATGATGAAGCCCATTTTTTATTCCTCGCTTTTTTTGTGTTTATCTTTGTTAGCAAGCTCTTGTTCCAAAAAGGACGAAACCAATGATTCCCAATTTTTAGGCACTTGGAAATTGACTTCCTATGCTATTGACTTAGCCTTGGATATTAACAATGATGGGGAAAAAAATCTCAATCTGTTAACGGAATTGGATTGTGAAACCAACGAAGTTTTGAAATTCGATAATACGGGTGTGGTGTCTTCAACGAATACGTTTCAGCATGACATAAAAATCTTCAAAAAGGAAGCCGATCTGGAAATGTATGGTGTTGAGGTTGAATGTGCAGAAGGCGCCATTGGTTTTGCTACCACTTATTTGCCAATTGGCGAAAATACGGTAGTGTTCAATACCATTGAAGCGACCGTCGATGGCAATCAATTATCACGTACCATTACAGATGGGATTGCTATTTACAATGAAGACCTTTCAGAGGTCGTTGAAACTAAATCAGTTACCTTAATCTACAGTAAACAGTAGGGCTGCTGCAAAAAAAAAAATCTGAAGTTCAGCTCCAGATTAATTTAAATGTTGTAAAACCGTATTCCATTAGGAGAGCATTCCAAATCATTATCTAAAAGAATTTTGTCCTTCGTATTAAATACGAATTCCAACGGGCAGTAATTTTTTGTATTTTCTGTGACGTCTAATGAATTTGGCGATTTCGGGGCTTGTTGGCACCACGCCTATATTCCGTTCTGATATGTTTTCAAAAACCAGGGTTAGAAATTCTTCCGCAAAGTCTTCATTTTGAATCTCATCTGGAACGACGAGTTTCGTTAAAAATATCTTGCGATCTTGAAGGGAGTATTCAATTTTAGCTATTGCCCCATCCACTTTATATTCAAATTGGCGTAGGAAGTCATTATCAGTTAATTCTGCTGCATCAATCATGATATGTGTATTTAATTCAATGGTTGGTAGGGTAGCACTATAGTTTTGTATAGCTTTGTATTACGAATTTACGAAAAATATCGCACAACGCGTAGTTTCTGATTTATAGTTATTTATGGAGCCCGGAATTATACATGTTTATCTCATGCCAGGAATGGCGGCCAACCCTAGGATTTTTGAATTTATAAAATTGCCCAAGGACCAATTCGAGATGCATTGGTTGGAATGGATGTTACCAGATAAAAATGAAACGCTCCAATCTTATGCCAAACGCATGATCAACAAGATTGAACACCATAATGTGGTGCTTTTGGGCGTGTCTTTTGGAGGGATTTTAGTGCAGGAAATGAGCAAACACATGCAATTGCGGAAATTGTTTGTGGTTTCCAGTGTTAAATCCAAACACGAACTGCCCAAGCGCATGAAACTCATGAAATTTACCAAGGCCTATAAAATCCTGCCCACACAGTTGGTGGGCAATATCGATTTACTGGCCAAGTATGCCTTTGGAGAAACGATTACCAAACGCATTGAGCTTTATAAAAAATACCTTTCTGTGAGTGATAAGCATTATTTAGATTGGGCCATTGAACATGTGATCGAATGGGAACAGGACGCCCCTAATGAAGACGCCATTTACATTCATGGTGATAAAGACATCATCTTTCCTAATTCCTGTGGTGGTAAGTGTATTGTGGTGAAAGGAGGTACACATATTATGGTCATCACGAAATTTAAATGGTTCAATGAGAACTTACCAAAACTAATACTGCAGGACGCTTGAAGACACCTAATTATTTTATACTTTTATAAAAAAAAAACGATGAAAAATTTCAAAAATATATTAGCAGCAGTTGGACTCATTAGTCTCTCCGGATTTTTTATTTATGCGGTGCAACCTAACGAGCAAGTCATGAATTTAAAAGCCAACGAAACCCAAAAAACGTCAACAATAAAACAAGGCGTAAACGATTACAACGTCTATGCGATCACTTTACCAGAGAATTTAAACTTTGCAGGTGAGAAGATCCCGGTGGAAAATCCAGATATCTATGAGCGTATGGATCGTGAGTTATTGGTCAATACCTATTGGCAAAGTAACGGATTGCTCATGTTTAAAAGAGCTGGAAAGTATTTTCCTATCATAGAGCCCATTTTGAAAAAGAATGGTGTTCCCGATGATTTCAAATACTTAGCAGTCATAGAAAGTGGTTTGACCAATGCAGTTTCTCCTGCAGGAGCGAGAGGTGTTTGGCAAATTATGCCAGCCACTGGACGCGAAAACGGTTTGGAAGTCAATGATAACGTTGATGAACGCTATAATTTAGAAAAGGCCACAGAAGTAGCCTGCCAATATTTAAAGGACGCCAAAGCGAAATTGGGGTCTTGGACCCTAGCGGCCGCAGCCTATAATGCTGGTCAAACTGGTATATCTAGACGTTTGGAAGAGCAACAAGTGAACGATTATTACGATTTACTTTTAGGAGAGGAAACAGGAAGATATATGTTTAGGATTGTGGCTTTGAAAGAAATTTTGAGTCATCCAAAAACCTATGGTTTCAATTTTTCTGCGGAAGATCTTTACAAGGAAATCCCAACCTATCAAGTGGAGGTGGATACGGCAGTTACCAATTTTGCCAGCTTTGCGAAACTTCATGGGATCAACTACAAAATATTGAAAATCCACAACCCATGGTTGCGCGAAGACCATTTGAATAATTCCTCTAGAACCAAATACAGCATCAGCATCCCGCTGAAAGGATATTATACGGAGCAGAAATAGTGCTTGATTTTTTAAAATCCCACACCTGGACAATCTTAATCGTCATCAACTACTTGGTGGCGATTTCTGCTATTGTGGTCATTCTACTCAAGAATAGAAATCCCACGAAGACCGTATCTTATATTCTCGTCTTGGCGGTGTTTCCCTTTTTTGGGATTGTGGTCTATTATCTTTTCGGACAAGAATATAGAAAGACCAAAATTTTCAATCGTAAGGATATTTCGAATGATAAGGTGGTCAAGACCGTTGGCGATCAATTGCGTTTAAACGGTAGAGATCTTAAAGCTGTTGATGACCTATTGGATGATAAGATCAAATTGGTTAAACTTTTGAAGAATAGCGATAAGTCCCCTTTGACCACAAATAATTCCGTGGAAATCCTTAGAAATGGCGAGGTCAAGTTCAAGCATTTATTCGAAGACCTAAAAAAGGCGAAACATCACATCCACATCGAATATTACGTGTTGGAAGATCATCGTATTGGAACCGAACTACTCGATATTATCTGTGCAAAGGCTAGGGAAGGGGTTGAAGTGAAATTGGTTTATGATGATGTGGGCAGTAAGATGTCTTCTAAAATGAAGCGAAAACTTACAGAATGTGGTGTTGAGCACAAGCCTTTTATGAAAGTGATTTTCTCTAGTTTGGCTGGAAGATCTAACTATAGAAACCACAGAAAGATTGTCGTGATCGATGGAAGAATTGGCTATGTTGGGGGTATCAACGTGTCCGATGATTACGTGAATTTCGAAGAAAACAATAACACCCGATATTGGCGAGATACGCATCTCAAAATTGTGGGCGATGCGGTAAAGGTTTTACAATTCCATTTTATAACCACCTGGGATTTTGTGACTGATGGCGATATTGAGATCAAGACCTCTTATTTTCCTGAAATAACGACAGATTCAGCTGTGGCGGTTCAAATTGCCGCCAGTGGTCCCGATACCGATTGGGCAAATATCATGGAAGCGCTTTTGACAGCTATCAATAATGCCGAGCAATACGTCTATATTACAACACCTTATTTTATTCCCAACGATCAAATTGTCACGGCTTTGCAAATAGCCTCACGGATAGGTTTGGATGTGCGATTGATCATTCCCAAAAACTCTGATTCTTGGATAGCCGAGAACGCCACAAATTCCTACTTAGAGCCACTTTTGGATGCTGGTGTCAAAGTCTATTTGTATTCCAAAGGCTTCGTTCATGCAAAGACCATGGTGGTGGATGACATATTTTCTACCGTTGGCACCTGTAATATGGACAACCGAAGTTTCAACATCAATTTCGAAATCAATGCCTTGATCTATAACAAGGAAAAAGCGCTTGAGCTTAAAGCCTTGTTCTTGGAAGATCTTAAGGATTGTGAGCCATTGGATGTGGCAAGATGGGAAAACCGCTCTACTTGGTGCAAATTTCAAGAGTCGGTAAGTAGATTGTGGGCACCTTTGTTGTAATCGGAAATATCACAAATTAATACAACTGAACCCGAATTGCAGGGCTTCATACAACTTGGAATTAGCCTGCAAGGTTTTCAAAACCTTGTAGGTTTTAGTTCATATTCCGATTAAACCTACAAGGTCGCAAAGACCTTGCAGGTTGGGCAGAACAGGAGTTTTTTTAATAATAAATCTTGCTGTTACTGGTGAATAGCTCTTATTAACAGATCTTAAGCCTGTTTGGCTACTAAAATACTAAAATAGGAGTTCAAAATTTTTATTTTTATAATTTTAAAGCACAACGAGTACGTCAGCCAATTTGTTAGTCGCTATCAATGGGAATCTACAACGGTATATTCCCGTGCTTACGATCTGGTCGAGTAACCACTTTATTTTCCAGCATTGAAAAGGCCTTGATGAGTTTGCGCCTGGTGTCTTTTGGCAGAATCACTTCGTCCACGAAACCGCGTTCGGCTGCGCTGTAGGGGTTGGCAAATAGTTCGGCATATTCTGCTTCCTTTTCCTTCCATTTGGCCTCTTTATCATCGGCTTTATTGATTTCTTTCTTAAAGATGATTTCCGCGGCACCTTTAGCGCCCATTACTGCAATTTCGGCACTTGGCCATGCAAAATTCATGTCGCTGCCTATGTGTTTGGAATTCATCACATCATAGGCACCACCATAAGCCTTTCTTGTAATAACCGTCACTCTTGGCACGGTCGCTTCACTAAAGGCATAAAGCAATTTGGCACCATGTACTATGATGCCGTTCCATTCTTGGTCTGTGCCAGGTAAAAATCCTGGAACGTCTTCCAGAACTAAAAGCGGAATGTTGAAGGCATCACAAAAACGCACAAATCGCGCTGCTTTCTTTGCGGAATTCACATCTAAAACCCCTGCTAAAAACATTGGTTGATTGGCGACAATCCCTATGCTGCGTCCGCCTAAACGTGCAAAACCGACTAGGATGTTTTCGGCATGGTTCTTATGGATTTCGTAAAAGGAATCTGCATCAATAATGCCGTTGATGACTTGATGCATGTCATAAGGTTTGTTGGCATTATCTGGGATGATATCTGAAAGTTGTTCTCTAAATTCATCGCCCAACTCATAAGGCAAATGGGTTGCAGTTTCTTTATTGTTCTGCGGAAGATAGCTCAATAAACTTTTGAGGTCTTCCAAACATTCAATATCGTTTATGGAGGTTTTATGCGCCACACCAGACTTGGTAGAGTGGGTGCTGGCGCCTCCCAATTCTTCCGAAGTCACATTTTCATTGGTAACCGTTTTGACCACATTGGGGCCTGTCACAAACATGTAACTTGAATTTTCAACCATCAAGGTAAAATCGGTCATTGCAGGCGAATACACAGCACCTCCAGCGCAAGGTCCCATAATAGCCGAAAGCTGCGGAATTACCCCTGAAGCCTGAACATTTCTGAAGAAAATATCGGCATAGCCACCAAGGGAACGCACCCCTTCTTGGATACGGGCGCCACCAGAATCGTTAAGACCAATTATGGGCGCGCCAACCTTGACCGCCAAATCCATGACCTTACATATTTTTTCAGCATGCGTTTCAGAAAGTGAGCCTCCAAAGACCGTAAAATCTTGGGCGAAGATATAAATCAACCTCCCGTTTACAGTACCATAACCAGTTACAACCCCATCCCCGTAAAACAACTGTTTATCCATCCCAAAACTCTTGGTGCGATGGGTCACGAGCGCCCCGATTTCCTCAAAAGATCCTTCATCCAACAAATACATCACACGTTCTCTAGCAGTGAGTTTTTTCTTGTCGTGCTGTTTGTCAATGCGCGCTTGGCCGCCACCCAAATGGGCTTCTTTTAGTTTTTTATTGAGGTCTTCTATTTTTGATTTCATGCTCTATTTGGTTCAATGTTCTGGGTTCAATATTCAATATTCAATGTTCAAGATTCAAGATTCAAGGTTGATAAATTTTAGTTTCAAGTTCAAGTTCAAGTTCAAGTTCAAGTTCAATTTCAACTTCAAGTTCAACTTCAATTTCATTCCGGTGTCTTCAACAAGCGCTGTTCTTTCAAATAGGCTTTTACCGCAACCAATGCAGCAATATTAGCTTCCGCTTCTTGTTGTGCCTTGATTTTTTCTGCGGAAAAATGATTTTTCACGAAATGCGTGTCAAAATTCCCACTTCGGAAGGCTTCGTGCTCGCACACAAAACTGCCAAACGGAAGCGTGGTCTCAATGCCTTCAATCTCATAAGCAGCAATCGCCTGAAGCATGATGCCAATGGCTTCCTCACGTGTTTTTCCGTAGGTAACCAACTTGGCCAACATGGGGTCATAATATATAGGAATGTCCATGCCTTGCTCGAAGCCGTTATCAACGCGAATGCCTTCGCCTACAGGTAATTTATAGGTTTTAAGATTCCCTACACTGGGTAGGAAATCGTTTAGAGGGTCTTCCGCATAAACACGTAATTCTAAGGCATGACCCTCAATTTTTAAGTCGGATTGCTTTAGCGGGAGCTCCTCGCCACGGGCCACACGGATTTGCAATTCCACCAAATCGGTATTGGTAATCCATTCCGTAACCGGATGTTCCACTTGCAAACGGGTGTTCATTTCGAGAAAATAAAAATTATGATTCTCGTCCAATAAAAACTCCACCGTACCGGCACCCACATAGTCGCAGGCTTTGGCGACCTTGATGGCGGCTTGGCCCATTTCTTCCCTCAATGCCGGAGTGAGCACACAAGAAGGCGCTTCCTCGATTACTTTCTGGTGCCTGCGTTGGATGCTGCATTCGCGCTCAAAGAGGTGTATGATATTGCCATGGGTATCTGCCATGACTTGGATTTCGATATGTCGCGGTGAGGCCACATATTTTTCAATAAAAACCGAACCATCTCCAAAGGCGTTTTTGGCTTCACTAATGGCGCGATCCATTTGGGATTCAAACTCCGATGCGTTTTCAACAATGCGCATGCCCTTGCCACCGCCACCTGCAGAAGCTTTTATCAAGATGGGGAAACCGATTTTTTCGGCAATTTTTTTAGCTTCAGGAATATCATCAATGGCTTCATCGGTTCCAGGAACCATGGGAATGTCATAAGCTTTTACCGCATCTTTTGCGGCGAGCTTACTGCCCATGATTTTTATCGCCTTACTTTTAGGCCCAATGAATACAATATCATTGGCTTCGCAAGCTTCGGCAAACTGTGCGTTTTCACTTAGAAACCCATAACCGGGATGAATGGCGTCCACGTTGAGCGCCTTGGCCACTTCAATGATTTTATCCCCTAAGAGATAGGATTTGTTGGAAGGCGCCTCTCCAATCAAGACCGCCTCATCTGCAAATTTTACGTGTGGCGCATTTCTATCCACTGTAGAGTAAACCGCCACCGTTTTGATGCCCATTTTTTTCGCTGTGCGCATCACACGAATCGCAATTTCCCCTCTATTGGCTATAAGTATTTTTTTCATTTCTCTCCCTAGCCCTCTCCAAAAGAGAGGGAATTTTTAATTATTATGTTCATTCCCGTGAAAACGGGAATCCTATTTAGTTATTCAAGATTTGACTTTTAAAGTTTAAAGTTCAAAGTTCAAAGTTCAAAGTTTTCCATTGAAATTCAAAATTGAACTTCGGTATTCATCTGTTCAAAATTCAGTGTTCGATATTTTTCAGTTCAATATTCATCATTCAAAGGCGTCTATATTCTAGGCTCTATGTTCTTATGCCTATTATACTACCTACTACCTACTACCTACTACCCACTAACAACTACCTACTTTTATTCAAATTCCAGCAGCAAGGCATTTTTATCTACCGCATCGCCTTTTTTGACGCTAATCGATTTGATAACGCCCGCTCTTGGAGAACTGAGGACGTTTTCCATTTTCATGGCTTCTAAAATAAGTAAGGTGTCGTTTTCTTCAACCTCCTGACCAACTTTTATAGGAATATCTAAAATAAGACCAGGCATTGGCGCTTTGATCTCGTTGATCACTTTAGAGCTACCCAACTCAAAACCCATTGCAGTAATGAGTTGGTCAAGGTCATTGGCAATAGCCACGTGATAGCTGTTATTATTGACTTTAACCTGATAGGTTTTTTTTAGGAAATTGGATTTGAGAATCTCGGTGCTGTAAGATTTTTGATCTTTTAAAATGTGGGATTGCTGTGATGCAGTCTTTACGCTATCGAGTTGTTCACTTTCAGCAGCTGTAATATCAAAATCAAAAGTACTATTGACATTGACCTTAAACGATTGACTCATTGAAGTTTATTTAATTTGTTGTCATAAAGATAACAAAATATAAGTTTTCATGAATCTTATCTAAAGTTCTTCAGGCTTGAAGTGGGAGATTTCTTGATGTTTTTTAATGGCTTTTCGTGATAGCAAAATGCCAATTCCCAAAGAGACGAATGCCCCAATCCAAATGCCAGGAATGAAATCGATAAAGAGGAAGAAGTCATAAAATCCATGAAAAGTTACCGCTATGAGTAGGCCAGCGAGGTTAAGTAGTATGCGGTTTTTCGAGAATTTGGCTTTACCCATTAAATAGCCCATTAAAATGCCAAATGTAGCATGCGCTGGCACGGCGGTAAAGGCGCGTACCACAGCGGTTGAGAAGCCGCTTTCTAGGACGTAAAACACATTTTCGGTCGCAGCAAAACCCATGGAGACCATGACCGCATAAACAATCCCATCAAAAGGCTCGTTGAATTCCTTTTTGGGTTGGGCATAGAATCGCACGATGATGTATTTACTGAATTCTTCCGTCAAACCCACAATCAAAAAAGCCTTGATAAATTGTTGCGGAATACTAAAAGCATCGTCAATAGGAACCAAAATATCCAGAATATAATAGAGCAGGGTGGTTATGATAATACTGCCAATGGCTCCTAATAAAAAACTAGCCAGCAACAAACGCTTCGGCTCTTTTTCATATTTGTCTTTAAAATAAATGTAAAGCATGACCGCGCAAATGGGCGCAATGGCGATAAGGAGTAATTGCATGGGGTAAAATTAGGAAAAAGACGGGAATTTTGATTGGGTTTTTTTGGGCTCATTTAAGCTGACTCGAACCGTTTTTATAGCAATGATGTTTAGCCAAAAATCAGGATTGCTTATTTTGACTAGGCTTAGTGCGGTTTGCTTGCCAATTTTGGTGGCAGGCTTTGGAGCTCTTAAATGGAGTAGCATCTATATGGCGTATTACATTTAGCTCTAGAAAAGTTTTGCCACGAATTACACGAAAAGACACAAAACTGTTAGCACTTTAAGCATATAAACTCCAATTAGATAGTATCTATTTCACGAATATAAAAGCGTGTTTTAATCTGTTGAAAACCCTTTGGGCCTTTAGTCTTGCGTGTTTTAGTTTAGTTAATTGCGGTTTTTTCTCCTTTAAAAACGTTCGAAATAATTTTGAATCATCCCAACTCCTCTAAAATGGCCTCCAACACAAACTCATAATAGGTTTTGTTGCTGGGGACAAAATGTTGGTCTTTGCCAATGTTCTTCAGTATAGACTCAAATTCGGTAATACTGATGAATTTCAAGGCTTCCACTTCTTCCTTCTGAATTGTGAGATCTTCAAGTTTTGCGCTAGTTTCGGCGATGAACGTGTGGCGGAATTCATTATCGATAATTCCGCTGGGATAACTTTGGAAACCTTCAAAAACCCCGATTTTCTTCAGGTCGGTTTCAGAAATAAGCAGACCAATTTCTTCACGGGTTTCCCGCACAATCGCTTGCTTTATGGTTTCGCCAGTGTCCACATGGCCAGCGACCGAGACGTCCCATAGCAAGGGACAAATCGATTTTTTTGCCGAGCGCTGTTGGAGTAAAATATGGCCGTCGTGAGTATAGAACCAAACATGTGCCGTGTTGTGATAATGGCCTTTGGCATGGATTTCCGACTTTGGAACTGATGCTCCCGTGGGCTTACCATTTTTGCTAAGAATGTCTATATGCTCGTCCAAAGTGATGCTTGAAAATTAAAAGCAAAGCGTCCCAGATTAAAGGGACGCCGTGCTCAATTGTTTTAATTAAAATAGCTAAAAGTTTCGTCGCCCTTAATGTTTAGCAATGTTTCGTAAATCATACGAATCACGTTTTCCACATCGTCGCGGTGTACCATTTCCACAGTGGTGTGCATGTAGCGCAAAGGCAGTGAAATCAATGCGGAAGCCACGCCAGCATTGCTATAGGCAAAAGCATCGGTATCGGTTCCAGTGGCTCTGGACAGGGCAGAACGTTGAAACGGAATCATTTTCTTTTCTGCAGTTTCAGTAATCAAATCCCGTAATTTCTGTTGAACGGCAGGTGCATAAGCCACCACCGGGCCTTTGCCCAGCTGAAGATCGCCTTCTTTTTTCTGCTCAATCATGGGCGTACTGGTATCGTGGGTCACATCGGTTACAATGGCAACATTGGGCTTGATGCGCTCAGCAATCATTTCAGCACCTCGCAGTCCAATTTCCTCTTGCACTGAGTTGGTCACATACAAGCCAAAAGGCAGTTCTTTTTTGTTTTCTTTAAGTAAGCGCGCCACTTCAGCAATCATGAAGCCGCCCATTCTATTGTCTAGCGCACGACACACAAATTTATCCTTGTTGAGAATGTGAAAGGTGTCAGGATAGGTAATCACACAGCCCACATGAACGCCCAAAGCCTCAACTTCTTCTTTGGTGTTGCAGCCACAATCAATAAAAATGTTTTCTTGTTTGGGCGCTTCTTCCTTGGTTTTGTCACGTGTATGAATCGCTGGCCAGCCAAAAACACCTTTAACGATGCCATGTTTAGTGTGTATGTTCACAATTTTACTGGGTGCGATTTGGTGGTCGCTTCCTCCATTTCTAATCACGTAAATCAGGCCTTCGTCCGAAATATAGTTTACATACCAAGAAATCTCATCGGCGTGTCCTTCAATGACCACCTTGTATTTGGCCTTAGGGTTGATAACGCCCACCGCAGAGCCGTAGGTGTCTGTGATAAATTCATCTACATAAGGCTTGAGGTAATCCATCCACAATTTCTGACCTTCCCATTCGTAACCGGTGGGCGACGCGTTATTGAGGTATTTTTCAAGGAAATCGAGTGATTTTTCGTTCAGGATGCTTTGTTTAGTCATAGGATGTTTTGATTTTTGATAAATAGGTAAGTTTTGTTTAATAAGGTCTTTTTAGATAAGGCTAAGCTGAATTTTTCAATATGTAAATCGATGATTTTTGCCCTGTTGCCGTAAAAACCTTTAAGCAAAACTGAAAAAACAATTAGGCTTATCGGTCATTTGAAATTTAGTCTTGGTTCTTGGTTCTATTCGCGCAGTGATCTTGATTCTTTAGCGAATAGAACTGTAAAAATAATAGGAATTTAAAGACTTCGGAAAGAAATGTGTAACAAAATCGGTTATTTTTACACCTATAGCAAAACCAATTACATCTTAAACCACGGCACATGAAATTAGTCATTAGCAATCTTACCAAAACCTATAAAAATGGCGTTAAGGCCATTGATGATCTCAATCTAGAAATCGGCACTGGAATGTTTGGCCTACTCGGTCCCAATGGCGCAGGGAAATCTTCTCTAATGCGTACCATTGCAACCTTGCAAAGCCCCGATTCTGGAAGCATCACTTTTGGCGATATCAATGTTTTGGAAGATAAAATGGCACTTCGGAAGGTTTTGGGTTACCTCCCACAATCCTTTGGTGTGTATCCAAAATTATCTGCGGAAGATTTGTTGGATTATTTTGCAAGCCTTAAGGGGATTGGCAAAAAGAGCGACCGACAAGCTCTGGTCAAGGAAGTTTTGGACATTACGAATCTTTACGAGGTTAGAAAAAAACACGTGGCAGGCTATTCCGGTGGGATGAAGCAGCGTTTTGGTATCGCGCAATTGTTGCTTAACAGCCCCAAGCTCATTATTGTAGATGAGCCCACTGCGGGTTTGGATCCTGCGGAACGCCACCGCTTCTTAAATGTGCTTAGAGAAGTGGGCACCAATTGCACCGTGATTTTTTCAACGCACATCGTTGAGGATGTCAAGGAACTTTGTAACGATATGGCCATACTTAATGGCGGGCGAATTTTAAAACAGGCCACACCGTCCCATGCAAGAAAAGAATTGATAGGGAGAATATGGACCAAGCTTATTGACCGTGATGATCTGGAAGCCAATGAGGCCAAATACAACTTGCTGTCTTCTAATTATAATGAAGACAATACACTTAATATTAGAGTTTTTGAAGATGAGATGCCAGGTGCCGATTTCAAGGCAGTCGAGCCTCAGCTTGACGATGTGTACTTTATTGCCTTAAAACAAGATGAACCTGTTTTGAGCTAAGCCTAAATTATTTTTCTACTAAAAAAAGTACACTATGTTTTCTACTATATTTTTTCATGAATTAAAGTACTGGTTTAAGAAGCCAGCATTTTATATCTATATGGCCATATTTTTTATGATGGCCTTGTTTTTTGCGGCCACCACAGCAGGCATTTTTGACGGCCTTACTGCCAGCGTGGGTTCATCACTTATTGTGAATTCGCCTATAGGCATCAATAATCTCATCAATGGGTTAACCATCTTGATATTTTTTCTATTCCCGAGTATCATAGGGGTTTCGGTGTATCGCGATTTTAAGAGTGAGATGCACACCATTTTATACTCGTACCCGTTCACGAAAGCCAATTATTTGTTTGCCAAATTTTTCAGTTCCATTCTAATTGTGTCTTTAATTGTATTGACCATTGCTATTGGGATGTTTATTGGTTTTAGATTGCCTGGCACCAATGGCGATGTGGTGGGGGCTTTTGCTTTCAAATCGTATTTTGATGCCTATTGGTTGTTTGTATTGCCCAATATTTTACTGTTTGGCGCCATTGTTTTTGCAGTGGTTACGTTTACGCGAAACATTGCTGCGGGTTTCATTACGGTTATTTTATTGCTCTTTGTTCAAGGCTTGACCGAGAGTTTGTTGTCAGACCCTAGCCAGCGGTATTTAGCCGCTTTGTTGGATCCCTTCGGAAGTGCCGCCACAGCCTACGATACGAGATATTGGACGGTCTTCGAGCAGAACGAGCTTCATATTCCCATTAGCGATGCCATACTTTACAACCGTTTGATTTGGTTGGGCGTGGCGTCTTTGGTGTTTGGTTTGGTCTACAGGTTTTTCAGCTTCAGCCAGAATGCTATGACGTTTTCATTATTCGGAAGTAAAAAATCGGAACGTTCTACAAAACGCAATTTTGGTGGCATCACAAGAGTCAATTTGCCTAAAGTGAGTTTTGATCATTCCTTTTTTCAGAATTTAAAGACCACTTGGAAAATATCAAATTTCGATTTCAAATTTATTGTCAAGAGCTGGCCATTCATCTGCATTGTTTTGGTGGGCTTGATTGTTGTGCTGTTTGGCTTGTCCGATTTAGGTAATCCCTTCGCCACACCAACCTATCCTAAGACTTGGCGCATGCTGCAAGGCGGCGGCCTATTTGTTTTTGCCATAAATATCTGTACGTTTTTATATGCGGGACTTTTAGTGAACCGCAGTAAAATTGCGAGCATGAATGGTTTGGAAGATGTGACCGCAATCCCAAATTGGTCCTTATTTTTGTCTAAACTCATTGCCATCGTCAAAATGCAAATTGTATTATTGGCTGTGGTTTTGGTGGCCGGTGTCTTGTTTCAAACCTATAAAGGCTATTATGACTTTGAACTCGGGCTTTACATCAAAGAGCTTTTTGGTCTCAAACTTATCAATTATGTGATTTGGGCCTTCTTGTCCTTAGCTGTTCAAACCTTGATTCGCAATCCGTATTTGGGCCTATTTGTAATGATTGTATTGACCATTGGCATCCCGCTGCTCACTTTGGCCGGCATTGAACAGGATATTTTTAAGTTTAATGAAAGTCCTGGGTTTAGCTATAATGACATGAACGGTTATGGCGATTCCCTTGGGAGGTATTTGCTATACAAAGGCTATTGGTTTATCGCGGGTTTACTCTTGTTGATCATTACTGCACTATTTTGGGTGCGTGGCTTACCCCATGGGTTTAAGGAGCGTTTGACGATTGCAAACAGCAGGTTTACGACCCCAGTGGCGACTACGTTTGTGATTTTACTGCTCAGCTTCTTTGCTTTGGGCTTTACCATTTTCAAGCAAACCAATATCAATAACGACCGTTATACTTCAAAAGAGCGCGAGCAATTGACCGTCGATTGGGAAAAGACCTATAAAAAATATGAGGATTATGCCCAACCGCGCATTGTTTCAGTAAAGACCAACTTGGATATTTTTCCTAAAAAACGTGATTTTGAAGCCTCGGGCGATTACCTGATGGTCAACAAGTCAAATGTTGCTATTGATAGTGTTTTCTTAAACCATAATGATTACATCAGTACCTTTGAATTTAATAAACCAAACACTTTGGTTTCTGAAGATACCATCTATCATTTTGACATCTATCAGCTTAAAACACCTTTGCAGCCTGGCGATAGTTTGAACCTTCATTTTGAAATCCGCAATAAACCGAATACACTTCTTGTGACCAACTCCCCAATTGTGAGTAATGGTACTTTTGTGAACAACACCCAATTATTTCCGCGTTTGGGGTATAGTGGTGGGGAATTGACCGATGACAAGACTCGTGAAAAATATGGTTTGCCACCTAATGAGCTGAAACCAGAGCCTACAGATTCTACAGCCTTGGGCAACACCTATATTTCCAAGGATAGTGATTGGATTGATTTTGAGGCGACCGTTAGCACTTCGGAAGATCAAATTGCGATAGCACCAGGATACCTTCAGAAAGAATGGACAAAAGATGGACGTCGTTACTTCCATTATAAAATGGACAGCAAAATGTTGAACTTTTACGCGTTCAATTCCGCAGAATATCTAGTTAAAAAAGACAAATGGAAGGACGTGAACCTTGAAATCTACTACCATAAGGGGCATGCGTATAATTTAGAGCGCATGATGAAAGGGATGAAGGCGTCACTGGCTTATAATAGTGAGAATTTCAGCCCGTATCAACATAAGCAACTGCGCATTGTGGAATTCCCGAGTGGCAGTTTTGCCCAATCGTTCCCCAACACGATTCCCTTTGCCGGTGATGCAGGTTTTATTGCCGATGTGGATGACAGTGGAGACGGCGGCATTGATTACACCTACGCCATTACCGTACATGAAGTGGCGCATCAATGGTGGGCGCATCAAGTGATTGGAGCCGATGTTTTGGGAGCGACCATGTTATCTGAAAGCTTATCGGAGTACGTTTCCCTAAAGGTTTTGGAGCAGGAAATCGGTAAAACACAGATGCGAAAATTCCTGAAAAAATCCTTGGATGATTATCTCACACAACGTACGTTTGAGCGCAAGCGTGAGAATGCTTTGATGTACAATGACGGTCAGGGTTACATTCACTATCAGAAAGGATCGTTAGTGTTTTATGCCATGAGTGACTATATTGGCGAGAAAAAATTGAACAATGCCTTGCAGCGCTATGTTGAGAAAGTGAAATTTCAAGAACCGCCTTATACCACTTCGGTAGACATGGTAAACTACATTCGTGAGGTCACGCCAGACAGTTTGCAATACCTCATCAAGGATATGTTTGAAACGATTACGCTTTATGATAACCGTGTGGTCAAGGCGACTTCAAAAGCTTTGGATAACGGTAAATACCAAGTGGACATTGAGTTTGAAGTGAGCAAATACCGCAATAATGAGAAAGGCAGGCGCTTTTATGCAGACGAAGGAAGGGATTCAATTTCCTATACTCCGGAAGGCAAAACCAGACCCATATTATCGTTGCCCTTACAGGACTATATTGATATAGGTGTTTTTGCGGAAACTGAAGTCGATGGAAAACAGAAAGAAAAAGAATTGTATCTCAAGAAGCACAAGATTACAGATATTCATAACAAGGTTTCCATCATTGTGGATGAAAAACCCAGCGAAGTAGGCGTAGACCCTTACAACAAATTGATAGATACACGCTCTGGGGACAATCGAGAAAGGTTGCAGGGGGAGTAGAGGTCTTTTGTTTGAGAACCAGGAAATAAGAATCAAGAATTAAGAATCAATCAAACCAAGAATCAAGTACAGAGTGTCAAGAACCAAGAAATAAGAACAGAGAATTAAGAATCAAGAACAGAGTATCAATACATTAACCTAATCACTTGTTTTTTTTACTGCTGAAAAATGTAAGTTGTGCTATGCCTTTGATATAGTTTAGTTATCTAGCTTCTAGCTTCTAGCTTCTAGCTTCTAGCTTCTAGCTTCTAGCTTCTAGCCTCTAGCCTCTAGTCTCCAGTCTCCAGTCTCTGGTCTCCGGTCTCTGGTCATCGGTCATCGGTCTCCAGTCTCCTGTCTCCGGTCTCCGGTCTTGATTCTCCACAATATTAATACGATTTTAAGGTTTTACGGGTAACAAATTCCTAATTTTGACAGTTTTGAAATTGGAATGGTTTTAGATGAATAACGCCCGATGAAAGCTATACTTTATATTTTGCTCATACTCCCGATGTTGGTTGTTGCCCAAGTAGATCCTGAAGCCCAGGATTCTACCATGGTGCAGTATATCTATGTTGAAGGCGATAGCATTCCCAAAACCGCAATTGATTTGAGTGAGGTCTTAGTGCTGAGCAAACTGGATTTCAATTCTAAAGACGAACGCATTCGCTATCTTATTTTACGCCGAAAGACCTTAAAGGTTTACCCCTATGCAAAATTGGCAGCCGATCGTTTAACCACCTTGAATGAACGTTTGGAACGTTTGGATAAAAATTATGAGAAGCGCCGATATGCCAAGAAAATCCAGAAATATATTGAAGACGAATTTTCTGCGGAATTAAAAAAACTCACAAAAACAGAAGGACAAATTTTAGTTAAATTGATACATCGGCAAACCGGTAATACCACATTTGACCTCATTAAGGAGCTTCGAAGTGGGTGGCGTGCCTTTTGGTTCAATACCACAGCCAACCTTTTTGATATTTCACTGAAGGAAGAATTTGATCCCATGTTGGTAGAGGAGGATTTCTTGATTGAGGATATTTTGGAACGCGCCTTTCAGCAGCGTCTTTTGGAACGCCAAAAACCAGCTGTAAAATTTGATTTCTATGACCTTTCGGATAAATGGCGACATAACACCGCCGCCACAAAAACCAAAGACTAATGCGCATACAAAGTGATTTTGAAGAGAAGCTGAATGCTTGGAGCCACGGGATTGGTGCGGTTTTAGGAATTATAGGTTTGTTCTTGCTCATTGTCTTTCTTGAAAAAAATGTGCCATTCGCCATGTTTAGTGTGGTCATTTATGGACTTTCAATTGTTGTCTTGTTTTTGGCCTCAACCTTTTACCATGCTGTAAAAGGAGAACGACGCAAGCATTATTTTAGAATTGTGGACCATATCAGTATCTATCTACTCATCGCAGGTACTTATACCCCAGTTTTATTGATCATGCTACCCGATAGTTTGGGCTGGACTTTATTCTTCGTTGTTTGGGGGATTGCAGCCTTTGGCTTGATACTCAAGATTTTCTTTACGGGGCGTTTTGAGATTTTCTCCACGTTGCTTTATTTGGTCATGGGGTGGTTGATCGTCTTTGACTATCCTACTTTGGCAGCCCGTATGACCGCTAACGGTCTCGCTTTATTTTTTGCTGGAGGCGCATTCTATACCATTGGGATTGTGTTTTATGCAGTGCACAAAATTCCTTACAACCACGTGATCTGGCACCTTTTTGTATTGGGAGGCGCCATTTGTCATTTCCTGATGATTTATTTGTACGTGATTTAATCCCTCCAGAGGACTTTATTTCCCGAGGCTTAGCTCGACATACAAATAACATTTTTCAATTCAGGCCTTGTGGGCTTGCCCCGAGGTTATTGATTTCTGTATTGCAACTCGTATGAGCAGTGATTATTGCACATTTCAAACACGCAACACATCCTCAAAATCTTCAAAAAACAATTCAAATTTTAACATCTCATCATTAAAGAATACCATGACCTCACGCCAGGTATTTTTATTGTGAATGGACACTTTTTGTTCTAAGGGCAGATAGATTCTGGAGATTTCCTTGCCGTTTTTCAAGATGAATTCTTCCGCGAAAATGGCGTTGGGCAAGTAGTCCATTTTCAAAATCGACTTTAGGGACTCCAAGCGTTCCCAAATAGTGATGCGCTGTTCTAAGTCGTCCTCCACATCGAGAGCGACCATTGCCGACTTGGTGTCAAAATGGAACTTAAATGCCAAGCCCTTGATCTTCGTGTCGTATAGAATCCATTTTCTGGGAAAGGACTTTCCGAAGCTCGTCCAAAATTCCTGTCGCAGTTGGCGTGATTCTTCTTTACTAAACATGTGATTGAAGCTTATTGTTTCAGAATAAAAAACTTAAATGAGATAGGCAATGAAAATGCCCAATACAATCGCCACTAATTTAGAGAGATTGAACTTATGGCCTTCTCCAGATTCAAATAAAATAGTGGTGGAAATGTGTAAGAAAATACCAATCACTAAGGCATTGATCATGCTAAGATACGCTGTATCAATGGTCAAATTGTTACTTGCCAAAGTGCCTAAAGGCGTCATCAACATAAAAACAATCAAGAAAGAAGCGATTTTGGTTTTGCTAAAACTGGATTGCAGCAAAAAGGTAGTGATCAAGACGGCAATGGGAATCTTGTGCACCAAAACCCCGTACACCATGTCGTTGTGTTCATGAATGGGAAAGCCTTCCAAAAAGCTGTGTAAGCACAAACTAACGAATAAAGACCATGGAAAGTCTGTCTCTTCTTTATGGATGTGCACATGACCGTGCTCGGCTCCCTTTGAGAAAAATTCCAAAATGATTTGCAGGAGAATCCCACACATGATGAAAAGACCGGTAGTCTTCGCATCCAAATGTTGGTACACCTCAGGCAATAATTCAAATAGGGTCAAGGCCAATAAAAAAGCGCCGCTAAAGGAGAGCAGGAGTTTGGTTGCTGTCTTTTGTGTGTTCTTGGTGGCGATGGCTATTAAAAAGCCAAATACCACTGCTAGGATGGGTAGTAAATACGATATCATTATTTAAAAATCATCACGAGACGCTCTGAGCTGTGTTTATGGAATTTATTGAGTTTGTAATCGCCAAAAACATCCAAAAGATGTACGCCAGCTTTTTCAAAGAGTTGTTCAAAATCTGCTAAGGTAAATGCTCTCACACGCTCTTGGAATTCATAGTGTTCTCCTTCCGCAGAAAAAGAAATATCTTTGATGATGTGGCCATCTTTAACATAGCGTTTTTGATGAAAGTCAATGCCATGAACCGTTTTTATGTCTTCATCAACCAAATTTTCAATCACTTGGGTGCTGTTCATAAAGTCGATCACGCCAAATCCGTATTCGTTCAACTCCGCCTGAATTGCTTTGATAGTGTCGAGATTCTCATTGTCTTTTTCAAAATAACCAAAGCTGGTAAACAGATTGAAGACCGCATCAAATTGTTTGTTGAAAGGTTTGCACATATCGTGCACTTCAAAATGAAGGCTCTCATTCTCAAACTGCTTGGCGTAGGCGATGCTGTTTTCTGAAAGGTCCACACCGGTCACATCGTAACCCAAACTGTTGAGGTAAATGGAATGCCGCCCTTTGCCACAGGCTAAATCCAAGACCGTCCCGTTCTCCGGGAGATTGAGGTAATTGCTCAAATTATCCATAAATTGTTGGGCTTCGCTATGATCGCGATCCTCATAAAGTATGTGGTAAAATGGCGAATCAAACCAAGAGTCGAACCATTGTTGTGTGTGTGGGATCATAAGTATTGTGCTAGAAAATGCATCTGTTTATAGATCATCCTCAGTTACCACAAAAATACTTTATTTTTGCAACCTATAAGAACATGCACATGGAGAATAATTATACAATGGTGGCCAAAACCCTTTTTGGCTTTGAAGATTTATTGGAGCGAGAATTGTTGCAATTGGGCGCAATGCACATTAAAAAAGGAGTTCGTAATGTGAGCTTTGAAGGCGATAAGGGCTTTATGTACAAAGCCAACTTAGCCTTGCGTACCGCCATTAAAATCTTAAAACCCATAAAGTCCTTTAAGGTTAGGAACGAACAAGATCTTTATGACCAAGTCTATAAGATGCCTTGGCATGATTATTTGAAATCTAACGGCACCTTGGCGGTTGATGCCACGGTGCATTCTGAGGTTTTTACGCATAGCAAATACATAGCGCTCAAAACCAAGGATGCCATTGTGGATAAATTTAGGGATTTGGATGGGGAACGGCCCAATGTGGACCTTAGGTTCCCAGATTTGAAGATCAATGTTCATATTGACCGGAATATGTGTACCATTTCATTAGATTCCTCTGGCGAATCCTTGCACAGGCGTGGGTATAAAACCGCCACTAATATTGCACCTATCAACGAGGTTTTGGCGGCTGGTTTGGTCATGCTTTCTGGTTGGGATGGGCAATCTGATTTTATGGATCCCATGTGTGGTAGCGGTACGATTTTAGCCGAAGCGGCCATGATTGCCTGTAATATTCCTCCAAATTTAATGCGTAAGGAGTTTGCCTTTGAACGCTGGCAGGACTGGGATGTGGACTTATTTGAAAAAATAGAGGCCTCGCTATTGAGTAAGACTAGAGAATTTTATCATAAGATCATTGGCTATGACAAATCACCAAGTGCGATTGCCAAAGCCACCGACAACATTAAAAATGCCCATTTAGAGGAATTCATCACGTTGCAGCACCACGACTTTTTCAAGACGGAAAAAGAAGGGGATGCCAAATTGCACATGTTGTTTAATCCACCTTACGGAGAACGATTGGACATTGATATGGAAACTTTTTACAAGGATATTGGCGATACGCTTAAACAGGGCTATCCAGGCACCGATGCTTGGTTCATTACCTCTAATTTGGAAGCCTTAAAACATGTTGGGTTGCGACCATCACGAAAAATCCACCTTGTCAATGCTAAATTGGAAGCACGTTTGGTAAAATATGTGATGTATGAAGGGAGTAAGAAAGCAAAACATCAAGAGGATTGATTCGGTTTTATTGGTCTCAAAGAAAGTTAAAACTATGTACTTTGGTCCATCTCGCTTCAGCCTCTAAAAATATTTTAGCCACGAATTACACGAACCTGCCTGGCCGGTAGGCAGGTTGTCGCGAAATCTGTTATTCTTCTCAAAGCGCACTCAATGAGATACTGTTCATTTCACGAATTCAACAGACTTTCAGTCTGTTTCAAAAAATCTATGGTACTTTAGTCCATAGGAGTGATTTAGTTGAACCCTTCTAAAAGCAATCCCAATTATTGTGTGAAGGGCACACCAATTGATTTTTTTCCTTGGTTTATATCCTAAATTAAACCAAAAAAAAGCAGACTTCAAATTGGAGTCTGCTTTTTTTATTCAGTTAAAACGGTTTATTCATCCTTCAAAATATAGAAGTAAGAACGTCTATTCAATTGATGTTGTTCTTCAGTGCATTTCACATCGTTAGAACACTCATTCAAGAGTTGGGTCTCACCAAAACCGATTGCGCTTTCTACGCGGTCTTCGGCAATACCTCTTGATAAAATATAGTCTTCAGTAGCTTTGGCACGTCTATCAGACAATTTCATGTTGTAATAATCGCGACCACGGCTATCGGTATGGGATTCAATCCTGATGATCATTTTAGGGTGAGCGCGCAATACATCTACGATGTTCTCTAATTCATATTGTGCATCGGTTCTAATTTCTGCTTTGTCAAAATCAAAGAAAATAGGGTTGATGACAATTTGGTTATCGTTGATCAAAGGCTCTAAAAATAAATCTGCATTTTCAATTTCTGAAGTCTTATTAGTGGTGGTGACCGAGATTTGATCTGGCTTATGATCTTTAATGGTACCCAATACGGTGTAAGTGTAATTACAGTTGGCCTCAAACTCATAAGCGCCATCAACGCCTGTTTTTACTTCGGAAATGACTTTGCCAACTTCATCAATCAACTGTACCGTCACCCCGGGAAGGATGGTGTTGTCCACACTCTTTCTGCTAAATCCTTTAATGGTGGCATAGCAAATGCGTGTATCAAACATGTATATGTCGTCACTACCATTGCCGCCTGGGCGGTTGGATGAGAAATAGCCGGTATAGCCTGTCTCTTTTTCGTCGGAAGGCAGAGTATTAAAATAAGCGAAATCATCATAACTACTATTATATGGTGCTCCCAGGTTTAGTGGTTCTGCCGTCTCATCCTTAAGAACATTGGATTTGAAAATATCCAAGAATCCAAGATTTAATCTTCCATCGGAAGAAAAGTAAAGCGTGCTGTCTTGACTTACGTACGGAAACATCTCACGACCTTCAGTATTGATCTTAGCGCCTAAATTTTGGGGTTCGCCATAAGAGTCATTGCCTTTTATATCCACCACATAAAGATCGGTGTTGCCAAAACCGCCTTCACGATCAGACACGAAATATAATTTTTTGTTATCGGGACTCAAGGCAGGGTGGCCATTGGAGTAGGAGATGTCATTGAACGGAAGTTCTATAATGCTTTCCCATTGACCTTCAACCAAGCTGGCTTTGTATAATTTAAGATGGGTTGTTCCTTTCTTGTCATAATCAATTCGCTTGCTGCCAGACATGTTATCACGAGTAAAATACATGGTCTTGCCATCATTTGTAATGGCCAGCGAGGCTTCGTGATATTTTGAATTTACCTGCTCCGAAGGCATTAATTCTGCCGGTCCGAAGGAAAGGCTATCTTGGTCTCGAGTAATTGCGAGCTGGTACAAATCTAAAAACGGTTCATCGTTCCACCCGTAGATTTTGTTGCCCTCTGTATTTCTAGCGGAAGCAAAATAAAGCATATTGTCTTTAATGTAAGCGCCAAAATCTGAGTTTGCCGAATTAAAGGCAGCAGGTTTAAGAGTCACTACGCGGTTCCTTTCAGCATCGTTGAGATAGTCATACTTCACAATGTTTTCAGGATTGTATTCTTCGGTTCTAGAGTCATCATTTTGAACGATCATAAATTTGGCCATCCAATCTTCAGCCTTTTCGTACTCATTCTGGCTTCTCAAAGACTGAATATACTTGTACATATATTCTGGACTGATTTTATCTTGTCCATATTTATCAAAAGCCTTGGCATACCAAAAGGCTGCTTTTTCAGAATTGGAATTATTATAATAGCAGTCACCTAAACGGGTTAAAACGTTTAGTGTGGTATCGCCTTTTTTGAGAACCTCTTGGTAAAGTTCAGTCGCTTTTACATAGCCATAATTGCTAAAAAACTTATCTGCTAGTCTTTCTTGGGCAATCATAAATGTGCTACTAAGCGCAAATATTAAGATTAAAAACTTTGATTTCATAAGAATAGGTTTTTTAGAAGTATCTAGGTGATTTTATACGTTTGCTTTTAAAGAGTTCGAACATCAACAAGATCTCGTGGGTTCCTGAGGTGTAAGGCCTAAGATCTGAGGTTGGGTGCTCATAAGAATAACCAACTCTAAATTGTTTTGAGACTTGGAAATCTATAAGGCCGCCAAAAGAACCAGCGCGTTCATCAATTCTGTAAGCTGGGCCGAGCCAGAATTTATCAAAAAACAGGAAGTTGGCGGTAAGGTCTAGAGATAAAGGTGCGCCATTTGTCATTTTAAGTAAGGTGGCAGGTTTAAATTTAACCTCCTCACTCAAGTCAAACACATAACCCCCAGTAAAATAATAGCTAATACGCTCAAGCGATTGAAAATCTTGATCTCCAGAATAATCGGTATTCAACAATCGGGGTGCAGATAACCCCACATACCATCTGTTGGTATGGAGGTACAAACCTGTACCAATGTTGGCTTTCCAGCGATCTTCATAGCCAAATATTACTGGATCAGCAGCTTCAGCTTGTTGAAAATCAGTGTCCAGACTATACCCGGTAAAACCAGCTTTAAGGCCAAAGGCCAATTTGACTTTTTCTCCTAAGTTAAGCGTATAGGAAAAATCGGCATAGAGGTATTGAAAGTTTTGGTAGCCCAATTGGTCGTTGATAAAGGAAACTCCCAAACCTACTTTCTCATTACGCAAAGGCGCATGAACGGATAGGGTTTGTGTTGTTGGTCCACCTTGAAGTCCAACCCACTGGCTTCTGTGCAATCCCACAACGCTTAGAGTTTCTCTACTTCCTGCATAAGCGGGGTTTATCGCAATAGTGTTGTACATGTACTGCGTAAACTGCGGAAGTTGTTGTGCAACGCTCATCAGGCCGCTAAGCAACATGAAGGCTATAATACTATACTTTAGAAATTTCATATAGGTTAAGATTTATTTAGTTGATACGTAAATAGGTCCTGCGATAGGCTCAAATCCACTATTCTTTATGTTCAATATGTAGTAATAGGTTCCAGTTGGTACAAAGCCAGAGCTTCCTATGGATTTGCTTGATGCAGTCCCGTTCCAATCGTTTTGATAATTGAAGTTCTCATAGATTTTAGCTCCCCAACGGTTGAATATCTGCAACTCATATGTAAACCCACAAGTTTCAACGCCAGTAATGGAAAACTCATCGTTGATATTATCGCCATTTGCAGTGACTGCTTTGGAGATGACAACGTTATCACGGTCACAAGGTAGTGCCGGCGCAACAACACACTCATCGTTAATGGCAACGGTCACATCTACTGTAAGTGCACAATTGCCAGTGGTTGTGTACGTGAACACATAATCACGAATGGCGCTATCTGGATAGTCTCCGCTGGCATCCAATAATGATGTAGGGTTGAAAAAGCTTCCGTCAATTACTGCATTGCCAGAGGCTTCTGTCCAAGTTCCGTTGGTGTCAAAATCGCCTGAAAGTAGGTCAAACAAGTCTGTATCAAAATCATCTTCGATACATAAGTCTGTGGAGTTGTCCACTGTGATTTCGCCTTGCTCATTGATGCTAATGGTTTGAATGAAAATCGCTTCATTTCCACAAGCATCACTCACGATCCATTGTCTCACAATCGCAGCTTCATCCTCGGTGTTTTCAGTAAAATCAACATTAACGGTTTCAGAACAGGCATCCACAAATTCCAATTCAGGTATTTCTGGGGTGTCCTCACCGCAAGCTAGCACAACATTGGCCTCGTAATCACCAACCAAGGTTGGCGCAGTACTGTCTTGAACCGTGATGGTTTGCACTAAGGTTGTACTATTATCACAAGCGTCGGCAACTGTCCAAGTTCTAGTGATTACAGAAGAATTATCACACTCACCAGCCACAACGTCATCTGTGAATGTTGCTTCGAGCTCGGTGTCACAATTGTCGGTGGCATCGGTAACATTTCCTGTAATGCTAACATCTGTAGCATCTTCATCACATTCTATGGTGATATCTGCAGGAACTGTAAAGCTTGGAGCCGTATCATCTTGCAGTGTGATGGTTTGCACTTGGGTTGTGGTATTCTCACAATCGTCGGTCAAGGTCCAGGTTCTGATAATGGTGGAAGCACAGCTACCATTGTTTGAAGTTTCATCTGTATAGGTGGCATCGAGGCCTGTTGCGCAATTATCAGCTTCATCGGTCACATCACCTGTTACGCTAAGATCGGTCACATCGGCATCACATTCAAAAGTGATATCTGCAGGAACTGTAAAACTTGGTGCAGTATCATCTTGCAGTGTGATGGTTTGCACTTGGGTTGTGGTATTCTCACAAGCGTCGGTCAAGGTCCAGGTTCTGATAATGGTGGAAGTACAGCTGTCATTGTTTGAAGTTTCATCTGTATAAGTGGCATCGAGACCTGTTGCGCAATTATCAGCTTCATCGGTCACATCACCTGTTATACTAAGATCGGTCACATCGGTATCACATTCAAAAGTGATATCTGCAGGAACTGTAAAGCTTGGTGCAGTCGCATCTTGAACCGTAATGGTTTGAACCAAAATGGTAGCATTACCACAAGGATCTGTAACCGTCCAGCTTCTGCTCACGATGCTTGAATTTTCACAAGTGCCGTCTGTTATAGAATCTGAATAAGATGTTTCCAGGGCATTTGCAGCACAATTATCTACTGCATCTGCGACACCGCCTGTTAAAGTGATGTCTGTAGGATCTTGATCACAATCTATGGCAATATCGTTTGGCACTGTAAAAGTAGGGCCAGTGGTATCTATAACCGTTATTGTTTGGGAGACCGCAGTTGTGTTTTCACAAGCATCGGTAAATGTCCAAGTTCTAGTAACGACCACGTTGCAAGCGTCGCTGTCATCTATAGTATCGACTGGTAAGGTAGTCAATTCACCAGCACAATAGTCTAAAGTTGATAGCTCCACACCTTCTGGAATGTCATCAATACATTCATAAGTCATGTCTGCAGGAACTTCTGGAGCCACAGGTGCAGTTTCATCGGTTACCCTAACAATTTGGGATATTGAGGAGGTGTTTCCACATTCGTCTGTAAAGTTCCAAGTAAAGGTCATGATCACGTTGCAAGGATTGGTATCATCGGTGGTCATAACTGGGGATACGGTTATCTCACCCGAACAATTATCAACCGCGGTCAAGTCCATGCTCATTGGTAAGTCATCATTACATTCAAAAACCAAGTCCTCTGGTGCCTCTGGAGTTACAGGAGCCGTGCTATCTTGAACATTTATGACTTGGGTATACGTTGTAGAAACATCACAGGTATTGGTCAATGTAAATACCCGGTTTATTATGATTGGGCAACTGTCTTCATCCACAACAGTGTCTATATAGGTAATGCTCGTTATATTCTGAGGTGCCGTGGTAGTGTAATCTTCCAAAGTGTTGAACACATCCTTGATATCATCTGACATTGTGGTCGATAATGGAAAAACAGCAGTTTCAACATTAACTACACTAATATCGCATCCTTCAATGGTTAAAGGATTGGGCACGCTAATCGTAGGATCTATAATTTGAGTTAATGTGGTGTTGGTAACCCCAGCAGTATCAGGGTCATCAGATGTAACTGTCAAAAATTCAGAAGATAATGTCGCTTGATTGCTAATTACCATATCTGTTATCGAGCAATCGGTGATAACATCAATTTGAAATGTACTTGAGCCCGTCGGGATAGCACTTATATCAAGGTTTGCAGAGGTAAGTCCGTTGGTGCTGCCAGTAATGGTCATACCATTTGTGATGTTGTAAGGATCTGAAGTAAATACAAGTCCAGGTACGAGATTGTCGATAAATTCTAAATCATTTAAGATATCATTGGTCGCATTAGCAATAGTGAAAGTATAGGTAAATGTTTGGCCTAAATCCACTGTATCAGGAGCTTCCTTTAAAAGTTCGAATCCAAAGGCACACGATGCACCGTCATTTTCAGTTACTTCTACCCCAATGCCAATGGTAGTTGGCTCACCGGTAGATAAATTAAATTGAACGACGCTTTCTTGAGAGTTACCAGGACTGCCAACGTTTGTGTCGTTACCATATCCAAATAATTGACCGCTAGCTGTAAAATAAAGGCCGCCGAAAGAAAAATAATTGCTTGTATTGGCATCAGGTCCTATAATTTCAATATTTCCTGTACTCAAATCTACTCGAAACAGTTGTCTAGTACTGCTCTTCCATCCATACATTTTTAAATCTGAAGGACTTATAGCAACATCTGCTGAGTTCAAATTTAAATCGTACAAGAACGTTGAAACTATGGGGTCTCCAGGATGGATGTCTTCTGTTCCCTCAATGCTTACTATATGTCCATTGTTACCTAAAATATAATAAGTTCCATTATTATCGAAAGTACCTGCGTAATTACTGGTATTTGAAATTGGACCAGAAACGATTCCCAAATTTTGAACAAACCCATTAGGTAAGATACGATACAGGTAATCATTTGTTGAATCTACTCCATAAATCAAGCCGTCCAACGTATTAAAACCAATGGCATTAATAGAACCCACCAAAGCTTCATCTGCTGTACCAGCGCCGTCATCATCAACTGATAGGTTGGCGAAGAAAGAAAAGTCGCCACTTGGATTGACCAGGTAGAGTATGAAATCACCCGCAGATCCAACATTTTCTATGTCTTGATTAATTTTAATGGTTTGGTAAAAGACGGTGCCATCACAAGTAAAGGACGGATTGTTAAATAAGGTTATGGTTTGTGAGATTGATGAATTATTATCGCAATCATCAACAAACGTCCAAGTTCTAACGATGAAGATGTTATTAGGATCAGAATCATCTACGGTATCTACCGAAGTCGCATCAATTTCGCCTGAGCAATTGTCCACGGCAGTCAAGGTTACGGCAGGTACATTGTTTGGATCTGATTCTTCAATCGTGATATCAGCTGGAGCTTCTGGAGCCACAGGCGCAGTGGTGTCATCAATTGAAATGGTTTGCGTGTGTACAAGCGTGTTGGCACATTCGTCGGTCGCAGTCCAAGTTCTTTCTATAGTTTGTTGGGAAGGGCAGTCTCCCTGGATTATGGTTTCAGAATACGCAACCGTTGCTTGGCTGCAGTTATCTGTTGCTGTCAAGGTCTCAGCAACAGGGATCTCGTCGCTACATTCGAAGGTCAAATCTGCGGGCAGACTCTCCTGAAATATAGGGTCAACGGTATCTATAACATTTATGACTTGAGTGATAATCGAAACTGTCCCACAAGTGCTTGTTAGGCTAAAAGCCCTATTGACAACTATTGGGCAGGCCTCTTCGTCAACGATGGTATCGATATAGGTAATGCTCGTAATATTCTGAGATGCTGTGGTGGTATAATCGGCCACGGTATTAAAGATGTCTTTGATATCGCTTGAGGCTGATGTTGTATTCAAAGGGAACACGGCTGAAGCAGCATTTAACACACTTATATCGCAACCTTCAATTTGCAATGGATCTGGTACGTTTATGGTTGGGTCTTCTATATTTGTAATGGTGGTATTGGTTATACCAGAAGTTTGAGGGTCATCGGAAACCACAGTCAAAAATTCGGAGGCTAAAGTAGCTTGATTGCTAATAACCATATTTTGTACGGAGCAGTCTGTAATGACATCAATTTGAAAAGTACTCGATCCAACAGGAATATTGTTGATAATCAAGTTCGCAGAGGTCTGCCCGTTTGTCGACCCTACGGTTGAAAGACCATTGGTTTGATTGTAAGGATCTGAAGCAAATACGATTCCTGACATGAGATTATCAACAAATTCTAAATTTTGAAGTAGATCACTGGTCGCATTTGAAATGGTAAATGTATATGTGAAAACCTGACCTAAATCTACCGCAGCAGGAGCGTCCTTGAAAAGTTCAAAGCCAAACGGACAAGAGGCGCCATCATTAGCTGTGACGGAAATTCCCAGACCAATTGTGGTTGGAATACCTGTGGAAAGATTGAATTGGACTACACTTTCTTGGGTATTCCCGCTACCGCCAACAGTTACGTCGTTACCATAACCAAATAATTGTCCTCCAGCAGTGAAATACAAAGCTCCAAATGTATCGTAGTTGCTCGTATTGGCAGCTGGACCAATAACATTGACATCACCGTTGTTTAGATCAACTGAAAACAACTGTCTCCTTGCGCCATCCCAACCGTACATTTTAAAGTTGGTAGGGTTAATCGCTATATCTGGAGATCTCTTACCAACATCATAGACTAAGGTAGAGACAAGAGGATCTCCCGCGTTTACTTCGGATGAAAGATCAATACTTACCAATTTTTGATTATTGCCCAAAACATAATAAATCCCATTATTGTCAAAAGTACCGGAATAGTTGTTAGACGCCGAAATGGGGCCACTAATTATGCCTAAGTTCTCAACAAAACCATTTGGAGTTATGCGATACAAATAATCTAAAGTTGAATCAATACCATAAAGCAAACCATCTATGGTATTGAAGCCAAGCCCATTTATGGTACCAATTAAGGCAACGTCACCTGTGCCTGCGCCATCATCATCAACCGATAAATTGGAGAAAAAGGTAAACGCTCCATTATCGGGATTTACAGTATAAAGCACAAAATCACCAGCGCTTCCCACGCCAGCAATGGATGAGTCTAATTGGATGGTTTGATAGAACAGTGTTCCATCGCAAGGAAATGACGTAGGAGCTTGTGCAAACGTCTTAAAACTCATTAATAATAGAAGCAACCAAAAGCTTCTATATAGCTTTTTCAAGTAAGTAATATTTAACATACACTTAAAATTTAGTTTGTTTGAGAAAAATAAATAACACTATAAAACTTAGAAAACATCAAAATAATTAAGCTTATTCTGATCCACATATTTCATTAGTTACCACTATTAGACTTACCTAAATAGGTGCCTAACATATAATAACCTTTAAAATCAAAAACTTGTGTTGAGGGAAGTGCATCGGAAACCAATGCAAGGGAAATGGATTTATTAATATATCTTTGATTTGGGATCATTATATGATATTAAATAATGTTGCCAAAGCAACTCATTATGTTTGGCTATAACAAATATAAATGTTAAAGGGACGAAAATAATCGTTAAAATGGAAATAAACAACATTTTATCGGAAAAATTTGCACTTAATCGAACTTAAAATGAAGAAAATAATTCTAGTAAGACACGGAAAATCATCTTGGGAACACGATGTGACCGATAAAGAAAGACCGCTCAAAAAAAGAGGTATTACCGATGCGCACTTGGTTTCCGAAGCTTTTTTGACTAAAAAAGTTTCCTTGGACGCCATCTATTCAAGCGCTGCAAACCGCGCATTTTCAACATGTGAAATTTTTGTGAAAGTTTTCAATCGTGAAGTGGCAAGTGTGACTGTTTTGGACAAATTATACGATTTTGAAGGACAAATTGTGATCGATTTCATGAAATCATTGGATGATCGTTACAATAATGTTATGATTTTTGGTCATAATAATGCTTTCACATCTATTTGCAATATATTTGGAGATGTATATATTGACAACCTGCCAACCTCTGGTTTGGTCGCCATTGATTTTGATGTGAATTCATGGGTCGATATTAAAAAAGGTAAAACGAGTCTAACCATATTTCCCAGGGATTTTAAGTAAATGATTAAAGCGCAAAAAAATGATTATGTCAACCGTGAGTTGAGTTGGTTGCAATTTAATGGCAGAGTGCTGCAAGAGGCTGCAGATGAAGATGTGCCTTTAATAGAGCGCCTAAGGTTCTTAGGGATATTCTCCAATAATCTGGATGAATTTTTCAAGGTGCGCTATGCCACCATAAAACGAATCGATGAAGCGGGCAAAGGTGGCAAAAGTGAACTGGGTATCAAAGCCAGTGACCTCTTAGTACTAATAACCGATATCGTTATCAAGCAGCAATCTAAAAGCCTTGATATTTTGAGCAATATTCAAAACAAGCTTGAGAAGAAAAATATATTCGTGATCAAGGAGACTGAGTTGGATGCCGAGCAACAGATTTTCATCAAAAACTATTTTATTGAACATGTGAGTCCGGCCTTGGTAACCATCATACTCAACAATAAGGTAGAGTTGCCTATGCTTGAAGATATATCGGCATATCTGGCTGTGAAAATGGAACTTAAAGATGGTGATCGCCAATTCGCCTTGATAGAGATCCCCAAATCCATGGATCGCTTTGTGGTGCTTCCTAGGAAGGATGACAAGGACTACATTATTATCTTAGATGATTTATTGCGTTACTGTTTGGATGATATTTTCAATATTTTCAACTATTCAGAGATTTCTGCGCATATGATCAAAATTACCAGGGATGGTGAATTGGATTTTGACAGTGATTTGAGCAAAAGCTTTATTGAGAAAATTTCGGCAAGTGTCAAGGACCGCCAAATTGGAGAGCCAGTGCGCTTTGTGTACGACCAAACCATCGATGGGGTCACCTTGGAGTATTTGATGTCTGTAATGGGTATTGATTCCAAAGACAGTATCATCCCTGGCGGGCGCTATCACAATCGTAGAGATTATATGGGCTTTCCTAGTTTGGGCAGAACCGATTTGCTGTACGATAAAATCGTTCCTTTGAAGGTGAAAGGCTTGAGTTTGGAGACCAGTATTTTCAAAACGATTTCTGAACGGGATTACATGTTGCACACCCCATATCAAACTTTTTCTTATATCGTTAAGTTTTTGAGGGAAGCAGCGTTGGACCCAAAAGTCAAAACCATTAAGATTACCATTTATAGATTGGCTCAAATTAGTCACGTGGCCAGTTCCCTCATCAATGCCGCTAAAAACGGAAAATCGGTTACCGTAGCCATAGAATTACGGGCGCGTTTTGATGAACAGGCTAACATTGATTATGCCCAACAAATGCAAGATGAGGGCATCACTATGCTTTTTGGGGTTACTGGTCTCAAAGTGCACTGCAAACTGTGCGTGATTGAGCGCGAAGAAGCGCATCACCTTAAACGTTATGGATTTATTAGCACCGGGAATTTTAATGAGTCTACCGCTAGACTCTACACCGATTTCACTTTATTTACCTCGAATCAAAAAATATTGAAGGATATCAATAAAGTCTTTAGTTTTTTTGAGATCAACTACCTTATTTATAGGTACAAACATATAATTACATCACCGCATTACACCAAGTCCAAAATATTTCTGTTGATTGATCAAGAAATCAGAAACGTGAAATTGGGGAGACCTGCATTCATCAAATTAAAACTCAACAGTATTTCGAGCTATAAAATGATCGATAAACTGTATGAAGCGAGTCGAGCAGGTGTCAAGATCCAAATGATCGTAAGAGGTATTTGTTGCTTGATACCTGGAGTGAAGGGAATGAGTGAGAACATAGAAGTGATTTCTATAATTGATAAATTTTTGGAGCATACCCGGTTATATGTGTTTTGCAATAACGATGATCCTAAAATCTATATTTCTTCAGCCGATTGGATGTCTAGAAATATTGAGAATCGGGTGGAGGTGAGCTGTCCAATTTATCAAGAGAATCTGAAGCAGGAATTGCTGGATACTTTTGAAATCTGTTGGAGCGACAATGTGAAATCCCGAATTATAGATGGCAGTCCAGATAATAATTACAAAGCTCAAAGCTTACCGCGCGTAAGGTCGCAATTTGCACTTTACGATTATTTTAAAAACAAATTGAATTAGTAATGCTTACAATAAAAAAATACGCAGCAATTGATATCGGTTCCAATGCAGTACGGTTGTTGATTGCCAATATCATTGAACAAAAAGGGAAAGCCACCGCTTTTAAAAAGAGCAGTTTGGTGCGAGTGCCCATTCGCTTGGGCTCTGATGTGTTTGTGAACGGGGCCATTTCCGAAGAAAACAAAAAACGCATGGTCGATACCATGACGGCCTTTAAACTATTGATGAAATCCCATAAGGTATGCACCTATAAAGCCTGTGCTACTTCAGCAATGCGAGAGGCAGATAATGGCGCAGAAATATCAAAACTTATAGAAAAAAAGGCAGACATTTTCATAGACATCATCGATGGTGAGGAAGAAGCTGCCATTATCGCAGCAACCGATTTACAATCCTATATCAAAGAGGACAAAACCTATCTCTATGTGGATGTTGGTGGTGGAAGTAGCGAATTTTCTGTGATTCATCTAGGCAAAACAGTCGCTTCCCGATCGGTAAAAATAGGCACCGTAAGGCTCTTGAACGATATCGTTAAAAAGGAAACTTGGCTGGAGTTGGAAACTTGGATAAAATTGGTTACCAAAGATTATCACAAAGTGGATCTCATTGGATCTGGTGGCAACATCAACAAAATATTCAAGATTTCTGGGAAAGCCTTGGGCAAGCCACTCACTTATTTTTACTTGACCAGCTACTATAATAAATTGCAAACTTACAGCTATGAAGAGCGCATCACCGAACTGGAACTCAACCAGGATAGGGCAGATGTAATCATCCCCGCGACACGTATTTATTTGTCGGCCATGAAATGGAGTGGTGCCAAGGATATCTATGTCCCAAAAATCGGACTCTCAGATGGCATCATAAAAAGTGTGTATTACAAAACTGTTTCCAGTGTGGATTTGGCGTTGGATTAACCGTGGATGGTTTCCTTTTTGCTAAGTTCTTTCATAATGCTGGCCTCGTATTCCAAAAGGTCTTGCCATTTTTGATCCACGTCTTTCCGGTCGCCATATTGTCTGGCAAAACCTAGAAACATGGTGTAATGGTTGGCCTCGCTTACCATGAGTTTTCTGTAGAATTCCGCCAATTCCTTATCTTTTAGTTCTTCGGAAAGCAGCCGGAAACGCTCACAACTTCTCGCTTCTATCAAGGCCGCGTAAAGTAAACGATGTACCAATTGTGTGGTTCGGCTGCCACCTTTTGGGAAAAATTTGATCAAGGCGAGCACATAATCGTCTTTGCGATCTCGTCCCAATATCCACCCATTTTCCAAAATACGATCGTGCACCAATTTAAAATGGCTCATCTCTTCTTTGACCAAAGCGATCATTTCCTCCACCAAATCAGAATATTCCGGAAAACCTATAATGAGTGATATCGCGGTACTGGCAGCCTTCTGCTCGCAGTAGGCATGATCTGTAAGAATGTCTTCAATATTTTTTTCGACGATGTTGACCCAACGTGGGTCTGTTGGTAATTTGAGTCCGAGCATGATTGTTTAACTGGTTTCTTCTATTAATTGAATGCTTTGTTTTCCGAAGTGATCAATACGCATTTCATAATATTTGTAGGCCTTACTTTTCGGGTTCACGATGGAAACGCCCAATAACAGTTGCGTTTCATCGGATTGATCTTGATTGACCCAAATGTGTTCTAAAGTGGCGTCCTTCCAAAATTCGGAAGTATTGTTGTTCTTAAAATCTACTGCGGAAAAATGGCCTTCAAATATTACTTTATTCTGTACGGCCACCAATACATCGCTTTCAAAGACACGATGCGCTTTTGATGCTTCGGTTTTAACGGAAGGTTTTTCATTAAGTACAATGGTTTTTTGCATGTTGCTGTAATTGCTAATGCTTACCTTAAAGGTATCTGAGATGATGGAATCGGTTTTGATTTCCGTGTAAGTTTCGGGATAAAATGTTTGGGTCTCCAATACGGTTTGTTTCTGATTGAATTCAGAAATGGCGTTTTCCAAACGTTCTTTTTCGCTGCTGCGTTGGTCACAACTGGATAAAAACAATAGGGCTAAACAACTTAAAATCGATAAAATTTGCTTCATAAACTAAATTTTAAAATGCATTTCATTGCCCTTAAAAATTAAACGTATTTTTCTAGACAATTCAAATGTAAGCGATTTTGATGAGTTCACAAATACTTCAGCTTCGCTGGGCTTAAAGGTCCAACCCAAAAGTGAGACGCAATAATTCAATATTAGGGTTCTTTTCTTTGAGCTTTTCATATTTGTCTTCCGCTGTGAAAACGTATTTTTTGGCGACGTCCTCATTCACAGTTATATCGAGTTTAAGGCTAAAATTTCGCAGTTTTTTCCGAAGAAATTCCATGAGCGGAAATTGGGCGCGTTCCAATTCCACGCGCAAGGTCTCATTGGGAAAGGCCAACTGAATATCGGTCCCATTGAGTTTTGGCGTATCCATTTCTAAGATGGACACCATGATCTTTTCTCCTTTTTTGTCTAATTGTGAAATGTAATCCTTCCAAGCCGTATTGAATTGCTCCTGGGTAAATGCCTCGGTGGGCAGGTCGTCTTCAGCCACAACCACGTCCATCTGTTTGATGAGGTGCTCTTTTTTCTCCCTAATGCTTTTGAGTGATAGGCCAGAGGTGCGTCTGTCTGTTTTTAAATCAACAATGGCACGCGGTTCCTGTACTTGATGCGATGGGTTTTGAGTCGAGGGTTGACCTTGCTTTTGGGTGCCGATTTTTTCTTCGGAAACCTGCAGCACTGGTTCCTCCTGTTTTTTAGGAGCAGTTTCCTTCGGAAGCTTTACAGGAATGGGTTTGATGCCCTTTGCCTCGAAATACGAAGCCGGGATTATGTAGTTTTTGCTATTTTTTTTTTCTCCATCAAAAGTGATAGAGGCAAGCTGCATGAGACAAAGTTCGACCAACAGGCGTTGGTTTTTTGAGTTTTTGTATTTGAGATCACAGTCGTTCGCCAGATCGATGCCTTTGATGAGAAAATCAAAGGACGCTTTTCGAGATTGCTCGAGATATTTTGCTTTGGTATCGTCGCCAACTTCAAGCAGTTCCATGGTTTTCTCGTTTTGACACACCAACAAATCCCTAAAATGCGAGGCCAGCCCAGCAATATAATGGTGGCCATCAAATCCTTTAGATAGGGTGGCATTGAATTGAAGCAGCAACTCTGGGATTTTATTCTCCAAGATCAAGTCGGTACTTTCAAAATAGGTCTCATAATCCAGAACGTTGAGGTTCTCTGTAACTGCTTGCCTCGTAAGTTCCTTTCCCGAAAAACTGACCACGCGGTCAAAAATGGATAAAGCGTCACGCATGGCGCCATCGGCTTTTTGGGCGATGATGTGCAGGGCGTCGTCTTCGGCATTGATGCCTTGTTCTTCAGCAATGTATTTGAGATAGGATTTCGCATCCTTAACCGTGATGCGCTTAAAATCAAAAATTTGGCAACGTGACAAGATCGTAGGAATGATTTTGTGCTTTTCGGTAGTCGCCAAAATGAAAATGCAATGTTTTGGTGGCTCTTCCAAGGTTTTCAAAAACGCATTGAAGGCCGCAGATGATAACATGTGCACCTCGTCAATGATATAGACTTTATATTTACCTACTTGAGGAGGGATGCGCACTTGATCGGTAAGATTTCTGATATCGTCTACCGAGTTGTTTGAGGCAGCATCCAACTCAAAAATGTTGAAGGCAAAATCCTCATCGGCTTTTGTGTTTTGATCAGAATTGATCATCTTGGCCAAAATACGGGCGCAGGTTGTTTTGCCTACTCCTCTTGGGCCAGTGAATAAAAGCGCTTGTGCCAAATGATTATGTTCAATGGCGTTGAGCAAGGTGTTGGTGATTGCCTGTTGGCCCACAACGTCCTTAAACGTTTGTGGCCGGTATTTTAAGGCTGATACAACAAAATGCTCCATGAAAAAATCTTAGATGACAAAGTTAAAACTTAAGCTCCTAATTTCGGAATATTGAACTTGTCAATTCTTAGTAGTTATTAACAGTTTTATTCAGTTTAATGCGTTTGAAAGCGTTTCAAAAAAGGAAAGCTCCACTTGGTTGTCGCCTTGTTTAGGCTTGCCTATATAGAGCAACCTTCTATCGTCTGCTTGCAGGATTGCATTCACGAATCTCATCTCGCTCTTTGCGATTTTGGTTTCGTAGGTTTTTGAAAAGTAAATATTGTTATCTATTATTTGAACGCCTGCTTCATCACTGTAGTCTTTGCTTTTTGTTGGCACAGTGGTCAAAGGGATTGCTCTCAAAAAGATGAATTTTGGATCACGATTTAATAACGCTTCATCGATTCTTGTTTTTGTTGCAAACTCAAAGTCATACTTATAGAATTGCGGAATACTTTTTTGCACCACCGAGGAGGTCAAAGTTTGGTCAATAAGTAAGGTTTTGTTTTTAAAGTCGATGATTTGAGGCTGTGCAATAATTGAGTCGGTCCATTTTGATGCTTCTGGGGTGGCAGTGGCTCGTTTTATTTTTTGCTGAAGCAGCTCGAGTCCAAACACTAAATCTGCTGTGTTGAGACCTTTTTCGTCAAAAGGGGCAACATGTACAAAATAGGTGGAATTTGGTTCGTCAACGAGTCCAAGTACTAGGCTCCCACTGGGGAACTCGTTTACCTTATCATAAGTGCTGTACTTTAGGTAGGCATAGTTGTTATGCTTGGGATGCTTCATTTTGAGCACTGCAAATTCAGTATTGTTCACGTAGATAACACTGTCATTAAGGGTCCAGATTTTGCTTAGAGCGCTCTCAATAAATGTATTGTAATTGAGGGCGTTGTCACTTTTGAATTCTTGGTACTGCACGAGTAAGATTCGGTTTTTTAGCTGCAAGCCAGCATTGCTTTGGTGCTTACTCCCATCAAATTGGGCGAAGCTTTGAAGACTAAAAAGTGCGCTTAATAAAGTGATATAAAATGAGGGTTTCATGGGAATCAAGACCTAAATGTTTTTCTGCGGAAATATAGCCATAATTAGTTAAGCTTTATCGTATTTTTGCCAACAAGTAGATCGCCTTATCGCTGTCCTGTCCCAATTGCTATTGGGACGGGATGGAGGAAAGTCCGAACACCATAGTGCAATCATAGTGGCTAACGGCCACCCACCGTGAGGTGAGGAAAAGTGCAACAGAAAGCAAGTACAGGTCATGCTGTAGTGAAACCAGGTAAACTCTATGTGGTGCAATGTCATGTAAACTAACGTTGACCTGCCTGTCATCGATTATTTGATGGAGGCAGTCGGGAGCGTGCACGCGCGATTGTTAGAGGGTAGACAGCTAAAGTTTGCTGGTAACAGTAAACGCAGATAAATGATGAGGGCTTTTCTTTTTTAGGATTTAGATTCTAGAAAATGAAACGTACAGAATTCGGCTTATAGATTTGCTTACTCAAAAAGGCTCCTTGAATTTTCAGGGAGTTTTTCTGTTTCTACATAAGATTAATAATGGTGTACCAATTCTGAAAATAGCGCAGTTTAAAGACGTGCAACGTAAGTAGTATGCCAGAAGTATAGCGTTTCTTTTTTCTACGGAAGATTTTTCGATTGATTTCAAATTTTAAAAAAGGCCTCATTGTATCTTACTGAAACAGCCATCAACACTCCTGTTTTTCTTCCGAAGCATTCAGAAATAATATCGATCTTATAAGAAAAGTCTCCGTGAATCTCTGTGCAAACTCTGCGAAAGAGCCGGCCAACAATCACTTTTTCCCGGATGCATTCAAAACCAAATACCGATTTCTCAAAAAAAGTCTCAAAAAAAAGTCTCTGTGAACCTCTGCGCAAACTCCGCGCGCCTCAGCGAAACAGCCTATCAACACTCACTTTTCCCGGAAGCATTCAAAACCAAATACCGATTTCCCAAAAAAAGTCTCCGTGAATCTCTGTGCAAACTCTGCGAAGCTCTGCGAAAGAGCCGGCCAACAATCACTTGTTCCCGGAAGCATTCAAAACCAAATACCGATTTCTCAAAAAAAGTCTCAAAAAAAAGTCTCTGTGAACCTCTGCGCAAACTCCGCGCGCCTCAGCGAAACAGCCTATCAAAACTCAGTCAGTTTCTTCTTCTTCTTCTTCTTCTTCTTCTTCTTCAGTAGCGATTTCAAAAAAACTAAAACTATTTCCGCCGTAACTTTTCGATTTCACATAATGCTGGAGATCTGATAGATCGGTGCGTTTGGAGTGTTCAATCACTAAAATCCCTTCTTCCTTGAGAAGACTGTTTTCAAAAATCAATTGCGCGATCTTAGCAAATTCTTCTTTTGGCAATTCGTAAGGCGGATCGGCAAAGATCACGGTGTGGGAGCCTTGTGCATGTTCCAAAAACTTGAACACATCGCTTTTGATGGTGTTGATGGTCATTCCGAAGCTTTCGGCAGTTTCATTTATGAATTTTATACAGCCGTAATCTTGATCAACCGCTGTGATTTGTTCGCAGCCTCGAGAGGCAAACTCATAACTTAGGTTTCCAGTGCCCGCAAACAGATCCAATACCGAAATCTCGTCAATGTAATAGCGGTTGTTCAAGATATTGAACAGCGATTCCTTAGCCATGTCGGTCGTGGGCCTTACTGGTAATTTTTTTGGCGCGGTGATGCGTCGTCCTTTAAATTCTCCTGATATGATGCGCATTAGTTAAAGCTATTTAGCAGTGAAAAATAAGCTGATAGATTGGTGGTCGTTATAGAGCGATCCAATTTGAACTGCTGCTCTGGTTCAAATAACTCCACATGTCTAATATAACGATATGCTATTTGAAAGAGCTCGTTTTGCTCGTCAATATGGCCGAAGAGATACAATTTAACGGCCTCTGGATCTAACTTTAACTGCTCCACAGTGAATAATAGGTAGTAGATGAAATCTTCTTTACTGTGATAATTGAAGCTATTATAAAACTGAAGTTGCTTGTTCTTAATGGCTAGCATTTCAAAGCTGCTGCTGTTCACGTTTAGATAAAGTGCAGTGCCTATGGTTTGGTGCTGCCTTTGAATTAGACTTTCAATCAAAACCGTAGAGGCGTGTTTATAAGTAAACTTGCCAAAAGTCTCAAAGATATAATTGTTGATGTTCACTAGGGGTATGAAGACATTCATGCTTTTGATACATGGTATCGCATCGTAGGCAAGGTAATCGGTTTTGAGAATCTTAGCGTTGAATTTGAGATATTCTGCCAGATTTTCTTCATCAAAAAGAGGTTCTGGCACTAAACAGGACAATTCGTTTTGATACACGCAATATACCGCATCAAAGGGTTGTTGGAGAAGACTTTGGGTTTCAATGGCCGCTTTCAATTTTTCCAAGAGCTCATGAGGGGCCTTCTTTTTCTCAAAAGTGACCGATTTTAGATAGTGCACGGTTTTTTCAGAAGTATCTAGTATGCAAAAAGAAAGTCCATTCAAACTAATTTGAATGGACAATGCTTTTTTTGAAAGTGTTTTCAATGGTTTCGGGTTTATTAAAAGTATGACACTCGTAACCGTTTTCCCAAAAGGCTTGGGAGGAATTGTTTTTTAATCTTGTGCGAGGTTTTTAGGCCAGTTCCCTTTGGTGTAAACTTCGTCCATAGCACCAACTTTGATAGTAGGTCCACGAACACCGTCAACAGACATGACCTCTTCTTCTTTAGCGATCAAGTTCTTGTTCTGATCATATAGAACCACCGATTTTTTAACGAAAGCTTCAAACACAGGAATGCCAGATCCTGACAATCTACCTGCATTAAGCTCAAATTTAGCGCCTTCAGGCCCTATATTTTCAGGAAGATTCATCATGGTCTTGTATCTAGTGTCTGCCCCGAATAAGGAATCTTTTACAGGTACAGTACCTAGCGTATCTAAAATCACAATATCTCTAGTAGTTTCAACACCACCAAAACGTTTCGTCAATTCGGCATCGACAACTGTAGAGTCACGGCGCTCAACAATGGTGTAATGTGCAGTATCTACAAAACGTATTAAATTGTCAAAATCGCCATTGAATTCTCCCGTTACTGTTCTGTGTGCGAGCTCGGCATCTCTAATATCCTTTAATTTTTTAATGACCACTTTGTAACGTTCGGTTTTGAGCTCATTAAATTTGATCTCACCATAAACAGAGTCAAAGGTTAGATAGCCCAAATAGATAATCGCTGCCCAAAGCACGATGTGTATGATTGGTTTTATGCCTTTTGGTACAAACCGGTCTATCAACCAAACAATTAATATTGTAAGCAAAATAAGACCTACAACAACAAGAATTACATTTAACATAGTTAGTGTTTTTATTTTTTTATTAAGGAGTTGGACAAATCTACAATTTTTTTTTATTCGTTAAAACATTGCAGCTAAAAATCAAACAATGTTGAAAGATATAAAATTTGTTTCTAATTTAGCAACATTTTTATGTAATGCCCCACATTAAATGGTCTTGGGTATTAATCTTATCTTGCAATTAATTGTAAAACCCCATTTTAATGACCGCATCAGATTTTTATAGATTATTAAAGCGCAAATTCCCTTTTGAGCCTACTTCCAAACAAAATATAGTCCTGGATCAGTTGTCAAAATTTGTATTTGATGATGCTAAAGATGAACTTTATTTGCTTAAGGGTTATGCAGGTACGGGAAAAACAAGTATTGTTGGCACCTTGGTATCGCACTTGTGGGAAGCTAAGAAATCGGCGGTTTTGATGGCGCCTACAGGACGTGCGGCCAAGGTGATTTCGAATTATTCCAAAAAGGAAGCCTTCACCATTCACAAGAAAATTTATTTTCCGAAGAAAAATAAAACCGGAGGTGTGAAATTTGTGATTCAGCCCAATAAGCATCGCAACACCATTTTTATTGTGGATGAGGCTTCGATGATTTCAGACAGTACTTCAGACGGGCAGGATCATGAAAGCACGTCGTTGCTTGACGATCTCATGCAGTACGTCTATTCTGGGCATAACTGTAAATTGCTTTTAATTGGCGATAAGGCTCAGCTGCCACCAGTGAAATCTGATCTTTCTCCGGCCTTGGATGCTCAAATTTTAGAGTTGCACTATAATAAAAGGCTTATCACCGTTGAGTTGGATGAGGTTGTAAGACAAGAATTGGATAGTGGTATCTTAGAGAATGCGACACGTTTAAGAGAGGTGCTGCAAAATGAATTTTTTGAGTCCTTTCAATTCAACATCAAGTCCTTTCCCGATGTGATTCGCTTAATCGATGGTTATGAGATCATGGATGCCATCAACGATTCTTATTCTGAAAATGGCCACGAAGAAACCGCTGTTATCGTGCGCAGTAATAAACGCGCCAATCTATACAATCAAAATATTAGAACCCGAATTCTTTTTAACGAGAACGAGCTGAGTGTTGGCGATTTTTTAATGGTGGTACGAAACAATTATTTCTGGATCAAGCCCACCACAGATGCCGGTTTCATCGCCAACGGAGACATCGTGCAAGTGCTTGAGATGTTCTCAGTCAAGGAATTATACGGATTTAGATTTGCAGAAGTAAAAATACAAATGGTGGATTATCCCAATATGGCACCTTTTGAAACCGTCTTGCTATTAGACACGCTCGAAGCCGAGACACCATCGCTTACTTATGAAGATAGTAACAGGTTGTATCAAGAAGTGCAAAAGGATTACCAAGATGAAACCTCAAATTATAAGAAGTTCTTGAAAACGAAGAACAATCATTTTTTCAATGCCCTGCAAGTGAAATTCGCCTATGCCATTACGTGTCATAAATCACAAGGTGGGCAATGGAACACCATATTTGTCGAGCAGCCCTATCTACCAAATGGCATCGATCGCGATTACGTGAGATGGTTGTACACTGCAATCACAAGAGCCAAGGACAAACTGTATCTTATAGGTTTTAAGGATGATTTCTTTGAGGAATGAGGTTTTTAGTATTCAGTATCCAGTTCTTAGTATTCAGTTGACAATCGTTACTTTTTAGTCTACAGTCTCAGCATTCAAAACTTGCAGATCAAGCTTCAAAACTCATTCCCAATACCTAATACCATATTCAAATGCTTAGGTTTCAATTGCAATACGGGCTTCGCTGCAAAAATTATTTCTAGGCATTTCGTAGTGGTTACTTTTGGGCTTTTTCCAGAGACTACGGAATCATTTGCAACACCCATCCAATAATAGGTCAAAAACAAAAAAGAAATTAACCATGAATCTAGCAAATTGGCTTAAAAGTTCTATTTTTGATTTAAACTCTTATTGATTCAGATGAAGATTATTTCAATGATTCCAGCACGCTATGGTGCATCGCGTTTTCCTGCAAAGCTCATGCAAGATCTTGGAGGTAAAACAGTAATTTTGAGAACTTATGAGGCTACTGTGGCCACAAAACTTTTTGACGAAGTTTATGTGGTAACCGATAGTGACATCATCTTTAATGAGATTGAAACCAATGGCGGTAAGGCCATTATGAGTAAGGAAGAACATCAATCTGGAAGCGATCGCATTGCAGAGGCAGTGGCAGACTTGGATATTGATATCGTTGTGAATGTGCAGGGCGACGAACCGTTTACCGAACGTGAAAGTTTGGAAAAGGTCTTGAAGGTTTTTCAAAATGACCATGAAAATAAGATCGATTTGGCCTCTTTAATGGTGGAGATTCACGACTGGGATGAAATCGCCAATCCCAATACTGTAAAGGTCATTGTTGATCAAGATAACTTTGCGCTTTATTTTTCTAGAAGTCCAATTCCATACCCAAGAGATAGAGAAGCTGGTGCGCGCTACTTTAAACACAAAGGGGTTTACGCCTTCAGAAAACAAGCATTGTTGGATTTTTATAAGCTGCCAATGCGGTTTCTTGAAGCCACGGAAAAGATTGAGTGCATTAGATATTTGGAATATGGAAAACGCATAAAAATGGTAGAGACCCAAGTAGAAGGTGTGGAAATCGATACGCCAGAAGATTTGGAACGCGCCAAAAAACAATGGTCAAAGTAGATACGCGATTCATCGCGTATAACACAAAGGGGTTTACGCCTTCAGAAAACAAGCATTGTTGGATTTTTATAAGCTGCCAATGCGGTTTCTTGAAGCCACGGAAAAGATTGAGTGCATTAGATATTTGGAATATGGAAAACGCATAAAAATGGTAGAGACCCAAGTAGAAGGTGTGGAAATCGATACGCCAGAAGATTTGGAACGCGCCAAAAAACAATGGTCAAAGTAGATACGCGATTCATCGCGTATAACACAACAAAACACGATTCATCGCGTATAACATGACAAAACGCGATTCATCGCGTATAACATGACAAAACGCGATTCATCGCGTATAACATAACAAAACACGATTCATCGCGTATAACATAACAAAACACGATTCATCGCGTATAACAAAACAAAACGCGATTCATCGCGTATAACATAACAAAACGCGATTCATCGCGTATAACACAACAAAACGCGATTCATCGCGTATAACATAACAAAACGCGATTCATCGCGTATAACAAAACAAAACGCGATTCATCGCGTATAACATAACAAAACACGATTCATCGCGTATAACATAACAAAACGCGATTCATCGCGTATAACACAACAAAACACGATTCATCGCGTATAACATAACAAAACGCGATTCATCGCGTATAACACAACAAAACGCGATTCATCGCGTATAACAAAACAAAACCCAGTTCATCGCGCACAACAAAACGCGATTCATCGCGCATAACATCAAATACAAAATCGATCAAACATTAGCATCCATGAAATCCACAATAAACCAGTCCCTTGCCATCAAAAACAGATAAGATTGAAAAGAAAGTACAGTAATATAAAAGTCATCGGTTTCGATGCCGATGATACCCTTTGGGTCAACGAGACTTATTTTAGGGAGGCCGAACTGGAGGTCGCAAAATTGATGGCGCCTTATGAAACCGCCAATACCATAGACCAAGAATTGTTTAGGATGGAAATTAAAAACCTGCCGCTTTATGGTTACGGCATCAAAGGTTTTGTGTTATCCATGATCGAGATGGCTTTGGAGATTTCCAATTACAGTATTTCAAATGAAAGTATTTCGAAAATCCTAGACATTGGCAAGGACATGCTCAATAAACCTGTGGAACTGCTAGAGGGCGTTGAGGACAGCCTCAAGGAACTTTCGCAAACCCACAGACTAATCTTGATCACAAAAGGCGATTTGTTGGATCAAGAACGAAAGCTGGAAAAATCTGGCCTTTTAAAATATTTTCATCATATTGAAGTTTTGAGTGACAAGCAGGAATCCAATTATTCCAGGTTGTTGAAGCATTTGGAGGTAAAGCCCTCTGAATTTCTAATGGTGGGCAATTCTTTAAAATCAGATATATTGCCTTTAGTCAATTTAAAGGCAGAGGCCGTTCACGTTCCGTTTCATACCACCTGGTTACACGAGCAAGTAGATGCCGAGCAAAGCAACGGAAAGGCTTATGCAACCTTAAAAAGTTTGAAAGAACTTAAAAAGTTATTGGAGTAATGCTACATTTCAATGCTTAAACGCATTTACACCAACAATAATTAAAACCCTGAAAATGTGTCAATTCGTGAGCTGTGGATTTGAAGTTTAAATTGGCGCAACTTATTAAATAATTTAAAACAGAACTAAAACACGAATCCAAGTTGAAATGATCTTAGTCCTGTTTGATTGAGAGCTTGTTATTAGGGCAGATTTCCCAAATAATTCCAACATTATCGCAATAGTGCAAGACATATTCAAACTATGTTTTTATTTTTGTTAAAGAATACGATTTCATGACTTATAAAAATTTCCCAATGGTGTCCAGAGTTGTTTTTGGACGAGGCAGTTTTGATCAACTTCAGGATATTTTAGCGCCCAAACGTTTAAACGTGAAAGCGCCATTTATTTTTTTGGTTGATGATGTGTTTAAGGGGGACTCTTGGATCACTTCAAGGATTCCGTTGGCCTATAAGGACCAAATTCTTTACATTTCAGCAAATGAGGAGCCTACAACCGCTCAGGTCGATGAGTTGGTGGACCAAATCATACTCAATCATAATGATGGGCCGTCTGGCATAATTGGTATTGGTGGAGGTTCACTTATGGATTTGGCCAAGGCAGTCTCCATTATGCTCAATAATAAAGGAGGCGCCAAAGACTATCAAGGTTGGGATTTGGTTAAATCAGCAGCGGTTTATCATGTTGGCATCCCTACCATCTCGGGTACGGGAGCAGAAGTGTCTCGCACAACGGTATTGACCGGTCCCGATAAAAAATTGGGCATAAATTCTGATTATACCCCTTTTGATCAAGTGATCCTAGATCCAGAATTGACTAGAGATGTGCCAAGAGACCAATGGTTCTATACGGGGATGGATTGTTACATTCACTGCATTGAATCCCTTAATGGGACCTATCTCAATGCCTTTAGTGAAAGTTATGGCGAAAAGGCTTATGAACTCTGCAAGAATATTTTTGTGGATGACAAACTTAGTGACGAAGAAGCCCAAGACCAGCTCATGATGGCGTCTTGGCACGGGGGGATGAGTATTGCCTACTCACAAGTGGGCGTGGCGCATGCCATGAGCTACGGTTTGTCTTATTTATTGGGTACTAAGCATGGTATTGGCAATTGCATCGTTTTTGATCATTTGGAAGATTATTATCCTGAAGGTGTGCAGCTGTTCAAAAAAATGAAGCAAAAGCACAACATTGTTTTGCCTAAGGGCATTTGTGCCGATCTAAGCGATGAGCAATTTGATGTGATGATCAAAGTGGCATTGAGTCTAGAACCACTCTGGGAAAATGCTATAGGTAAAAATTGGAAAAATGTGATTACTTACGATAAGCTTAAGGCGCTTTATCAAAAAATGTAATATGCGCTGGCTTGCAAAGTTGGTTTACTTTAAACTGTTGGGATGGACAGTCACTGGCAATCTCAATTTCTCAAAAGATACCGTCAAAAAAGCGGTCATCATCGCCCTACCACATACGAGTTGGCACGATTTCTATATAGGTCTCTTACTGCGGAAGGTCACTGGGGTCAAAACAAATTTTGTGGGCAAAAAGGAACTTTTCCATTGGCCTTTTGGCTATTATTTTCGCGCCATAGGCGGTGCGGCACTAGATCGTACCTCAGGTCAAAATAAGGTTGAAGCCATTGCGAAATTATTTGAGAGTAAGGAGGAATTCAGATTAACGCTTGCTCCTGAAGGGACTCGTAAAAAAGTAACCGAGTGGCGAACCGGTTTTTATTACATCGCCAAAGCTGCTAATGTGCCCATCATTATGTTTACATTGGATTTTAAAAACAAAGAAAACCACATTTCCGAACCTTTTCATCCCACTCATGATAGGGCTGCCGATTTCAAGTTCATGAAAGCCTTTTATCAAGGTGTGGAAGGTAAAAAACCTGAGTACACTTAGTATGTTTCGGTTTGTAATTAGATCTTGGCACAAATTTTGAAATACCAAAAGTGTATTTTGGATGCTGAAACATAAAGTAAACCTCGTGTCCCTAAAAAGAAACAGTGCTTCAATATGACCCTATAAAAAGACCATTTTAGATGCTTCTAAAATGGTCTTTTCGTTTGTAATATTGGCCACATTATTAATATGCGTCTTGCGAGCCACAGTTCTCAAAGCTAATCTTAGCGCTGTTTGTTTTCAAAATTAGTCAGTAAAAAATTTGCGCGGTGCTTCAGTTTATTTTTAAAGAATAAGGTTTTACCCAAAATGCGCCCTCTAGCCCCAAAAGCTTGTTTGGACCAATCGTACAAGTCAAATTCATCAATGTGCTCTATGATCTTGCCGTCCTTAAATTTAAATTGGGCTTGGATCACATTGTGTACTTTTTTATTTGTTTTGCTAAAGGTGTAAAAGGATTCCCATAAAACGCTTCCAGTGTTTTGATTAGCTTCCACACTGGAATAGGTCAACTTAAAATCCTTGCTTTCCTGTGATTTACAAAGCATTCGCCACATATTATTGGCACGATTACCATGAAGCACTCCAAAGGCAGGATCCTCAAATACCACATCGGGATGGTAGCATGCCACCATGGCTTCAGCATCCAGTCTTTGAAAGGCTTCATAAAAATTGATCAGCAATTGTTTCATTGGAAAAGGAGTTTTTCTCAAGTTAAGAAAAATTGTACACAATTAATGCTACTTAGTTTTGCTCAAAATTCTTATTAAAGGTCATAAGTTGTTTTTTAAAGGTGCTAATGAATGAATTTGATGCTTCAATAAAACCGAAAACCCAAAAACCCCGTATATAAAGTAGAATAGGTTTTAAAAGCCTTTTTACTTTCTTATTAACGCCCTTTGCGTCGTTAAATTGCTATGAGAAAGAGCGAAGACCATCCTTTGGGATGGTCTTCTGTCTTTATATTTGATTAGTTTTCAATAAGTTGTATTGGCGCTACTGTTGAGAAGCGCAAGGGGCCTAGTACTTAACCCCGCACTAATTTTAGTATTTCTTCTTGACCATTTGCAGCTTGCGTTCCCAAAGGTCTAGATCGGCTTTGTGTTGTTCGATATTGTTCAAAACCTCTTTTACCAATGGATTGGTTTCATCTACGTTTGAGAAAAATTGAAGATTGTTTTCCAATTGATTGATATCTCCTTTGACCTCGTCAATACGTTTTCTTATAAAATTATGTTCGTTATCCAAAAGTCTCGTATCATCGGGCTGGGCAAGATTTTCAAGTTTGTTGTCAAATTTGATCATCTCCAATTTGGATTTATCCATATCCAATTTTCCAAAAAGGGCATCAAGAACCTTATTGAATTTGCCTTCTATATAGCGTTTATTGGAGGGAACAGCACCTATGTTTTTCCAATCCTCAATTTTACTTTTGATCAACGCAATGTCTTTTTTGTGCTCTCCAGAAAGTTCTAAAGTCTTCATGCCGTCTAAAAACTCGTTTTTTTGCTCATAGGCAACCAGCAATTCCTTGTCGGCCTCATTGCGTTGCGAACTAATACGGTCAAAATAATGATTGCAGGCATTCTTAAACTGTTTCCAAACCTTGTCACTGTCTTTTCTTGGGACATGGCCAATTTTTTTCCAATCGGCCTGAATTCTTTTCATCAACGGGGTTGTGGCTGCAAAATCATCACTCTCCTTGTGTTCGTTGGCAATTTTTATGAGTTCCTTTTTCTTTTCAAGGTTCTCATATTGGTCTTTCTTCAGGTTTTTGTAAAATGCATTTTTATCACTGTTAAAGGATCTTACCGTAGTTTTGAACTTATTCCAGATGGCTTCATTTTTAGGCTTTGGCACACGTCCAGAATTAAAAAATTCCGTTCTTAAAGCTTCTATGGCTTTGATCTTTTTTTGCCAGGCCTGATGCGTGTTTGAAGTGTCTTTGACCACGTCTTCAATTTTAAGTATTATGGCTTCCTTACGCTTCAAATTGCCTTCCTTGGCTTTATCCAATTCGGTAAAATAGGCTTGGCGCTTGTCATGTATGGTTTTGGTGGCGTTGCTAAAACGTTCCCAAATAGGGTCACGGTGCGCTTTGGCAACAGGGCCTAAATCTTCTTTCCATAGCTTATGTAAGGCCTGCAGTTCTCTAAAAGCGTGATTGACATCGTTACCTTCGGCTAATTCTTCAGCCTTCTCTATAAGTTTGGTCTTTTGCTCAAGATTGTGTTTGAAGTCCATGTCGCGCAAATCACGATTGAGGTGCATAAAGTCATAAAACACTTCTACTTGATGATGGTAAGAATTCCAAGCGTTATTGTAAACATCACGTGGGATAGGGCCAGCACCGCGCCATTGCTCTTGTAAATCCTTGAATTGTTTATAGGTGGTGTTGATATTCTCTTCAACATTGATGAGCCCTTTGATGTCTTCAATGATTTGAAGTCGGTTTTCCAAGTTGGCCTTTAGATCATTTTCGCGGGCTTTATAATAAGCTTTTAAATTGTTGCGATAGGTTTTGTAGGCGGCATTAAAACGTTTCTTTTCTGCTGTGGAATAATAAAAATCAATCTCATTGCCACCTTCATTTAAAAACGTTTCTTTTTTCTCTTCGAGAAGTTCGTCAAATTTTGAATTGAATTCAGATTTGATCTCGTCAACTTGGGATTTTATGGTTTGTACTTTGCGCTGCTCAACAAGGGTTTCCAACTCTTCGGCTAACTGCGCCATGGTCATCTTTTCATACTCCTTGGTTTCAACGGTATGGCGTTCGCTATTGCCTTCATCCTCGGCATCTTCGGCATTGGACTGGTCGATCTCGTCAACGTGGGCGTCTATCTTTTTGGCTTCTGTAGGGGCTTTCTTATTTTCTTCGGAAGGGGTTTCGCTTTGTTCTTCGGAAGTGTTTTCCGTTTTCGATTCTGAAACTATTGGCTCCTTATGTTCTTCAGTTTCAGGTGCTGCTTCGGAAACATTGTCGCTATGTTTTACTTCTGGTTCAGATACCGCTGCGGAAATGGCTTCCGTTTTTTCTTCGGAAGGGGTTTCGTTTTGTTCTCTGGAAGTGTTTTCCGTTTTCGATTCTGAAACTATGGGCTCCTTATGTTCTTCAGCTTTAGTTGCTGCTTCGGAAACATTGTCGCTATGTTTTACTTCTGGTTCAGATACCGCTGCGGAACTGGCTTCCGTTTTTTCTTCGGAAGGGGTTTCGCTTTGTTCTTCGGAAGTGTTTTCCGTTTTCGATTCTGAAACTATGGGCTCCTTATGTTCATCAGCTTCAGGTGCTGCTTCGGAAACATTGTCGCTATGTTTTACTTCTGGTTCAGATACCGCTTCGGAAATGGCTTCAGCTTTGATTTCTTCTGTTTTCAATGGTTCTTCAGAAGGTTCTGGAACCGATTCTTCTTTTGATTCAGTAGATTCTTCCGAAGCATTTGAATTGCTGGCATCAGCTTCCGATTGGCTTTCAGCATGTTCAGTGGCCGAAGGTATTTCTGCTTCAGGGTCCTTAGGTCGCTCTACCAGTTGGTCTGAAACATCTTTACCCAAAGGATCTTCTGAGGTTGTTTCAGGAGTTTCTTCTGTAGGCTCTGAAACAGGGTTGGTTTCAGTGGTTTTATTTTCTGTGGTAGGATTTTCGTCAGGCGCTTGAGGGTTGACTTTTTCTACTCGTTTTCCATCTGCATTGTGCAGGTTATCATTCTCAGACATTTTATCAATGTTTTCTATTAGATGGCTAAGATACTAATAGGCAACCAATTTACAAAAACCAAGCCTTTTTATTAGCCTTCAAATATTTTGGAGCTGCTTCGAATATCGATAAAATGCATCTACCTAAAGGTTTAGCTTGAAACTTTTAAACTTAGGCTGCCAACCGTAATAAGATGGGTGTGAAAACGCATTACTTTATAAAAGTCTCAATATCAGTCATTCAAAAGATTTGTTGTTTGTCTTAGGTCCCTTTTGTCTTAGGATTGATCTTATTGCCAATTTAAGGGAGGATCGTCTTTTAGGTATTGCAAGGAGGGTAAAACCATGCTTCCAAATGGTTTGATCTGCGGAAGAAACTGCAACTATCGACGCTAAATGAAATTATATTTTAAACCAATGCCCAAATTTCCCAAGCTTTTTCAGCTTGATATTCTAGCATGGCATATCCGTTGCATGTTGTTGCACCTTGTGCTTTCCCCAAGCGTAAAAATTCGGTTTCTGAAGGATTGTAGATCAAATCAAACAATAAATGCTCAGCGTTGAGCGCCTGATATGGAATATCGGGACAGGCTTCGATTTTTGGAAACGTACCAATTGGAGTGCAATTGATTATGATTTGATAGCGTTCAATAATGAGGTCGTCAAGTTGATCGTAGGTGTAAGCGACGCCTTGTTTTTTTGTGCGAGACACATAATCAAATGCGATGTGCATGGTTTTAAGGGCGTGTGCAATCGCTTTTGATGCGCCACCAGTGCCTAGAATCAAGGCGTTTTTGTGATGTGGTTTCAGTAAAGGCGAAATGGCAGTTTTGAAGCCATGATAATCGGTATTGTAGCCTTTTAGATGTCCATTTTCAGAAATGCTTATGGTGTTGACTGCTCCAATTTTAGTAGCTTCTGCATCGATTTCATCTAAATAGGGCATGACCTGTTCTTTATAGGGGATGGTCACATTCATGGCCACGATATCTGGATTGCTTTTTATAAGCTCTGGAAATTGTGAAATGGATTCCAAATCGAAATTTTCATAGCGAAACGCAAGGTTTTCCGCAGTAAATTTTTTAGTGAAATAACCTCTCGAAAAGGAATATTCAATGTTTTTTCCCAACAATCCCAATCTACGCATTTGTTCGTGTTTTTTGTCCGTACCATTCCAAAACCAAAACAAGTAGTATCCCAAAAATGATATAGGCGAAGGCTAAATAAGTTTCAGCATTGAGTTCAGGTAAAAAGCGTTCGTAATTTTCTATGATTTTTTTTCCGACGGAATCGTACAATAATCCACCGTCGTCATCGGTTTTAAAGATAGTATTTTTCCATGGCCAAACAACACCCAATGAACCAACGATAAAACCAATTATCGATGCAGTTGTGATGCTTCGATAATATTTCAAAACATAGCTCAACACATGTGAAAACGTGACCAACCCAACCACGGAGCCTAAGGTGAATACGGCCAATACTTTTAGCAGCCTTATGCGTGCTGTATTTTGGATAAAGCTGAAATCGCCAACGATCAATTCGGCAAAGGTATCGTAAAGGGAATTGACTGAATCTACCAAAAGCAAAACGTAATTACCCAATAAAATCAAGATGAAAGATCCTGAAAAGCCAGGTAGAGTCATCCCAGAAACGCTGATGATGCCACAGAAAAACACAAAAATGAGATTGTCATTTTCCTTGGCAGGATTTAAAAAACTGATGCCTATGCCTAAACCAGCGCCAATGATGAGTGAAATGATGCTTTTGTAATGCCAGTCATCAAAGCTTTTGTTGATGTAATAAATGGAGCCTAAGATCATGCCAAAGAACAAGCTCCATACATAGAGTTCATAGTGGCTCAAAAAGTAATCGAGAATTTTGGAGACACTAAAATAACTCACAATCATTCCAAAAAACAAAAGGCCTAGGAACCTCCCATTGATGTAGCGGTAGAAGCTTTTAAAGCGTCCGGCGATCAAGAGTTTGAAGGCTTTTTTATTGACTTGCTTTAGCGAGTAAATGAACTCTTCATAAAAACCAGCGACAAATGCTACCACACCGCCAGAAATGCCTGGCACTTTGTTGGCAGCTCCCATACCAAGACCTTTAATGATCAGGAAAAAACGATCTGTAAATGTTCTGGTGCTTTGTTGCATATCAATCCTGTTTCGTCCCGATTTGTTCTAGTATGAAAATTAAGAGAAAACCAAAAACCATCAACAGGATGGCCCAGAGCAATTGTGGATTCCCGGCATACGAGAATGGAGAAATACTTTCTTCGATAACTGTTTTATAAGTTTCGAAATCATTGGTTTGCTGTTGAAAAATAGAAAGTGTGCCTACATCAGAAACCTCAATGAAATTGGCTACTTCCCCCGTTGTTTCGTTTAAGACCGAGATGGTTTTTTTCCAAGGCCATACTTTGTTCAATGAGCCTATTATAAAACCAGTGAGTAAAGCCAGCGTAGGGTTGTGATAGTTTTTGAACAACCATTTCAACACTTTACTAAAACTAAGCAGGCCAATCACTGCACCAGTCATGAAAATTATAATTTTTTTGAGATCAAAATCATGTAAGGCGTCGCTCAAGGTTTTATAAGCGCCTAAAATCACCAATATGAAGGAGCCCGAAATGCCTGGTAGGATCATGGCACAAATAGCCAAAGCCCCCGCGAAAAAAAGAAAAAACGGATTGCTGTTGGCGCCCATGGAAGGCAAGGTTGTAATGTAATAGGCCGCAATCGCGCCAATAATGAGCAGAAAGACATTCAGCACATTCCATTTTTTGATTTGTTTACCCACAAAATAAATGCTGGCAATGATCAACCCAAAAAAGAAAGACCAAATTAAAACAGGGTGCTGCTCTAATAGGTATTTGGCCAAACGCATAAACAGAACAAAACTTACTGCGATTCCTGAGAGTAGCGCCAATAGGAAATTTCCATTGAGCTGCTGCCAAAATGCCTTGAAACCTTGATTTTTAAGGGTTTTTAAAAGCGAGAAATTGACAGCTCCAATGGTGCCAATCAATTCTTCGTAAATCCCAGAAATGAGTGCGATAGTACCACCCGAAACACCTGGCACCGCATCTGCCGCACCCATGGCAACACCTTTAAGGGACAGCACGATGTAATCTTTTAATTGTCTTTGCATCTAGTTTAGGCTCAATCAGCGGTAAAGGTAACAAAACGCAAAGATAATATAGACAGTCACTTTTTAAATGACGACTATTAATTTAGTGATGCTTTGGTCTTGTTAGATAGCGGAATTTTTTGATTTTGAAATCACTTGTTGCACCGACGGTTTTTGCAGTACTTTAGGAAATAATTCTTCTAGGATATATTTGAAGTCTGGGTTCAACAGGAGCGCGTTTTTCAAATGATAATGGCCTTTACTGCTCTCATGTAAGACAAAGTGAAGTCCCGCCAGACGAAATTCAATTTCGGCTATTTCGGGATAAAACTCTGCCGTTTGGATGAGATTGAGTACAGAGGCTTCATATTCGCCCAAGGCAATGAGTAGATCTGCCCTAGCCAACCAGGTGGACAATTCGTAATTGCCCAGTTCTATAGTGCGTTTGTAACCCTGTTCCGCTTCTTCAATAAAATTGAGACGGTGGTTGATTTGCGCATATAATTTCCAATAGACTACATTCTCACCATCGATATTTATGGCCTTATTGATATAGAAAAGTGCCTTTTGGTAGTTCTTTTTTCGGTTGTAGAATTTAGTGATCGCAATCCATCCTTTATCCAACAAAGGATCTTCATGAACCGTTTTGTAAAACGATTGCACTGCAAGATCATCGTTGCCCAATTTTTCTTGGCAATACCCAATGCGTAAGAGTGCAAAGGAGGTTGGCTCTTCCAATGCCAATGTGATTTTATAGTTCTCAATGGCATCTTTGAACTGTTTCTTCTTTTCCAGTACTTTGCCTTTTTCAAGATAGGCGCCTACAAAGGTATCGTCAGAAATAATTGCAAAATCGAAAGCTGCCAAGGCCTTATCATAATCTTTGATGGCATAATATTGTATACCCAATTGATGCCAGGCAATCTCACAGTAAGGATTTCCATCTAAATAACTGTTCAAAAAGGATATCGCTTCTTCGCCTTCGCCCAAATAGTCGTAGCAATAAATAATGTTGTACAAGGCCGAATAATCTTCGTAGTTTATATCAAGGCATTTTTGAAAATAATGCTTGGCATTTTCAAATTGCTCCAAGAATAGATATTCCATGGCAATGAGCACGTAAAGTTCTGCAACGCCTTCCTCTTCCTTGACCATATCCAAAGCAGTCAACAGTGTGCCTACCGCTTTTTCATGTTGGTCACTTTTTGATAGCAGATTTGCTTTTTGAATATAGATTTCCTCATTGTTTGGCTCGATTTCATAAAGTTGGTTGAGCAGCTGCTCTGCCGCATCAAACTTATTGTCAATGATAAACATTTCTGTTTGGAAGAGACATAGATTGGTAGAGCTTGGATGTTGCTCTAAGCCCATTTTTATGGCTTTCTTAGCTAATGGTATTTTTCCAGATTCGAGATAATGGAAAATGATATTCTCGAATTCTTCAGAATCAAAAAACAGCACATTATTGGTTTTGAGCATCGACTCAAACCGGGCAAGCGAAAGATTATCGTCGTTAGGTTGACTAAACTCCATAAGCAAATACTGTTGTTCGTTAAATTAAATGTACGGTTCTCAATGAGGTTTCAATGATTTTTAGGCGCTATCTTTTCAACAAAGTAATTAACAGGTGTAGGATTTTTGAAAAAATAAATTTTTAAACTCCTGTAAATCAGTATAATTGAAAGGCTTTCGTTTTATATTTCTTCTGCCAAAATCCCATCTAAAATTTGAAGAATGATGTGGCAACCTTTGATGATTTCTTCTTTTGAGATGGTTAAAGGTGGCGTAATGCGAATGGCCTTTGGCTCAAAAAGCAACCAAAACAAAATTAATCCCTCGTCTTGGGCTTTTAAAACTACGGTATTTGTGATTTCCGCGGAAGGCGTAAAAGCTGCGAGCATGAGTCCGCGGCCCCGAATCTCTGTGATCAATGGATGTTTGAGATGGGTTCTAATGAGTTGTTCTTTTTCCAAAGCCTCTGCCATGAGATTACTTTCTGTGATTTCCTTTACAGTGGCTAGTGCAGCAGCAGCAATAACCGGATGGCCACCAAAGGTGGTGATGTGGCCAAGTTTGGGGTGGTCTTGTAGCAATTGCATGTGCGCCTTGCTTGCAGTAAAAGCGCCAATGGGCATGCCACCGCCCAAACCTTTTCCTGTGACCAATATATCTGGCACACAATTGAAATGTTCAAAACCAAATAGTTTTCCCGTGCGACCAAAGCCGGGTTGTATTTCATCCAAGATCAATAATGCACCCACAGCATCACATTGCTCTCTTACTTTTTGTAGGTATCCATTTAGTGGCTCAATAAAACCAGCGCCACCTTGGATGGTTTCCAATACCACCGCAGCGGTTTTGGAGCTGATCTTATTCAAATCTGAAACATCATTGAAATGAATAAAGTTCACATCGGGAATCAATGGTCTAAAGGCGGCTTTACGCGCTTCATAGCCCATGATGCTCATCGCGCCCATGGTGTTGCCGTGATAGGCGTGATGGGCTGAGATGATTTCGCTGCGCCCTGTAACGCGTCTTGCCAATTTGATGGCGCCTTCAATGGCTTCAGTACCTGAATTTGTTAAATAGGTCGATTCCAGTGGGTCGGGAAGGAGTGATGCTAGTAATTTGGATAAGGCCACTGCCGTTTCCTGCACGTATTCGCCATAAACCATGACGTGTAAGTATTTATCCAGTTGCGCTTTTATCGCTGCAATGACTTTAGGGTGTTTATGCCCTAAACTACAGGCAGAAACGCCTGCCACAAAATCGAGATAGGCCTTTTGATTCTCATCATAAATGTAAGAGCCTTCGGCATGCGACACGGTCATGGCTAAAGGATGTGGCGTAGTTTGGGCCTGATATTTGAAAAAATCGTCTTTCATGAATGTTATTTAATTTCCGATCGATTTGGGTTGCGATAGCACGAGCATTGAGAATGGGTTGACCTTGTCTTTCCTAAGTCATGGTAGACAATATACTAATCACCATTTTGTTTGTCGGCGGATTTGTTTTGTTTTGTCGCTCCTGCTTTCTTGGTGGCATCTCGTTTTAAACGAGATTGTTGTGCCTCTTTAGGAATGTTGCGCTCGGCCTTATTGACCTCATCTTTGTCTTTTTTTCTGGCATCGTCAATACGCTCAAAAAGTGCAGTATCAAAAAATTCCTCTTCGGGCACAAAAGCATCGAGACCTTTTATGTTGACAAGTTCCAAAGGCGGGTCATCCTTAAAGAGATCCTCAACACTTTGGGGTTGCTCATCGCCGCGCCAGTCAAAATTTCTAAATTTCCTGGCGTTCTGAGGAAATTTGGATTCCGGATAAATATCGCCATCTATTTGATTGATCAAGGTTATGATCTTATATGGGCCATCAAATTTGAGATTGATGCTTCCCGATTTGGATTTATTGATGCCTACCAACGAATCCTTATCATCCCGTGTGTAAAAAATAACTTCAGAGTTTTTAATGATATCTACATTGTACAGCTCATTATCTGCAAAAAGACCGATGAGTTTCTGGCCTGAAATCTGATTAAATCCTTCACTTAAGGTGTCCTTACTAACCAAAAATGCATTGTCAAATACCTTGAGCGAGTCTAACTGCTCGGTTTTCACGTTGGAAATAAGATGGATGGAGTCGCCAGACATTTGATTGCCCATATTCCAGATCAATGGTTTTCGTTTTACTGAAAACGCATCGCCAGTATTGAATCGTTTGAGATTAATGAGTTGTGTCAAGCCGGTTTTATGATCGGCATGAATGGAATCTGCCTTGCCGCTCATGTCGCTCTTGTACATTTTGGCATTGTAATACGCTCTGGTAATGCGATGCTCTGGTTTACCCGTCACTTTTAAGGTATCGGCATGAATGAAAACTGAATCCTTCTCTTGGATTGTAATGGCCAAGGCGCGTTTGGTAATGAAGACTGAATCTTGTTCTCGAAACACTTCGGCATAATGCCCTGTGATGATGGATTTGTTGATGGTGTCTGTGACCGTGATATTGTTCGTGGCAGAGGCAAAGCTTTTATTGCGATCAAAATACAAACTGTCACCCTCAACGATGCGATTGTCGTAATTGATTCTTGAGTTCTTGATAAAATAGCCAATGTCATTGTTGGTGTCGTAGAAACCGCGTTCGCAATACACCGTGCTCGCTTCTCCAACTATGGTTGAAGGGCCGTACATGTAGGCAAAACCTGTTTCAGAATAGAAATCGAGCTGATTGGTTTTTAAAGTGTATTCAGGATTAATCAAAACCACATCCTTTAAGAAGCGGTATTTGCTATCGGTCATATAATAACGACCAACTTGACTGGTAATGGTTCCTGAGGAATCCCGTACAACCTTGCCTTTGCTATTGTAAAAGGCCTCTTGTTTGGTGCGGTCAAAATAAAGTGTATCTGTAGTCAAGACAGATTGAGGCTCGGTCAAAACCACATTGCCCGCCGCAAAAGCTAGTTGGGTAATACCACTATACTCCACATATTTGGAGGTCATGTTAATGGTGTCGCCTTGGTTCATACGCACATTGCTGAAGGCCTCAATAAAATCCTCATTTTGGTAGTAAATCGCTTTATCACAATACATGTCTATTCCTTCATGAACCACGTGTATTTGGGATTGGTCACTTCTCACAAAAGTGGTAATGTTCTCTCCCAAAAGGCTATCCTTTACCGTGAAACCAGAATATTCTATTCGGATTTTCTTTGGTTCTTGCGCATGCAATTGTACTGCGGAAAAGCAGCAACAAAGGAGTAAAAAGTATTGAATAGTGGTTTTCAAGCGGAATGATTTGAACTCAAAAATAGTTAATCGGACTCTGGCTTGTGCCATCTTAACAGATATTTATCAATTTATCAATTTAGGGATTAGGGATTAGGGATTAGGGATTAGGAGTTAGGTGGTGGGTAGTAGGTAGTAGGTAGTGGGTAGGAGAATGAAAATTCCAAATTCTAAAGCTGAGCCTTGGAATTTGGAATTTTTATTTTTGGAATTTACCTGTTTATGGTTTGCGTACGGTCTGGGCCAACGGAAACAATGGTTATAGGTAGCTCCAGTTCCTTTTCAAGAAAATCGATATAATCGTTCAATTCCTTCGGAAACTGGGACGCCTCTGTCATCTTGGTCAAATCTGCTTTCCAGCCTTTAAATTCGGTGTAGATGGGTGTGACGTTTTCAGCTTCAATATTAAACGGAAAATGTTTGATCTCCTTGCCTTTGTAATGGTAAGCGGTACATACTTTGAGACTCGTGAAGCCAGAAAGCACATCGCCTTTCATCATGCTCAATTGGGTCACACCATTTACCTGGCAGGCATAGCGTAGCGCCACAAGATCCAACCAGCCACAGCGTCTCGCGCGGCCGGTGACCGCACCAAATTCGTGACCTATTCTTGCCATATCTTCGCCAACTTGGTCAAACAATTCGGTTGGGAACGGGCCTGAACCTACTCGCGTAGTATAGGCCTTGAAAATCCCAAAAACCTCTCCAATTTTATTGGGAGGGACACCCAAACCAGTACAAGCACCAGAAGCAGTTGTATTGGATGAGGTTACGAATGGGTAGGTGCCAAAATCAATATCTAAAAGCGAACCTTGCGCACCTTCGGCTAAAATGGATTTTCCGTCTTTGAGCGCTTGGTTGAGGTATTCCTCACTATCAATAAATTGTAATTCTTTGAGACGTTCTACAGCAGCGAAAAATTCTGCTTCCATTTCCGCGAGATTGTATTGGACCTTCACATCGTAAAAAGCGATCATACCCTCGTGCTTGTTTGCCAGGGCGCGGTATTTATCTTTCCAATTATCCAATTCGAGATCGCCTATTCTTATTCCGTTTCTTCCGGTTTTATCCATATACGTTGGACCAATACCTTTGAGGGTGGAGCCGATTTTTGCCTTTCCTTTGGAAGTTTCCGAAGCTGCATCCAACAAGCGATGGGTTGGTAAAATGACATGGGCTTTTCTAGAGATGATCAACTTCGATTTATAATCGAGATTAAATTTATCCAAACCTTCCAATTCCTGTACAAAAACCACTGGGTCTATAACGACACCATTACCAATGACGTTCATGGAATCTTTACGAAAAATCCCTGAAGGAATGGTGCGCAACACGTGCTTGATGCCATCAAATTCAAGAGTATGTCCAGCATTTGGGCCACCTTGAAAGCGTGCAATGATATTGTATTTGGTGGTCAAGACGTCAACAATCTTTCCTTTGCCTTCGTCGCCCCATTGGAGTCCAAGTAGTAAGTCTACTGCCATTTGAATTTAATTTGTGGGTTTATTTTTGGTTCCGTAGAAATAGAGTGAATGGTTGGAAATTGAAATATCAAACACCTCTTCAATGGTTTTTTTGATGGATTGAATTCGCGGATCGCAGAATTCTATCACTTCGCCTGTATCGGTTAAAATGACGTGATCATGCTGCTTATCGAAATAGGATTTCTCATAATGGGCTTGATTCTGGCCAAATTGATGCTTTCTTACCAAGGCGCATTCCATTAAGATCTCAATGGTGTTGTAGAGCGTGGCCCGACTCACACGATAGTTTTTGTTTTTCATCTTGATATAAAGGGATTCTATATCAAAATGCTCTTCACTATCGTAGATCTCTTGAAGTATGGCATATCGCTCTGGCGTTTTACGATGGCCTTTGTCTTCCAAGAACTTGGTAAACACGTTCTTAACTATTTCTTGATTGGTCTGTTCCGTTTTCTTGCTCATAATGTCAACCGCAAATTTACACAAAATTAAACTCTGGTCACCTTGTCGATTCCATTAATTTTTTTCAGGTTGTCCATGAGTTTTTGAAGCATGCTGTTATTGTTGACCACTACGTTAATCTTTCCTCTGAAAATACCACCATCGGTTTCGAAACTGATGCTTTTCATGTTCACGTGCATGTTTGATGAAATGACTTTGGTAATGGTATTGACCAACCCTAGTTTATCTATTCCTGAGAGCTCAATTTTTGTCGCAAACTCTTGTTGTGACGAATCAATCCACTTTGCCTGCATGATGCGATAGGCATAATTGGATTGAAGGCTGAGCGCATTTGGACAATTTTTCTTATGTATTTTAATGCCTTCATTTATGGTCAAAAAACCAAACACTGGATCTCCAGGAATGGGATTGCAACACTCAGATAATTTATAGTCCAATTTTTGTTCGTCTGGTCCAAAAACCAATTGGTCGTAATTGGCAGTGATCTCATCCTTGTCTATGTCTGGGGGTACTGTGGGTTTGCGAATCTTGTTTTTGATATAGCTCATAAACACATTGCTTCGGGAGGCTACGTACTCCTTAAGCATTTTGTTGTCTATGCTGCCAATGCCCACACGATAAAATAAGTCTAAACTGGTTTTGAGTTTGAAGAAATTAACCATCTCGTTGACCGATTTCTCATCGAGAGGCACTTTGAGCTGTTTCAACTTTCTTCTTAAAATTTCCTTGCCATCTTCTGCCAAGTCTTTTTTCTCATCCTTGAGTGACGATTTTATCTTACTTCGCGCTCTTGCAGTTGTGGCATAATCCAGCCAGTTCCGGTTGGGTTTGATGTGCTCTGATGTAAGGATTTCAACTTGGTCGCCACTTTGAAGGACATGACTTAGGGGAGCCAGTTTTCCGTTTACTTTGGCGCCACGGGTTTTCATGCCTATTTCGGTATGGATACTGAAAGCGAAATCTAATGATGTGGCGCCCTTTGGTAAGGACTTCAGTTCGCCTTTTGGTGAGAAGACATAAATTTCCTTGGAGTATAGGTTGAGTTTGAATTGTTCTACAAAATCCACAGCATTGGTTTCATTGCTTTCCAGAGCTTCTTGGAGTTTGTCTATCCAAGTGTCCAGTGCATCCTCGGCATCGCCTTCTTTGTACTTGTAATGTGCAGCATAACCTTTTTCGGCAATTTCATTCATGCGTTCGCTTCGAATCTGCACTTCCACCCATCTGCCTTTCGGTCCCATCACGGTAATATGCAGAGCTTCATAACCAGTTGATTTTGGAGAGGAAATCCAATCGCGCAATCGGGTTGGGTTAGGTGTGAAGTTATCGGTGACTATGGAATAGATTTTCCAAGCGAGGAATTTTTCATTGGCAACATCTGATTTATAAATGATGCGCACCGCAAATTTGTCGTAAACTTCATCAAAATCAACGCCCTGCTTAACGATTTTTCTTCTAATTGAAAAAATGGATTTTGGCCGGCCCTTGATTTCATAATTCAAGCCTTCTTGTTCCAGAGAATCTTCAATGACCTTAGAAAATGCCTTGATGTACAGGTCTTGTTCTTCCTTACTTTCCTGTATTTTTTCAAGAATGTCTTCATACACTTCGGGCTCGGTGTATTTGAGGCCTAAATCTTCCAATTCGGTCTTGATGTTGTAGAGCCCGATTCTATGTGCTAAAGGCGCGTAAATATATAAGGTTTCTGAAGCGATCTTTTCCTGTTTATCCCGTCGCATCGAATCCATGGTTTGCATGTTATGGAGCCGGTCTGCGATTTTGATGATGATCACGCGCACGTCGTCATTGAGCGTGAGTAGCATTTTTCGAAAATTCTCAGCTTGTGTGGAGACATCGGTATCCTTACTGAGGGAAGAAATTTTAGTAAGTCCATCCACAATACGCGCCACAGTTTCCCCAAATAAGCGCTCTATATCGTCAATGGTAAAATTAGGATTGTCTTCAACCACATCGTGAAGTAGGGCAGCAGCAATACAGGTAGCGTCCAAGCCAATCTCACCGGCCACAATGCGCGCCACAGCTATGGGATGGAATATATATGCTTCGCCAGATTTTCGCCTTTGATCTTTGTGGGCATCCAAAGCCACCTCAAAAGCATGCCGAATGAGTTTTTTATCATCAGCTGTCAAGGTCTGGTAGCTTACCTTGAGCAGCTGCTTGTAAGCTTTCGCAATCTTTGCGTTTTCTTTATCTATATCCACTTCTGTCATAAAACTAAAGTACGTATAAGAAATGTCATGTGCAACATGGTATTTTAGGTTTATTTAGAGATGCTTTCAAAACAATGCGTGTAAAATAACACTGCAATCTCAAAAGACGTCGAGGCTGCTATATGCAAATATTAAGATTAGGTTGGGATTTATTGGTATGCACTAATTTTGACTTGGCTACTGTTACCACTAGTGCTTCGTTCAAATGTAATAGGGAAAGCGCGATGGAAAGCAAAATAAAAAAAATTGCGGAGAATGATTTTATTTCAAGATTTGAAAGCGACCATTACTTTTTGAGATTCAAAGCCCGCTGTAATAAGGTGGGGTGGGAGTAATGCATAAACACATAGGCAGGATGCGGCGTTAAATTGCTCAAACTGTTTTTGGAGAGCTTTTTTAGTGAGGAAAGCAAAGGTTCAGCCCGATAGGTGTTTTTGGCATAATCATCGGCTTGGTACTCGAATTTTCTAGAAAGATGGTTCATCATCAACCCCGTTAATTCTGAAATAGGAGCATAAAGAAGTCCGAAGGCAATCAATCCTACATGGAAACTGGGGATTTCCACACCAAGCGCGTTGGATAGCAAGGGATTTGAAATGAAAATAGACAAGATATACAAGGTCAAACCGGTTAGAAGCAGAGAAGCGGCTAAGTTGAAGATGATGTGCTTTTTTTTGTAATGCCCAACTTCATGTGCCAAGACCGCGACAATTTCTTCCTCATCAAGGTCGTTGACCAAAGTATCATAAAGCGTGACCCGTTTCTCTGAGCCAAACCCTGAAAAATAGGCGTTGGCCTTGGTGCTGCGTTTGGAGCCATCGATCACGAAAATCTTATCCAATTGAAAACCTACAGATTTTGCGTATTCGGAGATTTTATCCCGCAAGCTCCCGTCTTCCAAAGGCTTTTGCTTGTTGAATAGGGGCACAATCAATCGCGAATAGAATAGATTCGTAAACACGGTAAAAACAGTCACGAATCCCCAAGTGTATAACCAAAATTGGTCTTGAGTGACTTGATAAAACCAAACGATCAAAGCCAAAATGCCACCGCCAATAATTACTGTCATGAGTAAGCCTTTGATTTTATCCAGGATAAAGGTGTTCACTGTGGTTTTGTTGAAGCCGAATTTTTCTTCAATGACAAAAGTTTTATAAACCGAAAACGGTGTGGCAATAATATCGCTACCAATCATAATTATGCCGAAGAAAATCAAGGCAATGAGGATTGGGTTAGCGCTGAAGCTTCTGGCTATGTTGTCAACATACTCAAAACCATCAAGCAGCAAAAAGCCCAAAGTGAGCAAAAGAGAAAATAGGGAACTCAGGATCCCGAACTTATAATTGGTTTTTTTATAGGCTTGGGATTTTTTATAGGCCTCTGCATCGTAAACATCTTCGAGTTCCTTTGGGATGGGATCATTGTATTGTTTGGCATTGAGGGCGTCCAGAACCTTATCAATGATAAAATTTAAGATGATGATGCCTATGATGATGTAGAATAGGGTTTGTGCGTTCATGTGTGGTAAAATTCAAAATTCAATGTCCAAAGTCTAAATGATACTTCGGAAGTTATTTTTTTATCATTTAAAAAATTCAGGTGCTCCTGGTTTATGCGTAATGACGGTTTATTTGAAATTCCGTTGTCGTTTTGCCTCAAAAACAAGGATGCCTGCAGCAACCGAAACATTCATGCTGTCGATTTGGCCTTGCATTGGGATGATGATATTTTGGGTGGCAGCTTCTCGCCAAGCGTCACTGAGCCCTTCCGCTTCCGTGCCAACAACAATGGCCGTGGCTTGGGTAAAATCCTGCTGGTGGTAATTTACAGCATCCTGCAGGGCGGCACAATAGATGTTGATCTTGGCAGATTTCAAAAAAGCAATGATGTCTTCGCTTGTGCCTGAGGCGAGGGTATTGGTAAACACACAACCCACGCTGGACCGTATGATATTAGGGTTGTAAAGGTCACTTTTTGGATTGGCAATAATCACGGCATCCACATTTGCAGCGTCGGCAGTTCGTAATAAGGCGCCAATATTCCCGGGTTTTTCGGGAGCTTCCGCCACTAAAATCAATGGGTTTTTTGAGCTCAAATGCAAATCTGAAATCGTATGGCGTTTGGCTTTTGCCACTGCGATAATGCCTTCCGTAGTTTGGCGATAGGCTAATTTTTGAAAGACCTCTTTGCTGATTTCAATATGCTTGAGTTGTGAAATTTTAAAGTCGTTGAGTTGGGTCTCAGAGCACAGCTCAGGGTAAAATAAAAGGGTCTCGATCTCGTAGTTGCCCTTGATGGCCAGTGATAATTCACGCTGTCCTTCAATGAGGAATAAACCACTTTTTTTGCGTTCCCGAGATTTTTCCTTTAAAACAACTAAGTGTTTTATGAACTGGTTTTGTGAACTGCTTATCGTCTTGTGCGCCATTTACTTTAATTGAGATTGCAAATGTAATATTTAGACTTTAAAAGGATAATGGATGTTTACCCTAGTTTATATTTTTAAAAAACGGCTTTATGATTCATCAATTGCTCATTTAAACGTTTTGCTTATCAAATAACTAAGACATACCATTTATGAATTTTAAGGGCTCTAGTTTCATCTAGCGTTGATGCTCTAAATCTAATTTAAAATTCAGATATTTTGAGCTGTCTCAATTCTCGAAAATTCAATTATTCCATTTAGATTCGAAGGTCAGGGCAAAATTAATTGCATTTTCGGCATCATGTTCTTGCCCCTCCCTAAAGGGCGGCATGATGCCGAAAATTGCAGTGCTCAATTATAAAACCTGTGTTAAATCAAAGCCATTTCAATCAAAATCGGCTTTCCTGTTATACAGTCAATATCTTGACTCAATTTTACTGCAAAGCCTGTTTTCACACCGCATCACTGCCTTCATCAAAAACGTCGACTATGGCATCTTTTTGCACTAAAGTGACCGCTTTTTGTAACATCAGGTTGTTGGGATAGGTCACGAGATCGCCATTGTTCTCGCGCAAATGCAGTTGAAAGGCTTGAATGTCTTCAATAATCCCTTCAATGGGAAAATCCTTATCGTGAATTCTAATCTTGTCGCCCACCTTATACGGAAACGAAAAAAACATGATGATCCCTGAAGTCACATTGCTCAAAATGGACCAAATGGCAAACAAACCAATCCCGATGACTGCAAAAATAGAAGAGAAGATAACCGAAAGCTCTTTCAAGGCCACCCCAAACACAATGGCTTCTATAAGTATGGCCAATAAAAATAAAGTGACCGAAACATAACGGCAAATCAATTTGATTCGTGCTTCATTGATGTTGTTTTTTTTGCCAATTTTACGTATCACAGCATTGGTAATAAATCTTACCAGCAATAAAAACAGGAGTACAAAACCTGAGATGATAAGTTCTTTCTGTAAGCCTTCATAAAACATAATAAACCTCATTGTAAATTGATCGCTGCAAAGATACACGGTCTTTTCAATTTAATTGAAGCGTGTCCCTAAATCTAATGGCAGTGTTGTCGTTTTTGTTCCAATAATCTGATTTTATGGATTTTAAAAGGGTTGCTTTGCTGGTCAATACTGTTGGGTCTTCGCCAAAGCCATCTGGATAGGTTTCTTCCCAAGATAGGATTTGATAGGGGAATTCGGGATTGAAACTGATTGACAATTGACGCTGTAATACCTTGTAAGAAACCGTATAGTTGCCTGTGGTTAATTGTGCTACTGCGTCATAGGCTTTTGTGGGCATGTGTTTTAAGCTGATAAATTCTAAGGACGGTATTATTTTCAAATCGCCCACGGGCAAACTGCTCGGGTCCAATCGCAGTTGTGTCCAAAGTTCGTTCTCGAGGATGGTTTTCTCAAGATTGAATTGTGCATCGGCCTCCATTTCAAAGTAGCTGTGCGATGTTATTTCAAATTGCTCGCGATTATTGAGTTGCGAATAGACTTGACCGCACCATTCCTGTATCGAGCAGCTCACTTTTAAAGCATGTGAAGTATTAGACAAGGGATAAAAAGTGGATTGCATGATGGAGTAGGGGTAAATGCCTGTATTGAAATTTTTGGTCGCGTTGAGTTTTAGCACTTGAACGTTGCTCACAGCGCTCAAATCGGCTTTGACTTGTTTTTGCGGCAAAAAGGGCTCGGTCACAAAAATCAAGACTGCTTTGCCTTCCCGCAGTTCTCCGTAACGTGCTTGTTGCAATTGATAGGATGAAATTTCGGCCTCCCCAGATTGCCAATACTTCACAAATGCCTGAGAAGACTCAAACTTGGTTTGCTTCGGAAGGGTTTGCAACATCTTAGTGGCTTCCGAGTCAGGAATAAGCGGGTTGACGTTTTTGTTTTCAGAGCTGTTTTTGCAGGATGTAACAAGAAAAAAGACAATCAAACAGGTTAGCCCGAAGTTTTCAGATTGATAAAAAAGTGATTTCAACATTTTATTCTAAAAATACGATTAGAATTTCAAAGCGCAAATTCTAAGAGCGTTTTATAAAGAAGATGCGTTGGTAATCCTACAACATTGGTATAAGACCCTTCAATGGCAACGATGCCTATTTGGCCAATCCATTCCTGGATGCCATAAGCGCCGGCTTTATCGTAAGGCCTGAAATTGTTTATGTAATAGTGAATTTCTGCCTTGCTCAAATCCTTAAAACTCACTTTTGTAACTGCGTTAACCGTTTTTTGCGTGGTCTTTGTTGTAAAACAAATGGAGGTGATGACCTCATGCGTTTTTCCACCCATCGCATGCAGCATGTCAAAAGCTTCCTCAGCATCTTTGGGTTTGCCGAGCGCTTGATTTTCGTGCCAAACTATGGTATCGCTCGTAATGAGAATATCGTTGGTTTTCAATGTTTCCTTAAATGGGAGGGCTTTTAATTCTGCCAAGTAGTCGCTGATTTCAAAATGAACCAACTGCTCGGGATATTCCTCGACTACAGGTTTCAATTTAATTTCAAAATCCAAACCAAGTTCCTTGAAAAACTGTTGTCGTCTTGGTGATCCCGAAGCGAGGATGAGGTTGTGGTGTTTTAGGTGTTCCTGTAGCATGCTTTGGTTTAGGGTTTAAGGATCAAGGTTTAAGGTTTCGAGTTCAATGTTTCGAGTTCAATGTTCGAAAATGTTCAAGGTTCAAAGTTAACGAGAAAACCAAGTTTTCACAAACTACAAACTACAAACCACAAACGATAAAGTTTTCAGTCTCAGTCTCAGTCTCAGTGAAGAACTGGTTCTATTTGGACTTGGCGATGCGTTTTAAATCCCCCGGAGGGTTTTATTCCCCGAGGTTATTGACGTATGAATATCTTTACGTCTTCAGCATTTAATATAAGCAAAAACACCAACGCGAGGTTTAGGGATAATAATCTTAATCTATTGCTTCGCTGTTTGATGAATTCCGTTAGAACCAAAAGGCCCAGCGCTAAGTTTTTTGTTTTCACTTCCAATTTCGAGAATACCACAGAACACACTTTGAAAACGAAATCAAAAGTTTCCGTTGGGGATTTGAGGGCACTTCATCACTTCAAAACGAAAGGGTACAATAACATGGACAGTACCCCAAAAAGCATGACCAGTTTATAGATGAGACTTATGTGTTGGTAGTGTTGCTTTTGTTTAGCACCAAAAATCTTGATGGTGGCATAAATGAGAGGGGCGACAATTAAAATCAAGAAATAGGCAATCACAAGTTGTTGATGGTATAGGTAGGTCACAACATAATATATCACCGCGGCAATGGGAAGCATCGATACTGCGAATGCAATTTTTTTGGCACGCTCACGTCCCAAAGCAATTGGCAGCGTATTCATACCTGCTTTATAATCGCCGTCCACATCCTCGATGTCCTTGATGATCTCGCGCAATAGATTGATCATGAATGCAAAGACAGCATAATCGAAGATGAGGTTGAAAAAGGTGATTTGAGTTTGCCTATTCTGCGGAAACATGGCAGGAATCACGTCGAATATACCAACAATGAGAAGGCTTATGCCCACCAAAGCCGAAATCAGGAGATTCCCGAAGAGGATCGTGCGTTTCAAAAAAGAAGCATAAACATACAGGCTTACGGAAATTAATACAAAAATGCTGAAGAAAGGTGGTTTGCCGATGTGGTTGGATAGGTAAAAACCCAAAACAACACCTATAATATTGAGTGCGAAAAAAAGGTTGTAGGCAATTTTTTCTGAAATATGCCCACCAACAATGAGCTTATTGGGTCTATTGACCCTATCTGTATCCACATCATAGATATCATTGATCACATTTCCGGCAGCCGCCAAACAAAGCGTAGCCAATACCAACAGTGAAAAATGAAAGCCGTCAAGCGCCGTGAGCACTGCAAAAGGTTCTAAAAGTGCATATTTGATCAAGACTTGCGCCAAGATAATGAGCAGCAGGTTTTTATAGCGAATGAGATTTAAAAGATGCAATGGCGTTTTTTTTTGTTAAGTTGTTAAGTTGTGGATTTGTTTGGTGGGAACTGAATCACTAGCGCTAGCTTTTGAAATCCTTGTTCATTTGGTCGTTTCTTAATAACTGAATCCTGAACCTTGAACCTTGAATCCTGAACCTTACACCCTAAACCCTTCAGTCGTATTTCGCATCAAAATTTCCATTCCATTTATCCTGAACTTTCATGACTTGCTCAATCACGTCGCGCACGGCGCCTTTTCCGCCTAATTTATGAGACACATATTTACTGATGCCCTTGACTTCAATGGCTGCATCTTGCGGGCAAGTAGGCAGGCCCACCAATTTCATCACGGGAATATCTGGGATGTCATCGCCCATGTAGAGCACATTTTCAGGCTTTATGGATTTTTCGTTTAAGTAAATTTCGAATTGATCGATTTTATGGTGTGCACCCAAATAAATGTCAGTAATGCCCAAACCTTCCAATCGTTTTTGCACCCCTAAATTATTTCCGCCAGAAATGATGCAAATATTATAGCCCGCATCCTTAGCGATTTTTAAGGCATAACCATCCTTGATGTTCATGCGCCGCAACATATCGCCATTGGTCATAATAGTTACCGTGCCATCGGTAAGTACACCATCAACGTCCAAGATAAATGTGCTGATGTGTTCTAAATACTCCTTATAGCTTTTATCTTCCATGGGTTTGTTTTATGGCTTGAGTCATTAATTTGTAAATGGTTTTGTGCTGCTCGTTTGTCAACAGCTTCAAATGCCGCTTTATTGTTTTTTTGTCATTGCGAATCGCTGGGCCTGTTTGGGCGCGATAGGGCGATAGCTCTTGAACTTTTTGAGCGGTTTCTAAAATGAGCGGTTTCAATAGGTCGAATTCCGCACCCTGGGATTCGGTGATTTCATGCGCCACGCGATAGAGTTGATTGGTGAAATTGTTCACAAAAACCGCTGCCAAATGCAACGCAGCACGCTGGTCGCTATTGATGCGTTTTGTGATGTTGCTTATGGCTCTTGCCACCGTTTTTAAAAAGGCATAATCGGTTTTGACCAAAGTCTCCAAACAAATGGGTACTGTAGTGAAATCCATTTCCGCAGCTTTAGAAAAACTTTGTAAGGGGTAAAATATGCCTCTTCGATTCTTTTGGTCGATATCGTAAGGGCTGGCACTGCCAGAAGTATGCACCACCAAGCGATTTTCGAAGGGTAATTGCTGCGAAACTTCTGCAATGGCGTCATCACTTACGGCGATGATATACAAATCTGCTTCAAACAGCTGTGAGATATCATCGGTGACGGGCACATCGTTTTTAAAAGATTTTATAGGGTCTAAATGGCGGTTGTACCATTGAGCCACGTTTACCGTTTCCGAATTTGAAAAGGCACGGTATAAATGCTGTGCCACATTGCCGGCACCTAAAATCACAACTGAAGTCATGCCGCAAAAATACAATAGTCTTAAGAATATGTAGAAATTTTTTGAGATTAATGAGCTCGTTTTTATAAGTGCCGATTTGCTTGAGTGCTAATTTATTTTGCGTTTTGGCTTTTAGAACTTAGGCTGACTTTTGGGTCAGATCAATAAATGATAATGCATATGCGCCTTATTGAACTTTTATGAGCTATTAATCGATATCGGTCATACTATTCTTAACTTTGTAAAGCGATGAAAGCAATAGAAACAAGAGAAGATATTTTTAAGCTGGTAAGCACATTTTACATTAAAGTTCGTGCCCACGAGGTTTTGGGTCCTATTTTTAATGAGAGCATCAGCGATTGGGATAGGCATTTAGACCATTTGACGACATTTTGGGAGTCGAGTTTGTTTATAGGCAGAAAACTGGAGAAACCATATGTGGGCAACCCACTTGAAGCACACATCAAGGTGGATGAAGCTTTTGATAACAGCATTACCGAGCTTCATTTTGGCTATTGGCTCAACTTGTGGGTAGAAACCATAGACCAGCTTTATGAAGGCGAAATTGCAGAGAATGCCAAACGAAGAGCGCGTAAAATGGGCTCTTTCATGTATCTTAATATTTTTCAGGCCAGACAGCGGTAGGTGGTTTAAGGTTTAAGGTTCAAGGTTCAAGGTTCAAGGTTCGAGATTCTGGAAGATTGCTAATTGAAATCCAATCCCCGAATTTCTAAGTGAAATCCCAAACATAGCCAAGTAACTTCTTTTTGACTTCATCTTCATCTTGTCCTAGAATCTATCGGGATCATCCTCAACTTCATCTTCATCTTCATCTTCATCTTCATCCTCAATTTCAATTTCAACTTCATCTTCAACTTCAACTTCAATTTCAATTTCAACTTCATTTTGGCCTAGAATCTATCGGGATCATCCTCAACTTCAATTTCAATTTCAACTTCATCTTCATCTTCATCTTGTCCTAGAATCTATAGTAATAGGGATCATCCTCAACTTCAATTTCAATTTCAATTTCAACTTCATCTTCATCTTCATCTTGTCCTAGAATCTATAGGGATCATCCTCAACTTCAACTTCAACTTGTCCTAGAATCTATAGGGATCATCCTCAACTTCAAATTCAATTTCAATTTCAACTTCATCTTCATCTTGTCCTAGAATCTATAGGGATCATCCTCAACTTCAAATTCAATTTCAATTTCAACTTCAACTTCAACTTCAACTTCATCTTCATCTTCATCTTCAACTTCATCTTCAACTTCATCTTCATCTTCTCCCAACAGTCATCGGGACAATTTTCTTTTCCAACCCACAGCATATTACCTAAAACAAAACGCAGAAAACAGCAATAATTAACACATTATTGAGGCCTTTGCTGCTTTAGTAAATAAACTAAATTAGTTACCTTTGCAAAACTTATAATGAAGCCTCTCTACCATGCAAAAGAAACTTGCCAATATTCTGTTTTCGACCCGTCTTACCGGTACTTTATTTATTGTTTACGCTATCGCCATGATCGTGGGAACCTTTCTGGATGCTGGACAAGAGACGTCGCCTACACCCTTCACAAGACATTACATTTATAACGCCTGGTGGTTTGAGATGATCATGTTATTATTCGTGATAAATTTTATTGGTAACATCTTTAGATACCGTCTTTTTCGGAAGGAAAAATGGGCGACTTTGACGCTGCATTTGTCCTTTATCCTCATATTGGTTGGAGCCGGTATAACACGATACATCGGTTTTGAAGGTTGGATGCCAATTCGTGAAGGAGCAACTGAAAATACCATTCTCACACGGGATGTGTTTTTGACCGCCTATATCGATGGGGATTTGGAAGTCAATGGGCAGTTACAGCGGAAAGTTGTACAAGAGCGTGTCGATTTTTCTGAACGCTTGAATAATGATCTTACTTTCACTAGTGATTATAATGGTTCCCCTGTAAGCTTCGAAGTGGAGCGCTTTTTAGAGAATGCAGAATTGGATGTGATTCCTGGTGATACTGGCGAGAGTTACCTCAAGCTTGTAGAAGCTGGCGAAGGCACCTCACACAACCATTTTATCAAGGATGGTGATGATGAATTGATACATAACGTGGTTTTTACATTAAATAACCCGAAACCTGGCGCTATAAATATTAGCACAAATGATGACGGTATTTTTATAGAATCTCCATTTGAAGGGGATTACATGACCATGGCTACTAGAGCCACTGGCACCGTGGTAAAAGATTCCATTCAACCCTTGGTGCTGAGGTCGCGATACCAAATGGCTGAAATGTCTATGGTGTTTCCAAACCCTGTGACCAAAGGAGAATTTGGAATCGTTAAAAAATCGGAGTTGTTGAGAAACGTTGAATCAGGTGTGGTCATGAAAGTAACGGCTAATGGTGAAACGAAAAGACTCAATCTCATTGGGGCACAATATATGGACGGCCGTTTTGAGCAGGCCAATGTTGGTGGTTTGGATATTTCGATGAAATATGGGTCGGCTACCAAAGAACTGCCATTTAGCATCAAGCTGAATGATTTTGTTGCCGAGCGCTTCCCGGGTACTGAGAATAGTTTTTCGGCCTATTCCAGTGAAGTCACTGTTTTGAACAGTGATAAAGGCGACTATGATTATAAGATTTTCATGAATAATGTGCTTGATCAAAGTGGTTACCGCTTTTTTCAGGCGAGTTTTGATCCTGATGAGTTAGGTACGCGTCTTTCTGTGAACCACGATCGTTGGGGTACTTGGGTCACTTATGCGGGTTATATGCTGCTTTATTTTGGTCTCATGGCCATTCTGTTTGACCGCAAAACACGATTTGCAGATCTTAAGCGCATGTTGGCAAAAATAAAAGCCAAAAAATCAAAGATCATGACGCTACTCGTGTTATGCTTCGGAATGACGGGATTTGCACAAGAACATTCCGATGATGACGGGCATGGTCACGCTGAGAAAATAGAAATCCAAAAACCGAGCAAAGCTCAAATAGATTCGGTAATTCGGTCTAACATCGTCCCAAAAGAACATGCCGATGCCTTTGCCCAATTGGTAATCCAAGACTATAGCGGTCGTATGATGCCCATGGATACCTATGCTTCGGAAGTGTTGCGTAAGTTGAGCAAAAGTGAACAATACGAAGATTTTGATGCCAATCAAGTCATGCTCTCCATGCAGGAAAGTCCGTTGTTCTGGTACAACGTTCCTGTCATTTATTTAGCAAAACGCAAGGCAGATTCCTTGAGACATATTATTGGGATTGATGAAAGTCAAAAGTATGCAGCCTTGACCGATTTTCTCAACGAAGATGGTAGTTACAAATTGGCCGATTATTTGCCGAACGCCTATAAAGCGCAAGTGCCAAACGGTTATCAAACCCAACTCATCGAGGCCGATCAACGCGTGAGTTTACTTTTTAATACAGTGGAAGGACGTTCGATGAAGATTTTTCCTGTGCCAAATGATGATAATAATACCTGGATTTCCTCTGTGGAGTACAAGGAGAAATATGAATCCCAAATCAAAGACACGCTCTACGGAAAATTCATTGAGAACAGCTTTAATTATTATATCAGCGAATTGTATAAATCGAAACAATCTGGGGATTACGTCACTGCGAATCGATTGTTGGAGGGCTTCAAGCGAAGTCAGGCAAAATTGGGTAGTGAGGTCATGCTTTCTGATAAAAAAATCGATGCTGAAATTTTATATAATAAATACGACATATTCAAATCCTTGTACACGTATTACCTGCTTGCCGGCGCAATTATGTTCATTGTATTGATTATTCAAATTTTCAAATCGAATAGTAAGCTCGTCAAGCATACCGTAAATGGGCTGGGGATTGTTATTCTTTTATTGTTTATTGTTCATACCGCTGGATTGATTGTACGTTGGTACATTTCGGGTCACGCCCCATGGAGTAATGCCTATGAGTCGATGATCTACGTGGCTTGGGCTACAATGTTCTTTGGTTTGGCCTTTGGTAAAGATAGCAAGCTCACACTTGCTGCCACTGCCTTTGTGACCGCAATGATCTTGATGGTGGCACACATGAACTGGATGGATCCCGCAATCTCAACCTTGCAACCAGTTTTGGATAGTTATTGGTTGATGATTCACGTTGCAGTGATTGTGGGGAGTTACGGCCCTTTTGCTTTGAGTATGATCTTGGGGGTAACCGTGTTGTTTCTCATGATTTTTACTACGAAAAAGAACAAGGAAAAAATGTTGCTCAATATTAAAGAGTTGACCCTTATCAATGAAATGTCATTGACTGTTGGTTTGGTCATGTTAACTATAGGAAACTTCTTGGGAGGTATGTGGGCCAACGAAAGTTGGGGTCGTTATTGGGGTTGGGATCCTAAGGAAACCTGGGCTTTGATAAGTATCATGATTTATGCTTTTGTGATTCACATGCGATTGATTCCTGGACTTCGCGGTCGTTTTGGATTTAATTTGGGATCAATCATTGCCTTTGCGAGTATTCTATTTACCTATTTTGGCGTGAATTTCTATCTTTCTGGATTGCATTCTTACCAATCTGGTCAACAGATTGCGAGTTTCAATATTATTGCCATCACACTTTTGGTCTTGGCGGTGATTAGTATTTTAGCATTCAGAAAATACGATAAATACTACCGAAAATAGTCAGGAAGCTCAGGTTCAGGGTTTAAAGTTCAAGGTTCAAGGCTCAAGGTTGCTAGTTTGAGCTTTGGGTTTTGCTTGAACTGCTCAATTTGGTAAGTGTGACTTTTAGCGATTAGCCTTCCGTAGAGATTTCTATTTTTAAAAGCTTCAACTTCAATGAGCCTACTTGCATTTAAAGTTCTCTGGCTATTTTTAGATAAAGCAAGCCAATCAACATGGCAAGGCCGAAACTTATCAAGCTGCCAATAAGTACGTATTCAGTGAGCTTCCTGTCTTTTGATCTGGAGAGATCGCCAAATCTAAAGATGGATTTGGCGGCCAACAGAAATCCGATACCTTCCCAAAACTGAAGCACTACAAATAAAAACACAAAAAGGCGCTCCAAAATACCAATGTAAGCCCCAGCATGTTCGAGAGAGTGCTCTTTTCCTGCGTCTTCATCGATGTTCCATTTTGAAATTATGGTCTTCATGATTATCGAAGATGTTGAGGTCACTGCTATTATAGAGGCTGTAAGTAATAAAGCTTGGTTGTAATCTATAGCGCTGATCTTATTGAGGTAAGGTGTATAAACCTCTACCACCAATGCAATCACACTAAGATGTGCCAGTTGATCGAGTGCGAACAGCAAGCGGCTGTTTTTCTTGGTTTTAAATTGTGCTTTGGCAACATCTATAAAAAAATGACTGCTTATTATGATGCAGAAGGCTAACCAATACTCAACATTAAATTGAAGCACCACCAGCAGTGCGATGGCATGCACCAGCAAATGCCAATAGAGGTATTTTGAACCTAACTTGTGTTTGGCTTTATGTTTGGCCCATTTTTCGGGCTGAAGTAAGAAGTCGCCTATGAGATGCGCCAATATGAGTTTTATGAATAAGCTTAACATAAGGTTTCGATTTGCGTTTGGTAATACTGAAGCAGTTTTGAAAGTTCATCAAAACCACCACGTTTTAAACCTTGGCTCACATTACTTTGTGTTGTCTTTTGATGCTTGGCGATGCGTTGTTGGTTGTGGTCTGGATGCGCTAAGGCATAGGCGATGAGCTCGGCTACTGCTGAGGTCCAATTGGCAATGGTCAAACTGGCCAATTCAAACATAAGGTTTAGACTGTGATTCAAGTGCTCATGCTGTGTTTTGATGGCAAGTGTGTTCTTTTTGAGGTTTTCAAAACAGATGCCTGAGTTTACAAATGCCGATCCGTTGGACTCGGTGATCTTGTTGGTCTCGAAAGTTTTTTCTCCTATGCCAATTGCCAGTCTTACTTCCAAATTGCTATATTGCTTGAGATGTGCCTTGATGAGCAATGCAGCGTATAAGGCAGTTTTGGGTGTAGTTTCCAATTGAAAACTATCACCACGGTAGAGCTCCCAATTCTTGGGAGATTTCCCAAAATTGCTTAGTGTGCTTTTGAGGGTTTCCATCCAATGCTCTGGGTCTTGACCTTGGGATTTTATGATATCACCTGTGATAATGGCTGTTGTCATGTCGTAAATATATTCTAAAAATCTGAGCCGTAATAATTATTATCGATTATAATTATATTTTAAGTTATAATCGTTTAAGATTATATAAGGCTTTAGTATGGCCTAGGCTTATAAATACGCTGTTTTAAACGTTAAGAGGTGAGTGCTGAAAAAAAGCATTGAACGATCTTCAGCCTCTCAATTGTTTATCTAAGTAAAACTCTATTTTTGTAAACTTAAAATTAAGGGTATGAAATTTTTCAAAGAATTTAAAGAATTTGCAGTTAAGGGCAACATGATGGATATGGCCATTGGTATCATCATTGGTGCCTCTTTTAATAGTGTAATTGATGTATTGGTAAAGAAGATTTTTATGCCGCCATTGTCATTAATGACCGATGGATTAAATTTTCAAGATAGAAAATACGTTCTCCGGGACGCAATTACAGATGCCAAGGGAACGATCACAACTCAGGAAGTTGCCATTGAATACGGGTTTTTGTTTGAAACCACTTTGGATTTTCTTATCGTTGGCCTTACCGTTTTTATAGTGGTCAAAGCGATGAACCGATTAAAGGATAAAGCAGAAGATCCTAAAAATACAGTAGTAAAAACACCTAAGGATATCGCACTACTTTCAGAGCTTACCAATTTAATGAAAGAGCAAAACAGCCTTCTAAAAAATAAATAACATTGCCCGATTAGAAGAATTTGGGTAGAAGCGAGGCATACTCTAAAAGGCTCAAAACGAACAAGACGCTCCATAAAAAGCTGCGTATCCAATTGCGTTTAACCAGCAGTTTCAAGTGGTCTGCTGTAAATTGATTTTTTGAGATGGCATTGTGCAAGGGAACAAATTGAAAAAACGTGCTTGCCCACAAAATAAGGGTCAACACAAAACCAAGCGTATTGAAACTGTTTTGCTCTTGAATAAAACTCGCGGAGTACACAACCAATTGACCCAGCATCAATGGCATTACAACAAGCGCCATATTTTTGGTATATACTTTATGCCAAGCGATAAGATTTGTTGAAGAAAAATGAATAAAACTAGGGTAGATAAGCAGTTGTACCATCCAAATGAGTACGACAAGGCCAAAATCCAATAGAATTCGCAGCAGCTCTAGTGTCATTTAGTCCTCAATCTTTTTCCAAAGTAATTCAGAATTCAGATAAAAGCTACCCACAAAATCAAAATTACAATCGTTGGGAGCGAGGATGGACAAAAAGGGTTCTTCGTTTTTATCGCGATATAAATGGTAAGTTTCCCCAATAATAGGTTCAAAATTAAAGCGGGCGCTGTAAACTAAATTATTGTATTCAAGCGATTCGGTCATTTTATCAAACTCAGCCTTCAGCTCAAGATATTTGGCCTTGATTTGTTTATTGGCCTTGTAGATATTCTTGTTTTTCCAAGTGGTGGTATTGGTCGCTTTAATGGCTGGTGCTCCAACATTGGTGGCGTATGGTTTTAGCGCAGCGTCGTAGGTTTGGGAGGATTCATTGAAGACCACTTGATCTGGCTTTTTCTTTTCAGACATTACTTTGTGTTTTTTTTTGTAAAGATACAGCACCTAATATTTTGAATACCGTCAATTAAACCTTAAAGTTTTGTTAACTTCGTATTCTGAATTTAAGTATTTATGGGTTTTTATAAGAAAATAGGTCTCGCTAACCTATTGATTTTGGTGCTCTGTGCAGTAATTATTATTGTAGCGGAGTATCTGTTTTTAACTGGAGATCAATTACACGGAATTTTCATTGGGCTTTGGGCTCCGACGATTTTGGGAATTGTCATCTTTATAAATCAAATCACTAATGGACGCTAATGACATTGTTTTCTGGTTATCGGGTCTCGTTTCTTTCCTCGTGGTCATTTGGGCGATACTGATTATTCGGGCCTATAACCGCATCGATAAAGAGGACTAGTGACTCGCTTTTTGTTGTGATCACTTCAAATTTTATTTACCACACCTACTTGAGCACAAAACACTACATTTTTAGAGCAATGCATCTAAACGGCTCTACTTAAGCTTAAGTTGGCCAAGTTTTTGACTGAAATTTCATCAAAATTAGAAATTACCAAATCTGCATTTGAGTAATCTTGATCTTTAGAATGTAAGGCATCATAACCGATACAAAATATTTCGGCAGCTTTTGCAGCATTGATGCCATTTGTCGAATCTTCAATGACCATACACTCATTTTTTGAATGGCCAGATAATTCAGCAGCTTTGACAAAAATTTCCGGATCGGGTTTGGAAGCTTTGAGATCGGCACCGCTCACCTTTCCAACGAAATATGGATTGAGATCAAAACGTTCAAAAATCCTATTGATATTGTTCATGGAGGCAGATGATGCTAGAACTAGAGTCATTCCGTGGCGATGGTAATCTTTGATAAGTTCTAAAGCGCCCTCCAATAACTGAAGTGAGCTGTCATTCTCGAACAGTGTCTTAAAATTATCACGCTTCATATCCACCAAAGTTCGAGGCCCTAAGTGCAATTTGAAATGAGCAATGACGCTTTCGCAAATATTAAACGTCGACTGTCCCGTATAGGATGCATATAATGCTTCGGAAACTTCAATATTAACGGCATCGAACATTTGATAATAGGCCTTTCGGTGAAGGGGCTCGGTGTCAACAATAACTCCGTCCATATCGAATAGTACAGCTTTAAACATAAGGGATGATTTAGTTAGGTTTACGAATATAAAAAATTAGAGGCTGATTATCAATACATTTAAAATTATTTGTCTAGGCGCAATTTAGTCCGACAAATAGCATTCTTTTCCTTAACTTTAGACCTTTAAAACATTGTAAAAATGCCAAAGAAAACTTTAGGATTAAATACCATTTGCACCCACGTTGGTGAAATTGAGGACAAACAGTTTAAAGGCGCTATTTCTCCCATTTACATGTCCACCTCATACGAGTTTGACGATGTGGAGGTAAAGCGCTATCCACGTTATTTCAATACGCCCAACCAAGAACATCTCGCTAAAAAAATCGCAGCTTTAGAGCATACCGAAGCCGCCTTGATCTTTGGCAGCGGCATGGCGGCGATTAGCACCATGTTTTTGGCCTTCTTAAAGCAAGGCGATCATATTGTGGTACAAAACACGCTTTATGGTGGCACCTCTAATTTTATACGGGAGGAATTCCCAAAATATGGCATAGAATTCACGTTTACCAATGGCTATCAGGTTGCCGATTTTGAGGCAGCCATTCAAGAAAACACCAAGGTTATTTACATTGAGACGCCTTCAAATCCTTTATTGACGATCACAGATATAAAAGCGGTGGCAGATTTGGCGAGTTCTAAGGGACTGGTTTCCATGATTGATAATACCTTTGCGAGCCCTATAAATCAAACACCTATAGATTTTGGCATTGACCTCGTCATGCACTCGGCCACCAAATATTTAGGCGGTCACAGTGATATTTTGGCAGGCGCGGTGGCAGGTTCCAGCGAACACATGCATCGCATTTGGAATGTGGCCAAGAATCTTGGCGGTAGCTTAAGCGACATGACCGTTTGGATGTTGGAGCGCAGCATGAAGACCTTGGCGCTTCGGGTAAAGGCACAAAACAAGAATGCGCTCAAAATGGCGAAATTTCTCAATAAACACGATGCAGTGGCCAATGTTTTTTACCCCGGTCTCAAAACGCATCCAGAACACGCGTTGGCAAAATCCCAAATGAAAGGCTTTGGAGGCATGCTTTCTTTTGAGTTGGTAGAAGGCATTGATGCCATCCAATTTCAAAAACAGCTTCAAATCATCAAATCCTCAATGAGTCTGGCAGGTGTTGAAAGCACCATGCTTTTGCCTTGTAAAACCTCGCATGCTTTGCTAAGCTCAGAACAGCGTGAAGCCATAGGGATCAGTGACCGTTTGATACGATTTTCAGTAGGTATAGAAACCTTCAGAGATTTGAAACAGGATATTTCACAAGCGATTGCAAGGGTTGAAAAAAGCGAAAAACAAATGGAAAAACATTGAGATGAAAAAGGAAACATCCAAGCATTTGCCTATGATGATCGCCTTTGCCATTTTAGTTTGGAAATGAATCTGTTTGGAGTTACATCCGATTTGCCCTTTTCATTTCATCCATCCCGATAAACCAACCGATTAATAGTTAATCAATACTTTATTTTGAACAAAAACAACGCACATAAAAAACCTTACGATTTTAAGCTGCTTACAGAACAGATGCCAAATTTGGCTGAATTTGTATTCACAAATCAATACGGAACAGAAACCATCGATTTTGCCAACCCCAAAGCGGTAAAGGCGCTCAATACTGCTTTGCTGAAAGCGCATTATAAGATTGAGTATTGGTCATTTCCAGATGATAATTTATGTCCGCCCATTCCAGGACGTGTAGAATACATTCATTTGCTGAATGATTTGCTGAAAACATCTGGAATAAACGAAAACATTACAATTTTAGATCTAGGCACAGGCGCCACTTGTATTTATCCGTTGTTGGGTAATGCGGAATACGGCTGGAAATTCATCGCCTCCGAAACGGATAAGCCTGCCTTTAAAACTGCGGAAAAAATCGTCAAAAAAAATAGCTTGGAGAATGCCATAACGCTGCGTTTTCAAGACAACCACCAACACATTCTTACGGGAATTTTGAAACCTTCGGAACAAATTTCAGCAAGTATGTGCAATCCGCCATTCTTTAAGGATGAAGCAGAAGCGGAAGAAAAAAACCTGCAAAAACTGAAGGGCCTGGGTTCTAATGCAAATACCACGCTTAGAAACTTTAGTGGTACGGCAAAAGAATTGTGTTATCCTGGCGGCGAAAAGGCCTATTTACATAATTATTTGTACCAGAGTTCACTATTAAAAACCAATTGCTTTTGGTACACCAGTTTGGTGTCAAAACATGCTTTGGTCAAATCCATGCAAGCCTCCCTAAAGAAATTGGGGGCGACACAAATCAAAGTTTTGGAAATGAAGCTAGGAAATAAAGTGAGTAGAGTTGTGGCATGGACTTTCCTGTCTGAGGAAGCACAAAAGAAATGGAATCCAAAGAAGTGATTTCATAATAGGCATTTTTATCTAGAATACATTGACTTTGAGCTACCTTTCCTGTTCACAACTATGGATTTTGAAGTGCTCTTATCCTAAAAAAAGTGCGCATATCTAGAAATGGCACCGCAGATGGGCACGACATTAATCGAAGCTCATTTCTGCGAGTAAATGCAAGTCTGTAGGGGACAACATTGAGTTTTTAGAGATCCATGCGATTACGTAATTAAAATATCACAAATGAAATTAGATATATTAGCCTTTGGCGCACATCCAGATGATATAGAACTCAGTTGCGCTGGCACCCTCGCCAAAGAGGTGGCCAATGGTAAAAAGGTGGGCATCGTTGATCTCACAAGAGGCGAGTTGGGCACCAGAGGTACCGAGAAAACACGAGATGAAGAAGCAAAGGATGCGGCAGCGATTTTAGGCGTTTCAATAAGGGAGAACTTGGGATTTGCCGACGGGTTTTTCATCAATGATAAAACCCATCAACTGGAGGTCATAAGGATGATACGAAAATACCAACCCGAAATCGTCATCTGCAACGCCATCCACGATAGGCATATCGACCATGGGAAAGCGAGTCAATTGGTAAGCGATGCTTGTTTCTTAAGCGGGCTCACAAAAATCGAAACCCAAGCAGAAGGCGAGCTTCAAGAAAAATGGCGTCCAAAACAAGTGTACCATTACATACAGTGGAAAAATATTACTCCCGAAATAATAGTAGATATTACAGGCTTTGAAGACACAAAAATGAAATCGGTTTTGGCCTACAAAACCCAATTCTTCAATCCGGAAAGTAAAGAACCACAAACTCCAATTTCGAGCAAGAATTTTAGCGACAGTATTTTGTACCGCGCCCGAGATTTAGGCCGATTGATTGGTGTGGAATATGCTGAAGGCTTCACAGCCGACCGGCACATTGCGGTAGATAGTTTGTTTGATTTGAGGTAATTTTTTTGAAAGACGGAAGATGGAAGATGGAAGACGGAAGACGGAAGACGGAAGACGGAAGACTGAAGACTGGAGACTGGAGACCGAAGACTGGAGACTGAAGACTGGAGACTGAAGACTGGAGACTGAAGACTGGAGACTGGAGACTGAAGACTGGAGACGGGAGCCTGAAGACTGAAGACTGGAGATGAAAAATGGAATAGGTTCGAAATGTTTTAAGATTGCGATAAAGCCAATGGGTCTTCAATTTTAGGAGGGTAAGTGGGTTTCTTACATTTCTAATGCAAGTACGGGATGTCTTCAGTTTATAAAATTCATCGTCAATTAGATAAAAAAGAAAAATGATTGACTTCACGAAATACATTACAATTGACCCAAACAAACGCTTTGGTAAACCCATTTTAAAGGGCACCAGAATTTCCGTTTATGATGTATTGAATTGGTTAGCTAATGGCATGACCAACGATGAAATAATAGCAGACTTTCCAGAATTGGACGAAAATTCAATTAAAGCTTGTTTGTCTTTTGCAGCGAGTAGAGAAAATAAAATAAGAATTGTTTCGTGAATTTAGTGTTTGATCAGAATATATCACATAGAATCATTAAGAAAATTAATGAGCTTTTTAAAAATTCAAAACAAGTAAGGCAATTGAATCTAGAAGATGCTTTAGATATTATATTTGGAATTATGCTAGGATCAATAATTTTGTAAGTGTTACATTTGATTCTGATTTTGCTGATATTGCTAACATGAAAGGCAGTACGCCAAAGATTATTTAGCTAAGAACGGGGAACATGACTACGCGCGGTATTATTCATCTACTCAAAACGCAGCACATCAAAATATGTGAGTTTGTTAACATTACCAAGTATGACGATGTTACGTGCTTAGGAATTGTATGAATCCAAATTATTTTTATCGGCAAAGATCGAATCACGATTGTGTAACTTAGCATAAAATCCACCTAATAATTTCAAAAAAAGTCTTTGTAATACGTCTGAAATCAATTACATTTGCAGACCAATTTACACGGTGGTTGTAGCTCAGTTGGTTAGAGCGTCGGTTTGTGGTACCGAAGGTCGCCGGTTCGAGACCGGTCTTCCACCCAGAATATAAGCTTCTCTTAAACGAGAAGCTTTTTTTGTGCAATACATTCGCTAGATCTAAGAGACCATCATACGGTCAAATCATCAATAAGGATTGACGAACAGCGCGAAGATGCTAGTATTGAAAACCTTAAGCATAAAAAAAGCATTACCAAATTGAGGTAATGCTTTTCTGTTTTTAAAGTGGGACTGGAATTACTCCGTTTCTGCTTTGTCTGCAATAATTCGATCTGCTCTATTGGCCAGTTCCCAAGCGGTATAAAACACCAATCGGGCCCTGTTTTCCAAAAGATCATATTCAATTTTGTCTGCGGTGTCGCTAGGCTGATGGTAATCGGCATGCGTTCCGTTGAAATAGAAAATCACGGGAATATTGTTCTTGGCGAAATTGTAGTGGTCTGATCGGTAATAAAAACGATTGGGATCATTATCATCATTGAATTTGTAATCCAACGTGATGTTGGTGTACTTGTTATTGACTTCTTCAGATATGTTGTGTAATTCGGTACTCAACTTATCACTACCAATCAAATACACGTAATTGCGATCGCCTTCTCGCTCTGGGTCGATTCTACCAATCATATCGATGTTTAAATTGGCAATCGTATTTTTTAATGGAAATACTGGATCGTTGTCTGTATAGTATTTTGAACCCAAAAGGCCTTTTTCCTCGCCTGTCACATGAAGAAACAAGACAGAGCGTTTAGGGCCATGACCATCTTTTTGTGCCGCTTTAAACGCTTCAGCGATTTCTACGATTGCAACCGTTCCAGAGCCATCATCATCAGCGCCATTGTAAACCTTACCGTTTTTGATGCCTTCATGGTCTAAATGCGCTGAGATGACCAAAATTTCATCTGGTTTTTCAGAACCTTCTATAAATGCTAGCACGTTTTCAGATGCAACCTGTTCTGATTGGCTGGTCAAGCTAACCGTAATTTGCGTGTCTATGGTTTTTGGTTCATCCGCGTCCATGATATTTGGAGCGATTGCATCTGCCATTTTTTTACCTACCATCATAAAAACCATGGCGGCGTCTTCTTTTTCTTCTTTTAAAGATAGACTTCCAGAATTATTGGAAAGCTGCATTTGTTTAAAATAAGGGCCGTATTGCTCCAATAGATCCTGGTTGACAAAGATCAAGGCTTTTGCGCCACGCTCCATTGCAGCATCACGTTTTGAGGCTGGTTCTTGCCTGCCATTCATCCATTTGGTATTTTTCGTGTCGCCAGAAGTTACATAGTTGCCATTTTCATCTTTTGGCTCTCCCGCTTTTACTAGCACCACTTTACCTTTAACGTCCAAATCGGTATAGTCGGAATAATTTTTAGCATCAATCCCGTAGCCCGCATAAACGATAGTGTTAATGTCCAATTCTTGAGTTTGCACATTACCTAAAATGATATAATCCTCAAAATTCTCGAAGCTTTGGTTGTTGACTGATAGTGCAACTTCTGGATACTTTTGCCGCTCCAAAGGCACATTTTGAAAATAATTATCGCCGCCATAGGCTGATGGTACTCCCATTGCCACATATTGATCTTTGAGATAATTTACCGCCATTTTCTGTCCTGGTTCGCCAGTGTCACGGCCTTCAAACTCATCTGAAGCATAGATGTAAAGCATCTCTTTAAGTTCATCTGAAGTGATGGTTTGTGCGTAAACCGATGGGTCGGCCGGTACTTTATTATCGTTCTCTTTTGAAGTAGAACTGTTTGAAGAGCCACAAGCCGCCAGAACAAGCGCTGAAGCCAAGCTGATTAAGGATAATTTCATGTGAATTATTTTAAAATATTAGTATTACGATATTACGAAAATTAGCCAATTCGTTGTTTTAAGTTGGCTGCCTTTTAACAAAGTTTAACAGCCTAAAAGATAGAGAAGCACGTGAGCCTATTTAGGTAGTATTTGATTGTGGTCAAATTTATTCAATTTCTAGGCCTTCAGTATCCAAATCCTCTAGTTCGTCAATGGATTCATTTTCCAATTGTTGCTCTTTTTGCTTTAATTCTTCGGTATTGCCAACTTCTGCGCTAGAGAATACCCCTTTATAGGTTGCAAGGCTTATGGAAAGAATGGTTAAAATAAAAATGAGCTGCACCGCTTTCTTGGAGCGATCTTTGTCCATATAAAACGCGAAGATTCCTGCAATAAGAGCAACAACGGCAGGTATAAACGACATTTGTGATAGAGGCGTTACCGCCAAAACTACCGCTAAAACGGCGGCTATAAATCCTAAAATAAGAAGTGCGTGTCTCATAAATTTTAATGCTTAGAGGCTTGGCCTCAATTTGTATCTTTAATCGGTATCCAAACAGCCCATCTTAGGGCATTGAACATCGAACTGAATTGGTCTCAATTCAACATCCCACTCGCGCGCTTCAACTTAAGCTCGCCACTGCCCACAGCAATTTTGAACTTGGCATAAATGGGTATTTTGTTGGCATCTGCACTCAGCCAAATCAGGTTGTCATTGTTGCCTTTCAATACATCACTGTTTTTGAGACTTATGGCCAATTTATAACATTCCGTTTTGCCGAGTACTGAATTTAAGGTTTCTTTACCGAGGTATTTCACATTGATGACCATTTCTTTGTTGTCAAAAATAATGGTAAAATTTTGATTGTCCCCAATCTTGGCCTTGTGAATCTCCATGTTGCGAATGTAATAGAGCGTTGTGACCAGATCTCGCGTAGCATTGCCAATTTTTACCGTTTTCTTTTCCTCAACAGTAGAGCCATCTTTCTTGAGCTTGCGTTTTAGGCTGGCAACTGTATTGGTTTTATGGTCAAACTTGTATTTCATGAATTTGTTGTAGCCACCTTCATTGATGTCCCTATTGTATAAATAGGGCGTCAAACTGCTTGGGCTCACATAACTCTCGTACAAATCCCTGATCTTGAAAAAACTGTCCCATTTGGTGTAGGTGGCTGCGGTGCATTTCAACTTCATCAATTTGGATTTTGAAGTGTTTACTTCGCTGGTTTCCATAGTCACTTCTGCTAAATCTGTAAGTAGGCCAGACATCACGTAGGAGGCACTGTAGGTCAATTTTTCGCCAATGGCAATGCTGGTGTTTTGGGATAGCGCTTTCGCGGAAATGAGTAGTACAAGACTCAAAATAATGCGTTTCATTTAGCTTAGGTTTTGGCGACGAAAATACTACTAATTCGAATGCCTTGCCTATTTTTCGTTCAATATAATTTTTGTGAAATAACGGAAGCTAAAAATCCTAAATTCCTCTTAAATGATGTCTAAGATTTCGATTGGGCATGCGAAACTTCGTAACTTGGTAATGCTTAAAAAGCTGCCGTTGGTTATAAAAGGCACAATGTAATTTGAAGCTTTCGATTACGACAGAAACAATCAGACTAAAATTCACTAAAACAAAACAAATATGCTCACTTGGAAAGATGTTATCAATTATTCAGTCAAAGGCAATCCAGAACCAGACCGTCGCGTAGAAAAATCAGACAGCGAATGGCGAGAAGAGCTCACTCCAGAACAATTTAAAATCGCACGTCAAAAAGGTACCGAAGCTCCAGGAACCGGCGCGCTGTGTAGCATTCATGATGAGGGTCAATACAATTGTGTGTGTTGCAACACGTCATTATTTGACTCGACCATCAAGTTTGAATCCAGTTCGGGATGGCCAAGTTTCACACAACCCATCACCAAAAACGCCATCAAGTACGAAAAGGACACCAAATTTGGTATGGTTAGGGTAGAAGTGATGTGCAATGTGTGCGATGCCCATTTAGGGCACGTGTTCCCAGATGGTCCTGAGCCAAATGGACTGCGCTATTGCATCAATTCTGAATCCATGGTTATGGACAAATCGGTAAAACCGGCGCATTAATGGCTAAAACGCAATTGGAACAATTAATTGTTGGTGGTGGCTGCTTTTGGTGTATCGAAGCTGTTTTCAATGAGCTCAAGGGCGTTACTAAAGTAGTGTCGGGGTATGCTGGTGGCAGCGTGCCAGGAACGCCAACCTATCGTGAAGTCGGTTCTGGGTTAACAGGCCATGCCGAAGTTGTTCAAGTTACCTTTGATGCCAATAGCATCTCGTATCGCGACTTGTTGCACATCTTTATGAGCAGTCATGATCCCACGACCTCAAATGGCCGTGAAGCTGATTTCGGGTCACAATACCGTTCGGTTATTTATTATGGCAATGCCATTCAAAAGGAAATTGCATCTGTCATTGTGAACGAATTCTCAGCCTATGTGGAGCGTCCCATAACTACTGAAATCAGTCCTGCCGAAAAATTTCACGCGGCTGAAGCATATCATCAAAATTATTATGCCAACAATTCATCGGCAAGCTATTGCAAGGCGATCATCGCCCCAAAATTGGCAACATTGCGCAGTAGATATGCCGATAAGTTGAAATCAATCCCTGTATAATCTCATACTGCAGGCCTTAATGCAAAACGAATGAAGCTCAACATAAAAAACACGTTTACCAAGCAATTACCGGCAGACCCATCTTCGGAAAACACCAGAAGACAGGTTGCCAAGGCCTGTTTCTCTTATGTGGAACCCAAAGCCACTAAAAATCCCAAACTGCTTCATGTATCGCCAGAGCTATTGGAAACTTTGGGGATTTCAGCGGAAGAATCTGAGTCTGAGGAATTTTTGAAACTCTTTACCGGCAACGCTGTCTTACCAGACACCAAGCCTTATGCGATGTGTTATGGCGGACACCAATTTGGGCATTGGGCCGGTCAATTGGGCGATGGTCGTGCGATTAATTTATTCGAGATAGCACAAAATCAACAGCAGTGGGCTTTACAATTGAAAGGCGCTGGCGAAACTCCGTATTCTAGAACGGCCGATGGTTTGGCGGTTTTGCGTTCTTCAATTCGGGAGTATTTGTGCAGCGAGGCGATGTTTCATTTGGGCGTTCCAACCACGCGAGCATTGAGTTTGGCGCTTACTGGCGATCTCGTGCTTCGCGATGTGATGTATGATGGGCATCCAGGCTATGAGAAAGGCGCAGTGGTATGCAGGGTAGCGCCAAGTTTTATCCGCTTTGGTAATTTTGAGCTCTTGACTTCAAGACAAGACGATGCTACTTTAAAACAGTTGACCGATTATACGATTGCTCAATTTTTTCCGCAGTTGGGCAAGCCTTCAAAAGCGACTTACATTTCCTTTTTTGAGGAGGTGGCCAAACGCAGTCTCGAGATGGTCATCCATTGGCAGCGCGTTGGTTTTGTGCATGGCGTCATGAATACAGATAACATGTCCATTTTGGGCTTGACCATTGATTACGGGCCATACGGTTGGTTGGAGGCTTATGAAAAAGGCTGGACACCCAACACCACCGACCGCCAATTTAAGCGCTACAAATATGGCGCCCAGCCCGATATGCTGTTGTGGAATCTCAATCAATTGGCAAATGCGCTGTATCCCTCAATTGAAGACACTGAAGGTTTGGAGCGTATTTTAAACGATTTTAGAGACCAGTATTTTGCTGGCTATTTGAAAATGATGCGGTCTAAATTAGGCTTATCAATTCAAGAACATGACGATGCCTATTTAATCACTGATTTGGAGCAGCACTTAGAATTGACCGAAACCGATATGAGCATCTTCTTTAGAAATTTGGCTAATTTCTCTTCGGAAAAGCCTTCGGAAGGCTTAGAGGTTGTTCAAGATGCGTTTTACAGTATCGATGAAGTTTCCGATAAAATAAGACAGCAATGGAACGCATGGTTCGAAGCCTATGCCAAAAGGCTGAAGCTGGAGCGAAACACTTCCGAAGACCGAAAAGAGAAGATGAATCAAGTGAATCCAAAATACGTGCTTCGCAATTACATGGCTCAGCTCGCTATTGATGATGCCGATAAAGGCAATTACGAAACGATTGATGAGCTTTTCAAATTATTGAAAAGACCCTATGATGAACAACCCGAACATCAGAAATGGTTCGCCAAGCGTCCGGAATGGGCGCGACATAAAGTAGGCTGTTCCATGTTATCTTGCAGTTCCTAATGGGCTTGCTTCAAAAGATACGGGCTTTGGCTGTTGGGTATTCAAAAGTGGTTTATCAAGAAAAAAAATACGCGGTTACCCGCAGCGATTTCAATAATGGCAAAAGCATTAAACTAGTTGCTGAAGAGTTGGGTGGCAGCGATTTTATAAGCTTAAATTATTATATTACAACTAGCAAGGAAATCCTTAAACCCTGCGAAATGCCAGTGGTAAAGGTTACTGATTTTTTAAATAACTATAAATTAATTAAATAAAACACACAATGAGCGATTATAAAAAAGCATACATAGCAGGAGGCTGTTTTTGGGGCATGGAAGACCTTTTTAGAACAAGGCCCGGAATCATAGATACCGAGGTGGGTTACATTGGAGGCCAAAATGAACATCCAACCTATAGAAGCCATCCAGGTCACGCTGAAGGGATTGAAATCACCTACGACCCAAATGAAACCTCTTTTAAGCGAATTTTAGACTATTTTTTTAGAATCCACAATCCAACAACGCTGGATCAGCAAGGTAACGACATGGGCTCGAGCTATAGGTCGGCCATATTTTTTCAAAATGAAGAAGAAAAGCAAGAAGCGCAAGAGGTAATAAAAATAGTGGATGATTCCAACAAATGGGAAGGAGATGCCGTAACTACCTTAGAGCCTTATTCCACATTTTGGGCGGCAGAGCCAGAACATCAAGATTATTTGCAAAAAAAGCCGAATGGCTATACCTGCCATTTTGAAAGATTTGATAAATCGTTCCTCTAATCGCTTTGAAGCGTTATTTATTTATTGGAAAAGCGATGAGCAGTAAATTTCAAAATTCGACTTTTTTAGCTGAAAGAGACTGATTTATAAAGTATTGGTCTTCAGTAAGAATAGTCGTTTTTTAAAAATCAAACATAAATACATGGTATTTAGGATCAAGAATTGAAAACAATAAAATTTGATAATTATGAAAGCAATTTGGAACAATGAAGTCATTGCTGAAAGCGATGAAACGGTGGTCGTGGAAAACAACCACTATTTTCCCCAAGACAGTATCAAAACCGAGTTTTTTAAGCCCAGTCAAACGCACAGCAGTTGCCCATGGAAAGGTAAAGCGTCTTACTACAGCCTAGAGGTGGACGGTAAAGAAAACAAGGATGCGGCATGGTATTATCCGGAGGCTTCGGAAAAGGCAAAAGCCATCAAAAACCACGTTGCCTTTTGGAAAGGTGTTGAAATTAAAAAGTAGAATTTGCTCTGAAAAATCTAGTAAAAATAGCATTTGGAGGCGGGTGTCATTGGTGTACGGAAGCCGTTTTTCAAGCCCTGAAAGGCGTTGAAAAAGTGGAACAGGGGTATGTGGCTTCGGTTGCTGGGAATTCCAGTTTTTCTGAAGCGGTCATTGTGCATTTTGATGAGGATGTGATTAAGGTGGAGGTCTTGATGGAAATTCATTTATTGACGCACAACAGTGCCTCAAACCATGCGATGAGAACGAAATACCGCTCTGCCATCTACATTTTTTCCGAAGCACAGAAATTTGAGGTCAATCTGGCTTTGAATCGGATAAAAGCGAATGCTTCAGAAAAAATCATTACTAGCGTTTTGGAGTTTTCAGCATTTGAACCTTCCCGAGAAGCGATTCAGAATTATTATCAGAAAAATCCCAGCAAGCCGTTTTGTGAACGCTATATCGCTCCAAAATTGAAGATGCTTCAGCAGCAATTTTCAGAGGTGTACCAAATTAGAACTATCAAATAATTCAATTCAAACAATTTCAAATGGATCAGAACAGCCTTACAATTAAGAATAAAAACGGACATCAATTGAACGCTACTTTAGAACTGCCCGCCAATGGCAAGCCTGCGGCCTATGCTATTTTTGCGCACTGTTTCTCTTGCAATAGTGATTATAAGGCTGTGCGGAATATTAGTAGGGCGCTCAACAACCAAGGTTTGGGCGTGATTCGGTTTGATTTTACGGGTTTGGGCCAAAGTGAAGGCGAGTTTGCCAACAGTCATTTCTCGGCAAATGTGTCCGATTTATTGGCAGTCAACGACTTTGTGACTGCGAATTATAAGGCAGCCTCCTTGCTGGTTGGTCATAGTTTGGGAGGTGCTGCAGTGATTGTGGCCGCCTCAAAATTAGACAACATCAAAGCGGTGGCAACTATTGGAGCGCCATCACATATTGATCACGTGATACATCATTTTTCACATGCCATAGAGGAGGTTGAGGAAAAAGGTGATGTTGAAGTTTCCATTGGAGGAAGACCCTTCAAAATCAACCAAGAGTTTGTTGAAGACTTTAGCAAAACCGATTTGCTTGCGATAACAAAAAGTTTAAGAAAGCCGATACTCATCCTACATTCCCCAACCGATAAGATTGTGGGAGTCGATAATGCTCAAGAATTGTATCAACATGCGATGCATCCCAAAAGCTTCATCAGTTTGGATGCCGCCAACCACTTGTTGACCAACAATGCCGATAGCCTTTATGTGGGCAACATGATCGGTAATTGGGTAAAGCATTATTTGGATTCAGAAAAAAATCAAATGTTGGATATAGAAGGGGAACAATTGGTGGCGCATTTGAATCTTTTGGAAGATAATTTCACCACCACCATACAAACAGAAACCCACAGTTTTCTGGCCGACGAGCCAGAATCGGTAAAGGGTGACGATTTGGGACCTTCGCCCTATGATTTATTGAGCAGCGCTCTGGCTTCTTGCACCGCCATGACCCTTAAACTTTATGCGCAACGTAAAAAATGGGATTTGCAAGAGGTTTTTGTTTATATCACCTACTCCAAAAAACATGCGAATGACTTAATGGGCCAAGGCACAACTGGCTCAAAAATTGACCATCTGCAAAAGAAGCTCAAATTCATTGGTGATTTAGACGCGTCCCAAAAAGAACGATTAAAGGAGATTGCCTCCAAATGCCCAGTGCATAAGACCTTGATTACCGAAACGCTTATTGAGACTGAAGTGATTTAATCTTTCAATAATTTGTTTACATAGTTTTTAGGAAGCTTGGGAAATGATGGTTTCTGTGCTATTCCGACTTCAAATGTGAAATCTGTTGTTGGAGTTTCTTTTGCGTTTTAGCTTTCCGTTAGCTTATAAATGAAGTTCCCACATTTGCTTTATTTTAAATTGTCTTTGTAATCATTGCATGTTCTGCTGAAGTGATTTCCGGATTTTAGTATCTGCCCTTATTCATTCTGAAATCCTTTATAGAGATTGAGTTTACATGTCTTGAATCCCTCCAAAGGGTTTTATTCCTCGAGGCTTGCCTCTAAATGCAAAAAAGATCTTTCAATGCATACCTTGTGGGCTTGCCCCTAGGCTATTGGTTTTTCTCAACGAAAAATAGTCGATATTAGTTGTGTTCTTTATGTGCGCATAGAATTCAATACATTTGACAAAGAAAAACAATGTCTCTTAAAAATATTGATATACAAGGTCTTAACCAGGAACAAGTTTTGGCCTCAAGAGCAAAACATGGTTCCAATATTCTCAAATCGAAAAAAAAGAACCATTTCCTTGAGGCGATAAAGGGCTTGGCCAAGGAACCCATGGTCATTTTACTTTTGGTTGCTGCAAGCTTGTATTTTTTTACCGGAAATACCGGGGATGGCCTATTTCTATCAGCCGCAATTCTTTTGGTGGCAGCCATTTCACTCTACCAAGATGCCAAAACGCATAATGCTCTTGAAAAGCTCAAGGATCTTTCACAGCCCCACTGCAAGGTCATCCGAAATGGAACTGTTGAGGAAATCAAAAGCGAAGCAGTAGTTGTGGGTGACTTTTTGATGGTGGAGGAAGGTTCAACCATTGTTGCCGACGGGACTATTGTACATTCCAATGATTTCTCGGTGAGTGAATCGATATTGACGGGAGAATCTTTTTCCGTCGAGAAAGAGGCCACTTCCAAAGACAACCAAATTTATATGGGTACCCAAGTGGCGGGAGGGCTCGCAATCGCTGAGATTTTTGCGATTGGGAACCAAACAAAAATGGGGAAAATTGGGAAAAGTATTGAAGATATTTCTTCTGAAAAAACCACACTCGAGTTACAGATAAATAATTTTGTAAAGAAAATGGTCATCGCGGGGACGCTGGTCTTTCTAGTGGTCTGGGGCATTAATTATTACAATTCTGAAAATGTTTTAGACAGTCTTCTGAAGGCTCTCACGCTAGCCATGAGCATTTTGCCAGAGGAAATCCCGGTTGCCTTTGCCACCTTTATGGCCATTGGCGCTTGGCGGCTTATGAACATGGGGGTTATTGTAAAACAGATGAAAACTGTTGAATCCTTGGGCAGCTCTACAGTAATTTGTGTGGATAAAACAGGCACGATTACCGAGAATAAAATGCGGCTGGATAAGATGTTTACCTTGGAAACCAATAAAAGCACCCCAGTAGTTGCATTGCTTTCCGACAGTGAGAAGGCCCTCATCACCACTGCAATGTGGGCCAGTGAACCCATTCCCTTTGATACAATGGAACAATCGCTGCATCATTTTTATGAAACCAGCATAGAAACTGATGAAAGACCCAATTTCAAAATGGTTCACGAATATTCGCTGGGAGGGAAGCCCCCAATGATGACCCACATTTTTGAAAATGCATCTGGAAATCGCATCATCGCTGCCAAAGGCGCCCCGGAGGCTTTGATTGCCGTTTCGCAGTTAAGCGATTCCCAAAAGGCTCATCTAAAAGAGAGAATTGGCGAGTTGGCTTCGGAAGGTTACCGTGTCTTGGGCGTGGGGCTTACAAATTTTGAAGGACAAAATTGGCCCAAAAAACAACAGGATTTCCATTTTGAATTCAAGGGTTTGGTTGCTTTTTATGATCCACCAAAAGAAAATATTACCCAGGTATTCCAGGACTTTTACAATGCGGGAATCCAAGTGAAAATCATCACGGGGGATATTGCCGAAACCACTGCGGCCATCGCAAAAAAAGTAAATTTTATTGGTTCAGAAGATGTTGTTTCGGGAGATGAGCTCATGAGTTTGAATGCTTCGGAACTTCAAAAAATCACTTCAGAAAAAAACATTTTTGCACGCATGTTCCCCGAAGCAAAGCTTAAAATAATCAACGCGCTCAAAGCGCAGGGTCACATTGTGGCAATGACCGGCGATGGTGTGAACGACGGCCCTGCGTTGAAAGCCGCACATATTGGTGTGGCAATGGGAAAGAAGGGTACCGAAATAGCAAAACAGTCAGCATCACTCGTTTTAGTGGATGATGACCTTTCGAAAATGGTGGATGCGGTGGCCATGGGCAGAAAAATCTATTTCAATCTTAAAAAGGCAATTCAGTATATTATTTCAATCCATATACCCATCATACTGGCCGTTTTCATTCCATTGGTCTTAGGCTGGGTCTATCCGAATATTTTTACACCAATACACGTCATTTTATTGGAGCTGATCATGGGTCCCACATGTTCGATAGTTTACGAGAACGAGCCCTTGGAAAAAAATTCCATGCTTCAAAAACCAAGGCCTTTTTCCAGTACGTTTTTTAATTGGAGCGAACTTTTCACAAGTATCATCCAGGGCTTGGCCATTACCATTGGTGTGCTTGCCGTGTATCAAATTGCGGTAAATAACTTACAGAATGAAGCCATAACCCGCACCATGGTTTTTACAGCGCTTATAAGCGCCAACATTGTTTTGACTTTGGTAAACCGTTCTTTTATCTATTCCATTTTTACCACTTTCAAATATAAAAACAGATTGGTGCCCATTATGATTGGGATCACGGTAAGCATAACGCTAGCACTGCTATTCATTCCTCCATTTACTGAATTCTTTGGATTTGAAAGGCTAAGTATTGAGCAAATTGGAATAAGTGTTGGCATTGGAATGTTGAGTACACTGTGGTACGAAATCGTAAAATGGTGGAAACGACAACAACTTGCTAAAGATTAAGCATATAAAAGGATTTGATTGGTAAATGCACTATTTTTTGGAGACAAAGGTGTAAATTGGGTTGGTGTTAATTGCGCTTAATGCTAGTTGTAGCAAATTTGACAAAAAATCACATATGAATTGAACATTAAGTAAAAAAACATATTATGAAAACAAGAATCTTATTATTCCTATTAGGAATCGGACTTTTGAATAGTTGTGTTAACGATGATAATGCTGATTATCAATCAACTGAAATTAATTTCACGGAAATTGGAAAAGGAGCATTATTCGGAAATGGACAAGAAGGAATTTCTCAATCTAATTTAACAATTTCAAACACAAATGAATGGCAAAATCTAATCTCACAAATGAACTCTGTAAATAATGTAAGTGAGAATTTTACAGAAACTGACATAAACTTTAACGAATTTACTGTATTTGCAATTTTTCTTGAAGTCAAAGGACACGGTTGGGAAATTGGAACTGAAAATGTTATTGAAAATGAAAATAATATTTCTGTAACAACTCTAGAAAATGAAGCGATAAACTCAGTAATGACTCAACCTTTTAGTATTATAAAGATACCAAAAACAGAGAAAACGATAATAGTCGAATAGAAACTTGCCGTGTATAATTAGATGCTTGGTTTTGGTTTACCTACGAAAATCCTCGCAGATTTTCTATTCAGTTTTTAATTTGCCAACTTTTGTGCTTAACCACGCAACTAATAAGAAACAAAACCGTTCTTAGATACTTAAAAAATGAAAACACATAAAAAGAGAATTATCGGCGTTTTTATTTTATTTCTAATGGTGAGTTGTGCTTTAGAATCTCAATTTGCTTTACCTAATGATGAAAAAATAAACCCTGAATTCATCGGAGAATGGTATTCTGAAGAAAATGATGATGAAAGTATTAAAATCACGAAAAATGGAGAAAAATCTTATAGATTACAAGTGTTTGATGAAAATGAAACTAACGAATCAATTGCTTTCTCTAAAACCATCAAAGGCTTTAGTATTATGAATATTCAAACTGAAACCAAAGGCATAATTACCTATGTATTTTATGGTTTCAATGTTGAAGGTAATACGCTAACCTTTTCCGAAGTGAATGACAAACTACGACATGAAGAATTTGAATCGGAATCAGAACTTTTAAGGTTTTTCGAAGAAAACCTTACTAAAGAAGATTTTTTTATCAATCCTACCGAATTAAAAAGAAAATAAAAACGTATTGCAAGCCGTGTATATGGCATGGCGGGCGCTGTGTCTATCTGGAAAATCCACCCGGTATTAGGCTCGCGTGGGATTTTTAATTATTTGAAATTGATCGTAAAACTGATTTTTTTCAGTGGAGGTTTTTTTACTAGTCCTTGAATTTACCAAAACCATTTTGAAATGAAAATCGCATTTGTCGTTCTTCTCTCTATTCACGGCCTTATTCATTTGATGGGCTTTATCAACGCTTTTGGCTTGGCTGAAATTCCACAACTTTCACAAAATTTCTCAAAACCACAAGGTCTTTTGTGGCTCGCTGTTGCTCTTATGTTTGTGATTGTAGCTGTACTCTTTCTGCTGAAAAGCAATCTTTGGTTTTGGATTGCATTTGGAGCGGTAGTACTTTCGCAGGTTTTGATTATTATGAATTGGCAGGATGCGAAATTTGGCAGTATCGCCAATGTGATTGTGTTGGTTATTGCAATAATAGCATTGGCCGGGCGCCATTTTGAAGGACAATACAATCAGGATGTAGCCCAATCTTTTGAAAATGCAAGCATTTCCAAAGATGTGGTTTCCGAAGAAATTGTTTCCGAAAAGGATATTGAGAACCTTCCCGATCCCGTTCAAAAATATTTGAGATATGTAGGGGTGCTAGGCAAGCCCAAAATAGAAACAGCCAAAGCTATTTTTAAAGGGAAAATGCGTGAAAAAGGAAAAGATTGGTTTGCTTTCACTTCAGCGCAATATAACTTTTTTGAGAATCCCACCCGGTTGTTTTTTATGAAAGCGAATTTCAAAGGGCTGCCTACCCAAGGATACCATCGTTATAAAGATGAAGAGGCTTCTATGCTTATTAAGCTCTTGTCAATGTTCCCCGTTGTGGCTATAAAGGAGCCCGAAATGTTTAAAACAGAAACCGTAACCTTTTTTAATGATATGTGTCTTTTTGCTCCTGCTGCATTAATTGATGATAAAATTGAATGGCAAATTATTGACGATACATCTGTAAAAGCAACCTACACCAACAAGAAAGCGACCGTTTCGGCTATTTTATATTTTAACGAAAAGCATCAACTAATCAATTTTGTTTCAGCAGATAGAATGGATGTCAATTCCAACCAAAAAGTTCCATTTTCAACGCCGGTAACAAAATACGGGACTATCAACGGCTATAATTTGCCCGTTGCTGCGGATGCAGTTTGGCGATTTCCTGAAGCTGATTTTGTTTATGGGAAGTTTTATTTGCTGGACGTTCAGTATAATTTAAAAAATTTGGATTGAAAGAAACGTTTGTGTCGCGCAAAAAAAACTGCTATGCCGTGATTTTTTTTAGGATTATTTCACTAGCATTTTAGCTGGTCAAAACCGACGAGCTGATTTAAATCATGACTATTTAACCAAATCAATACTACATTTGATGTTATACTGTTAAATGAACACGGAAAACGCCATCTTATCCAAAACGAAATCATTCTTTGCTGAAATTGGCGATATGACGCTATTTGCCGGACGCTTTTTTAGGGAAGTTTTCAGTCCGCCATTTGAGTTTAAGGAACTAATGCGCCAATGCTACAATATGGGCAATCGGTCATTGTTATTGGTAAGTGTGACTGGGTTTATTTTGGGGCTTGTCTTTACGCTGCAGTCAAGGCCAACTTTAATGCAGTTTGGCGCGCAATCCTGGATGGCCTCTATGGTAAGTCTCTCCATTGTTCGCGAAATCGGGCCAGTCATCATCGCGCTTATCTGTGCTGGTCGAATTGGCTCCGGTATTGGCGCAGAACTTGGTTCTATGCGGGTGACAGAACAAATAGATGCGATGGAAGTTTCGGGCACCAATCCTTTTAAATATTTGGTGATTACCCGTATTGTCGCCACAACCTTGATGCTGCCTTTGTTGATCATCATGGGAGATGCCATCGCGCTTTTGGGTTCTGCCATTGTGGAGAATTTAAAAGGGAATGTTTCTTTTTTGCTCTATTTCAATCAGGTTTTTGATGCTTTGAAATTTTCCGATTTACTTCCGGCAACGGTAAAATCGGTTTTCTTTGGTTTCGCAATTGGCTTGGTGGGCTGTTATAAGGGTTATAATTGTGCCAAAGGAACCGTGGGAGTGGGAGAGGCATCAAACTCTGCGGTGGTTTATATCTCGATGCTGTTGTTTATAATTGATTTTATCGCCGTTTTTGTAACCGATATATTTTTTGACATCTAAATGAATTCAGAAAAAAACATAAAACCTGTACTCGAGTTAAAGAACCTCAAGAAAAGTTTTGGGGACAATCACGTATTGAAAGGGTTTAACCTCAAACTATTTGAAGGGGAAAACTTGGTCATTATGGGGAAATCAGGTTCTGGGAAATCGGTTATGGTAAAATGCCTTGTGGGTTTGATTCAGCCCGACAGTGGTAATATTACCATAAAGAATCAAGATATTACCACGATGGGTCAAACGGAATTGGATCTACTTCGCACCGAAATCGGTTTCCTTTTCCAGGGAAGTGCCTTGTACGATTCCATGACGGTTCGGGAAAATCTGGAATTCCCATTGCGGCGCCATAAAGATAAAATAGAAAATTTTCAAGGCACCGAATTTTCGGTAAAAGAAGCTTTGGAAAATGTGGGATTAGCAAATGCCATAGACTTAATGCCAGCCGAACTTTCGGGCGGAATGCAACGCAGGGTGGCCATGGCTAGAGCCTTAATTCTAAAACCTAAAATCATCATGTATGATGAGCCAACCACAGGTTTGGATCCCATTACCGCTAAGGAAATTATACAGTTGATGCGAAGCATTCAAGAGAAGTACAATACCTCTTCCATAATTATTACGCACGATGTGGATTGTGCTCGGGTCATTTCAAACCGAATGATTTTATTGGTAGATGGAACCAATTATGCCGAAGGAACCTTCGAGGAACTTTCGAATTCGAAAGATGAACAGATCCAGGCATTCTTTAAAAACTAATTAGTATGGGAAAATCAAATGCACAAAAAATAAAAGTCGGTATTTTTGTCGTCGTTGGCACAGTGCTTCTTATCGCTGCGCTTTACTTTATTGGAAGCCGGCAGCAAATGTTCAGTAAAAACATTCAATTGTTTGCTGTTTTTGAAAATGTGAATGGCCTGCAATTGGGAAACAATGTTCGGTATTCAGGGGTTAACGTTGGCACGGTGAGCAGCATTGAAATGGTGGAGAAAGGGAAGATCATCGTGGAGATGTCTGTAGAAGAAAAAACTGCTTTTTTCATCAAAAAAGATGCGATAGCTTCGATCAGTTCAGACGGTTTGGTAGGTAGTATGGTGGTCAACATCCTTCCTGGAAAGGATGAAAAGGCAGGGCAGGTGGTTTCTGGTGATACGATCAAAAACCATAGCAAGGTTAGTACAGATGAGATGCTTTCCACACTGAATAAAACCAATGAGAATGCAGCCTTATTAACTGCCGATTTGTTGAAGATAACCAATCAAATTGTTTCAGGAAAAGGTAGTTTGGGCGCATTGGTGAACGATAGTTTGATGGCAAAAGACATCAGGCAATCGGCGGAAGAGTTGAAAAAAATGACTTCAGGCGCTACTCAAGCGATTGCACAAATCAATAGCATTATATCAAAAATAAACTATGACGAAAGTGCGGCCGCCTTACTTTTGAGCGATACTGTTTCTAAAAACCAAATCCAAAACGTCATTGGAAATCTTGAAAAATCCAGTGATCATATCAATGAAGTAACCAAAAGCCTGGATGTTTATATCAAGGAAATAAAATCTGGTAAAGGCGTCCTAAATCACATAACCCAAGATGAGGTGCTGGTAAAAAATATTGATTCTACCGTGATTAGCATAAAAGAAGCTTCAGAGAAATTGAATGAAAACATGGAGGCCCTAAAACATAATTTTTTGTTTAGGGGGTATTTCAGAAAACAGGAACGCTTGAAAAGAAAGCAGGCTGAAGCCATGAAAGAATAGACTTCTTAAAAACATAGTACCTTATAAACCTTCAGCTCAAACAGCATGGCCTTTAAGTGTTGGTTATTTAATATGAAAAACTACAAAGGCGTACTGGAAACGGTTAGAGCCCATTGTTATGTTTGAAATCTTTGAGTGATTCAACAGCTGCGGCATATCCAATGTCAAAAATAGCGTCCATGTTGGTTAGATTGAACATCTTATATTTTTCGAGCTTCTTAGGAGCAATAAAGACATCCACTTCTTTGAATTTAGGTTTACAGAGGCTGACAAAACTGATATGATATGCGCGATCTACAACCTGATATGAACGTTTTAGTTGATTGGCTGATACGGCTTCCAAGGGGTTCACGTAAACTCCAATGGTAGTGTCGCACAATTTTTTGATAGGTTCTATCGGGAAGTTGTTTAAGACACCGCCATCTACATAGGGGATTTCATCAATAATTACTGGGGTAAACAATCCAGGAAATGCAGCAGAGGCAAGAACAGGCTTTATAAGTGCTCCTTCGTGGAAGGTTCTTTCTGTACCGTCAACAAGGTTCGTGGCCAGAATATGCAGTTCTTTTTTAAGGGATTTGAAATCATCCTCTTCAAAAAAGGGTGCTAGGTCCTTGTGGAATTTGCTGGTATCAATAAACCCAGGCTTGTTGAGGGCATATCTTTTGTAATGAAAAATGGGCACTTTCTTAAAAAATGCCAAGATAGCTTCCCAAGAATGTCCGGCAGCATAAAGCGCACCTACAATAGCACCTGCACTTGTGCCTGCGATATGAGTAATTTCAATTTGCTGCTCTTCAAGTGCCTTAAGCACCCCAATGTGAGCAACTCCTCGGGCACCACCTCCCGATAAAACCAATCCGATTTTCATTTTTGAGATAATTTTTAGATACGCTTGTTATAATGCTATTTCGATATTTTTTTCTTGTATTAAAAGCGCTTCGTTGTCTATTTCTGTTTCAGTAACATATAAATGACTAAAAGCCGCTTCATCGATGATGTTAGCGACCTCAGGATAGGCCTTTAATACATACGATAACACGGGCAAACCCTTTTTATTGTAAAGTAGAATGCAGCCGTTTTGCTTGAATCTGATTTTAATACACAAAGAAAGGGCATACTGCGTCTGTTTGATATGATATTGCTCATTTTTGTATGTAAGCGGTCTTGCTAATTAGTTTTCAAGTGCTCCTTTTGAAAAGTTTGTAAGCTCTTTCCAGATTCTAAAGGATGCCCTAATGCTATTAGTGTACGCTCTAACGCGGCTAATACCGCAACGAGATCGCTTGCCGATACCGAGCCCATGTGCCCAATTCTAAAATATTGAGTTTTTATTTCTGAAAGAAGTCCCCCAGCAATTATGACATCATCACTGGCCATCTTAGATCGAAATGCAAGGTCATCAATGCCTTTTGGATAGTAAATGGCCGTTAAAGTATTGGCTGCTGTTTTGTTTGTTTTTGGTAAGATGCTTAGGTTCAATGAGGCTATTCCTGCTCTAAATGCCTTTGCTAAACTTCGATGCCTTTTTACCCTTTTGTCCATACCTTCTTTACAAATGATTTTTAGGCTCGTTTCTAATGCTACAACCAAATTAACTGCTGGTGTGCCAAAATACGAAGGTCTTCGCTCTTCGTAAGCCCTCATTATTGGTAACCAATTAGTCCAATCTGCATAATAATTAGGTACAGGCGTTTTTCTGTTTTCCCAAACCTGAATTGCTTTTTCCGAAGCCATCAATAGCGCTAGTCCTGGAGGTACACCTATTGCTTTTTGAGATGCCGTCAAAACGACATCAAGTTCCCATTCGTCTTGATGTAAGGCTTCTCCTGCAACCGAGCACACACCATCCAATATACTCAAGGTATGGTATTTTTTAGCTAAAAGGGCTATTGGTTTCGGGTCTACCAATAGTCCAGTGGAGGTGTCTACATGCGTAATGGTTAAAGCTTTGTAGGATTTTGTTTTTAGTTCATTTTCAATGGCTTCAAGACTTACAACCTCGCCTAAAGCTGCTTCTAAAAGAGTCGTATTTGCACCATAACGATCCAAAATATCTCTGAAGCGTTTGCCAAAATACCCTGAAGAAATTACCAGAACGTGATCTCCTTGCTCTATAAGGTTGGCAGCAGCCATATCCATAGCCAATGTTCCAGTTCCTGCAACGATAAAGGGTTGGCCTTTTGGAGATTTCCATACGGCTCTCATTAGCTCCAGGCTATTTCCAAAAACCTCAATAAAATTGGGAGCTACATGACTTGTGGTAGCGATGCCCATTGCATGCAATACATCTGGTTCAAATTCAATGGGACCAGGAATCATAAGTAATTTTCTGCCTTTCATTGGTTTTTTATTTTATCTATTGAGATGTGTTTAGAAGGTTGAGCCACATAAATATAGTCAACTTAAATACAAGTGACATCTCTAATCTTTGCGTTTTCCGTCAGGTTCCTATTGTTTGCGGACTAAGGCATTAACGTCAAGCAACCTTGGGTTAATCATTTTTTCTGAAAACTACTTATTGTTGGTAAAAGAAGGCTCTAGTTTAAAACAGGTACTATAACTGAGTACTACAATTTTCGGCATCATGTTGCCCTTTAGTACCGAGTCTATCGGGAGGGGCAAGAACATGATGCCGAAAATTCAATTAATTTTGCCCTGACCCTGAAGGGAATAATTGAATTTTATAGAATTGAGACAGCTCAAAATATCTGGATTTTAAATTAAAATTAAAGAATCAACGCTTGATTAAACTAGAGCCTAAAAGAATGAAAATTGGAGCAACACCACTAAGGTATTTGTGGTTGGCATCCCATAGAACTCCTGTTTTAAATGCCATGATAATTGTAAATTTAATTAATGTGTTTAGAGCAGTATTAAAAAAAGGCAACACGCTGCCATGTTGCCTTTTTGAAAAATGTTGCTTAAAATCACTTGTCCAGAACAAGTTCAAGCTTTGGCGCATTCTTTTTAATTTCAAATTGATTCGATGTGTTGTTTTTGCCTCCAGATTTTAGGGCTTTGTCTCCTGCAAAGAAGGTTTTATGGTCGTCACCCAAGTCTGAACCTGCCATTCTCTGGTGTTTTACACAAGAAACGTTTTTGCGAATTTCTTGTCTCTGTACACCTTTTACATAAGCCAGCATACCCTCATTTCCAAAATACCCTTCTGTTAAATCATTCATATGAAGCGCAGTGGTATGATAGGTTGGTAATGTGATTAAGTGATGGAAAATTCCAGCCTCTCTAGCACTATCAACTTGGAAGGTTTTAATTTTTTGATCTGCACGATGGCATAATTCAGAACCGTCATAGTGTGCATCCATTAAGTTATTTCTATCATAAGCTGTCATGTTTTCACCTTCAGCCATCATTTCTTCGAATACTTGATTACGAAAGTTTAGCGTCCAGTTAAAAGACGGCGAGTTATTGTAAACCAATTTAGCATTAGGTACAACCTCCTTAATTCTGTTTACCATATGCGCAATTTGGGTAACACTTGGCGTTGGCGTCTCAATCCACAACAAATCGGCACCATTTTGAAGACTCGTAATACAATCCAATACTACGCGATCTATGTTAGAGCCATCTTTGAATTTGTACAAGCCATTTGCTAATCGTACAGGACGCACCAATTTTCCGTCTCTTTTAAGAAGCACATCATCTTCCTTGGCATCAGCAATGGCTATGGCTTCAGCTTCCACAAATCCTAAATATTTAGAAGCCAAATCACCTGGTTCTTGACTAACAGGTAATTTTTGAGTTAAGCCAGCGCCTTCAGAATCTGTTCTGGCCACAATAATTCCGTCATCTACTCCTAATTCTAGAAACGCATATCTAACTGCATTCAATTTGGCAATAAAATCTTCATGAGGCACCGTGACTTTCCCATCTTGATGACCACATTGCTTGGCATCTGATACTTGATTTTCAATCTGAATGGCGCAGGCACCAGCTTCGATCATTTTTTTAGTTAATAGATAGGTGGCTTCTTCGTTTCCAAAACCTGCGTCAATATCGGCTATAATTGGAACGATATGCGTTTCAAAACCATCTATTTGATCTTGCACATCTTCTCCTTTTTCAAGTCTATGGAATAAATCATTCAAGGCTATAGCATCTGCTTGGCGTAAGAAATCATAAATTTCCTTTATTAATGCGGGAACAGCAGTTTTCTCGTGCATTGACTGGTCGGGTAGTGGTCCAAACTCCGATCGCAGGGCGGCCACCATCCAGCCAGAAAGATATAAGTACTTTTTGGAGGTGGTTTTATGGTGCTTTTTAACGGCAATCATTTTTTGCTGTGCCACAAAACCATGCCAGCAACCAAGAGATTGGGTGTATTTAGACGAGTCTGCATCGTATTCAGCCATGTCTTTTCTCATAATGTCAGCTGTGTATTTAGCGATATCCAGACCTGTTTTAAATCGATTTTGGGTGAGCATTTTAGCTGCGCTTTCAGGGTTTATGGCATCCCAGGTAGTCCCATACCTTGCTTTGAGATCTCTTACCGTTTCCAATGCGGAACTATACTTACTTTGTGCAAAATTTTTCATAAGTTTGTTGTGATTATTAAGGTTATTCTAGATTTTGATAATTAAGTCTCGCAAACTATTACAGTAGTTGCGGGACATTTTTTTTAGATGTATTTATAGGCCGGAAGCGTTAAAAATTCTTCAAACTTTTCTGAAACAACTAAGGTGTTGAAAAGATCGATAGCGAGTTTGAACTTGGTGTTTTTAATGGTGCTTTCGCCATATTCTGTTATGATTTTTTCAACTTCATCGTCAAACAGTGCCAAGTAGAGTTCGAGATTGAAGGTTCTCCCATCTTCTAGTTTCACTTCGTTTTTTAACCATTGCCATACTTGGGTCCTTGAAATCTCGGCGGTCGCAGCATCTTCCATTAAATTGTAAAGTGCCACAGCGCCATGACCTCTTAACCAAGCTTCAGTGTATAAAATCCCGACGTTGATGTTTTTTCGTATTCCAGCCTCGGTAACGCTGCCTTTTGGAAGTTCAACCAGATCGGCTTGAGTGATTTGAACATCGTCCCGTGTGACCTGCATTTGGTTTGGCGTTGTCATGTGTTTGTTGAACTCGGTCATGGCAATCTCTACTAATGCTGGATGCGCCACCCACGTGCCATCGTGCCCGTTTTTAACTTCACGCTCTTTGTCCAGTCTCACTTTTTCGAGCGCCGCAGCATTTGCGTTTTCATCATTTTTAATGGGAATTTGTGCAGCCATACCGCCAATGGCGAGGATGCCACGTTTATGGCAACGTTGAATCACAAGTTTAGAATACGCATCCATAAAAGGCGTAGTCATGGTAACCTGGTCGCGATTTGGCACGACAAAGTTGGGATGGTTTCTAAATTTTTTGATGTATGAAAATATGTAATCCCAACGACCACAATTTAAACCTACGATATGATCTTTTAGTTCAAAAATGATTTCGTCCAGTTGAAAACTTGCAGTGATGGTCTCAACGAGAACCGTTGCTTTAAACGTTCCGTTAGGTACATGTAAATACTCTTGAGCAAACTCAAATACATCGTTCCACCAGCGCGCTTCAGTATAATGCTCTAACTTAGGGAGGTAAAAGTAAGGCGCCGTATCATTTTCTAAAAGTGTTTTTGTATTATGAAATACATAAAGTCCAAAATCTACTAGACTTCCTGAGACTTCTTCATCGTTAATGATAATGTGCCGTTCATTTAAATGTAAACCTCTAGGTCTAACTAAAAGCACTGCAGTTTCATCATTCAACTTATATGATTTCCCTCGTTTTGTATCTACGAGTGAGATTGTTTTGGTATTGGCATCAATTAAATGTTGTTGCCCTTCAATGCTGTTTTCCCAAGTAGGCGAGTTGCTGTCTTCTAAATCGGCCATAAAGGTCTTAGCGCCTGAATTTAGTGCGTTGATAATCATTTTCCTGTCTGCTGGCCCAGTAATTTCCACACGGCGGTCTTGAAGGTCTTTGGGGAGCTTACCTGCCGTCCAATGACCTGCTCTGATGGATTTTGTTTCCGCGGGGAATTCAGGAAACTTACCAGTGTCAAAAATGGTTTGTTGTGTTTCACGATTGTTCAATAATTCCAATCGTTTACGATTAAATCTTTCGTGAAGTGCCGCGATAAATTCTAAAGCTTCGTCAGTTAAAATTTCAGGATAATAGTTTTTAACGGTCTTAGAGAATCGAACTTTGGATTGTTTTAAAAGTGTGTTTTCCATAATCTTATTGTTTTACAGGACAATAATAAAACAAAGATTTGTAAAAAACAAGCGAACGTTCGCTAAATAATCATATTCGCCAAAAATAGATATTCGCAAATTAGCTTATATTTGCAAGTATGGAAGAAGATTATATTAAACTTATATTCGGGCTTAAGCTAAAGCAGATACGCACTGACAGGAATTTATCCCTATTTGGTTTGTCTAAACTTTCGGGCTTGTCTAAATCGTATTTAAATGAAATAGAGAACGGAAAAAAATATCCAAAACCTGATAAAATTGCAATCCTTTCTGAAAAATTAGATGTGCCTTATGATCAAATGGTATCTTTAAAATTGGATAAAAACTTAGCACCCATTGGTGATTTGCTGCAGTCTAAAGTATTAAAGGAAATACCCTTGGAACTCTTCGGCATTAAAGAAAGGAATTTAATAGATATCGTTGCCAATGCACCTGCCAAGGTCAATGCCTTTATTAGTACAATCATCGAAATAGCACAGAATTACAACTTTAGTAGAGAGAGTTTTTATCTGGCTTCAGTGCGCTCTTTTCAGGAAGCAAATAATAATTATTTTGAAGATTTGGAGCAAAGTGTATTAAAGTTTGCCAAGGCCTACCAGATAGATTTGAACCAAATCATTGCTTCAAAAGATTTAGAAGAGATACTCATTGAGGAGTATGGCTATGTCATTGAAAAAGAAGAGCTTGTAAAATACAAAGCCTTGGGCAGTTTACGTAGTGTTTTCGTTCCAAAATCTAAAACCTTATTACTCACCAATGAAGTAGACGAAGCACAGCGTACTTTTATTTATGCCAAAGAATTGGCTTACAATTTTTTAGAGATCAAGGAACGGCTATTTACCTTTCCATGGATAAAGTTTGACACTTTTGATCAAGTTTTAAACAATTTTTATGCGTCCTATTTCGCCGGGGCCTTAATCATACCCACGGTTCAGATCAAAGAGCAATTGAACGACATATTTAAAAAGGAAACCTTTGACAGATCCCTGTTCCTGAAGGCGATTGAGACTTTCAATGCATCACCAGAATCTTTTTATCAAAGACTGACTAATATTTTGCCGCAAGCATTCAATATTCAGAATCTGTTTTTTTTAAGATTTACACATAAAGCCAATAGTGATAAATTTCATCTTAAAAAGGAACTGCATTTGTCACATCAACATTCGCCCCATGCTAACGAAACCAATGAGCATTACTGCAGGCGTTGGGTATCGTTAAAGGTATTGAAAGATATAAGCAAAAGTAAAAACGAGCATGAATTTGATTTGCAAATATCAGATTATGAGCATGATGGTATGAAATATTTAATAATGTCTTCTGCAACTAAAGATCCTTTTAAAGAGAACCAATACCGAAGCATTAGTGTGGGGTTGCTAATTAATAGGCAATTGCAACGAAAGCTCAACTTTTTAGAAGACAAGACCATTGTGACTCAAAAGGTAGGAGTAACATGTCAGCGTTGTGCCATCAAGAATTGCGATGTAAGACAAGCGCCTGCCGTTGTGTTGGACGAGGCGGCCAAGAATAAAAAAATTGAACGCGTAGTGGAAGAATTGAACAGTAAGTTTGGATAACAATAGCGCCGTATAGAGCTAAACGCGTATGAGTTGTTCCATTATTGGCTTTCCAGTATTAAAATCTTTAGCTTAGAATGAAATATACGGCCAATGCCGAACCGAACCTTACGCGTTCTGTTTCCCAAGAAGCCATGTAAAGATCTAATGCCATTGCCGCGATACCTGAAAAATTGAGCACCAAGTATTTACTCATTTGAATCCAATCTAGGGCTTGAGCTTGATAGTCCAGTCTGCTTTAGATCCTGCTCAACTGGAACAATTCGTTTTTAAAACCTGATAAGCACAGTTCCCTGCATTCTCAAAAAGTCAGATCACCAGGAAATTGCTTTGCCAAAGAATTATTGGACTCAACTCCCATATGAATTTTATAAATAGGATTTCTGTTTTCAAAATTGAGAGCTTCACTTCATCTCATTTGCAATATGCGTTTGAGTGGAAACTTATTAATTGATAAAGGGATTTTCTTATATGTTGAAGGATAGCTTAATAAAACAATGGTAATACCATGTTCTTAATGTTTTAATAATTTAGTTGTTTAAGATAGTCAAAAAGAGGAATTTTGTGGGATGCTAATAAATCCAAAGAAGCCTTTTATTGAGGATGAAAAATTTATTTTCTGTCTTGAAGCTGTTCCAGATATAGAGAGTGACACCACGACCGATGTTGTAAAAATTTTAGAGAATATCGCACTAAAACAAGGGGTTGCGAGTATTTACAAAGCTTGTGATTCCATTGAAGGCCTAGAGGAGAGCTTGAGTAACTTGCTGTATGACGATCATAACTTTAAAGACTATGAAATTATTTACCTCGTTATGCCCGGAGAGTCGAACAACATCTTGCTGAATGACTATTACTATAGCATTGAAGAGATAGCCGAACTTTTTGAAGGGAAAATGAACGGGAAAGTGATCCATTTTGCCAACAAAAAAGTCTTGGATCTAACCGATGAGGAGTCACAGTATTTTCTGGATGTCACAGGAGCACGCGCTATTTCAGGTTATGGATCTGAGCTCCAGGAAATTTCAAGTGCCAATACAATTGACAGGGTTTTTTTTAGTATGTACCAAGAAAATGACGATCTTAAGGAAGTCGTAGAAAGTATGTTTCAAAAGCATTATAATCTCTGCAAACTACTTGACTTTAGACTGTATTATTAAAACGCTTTTTACCATAAGGTCTAGTATCTTATTTTCTGACGCAGATGGGAATCATAACATTAGCGTATAATATGGCGATTTGGAGCCCTCAGCCCATTCCCACTTCAATCAACGAAAAGGTCTATTACTGAAAAAGGCTTCATGACAATGGTCTTGGAGCTGACACCAAAGCTTCCGATTTCCATTTCGCTAAGCCTGCCAGAAAAGGCAGGAACTTGAATTCCATAAATTTATATTCTTTTCTGCGCAAATTAAATTCAGCCCTTTGACCAACAGAAGTTATTCTTAGGTAAATATTAGCATTATTATGCTGGGAAGACTTGCGCTTTTTAATATCAAATAAAATAAAAAACCTGTAAATAAAACTTGTAAAGTAGGCTACGACTGGTTTATGAAATTTATATTTTCCACTCATGCTTTTTTTTACTTGTGCAAGCCTCTTGTAGGTGCTCCTATAGTTATTCTTTCTTACTCAAACGCTCGCGAGCGGGACGATCACGCTAGCAGAAACCCGCCCCTAAAGGGAACCAAAACGCCGAGAATCCGATATTTCAGCTATAATTGCCATTTTAAACTAGAGCCATTCCTCTATAAAGCTTGTAACTCAATTTAATTTTTACACGCTTTTAATTTACTAGTGTAATTTTCAGAGATCCCTATGATGGTATCCAAGTAATGCATTCTGATGTCCTGAAAATTCTTAGCCGATATAACGGAAACACTTTCAGAAGCATATGACATCGTATCCTGACAATCACAAGATTTCAACACATCGTTATAGGTGTTTATATTACGTGTAATCGCTCTTTCATTTGAAGCAATAAACTGTTGCTTCTTTAAAAGAGACTCTCTTTTTTCCTGTTCAGCTAATTGAAGTTCAATGTCTTTTGCTTGCTGTTCTAATCCAGCTTGCCGTGCCTTTAAATCTGCCTGCTTTTGTTGCAGTGTGTTTAGAGCATTTTCTCCATATTTGCTACTTTTGGCATTTGATAATTCACTTTTACAAATATCATATTCGTAAAAAGCTTTAAGTATTAACTCTTCAGTTTTATTTAAATAGGTTCTAGCAGTCACTAATTCTTCTGCCAATAATGCAGTTTCTAAATAGATAGCAATACTATTGGATAAATCAAGTGTATTATAGCATTGTTCTGCCTCAACTAATTTTTCCACAACCTCGATTGCTTCTTTGCAAATTCTAGCGTGATATTTTAAATCTTCTAAATTATAGGATTCAATTCCAGAAGTTACATTTTTACTCACTTCACCAAGATTATAACGAACGTTCTTAGTATTAGACTGTTGACTGTGAGCGGTAGTAAAAATAAAAGTAAATAGGAAAATTATTAAGTAAGCTTGTTTCATGATTTGGGTATTAAAAGGTTAGGTCGAAGCACGAAAATATAAAAAAGTAACATTTAATCAGGTAAAAACTGTGTTTAATCGATAATTGACCACTCCCGATTTGGTCGATTATTGAAAATTTCAAGTCGAAATTTACTTTCGACACTATTTTTACGGCAAGTGCCATTCTTTTAGGGTTCCAGAGTTGACTTAAATCGTTTGATTCTTGGTCAACCTATTTTGGGAAGAGAGGGGGTGGGGCATCCATCTTGATATAAATTTAACAGATTTCAATTTGACTTTATTCTGAAAGGCATACACGGAAAAGAGAAGTCCTAATGAAGTATCGCGATTTGTAATGTTAGATAAAAATAGTTTTGAAAGCTTTGAGATAAACAATGTAAGTTATAAGAAACTACTCATACGATGTAGATGTTTCCACGCTAGTGCAAGCCTCTTGTTTGCGCTCTCATAGTTGTTCTTTCTTATTCAAACTGTCACGATCGGGATGCTCGTGCCAGCAGAGAAAAAGTCTAAATGATTTAAAAAAGACGATGCTTAAAACAGGAAAAAACAAAAGTAACTATTTTTTAGTTACAATTCATTTCTCTTTCTTTCGACATGAGTAAAATTGAAAAGCTAATTGCTAAGTTTCAAAGTAATCCCAAAGATTTAACTTGGGAAGAACTTATCAAGATATTAGTGCATTTCGGTTTTGTAGAACTCTCTAAAAATGGAAAAACTGGCGGTTCTAGAGTAAAGTTTGCAAATGAAAATAAAGACATTATCAATTTGCATAAACCTTACCCTAGCAATATTATCAAGCCTTATTTAATTAAACAAATCATTGAAAAACTAAAGGCATGGCAGATTATCTAAAACATAAAGCATATTTAGGCTCTGTTGAGTTTAGTGCTGAGGATGCTGTATTACATGGGAAAATTATTGGCATAAACGATTTGGTTACGTTTGAGGCTGATTCTGTTGACGGTATTCAAAAGGCTTTTATTGAGGCTGTAGAAGATTATCTTGAAACATGCATAGCACTTAATAAAGCCCCGAATAAATTTTATAAAGGTGTTTTTAATGTTCGCACGTCAAACGAACTACATAGAGATTTGGCATTAATTGCAGAGAAAAAACAAATGAAGTTAAACGAGCTTGTGAACAAGGCCTTTGATTTTCTAGTAAAAAATGAAGATAAAGTGTTGAATTAAAGTCCGAATAAACGATGCTAAATGGTCTTAGTACTAATTATTCCAATTGGTGTTTGGTGTTATACATCAATAATGAAATAATTGCTGGAACTATTTTGGCATATTTCATTAAACTTCACAACATTCAGACTAAGTCATAGTCATGCTTTACTTCAAATTTTTGATTGTTTCGCATTATTGAATAAGTACGAATTAGTGCAAAAAAAACACCCAATTCAAATAGAATTGGGTGTGATTTTGGATGTCAACATCGTAACCGTATGTTTTTCAGTTGACTTAGTCTAGAGCAAGGGATTAATGAATTGATCCAAAAAGAGAATCCAATACAAACATAGAAACCCACACCTTGCCCTAAAAAAGGCAAGCTTGGTTTTTTATTGATTTCCACAGCTTTCAAACCGAAGGGGTTTGAGCAGTTCCAATAAATAAAAAACCCACGACTAAAAAGTCGTGGGTTTCCTTTTGCGGAGAGCAAGGGATTCGAACCCCTGGAGGTGTGACCCTCAACAGTTTTCAAGACTGCCGCATTCGACCACTCTGCCAGCTCTCCAATATATTCCTAAATTCAGCGGGACTGCCCACCGATGGAATGCGAGGCATTCCTTTAGGAGGGTGCAAATATAGAACGCTTTTTTATTCCATTCAAATAAAAATCAGCCTTTTTTAAGACTTTTATGATTTCAATGTCCTAAACTATGCACAGGCTTTCGTTAATATCAGTTTCAAGTGTTATTTTTGCAGAAATTGAATTTAGAAAATGAATATCATAGAAAGTCTGCAATGGCGATACGCCACTAAAAAGTTTGATGCTTCTAAAGTGCTTTCCGAAGAAAAATTGAACATCATTAAACAAGCGTTCAATCTTACCGCAACGTCTTTTGGTTTGCAAACCATTAAAATGATGATTGTGGAGAATAAAACGATGAGAGCCGATTTGCTGCCACATGCCTTTTATCAAAAACAAGTTGTGGATGCCTCTCATTTGTTGGTCTTGTGTATTCAGGAAAATATTGAAGAAGAAGATGTGGACCTGCATTTCAATAATGTGAATTATCTGCGTGAAACGCCAGAAACGATTTTGAAACCCTATCGTGCCGATTTAAAAAAATTCATGACCAACATGAGCGTTGACGAACGTCAGGAATGGTCGGTCAAACAAGCCTATATCGCTTTGGGTAACTTGATGACCGTTTGTGCGGTTGAAGGCATAGATTCCTGCCCAATGGAGGGTTTTATACCGAAAAAATTTGATGAAGTTCTGAATTTGGAGCCAAAAGGTTTGAAATCCGTTTTGTTGTTGCCCATTGGTTTTAGAGCCGAAGACGATCAATTTGCCACTATGAAAAAGGTCAGGAAATCTGAGGATCATACCATTATAGAACTGTAAATATTGACTTTAGGTAGGCATTTTTGAGAACGCTGTCAATTACTATAAATTTCAGTGTTTTCATTTAGACCAATATTGACCACGATGCTTTGTTAATTTGAGATGATATTCTAAACTAGCTCAATCTTATTTACTGGAAATCTCAATATACATACGGTGCATTTTAGTCGTAGGTCTTATGTCTTTCAGCGAAGCGGTCTTAAGTCATATCTTTGACCTTAATGAAATGTAAACTATTTTTTGGAGACCTAAAGCTTTGCCTTATCTTTGGTAAGAATAATTGCGCAACACTGCGCACAACCTACAATCACTCATGAAAAAACTTCTGGTACTTTTGGTTTGCGCATTATCCCTCCAGGTCACCGCGCAATCTAGTGGTCAAAATTGGCTTACCAATTATAAAACCGCTCTAACTACAGCAGCTAGTCTCAACCAACCTATTCTAACGTTTGTTACTGATGGCAGCAACAGCAAAGCGCTTCAGCTTTTGGAGCAGGAACTGTTTGATACGGAAACCTTCCGATCCTTGAAGGGTAAGGTGGTTTTCCTGAAAATGGATGTTACCAGCAGTAATGTGGATGCGAGACGCCACGCCACACATTTTACCAAAAGTGAATCGGTACCGGCGCTTGGTTTGGTCGATCAATATAAAGAGATGATTGGCGAACCGCTAAACGAGATCACTTCAGAAAATATAAACGCTTTTATAGCATTGTTAAATACAACATTTTAAAAAATAAGTATGCCAGGATTTGAACGCTTTGGAGATTTGGAACGCAAGGAAGTTAATGATGTCTTAGATAGTGGCGTGCTCATGCGCTACGGTTTTGATGGCATGCGCAATGGCCATTGGAAGGCTAAGGAGTTGGAAACTGAACTGCAAAATGCATTTGGTGTCAAACATGCCCAATTGGTTTCTAGTGGTACTGCGGCAGTATCGGTCGCGCTCGCAGCTGCGGGTGTTGGTGCTGGCGATGAGGTCATCATGCCAACGTTTACGTTTGTGGCTAGCTTTGAGGCGATATTGATGTTGGGCGCCATTCCGGTTTTGGTGGATATTGATGATAGCTTGACCTTAGATCCAAAAGCTGTGGAAACGGCCATAACTGCTAAAACGAAAGCGGTAATGGTCGTGCAAATGTGCGGAAGCATGGGAGATATGACGGCGCTTAAAAGCATTTGTGAGGCACACGATTTGCTCCTGGTCGAAGATGCCTGCCAAGCTATTGGTGGCACCTATAATGGCAAATCTCTTGGAAGTATCGGCGATTTGGGCTGTTTTTCATTTGATTTTGTAAAAACCATAACCTGTGGCGAAGGTGGCGCTGTAATCACTAATAACGACGCTTACTACACAAACACAGATCATTTTACCGATCATGGACATGACCATGACGGAACAGATCGCGGCGCTGAAACACACCCGTTCTTGGGCTATAATTTTCGAATTTCAGAGCTTAATGCTGCGGTGGGCTTGGCGCAAGTGCGTCGTTTGCCAGAATTCTTGGAGGTTCAAAAAAGAAATTATACCGTTCTAAGAAATGCCTTATCCCTAATTGAAGGCCTGACTTTTAGAAAAGTGCCCTCAGGTGGCGAGGAAAGTTATGCTTTTCTCAATTTTTTTCTGCCCGATCTTGAAACTGCGCGACAAACCACTAAGGAATTTAAAAGCAATGGTATTGATGTCTGTTTTCATTATTACGACAACAACTGGCATTATGTGCGCAAATGGCAACACCTTACGGAACAAAAATCGCTCTATCCACTTTCTGCGGAAGTAAAAGCAGGCTTGGCACAGCTTCAGCATAAAACCTTTGAGCAGTCGAATCATTTTATTGGCCGGAATATATCCTGCTTGATTAAAATGTCGTGGACTCCAGAAGCGCTTGAAAACAGAGCAACAAAAATGGCTCAAATCGTAAAATCCATTTTGGGATAAGACTCTAATTTTTAGAGGTCTTGTTGATAGGAATAGTTTTGCAATGCAAACCAATTTGTCATTTCATTCCACTTTCTTATAATTAAACTGAACCAAATCCACGTCGCCATTCTCATTTTTGATGTCCACAAATACATTCATTTCCGTATCGGAAACGCGTTTAAAACTCATCCCATCGAAAATCATTTGCTTGGCAGTAAGTTTCTTCAACGGAAAATCAATGGTCTCATCCTTGGTTTCCCAACCTTTGAGCTCGCCGTCAAAATGTTTTAACTGAAGGATGAGTGAATTCTCAATCTCCCGAATGATTTCGAGTTCATAAAAGGAAACTTTACCATCGTTAATCAATTTAAAGCTGGCCATCATAGAACCTCCGGAGGGCTTGCTCCAAATTTCCTCCGTTTGTCCACCAAATGCCTCACCATGCCAAGAGCCTGCAAGCCAGGCGATGTTTTCCAGTTTGGGCTCTAAAGGCTTTTCAACGGAAGTGCTGTCAATGGTTTGTGCCTGTAATTGAAAGACACAGAGACAAAAAAGTAAGGCTACTGTTTTCATAGGATAGGTTTTGCTGTATTGATTTTGGAATCTTCCATTATAAAACTTAATTCAGTTCAGCCATTTTCAGAATGAGCGAAACTTATGGAACTTTGGTTTATAATCACAAAGTTTTGATTTTGATGTAATTATTATGGTTCCTAGGTCTTATCGTCCCGATTGCTATCGGCAGGATGTTTTTTCTACCACTGAGTTAAGTTTCATTCCAAAAAAGTCACACGTGTGATCAATCCGTTTTCGATTTCATATATGGCGACGGCTTCATGTGTTTTTCCGTTGGCCCTTACTTTTTCCTTATCAATGACGGTATTGCCAATAATGGTTCTGTTCTCAATTTCGGCGTGTAAGTCGGTAATGCTTTCGAACATGTTGCCGAACTGTTCTCGTAGCGCTTCTTTTCCTTCGGAAATCAGTTCCTTCGGAAAATTATAAAGTCGCACGTCATCGGAATAGCAGTTTAAAAAGGCTTCAATATCTCGGTTGTTGTAAGCTTCCAACTGTTGCAGTACAATCAATTCTGGTGTTTTTTTGTCAATATCCTGAATTTTTTCAGCGACAATGGCGAGTTTTTTTCCATTGGGACTAATCGCCAATCTTGTGATATTGCTAAGCCCTAAGTGCTCTAAAGACGCCACAGGCTGCCAATCACTGCGTTTTCTTAAATTGTGTAGATAAAGTGTTGCGCCTTTTCCGGCCAAAACCAAATCTTCATTCAGCCAAACTAAATCCTCGACCTCGGGCAGCATCTCAAAAAGGACTTTGGCTTTCAATTTTTCAAGATCAAAGCTCATGACTTGCCAAGATTTGGTGTTTTTGTCTATAAAGCTGAAGTTGTTTTCGTCTTTTTCTGAAGGGATTTTTGATAAGGAGCGACCAACATTATCAATGAGATCCTTGTGTTTGGTAAACCTAAAATCAGATACCGTTAAGCTTAGATTTTCATCCTTGATAATTGAAGAAATCAGGATATGGCGATTGAGCCAGAGGTGGTAGCCAATCACGATATCATCAATGAGAACGGTTGGTGGCTCATCTTTTGAAATCGGATAGCGCACTAAATATTGGGTGCCGTCTTTCTCTAGGCGTACTGCAGAAATTGCATTTTGAAACGGAATCTTAAGTGGCGAATATTCACTGCTTTCAGTATTGGTCAACCATATTTTTGTTGCGTCGTCTAGGTTATAGGAGCAAATATCGGTTTGCCCATTTCTGGTTGCGGTAAACAATACGTGGCTATCATCTAAAAACGAAGGTTGGTTGTCATAACCGCTTTGGTCTGATATATTCTTGAGGTTGCTCAGCATTAGGCTGTCCTTTTCAAAAGACATATCAAAAAGATACACATCGGTATCTGGCTGCGCCTGGCTTACGAAGCCAAGAATCGTAAAAACGAGAGTTGTGAAATAGTGATTCATGCCCTTGTGGTTTCTATAAAAAGGAAAAGTATATTTGATTGTTCATAAATTTATCCAAAACCACAAATGGTTTTATGCCGGTAAATTATTTAATTGATGTCAAAAAAAATACCTATTTTTTTTCTGTATTAGTCTGCGAAATCTGCGGGATTTAGCCCCGCCGTTTAATTTTTTTTCCAACCGATTACAGTGATCTTCAAAAGCTTGTTTTTAAAAGATGTTAGCTTTTCGTAGCAAGAAGTTCATGTAAGCCATCGTAAAGACTCAATCCCTCAATATCGCATTCGGAAAGGCGACAACACTTTCAAAGCCGTTTTCGCCAACAGCGGCTATTCCGAAGAAATAATTATCAATGACGATGCCTTCCAAAGTGAATTCGGTTACATTTTCTACATATCGGCTGTGGTCCCAAGTTGGTGAGGTGGTGTCTCGCCAATAGATTTTATACCCTTTGGCAGCTTCAACAGCGTTCCATTTCAATTTTGCTGAAGGTTCTACAATACCACCAATAGCAACCTGAGTGGGAGCAGGAGGTGCCCAAGCCAGACTCGCCAAATTGATGGCGTTAACAGTGGTGAGTTTTTTGGCGTAGGGAAAGTTGACATGCTCAAAAGTATCGCCATAGTCGATTCCGTTTTCAGTACGGATGTCTTGATGCTGTTGGGTGTAATTTTCATGGGCTTCCATGATACGAATCCCGGCAAAGCCCAAATCATTGAAAGGCCGGTGATGCCCACCTCTTCCAAATCGGTCGAGTCGATACACCAACATCGGATTCATTTCGGGCATGTAAGTTTCAGTGGTTTTATGCACGTATCGCGCCAATTGCCTGCTAATGCCATCAACCTCGCCACCATAGAAACGTCTGGCATTGCGTTCTTTTTCGGTTTCGTTCGCTGGCACAGGCTCTGAGAAGATGCGAAAGCTGCGATTGTCAATGACGCCATCTACACCTTCAATGTTCCCAATCATGTCATTATTGAAAACACCAATGATGTCCCAATCGTTTTCTTTGGCATAGGCGGCTAAGCCAGCGCCTCCAAAAAGACCTTGCTCTTCGCCAGAAAGACCCACATAGACGATGCTGTTTTCAAATTGGTACTGACTCAGCACGCGTGCGGCTTCCATAGTTCCCGCCATGCCTGAGGCATTGTCATTGGCACCAGGCGCATCGGTAGTGAAATCCATGGTGTCGCTGGCCCGGGAATCAATATCACCACTCATAATGATATAGCGGTTGGGGTACTTTGAGCCTTTCTGGATAGCGACCACATTTACAACCCAAGCATCATGTGGCACCCGGCGGTTGCCTTCTTGAGTCACAAAATCCTTCTGGTAAAACACATTGAGGCAACTGTTACACGCCTTTGACATCGTTTCAAATTCAGTTTTAATCCAGCGTCTCGCGGCACCGATCCCTCTGGTGTCACTCAAGGTATCGCTAAAGGTGTTTCTGGTGCCAAATTCAGTCAAGGTTTTGACATCGTTTCTAATGGATTCTTCGGAAACTTTGTCGATAATATCATAAATTTTCAAATTGGTTTGTGCCGAAACCGAGCTCATCGCAATTAGAAATATAAAAAAAGCCTTCGTCATGTTTATTGGTTTAAGGTTCAAAGTTCAGGGTTCAATGTTCAAGGTTTAATTCAAGTTCAAGTTCAAGTTCTCCTTCATCTTCATCTTCATCTTCATCTTCGTCTTCGTCTTCATCTTCATCTTCATCTTCATCTTCATCTTCATCTTCATCTTCATCTTCATCTTCGTCTTCGTCTTCGTCTTCACTCGTTAAGCCATAAATTTATGTAAAACCTCGCGTACTTCATCGGTATCCTTGACATAATACTTGGCGCTGGTTTTTTTAAAGCCGACTTTCACAGTATAGGCCGACTTTGGTAGTTCTTGAAACATGTACTCATCGGTCCAATCATCACCAATGCAAAAGATAAAGTCGTAATCGTTATTGGCCAAAAGCCGTGATGATGCGCGTCCCTTGTTGACACTGCTGCTCTTGATCTCAATTACTTTATTGCCTTTTAAAACGCTAAGATCATTATTAGAGATCAAGCTGGTCAATACTGTATCTATTTCTATGGTTCTTATCTGGGCCAATTCTGGATCTGCCTTGCGGTAATGCCAGGCCAAAGAGTATTTTTTTTCTTCTATGAAGGTGCCAGGTGTTCTATCGACAAAGGTTTCTAAAATGGGTTTGATGTTTTCCATCCAACCATTTTTAAGTCGTTCCAGAGCTTCCCAATCCTTGCCTTCTTCTTTGAGCCAAACGCCGTGATCGGTAATGAGTGTGTACTCTTTATTCGCAAACCAGTGTGTAAATGTTTCGCGGTCGCGACCACTAATGAGCACGACATCGTTTTTGTTGTTCGCGCTAAGCGTATCCAGTAGTTGATAGAGTTGCTCATCTGGACTTGCCTCTATCGGGTTATCTTTGAAGGCCACCAAGGTGCCGTCGTAATCCAATAAAAATAAGCGGCGCTCGGCCGAATTGAATTCAGTTAACATGTTGTTTTCGATCTCTTTTTCCAAGCGATTCGCTACGATAACAGCGCCAAGATGTTTTGTGGCGTGAAGTGATTTCATAAATTCCTCAGCCCATTTCTCAACCGTATAGCGTTTCAAACGTTTCTGAAGAATTTTCATGCGCGATTTTTGTTCTTCCAAAGGCATTTCCAGAGCGTACTTAATGGTATCGGCAATGTGTTCAAAATTATTGGGATTGATGAGCATGGACTCGTTCATTTCTTTGGAAGCACCTGCCATTTCACTCAAAATGAGAACACCATCTTGTTCTGTTCGTGTTGCCACATATTCTTTCGCAACCAAATTCATACCATCCCGAACCGGTGTAATCATGGCGACGTGTGATGAGGTGTATAGATCAATGAGATTTTCAAAAGGCATGGAGCGGTAAAAATACCAAATAGGGGTCCAGCTCACGGTTGAGAATTGCCCGTTGATGCGGCCCACCAATTCGTCGGTATCGCGCTTCAGTTTTTGATATTGAGGCACATTTGATCGCGATGGCACCGCCAACATGATTAAACGTACTTTTTCCTTATATTCCGGGTATTTATTCAGAAAATACTCAAAAGCACGTATGCGGTTTGGGATGCCTTTGGTATAATCCATACGATCTATGGAAAGGATCATTTTGGCATCACTGCCAGATTGGATATGGTCATCCAAGCGTTGTTGGAGTTCCGATTTTTTATCGGTTTTGTGTTTACTGGCCGAATCATGGAACTTGTCGTAATCAATGCCCATAGGAAAGGAATCTACCTTTACAATTCTATCGTGATAAGTGACTTCATTGAAATTGACCTCCAATCTCAAAATGCGTTTGACCGAACTCAAAAAATGACGCTCATAATCATAGGTGTGAAATCCAATCAAGTCGGCACCCAACATGCCATGAAGCAATTCCTCACGCCAAGGAAAAGTTCTAAATATTTCGTAGGAAGGATAAGGAATATGCAAGAAAAACCCAATGGTTGTGTTTGGCATTTTTTCTTTTATAAGTTTGGGCAGTAACAAGAGTTGATAATCGTGAACCCAAACGGTATCACCGTCTTCTAAATGCTCTAAAACTTTATCGGCAAATTTCTGGTTTACGGCTTTGTAAGATTCCCAATAGTCGTTGTCAAACTCGGTGTACTCCATAAAATAATGGAATAGTGGCCAAAGTGTGCGATTGCTGAAACCGTAGTAAAAATTCTCAAGATCATCCTGGGTAAGCGAAACAGAATCACACTTGGCCGCTGTCACTAATTTTTTGACTTCTTTAGACCGTGCTTCACTTAATTCCTCTTCGGTCAATCCCGACCATCCAATCCAGAGACTTTTACCATCATTATGAACAGATTTTAAACCCGTCGCTAATCCGCCAACACTGGGCGTGACTTCTAACTGGTCATTCTCGATTTTTATTTGAAGTGGAAGGCGATTGGAAACAATAATTGTCTTATTCATGTCAAATTTTTTTGATTGTAGGAAGGATTTTCGTTAATTTAAGAAAAAATGGTTTCAACAATAACATTTTTTTCCATTGAAATAAAAAAAAATGGATACCAGTTAAAACCCTAACCTTTAAATCAGGAACATTGAAAGATAACTTAAATTACGGAATCATTGGAAATTGTAAAAGCGCAGCATTAATTTCCAAGCACGGTTCTTTAGATTGGTGCTGTTTGCCAGAATTTGATTCCTCATCGGTTTTTGCAAAGCTTTTAGACGAAAAGATTGGTGGCAGTTTTGGGGTCATAGTTGCCGATGACTATGAAATCTCACAGACGTATATAACCGATACATGCATCTTAAAAACCCGTTTTGCATCTGAAGCAAATATATTTGAGATACTGGATTTCATGCCGCGCTATAAGAAAGAAAATGGTGAGTACTATGCGCCGCCAGAAGTGATTCGCTATTTTAAATTGATTAAGGGCCAACCTAAATTCAAAATCAATTACGATCCAAAACTTGAATATGCCGTTGGTAAAACCAGTACCTATGTCAAAACACATTTTATAGTGAGCTTAACCGATAAGGGGCGCTACGATACGCTGTTTCTTTACACTGATTTTGATAAAGAGGCGGTAGTCAATGGGGAAGAACTGACTTTAAAAGCAGATGGATTTTTTCGATTTGGTTACAACGAAAAACTGTTTGAGCCTTCCATTTCCATAATGAATCTAGAATTGGAACGCACTAAAGTCTATTGGCTCAATTGGATGCAACGAACGCCAAGCTATAAAAACTACAATGCTGAAATTTCAAGAAGCGCACTTACTTTGAAGCTGCTCAGCTATGAAAAAACAGGTGCGGTTTTAGCGGCCGCCACAACCTCTTTACCAGAAACCATAGGCGAAGTTCGCAATTGGGATTACCGGTTTTGTTGGATTAGGGATGCATCTATGGTCATAAAAGTCGTTTCACAACTTGGTCATAAGCGCATGGCGAAACGCTATTTGAAATTTATTGTGGATCTAATTCCTCATAAAGATGAGAAACTTCAAATCATGTACGGTATCAATGGTGAAAAGAAACTTACTGAAAAAAAACTAGACCATTTGAGCGGTTATATGAATTCTAAACCAGTGCGTATTGGTAATGCTGCTTATTCGCAACGCCAAAATGACATTTATGGCATTTTAATGGACGTTATTCATCAACAATTGGTCAAATTTGAAATGGATGTTGAAAATGGAGAAGAGCTTTGGACGATTACTAAAGGCATTGTTTGGGTGGTTGATAAGCATTGGCAGGAAGCAGATAAAGGAATCTGGGAGTTTAGAACCGAGGATCGTCATTTTACCTTCTCTAAAGTCTTGTGCTGGGTGGCAGTGGATAGGGCCATTAAAGTTGCCAAAATATTAGGCAAAACCCATAAACTGGAAAAATGGCAACCTTTAGAGGCCGAAATCAAAAAAGACATTTTGGATAAGGCCTGGAATGAGGATGTGCAGTCCTTTACCCAGTCTTATGGCAGTACCGATTTGGATGCTTCAACATTGTTGATGGAACCTTACGGATTTATTGATGCCAAAGACCCAAAATACATGTATACCGTTAAAGCCATTGAAAAGGAGTTGAGTAACGACGGACTTCTATACCGCTACAAGAATAAGGATGACTTTGGTTTGCCTTCATCGTCATTTACCATTTGTACCTTTTGGTTTATCAATAGTCTTTACAAAATAGGAGAGACCCAAAAAGCTAAAAAATTATTTGATCAATTGCTGTCTTATAGCAATCATTTAGGCTTGTTTAGTGAAGACATTGATTTTGAGACCAAGCGATTATTGGGTAATTTCCCGCAGGCCTACTCGCATTTGGCCTTGATTGAAACCGCGATAAATTTATCTAATATTACTGATGAAGAAAGTATTTTAGAATCTTTAGAACATTGATTTGATGTTAATTACATATCTAACCGCTTATCAGCCTTAGAGATCCTTTAGGCTATATGTTATCGCCTCTTCTGCTTTTTTTGATGATGAGGATGGAAAAAAGTTAAGCGTATGTTTGTCTGCTTGGATTATATTACTACATTTGTAGTATCAAAACTATACTTGTGGATATAAAACAACTCAACAGAACTGAACTGCAAATCATGAAGTACATCTGGCAGCTCAAAAGCGGGTTTATGAAGGATATTGTGGAGCAATTTCCTGAGCCAAGGCCGGCTTACACCACCATCTCGACGCTTTTGAAACGTATGTGCGACAAAGAGTACATAGGCTTCAAGCGTTTGGGACGCGATAAGGAATATTTCCCAATTCTTAAAAAGAACGCCTATTTAGCAACCCAGCTGAACGGCATGATTGATAATTTCTTTAATGATTCCAAATCTCAATTTGCCTCTTTTTTCACTAAGAATGCTGATTTGTCTTTGCAGGAGATGGAAGAATTACAAGCCTTGCTAGAGCAAAAAATAAGCAGTAAAAAATCTTCAGAATGATGGATTATGCCATTTATACCATCTTGAGTTTAGGCTTATCCTTTTTGGTGTTCCAACTAGTTTTGAGGCAACAGAAAACCTTTGGGTTTAATCGGTTTTTTCTTTTAGCCAGCCTTTTGTGTTGCTTATTGGCGCCATTGACAGAGCTGAATGTTTTTAATTCAGTACCAAGAATCCATGATATCACATCACAATTTTCTGAAGAAAAAATTATAATAGCCGAAGATTTGGAAGGCATTACTGTAGAAACCTTAACGGCGAACTCCTTCGGGTTTTTTGATGCTTTATTAGGTTTGTATATCGCAATTTCCCTTTGTTTTTTGTTTCGTCTTCTAGGGAATTTATACCGAATCGCAAAGCATACCAAATCGACTCATGTGCAATACGCTGGTCTAAAACTTATTAAAACTGAAGAGGATCAAGAGGCCTCCAGTTTTTTTAAATATGTATTTATACCTTCAGAAGTATGGAACAATAAAGAGCTTTTTAATAATATCATACAACACGAAAGCGCGCATTATAAGCAAGCACACGTCTTGGATATTATTTGTGTTGAGCTGTTGCTATGTGTATTTTGGTTTAATCCCTTTTTGTGGTTCTATAAATCCGCGATCCTTCAAAATCACGAATATTTAGCAGATGTTCATGTGATAAATTCAGGAATTGCTGCGGAAGCGTATTCCAAATCCATCATTTATTCCACAGTTCAGAAATACCGTATGCCATTAGCGAGCGGCTTTAACTTCAAACCCATAAAAAACCGAATTCTTATGTTACAAAAATCAAAAAGCTCAGTATTAAAGCGAAGCCTAAAAATAAGTGCCGCGCTTCTCTTGTTGTCAGGGATCTTTATGATCAGTTCCTTTGAGACTTCCACCAAACCCTTATTGGTCGTGGTAGATGTCGCACATGGAGGGCATGACTCGGGCAATTCCATGGAAAAAGATGTGGTGCTTAGCATTGCCAATTACTTGGCAGCATATAGCAATGATGACCTAAAGATTGTGTTTACCAGAACCAGTGATCAGTTTTTGTCGCTTAAGGAGCGTGTTGATTTTATTAATCAACAAAAACCAGATGTGATGATTAGCCTGCATTGTAATGCCCATAGTAATGTTGAAACCAGTGGTGTTGAAGCATTTTATTATCCAGACAATAAGCATCAGGAAACCGCATACAACTATAGCAAAATCTTGATTGCAAATCAATTGGGATTATTCTCCCAACGCGGCGAAATTAAAAATGCAGGCTTTTATGTATTAAAAAATACAGATGCACCCAGTGTCGTTTTAGAACTCGGTTTTATAACCAATGCTAAAGATCGGGCAACGCTAACCGATAAAAAGCAACAACAGGCCATAGCCAAGAATCTTTATGAAAGTTTGCTGAATATTCAGAAAAACAGATAAATAAATCCATAGAAAAAGCCAATTCAAATGCGATTTTTTCGCTTTGAATTGGCTTTTTACTCTTTTGAATTCTGAAATTATGTGCTCAGATTAGAAGCAGTACTTTTCTTCTTCTTTCACTTTTTCAGCAATTTCCTTACGTAAATCCACGATATCCGGATAGTTTTGGTATTTGGTAAATCGTCTCAATCCCATAAGCATCATGCGTTGTTCGTCGCCTTCTGCAAAGGAAATGATACTTTCCTTACCTTTTTCCTCAACAATATCCACAGCGTGATATAAGTATAATTTTGACATAGCGATTTGTGTCGCTTGTGATTCCTCGCCAAATCGTTTCGCGTTCTTTTCGGTTCTTAGAATCGCAGATTCTGCCATATAGATTTCAATAAGAATATCGGCAGCTGCAATGAGCAATTGCTGATGTGCTTCCAATTCTTGACCGTATTTTTGAACTGCGCCACCGGCAACCATCAAAAAGACCTTTTTTAATTTTTGTATTATTTCCTTTTCTTCAGAAAACAATTCTGAATAATCAGGAGTGTCAAAAGACGGAATGCCCATCAATTCTTCTTGTACCTTTTGCGCAGGGCCGAGTAAATCAACGTGACCTTTCATTGCCTTTTTGACCAATAGTCCTACTGAAAGCATACGGTTGATTTCGTTGGTGCCTTCATAAATCCTGGCAATACGTGCATCTCTCCAAGCGGCTTCCATAGGCGTATCTTCAGAAAAGCCCATCCCACCAAAAATCTGGATGCCTTCATCGGCACAGTTTTGAACATCTTCAGAAACTGCCACTTTCAGAATAGAACATTCAATGGCATATTCCTCAACGCCTTTCAATTCTGCTTCTTGGTGTGTGTTTCCTGCGGCTTCACGCATGGCGATGCGGTCTTCGATATCTTTTGAAGCTCTGTAAGTCGCCGATTCGCCTGCATAAGCACTTGCAGACATTTCTGCTATTTTCACTTTGATAGCACCAAAATCTGAAATTCTAGTATCAAATTGTTTGCGCTCGTTGGCGTATTTCACAGCAGTGGTAATAATGCGTCTTTGTGAGTCTAAACAAGCAGCTGCTAATTTGATACGGCCAATGTTCAAGGCGTTCATGGCAATCTTAAAGCCTTCGCCACGACCGGCCAACATATTTTCTACTGGCACAACGGTATCGTTAAAAAACACTTGACGGGTAGAGGAGGCGCGAATGCCTAGTTTGTGCTCTTCCTCGCCCATGGTAATGCCGTTTTTAGGATCGTTTTCTACGATAAAACCGGTAATGTTCTTGTCTTTTTCCAAACGGGCAAACACAATGAACAACTTACAGAATCCCGCATTGGAAATCCACATTTTTTGTCCGTTGATTTTGTAGCTCTTGCCGTCTTCAGAAAGTGCAGCAATGGTTTTGCCAGAATTTGCATCAGACCCAGCACCAGGCTCGGTCAAGCAATAAGCGCCAAACCATTCGCCAGTGGCCAATCTTGGCACGTATTTTTGTTTCTGCTCCTCGGTTCCGTAAAGGGTTATTGGCATGGTGCCAATCCCAGTATGCGCTCCAAAAGCAGTACTAAAAGAGCCAGTTCCAGAGGAAATGTAATCACAAGTAAGCACGGTAGAGACGAAGCCCATCCCGAGTCCGCCATATTCCTCAGGTACCGCAACGCCCAAGAACCCAAGTTCCCCAGCTTTTGTCATGCATTCCTCAGTATAGGCAAAATCCCTGTTCTCAAAACGGTCGCGATGCGCCACGATTTCACGTTCATTGAATTCCATGACCGCATCTTTCATCATGTTTTGCTCTTCAGTAAAATCTTCGGGCGTAAATACGTCTTCGCATTTGGTTTCCTTAACGATGAATTGCCCGCCTCTTAATAAATCTTTTTTTTCAGTTGTTTCCATTCTTCTTTAGATTATAGACAGCTAGATACTAGATTCTAGACTGTATGTTTAATGTTTTTAAATATGGTTATAAGTCTAGATTCTAGACTCTATTTGTCTATTTTCTTATTTCAAAAATTCAAATATCCCACAAGCACCTTGTCCAGTACCAACGCACATGGTCACTGCTCCAAATTTGTCTTTTAAATTTCGTTTGCGCATTTCGTCAAAGAGTTGAACCGATAGTTTCGCACCTGTGCAACCAAGTGGATGCCCTAAAGCAATAGCGCCACCATTGACGTTCACGATGTCTTGGTTCAAATCGAGTTCACGAATCACAGCGACCGATTGGGATGCAAAGGCCTCATTGAGCTCAATAAGCTCCAAATCCGACTGTTTCAAACCGGCTTGCTTCAGCGCTTTAGGCACTGCTTTAACTGGTCCAATGCCCATGATGCGTGGTTCAACACCAACTGCGGTGTAACTAACCAAACGAGCGATTGGCTCTAAATTGAGTTCCTTGACCATGTCTTCACTCATGACCAAAACGAATGCCGCACCATCACTGGTTTGTGAGGAGTTACCTGCAGTTACGGTACCGTTGGCAGCAAACACCGGTCTCAATTTAGACAACGCTTCAATGCTGGTGCCTTTACGAGGACCTTCATCTTTAGTTACAGTATAGCTTCGGGTCTGTTTCTTACCCTGATCGTCCACATAGGTTTCATCGACTTCAATTGGTACAATTTGATCTTGAAAGCGGTCTTCAGCCTGAGCTTTTAAGGCCTTCATGTGCGAGTGGTAGGCAAATTCATCCTGTGCCTCACGTGAGACCTTGAATTGTTTGGCAACCGCTTCCGCAGTATTTCCCATACCCCAATAGTAATCCTCGTGTCCTGCTTTTACGGTATTATAATTCAGTTCTGGTTTAAAACCGGTCATAGGCACCGAACTCATGCTTTCAGAACCGCCTGCAATTATGCAATCGGCCATTCCTGCCTGAATTTTGGCGCTGGCCATCCCAATGGTTTCTATTCCTGAGGAACAAAAACGATTCACGGTTACGCCAGGTACATCGACGCTATTCAATCCAATCAAGGAAATAAAGCGCGCCATGTTGAGACCTTGCGATCCTTCTGGCATGGCATTGCCCACCATCACGTCGTCGATGCGTTTCACATCGAGGTCTGGTAATTCTTTCATCATGTATTGAATGACTTCGGCACCCAATTCATCGGCTCTCTTAAAACGGAACACGCCCTTTTTGGATTTTCCAACTGCGGTTCGGTAGGCTTTTACGATGTATGCTTGTTTGTTCATGTTCTAAATATTTTGACGTAGGACGATTTGACGTATGACTTAAGACTTGCTCAAGTTTTCCATAAAACGTGTTATCATTCCTTGTATGATTTGAATTTTATTTTCTAAGTGTTTAAAAGTTTCTTCTGAGATGTACCCAATTTCGAATGAGATAATTAACTGAGTTTCCCATTCAAAAGCAGATCCTAAAGCTGTTTCTAAATATTGAATAAAATGCTTGTCGGTTCCTTTGCTCGTTCCTTCTGCGATATTCGAAGGAATAGACACAGAACATCTTTGCATTTGACTCGACAATGCGTAATCTTCAGACCTTGGAAATGTTTTTGTTATTGCATAGGTTTCTTTTACAATACCTATTCCATCTTTCCAAATACTTAATTTTCTAAAGTTATGTCTTGCAGCCATCTTTTAATATGTTTTTAGTTTGACTTATTACCAAAAAGAACTTATAACGTAGGATGTTTTCCGTAAAGTCTTGCAGTCCTATGTCATTCAGTCCTAAGTCATTTTTTCTAATTACGCAACGGTTTCCCAGTCTTCAACATGTGCTGAATCCGTTCCAAAGTCTTACGTTCTGTACATAAACTCAAGAAAGCTTCACGTTCTAGGTCGAGTAAATATTGCTCGCTTACTAGCGTAGGTTCAGATAAATCACCACCAGCCATAACGTAGGCCAATTTGTTGGCTATTTTTTTATCGTGCTCGCTAATGTAGTTGCTGTCTTCCATAGAGTCGGTACCTACCAGAAACATGCCTAAGGCTTGCTTGCCCAATACCTTGATATCTGTACGTTTTACGGGTTGCGTGTAGCCAATATCTGCCATAAGCTTAGCCTGCTGCTTGGCGACTGCCAATTGGCGGTGCTTGTTGACCACAACGATGTCTTTTCCTTTTTGAAGCAAACCCAAGTCAAAAGCTTCATAAGCTGAAGTGGAGACTTTCGCCATCCCAATGGTTAGGAAGTATTCTTGCAAGGTGTTGAGCTCCACATCACCAGTTCTAAAAGTGTCTTGAGCTCTTACGGTCATTTCTTTAGAGCCGCCACCGCCAGGAATCACACCAACACCAAACTCAACGAGCCCCATGTAAGTTTCTGCAGCGGCAACCACTTTGTCGGCGTGCATTGACAGTTCACAACCGCCACCCAAAGACATGCCTTGTGGCGCTGCCACGGTTGGAATGGAGGAGTAGCGCATGCGCATCATGGTATCTTGAAAATACTTGATGGCAGCATTGAGTTCATCATATTCCTGCTCGGCGGCCATCATGAAAATCATGCCAATATTGGCGCCTACGGAAAAGTTCTTGGCTTGATTGCCAACCACGAGCCCAGCGAAATCTTTTTCAGCAAGCTCAATACCTTTATTGACACCTGCCAAAACATCGCCACCAATGGTGTTCATTTTAGACTGGAATTCAATATTTAGAATGCCATCACCTAAATCTTCGATCACAACCCCAGAGTTTTTGAAGACTTCTTTGGTTTTTCTAATGTTGTCTAGGATGATAAAGCTGTCCTGTCCTGGGATTTTTTCTTGTTTCTTAGACGGAATATCGTAAAAGTAGGAGTTGCCGTCTTTTACTGAATAAAAGGAATCACTGCCAGATTCGAGCATCCCGGCTACCCAAGAATCGACTTCATGACCTTCATCTTTAATCATTTTTAAACCTTTCTCCACACCAATGGCATCCCAAATTTGAAACGGTCCATGTTCCCATCCGAAGCCAGCTCTCATGGCATCGTCTATTTTGTAAAGCTCATCTGTGATTTCAGGTATGCGATGTGAGACGTATGCAAAAAGTGCTGCAAAGGTTTTTCTGTAGAAATCGCCTGCCTTATCTTTTCCATTGACTAAGACCTCAAATCGGTCTTCTACTTTATCAATGGTTTTAGTTTGTTCTAAAGTGCCAAATTTTGCTCTTTTGGAATCGCGATAGTCTAAGGTTTCAAGGTCTAGCGTCAATATTTCTGAAGACCCATCGTCTTTTCTTATTTTCTTGTAAAAGCCTTGTCCGGTTTTACTACCCAACCATTTCTTCTCCATCATGGTATCGATGAAGCCTGGAAGTTTAAACAATTCATGACGTTCGTCTTTAGGGCAGTTTTCGTAAATACCATTAGCCACGTGCACTAAAGTATCTAAACCAACCACATCAACGGTTCTAAAAGTCGCCGATTTAGGCCGTCCAATCACAGGACCTGTAAGTTTATCGACTTCCTCAACGGTCATGTCCATATCCTTGACTGCGTGGAATAGGCTCATAATGCTGAAAATCCCAATGCGGTTTCCTATAAAGGCCGGTGTGTCTTTAGCGATTACGGAAGTTTTTCCGAGGAATTTCTCACCGTATTCATTTAAAAAATCGAGTACCTCTTGGTCTGTTTTAGGCCCAGGAATAATCTCGAAAAGCTCTAAGTAGCGCGCAGGATTGAAAAAGTGCGTTCCGCAGAAATGCTTCTGAAAATCTTCACTGCGTCCCTCACTCATAAAATGAATGGGAATCCCAGAGGTGTTTGAAGTGATCAAAGTTCCTGGTGTTCTATACTTTTCAAGTTTTTCGAAGACCTGTTGTTTAATATCCAGGCGCTCTACAACGACTTCCATAATCCAATCCACATCTTTAACCTTGGCGATATCATCTTCCATGTTTCCCGTCTTGATGCGAGATGCGAAGGCTTTATCGTAAATAGGCGAAGGTTTTGATTTAAGGGATTCGGTTAAGGAGTCATTAACCAATCGGTTTCGAACTTCCTTGTCTTCCAAAGTCAATCCTTTGGCTTTTTCCTTATCGTTGAGTTCTCTGGGTACGATATCCAATAAAAGGACATCCACACCAATATTTGCGAAGTGACAGGCGATGCCGCTTCCCATGATTCCGGAACCAATAATCGCTATCTTTTTAATTCTACGTTTGCTCATATTATTTTAAGATCTGTTCTTTTTTATTATAAATCTGTTTGTTTGAGATCATATTATTGATGACTTCGGAAACTTTAAAGAAATGCGCCAATTCTTCAGCAGAAACATGGTCTTTAATGGTCTCGTTGAAGGTCAATACTTTTTCCTTGGAATACTCCCGTTTTTCACGACCAAATTCCGTTAGGTAAATCAACACGCCTCTGCCATCTTCTGGGTTGGGTTTGCGTTCTATCAATCCCTTTTCCTGCATGGTCTTTAGGGTGCGAGACAAACTCGTTGCTTCCATCCCCATTTTAGGGCCCAAGGAGGTTGAAGGGGTTCCTTTTTCAGGATCAATACTCAATAATGCAAAACCAGTGGCCATAGTGGTATCAAATTCCGCAGCTTCCTCATTGTACATTTTATTCACTGCAAGCCACGTGGTACGAAGCACATAGTCAATCGTTTTGTCTTTCATTCTTTAAGGTTGAATTTCAAATATACAAAAATATACTATGCGTGCATAATATATTTGAAAAATTTTAATTGGTCAAATGAAAGCGATGTTCTTCTTGATTTTCAATTCCATTTTAAGAATTACCCATTTGGGATGTGGCGCCATGGAATGCAACTGGTATATCTGTCATTAATTTTATAAGAAAAAGTGGGAGTGCCCTGAAAAACGAAGTTGTTTTTCATAAAAACCAGATTGACGAGGCAAAGGCCATTTTTTTTTTGAAGACATGCCTTAAAAACGCCGAAGAAGATTCGGTTAAAACTTGAAATCGTTTTAATTTAAAAGTATGGTATGGATACCGCTGTTGGGAGCTATTTCGAATTCAGCGCCTTCGAGTTCAATAGCATTATAGGTTGTGAAGCTGCAACAATTTTCTTTTTTTCTGGTTGCGTCAACGTAAAAATTGAATATTTGATTTCCGGAAATTTCAAAACTTAGATTTACAGTTTCCGTTTTCCAACCAATCGTATTAAGTTGGATGAGATTCACATTGTTTTCAGAAATGAATTCATATTCAACTGGCGCAGTTGTAATGGAGTCAAGGATGTTCAACTGCTGTGGCTCGTAAGTGCCATTAGTGAATGCATTTTCTCCGGTGCTTTTATCTACCAACTCAAAGAGGAAGGGCTGTGGCGGCGTAAAGCAGTCACCACAATCATCGGTATTGCAACTCTGTAAGCTCAATATTAAAAAAAGCGAAATTATTAGATGCTTCATTGTAGGATTGGATTGGTATATAAAAACATAAAAATTTTGTAGTTGGTTTTGATAACGACTGCACTTTGCTATAAGATTTTGAAAAGCGTTTATAATCAGCGATAATAGGTGCTTGTCAAATATTATAGATGGATGCAAAAATCAAAATGAGGACAGAAATTATAAGTATGGATAAGGGGAAAAAAGTGTGAAGCATTCAAGCGCCATTTTTCTTTCTTCCAATTTAAGAAATTATAAACCAGCTTTCCACAGATTACCAGCAACAACGGAATTGTAATTAACTCAAAAACTACATTAAAACCTTTAGTGTTAATGCTGAAGTATGAAAAGGATATCAACGCGATAAAATATAAAAGTAGAAATAGGCTTATCGCAATATTGGCTGATGTACTTATGGTATTGTTCATATCACTAATTTTATTTTAGCGCATGATCTATAGACGACTTGCTTGTATTTACAAACCATTAATATTTAAAAACGTCGCAACACAGCGCCAGCGAAAAACATCACACATAAATCCTATTGTAAAGATCTATATAGTGATCCTTGATGATGTCCCGCTTCATTTTCATGGTGGGTGTTAATTGGCCGCCCTCAATGGACCAGACATCTTCGGTCAATTCAAAACGTTTGATTTGTTCCCAATGGCCAAAATGGGTGTTGCATTTATCGACTTCCTTTTGAATACGGTCAATCACTTCTTTGGCGTTTACAATATCTTTATTGGAGGTGCCTACGTTGTTGTGTTTCTTTTTGATCCATTCCCTAATGAATTCAAAATTGGGTTGAACGATGGCTGCCGGCATTTTTTCGCCTTCACCAACCACCATGACCTGCTCAATGAAACGGGATTGCTTTAGTTCGTTTTCCAAAAGGGTTGGGATCACGTATTTGCCACCTGAAGTCTTGAACATTTCTTTTTTACGTCCAGTAATCTTCAAAAAGCCATCAATATCGATTTCGCCTTTGTCACCAGAGTGAAAATAACCATCGGTCATCACTTCCTCTGTTTTTTCTGGATCTTTATAATATCCTAACATCACGTTTGGTCCTTTGATGAGTATTTCACCATCTTCGGCAATTTTCACATGCACGTTGTCAATGGGCTTTCCTACCGACCCGACCCTGAAATTACCATCTGCATACATGCCAACTGCCACTACCGGGGAGGTTTCAGTAAGACCATAACCTTCCATGACCTGCATTTGAGCGGCACTAAATAGTCTCGTTAGACGGGGTTGCATGGGCGCACTGCCAGAAACCATGGTGTGCAATTTGCCACCAAGTGCTTCTTGCCATTTACTGAAAATGAGTTTTTGGGCAATGCTAAGTTTAAATTCGTACCACCAACCATTTTCGCCGTAGGGCTTCCACTCTTCGCCTAAAGCAATCGCCCAATGGAATAATTTGTGTTTAATCCCAGTAAGTTCTGAGCCCTTGGCATAAATTTTATCATAAACCTTTTCTAACAATCGTGGCACCACGCTCATTAAATTAGGCTGGATTTCCTTGGCGTTATCGCCAATTTTGTCAATGCCTTCTGCATAATAGATGCTTACACCAGCATATTGGTATAAATAAATGAGCAAGCGCTCAAAAATATGACAGATGGGTAAAAAACTCAAAATCCGTGTTTCTCCTTCAATCAAAGGCAGTCTTTTGTTGCTGTCTAATGCATTGCTGGTAATGTTCCAGTGGGAGAGCATCACGCCTTTGGGTCTGCCCGTGGTGCCCGAGGTATAAATGATTGTGGCGAGATCATCTGGCTTTACCGCGTCTTTATGAGCCTCAACTTCAGGTTGGTTGCTTTCGTCCTTCCCAAGTTCAAATAATTCGGAATAGTTTTTACAGCCTTCAATGACATCAAAAGAATAGACTTCTTTGAGCTTTGTTCTTGATTGAACTGCGCGCACTTTCTCTAAAACGTCCTTATCAGATACGAAGCAATAAATGCATTCGCTGTGGTTTAGAACATACTCATAATCTTCCGCAGAAATAGTAGGATAGATGGGGATATTTTGCGCCCCTAATTGGAGAATCCCGATATCCATGATGTTCCATTCCGTCCTATTGGAGGTTGAAATGATCGCAATCTTATCATCTTTTTTAATGCCTAAGCGCAATAATGCCCGACTCATGGCATTGGATTTGTCAACATATTCTTGGGTGGACATAGGAGTCCATACTCCGTTGTATTTGGTAACCAGTGCGGTATCTGATGGTTTGTGCTCTAGTTGGTAATAGGGGAAGTCGAAAAGACGTTTGATATCTGTCATGTGGGTTGAAAACGGTTTGCTGTACTGCAAAATAGCAAATTAAATGGGATTATCAAATGTGTATCGATAATTAGGAACTTTGCAAATAGAAACATGCGTTCACATGGCATCTAAAGCCTTGACCCGCTTTTCGAAATCTGCTTTATACAGTTCCCATCGCTTACCTTTGATGAGGTCTTGGTAGATTTTGCCAGTATCGTCATTATAATTATAACCAACAAATGTACCGTCGGGATGCAATATTATGGTATTGAACCTATCGTAAGAATCGCGGTAAATCTGGTCAACCAGGCCTAAATGATCTTTTTTCCATAGAATTTTATCGAATGCTGCTGGATGCCCTTCATTGTAACCGAAAAAATGATACACATTATTTCTACGCCCTCTCTTGTTTTTTTTCAAACAATTTTTATGTTGGTTAATAAAAGCCTGATGATTTGCAATATGGCGATGGGACATGCTATCTTTAGCATAGACAGTTTTGGATTTTTCAGGAAAATAACTGATAGCTCTCAAAGTGTCTTGATAATGAATTACCATGACCCTTGAGGTATCCACTTGGTTTTTGCTATGCAATAATTGGTACAATTGCGTCTTTGTCTCAGGCACTAAATTGCCAAACATGTATGACAATCGCAACTTGTACAAAACCAAGCTGTCATTTTCAAATCTGAGCACTGAAAATAAAGAACTATCCAATTTATAATCATAGGCCTTTTTTGCTATGGGCTGGTTACTGCGGTCAACGCGTAAGGTGTCTTTTGAAGCGGTGGTATAACTCACTTGATGCTCTTCTACCTGAGCAAAAACGATTTGCTTCGAAAAAAATAGAATAATAAGTAGGAAAATTAATCGCATATTAAAGCACTTTAGATTTAAGAATCCAATTTTTAGCATTCACAAAAGCCTCCAACCAAGGCGACACCTTATCATCGCTTCTGTTTTTTGGGTAATGCGCCCAATTCCATGGGAAGGTGGAGCGTTCAATATGTGGCATGGTCACTAAATGTCGGCCTGTTTTATCACAAAGCATTGCCGTGTTGTAATGTGATCCATTTGGGTTTGCAGGATAAGCTTCGTACCCGTATTTAGCAACGATATCATATTCATGTTCTTGCTTCGGAAACTTGAATTTGCCCTCACCATGTGAAATCCAAACACCCAGTCTACTGCCTGCGAGTGATTTTAGCATGACCGAATTATTCTCCTGAATGTCTACAGATGTGAATCCGCTTTCATGTTTGTGGGAGTCGTTGTAGGTTAATTTCCCATGCGCATCATGCTCAGGATTGATCAAGTCCAATTCCATGAAAAGTTGGGCACCATTACAAATTCCTATAGATAGTGTGTCTTCGCGTTCAAAGAAATCTTTAATGACTTTATTGGCAGTTTCGTTGTATTTAATTGCTCCTGCCCATCCTTTGGCCGAACCCAGCACATCGGAGTTTGAAAATCCGCCCACAGCACCCAAAAATTGAATGTCTTTTAAATTTTCCCTTCCTGAAATTAAATCGGTCATGTGCACGTCTTTGACCTCGAAGCCTGCGAGGTATAGTGCATTTGCCATTTCCCGTTCAGAGTTGGAGCCTTTTTCGCGTAATATTGCGGCTTTTGGGCGATTTTCTTTGGAATCGATTCGCGTGGTAGGGACAAGTCGCGACTTGTCCGTACGCGCGGTGTCCGTACGCGCGGCGTCCGTACGCGCCATGTCCGTACGCGCGGTGTCCGTATGCGCGTCGTCCGTATGCGCGGCGTCCGTATGCGCCGCATCCGCAGTTGCGCCCGTGGGAAAGGAGATTTGCCCCGAAAAATTTTGAGGAAATTTATAGTCCAAAGCCTGATTTTTATAATTATCAAATCGGGCTTTTGCCAGATTATTGGCAGTTTGTTTCTGATCGAATAAATAGGAAGTTTTAAACCAAGTATCACGCAAATCTGAGATGGTTAAAGCGAAAGATTCATCACCATTGATGATGTTGAGCAGATCGCTTTCTAGGACATGTCCTATGTTGAAAAATGCAATATTGGCTTCGGAAAGTTTTTCTTCTACGGAAGCATCTACACTTTGGAACACAATGCCCGAATTTTCAGCAAAAAGGATTTTGAAGGAATCGGTTTCGCCGAGTTCGGTTAGATTCAAAGAAGCGCCCAGATTATTGTCAGCAAAGCAAAGTTCTAATAGCGTGGTTATCAATCCGCCGGAAGCCACATCGTGACCAGCAACAATTTTATTGGCTTTGATCAATTCCTGAAGCGTGTCAAAAACGGTTTTAACGTAGCCTGCACTTTTTACCGTCGGCGCTTCGCTACCAATTTTGGAGTTGATTTGTGCAAAACTACTTCCGCCCAATTTAAAATCGTCTTGGGAGAGGTTGATGTAATAGATAGCGCCTGCGTCTTTTTGGAACACGGGCTCAACCACTTTTGTGATATCGCTGCAATTTCCAGCAGCAGAAATGATGACCGTTCCTGGGGAAATCACATCGCCATCGGCATATTTTTGTTTCATGGATAAGGAGTCCTTGCCGGTTGGCACATTGATGCCCAAATCAATTGCAAATTCTGAAATCGCTTTCACGGCCTCATACAAACGTGCGTCTTCGCCCTCATTTTTACAAGGCCACATCCAGTTTGCCGATAGGGATACCGATTTGAGATTGTCCTTCAAAGGCGCCCAAATGATATTGGTTAAAGCCTCGGTAATGGAGTTTCTGCTGCCTGCCACAGGATCAATCAAACCCGAAATTGGCGAGTGGCCAATACTGGTGGCAACACCTTCCTTACCTTTAAAATCCAGCGCCATCACGCCCATATTGTTAAGCGGCAATTGTAAAGGGCCCACGCACTGTTGTTTGGCCACGCGGCCACCAACACAGCGGTCCACTTTATTGGTAAGCCAATCTTTACAAGCCACAGCTTCCAATTGTAGTAATTGTTCCAGATACTCATGGAAATTCTCGCGATTGTAAGTCACATCGTCATAACTGCGCTTTATGGTTTTATCAGTCATTACGGTTTTTGGGGAACTGCCAAACATGTCTTCCAAATCCAATGCCATTGGCGTGTTGCCTTTGGTCTTGCTTGTGAAACAGAAGTGCTTGTCGTTGGTTACTTCGCCAACTGTATAAAGCGGTGAACGCTCCCGCGCTGCAATCTTGCTAATATGGTCTAAATTCTTTTTGGCGATCAATAGTCCCATGCGCTCTTGCGACTCGTTGCCAATGATCTCCTTATCGGAAAGCGTTGGGTCTCCAACTGGCAATTGGTCTAAATCAATGCAGCCACCGGTATCTTCAATCAATTCTGAAAGACAGTTGAGATGGCCTCCAGCGCCATGGTCATGAATGGAAATGATGGTATTGTTGTCACTTTCCACCATCCCGCGAATCACATTGGCAGCACGTTTTTGCATTTCTGGATTGGAACGTTGCACGGCATTAAGTTCTATGCCGGAAGCCAGAGCACCGGTATCGGCACTGGAAACCGCTGCACCACCCATGCCAATGCGATAATTCTCTCCACCAAGCACGACAATTTGATCGCCTGCTTCGGGTTTTTCCTTTATGGCTTGGTCTAATTTTCCGTAGCCAATACCACCAGCTTGCATGATGACTTTATCATAAGCTAATTTTCTCGTATTGGTATTAGTTTCGGTTGAAGCGTCTTGGGATTCATCATGTTCAAAAGTCAAGATTGAACCACAGATAAGCGGTTGGCCAAATTTATTGCCAAAATCGGAAGCACCATTGCTGGCTTTTATTAAAATATCTAAAGGTTTCTGGTAAAGCCATTGGCGTGCTGGAAACGATTTTTCCCAAGGCTTGTCTTGAGCGGAGTCTACGGTTGGCTCCAATCGTGAATAGGAGGTCATGTAAACGGCTGTACCCGCTAAGGGCAAGGAGCCTTTTCCGCCAGCGAGACGGTCTCTAATTTCTCCGCCTGCGCCGGTGGCTGCACCATTAAAAGGTTCTACTGTTGTTGGGAAATTATGGGTTTCCGCCTTGAGCGAAATGACCGATTCAAAATCTTCCGTGGTATAAAAATCGGGAACATCGGCACGTTTTGGTGCAAACTGTTCTACGGTTGGCCCATTGATAAAGGCAACGTTGTCTTTATATGCGGAAACTATGGTGTTTGGATTTTGCTTTGCGGTTTCCTTGATGAGTTTGAAGAGCGAGTTTGGTTTCTCTTCGCCGTCGATTATGAAGGTTCCGTTGAAGATCTTATGTCGGCAATGCTCTGAATTGACCTGTGAAAAGCCGAAGACTTCAGAATCGGTAAGCGCACGACCTATTTTTTTGGAGACACTCTCGAGGTATTCCACTTCCTCGTCACTTAAAGATAAGCCTTCCGTTTTGTTGTAAGCTGAAATGTCTTCTACTGAAACAATCGCTTCGGGTTGGATGTCAATGATGAAGGATTGCTGGTTTAAACCTTTATATTTTTCAGAAATCATCGGGTCGAAATCGGCAAAATCTGCGGTAACCGATTGAAACTCCTCAATTCTTACAATCCCCTCAATGCCCATATTTTGTGTAATTTCAACGGCATTGGTGCTCCAAGGGGTAATCATGGCAGCTCTGGGACCAACAAAAAAAGCATCGATTGACGCTTGTTCCAGTTTGGGTTGGTTAGCAAAAAGCCATACTAATTTGGAGATGGCTTCTTGAGATAATTCTTTTGCTTGAACAGCATAAAGTTTGCTGTTTTGGTTTCCGAAGAAATGAATCATTATAAAAGGGTTTTATATGAAAAATAAGACCTCGCAAATTTAGGGTTTTTAAAGACAACCTCTCCTATTTGGTTTGTTGAAAAAGTGGAGTTTTTCAAAAGGGTCTAAACATAAAAAAAGCGACCCAATTAAGAGTCGCTTTTAAAAGAATAAAGCTTATTGTTTGATGAGCTTTTTAGTGATGCTCGTATTGTTTTGAGTGATTCTCAAAATGTAAATCCCGCTGTTTAAATGGGACACATTGAGCGCCTTGGTCTGTTCAATAGCTTTCGAAAGCACCTTTTTGCCAAGAATATCAAAAATTTCCACCGTAGTTTCCGCAGGATTTTTTAGAGCAATCATTAATGTATTCTCAACTGGATTTGGGTAAACTGCCACAGCCGAAGCATCAAAATCAGCTAAGCTCAAATCGGCATAACACGTGTAGGATAAATCGTCAAACACTACTCTGTTACTGGTAGCGCTGTTCCCATCAATAGTAACTGTAACATTACCTGGGATGTTGATATTTTGTATCGTGACCGTTTCAACAGATGCACCGTAAGGAATTGTAGCAACTAATGTGCCACCAACGTTAATGTTAAACGTCCCATTGGAGCCACTAAAAATACGTTGGGTAGTCACGGTTAGAGCGCCAATACCACCAGAAGTTGCTGGCATGCTCAATACACCGTCTCTAATGGTTATGGCTTCATTGTTTAAGATTTGATCGGTTCTAGCATCGGTAGCAGACCAAATTCCTCCGTCGTCACCAGTCCAAGTGCGCTCTGCATATCCGTTTTGGCCGGTAGTGATATTTGCAAAAGTTTCGGCTAGACAATCGGTTGAGGTTGTTCCGTTATTGGTGGTTGTATCACAAGCTTCATTACTTAAATCAGAAGCATTTGTTGCAGCATCCAGAGCTCTCACGGTAAAACAATAGTTGGTGTTCGCGGTTAAATTGTTGGCAACATAGGTTGTTTCTGTAGTTGTGTAAGCGCTCGCGCCATTTCTAAAGATCTCATAAGCTGTTACCGCAGTATCATCGGTAGAGGCGGTCCACGATAGGCTGATGGAGTTATCAGTAGGATTGGAAGCCATAAGACTCGTAGGAGTTGTTGGCGCTTCAGTATCTGGTTCAACCGTCCAAATTTCTGCTACAAATTCTGGATGATCCACAAAAGGATTGCGGTTTTGTTGGTGGTTGTAAAAGATGTTGTTATTACGATCAATTTCCTTTTGAGACACGGGATCGTTTTGATGCCAATTGAGCATTATGCTTAAAAAAGGATCATCTAAAACTTGGTCTGTTGACCCGTCAAACATTTCATAAGACGACCAATTGCCTACAAGGTTTTGGTAACGCGTTATAAAATAGAAATGAATACGCGCAATATCTCCTTTAAATTCGTCAATAGGTTCAAAAACGATTCCTGTATAGCCTGAAGAATAGCCTCCGTTAAAATTATTACCCAATTTAGAACCGTTTAGGGTTGGGTTTGCAGTATTGTTTTGTGAAACCAATTGAGAATCATCTACCACTCCAAAGGGATAGCTACTTCTCAAGCCGTTGACACGACCATCGGTAGGCAATAGCTCGTGGGCATCACTGTACATTGGGAATTCAGAATTAAACACCGATTGTGGCACCACGTGTTCCCTATTATAACAGTCGCCTTCATCGCTATAATTACCACATTGATTTACAGTAGGAGTGAAGTTGTAAGGATCATTGTTATTAGGGGATGTCGCAGGATTTTCAGAATAGACATCTAAAATGGTATTAGCACCATTTGTTTCATAGTAGTTGTCGCGATCGTAAGTGGCAATAAAGGTGTACATCGCCCCATAACTTTGAACGTTATGGTCATCAATAATGTTATAGAGTTGCGTTTTTAATTCGTAGCTCGTTCCTGAAGCCGAGTCATAATACCCTGCCGGAATTTGTGCGGAAGCATTTAAAGTTAGTACTAAAAAGGTAAATAAGTAAAACTGTTTCATAAGATTTATTTAGTGTTATTTCGTTCTAACAATGCCATATAGAAGCCGTCAAAGCCAGATTTATGAGCAAATACATTGTTTTCTTTTACAAATGTAAAATCTTTTCCGATTTCCGATGTTAAAAAATCATCAACTTGCATTCTGTTTTCTGAAGGAAGAATGGAACAGGTGGCATAAACCATCTTTCCTCCAGGTTTGACGATGCGGGCATATTGCTGAAGAATCCCCTGCTGGGTTTTCTTGATATCTTCAATGAATTCTGGTTGCAATTTCCATTTCGCATCCGGATTTCTGCGTAAAACACCCAATCCAGAACAAGGTGCATCAATAAGCACGCGGTCGGCTTGGTCATATAATTTTTTGATGACCTTCGTGGTTTCAATCGCGCGGGTTTCAATATTGAAAGCACCATTGCGTTTGGCTCTACGCTTAAGTTCCTTGAGCTTATTGCCGTAGATGTCCAAGGCGATGATTTGACCCTTATTATCCATCAAGGAAGCTAAATGTAAGGCTTTGCCACCTGCACCGGCGCAAGCATCTACAACCCGCATGCCTGGTTGTACGTCCAAAAATTCTGCAACCAATTGTGAAGACGCGTCTTGCACTTCAAAATTGCCGTTTTTAAAGGCTTCGGTTTGGAAAACGTTAGCGCGCTCCTTCAATCTTAGGGCGTTTGGATAGCCTTTAATATCTTCCGTGTCAAAATTTAAGTCGAACAATTCGCCTTTCAATTTTTCTTTGGTGGTTTGTAAAGTGTTGACGCGCAACACTACATCGGCCTGCTCGTTGAGTGCAGCGATCTCCTTTGTCCAGAGCTCGTCGCCCAATGCTTTTTCGCCCATTTCGTCCATCCAGTCTGGAATGGATTCGCGGTATTTTCTAGTTTGGGAAAGTTCATCAAAACGCCCCTTTATTTTTCGTGTTGGCGTGTTTTCAAAATATTGCCAATCTGGAAGCTTTATGCCTCTCAAGGTTGCCCAAACGGCAAACATGCGCCACAGGTTATCACGGTCAAAAGGCTCTTTAACTTCAGCAATTTCGGCATATAGGCGTTTCCAACGTACGATATCGTAAGTGGTTTCTGCCACAAAGGCTCTGTCTCTACTTCCCCAGCGTTTATCGCGTCTTAGTAATTGTTGTATGACTTTATCGGCATATTTGCCCTCATTGAAAATTAGGGTCAAGCCGTCAATAATGGCGAAGCAAAGGTTTCTATGTAATCTCATGTTTTTAGTATTCAGTGTTCAGTTTTCAGTCTTCAGTTGGCAGTAAGGCTATTGTTGACCGATTTTAAGGCGCAAATTTACATTATAATTCAGCAACGGACGAATGTTTTTTCAGCTTGTAAAGTGGATGATGTGTGATTTACGATTCCGTCTTGCAAACGTTGCTCAATTGATAGATAACCGCTATTTTTAGCTAAATTTGAAACCATGAAACGAATCCTTTTTATTTTGATGAGTGGGTCTTTGCTTTTTTCCTGCGGAAATGAGCCAAAATCGAAAGTGACTAAAACAGTTTCTGAAGTCACTATTGAAACTATTCTCAGTGATTCTTTGTTGAGCTTTAGGGCTATCGAAATCCTGGATGACGGCAATTTAGCTTTCGCCGGAAGCCAGAATTCTTACGGTTTGTACAATACTAAAGATAAATCGTTGTCTGTGACCAAACAGAAAATGGATAGTCTTGAAATGGAGTTTCGTGCGGTGGCGCATACTTCGGCAGATTTTTTCATGCTATCTGTGGGAAGTCCGGCCTTTCTTTTCAAAACTGGTGACGCCGCAAAAATGGAATTGGTTTATACCGAAGCCCATGAAAACACCTTTTATGATGCCATGAAATTTTGGAACAATAAAGAGGGCATTGCCATGGGCGACCCAACCAATGGCTGCATCAGTATCATCATTACCCGCGATGGCGGAACCACTTGGAAAAAAGTAGCTTGCGATGATTTACCAAAAGCCAAGGCAGGTGAAGCCGCTTTTGCAGCCAGCAATACCAATATTGCCATTGTTGACAATCATACCTGGATTGCCACAGGCGGAACCGCTAGCAGAATCTTATATTCGGCAGATAAAGGAGCAACTTGGGAGATCTTTGAAACACCAATCATTCAAGGCGCAGCCACAACAGGTATCTATTCACTGGATTTTTATGACACTAAAAACGGGTTCGCCATTGGAGGCGATTATACCAAGGCAGATGCTAATTCTGCCAACAAAATAAGGACTAAAGATGGCGGAAAAACCTGGGAGTTGGTGGCTAAAGATGAGTCACCAGGGTATAGAAGCTGTGTGCAATATGTCCCAAATAGCGATGCAAAAGAACTGGTAACTGTTGGCTTTAAAGGCATAGACTACTCAAAAGATTCAGGGAACACCTGGACGCATTTAAGCGATGAAGGCTTTTACACGATACGGTTTTTAAATGATAGCACGGCTTTTGCAGCCGGAAAAGGACGGATAGCAAAATTGAAATTTTAAGGTTGGCCCTAAATCCCCAAAGGGAACTTTTGATTTTAGTTTTATTTGGCTCTAGTTTAAACCAGGTATAATAACGTTGCATTACAATTTTCGGCATCATGTCGCCCTTTAGGGAGGGGCAAAAATATGATGTCGAAAATTCAATTAATTTTGCCCTGAACTAAAGGGAATAATTGAGTTTTCTAGAGTTGAGACTGCTCAAAATATTTGGATTTTAAATAAAATTTCAGTAGTGTCCGGTTAAACACCATATGATGTCCGCCGCGGCGGACAGTATGCCGTTAGGCATTTAATATGGGTAACTAAATAGAACCCCTGCAAAGGCTAGTCCCGTAGGGACTAAATATAGAATGGGGTTTCCCAGAATCGTGTATTACTCTTATCGGACAACAATAAAAAAATTTAAAGAATCAACGCTTGATTAAACTAGAGCCTTTTATTTTGATATGGCAAATTTTAAGGATTTTTATAGTTGAAGAAATAATGTAAAACAATTCAAAATCAACAATCATCAATCGTCAATCGTCAATCAAAAATTTTAAATCGCCAATCCTTCACAGCTCATTCTTAAAAACAAAACTTCATGTGGATATTCGAATCCATACTTCAGCATTCTGTGTTCAGAATTCATTATTCGGCGTTCTCTCAGATTCCCGTATAATTACTCGGTGTAATCACTTTCAATTCGGTTTTTATAGTTGAAGAAATAATGTAAAACAATTCAAAATCAACAATCATCAATCGTCAATCAAAAATTTTAAATCGCTAATCCTTCACAGCTCATTCCTAAAAACAAAACTTCATGTGGATATTCGAATCCATACTTCAGCATTCTGTGTTCAGAATTCATTATTCGGCGTTCTCTCAGATTCCCGTATAATTACTCGGTGTAATCACTTTCAATTCGGTTTTTATGGCTTCGGAAACATCCAAAGTATCAATAAACGCTGCTATGGATTTCGCATTGATGACCTCATTGGTTCGGGTTAATCCTTTTAGGGCTTCATAAGGGTTTGGATAGCCTTCACGACGTAAAATTGTTTGGATGGCTTCAGCGACCACTGCCCAGTTCTGCTCCAGATCTTGTGCGAATTTGGCTTTATTCAGCAATAATTTATGTAAGCCTTTTACGGTAGATTTAAAACCAATCAAGGTATGTGCAAAAGGTACGCCAACATTGCGCAACACGGTACTATCGGTCAAATCACGCTGTAATCTTGAAATTGGTAGTTTGGCTGATAAATGTTCGAAAATAGCATTGGCGAAGCCAAGATTTCCCTCAGAATTCTCAAAATCAATCGGGTTGACTTTATGAGGCATGGCGCTGCTGCCCACTTCGCCTTCTTTGATTTTTTGTTTGAAATATTCCATCGAGACGTAGGTCCAGATATCTCGGTCAAGATCAATAACAATGGTGTTGATACGTTTGAGGCCGTCAAAAAGCGCGGCCAAATGGTCGTAATGTTCAATTTGCGTGGTAGGAAAAGAATGGTGCAGACCCAGTGTTTCCTGAACAAATTTTGTACCGAATGCTTTCCAATCCTTATCAGGGTAGGCGACTTTATGGGCATTGTAATTTCCGGTGGCACCTCCAAATTTGGCCGCACTTGGGATGTCGTTCAATAAATCAAATTGGGCTTCCAAACGGGCGGCAAAGACTTCAATCTCCTTGCCCAATCGCGTTGGGGAAGCTGGCTGACCGTGAGTTCTTGCCAACATTGGGATGTCTTTCCAATCGTTCGCCAAGGACTTCAATGTTTTAAAGACCTCTAAATATTCAGGAACATAAACATCGTTCATCGCTTCCTTAATGCTCAAAGGAATTGCGGTATTGTTGATGTCTTGCGAGGTCAATCCGAAGTGAATGAATTCTTTGAACCTAGACAGTTTCAGTTGGTCAAACTGCTTTTTTATAAAATATTCAACCGCCTTGACATCGTGATTGGTAATGCTTTCAATGTCCTTAATGGCCTGCGCATCTTCCGAAGAAAAATTGGTGTAGATGGCTCTTAAATCTTCAAAAGTGCTGCTATCAACGTCCTTTAATTGTGGCAATCCAAATTCACAAAGTGCGATAAAATATTCGATCTCTACCCGAACCCGGTATTTAATGAGTGCTTCCTCAGAAAAGTAGGGGGCGAGATTACTGACTTTGTTTCTATAACGACCGTCGATTGGTGAAATGGCGCTGAGTGATGAGATTGACATGGCTTTAAGATTTTGAAGCGCCAAAGATAGGCAATTGAATTAGGAAAGGATACTCTGGACTTCCGTTCTTTGATCTTTTTTGAGATGTGCCTTTGCGCTTTATATGCGAGCCGCACTCAAGCATGATTTGAATCTTGGGTTCAATCCAATTCGGTCTTTATCGTTTTGGAATGGGCTTTAGCGCTAACTTTACACCAATGGTCAAGAAATTTTATTCCTTCCAAAGTTGATTGGTGGTCAAGATGTTTTTGTTAATTTTAAAAATTCTTAAAAGTTAACCTAATAAAAATGAAAGTCGTCAAAAAAATACTTGTGGTATTATTGATAGTGTTGGTCATCATGCAATTCTTCGCGCCCAAAAAAAACCAAGGCGATTTGGCGAGTTTAAATGCCTTTACTGTGGAAACCAATATGCCCAAAAATGTGCAAAGCATCTTTGAAAATACCTGTTACGATTGCCATAGCGATTATACGCGCTACCCTTGGTACGATAGGATCACACCCCTAAATTATTGGTTGGCCGACCATATAGAGGAAGGAAAAGAACATTTCAATGCTTCCAGTTGGGATCGTTATACGATTAAAAAGAAAGATCACAAACTCGAGGAATTGATTGAGGAAGTTGAGAAAAAAAATATGCCACTGGAATCTTATACCTATACACATGCCGAAGCAAAATTGAGCGATGAAGAGATTAAAGCGGTCGTGGCATGGGCGAAAACGGTTAGAGCTGGCTATAATTTGGTAAGTAATTAAAATTCCAAATTCCAAATTCCAAAATCCACGAGCTAACTGCCAATAGCAATGAATAAAAAGCTACTCATCATCGGTTTTGTGTGGCCTGAGCCTAAAAGTTCGGCTGCGGGTAGTAGGATGCTGCAATTGATTTATTTTTTTAAGGCTCAAGATTATCAAATTACTTTTGCGACTGCCTGTGCTAAATCTAACAATGCTTTTGACCTAGAACAAATTGGAGTTGATAAGATTGGTATTAAACTCAACGATGCCAGTTTTGACGAATTCATTCTGAAATTAAAACCTGATGTTGTGCTTTTTGATCGTTTTATGAGCGAGGAGCAATTTGGCTGGCGTGTCGCAGACCAGCTTCCCGAAGCGTTGAGAATTTTGGATACGGAAGATTTGCATTTTCTGCGGAAGGCTAGGGAAGCCGCTTTCAAGAGCAATGCCAAGAACGAAAATGACTTCTTAATCAGCGATACCACCAAACGTGAAATCGCGAGTATGTATCGCTGTGATTTGAGTTTGATAATTTCTGAAGCTGAAGTACAGCTCTTGCGACAGCGCTTTGAAATCTCAAGTGACTTGTTGTTTTACTTGCCGTTTTTGGTTGAAACGCCTTCCGAAGCATCAAAAATAGAACTGCCCAAATACCAAGACCGTGCTCATTTTATGACGATTGGTAATTTTATACATCCTCCCAATTACAATGCGCTGCTGTATCTCAAAGAAACGATATGGCCAAAAATCAGACAGCAACTGCCAAAGGCTGAACTTCATAATTATGGGGCTTATGCGCCGCAGAAAGTAAGTGAGCTTCACAATGAAAAAGAAGGATTTTTGATTAAAGGCTGGGCGGAAGACGTCAATGAGGTCATGCAAGATTCTAGAATGCTATTGGCGCCGATTCGTTTTGGTGCGGGACTAAAAGGAAAAATCTTTGACGCGCTGCAAAATGGGACCCCTTTAATTACTACCACTTTTGGGGCAGAAGGCATTATGACTCCTGAAATTGCCAATGGCTTTATTTGTGATTCCCCTGATGCATTTTCTGAAGCAGCTGTAAAATTGTATGAAAACGAAACGCTTTGGTTAGATAAACAAGCCAAAGGCTTTGAGATTTTATCCACTAAATTTTCAAAGTCGCATTTTGAGACGGAGTTTGCAGCGCGATTAAGTCGTTTAGTGCAAAACTACAAACGAGAACGCCAACAGAATTTTATCGGGCAGTTGTTGCAGCATCACAGTTTGCAAAGCACAAAATATATGGGGAAATGGATCGAGGCTAAGCATAAGAAGCCCTAATTCAAGGTATTTAAAATCTTACTTAGTGCTTTATTACGAATCTTGCCCGATATCAAACTTTGAGAGGATTTCCAGTGCTTCATTCGCCAAATAATCTGTTAGGCCTACCGATGCGCTGGTTTGTATGAGTTTGTTTTTCAAGACGTCGGGTAAGGCGTTCAGTGACTTGTCGTCGTCAATAATGATAAAGCCCTGGTTGGTATCTTGGCTTTCGAACCATTTCAAAAGCTCATCTTTTCTATTTAAAAGGCTCACATTGTCGGGAAGGCGAGAGATGTTATTGACTTGAATATGGCGATGATTGAAAATGGCAGCCCATTGTTCTAAAGAAAAAAGAGTTTTGTGGGAGGTGGTTAAAACAATATCAGCACCTGTTTTGGCGATGATCTTATTCAAGGCTTGTGTCGCTCTTGAACTAAACTCAGGAAAACCGTCCTCTAAAATTTTAAGTTGCCTCCAAGAATTGGCAGGCACCATAACACCGTCTATGTCTAAGTAAATGAGCATGATTCAAAGATAATAAAAATTAGCGCGTGAGTTCTAGCAGTTCTTCCAAAGCGAGGATGTTGGATTGAGCATCCAAATGATTCCAGTGCAAAATATCGTCTTCCGTATCCCAGTCTTCTGCAACAAAATCAACTTCAGTCCAATCGTAAGCAATGGTTGCAGATGTTTTTGGGGATTTTAAAGTTTCTAGATCCACATCTGCCAAAAGGGAACTTATATAACGATGATGACCGTCAATTATCAAACTATCGCAGACTTTGATCGCATCGAATTTTATGCCCCTTGCCATTTTTTTGTAGAGCCTGTTGATGAGCGGCAATGACAATTTTTTGTGGGTAGAACGCAATTCTGCCTGCTTATTTGCAATGGTATTCAGGATGTTGGTTTTGTCTAAGACGTTCATTTTTTCTGAAGGATTCTAATACTGCTAAGCTAAACTATGGGTTACCAGTGTGTTAGTTGTAAATCAGATCTCCGTTTTCATCCTTTAGGAGAGTGACTCTGTCAGGCCTATGCGCAGCCGTTGGCATGGGAAACGTGATTTTTAAAAGGGATGCAGACGCTGTGATTTAGCGCGAGCAGTAATTTTTACTTTTTTTGATTTCAATTTGTTTAACTTGAAACGAAATACACGGATCGGATCGATTTGCAAACCTTCCAAATTTCCACAAATCACGGCAATTGATTATAGCTTTTGAACTTTGCTTAAAATGCTACTTATTTTTGATATAAATGTGTTTAATATTGTTTACCCCAGTTTCTTTTTCTTCGATTTTAAAGACGCCTATTTTTTTTATCAAAGGATATAATTTCGGAAAACCATAATTTCTGGGATCAAAGTCAGGTTTCTTTTTAATGATATAACTTCCTAATGTTCCTAAAAAAGCCCATCCGTTTTCATCGGAGATCTCATCAATACTTTCTTTCATGAGTTTGATGAGATTCTTGTCAATTTTACTTACTGAAGATGTTTCAGTCTTTGCATTCGGCTGTTTTTTTGGTTTTTCGGTGGAGTCAGAATCTTGTGCTTTTTTGAGAATTTCTATGTAAATGAACTTGTCACAAGCCGTGATGAAAGGTTGAGGTGTTTTCTTTTCACCAATGCCAATGACGAACATTGCAGCTTCCCTAAGGCGGGTTGCAAGTCTGGTAAAATCGCTGTCGCTTGAAACAATACAAAAACCATCTACTTTTTTCGAATACAGCAAATCCATGGCATCAATGATCAAAGCACTGTCACTTGAGTTTTTCCCTGAGGTATAACTGTATTGTTGAATGGGCGTAATCGCGTTTTCAAGTAAAATATTTTTCCAGCCGGAAACCGTTGGCATCGTCCAATCTGCATAGATGCGTTTGATGGTTGGATTGCCGTATTTTGCAATTTCATTGAGCATCTCTTTGACATGAGCGTAAGGCACATTGTCTGCGTCAATGAGAACTGCAAGATTTTTATCTTTCATAGTAATTGTTAATGATCAGCGTCAATTATTTGTATGCAATTTTTCTTATTCCGTATCCCATTGCACTAGAAATTGAAGCAATTTATTTGAAATGCATTCAGTTGATATGATTCGATGTTGTGTTTTAAAGCTATTCCTCCGAACTTTCTTCCATCGTGTGATATACATTCTGCACGTCGTCATCTTCTTCCAACCTTTCCAAGAGTTTTTCAACGTCTACTATTTCTTCTGCGGAAAGTGATTTGGTCACTTGTGGGATATATTCAAAACCTGAGGAAAGGATTTCAATTTCGCGAGATTCCAATTCAGATTGGATGGCGCCAAAACTTTCAAAAGGTGCGTAGATGAGAATGCCGTCATCATCGGCAAAGACTTCCTCTGCACCAAAATCGATAAATTCCAGTTCCAGTTCTTCTGGGTCAAGACCTTCCGCATGGATACGGAAATTACAGCTATGGTCAAACATAAACACTACCGAGCCCGATACGCCCATACTGCCATCGCATTTATTGAAACAGGCGCGCACGTTGGCCACTGTTCGCGTGTTGTTATCGGTCGCGGTTTCCACAAGTATCGCAATGCCATGTGGCGCATAGCCTTCAAAAACAACCTCTTTATAATCACCCTGACTCTTATCGGAGGCGCGCTTGATTGCACGGTCAATAGTGTCTTTGGGCATGTTAACAGATTTCGCATTTTGGATTACCGCTCGCAACCTAGAATTGGCATCTGGGTCTGGGCCACCTTCCTTAACCGCCATGACGATGTCTTTGCCAATACGTGTAAAAGCCTTGCTCATTGCCGACCAACGCTTCATTTTTCGTGCTTTACGGAACTCAAAAGCTCTTCCCATAATTAGTTAAGTTTAGTTTTTTGTTACTGATTTTCCGCAGTAAGTCTATAATTCAAGGTTCCGACGGTGCCAGGTTCAGGATTTAAGATTCAAAGTTGGTCCTTGAAATAAAATCAAAATCCTTATCTCCACTTTAAATCCCTCCAGAGGGCTGTATTCCCCAAGGCTTGCCTTGAAATACCAGGAACATCTTTCAAATCATAGCTTATGGGCTTGCCCCGAGCTTATTGATTTGCAGCTTTTGGATTTCGGAATTTTATTTTTTGGAATCTACCACATTTGGGCCAAAGCCCAAGTGTGCTTTAGTCTTCAACTTCCACAATTTCCTCAATCGCTTCCGCCAGATCAAAATCCTTTTGGGTCACACCATCGGCATCGTGGGTGGATAAAGAAATTTTAAGAAGATTATAAACGTTGCTCCAATTGGGGTGGTGGTTTTGGGCTTCACATTCAAAGGCAATTCTGCTCATGGCACTAAAGCAATCCTTGAAATTCTCAAATTCAAATTCCGCGTAAAGCGTATCATCCTTGAGCTCCCAATCTGGAAATTGCAATAATTTTTTCTCTATGACTTCGTTTGATAATTTACTCATGATATTCTGTTGTTTTTATAGCATAAAAGTAATAAAATTTCTTCGGAAAAAAGACCTGTTTCTTACATACGATTCTATTTGAATGGATACTTACAATTGTAAGTACTATGGATGCAACTTTAGAGATTGACGAAACATAGAATTTCCTAAAACAAAACGCCAAATTCCAAAAAAAAGCAGCCTGCTTCAAACCTTGAAAATTTTTCTCTGCGTCTTAGCGCCCCGGCCTAACGGCAGGCAGGTTTGCGAGAAATTTATGAATGATTTCCAACATATAATTTCCAATAAAAAACAGTCTTGATTTAAACCTTGAAAATTTTTCTCTGCATCTTAGCGCCCCTGCCTACCCGCAAGCAGGCTCGCGAGAGAAAATATATTTAAGATTTTGGAAAGTCGAATTCTGAATAACGAATAATGAAATTGAGTTAGTTGTTGAAAGTCTATCTAGTTTTAACAACTAACAACAACAAAAAATCACTTATTCAAATCTGCCAAAACCTGATCGCTAGTGACCTGTAGGTGCTTGGGCAACTTGTTGTACTTTGGTAAAACTGCTAAATAACGATCCTCGTTGGTGGTGTAAACCTGCTTATAAATCACGCCGTTGCTTTGGGCCATTTGATTCACGATGTCTTTGAAGTATTCATCGTGATGCACCAAATCGGTACTTCCCAAATGAAAAATTCCCGTTTCATCCCTATTGATGATGTAGTGGATTTGTTGGGTCACTTTAGAATCGGTCGTGACGTTCATAATGATGTTCGGGAATACTTCAATCGCGGTTTTGTCTTCCAAATGCTGTTTGAGTTCCTTTAGTCGTGGTGACTGTGCACCCAAAACCATTGGTAATCTTACGATGGCTACTTTTTTCTTCGGAAGGCGAAGCAACATGTTTTCAATCTTGATTTTAAAATGGCCGTAGATGCTTCCGCTAAAGGTTTTATCCAGCTCATAGCTAGGGTATTTGCTATAGGCATCAAAAACATTGGCCGAAGAAAGAAAGATGATTTTACACTCATGCCTCATTAGATATTCCCCGATATGTTGGTGAGCCATGACTTGGGCATGAAAATCACCACGCAAACAAGAAATAATGATCGAAGGTTTTGTCGTTTCCAAGAGCTCATACACATCGTCTTCCTCCACATTGTACTGAAAAAATTGCCGATTGTCCTCGAAGCTTTTCTTGGCCACACGATAAGTGCCGAAGGTTTTAAAATAAGCGCACAGCTCCCTGTAAATGGCGTTGCCCAGAAAACCACTGGCGCCAAGGATTAGGATTCTATGTTTATTGTCAAACGTGCTCATTTTTCAGTCAAGTTTAATTGTGTCTTTCGTTATTGTTTTACTGATATTTACCAAAATCGGAAAGTCGTTTCGAATTGATAAATGGTGCCTACAAGGTCAAAAAAGGACCTCTCAGGATGGGTTTAATTTGATTTTTATTTGTTTTTTTGATGCTGAAAAAAAAAGCTATAATGTTAGCTTTATTTAGTCTTGATTCTTGGCTCTAAAAGCGCAGCGATCTTGGGGCTATTCAAAGATGGTTGATTTAAAATATCGACAAATTACTTTGCGTGGTAAACATCTCCAAAGCCTCCATGCCTAATTTGGAGTTGCCTTTCTCGTTGAGTCCTGGCGACCAAACGGAAATGACAAATTCATTGGGCAATAGGGCGATGATGCCACCCCCAACACCACTTTTTCCAGGTAAGCCCACTTCAAAGGCGAACTCGCCTGCTTCATCATAAAAACCAGAGGTAAGCATGATGGCATTGATGCGCTTTACGTATCTTTTCTTGAGTCGCGGTATGCCTTGCATGTCTTTGCCCTTATTGGCAAACATATAAAAAGCTTTGGCCAGTTGGGCACAGGTCATGCTCAAGGAACATTGATGAAAATAGAAATCCAGCACCTCTTCAACATCGTTGTGCAAATTATCGTAAGCTTTCAAAAGGTTGGCAGCAGCGTAGTTTCGGAAGCCTGTGGAGAATTCCGATTCTAAGACTTTTTGGTCGTAATCAATACTTTGATCATTGGTTACGGTTCTCACAAATTCCAAAAACTCTTTTTTAGGTTCTTTGAAATGGGTGACCAGCACATCGGCAATGACCAAGGCACCCGCGTTGATGAGTGGGTTTCTGGGTATGCCACTTTCCAGTTCCAATAAGGAGAGCTGATTGAAAGGGTTTCCAGAAGGTTCAATATCCACGCGCTCCCATAGGTTGAGGCCTTCAATATGAATGGCCATGGCCAGTGTGAGCACTTTGGAGATACTTTGTATGGAGATATGGGTTTGTGATAAGCCCACTTCATAACTCTCGCCATTGACCAATTGCAAATAAATGCCGAAGGCATTGGGATCTACATTGGCCAATTCGGGAATGTAAGACGCCACCTCGCCACGGTCGGGATCAAGCGACAGCTTTTGGTAAATATCTTCTAAAATGCTTTGGTAATCTGGCATATATTATCCTTTGTAAAACGGCAGCTTCACGATTCGGGCTGGCACTGCGTTTTTTCTGATTTGAATATAGATTCCTGTTCCAAAATCGCTGTATTTCGTTTCCACGTAGCCAAGACCAATACCTTTGTTCAAGGAAGGACTCATGGTGCCTGAAGTCACCTTACCAATCAATTTGCCTTCCAAATCAACGATGTCGTAACCATTTCTCGGGATGCCTTTTTCTGTGAGTTCAAAGGCGACCAGCTTCCGTTTGAGCACACTTTGCTTTTGTTCTGAAAGATTTTCAGAATTGGTAAAGCGTTTGGTGAATTTGGTAATCCAACCCAGCCCGGCTTCAATAGGGGAGGTGGTCTCATCAATTTCGTTTCCGTAGAGACAATAGCCCATTTCTAATCGAAGGGTGTCCCTAGCAGCCAAACCGATGGGTTTTGCACCCGCTTCTACAACCTTATCCCAAATTTGTTGCACTTGATCATTTTTACAATAGATTTCAAAACCGCCACTTCCAGTATATCCAGTTGCAGAAATTATCACATGTGGAACGCCGGCAAAATCGCCAATTTCAAAATTGTAAAACTTTATGGACGATAAATCATGTGAGGTCAAAGCTTGCATCGTCTCAATGGCTTTTGGCCCTTGAATTGCCAGTAGCGAATAATTGTCACTCAAATCGCGCATCTTGGCATCTACATCATTTTTGGAGGAAATCCAATTCCAGTCTTTTTCAATATTGCTGGCATTGACCACCAAAAGATAGCTGTCTTCCTCGATCATGTAAATGATAAGGTCATCTACAATCCCGCCATCATCATTGGGCAAACACGTATATTGCGCTTTGCCAATCCTGAGTTTGGACGCGTCATTGGTAGTGACTTTTTGAATGAGTGCCAAAGCATTTGGACCTTCAATTAAAAATTCGCCCATGTGTGACACATCAAAAACGCCAACACCAGTGCGCACTGCCTCGTGCTCAATTTTTAGTCCGTCGTATTGTATGGGCATGTTATATCCTGCAAATTCCACCATTTTGGCGCCAAGCGCTTCGTGAGTCGCAGTTAAAGCTGTGTTTTTCATATCTGTTAGATTCAATGTTTAATGTTCGAGTTCATCTTAAAGCGCCGTGCTTACTACTTCCAACTTCATTCCTCACAGCTCACACCAACTCGCTTTGGTTCCCGCAAAAGTATCGAAAATTAATGGTACGCGTGGAGCCTTCCGCAGTTAATACCTCCCTAATGAAATGTTAATATTGAAATTGTTGGCTTAAGATATGGGGATAATACTTAATTTTCTAGTTCTTTAAATTCAGCACAGATGAAGCTATTTCAAACATTGATCTTACTTATCTCTTCATGTAGCATTGGGTTTTCTCAGAGGGGTTTGCCGGAGGATTACCTCAGTGCCCAATTTCATAAGGAGCGACGCACTGAACTCCGAAATCGAATGCCGGCAAACACGGTGGCGGTGTTTTTTGCCAATGCTGTGCGCAATCGGGCCAATGATGTGGATTATGTGTACCATCAAGACCCTAATTTTTATTATTTGACTGGGTATAAAGAGCCACATGCTGTATTGATTGTTTTTTCTGAAAACCAGCAGGATCCCGACGGCACTAAATACAACGAACAACTTTACGTGCAAGAACGCAATGCAAGGGCAGAGCAATGGACGGGCCGCAGATTGGGAGTTGAAGGAGCAAAAGCCCAACTTGGGTTTGAAAGCGCCTTCAACGGAAGTGAATTCCTAAATTCAAAAATCGATTTTTCAAAGTACGATAAGGTCATGTTCACTGATTTTAGAGACGATTATCGCGATACGAGGGACAAGGCAGATTTATTTGATTTGGTACACTCTTTTAAGCGCCAGATCCAACTAATTGATGATTATAAAATTGAGAATACAACGAACGATCCAGAAATAAATGACAACGCCAACATCAAAGCGGAAGCTGTGAAGACCGATACCAAGAGTTTATCAACGCTCATGGCCGGATTGCGCGAGATTAAAACCAAGGCAGAGCTGGTCTTGCTGAAAAAAGCGGTGCGCATCTCGGCCATGGGGCAGCGTGAAATCATGAAGGCCATGCATCCTGGGATGTCTGAGACTGAAATTCAGGGCGTTCATGAGTACATCTACAAAAAATATGGCAGCGAATATGAAGGTTATCCCAGTATCGTTGGTGCTGGTAATAACGGCTGCGTTTTGCATTACATCGAAAATTCTAAAACCAAGGTAGAAAATGACTTGGTCTTGATGGATCTCGGAGCCGAATATCACGGGTACACCGCCGATGTAACCCGAACCATTCCTGCCAACGGAACATTCAATAAAGAGCAAAAATTGATCTATGACTTGGTCTATGAGGCACAAGAAGCCGGTATTGAGGCCTGTGTGGTAGGAGCCAGTTTCCAAATGCCAGATGCTGCAGCAAGAGCGATTATCTATAAAGGTTTGGTAGATTTGGGTATTGCTAAACATGAAAGCGATGCGAGACAGTATTTTCCACACGGGAGCTCCCACCACATTGGGTTGGACGTGCATGACCCCGGACTTTACAGGGCTTTGGAAGCGAATATGGTCATTACCGTAGAACCCGGAATCTACATCCCAGAAGGTAGTGATTGCGATCCCAAATGGTACGGGATAGCTGTGCGCATTGAGGATGATATCTTGATTACTGCCGTTGGTCCTGAAAATCTTTCGGCGGAAGCACCTCGTAGCTCAAGCGCGATCGAGAAATTAATGAAAGAAAAAAGTGTTTTGAATGCTTTGGACTTACCAAATTTGGATTGATTTTTAATGTCGTAAATAAGTGAGTTACATCTCGAAATTTGTATCCCTTTTCATTTTAATTGTAATTTGGAATCTAGAATTTGATTTTAGAACCTACAAACATCTAACATCTAACTCCTTCTAACCTCAAATATCGAACATCGAATGACCAATGTTGAATAATGAAGTTGGCTTTTGAGATTGAATCGTATTTTTAATTAATCTACAATCTACAATCTACAATCTACAATCTACAATCTACAATCTACAACCTACAATCTACAACCTACAACCTTGAACTTTAAACTTTGAACTTTGAACCTTGAACATTGAAGCAAAAATCTGTAACCAAAGCCTGATCGCTGTCGTCATAGCTAAGAATGACCATCAACAAAGACCAAATACTCATCAATCAAATAGTGAAAGGCGACACGAGCGCGTTCACGGTGTTGGTTGATAATTACAAGGATTTGGTATTTACCTTGGCCTTGCGAATGCTCAAGAATAGGGAAGAAGCTGAAGAAGTGGCGCAGGATACATTTATAAAAGCTTACAAATCTCTAGCCAATTTTAAGGGCGATTCGAAGTTCTCTACTTGGATTTATCGTGTGGCTTACAACACCTGTCTGGACCGCATCAAAAAGAATAAAAAGCATTTAAATGATGTGCCCATTGATGAGTTTACCGAGCACGAACTCAAAACCATAGACAACGCCTTGCAGCAATTAATGACTGCGGAAAAGAATGAAACCATAAAAAAATGCATAGCCCAATTACCAAGTGACGATGCTTTTTTATTGACCTTATATTATTTTGATGATTTATCTTTGGAAGAAATTTCTAAAGTGGTCGATTTGACGCCGAATAATATCAAGGTCAAATTATTTAGATTCCGAAAGAAATTGGCCAGCATTTTAAAAGTACAATTAGAACCGGAAATTATAGCGACTTATGAAAGAGAACGTAGATAAACAACTAGATGATTTGAACCGAAAGGTCATGGGGACATCTTCCGTGGAGCAAACTTCAACTGATTTTACCAAAAACCTGATGTCGCAAATTCATTCCTTAAATAGATCGAGTTTATTTCGTTATAAGCCTTTGATCGCTACACCGGTTTGGGTGGGCTTGGCAGTCTTGGTCGTTGCAGTCTTTGGATATGTGTTTATCGCTACTTCAGAAACGGCTTCAGAAACCAAAAAGAATCTTGCGCTCAACGCTTTTTTAGAACATAATTTGGCGAATCCTTTTTCTGGGCTTGAAATGTCTCAGGCAGGGGTTTATGCAGTAGTATTGTTCTGTTTGATGCTGTGTATCCAAATCCCCATACTCAAACACTATCTTGATAAGCGAAATTAAGAAAATAGAATTTTTGCGGGACTACTTACGAAGCTCCCTAAAAAAGGCGCGTAACGGAGATAGTGAACGTTTCATGAATACAGCAAACCCTCAATCCGTTGAAAGCATAATGAACTTTTGGTAGAAGTAGCTTAATTGGAATTTGCCCGTGTCTTCCGCAGTGTTGGAATTTGGAATTTATTTTTTTCGGAATTTATATTTTCTTAGGTTCCCCTCAAGCTGTTCAAATCCCCTGTCGCTCCAAAACCAATTTAGAAGATTTCTTTTCTGAAACTTGCATTTTTTGCTCCTTCTTGATTTTTTCACGCATTTGTTTAATGGTCAAGGTGCTGCCATCATGGCTCCAGCCTGGAGCGCCAAAAGCATACATGAATTTATGCCTCCAATTTTTCGACTTTTTCATATCGTTCCAAATGTCCTTGTACTCGTGCGTTAAAATTACCAAGGGATTGTAGCTATTTGGTGGCTTTGTAACGCCGTATTCAATCTCGATATTTTCATCAAGCGCTTTCCAAGTCCCAAAAACCTTATCGAACACATTTAGAAATCCGCCATGGTTTTTATCCATATATTCGAGGTTTTTTGCATGATGTACTTGGTGCATGGTATGGGTGTTGAAGATTTTTTCTACAAAACCCATCTTCGGAACATAGACTGAATGTAGCTGAAATTGCCATAAAGCCTCAATCCCTAGACACACCACTACCATTTCCGGCGGAAAACCAATAATTGGCAACCACATGTAAAATAAAGGTTTGTAGAGAATTGTGAACCATCCGTTTCTTACCGCAGTTCCCAAATTGAAATTATCTGAAGAATGGTGAACAATATGAGCGGCCCATAAAAAACGAACCATGTGGTTTTGTCTATGGAACCAATAATAGGTAAAATCGTCTAAAAACTGACAAATCAACCAAACGTACCAAGCGTAACCAAAAGATTCATAACCCATGATGTTGGTGCGAATGCCATTGATTTCTGGATTGAATATTTCATACAGAAAATTGAATATTACAATCGCAGAAATGGTCTTAATTAATGGAGCGATAATACCAGAGCCAATACCCATCGTGAGTGACGAGGCAAAATCCTTCCACTTATAAAGGTCTTTGTTATTTTTATGGTCGTGCGTTTTACTGTAGGTAAGCTCCAATAAAATAAGGCCTAAAAAGCAAGGCACACCATAAATTAGGGGGTTTGTAAAATCCATATATTCAATTTCAGCAATGCGTATTCGCGATTTTTAAAGAAAAAAGCAAGATAACAGTTTTGGTAATGAAAAAATAATATGTAAGCTGTTTTGTGAAAAAAATAGTGCTTTTTTGGAAGGATTTAGTATTAAAGTTGGAAGGTTATAGTGTTAGGCAGTAATTTTCTGTTCTTAGATAATAATTTCAAAATTTTGAAACCTTCTCAATATTCTATCGTTTTTAATAATGGACAGCCTAAACAGATCAAATGCCATAAGATTTATCGCAACTTATTGAATTCAGAAAGAACTGTTAGTCGCTTTGATAGTGTGCATTTGGTTTCGCAGTATAGTGTGAACCAGAACCAGAACCTCACTTCAAAATTCAGTATTCGCTATTAAAAAGTTGAGTTCAATTTTTTTTATGATTCCCACTACCTACTACCTACTACCTATTTCAATACCAACGTTTTTTCTTCTTCTTCGACCCATCGCCTTTACGCCCTTTTTTGTATTTGCTGCCTTTCTTTTTATGCACGATAGGCTGTTCCTTGGGATTGAGTGGGTAGGGATGATTTTCTTCCACCGGAATCTGTACGTTAATTAAGTGCTGGATATTTTGAACGTAAGCCTTTTCATCTGCCGAGCACATGGAATACGATTTGCCAAAATGTTCTGCACGGCCGGTTCTCCCGATGCGGTGTACGTAAGTTTCTGGTTTGCTGGGCAAATCAAAGTTAAGCACGGCGTCCAATTCATCAATATCAATGCCTCGAGCCGCCACATCGGTTGCGATGAGAATATTGACCTCGCCATGTTTGAATTTGTTTAAGGCACTTTGGCGTTCGTTTTGGCTACGGTCGCCATGCAAACGTTCTACTTTATAACCATTAGTGGTAAGTGTTTGTTCCAGTTTATCTACCCCAAACTTGGTACGTCTAAAAATGAGCGTGCTTCCTTTTATGGTGTTGCGCATTAAATGAAGGCAGAGTTCAATCTTATTCTTTTTTGGAACGTAATACAACACCTGGCTCACATTTTTTGCTGCGGAAGAGGTTGGTGTCACTTCGATGCGCTCAGGTGAATTTAAAATTGTTTTGGCCAAATCTTCGACCTTGAAAGGCATGGTTGCGGAAAATAAAAGCGTCTGCTTATCTTCCGGACATAAACGTTCTATTTTTCTAACATCGTCAATAAAACCCATGTCCAGCATTAAATCGGCTTCATCTAAAACCAAAATCTCTACATGATCCAAATTGATTTGATCTTGCTTGTGCAAATCCAGCAAACGTCCTGGAGTGGCCACAACAATATCAACACCCTTGGTAAGCATATCGATTTGAGGCTCTATGCCTGTGCCACCAAAGATCACGGTGGACTTTAAATTGGTATGGCTTCCGTAGGTTTTAAAATTCTTACCGATTTGTTGTGCCAGTTCCCGAGTGGGACTGATGACCAAAGCCTTTACAGTCTTCCCTTTTTTAGGCGCGTCTTGTCGGTCATATAGCAGTTGAAGAATTGGCAATGCAAAAGCTGCCGTTTTTCCAGTGCCTGTTTGGGCTGAGGCAATCACATCTTTTTTCTCCAAAACCAATGGGATGGTTTGTTCTTGGATTAAAGTGGGATTGTCGTAACCAGCTTCCGCAACAGCGCGCAAGAGTGGTTTGATGATTTTTAGATCTTTAAAAGACATGCAATTTGTGTTTTGGACAAAGTTAATGGATTAATATTGATTTCGTTCTATAAAGACTTAAGAGTGTGGCAATGGCTCAGGACAGCGACAATAGGCGCCTAGACTTGTTCATGAAAAAACGGGTAGGAATATTATATTGATAGCTTATAATTGATCTTTCAGCTTTCTGAACTTCAAGATTCCATATAGGCACCAACTGTTTTAGGAATTAGATTATTTTTTATTATGTAAAAAAACTAGATCTTGGTGGAATTAGAATCGGTAAAAACGTCATCGTTCGTTAAATGTTCCTTTGGATAGAAATTTTCAGATAAGATCGAAGGCTGCTAAATTTTACGAGTAGATGAAATAAAGGACTACAGCAATAGTAAATGCAACCACCACCATCATTAGCGCTTTTGATTGGTCTTGATTTGAAGCAATCACATGGGCGCCTTTTCTTTTTGATTCCCGAGTCTTTTGATTTTGGCCATGACCTAAGTCCTTTTGCTCATTGATGCCAGTCGCTAAGGCGATGTCTTCTTCATAACTGTCATAATAATCAGGGTTTTGCGCTAAATTCTCCACAATGTCCTTACAACTTTTTAAGCCCACTCGGGCGGTTGCTTTGATGTATTTAATGGCTTCGGGCTTTCGGCCTTGCTTGATGAGCTGCAACAATTTCTGTTTTTCTAAACTGGAACCGTTAATAAGTAATATAGAATTTTCCATGGCATTTGAATATAATTATTGACTTCGACTTTTTGGATTACCGGGCTGATGGGATAGCTTCGGACGTCTTAAGTTTCCATTTTCTTTGGTCGCTCCTTAATGGGTAGCTCGGTCGCGTTTGTGATGCCTTCAGAAGTTATTGTTCAGAATAAAAACCTTCTTGGTAATAAGCAATATCCATATAATATTACTCAAATTTCATTACATATAGAAATTTCGCATCAAGTTTTGCTCAACCGCCCTTATAAATCAGTGCTTATAATAAAAAAAAGCTAGAGGGTATGGTGTAGGTCATTAAGAGCATGCCAAAACCGAAAACGGTAAACTAAAAAGCGTCAATAAAAAGGTATGGGCTTGAAAACAGCCAGTATGCATGCGCAACACCGCTATTACTTATAGCGAAAGTTCCACTACCAATAATCCCCAAATGGGTATTAAGTGCCGCTTTGAAACATGTAATTTTTACCTGAACATGTTGCGAGTTGCAATTGGTTAGTTTTGGATGTCTTCAGAAAATAATTGTAAGTATTTAAGCGGAAACCACTTCGCCGTACAAATCAAAATCCTCTGCTTCGGTGACCTTGATTCTGGCAAATTCGCCCGTTTTCAAATAGTTTTTTGAAGCGTCAATCAAGACTTCATTATCCACATCGGGCGAGTCAAACTCGGTTCTGCCCACAAAGTAATTGCCTTCTTTTCTATCGATAACCACTTTAAACTCCTGTCCGATTTTTTGCTGGTTCAGCTCCCAGGAAATTTGGGATTGAATTTCCATAATCTGGTTGGCGCGGTCAATTTTCACATTTTCCGGCACATCATCCTCCAAGTTATATGCGTGGGTATTCTCTTCGTGAGAGTAAGTGAAACAGCCCAAGCGCTCAAAGCGCATGTCTTTGACCCATTGTTTTAGGGTTTGGAAATCGGCTTCGGTTTCACCAGGGTAACCAACAATCAATGTGGTTCTAATAGTCATTTCTGGGACTTTAGCTCGAAAATCCTTCAGTAATTTTGTGGTTTTCTCATGCGTGGTGCCACGTCGCATACTTTTCAAAATCGCGTCGGAAATATGCTGTAACGGGATATCCAAATAGTTGCAAACCTTTGGCTCACGTTTCATCACGTCCAAAACATCCATTGGGAAACCGGTTGGGAAGGCGTAATGCAAACGAATCCACTCAATGCCTTCCACTTTCACGAGATGTTCAAGCAATTCTGCAAGATTCCGTTTTTTGTAAAGGTCGAGGCCGTAGTAAGTCAAATCTTGCGCAATCAAAATCAGTTCCTTAACGCCATTGGCAGCCAGTTTTTCGGCTTCAATAACCAAATTTTCTATAGGCGTAGAGCGGTGTTTGCCGCGCATTAAGGGGATGGCACAAAAACTGCATGGTCGGTCACAACCTTCGGCAATTTTCATGTAGGCGTAATTTTTTGGAGTGGTGGTCAAACGTTCGCCAATAAGCTCATGTTTGTAATCTGCGCCCAGGGCTTTTAGGAGTTGTGGTAATTCCGTAGTGCCAAAATATTGATCCACATTAGGGATTTCCTTTTGCAAATCGGGCTTATAACGTTCACTTAAACATCCGGTCACAAAAACCTTATCAACTTCGCCTGCTTCTTTTTTCTGCATGTATTCCAAGATGGTATTCACACTTTCTTCCTTGGCGTTATTGATAAATCCACAGGTATTGATGACCACAACATTGCCGTCTTGCTCATGCACAACGTCCTTGCCGCTGGCTTTGAGTTGACCCATCAATACTTCGCTATCGTACACATTCTTGCTGCAGCCAAGCGTGATGACATTGATTCTGTTCTTTTTAAGTGATTTTGTTCTCATGCACATTTTCCGCACAAGCGGAAATTTAATTAATTATTTGCCCTACTAATTTGGGCATGCAAAGATACATAATGATTTAGGATTTATTAGTGAAACCCAAAACTTATAAGCGAAGCGCATTAAGTTTTGATGGTTGAACTTATCCCGCTTTTTAGCGGGATCTTTGATTCAGCTTGCCGGGAACTCAACGCTAGCCTTTTTATAAATGAAATCTTCCTTTGAATACATCGTAGGCATGAACAAAAGGTAATTATAGCCGGGCTGCAATTAAACCTTTGCGTAATTTGGTTGTCCAAATTAAAACCTGCCAATATGAAAATCAATTTCTTTTATCTTGCCATAAGCTTAGTCCTTTTACATTTTAGTTGTTCTTCGGAAGACGACACGGTTCCAACCGATATACCTTCTGAAGCAAGCATTTATTTTCCACCGCTCAATGCAGCCGAAACTTGGGAAACCAAAAGCTTGGCGGAATTACAATGGAACCCATCCCAATTAGCGCCTCTTCAAGATTTTTTAGCGGAACGGAACAGCAAAAGCTTCATCATTTTGCACAACGGAAAAATTGTGGTGGAGCATTATATGAACGGCCATACCGCAGTAACGCCATGGTATTGGGCAAGCGCAGGAAAAACGCTGACATCAACTCTAACGGGAATTGCGCAAGATGAAGGACTTCTGGACATCAATACTAAAGTATCTGATTATTTAGGCACCGGTTGGACCAGCAGTGCAACGGAAAAGGAACATTTAATCACTTCTAAAAACCTGCTCAACATGACTTCTGGGCTCAATGATGAATTGGGCGATGGTGTTTCCGCAGAAAATTTGCAATATGTGGCAGATGCTGGCACGCGTTGGGCGTATCATAATGCTTATGTGAAATTACAGGATGTTGTGGCACAGGCGAGCGGTCAATCTTGGGATGCCTATTTCAATACCAAATTACGGGATAGAATTGGGATGAATGGCACTTGGTTCACTTTTGGCAATTCTAATGTGTATGCAAGCACTACGAGAAGCATGGCGCGATTTGGCCTGCTCGTTTCGGCAAAAGGCCGTTGGGAAGAAACGGAAATCGTTTCAGGGGATTTTTTGAACGCAGCCACAAATAGCTCCCAAAACATCAACCAAGCTTATGGTTATTTATGGTGGCTAAACGGCAAATCGACTTATCATTTACCGCAGACCCAATTGGAATTTCAAGGCGAGCTCATCCCAAATGCACCAGAGGACATGTATTGCGCATTGGGCAAAAACGACCAGAAACTCTACATCGTGCCGAGCCAGAAATTGGTAATTGTTAGAATGGGAGATGCTGGCGATACTGAAAATTTCGGACTATCAGATTTTGATGACCAGCTATGGCTAAGAATTAATGCTTTGGTAAATTAATTATCAATATTGTACCGACAAATACTTAAAGTCCCGATAGCTATCGGGACTGCAAGACATAAGAGCTGCCTGTCCGGCAGGCATAAGACATGATTCGTAAACATTTGAGAATTAAGCGCATCTGATTTTCATTTTTAATTTCAAAACTTAAAATGTCTTTTAGAGCTTAAGCAAGCTGTTATATTTTAAAATATTCCTAAAAGCTTGCTGCTGTTAACAAAATCATTGTTTATAAAAGTTTAATCGGACAACAATGATTAATTATAGGCTTTTGGTGCTTTACGCATTTTAGAAGCTTGTTCATAAACGTAGCCCCATCCTAAAAGTTTTTTTTCAGATTTAGGTTTCGATATGAAAGTCAGCCCCTCAGGAGCGGCATCTAAAGCATAACCCATCGGGACGGTTAAGGCAGGATATTCTGCCACAGCTGCTTCCGCAGCATGATAATTGTTCATGGATAACACAGCATCAAGATTTTGTTCTTGCATTGGGATATCAAAAAAGCGGCGACCATTCGTTTTAAGCGTTTGTTTTATGGCTTCGTGCTCTTCTTTTGAAGCAGAGTCTGCAGCCACAGCTTTGAATAAGTTTTGGCCATAAGGCATGGTATTCAAACTGTCTATTTCATTGAATGCCATAAGGTCTTCAACCGTTTTGAAGTTGAGCTGCTGGTTTCCATATTCCGAAAAATAGGTCGGTAAATCTTTTTTCATATCCAGATTTAAGAGTCTTAAGAAAGCGGGAAATTCAACAGGTACTTCAGAAATCTCTATAATTTCAGCGCCTTGGGATTTTAATACGGCTATGGCGTTTACATAAAGTGAATCTTCCATCAAGTTTTTAAATGCACCGAAACGTTTTGATTTCACAGATGCATCGGAAAGGTTTTGGAAGTAAGACCTGCTTTCGGCATTTGAAGAATAGGCTTTAAAATCGGCGGCGTCGTAACCGCTCATGGCATCCAAGAGGATGGCGTTGTCGATGACATTTTTTGAAATGGGACCAGGCGTGTCGAGGGTGGAGGAAATAGGTACAATCCCAGACCTGCTCAACAAACCGATGCTTGGTTTTAGGCCTACCACCGAATTCTGGCTCGCTGGTGATAAAATCGAACCGGCAGTTTCGGTACCAACTGCGGCCACGCAAAAGTTCGCAGCTACCGCAACGCCACTTCCAGAACTAGAACCGCCAGTGTCAAGGGTTTTTCGGCCATAAGGATTTAGGGTTTGCCCACCAATGGCGCTAAACCCACTTGGGCAATTACCACAAAAATAATACGCCCATTCACTTAAATTGGTCTTACCGAGAATGAGTGCCCCGTTTTCAATGAGCCGCTGCGTTATAAAAGCATCGGTCTCGGTGTTGTTTTCTTGCAGGGCGACTGATCCTGCGGTGGTTGGCAAATTTCTGGTGTTGATGTTATCTTTCAGTAAGATGGGCATCCCAAAAATAGGATGTCTTTCTGCAGTACCCATCAGTTCCTTATCTCTTTGCCTTGCTTCGTTAATCACATCTGGATTGATAGCAATAACCGCATTCAAGGACAGGTCATTTTCACGATCAAAGGTCTTGATGCGATATAAGTAGAATTTGGTAAGCAGTTCATAGCTCAATTTTTTGGTGGCGATGTGTTGTTGAATGGTCGGAATATCTTGCTCTAAGATGAGTGGTTTAAGCGCATTATAGGTGTCTTCGGTAAAATCTCGAAAGTCCTCATCAAATGCCGCCCAAATCTCAGAGGATTGAAGGTATTTAGAATCCAACACCTTAAACTCTCGAAAAGGCTTGTTGGAGATGGCGCTCAAATTGGCGTCCTTTTTTGACTCGGAGTTTTGGTTTTTTTCTTCTTCGGAAGACTTGCAGCCAAGAAAGATTAAAAATAAAGAAAGTAGGAAAAGAGATCTCATGTCACAAATTTTTATGAAAAATACATAAAACTAAGCTGAAGACGAGCTATTGATGGCACTTATTTCTACTGAGAAAAGAAAACCGTATTTAGAGAACAGAGAACAGAGAACAGAGACCAGAGACCAGAGAACAGGGAACAGAGAACAGTGAGAGTTTATCCGGAATTTTGTGTTTTTGAAAAATAATTTCCCGCTTTATTTAAATCTGGATCTTTACCACAAAACTTCAGATATGAACAAAAGTAAAAATTTGAGTGGACAACCTATTATCAAACAGGTTTTCAACTTCCTCGACGCCACATGAAATCCAATCGTAACTTCAAGCGATTTACCCACAAAGGAATAGAGAAAGCAGAATTAGAGTTCGGTTTGCACGTATTGGCACTTAATCTAAGGAAGAAGAGTGCCTGAGAAGGACAATTTTGTGCCAAAATATAAATCATGACTTAATCTGTTGTCAAAAATAAAAATAAAAAAAGCCGTCCCATTTAGATTAATGAGACGGCTTCTTAAATCAATTTTAGTTTTGAACTATTGCGTTTTAATCAACGTTAGCACCTACGTTACCTTGCGCTACAATAGTGCCTAATGCTTCCGCACTTAAATGCACATTGATATAACCATCGATAGCTAAAAGTCCAGAATAGTTAATGGCTGCACCATCATCACCATCAAATTTGGCGACGTTGGTTTTACTAATACCTGTTCCGCCCATTACATTTGTTAATGAAATTAAGATGTCTCCAGGAGCTTCTGCAACAGAGCCTGCATGAATATGCGCTGGGTGCATACCCCCATCAGGTGTACCGCTAATACTTATTGTGACTAAGGTTTCATCATTAACTCGTTCTTCAAATTTAGCCGTACCACTAATGGTAGGAACGGCCACAGAATTTAATACGTAAGTCTTGCTTTCACCGGTTAGCTCATTTTGACCAATATCACCTTGGGCTACGAGAGTGCCAAGGTCTTCTGCACTAAAATGTACATTGATATAGCCATTGATATCGAGTAACTCAGTATAAGTAATTTCAGTACCATCATTAAGTGCTTCAACCTGTATGGCACTCATACCAGTAGAGCCATCAACAGAGGCTAAATCAACAATTATTGCCCCGCCTTCGGCAGCAGTGTTTGCGTGAATATGTGCTGGATGCATTCCACCATCTGGTGTACCATTCAAATTTAGTTCTACTAATGAAGTACCATCTTTTCTTTCAGAAAATAATGCTGATCCATTGATGCTTGGAACTGCTACAGATCCTAAAACGTATGATTTTGTATTTCCTGTCAATTCGTTGGCGCCTATGTCTCCTTGTGCCACAACTGTACCTAATTCTGCCGCACTTAAATGTACATTGATATAACCGTCAAAATCCAATAAGTCGTCATAGGTGATTTCTGTATCGTCATTTAGTGCAGCTACATTGGTCATACTAATACCTGTATTACCGTCTACGGGGGTTAAACCTACAGCAATAGCTCCAGTTTCTACCGCGCTATTTTCATGGATGTGTGCAGGGTGCATTTCTCCAGGCAATGTGTTTTCAACATCAAGTGTAATTAAAGAGGTGTTATTTGCTCTTTTTGCAAATGTGGCAACGCCCATAATGCCCTCAACGTCTTTCGTCTTCAAGTCATACGCTTTGGTATCTACAATTTCATTTTGACCTATATCGCCTTGAGCAACTATGGTTCCTAACTCGTCTGCACTTAAATGTACGTTGATGTAACCATCAAATTCAAGTAATTCTGCGTAAGTTATTGCAGTACCATCCTCAAGAGATGCAACATTTATTTGACTCATGCCAGATGTTCCATTCACAGTAGCCAAATTAATAACAATACCGCCAGTTTCTAATGCAGTATTGGCGTGAATATGAGCTGGATGCATACCCCCATCTGGAGTGCCATCTAAAGCAAGACTAATCAAAGTTTCTCCGCTCACGCGTTCTTCAAAAGTTGCAGTACCGCTAATGCCATCAACATCTTTAGTGTTTAGAGCATATTCTTTAGATTCACCAGTCAAAACGTTTTGACCAATATCACCTTGAGCCAGCAAAGTACCTAAGTTGTCGGCACTTTCGTGGACATTAATATAACCGTCAAAATCAGTCAATTGCTCAAAAGAAATTGCAGTTCCACCGTTAGTCGCTGTTATGTTGGTAACACTGCGACGTGTAGGGCCGTCAACAGGATTTAAATCAATAACGATATCTCCTCCTTCAATTGCGGAATTCATATGTATGTGCGCTGGATGGGATCCAGTAGTCTCACTAGAAAGTAAAATTCTGACCTCTGTAGAGCCATCTGTTTTTGGAATAAATTGAGCGCTACCGCTTACATCTGGATTGGAAACCGATTTTAAAGTATAAGTTACAGGTTCCCCTGCAACACCGCCTGAGCCAACATCAATATTGTCGTCATTTTCGCAGCCCGCTATTAATAAGCAGGATAACATTAAAAGATACACTTTTTTCATAAAAATTTGTTTAAATGTTAGTAAATTTGAATATTCGAAAGTACTCATTTTAATTCACTATTGAAAAATAATGGAAAGTTAATGCAAGTTTTTTTTAAGTGAGTTCACTTAAAAAACGAATCCACAAATTCAATCTTATTGAATACCTGTAGATCCTCAAGGCCTTCGCCAACGCCAATATATTTCACGGGAATCTTAAACTGATCGGAAATACCGATGACCACGCCACCTTTGGCGGTACCGTCTAATTTTGTGACTGCTAATGAAGTGACTTCGGTCGCTGCTGTAAATTGTTTGGCCTGTTCAAATGCGTTTTGACCTGTGGAGCCATCCAAAACCAAAAGTACGTCGTGAGGTGCATCGTCAATCACTTTTTGCATGACCCGTTTGACTTTGCTCAGCTCGTTCATCAAATTTATTTTATTGTGCAAACGGCCAGCAGTGTCAATAATAATAACATCGGCATCTTGATCAACACCAGCTTTAACCGAATCAAAAGCGACACTGGCAGGGTCACTGCCCATATTCTGACGAATCATTGGCACGTCTACACGATCTGCCCAAACCTGCAATTGCTCAATGGCAGCAGCTCTAAAGGTATCGGCTGCACCAAGAACCACTTTTAAACCTTGTTTCTTGAATTGATAGGCAAGTTTGCCAATGGTTGTGGTTTTACCCACGCCATTGACGCCAACCACCATAAGCACGTATGGCTTTTTATCTTTGGGGATCACGAACTCAGTATCTTCTCCAGAATTGGTCTCAGACAATAAGCCAGCAATTTCCTCACGGAGTATTTGGTTTAATTCTGAAGTGCCCAAGTATTTATCTTGAGCCACTCGAGCTTCAATACGGTCGATGATTTTTAAAGTTGTATTAACGCCAACATCGCTGCTCACAAGAATTTCTTCCAAATTATCGAGCACATCCTCATCAACTTTCGATTTTCCTGCAACTGCTTTATTTAATTTACCGAAAAATGAGGTTTTGGATTTTTCCAGACCTTTGTCTAAGGTTTCTTTTTTTTCCGAAGAAAATATTTTTTTGAAAAAACTCATGTTGTTGTGAAGTTGTTAAGTCGGTTGTTGTTGAGTTGTTTGTTAAACGATATGCAGTTGTGTTTTTCTAAGATCAAAACCTAAGCCCAAAAAGCCGTTACTGCTATTATGGCAAAAAGCCACTCAAATATAGACATAAAAAAACTGCTTTCAAATTTGAAAGCAGTTCCTAATCAAACAATGATTGTTTAATTTATTTCTTGTTGATAAACTCTTCGACAAACTCTGGTGCCATCACTGACTCCACAAACATGTAAGCGCCTGTTTTTGGTGACTTCACCATTTTGATCGCTTTAGTAAGTCTCTTAGATCCTGTTTGTAATGATGCTACTGATTTCTTTGCCATGATAAATTTATTTATCATTTCCACGAGAGTGGAAACCTAATTATTCTATTTATTTAATTTCTTTGTGAACGGTCATACGCTTAAGGATAGGATTGAATTTTTTAATCTCCATTCTACCTGGCGTATTCTTCTTGTTCTTGGTTGTAATGTAACGGGATGTTCCTGGTTGTCTAGACTCTTTATGTTCTGTACACTCCAATATCACTTGAATTCTATTTCCTTTTTTTGCCATTGTAAACTATTTTATTATGCCGTTTCTTTTAACTGAAAACCGCGTCCTTATAGGCTGTTATTTTATAAATCCTTTGGATTTTGCTTCTTTTAGGGCTGCCGAAATACCAATTTTATTGATGGTTTTCAATGCAGAAGTAGCAACCTTCAAGGTTATCCACTTATCTTCTTCAGGAATGTAAAAGCGCTTCTTGATTAAGTTAGCGTCAAATTTACGCTTTGTTTTATTCATTGCGTGCGAGACATTGTTCCCAACCATCGCTTTTTTTCCTGTAAGTTCACAAACTCTTGACATTTCTCTCTAACTTTAATTTTATGTTATTTTAAACAGGCTGCAAATTTAGTAAAACTTTACAATATCAGCAAACTAAAAGATTTACTTTTTCAAAATTTCTTTTAATAAGAGCTCAAAAGCTTTATTGGCAGCTTTGTTAATGACTTTTTCACGTGAATTCCCAAAACTGAATTTTGCTGAAAACACCCCGTCTTTATTGGCAATGGCTATATAGACATCGCCCAAACCCTCTTGGGTATGGTCTTTGGTTGGCCCCGCATTGCCCGTTGTTGAAATCGCAAAATCTGTTTTGAAAAGCTTTAAGGCATTCAAAGCCATAGCTTCTGCCACTTCTATGCTTACCACACTATGCGCATCGATTAATGCTTCAGGTATGTTGAGCAATTGCATCTTTGTTTCTTTACTATAAGTCACTACACTGCCCTTGAAATACTTTGAGGCTCCTGCATTGGCTGTGAAACGAGAGGCGATGAGACCACCTGTGCAGCTTTCCGCAGTAGCAACTGTTCTGCCTTGTTCGGTTAAATGTTTTCCAACAATATCTTCTATAGAACCATCTTCTTCAAAGCCTGTAAAGATATCCTTGATTTGAGGTAGCAGCAAATCGGTTTGAATCTGCATCTCTTTTTCTATCAATTCTCGGTTTATTCCCTTAGCCGATAGTCTTAAGCGCACTCGCCCTAAACTGGGTAGGTAAGCTAACTTTATGAAGGTTGGTAGTTCGTTCTCAAAGGTTTCTATGTGTTCTGCCAAAGCACTTTCCCCTAAACCATAGGTCAAAAATGTCTTGTGTTGAATGTAAGGAAACTGATAGCGGTTTCTCAATTTCGGGATGACCTCATCGTCAATTAAGGCCTTCATTTCATAAGGCACGCCGGGTAGCGCAATTACGATCTTATCGTTTTTTTCCATCCACATGCCAGGGGCACTGCCTAGCTTATTCATCAAAACGCTGCATTTCGACGGTACTAAGGCCTGATCAATATTGACCTGCATCAGTGGTCTTTTGATATAGTGTTCCCAAAGATGCTCGATATTTTTACGTACGGCAACAGCTTCCACCAAGTGATCATCAAAATAATGGGCTAATGTCTTTTTGGTTATGTCGTCTTTGGTTGGGCCTAAGCCACCAGTAAGGATGATGATATCGGCATTCGCTTCAGCTTCGGCCAAAGCTTTCAAAATGTGGTTTTTATCGTCTTGTACCGAGGTAATTTGGTAGACTGAAACCCCAATTTTATTGAGTTGCTTAGCTATGAAAGCTGAATTTGAATCTACAATTTGGCCAATTAAAATTTCATCGCCTATGGTAATTATCTCTGCTAACATATCAAAGTTTGAAATCTGCTTTCATTTCCATGGAGGCGTTTTGGATCGCGTTGAGCACCATTTGTAGTTCGTTGGTACAATCTTCTTTTGATTTTTCCAGTTTGCCCCAATCCTGCACCACAATCAATTCTTCGAGTACGCCAAGTTCGAACAGATCGATCGTGGGCTTCATTTTATGAGCCGCTTGATACGTTTCTTTATAGTCTTTGTTCCCGACTGCTGTGTTGAGTCTTTGGGCGTCTTCTGGCAATTCTTCCAAAAAAGCCTCTACGAGGGATTTTACAAAATCCTCATCATCGTCTGCCAATTCACGAACTCTGTATAATTTATAAGTCTGTTCCATTTATTTAACTGTTATTGAAAACATTGCTTTGTCTTCTAAAAATCCGGTTAGTTTGTCGTCTGTGTTTACCCTTCCCACGCCAGATGGCGTGCCCGTAAAGATAATATCTCCAATCTTCAAAGTAAAGTATTTTGAAATATATTCTATGATCTCGTCAATTTTCCAAAGCATGTGGCTGGTATTGCCTTTTTGAACAAGAATATCATTCTTTTTTAAGCTGAAATTAATATGGTTGACGTCAGTAATCCCAGACTTCGGAAGCCAATCACCTATTACTGCAGCACCATCAAACCCTTTTGCCTTTTCCCAAGGTAGTCCTTTTTCTTTTAATTGGGACTGCAAATCCCTTGCGGTAAAATCGATTCCCAAACCAATCTCGTCATAATATTTATGCGCAAATCTTTTATCGATGTGCTTGCCTACTTTATTGATTTTCACCAAAACCTCCACCTCATGATGCACATCGTCTGAAAAGTCGGGAATAAAAAACGGTTGCTTTTTCAGTAAAATGGCGGTGTCGGGCTTTAAAAACACCACGGGGTCTGAGGGCCTTTCGTTTTTGAGCTCTTCAATGTGCTCTGCATAATTTCGACCAATACAAATGAGTTTCATTTTATTGTTGTGTTGTTAAGTTGTTTGTTATTGAATCGTTTGTTGTTAAGTCGTTTAGCTCTAACTGTCAAAAAATAGGATATCTTTTCAGTTTTAAACTGAAACCAATCCAGTCAATTCCTATTCTTAATTCATCTTCATCTTCATCTTCGTCTTCGTCTTCAATTTTAAGCTATTTTCAAATTCAAATTCAAATTCAAATTCAACTTCATCTTTAAATTCATCTTCAGCTAAGCTTATTATTGAACGCCCTCAATTTAATGGCGGTCAACACCTTTTTGGTATATCGCGGAAAATCGGCATTTAGCAGCCAGCCAAAATACCCTGGTTCTTTGTCGAGAACATCTGTCACGAGCTTGCCTTTATGCTTTCCGAAGGCGAAACATTCCTCGTCTTTTTTGTTATAGATAATAAAACCTGCAAAATCAGCGAATTTTTTACGTGAGCTGAAATCTGCCAAAAAATTGGCATCGTTTTCCAATTCGTCATAACGATCCAATTGGGATTTCAAGACTTCATAGGTCGCAACCGTATCGGCTTCAGCGCTATGGGCATTGTCTAAGTTTTTGTCACAATAAAATTTATAGGCAGCACTTAGGGTACGTTGTTCCATTTTATGGAAGATGGTTTGCACATCAATCGAAACCTTGTTTTTCATGTCAAAATCCACATCTGCACGCAATAATTCCTCTGCCAGTAACGGAATGTCAAAACGATTGGAATTATAACCTCCCAAATCTGAATCCTTGATCATGGTATGAACCTCCTTTGAAATCTCTAAAAAAGTGGGCATATCTGCTACATCGGCATCAGATATTCCGTGAACCAAAGTGACTTCTGCAGGGATGGGCATTTCTGGGTTGACGCGTTGGGTATAACGTTCCTCCTTTCCGTTGGGGTGCACTTTTAAGATGGCGATTTCAACAATGCGGTCTTTGGAGATATTGATTCCCGTAGTTTCCAAATCGAAGAAACAAATGGGTTTGGTTAAATTGAGTTGCATGCTTTTAGAGTTTTTGGATTGCTTTCAAACAATAGTTTACAAAAATAGAAAATGCAAGCGGTTTCTGTCGTGCTTTCCGAAAATTAACGTGGTTTTAGGATAAGGCGATGGATATAAAGTTCGGCCTTAAGCCAAAATCGAAACATAATTCTTATTTTAATCAAATCTTGAAACCAATACCTCACACTTATGAAGTTAAAAATCATTTTAATAGTGCTGTCCTTAGTCTTTGCAGCTTGTAAAGACGCTAATAGTGAACGGAAGCCGGTTGGCAACGAGCAGCCTTCCGAAGTAAAATCAACCAGGCCTTCCCTAAATTATCCTGAAAACCTATCTAAGGTTTTTGAGGCTCACGGTGGTATTGGTACTTGGAACGCCATGAATACACTCAAATTCACAATGGATAAAGAGGGGGGCGATGAAATTACAACGACCGATTTAAAAAACCGAAAGTCGCTCATTCAAATGCCAAAGCACCACATTGGCTTTGATGGCGAAAATGTTTGGCTTCAAAAGGCAGATACCACTTCCTATAAGGGCAACCCGAAATTTTATTACAACCTCATGTTTTATTTTTATGCCATGCCTTTCGTTTTGGGCGACGACGGAATTATTTACGAAAACATCGCACCCTTGCAATTTGAAGGTAAAAGCTATCCTGGCATCAAAATTTCTTATAAGGCAGGAGTCGGCGAATCACCGGAAGACAACTATGTGATGTATTATGACTCGGAAACTTATCAAATGGCTTGGCTGGGTTACACAGTGACGTTTTTCACGAATGAAAAAGAGGAGGCCTACCACTTTATAAAATACAGGGATTGGCAAACCCTAAACGGCTTGACCCTGCCAAAAACGCTCACATGGTACAATTATGAAAATAATCTACCCACCACCAAACAGCGGGATTTGGAGTTTAGTGACGTCCTGATTTCCGAAGAAAAAATGGATGATTCTATGTTTAATTTGCCAGAAGGTGCTGAAGTTGTGCAATGATGCTTACTTTTTTGCACTATATTTCTTTGAATAACGCTTCCATAATTCAGTCTGGTGGGTTTCCAAACTAAGGTCACGACCATCAATAAAAGCTCTGCTAAGGATGTTGGTTCGCATATCCAACGCATCGCCTTCACTTATAAATAAGGTAGCGCTCTTGCCAACTTCCAAGCTGCCATAGTCTTTGTCAATCCCTAATATTTTTGCTGGATTTAGCGTTATGAGCTGCAAAGCTTGTGCTTTTGTCAAACCATAAGCCACGGTTGTGCCTGCGTAAAAAGGAAGATTTCTTGTGTTCATGCGTTCCATTTGTCCGTCGGCCTGCAACGCAACCATCACACCTTTATCGGTTAAAAGTTTAGCGAGCTTAAATGGCAAGTCATAATCATCATCGGCAGCGTTTGGTCTTGAGTGCACGCGATTGAGCAGAACGGGAATATTGTTTTTAGCAAGTAAATCGGCCACTTTATAAGCTTCGTAGCCGCCAACAATTACCATAGCTTTGACATTTTCTGAATTTGCAAAATGAATGGCATCGGTAATGCCTTTTTCGTCATTGACTTCAATGTAGAGTGTTTTTGAACCGTCAAATAGACCTGCCACAGCAGCATAAGGTAGATTGATGGTTTTAGTATCGCCATTCTCATAAGCTTTGGAAGCGTTGAAGTAGCTTTGAATTTCAGTGACCTGTTTGTCATAATCCTCGTTGACTTTCATGGCTGGATCTTCTCCCAACCACCAACGGCCTCTAGAAAAAGAGTTTGGCCAACTCATGTGAATGCCATCATCAACCTTAATCGCCGCATCTTCCCAGTTCCAAGCGTCAAATTGCACTACGGAAGAGGTTCCAGATATGCGTCCGCCTCTTGGTGTGATTTGGCCAATGAGCACGCCATTTGGGCGCATGGATTCTACGATTTTCGATTCGGCGTTATAAGCGATCAGGCTTCTAATGTGCGGATTCCAAGAGCCCAATTCAGAATCATCGTCTGTGGCTCTAACGGCATCGATCTCTACAAGACCGAGCGTGGAGTTAGGGGCTATAAAACCGGGATACACGTGCTTTCCGCTGGCATCGATTACTTCCATGCCGCTCAAGTCTATCTTAGTCATCGCGCTATCGGCAACGGTGGTCAATTTACCGTCCTTAAAAACCAGGATGCTATTCTCTATGATAGTACCGTCACCAATATGTGCAGTCGCGCCAGTGATAGCAATGGGTTGGCTCTGTTTTGCAGCCGGTGTTTGTTGTGCACTTCCCAATTGGAAATTAAAAATGAGTGCTAAGAGCGTGAGTTTATAAAATGTCTTCATAGTTATTTATTTTTTTCTCCACAAATCTATCTGCCGATAGGCAGTTACACGAATAGTTTAAATTGGAAATTCGTGAATTCGTGGCCTTTTTATATTTTTTAATTCAGCTTTGCTGTATAATTTTTCAAGTTCAAGTTCAAGTTCAAGTTCAAGTTCAAGTTCAAGTTCAGCTTCAATTTCAGTTTCACTGCTGGTCAATATAGTCACAGTGCATCTGCACTTTTTCGTCTTTTTTGATGGGTTGTGTCTTAAGACCTTTGTTTTTTGCGATGAGCATTTGATTGATCAAATCGCTTTTCTCTGCTTTTAATTTGGTGCGCATTTGTTGGTCGCGTTGCAAATCAAAATAAGTAACCCCTTCAATTATGGTTTTTTCGGCCTTAGCGTAAATGGACATTGGGTGGTCGCTCCAGAGTACCACATCGGCATCCTTGCCAACCTTCAAACTGCCCACGCGATCGTCAATGTGCAACAATTTTGCAGGATTTAAAGTCACAAACTTCCACGCTTCCAATTCTGAAATACCGCCATATTTAACCGATTTTGCAGCTTCCTGATTCAATCGACGGGCCATCTCACCATCATCACTGTTTATGGCAACCGTTACTCCAGCATTATGCATAATCGCAGCATTGTAGGGAATGGCATCGTTGACTTCATATTTGTAGGCCCACCAATCACTAAATGTAGAACCGCCAACACCATGAGCAGCCATCTTATCGGCGACTTTATAGCCTTCCAAAATATGGGTAAAGGTATTGATGTTGAAATCGAATTGATCTGCCACCTTCATGAGCATATTGATTTCACTCTGTACATAAGAGTGACAGGTAATAAATCGGTTGCTGTTCAAGATTTCAGCGAGCACATCCATTTCGATGTCTTTGCGATAGGGTTTTCCGCTTTTTTTTAGAGCAGCATATTCTTGGGCTCTGGTAAAATAATCGATGTACAATTGTTCAACCCCCATGCGTGACTGCGGGAATCGATTTCTCGCCTCATCGCCCCAATTGGACTGCTTCACATTTTCACCTAAGGCAAATTTTATAAATTGCGGACTCTCCTTATAAATCAAGTTTTCAGGCGATTCGCCCCATTTCAGCTTAATAATTGCCGAGCGACCACCAATTGGGTTGGCCGAGCCATGCAGAACTTGAATGCTAGTGACGCCACCAGCGAGATTGCGGTAAATGTCAATATCTTCTGCATCGAGCACGTCTTCAATGGTTACTTCCGCAGTAGAATTTTGTCCCGCTTCATTGACAGAGGAAGTTGCAATGTGCGAATGCTCATCGATTATCCCCGCAGTTAAATGTTTTCCTGTGGCATCGATGGTTTTGGCGCTGGCATCAGAAAGATTTTTACCTATTTTGGCAATTTTTCCATTCTTGATGAGCACATCGGTATTTTCTAAAGTACCATCGGTTTCATTGGTCCAAACGGTGGCGTTTTTGAAAAGCAAGGTTTCTTGTTTGGGCAGCTCGTCAAAACCAAAAGCGACGTTGGGATAGGTCAATGGCGCGGTGGTTTTTGGACCATCTGATTTATCCTTTTCTTCGGAATCCTCTTCAGCATCCTCATCAGTTTTCTCTGGGTTTTCTGCGGAAGCAGTTTCCGAAGCCTCTACTTTTTTTGCATAGAAGGTCATTTCATTGCCATCTGGGAAAATCGCCTTTCCATTCAAGTCGTCACTTTTGGTGAGGTTCGCGGTCAATCTAATGAATTGCTGTTTTGTGGAGTCTTGGGTGGTCATCGTGAGATAAAGCCAATCATCACTGTAATTGATTTTTGAACCGCGTTTTTTGCCTTCACTGGTAATTTCTACTTTAAGCTTACTGGGCTCGCCTTTCAAACTCATCTTATAGGCCTCGCCAGCCAAGCTAAACTCATAGTCGCCTTTGATGTCCTTGACCATCATATCGTCAAGAACCGTACGTTCGCCTTGCACCCAATTTTCAAATAGGGTGCTCTTTTCATCAAATATATCGCCCGAAGTGATTAGGAAATTGGCATAAGCACCGTTTTGTAAGGAACCTATTTCAGCAGATTTGCCTAACACATTAGCAGGAATAGTGGTAAGTGCAGCTAGAGCAGTTTCTTTTGGGAGTCCGTAAGCTATGGCCTTTCGTACATTTTCCAAGAACGTTTTTGGAGATTTCAATGCGTTGGTTGTGAAAGCGAAAGAAATGCCGTTCTCAGCTAAAACCTTAGCATTTGCGGGCTCTTGGCTCCAAGCACGCATATCGCTCAAAGAAAGGGATGCGCTCAAAAACGAATTTTCAACATCATAAGCGTCCCTAAAATTCACGGGGAGAATCAGCGTTGCGTTCATCGCCTTGACATCGGCTATGCGCTCGTACTCGTCGCCACCACCAAGAATCACGTATTGAATTTGGAAAAGATCTCCTACCTTATCGGCTCTCAAAGCATTGGCGCGACTGCCAGCATCGAAGATTTGGACAAGATTCTTCTGTTTGTTCAAGGCTTCAAGGGATAAATCCTTGGTCTCAATATTGCCCTTGGCGTACCAATCGGCATCATAATACATTTGGCGCAACAAAGCCATCGCTCCCATAGTGGAAGTTGGATACGCCTGTTTGGAAGCTTCACTTTTTTCGAAGGACAAGTACTGAGCGGAGTTATCGTCTAAGATTCTGGAGCCATTGCCTACTTCGTTATTAAGCGCCACCAGTGCGCCAGTCCCTCTAACGATGCCGTCTTCAACGTGAGTGTTGACAACACCAAAGCCGGCCGCCATTAATTCCTTAGCCGCTTTGTCGTCATACTTAAAGCTTGAAATTGCTTTTTGCTCGGGCATGATATGGTCGTTCCAATAATAGCCGGTTCGCGTTGGGTCGTATTGCGGATTTCGACCGCCGCCCCCTTGTTGTTTCGGTTTTTCAATGCCAAAACTGGAATACATATCTATAAAGGACGGATATATGGTCTTACCTTCTAAATCTATGACATTCGTGTTTTTTGGAATCGCTACCGATTTCCCGGAACTTACCACCTTGCCATCTTTAATCAAAAGGGTGGCATTTTCAAGAATTTGAGTGGGCGTCACATAGATTTTAGCGTTGGTAAGCGCGGTAAAATTGGTGTTTTTGGTTTTTACACCATCGTTTTTTGGAAAGTATTCCTGGGCATGTATTGCAAAACTGCATAAACAGAGCACCAGGGCTAATTTAATTTTGGACATAGATGTGTTGGTTTGTATTAGTTTCTAAAGATATAAATTTAACGCTAATATCTAACTCGGAAGTTTAAGGTTTCAAGTTCAAGATTAAAAATGGAGCATTTCGAGTTCTGGGTTCCGCGTTCCGAGTTAGAAATTTAAACGCTTAGCCTTAAGCCATAAATCTTGAACTTAAGTTTTAATCCAAAGGATGCGCTTCATAATAATTGACCAATAAAGCCACGACATAGCTGTAACTTTTCATGCCTGCTGTTTGGTTATTGGCTTTAAGGAAATTGTTGTAAGTGGATTTAAACAAAGGCTCAGTTGGGTTTTTGTAGCGATCCCAAAAACCTTGCACTTCTTGATAATTTTTAAGGATGCCTGGATTTATCGTAGCCAAAACTTCATAATAGGTCTCTGGCTGGCGTTTATAGAGTTCGCCCAAACAATGCCGAAGCGCAAACGCATGCCCAGAATATTTAAAATAGACATCGGGATGCTTCATGGTTGCCATGCTGCCAATAAAATTCGCTTCGTTTTCCGCAGCATAACCCAATTGGTGGGCTACCTCATGGCTGCCTGTGGTTGGGTATTTGTAGGTTGGGATGAGTCCGTCAATTTGTGCTTCATTGGTAAACGGGTTCAAATAGCCCGAAAAGCCCATGTAGGTCAATGGTAAACTATAAATAGAACGCTTAATGCTACTCGGGCTATAGGCCAAATAGGGGAATTCCTTTGCCAAATGCTCGTAACCCTCGGGCACTTTTTTGAGCAGTTCAGACTTGGAGTAGGGCATTGTCACTTTTAAACTGTCGTCCTTAGTGATTTTGAAGTGAATCGCATTGGTCTTCGCGATGAGTTGCTTAGTAAAATCCATCAGTTGGGCAGTGGTATAGTCTGATTCGATGTTTAGGGACTGGTGCAAAGGCAAACGGTAATAATTGAAAGCCCATAACAAGTGAAACGCGAAATACGCAATTGACACTGCACTCAAGACCTCTAATATCCAATTTGTAAAATCCCTTAAAATCCGTTTTCCATTCAAGATCAACCAACGTATGGCATAAATAATCACAAACGTGTAGAGCAAATCCCCAAAAGAAAATGGCAGCCATCCCAGCAAATACCTTAGCGTTTTCGAAATGTACCTGTAAACGCCATGGCTGTAGAATGCTTCTACAAAATCTGGGTACAAGGCTAAAACTTTAATCAATAGCACTTGCGGAATGATAGACAACGCAAGGATGATTTTTCTCTTTTTGGGCATGCTTCAAATTTAATCAAAAGATTTTCAAAATGGCTTTAGAAATGCGGTAGCTATTAAAATGAATCTCATTATTTGAACCCTATATTTTTGCCCGTTTATAAAGTGGGTATCCTGCTGTTCGTTCTATCTTTTTGGCAACAGGTTGCGCTGCGCTTCACCTGTCGCCAAAAAGGATGCCACTGCCATCAGGAGTAGGAGTAAGGTCATTTTGCGTAGCTGGGGTTTTTAGCTGCGTAGGTTAAAAAAAAATCAATCAAAGTACTGTAATTTTTGAAAGCCAGAGTTTGCCAATCCATTTGCTTCATAATTAGAACGCCTTTAGCGTATATTTTCCAGATAAAGTATTTGTGTTGATCTGCTTGTGGAATGCGGGTTCTTATTCATGATGCTTCAGTAGTGGCGAAAATTTTACAATAGCCTAACTAAAATGCATCTAAGAGTAGCGTTATGACTCAATTTGAAATAGGATGAAAGAAGTTTCCGCTAAAGAAAACATGGCTCTAGTTTAAAACAGGTAGTATAGCTGAGCATTGCAATTTTCGGCATCATGTCGCACTTTAGTCTCGATTTCTACCTGGAGGGGCAAGAACATGATGCCGAAAATACAATTAATTTTACCCTGACCCTGAAGGCCCTAATTGAATTTCCTAGAATGGAGACAACTCAAAATATCTGGATTTTAAATTAAATTTAAAGCATCAATACTTGATTAAACTAGAGCCTAAAACATCAACCATCCATTCCAAATATCTTCTCGACAATTCGTAACTTCGCAAAAACCGATGATTTGCAAAGGCAGTTCGCTTTTATGCGGGTTATTTCGTTCGTGTTGGCGTTTTTCAAAAGCAGCTGTTTTCGAACGGAAACCTTTCAGATCTAAATAATAACATCAAAAAAATAAATCAGAATGAACGAAGCCATAAGAGAACTAGAACCCAAAGCACTTTGGAACAAATTTGCCGACCTTAATGCAGTACCGCGCCCTTCAAAAAAGGAGGAGCGCGTGATTCAATTCATGACAGATTTTGGTAAAAGCCTCAATCTCGAAACTGTAATAGATGGGGTGGGCAACGTCATCATCAAAAAACCTGCTAGCGCAGGGATGGAAGATCGCAAGGCCATCGTTTTGCAATCGCATTTGGATATGGTGCACCAAAAAAACAACGATACCAATTTCGATTTTGACACCCAAGGGATTGATATGAAAATTGAAGGGGATTGGGTTAAGGCAAAAGGCACCACTTTAGGCGCCGATAACGGGTTGGGCGTCGCCACCATCATGGCGATCCTCGAAAGTAAAGATATCGAGCATCCTGCAATAGAAGCGCTTTTCACGATAGATGAAGAAACAGGAATGACGGGTGCCATGGGCTTAAAAGGCGCTGTGCTCAAAGGAGATATTTTATTGAATCTCGATACCGAAGAAGATGATGAAATTGGCGTGGGCTGCGCCGGCGGCGTGGATGTCACTGCCTCGAGAACCTATAAATTAGAAGAAACACCTGAGTTCAAAACCGGATTTAAAATAACCGTTAAAGGCCTGCAGGGTGGACATTCGGGCATGCAAATCCACGAAGGATTGGGCAATGCCAATAAAATCATGAATCGCGTGTTGTTTGATGGTTTCGAGAACTACGGCTTGCGCATTTCAGAAATTGATGGTGGTAGTTTACGCAATGCAATCCCTAGAGAGAGTAATGCGATTGTGGTTATTGATCAAATTCATGAAGAAGCGTTCCAATCAGATTTGAAAGACCTGGAAACCGAAATCAAGACCGAACTAAAAACCATGGAACCCGATTTGAAAATCGAAGTTTCCCAAATCGAAACCCCAAAACACATCATGGATTTGGGTGTTCAAGAGGGTTTGACCCGCGCACTGTATGCGGCTTTGAATGGCGTATATCGCATGAGTGCCGATATCCCAGATTTGGTGGAAACCTCAAATAATATTGCCAAAGTGATTGTTAAGGATGGCGAAATTACCATAAAATGCCTGACCAGAAGTTCTGTGGAAAGTTCTAAATGGGATTTGGCAAATGCTTTGAGAGCGACTTTTGAACTTACCGGTTGCGAAGTGGAATTTAACGGCGAATATCCAGGCTGGAAACCTAATATGGATTCTGATATCCTCAAAGTGTTGGTGCCTCTTTATAAAAAATTGAATGATGGAGAAGAACCTCACGTGGCAGCTTGCCACGCCGGTTTGGAATGTGGCATCCTAGGCCAAAATTATCCAGATATGGATATGATTAGTTTTGGTCCAACCATCAAAGGCGCGCATTCGCCAGATGAAAGAGCCCAAATATCATCGGCGCAGAAATATTGGAAATTCGTTTTGGAAATTTTGAAGAATATTCCCAAAAAATAATTTTTTTTGGAAATTGATTTTGATTTCATCAAATTATGATGAATGAAATGGAATTTTGATATTGGCATGCGGTAGGGACAGCTCGCGACCTGTCCGTACGCCACGATTGCGCATGGGATTTCATCATGATTCCGCAGAATGATTATGGCAATTTAATCCAATTTAATCCAATTGAAATTTGCGATTGCGCATTGGATTTCATCATGATTCCGCAAATTTATAATGGAAATTTTAAAAAATATTCCCAAAAAATAATTTTTTTTGGAAATTGATTTTGATTTCATCAAATTATGATGAATGAAATGGAATTTTGATATTGGCATGCGGTAGGGACAGGTCGCGACCTGTCCGTACGCCACGATTGCGCATGGGATTTTATCATGATTCCGCAAATTTATAATGGCAATTTAATCCAATTGAAATTTGCGATTGCGCATTGGATTTCATCATGATTCCGCAAAATGATTATGGCAATTTAATCCAATTGAAATTTGCGATTGCGCATGGGATTTTATTATGATTCCGCAAATTTATAATGGAAATTTAATCCAATTGAAATTTGCGATTTTGCATCGGATTTCTTAAAAATAAAAAGGCGAATTCCCTCAGGAATTCGCCTTTTTTGATTTCCGAAGAAAATTATATTATTCCATGATTTCCTTGATTTCGATAATAAAGGTCAAATCGGTATTTGGTTTGATGCCTCTATTGCCTCGCTCGCCATAAGCCAAATGGGATGGCAAATAGAAAAACGCACGGTCACCCACTTTTAGAGTAGCGATGGCTTCTTTGAATCCAGCGATCATTTGGGCATCAGGAGATACTTCAACGGGCATACCGCCATACATACCAGCATCCATTCGTCTTTGGTCAAAAACGCCGTTGGCTTCGGCAACTTCAGCGTCATTGCTGTCAAACAACATGCCATCGGTAAAATACCCTTCGTACAAAACGTTTACCGTTTGGCCTTGTTTTGGTTTTGGTCCCTCGCCTTCTTTGATCATGTACATTTTCAATCCAGATGCCAAGGTTTTGGCCTTAGAATTATAGTCTTCTAGTGTAGGTTTCATCGCTGCGGCAGCCTCTTTTAATTTTTCCTCGCGCATTTGTCGCTCTTCTTCAGCTTTTAAGCGCTCCAATTCACGAAGTCCTTCTTGCTTTTCCTTAACTTTCGGTAATTCTTCCTCATAAACTTTAGCTGCTTCAAAGGCTTTGGCATCAGATCCTTTTCTAATGATATTGATCTTGTAAATCACCACATCTTCAATAGGCTTATCACTTTGATCGGTTTTAACATTAGAAATCGAATCCAGGACATCAAGACCTTTAACCAATTCGCCAAAAACGGCATGGCGATTATCTAAATTTGGCGTAGGCGATTCTGTGATAAAAAACTGACTCCCATTAGTTGCTGGTCCTGAGTTTGCCATGGACAGCATACCGGGTTTGTCATGTTTTAAATCTGGATTGAACTCATCTTCAAATTTGTAACCGGGATTTCCAGAACCAGTTGCAGTTGGATCGCCACCTTGAATCATAAAATTATCGATGACACGGTGAAAGGTAGTGCTGTCATAAAAGCGTTTGCCTTTGTGTTTTTCACTTACCATTGGGTGGTTACCTTCGGCCAATGCCACAAAATTAGCCACGGTCACAGGCACTTTTTGATAGAATAACTTAGCGAGCATTGTGTCTTTGGAGGTCACAATTTCGGCATATAGCCCATCTTCAAGATTTGGGTACTGCTCCTTGCAAGAGGTTAAAGACACCAATAAGCAAAGGCTTACTATTTTTAATGATTTACTTAATAATTTCATTGTTTTTGTTTTGAATTAAATGGTCAATTTAAGCTGCCAAAAGTAGCGTTTTCTGCGGATTTTCAAAATCCAATTCAAAAAAGCTTGATTTAATCTTTTTTAATCGCGTTTACAGTCACTTGGGATATGAGCGGGATATTGGTGCCAATGCGTTTTTTATCGCCATAATATCCAAATGCTTTTTGTGATGGGAACATAAAAGTTACCGTTTCGCCGGGTTTCATAAGCTTGAGGCCCTCACGAAGTCCTGTAAAAAGTTCTTCCTTGTCCATTACATAATCTTGGTTACCCAATTCTTCCGAAGCATATATCGTTCTGCCTTTGAGGTCTTTTAGATTGTAGTCGAAGTTGACGAGATCGCCAAAATCGGCAGTAATGGTGTCTTTTTCTACCTTGGTATTGTAATGGTACCAAAAGCCAGTGTTGGAAGCGATATAATTGTTCTCTGAATTTTCAGCAATTATTTCTTCTATGAGTTGCTGCTCCTTGTCATTGAGCTTTTTATTGCGCTCGGCAGATTCCTTTATGAACGAACCCGATTTAACCGACTCTGGCCTACGGGCATCTGGCGATTTGCAACTTGCGAAAAGTACTAAGAGTATTAGATAAAGTGTTGGTTTCATTGTGTTTTAAGGTCTTTTTGATAGTGTGGCAAGATACCAATAAATTTTTCAATGGTCTCTTTGAGGCTTAAATCACTTTTCCCGCCGGCTGCGTTGGTATGTCCACCACCTTCAAAATAAGTTCTAGCCACATCGTTTACAGAAAAATCCCCTTTACTTCTTAAGGATATTTTGATGATTTTATCCTGGTGGCTTTCAATGAATATGGCGGCGAAGATCACGCCTTTAACCGATAGCGCATAATTGACGAAACCTTCAGTATCTCCTTTTTTAAAGTTGAATGTATTGAGCTCCTCTTGAGTTAAAGTAATATAAGCGGTTTGATATTCTGGGATCACTTTCAAATTGCTAAGCGCGCATCCCAATAATTGCATCCTTTCGTAACTATTGGAGTCGTGGATGTTATTATGGATTTCAGAATTACTAATGCCGGTTTCAATAAGCTTCCCAATGATTTTATGGGTGTTGCTTGAGGTTGATGAAAACCGGAAGGATCCCGTATCGGTCATAATCCCTGTATAAAGACAGCTCGCGATAGCCTTATCTATTTTATCCACATCGCCTAACATCTCTATAAAATTAAAGACCATTTCACAGGTGGAAGACATTGTCACATCCGAATACATGAAATCAGCATAATCATCGGGTTGTTGATGATGGTCTATCATGATTTTTTTTGCTTCGGAAGCTGTAATCACGTTTTCCATGGCACCAATACGACCGAGTGCATTGAAATCTAATGTGAAAATGATATCGCTTTTTTCGATGTCTTGGTCACAATCCTGTTTTTGACTGTCGTACTTTAAAATGGCGTTCTCACCGGGCATCCATTTTAAAAAGTCTGGATAGTCATTGGGTGCAATTACCACCGCATGGTGATTGTGAAGTTTTAGGTAATGGCACAGTGCTAATGTGGAGCCAATGGCATCACCATCTGGGTTTTTATGAGGTACAATAACAATATGCTTTGGTGTGCTGAGCAGCGATTTTATACTTGAAATAGCGTGTTTATCCATAGGGAGCGAAGTTACAATTTTATAACATAAAGTGTTAATGCTTATTGTTACTTTTGCCAAAACATTAACGCTCTTGTTATGATACGATACTGTTCTATTTTTCTGCTTTTTTTAAGTATTTATGCCTGTAAAACTCGAGATAACATCTCAAAAAGTGAATCTGAGGATTTGGTTATCGCTTTCGGCTCCTGCAATAAACAGTATGAGCCTAACCTGCTTTGGGACGACGTTTTGAGCAACAAGCCGAAAGTTTGGGTTTGGGGAGGCGATGTGGTTTATTCAGATACTGAGGATATGGCGGTACTTGAGAAAAGTTATACGATGCAGCATAGTCAAGAGGCTTATCAATTGGCTGAAAGTGAAATGAGGATCTTGGGTACTTGGGATGATCACGACTACGGAAAAAATGATGCTGGTGCAGGATATCCCAAGAAAAACGAAAGCCAGCAATTGTTCCTTGATTTTTTGAATGTGCCTAAAACCGATGCACGCCGTGACCGAGAAGGTGTGTACCACTCAGAATTGATCACCACTCCAAAAGGCAGTGTCAAACTCATTATTTTGGACACACGTTTTTTTAGAACGGCCTTGACCGACGCCAATGTTAAAGGCAAACGCTATGTGCCAAATACGTATGGCGAGGGTACGGTTCTGGGCGAGCAACAATGGCAATGGCTTCAAAAAGAACTCGAAAATTCTTTGGCAGATTTCAATGTTATCGTGAGTAGTATTCAGTTTTTATCTTCAGAACACGGCTTTGAAACCTGGGGTAATTTTCCACATGAGGTCGATAAGATGCTAAAAACCATAGTGGCGTCTAAGGCAAAAAATGTATTGCTAACCTCTGGTGATCGCCATATTTCAGAATTTTCCAAAAGGACTGTCAAGGGTTTGTCTTATCCAATCATAGATTTCACATCCAGTGGTTTGACGCACGCTTATTCCAGTTTTGATGGTGAGCCTAACAGGTTTCGTTCAGGAAAAGTGGTTAGTGAGATTAGTTTTGGGGTCTTAAAATTCAACTTCAGCAGCAAAACTGTGACCATGCAAATGCGAGGTGATGGCAACACCCTTCAGCAAGAGCTAATTCAAAGGTATTAAACTTGCATTTCAATATAAATGGCTTAATTTTGCACAAATTTTAAAAGAATAAAATGGCAACGAATAGAACGTTTACAATGTTAAAACCAGATTCTGTTGAAAAAGGGAATGTTGGTGCAATTTTAGAAAAAATCACTGCTTCTGGTTTTAGAATCGTGGCAATGAAATTAACCCACATGACTCTAAGGGACGCGCAAGAATTCTATGCAATCCATAAGGAACGTCCGTTTTTTGGGGAATTGGTTGAATATATGACCAGAGGTCCAATCGTGGCTGCAATTTTGGAAAAAGAAAATGCAGTAGATGATTTTAGAGCCTTGATTGGCGCAACAAATCCTGAGGATGCAGCTGAAGGTACCATTAGAAAACTGTATGCAGCCTCCATAGGTGAGAATGCTGTACATGGCAGTGATAGCAACGAAAATGCAGCTATTGAGAGTGCTTTCCATTTTTCTGGAAGAGAGCAATTCTAAAAAGCAATACCTATTTATACTTCTTAGGAGCCTGTGACTATTTTGTCTCAGGCTCTTTTTATTAAAACACCTGTCTCATATAGCTCTTGAAAGTTGTGGTTGCTTTTTGCGACCTAGGTTGAACAATGCAGTGGCTTTCATACACATTAAATTATCCTTAAATTTTGAAAAAAAACGCTTAATGAAAAAAATTGCCTTACTATTTTGCTGTTTCCTTGTCATCAACTTCGCTTCCTTTGGACAAAATGGAAACAAAACCATCCAGAAATTAAAATCGGAGACTAAAGCCCAAGTCACAATCAACCCCTCAAATGGGATTGTGGAATTCATAAAGTTTCCTGCGCAACAGCCATTCGCTTTGAAAGGGAATACCCTTCAGCAAAAAGCCTTTACTTTTTTAGATGCCTTCGCCGACCTCTACGCGATTGAGAATTCTGAGCTGCAATTTACAAGTCAAGAGATCAAAACAGATAACTACGGTTTCAAGCAATTGATATTAAAACAAGTGCATGAAGGAGTACCTGTTTATGATGGTCAATTGCGTTTCCACTTCGACAAGAATCTCAAATTGACTGCAATAAATGGCACAGTGATTCCTAACATCAAAACAGAGGCTACTGCGGTTTTGAGCAGCTCGGCGGCGGGGCAAATTGCGGTTCAGCTCGTTGAGAAGCAGCAAATCAATTATTCAAAACAAGCGCTGGAAATCTTCGATACCAAACGCTATATCTTCCCAAAGGGTTTGGCTCAAGGCTATGTTGGCAACACCTATTTGGTGTATGAAGTGGAGATTCGCAACAATGCCGATGTAAGGGAGTTTTTGTATATCGATGCGAACACCGGTAAATTGGTAGAACAGTTTACAGGCATAGCGCACGCGCTCAACAGGCAGGTTTACGAAGAAAATTACAGTAACCTAGTATGGCAGGAAGGAGATGCATTGCCTGGCGATTTGGATATTTTTCAACAAACTGAAGTGCTGGCCTCTGGTCACATGTATCATCTTTTTAATAATGCGTTTAATTATGACTCTTATGATGGCGCAGGCCGCACCATGCGCACCATCAATAATAATCCAAATATCGATTGCCCCAATGCGAGTTGGAATGGCGTTACTGCAAATTACTGCACCGGCACTGCCTCAGATGATGTGGTTGCTCATGAATGGGGACATGCATACACCCAATTTACCAGTAATTTGATTTACGCGTACCAAGCTGGTGCCATCAATGAGTCTTACTCTGATATTTGGGGTGAAACCGTGGATCTTTTGAATAATTATAGCGATGATCTTGAAGATTTAAGTGTGCGTACATTTTGCAACAGTTCAGATCGCTGGCGAATAGGTGAAGACGCTTCGGCCTTTGGAGCTCCCATTCGTGATATGTGGAATCCTAATTGCAATAACGATCCAGGCAAAGTTTCCGATTTACAGTACAGATGTGGTGAGGGCGACTCTGGAGGCGTACATTCCAACTCAGGTGTGCCAAATCACGCGTATGTGCTTTTGGTGGATGGAGGCAGCTATAATGGCCAAATTATTGAAGCGCTCGGCTTTACTAAAGCGGCCCACGTTTTTTGGCGTGCCCAAAGTAGCTATTTAACTGCAACCAGTGATTTTGTTAATTTGGCAGATGCTTTAGAAGCCTCAGCAACCGATTTAATAGGAATAAATTTAAAAGGCTTATCTGTGACAGATGTTGATGCGGGTTTATCGGGTCAATCCATTAGCGCCAACGACCTGCTCCAGGTGGTCAAAGCCATGCTGGCGGTTGAGATGCGGCTGGATCCTGAGGCTTGTGAATACCAGCCACTTTTGGCAGATTCGGAAGCGCTTTGTAACGCAGCCACGACTGGCCGGGTCTTTTTTGAAGATTGGGAAACTGGGACAGAAGGTTGGAATTTTGAAGAATTGCCGGAAAATGCGGAGACTTGGAATACCCGTTTTTGGACGGTTGAAGGAAATCTGCCAGACGGAAAGCCGGGCCAGGCCGTATTTGCCGAAGCCGGTCTCATTGGTGATTGTGTCAATGATTTCGAAAACGGAATCATGCGATTGGAGAGTCCGGTCATTAATTTACCAAATATAGAGTCCGGTAATTTTGACCTGTCTTTTGATCATTATTTGGCTACCGAAGCCAATTGGGACGGTGGTAATTTGAAATACAAACTAAATGGCGGACTTTGGGCCATTGTGCCAAGTGAGGCGTTCACTGTGAATCCGTATAACGGAGTGCTCAACACTGCAGCTGCAGGTAACGATAACCCGATGGAAGGTCAAGCAGCCTTTAATGGCACCGATGGAGGTTCGCTCCTGGGAAGCTGGGGTACCAGTGTGATTGACTTATCTGTTTTAAATGCAAGCGCCAATGATACCGTCCAGTTTAGATGGGAGATGGGTACCGATGGCTGCAACGGGAGAATAGGGTGGTTTGTTGATAATATTGCGGTTTACAATTGTTCTGCGGAAACTTTATCGGTTTCAAGCTCAACTTTGCAAAACGAGATTCAAGTGTATCCGAATCCTTCAAACGGGTTGTTCAAACTGAAGAAGATGAATAACATCAGCTTGCTCAAGGCATCCGTTTACGATATCAACGGTAGATTGATACAGCAGGTAAATTTATCTGAAATGACTACAGAGGCTTCCATAGATATGACTAATGCCAGTACTGGAATGTATTTCATGAAAGTACAGAGTGCCTCAGCAGAAGCAACTTTTAAATTGATCAAGCAGTAAAATTAGATCTGAAAACTGATTTCATAGTGTTCTATTAAATAAAATAAGCGCAGCCCTAAAGGTTGCGCTTTTTTTAATGCTTTAAATGAGGATAAAAATGGCGGGCGTTTAACACGGCAGCTCAATTAATATCTATGATCTTTAGAACGTTATATTTTAGGCTGGTCATATTGAAGTCCACTAAAGCACGCTGTGCGTACTGAGTTTACGGTAGCATAACTTAGTTTCTTATCAAAACCGCACATTGCTTCCCTAAAATCGCCGCAACACCAGCAGCGAGACCGCCAATAAGCCCTGTAACCAAAATCAACAGATAAGGATTTCCATCTAAAGGTAACAAAACGGCTATTTTTTTTGCCATTATAAAGTCATGGCCACTGCTCAACCAAAAACAATACACGCTCCATAACAATAAGATCGCCAAAAACGGGACCAAAAATACTGCAGAACGTTTCAAGCTAAAAAACAAGGCAGTAACAAAACCTGCCACCATAATAGACCACCAAGGCAAAAATTGGGATAGTATTAGTGCCACAATAATGGTCACTATAAAATTGATTGCATTTTTCATTGTTTTGGTGTTAAGGTTTGTGTTGCCATAATTTGGGAATTGGTTGTATTGTCTTGCATAAACAAGAGCTCGTGGTAGTTGCCTGCTGCCCAATCGTCAATAAAATTATCGTAATACTTGCTGCCAGGATTCCCCGATTGGCCTCCAGGATAAATACCCAAGGCTCTTGGCGGCGTACTCATTTCAACAATCATGCGCCATGAGGGGCCGTGGTTTTTAGAGGCTGCATTAACGGTGTTGTAATCGCCGCCAATGGGGATGTCAAATCGCGAAAAGGCTGGCAAGGCTTGTAGTAAATGCCCAGTAAACGTGCCTTTATACTCGCTCCAGTTATAATTGCCATTTTTGGCTTTCCAGTCTAATAATTCTTTGGCGCTTGCTTTGAATGTGATTAAAAACAGGTCTTTTGCCGTTTCCGTTTCAGGCGTGCTCACGATATCCATAAATTGATCTTCGGGATTGTTCTTGAGCAAATAAATGGTTTGATAGATAAACGGTGTATCCAATGCTAAATCGTCGTTCTCAAACTCATCCCATACTTGGTCGTAAAGTTTTTCCCACCATAAATCCCAGATACTCGGCGCCAGTTGATCAATTTCGCTGTAGAAATCCCAAGCTTTGATTTGATTATAGATTTCTTTTTCTTCGGAAGTCAGCCCAGTTACATCCATGTGTTCAAATATATTTGGTAATAACTCTGAAGCTTTTAGATTGAAATTATTGTTTTGCAGACTCTTAAAATCTTCCACAGAGATCTTTTCCTTGTTTCTGAAAAAATCGTTGATAACCCGGTTTCTGTAGGTTTCATAGCCATCGTTGAATACATAAAACGGATACGTTTCATCTACAGGATGTTGATTGGCAGAACTGATAAAGCCGCGTTCTGGATTTTTGACGTGTGCATTGAATTGCTGCGGGATAAAGCTTTGCCATTCATTTTCTGGGTTGCTGCCATCCATTAAAAATTTGCCTTGGCCTTTCCATTTATTGGGAAACAAGCCCTGGATCCAAAGTGCCACATCGCCGCTGGTAGATGCAAATGCAAAATTCTGGGCAGGAGCGGTGTAATTTTTAAGGGCATTTTCATAATCTTCGTAGGTTTTGGCTTTATTCAGTTGTAAAAAAGGCAACTGATTATTACCGCCAATATGGCCAGTCCATTTCATGGCATAGCCTATTTTTTCGCCATTTCCCTTGAAGTTTTTGTCATAGGTTACAGGGCCGTAATGTGTATAAATCACGGAGTCCTGGAGGGTTTCGGCACCGTTGATCTTTATGTTTTCAACGCGTACTCTTGTGTTTTTCCAGCCATTACCATATTTGTACTGCTGCCTTGAGGCATCCTTGAATTCAATTTTATACCAATCCAGCACATCACGTGTGGCATTGGTAACACCCCAAGAAATGTGATTGTTGAAACCTGAAATCACACCCAAAGCACCGGGAAGTGTGGCGCCCATTGCATTGTGTTCTGGGGTTTGCAATTGCATCACAAACCAGATGGAAGGCAAATTGAGCCCTAAATGTGGATCGTTTGCTAAAATGGCATTTCCGCTAGCCGATTTTTCCGCAGCAACTGCCCAGTTGTTACTGCCGTTATTGGGGTGTGGTTTGTCTATGGTTTCGCTAATTGAATCGCGAGGAATTTTGTGTTCTGGCGTGGCGGTAATTTCAGTGGTGATGAAATCCCAATTGGTGTCTTCCGGAATGACAGGATCTAATTCACCATAAAAATCTGGGAATAAAAGGTCAAAACGCTCTTTTCCGAAGAGGTGCAATGCATTGGTGTATTCGAGATCAGAATCCCCGCCAGCCAGCATTTTGGTCATGTACATGAGCAGTAGTGCCGTTTTTTCACTGCTCCATAATTCGGGCTTATAATCCAATAGCTTGTATTCAACAGGGAGGTCATTTGTATCCAATTGATTGATGTAAGAGTTTACGCCATCCCGATAGGCCTCCATGAATTTGTAGGTTTCGGGATCTTCCTTCATTTTAATCAGCGCATTTTCAGCGCCAAAAATCATGCCTCGTCGGCGCTGTTGTTGGTCATACTCCAAGGCTTTTTCTCCAATGATTTCTGAGAGTCGTCCTGCAGCGGCAAAGGTTTGAAATTCCATTTGCCACAAGCGATGCTTGGCAGTGATATAGCCTTGCGCCCGATACAGATCGCTGTCGTTTTGGGCAAAAATATGCGGTATCAAGATGGAGTCGTAGTGCACGGTAACCACATCCAGAAGTCCGTCGATGCTGAGGTTTCCAGTGATTATTTCTTCGGAATCATTTTGCCAGACCCCACTAACCGGGTTAAGAAATTTGCCCATGGGCGGAATGCTTCCTAATTTGGTATTGAGCACAAAAAATACGAGAACAGTAAGAATTAGGGCAATGCCCAATTTGAAAAAGCGCATGTAGAATTGATAATTGAGTTAGGGTTGAAAAAGACGACTTCCAATTCATTGAAAAGTGATGGAAGAATCTTATTTCAGCGTTAAATATAAGATTTTATTCAAGAATAAAAGTATGCGCTCTATATTAGTCGAAGACCTTGACTAACGAACAGAAAATGCAGTGGCAATTTTTTTTCAGAAACCTAATCTTTAAACCGATGGTGCTTTGACCTGTTACGCAGCACAATATTTTTCGCACTTCTGAAGATAAAAAATCACTCCACCGTATTCAGATGGATTTGGCCATCTTTCATCACAAAAACAATGGTATTGATGCTGCTTACGAAATCGTTTATGAGATCTCCCTTTACTGCAATGATATCGGCTTTCGCTCCAGTTTTAAGCACGCCAATTACATGGTCCTGGTTCATGGCCTGAGCTGAAACAAAGGTTGCCGACTGCAGAATATCCAATGGCGCCATGCCAGCTTCAAAATAGGCACGGAAAAGATCTTTCGAAGAAGCGCCTCGCGTGGTCTTGATGTCTGTGTAGTTATCTGACCCTGCCACAATGGTCACGCCTTTTTCAATAGCTCTCTTTAATCGGTCTTTAGATCGATTGAGATAGCCGTCTATAAAGTCTCGTTCTTCCGAGGTATAGCCTGCCAAATCTGAATAGGTGTTCATGTAGTTACGGCTATTTTCCGTGGGTACTAAAAACACATTTTTCGTGGCCATTGCAGTCAATGTGGAATCTTCCAGAAAAAACCCGTGTTCAATCCCATCCACTCCAGCCTGAATGGCCTCCCAAGCCGATTGATTGCTAATGGAATGTGCGGTTACCTTAAGGCCGTATTGATGTGCGGTTTCCACTATGGCGGTTATTTCAGCACTATTTAAACGGGTATTGTTGGGAATGTTGTCGGCACAGATTTTAATAAGATCTACATTTTGATTGATATGCTCGCGCACCGAATTTCTGGCATCGTCCACAGAAGTGATCACGCGATATTCCAAACCCACCAGATGTTGGTGCTTATGCGAGACGCCATAAATTTGGCCACCAACCGATGACAGAATAGGGCCAGAGGCATACACGCGAGGTCCAATGATGCTGCCTTCATCAATGGCATCTCGCAAGGCCACATCCAAGAACTGACCGGAATTGCCTAAATCTTTAATGCTGGTAAAGCCCACATCGAGATAGGACTTGGCGCGTTTAGCACCGCGCAAGGTTCTCAAGGCTTCAGATACTAGGGTAAGTGTGTTGATGCTGGATTCCGCAAAATCTTCATTGGCATCTTGGGAAAAGAGCACGTGGGTATGTGCATCTATCAATCCAGGAAGTACTGTGTAGGAACTGAGATCTATAATGTGTGCATTGTTTGGGATGTCTTGTCGTTTAAGTAGGGCTTTTATTTCTGAATCTTCAATATGCAGTACTTGGTCTTTCAACAGTGTATTGTTTTGGCTGTCGTAGAATGTGCCTGCAATGATGTAAGTCGCGTTGGACTGCGCATTTGAATTGCCAAAACACAGTAAAAATAGAGCCAACAGGAGAAGTGAATTTTTGAGCATGTTGATTAGGATTAGTGTTTTAAAGGTTTGACTTGTATAGATTGTAATATCCCATAAATCATTTTTAAAAGGATAAGATAACTAAAAAAACCGCATCGTCATGAATAGCCAGAATCTTGTGATAAATCCTAAACTATTCCCAAAAACTTTAAGAATAGACCTCTTGGACTAACATTTGCAAGAAATCAATCAGTTCGTGCAATTGATCAACTACATTCGTCATAAAAAACGAAGATTTTATTGACTAAAATTTCCGGCACTGTCGGCTTTGAGGTGTTGCGGCAAGAGCTCTTCCAAGACGATTTTGTGATTGCGGTTATTGATGGAAGGTCAAAACGTTCCGAAGAAAAATCAAATCCGTTTAAATACCGTATGAATCTGATTTTTAGCGCTAAAAATTTTTCACTGTGGATGTGCTGCGTATGGTGAGGATCTCGAAAATAATGTTACCTTTAACCGGCCTCCATTAGAGGAATATTTCAAAATGGAAGCAACGGAAGTGTCAGGTTTTATTAGGGTTACAGCCTCCATATTTTGAAAGTCAATGAAGTGGTATTTGCTGAAACAATCGAAATTTTACCGCGCTTTTGAGACAAACAACGAGACACAGATTGCGCATTTTTTTAATCAAAACAATTAAATATGAAATTTCTTATTATTTATATCGTGCTGTTCTTAGGCATTTTTTCAGATGAAAATCCAAGGGAAAATCCCAGCGAAACTACCAAACTTACCATTCAAATCGATAATATAGCAGTACTGGATGGTACCATCAAAATAGGAGTTTTTAATACTGATATTGACTTTTTAGAAGAAAACGCCACCATTAGGGATTATTCGCTAACAGTAACTTCAGCCACAGAAATCTTTGTGATTGACGATTTGCCTAAAGGCGAGTATGCCATTTCAATGTACCACGATGAAAATTCAGATGGCGTACTAAACCGCAATTTCTTCGGCATTCCCAAAGAGCCTTATGGGTTTTCAAATAATGTCAAACCAAAATTATCTGCTCCAGATTATAAAGACTGCAAATTTTCGTTCGCAAAGAACGATACCCTTAAAATTAGACTCATCCATTAAATTTTAGGCTCTATTTTCAAGTCAGTTCCTATAGGTTTCCCTCATCCAAATTTGGAATTGTTACCAATCTTTTTTTGCTTCGCGTTTTGCATTTAGGAAGACTCCTTAGGATTCGTAAATTACGGCAACATCATAACTCCATAGAATAAATTACCTAGTAATTTGCCATTGTCGACGCAGATAGCGTTTCGTTCAAGATAACATCTTTTAGAACTCCTTATCTTTAGGGTTCTGGCGCTCAAGTTTTAGAACCCTCATCAATTTGCCTTGAGCGACGATCAAGTCAAGATACGATACCACAACTTATAGAATCACGACCTGTAGGCATAGCTCTTGGTGCAACGTAACATTCAGCATTTAAACGCATTCGGTCATATTTTTGCCGGGTATGACGAGCCGAAAGAAATTGGAGTTCTAACTATTTGGACATCAATACATAAAGGGATTCAGCATTTTAGCTTTATCGCGATTTGTTACTTAGCCAATTGATGTGTTTGAATTGATTTACAACGAAAAGAGAATAGCGATATGATCAAAATAGCAAAAGCACAATTAGAAGATCTAGCAGGCATCATTGCCATTGAGCAAGACGTATTCGATACCGATAGTTATCCGCCGTTTGTGGTAAGACAGCTGTTTGATATTTCTGGAGACTATTTTTTAGTTGCAAAAGAAAAGGACAAAATTTTAGGATATGCTTTGGGCGGGTTAAATACAAAGAAGCAGCAAGGCTGGGTATTATCTTTGGGAGTTCATAGAGATGCGAGAGGTAAAGGATTGGGCAAACAACTCACTGCACAATTGATTGAACTCCTAAAAGCCGAATATGCCGAAGAAATTGCATTGACGGTTTATCCCGATAATACTTCAGCAATAAAAATTTATAAGGATTTGGGCTTTGTGGGCGAAACGGTCTTGGATAATTATTTCTTTGATCATGAAGAGCGCGTCGTTATGACACTAAAGATTAGTCATCAGTAAAGAATATAGGCTTCTTTCAATTATTTTCAACTGCAGCCTTCAGTCCTGAAAAAAGCTAAAGGACCACAAATACAATAAGTTTGCCAAACGAATCTTCGCAATTCCAGAATATGTAGAAGCTGTTGTAGCACATCGCAAACCTAAACCTGCGCCAACTAGTATGACGAAAAACGCCGACTCTTAGTTTTATGACCCAGATTGATAAGGAGCCCGTTCATTGAAAAGTTAGCAGTTTTTGTTATTTTAGTTAGAAATCTGCAAAAGTTGAGCCAATGGATGGAAAAATCCAAGCCCTATGCCTAATTGTATGGCTGAACCGATGAATACTGATGCTGCTTTCATAAATTGAGGTCATCTTTCTGGCAGAACATCCAAATAAGCCTCCAATTTGTATCGGGTTGTTTTTTGGAGCGCATAGTTTGAAACAAATGGATTAGCTTTCCGAAGAAATACAGAAAAAAACCAGCTTGTAAGTCCTTGAAAAACATAGGGCTGCTCATTCATGTAATATCAAGGCAAAAGCGAAGAAACCGTTTAAAGCAGAATGGTTAACCAGCGTGTTTAGCTCAAAAAAAATAGCGTTTACTGCAACAGACCTCATTGCTCCTAAATTTCTGGATCCTGAGGACTTTTTGTTCTAATAAACTCGTCCTTACTCAAAATATCTTAATTTACTACAGCATAAAAACAAGGACAATGAATTGGGTTTTACTCCTACAAATCGCTTACATTATTTTAGTGATCCTAGTCATTTTAAGGGTGTTGTACGATACAAGAAGTGGCACCAAAACTTTGGCATACATTCTTTTTGTTGTGTTTGTGCCTTTTGTTGGGATGATTTTCTATTTTTCCTTCGGAATCAATTATCGAAAACGAAAACTTTACAGTAAGAAAATGCTAATGGATGAGCCACTTCGGAAAAGCTTAACACATAAAATGGACATCTATTCTGAAACGATTAGCAAATCAGGTTTGATAGCAGAACGCCGAGCAACCTTAGTTGAATTTATTCGTAGGTCTGGCAACTCCCCATTAACAGCCAATAACGAGTTGAAATTACTTGTGAATGGCGAGGAAAAATTCCCGGTGCTTTTGGAAGCCTTGGAAAAGGCCACATGCCACATTCATTTGGAATATTACATTTATGAAGATGATCTCACAGGAAATCAAGTTGCAGAGCTTTTAATTAGGAAGGCAAAGGCAGGGGTTGAGGTGCGTTTTATGTACGATGATTTTGGAAGTCATGACTTAAAAAAATCATTCCTAAAGAAACTCAATGATGCGGGTGTCCAAACGGCGCCATTTTATAAAGTAAAATGGTATGCTTTAGCCAACCGACTCAATTATAGAAACCATCGAAAAATTGTGATTATTGATGGCAGTGTCGGTTTTGTGGGTGGCATCAACATGAGCGATACATATCGAAATGATTTAGATGAAGCAAAGCATTTGTATTGGCGAGACACACATTTGATGATCCATGGGCAGGCCACAGCCTATTTGCAATATTTATTTATGGCCGATTGGAATTTTTGTAGCACAACACCTTTAGAATATGCTGAAGGCTATTTTCCAGATAGCACAAGACAATATGCCATTGGAGATGAAGTGCTGCAGTTCGCGGCCTCAGGACCAGACAGCACTCAGCCTGTCATTCTTTATGCCCTGCTGCAAGCCATAGCGTCGGCCAAAAAACGCATCCATATCACGAGTCCCTATTTTATTCCCGGCGAGAGTATGATGGATGCTTTGATCATTGCCATCAAAAGTGGATTGGATGTGAAGCTTATCATTCCGGGTGTTTCAGACTCTAAAATGGTAAATACAGCGGCCAGTGCCTATTATACCGAATTGCTTCAGTATGGTGCCAAAATCTATAAATACAATAAGGGGTTTGTTCACGCAAAAACAATGGTCATTGATGATGATCTCGCCATTATTGGTTCAGCAAATATGGATTATAGAAGTTTTGATCTCAACTTTGAGGTCAATGCCATGGTATACAGTAAAAATATGACCGCACAACTTTCCGAAGTCTTTGAAAACGACTTAAAAGCATCGGTGCAAATAGATGCAGCGGCTTGGGGCAACCGACCAAAACGCGTTCATTTATGGGAGAAAGTAGTGCGGTTGCTGTCGCCGTTTCTGTAAATCAATTTGCCACTGGTTTTTTTTCTGAATTTTTCGAAAAGCTGCAATTACCATTACAATGCAACTCGTAGATTCTTAAAATTCTGGCATTAAAATGGAAACTTTTAAAAAAAAGTTTCCTTGTAGTTGAGCATTTGAAAATTCACGTTTTTAAGATTAGTCCGATCCTGGAGACCAGGACTTTTAATCATGGATGTAGCAATACATTTTCAGTATTTTAACACGGTTAATCCCAGTAAAGCGCTTGAATTATTTAAGCTCAAATAAGAACTTAGCTGATAGCGTTTTGTCCAAGAGAGCGTCCTTTTTCTGGCTGATGCTTAAAAGTAAATCATTTACACAATAAGTTTTTAGCAACGAAACACTATATTTGAAGCTTATTTTGTTGATAACACGCAACCACTTATATGATAAAAGAAGTATTCTTAAGCCCTTTCCAAAAGTTCGTAAAAATTGAAAGTTTCAGTGGTATCCTACTATTGCTTGCTACAATTATCGCTTTGGTATGGGCAAATTCACCTTTTGGGGATACTTATAGAGAGCTTTGGCAATATGATGTTGGTATTGTCACAAAAACTTTTGAATTTAAAAAACCCTTGATTCTTTGGATCAATGATGGCTTGATGGCCATTTTCTTTTTCTTGATTGGTTTGGAGATCAAACGTGAGCTAATGATTGGGGAGCTCAACTCTGCAAAAAAAATCGCCTTCCCTTTGGTGGGTGCTCTGGGTGGTATGTTGGTGCCTGTGGTTTTCTTTCTGGTACTTAATCAAAATCCTGAGACAGCGAAAGGTTGGGGCGTGCCAATGGCTACAGATATCGCTTTTTCATTGGCCATCTTAAACACCTTGGGAAACCGTGTGCCTTTGAGTCTCAAGGTGTTTTTGACGGCTTTTGCCATTGTGGATGATATTGGAGCGGTTTTGGTAATTGCCATTTTTTATAGTGGTTCAATCAATTTGACCTTATTGTCGATTGCTTTGGTGATGTTGGCCGTTTTGTATCTCTTGTCTTATAAAGGCTACTACTCGAGGTTCTTGGTTTTTTTCTTAGGGTTGTCGGTCTGGTTCCTCTTTTTGAAAGCTGGTATTCATCCTACAGTTGCCGGCATTTTATTGGCATTTGCCATTCCCATAAGACAGAAAATCAACACCTCAGCTTTTTTGGTACAGTTAGAGAAAGTGTATAATGACATTAAGAACGCCAGTATCTTACAAAAGCCGTTGCTCTCTAATGAACAAATTTCTTCTATTGATGATCTTGATGATTGGGCTAGGAAATTTCAGTCACCATTGCAACATTTGGAGCATAACTTGCACGGTTGGGTGGCGTATTTCGTTATTCCAATTTTTGCACTTGCCAACGCAGGGGTGCTCATTGGTAATACTGATGATCTAGATACAGCTTTGATCACCAATATCGTGATCTGTTTAATTTTAGGCAAAGGTATTGGGATCACGTCGCTAGTTTTACTAGCCCAAAAAATGAGATTGATTGAAGTGCCTAGCGAGATTAGTTTTAAACAGATCGTAGGTGTTGCATTTTTAGCGGGGATTGGGTTTACCATGGCCATCTTCATTGCCAGTTTAGCCTTTGCTTCATCTCCAGAGTTTATAGATTCCGCTAAAATTGGCATCCTCATTGGCTCTTTCATCTCCGCAATTATTGGCTATGGGATCTTGCGAGCGGGTTCTAATAAAGAGCCTAACGTAAAAATATCATAAAGGCAGTTGCTCTTAAAAGCCTGATTTTTTGTAAAATCCATCCAATTGACAGCGCTTCATACTGTCCTTTCTGTATTCTTTTTTCCTGGATAACTTTTAACACATGCTTAACGCTGTTTAGTTCGATACATATCGAACTAGACGTATTTTTGCAAAGAATTTAAATGATAGCCTAAAAAATGGAATTATCTCATCATAAAAAACAGCTCATTGAAGATGTGGGTGTTCTTTTGGAAGAACGCGCCAATCTCTCTCCCTTAGCGTCAAGGATTTATGCATTGCTTATTCTTTCGTGCTACGAAGGGATGAGTTTTGAAGATGTAGTCACTAGCATGCAAGCGACTAAGAGTTCTGTATCAAGTAATTTGAATGTTTTATTGCAACTGCATTATGTAGACTACTACACGAAGCCTGGAGATCGTAAACGGTATTTCCGCACGTCTCAATTCTATATTAAAAACACGATGGAACAGCAGGTTCACTTAATCGACAAAGAACTTAAAATTGTTCAAAAAGTCAATCAGTTCAATAAAGAACATAATCCCGAGAAATTTAAAAATGAAAAATCGCTTGGTTTATTGTTTCAAGAGCATTTAGAAGATCAGCGCACAAAAATAAATCAGAAAATTGAAGAAATCAACCAATTCGAAAAGCAAGCTTAAAACACCGAAACACATGAATACCATCACTAAAAACCTAATGCCACTGTTACTTTTGATCTTAGCAAGTTCTTGTGGAAATGATGAAGCTGGGCAAAATCCCGCTTCTGCCAAGCAACGCGCTATGGTGCTACCAGTAATTGAAGTGCCAACAAAAACAGTAACCGTCTATACTGATTATCCAACCAGTATTGAGGGTATCATAAACAGTGAAGTTCGGGCAAAAATCTCTGGGTATATTACCGACGTCTTGGTAGATGAAGGCCAAAAAGTACGCAAAGGGCAAACCTTGTTTAAGCTTGAAACACAATCCATGAACCAAGATGCCGCAGCAGCTCAAGCCAACGTGAATGCTGCCCAAGTTGAGGTTGACAAACTAAAACCTTTAGTGGACAAAAGCATCATCAGTCCTGTGCAGTTGGAAACTGCTGAAGCCAAATTGCAACAGGCAAAAAGCGCTTACAACAGCATCGCTTCAAACATTGATTACGGTACCATAACGAGCCCTGTTGATGGTTATGTTGGTTCGATTCGTTTGAGAAAAGGGGCGCTGGTTAGTCCAAGCAATGCGACACCATTGACAACGGTTTCAGACATTAGCGAGGTGTATGCTTATTTCGCCATGAACGAAAAGGAATATCTTGACTTTATCCAGAATGCCAAGGGAGAAACAAAAGAAGAAAAGATCAACAACATGCCAGAAGTGATTTTGATATTGGCCAATGGTACCGAGTATGGGGCTAAAGGAAAAATTCAAACCATCAACTCGCAAGTCAATAAACAAACTGGGACGGTCTCGTTTAGAGCGCAATTTGACAATGCCAACGGGATTTTAAACAACGGTAACAGTGGTGTTATAAAAGTACCAACTGTTTTTGAGAATGTTGTTGTGGTACCAAAGTCTTCAACCTTTGAAAATCAAAACAACCGATTTGTCTATACTATAAAAAAGGACAGCAGCGATGCCACTGTTGCAGCTTCAAAACCCATAATAATCAAAGGACAGAGCGGTAATTTGTACCTCATTGATTCAGGGCTCGAAAAAGGCGAAACCATTATTGCCAAAGGTTTGAGTAAACTGAGTGATGGTATGGCGGTACAGCCTAACAAGGTAGATTTCGATAGCATTGCACAGCCTATCATAAAGGAGTTTCAATAATCACAGTTTATACGATAACATAACTTAAGAGATCATGTTAAAGACATTTATAACGAGACCCGTACTCTCTACGGTCATCTCTATCATCATCGTAATTTTGGGTATTTTGGGGCTACAATCCCTGTCTGTGACGCAGTATCCCGATATTGCACCACCCACGATTCAAGTGTCTGCGACCTATCCTGGTGCTACTGCAGAAACAATTTTAGAAAGTGTAATCATCCCAATTGAAGAGCAGATTAACGGTGTGGAAGGGATGACTTATCTTACATCTACTGCGACCAATAATGGTACAGCCAACATTACTGTATATTTTGACCAAGATATTGATCCAGATATTGCTGCGATAAATGTTCAAAACCGCGTGGCTCGTGCCAATCCCTTGTTGCCTCAAGCAGTGAGACAAACTGGTGTGTTGACGCAAAAGCAACAAACTAGTGCCTTAATGTTCATTAGTTTTTTTAGTACTAATGAGGCCTATAATGACACCTATCTCCAAAATTATTTAAAAATTAACGCCGTACCTGCTTTTCAACGTATCAATGGAGTAGGTAATGTGACCGTTTTTGGCGCTAAGGATTATGCGATGCGCGTTTGGTTGAAACCAGATAAAATGTCGGCCTACTCATTGACACCTGCAGATGTTACAGCTGCCATTAACGAGCAGAGTCAGGAAGCAGCAGCGGGCACATTAGGTGAAAATAATGGTGAAGCATTCTCTTATGTCATCACTTATGATGGTCGTTTCAAAAATCAAGAACAGTATGAGAATATCATATTGAAATCTTTAGGAGATGGAGAATTCTTGAGATTAAAGGATGTTGCGAAAATTGAATTGGATGCACAATCGTATGCCTCAACCGCAAATACAAATGGTAATCCCAGTGTAGCCTTAGGTATTTTTCAAACAAAAGGATCTGATGCACAAGCTATTATTGAGGAAGTTAAGGCCGAGTTAGCGTCATTAGAAAAAGATTTTCCAGAAGGTATTGACTATTTGATTCCTTATGACACCAATGAGTTTTTGAATGCTTCCGTAGAAAAAGTGACGACCACGCTCATTGAAGCTTTTATATTGGTGTTTATTGTGGTGTTTGTCTTTTTGCAGGATTTTAGGTCTACATTGATTCCAGCGATTGCAGTGCCAGTCTCTATTATTGGTACTTTTTTCTTCTTGAATTTATTTGGGTATTCCATCAACTTACTAACACTTTTCGCGATGATTCTTGCGATTGGTATTGTTGTAGATGATGCTATTGTGGTCGTAGAGGCCGTACATGCCAAGATTGATGAAGGCGCCACAGATGTTCAAAAGGCAACTATTGAGGCCATGAGTGAAATTTCTGGAGCCATCATATCAATTACCTTGGTAATGGCTGCGGTATTCATTCCTGTTACCTTCGTGACAGGTCCATCGGGGGTGTTCTATGAGCAGTTTGGTGTGACGCTAATTGTGGCAATCATGATTTCAGCAGTGAACGCATTGACCTTAAGTCCTGCCTTATGTGCTTTGTTTTTAAAGCCACATTCTGAAGAAGAAAAGAAAAAAACCTATTTGCAGCGTTTCTATAATGCCTTCAACAAAGGGTTTGGTGCGATGACCAAGAAATACGGACAGTCGATAGGATTTCTATACCGACACAAATGGATAAATGTGGTCATTCTTTTAGCAGCCATTGCGGGTATTTGGTACGCGTCTGAAACCACACCCACGGGGTTTGTACCAGATGAAGACAGGGGCTTGGTCTTTGTGAATGTTGAACTTGCTCCAGGAGCATCTGTAGATAGAACTGCGGAAGTGAACCGGGATTTACGTGCTAAAATTAGACAAGTTGAAGGTGTTGAATCCGTGACCTTGATTAATGGTAGAAGTTTGATTAGTGGTGCTGGTAGTAACTACGGATTGGGATTTATTAAGCTGGAAAACTGGAGTGAGCGCGAAACCGACGAAACCTCAATAGATGCCATCATCGGGAACTTGTTTGGTGTAGCATCCACAATCCCAGAAGCTAAGATTATTTTCTTTTCGCCACCAAGTATACCCGGCTTTGGAAATTCTGCTGGTATCGAAGTGAATTTGTTGGACAGATCTGGGGGTGATTTCGAATCACTTGATCAAGTCAATCAGGAATTCATTGGCAAGTTGAGCCAAAGACCAGAATTTCAATATGCGCAGTCATCATTCAGTACAAAATACCCACAGTACAAACTGGACATCAATGTGCCATTGGCAAAAGAATACGGCGTTGATGTGAATAACATATTCAACACCATGCAAGGCTATATTGGAAGTATCTATGCCGCAGATTTTTCGCGTTTTGGGAAGCAGTTTAGGGTGTATATCCAAGCATTGCCTAGTGACAGAGCAGATAAACAGGACTTGAGTAATTTGTTTGTGAGAACAGGAACAGGCGAAATGGCGCCAATCACGCAGTTTGTAAGTTTGGAGCGTACATTTGGTCCGCAATCGGTAACGCGTTTTAACCTCTTTAACTCCACATCAATCACAGGCGCTTTAAACAAGGGCTTTAGTACAGGTGATGGCATTGCAGCGGTAGAAGAAGTAGCAGCCACCTTGCCTAGTAATTATTCTACGGCGTATTCTGGATTGACACGTGAGGAGCTGAAAGCAGGTAACCAAACGACCACAATTTTAATATTGGTTATTGTATTTGTGTATTTCTTGTTGGCAGCACAATACGAAAGTTATTTATTGCCATTTTCGGTGTTATTTTCACTGCCTTTGGGAGTTTTTGGAGCTTTCATTACCACAAAACTAGCAGGGCTGGAGAACAATATTTATTTCCAAATTGCGCTCATCATGTTGATTGGTCTCTTGGCGAAAAACGCAATCTTAATTGTGGAGTTTGCCATACAAAGACGTAGACAAGGCGAAAGTATCTATGATGCCGCGATAGATGGAGCGAAAGCACGTTTGCGTCCAATTTTAATGACCTCCTTGGCATTTATCTTTGGGTTGTTGCCATTGGTGTTAGCCACTGGAGTAGGGTCTGAAGGTAATAGAGCAATTGGTACCGGAGCCGTTGGAGGCCTGTTAATAGGAACTATTTTGGGGATTTTCATCATTCCCATCTTATATATGCTATTCCAATGGTTACAGGAAAAAGTGAGTTCTAAATCCAAACCAGTAAAAGAAGAAGCCTAATAGCCAATTTGAAAAGTAAAAGAGAAATGAAAAATTCAATAATCATAAAATTCAGTGTAGTCATCGTTACAATGCTTACGCTTCAATCGTGTTTCGTAGCTGAGGACTACACTAAGCAAGAATTGAAAGATGTCAATATAGATGAAGCGAAGTTTAGAACCGATAACCTTTCACAAGACACGCTCACAATGGCAGACGTATCTTGGAAAGAGATGTTTTCCGACCCTGTTTTAACACAGTATATTGAAAAGGGACTGGAAAACAACATCGATATTCGTGTGGCTTTACAGCAAATCATAGCATCCGAAGCTTATTTCAAACAGGGTAAAGCTAGTTATTATCCAACGTTTTCTGTAAATGCACAATACACCCATCAGGAATTGGCACCAAACAGTCAATTTGGATCCTTTTTTGACGGCGCATTGGATCAATATGATTTGACAGGCGCCTTATCTTGGGAAGCCGATATCTGGGGAAAAATTAGAAGTAATGAACGGGCCTTTCAAGCCAGTTATTTACAAACCGTAGCCGCCCACCAAGCAGTAAAAACTCGGTTGATTGCTAATATTGCATCGGTGTATTATCAATTGCTCGCTGTGGATGAACAGATTATCATTACAGAAAGCACCATTGAAACCCGAAGCAATGGTTTGGAAACTACCAAAGCCTTAAAAGAAGCTGGTAACCTTACCGAGGTAAGTGTAAAACAAACGGAAGCGCAAATATACACTGCCCAGGGGATTTTGGTTGATCTAAAGAACCAATCGCATATTTTAGAGAATACATTGTCAATTCTTCTAGGCGATATGCCAAAGGAAATGGAACGTTCCACATTGGCCGAGCAAGTGGTCACAACCGATCTAACCCTGGGGGTGCCATCGCAATTATTGAGCAATAGACCCGATGTGATTGCTGCGGAATTCAATTTGAGAAATGCCTTTGAACTCACTAACGTCGCGAGAAGCAATTTTTATCCCTCATTAACACTCTCGGCAAGCGGAGGTCTGCAAAGTTTGGAATTCGATAAATTATTTAGTGCCAATTCAATCTTCGCCACCTTTATTGGTGGTATTGCGCAACCGATATTGAATGGTAGAAAAATCAAGACGCAATACGAAGTATCGCAAGCACAGCAGGAGCAAGCCAGATTAAACTTTAAGCAATCCCTGCTCGTGGCCTCTAAAGAAGTGTCTGATGCCATGTTCAATTATAAGTCGGCTTCGGAAAAAATAGAAATCAAACAAAAAGAGTTTAATGCCTATGATCTGGCGATTGAATATTCTCAGGAATTATTGAATTACGGTTTGGCCAATTATCTTGAAGTGTTGAGGGCTGAAGAAAATGCGCTCAATTCAAGTTTAGATTTAGTGGGTGCTAAAAACAGCCAGCTGCAAGCGATTGTAGATTTGTACCAAGCCCTTGGTGGCGGTTGGAAATAAAGAGCATGACGGCTTTTGAGATATTTTTTTTGTGATCGGGATGCCCAAGGGAGGTAAACGATCCAAATTTTCGATCGTGCATCGCGGCAAAACTATTCAAACCCTTTTTGTTTAGCGTTAAGGGTTAATGCAATCGTGTCAATGGAACTGAAGACTATTAAATAGCTTTATTGCATAGTAAGGATTCAATCTCTTTTGGATTTTATTTACAGTTTAGCGAGAGTATTTTTTCAGTGACGAAATAGAATACTAAAACAAACATGGCATGTTCATTATCGCTAAAGATTTACCAAAAAACAGTATTGGGATTAAAGCTTCGGGAGAGACTACAGCACTGAATTATGATGGGATCAATCCAGTTTTGGAAATTCGAGATGAGTTCAATCGCAAGGCAAAATTGTTTATTGAAATCAGTGATTTTGATGCTTCAGCGAGCCAATTTTTTGAGGATGTTAAATCGAGCTTTAACCATCTCGACGATATTTGCGCCATGGCTGTGGTTGCAGATAAAATAGGGTTGCATAAGGACTCAGATCTTTTTTCATTCCTATTCCCTGGTCTTTTGATCAAGGAGTTTGGCGCTCATGAATAGGATAAGGCGCTGGCTTGGTTGAAACAGAAGTGAAAACGAATGTCCCAACTAGAAGTTTAAGTGTCCTCAAATCTAGGTCATGCGCAATGCGGAATTGTTGAGCCAGAATAAATGCAGTTGTTAATTGTCTGAAGTCTGATTTTTAAGCGCTGTTTTAAAAAATTTGGTTATCGATAGAGCCTTCAATATTTGGCGACTATAAAACGTACAACCTGATAAATTTAAAAGCCGAGAACATTTTAATTGAAAGTTTGCAACAGGTTTAGGGACTATTACGATTAAAGCTTTTAGGGAATTGGGAAACCTCAAGTTCTGAGTGATACGTTCTTAAATGTTGTAATAATTGGCTCTAGTTCAATCAAGCGATGATTCTTTAAATTTAAAATTCAGATATTTTGAGCTGTCTCAATTCTAGAAAATACAATTATTCCCTTTAGGGTCAGGGCAAAATTAATTGAATTTTCGGCATCATGTTCTTGTCCCTACCGATAGATATCGCGTCTAAAGGGCCACATGATGCCGAAAATTGTAGTATTCAGTTATAGTACCTGTTTTAAACTAGAGCCTAATAATTAAAAAGTATAAACCAACATGAAAGAAAAGCACATTGTAATTATAGGAGGCGGATTTGCTGGGGTTCACTTAGCCAAGGAACTTGCCGGTAAAAAAGGCGTTAAAGTCACTTTGGTAGATCGTAACAACTACAATTTCTTCCCACCGCTTTTGTATCAAGTGGCAACGGGCATGTTGGACATTTCTAGTATTTCCATCCCTTTCCGAGCGCTTTTCAAAGGAAAGAAGAACCTCTTTTTTCGCTTGGGAGAATTTGAGGAAGTCTTTCCTGAAGCGAATAAAGTAAAGCTCTCCACGGGAGAATTGCATTATGACGCTTTGGTAATTGCCACTGGTACAGTGAGCAATTTTTTCGGTATGGAAAATATCGAAAAAAATGCCTTACCAATGAAAACCGTAAACGAAGCCATAAAACTGAGAAACTACCTCATCATGGAAGGTGAGAAATATACCTATTGCACAGATGAAGATGAAAAACGCAAGATGCGAAACATCGTTATCTCTGGAGCAGGACCTTCAGGCGTTGAAATCGCGGGGATGATCGCAGAAATGCGTAAACGTACCTTAAGGGACATCTATCCCGAGTTGATTGACGAGCAATTGAACATCTATTTGGTAGATGCCGCTCCAACTGTGTTGCCTCCAATGCGGGAAAAATCACAGACTTACACAAAAAAGAGTTTGGAGGACATGGGAGTCATCGTGAAACTGAATAAAATGGTTTCCGATTACAAAGGGGATAAGGTCTATTTTAAAGATGGTGAAACCATTGAGACCAAAACATTGATCTGGACCGCTGGAGTTACAGCCATGAAATACAAGGGGATGCCTGAGGACAGCTATGAAAAAGGAAACCGACTAACTGTTGACGCCTTCAACTTGATAGCACATACAAAAAACATCTATGCCATTGGTGATGCCTGCATTCAAAAAACAGATCCTGAGTTTCCAAAAGGCCATCCGCAATTGGGAGCAGTCGCACAACAACAAGGAAAAGCTTTGGCAGCTAATTTTTTAGCCATGGTTGAACATAAAGAGCGCGATCCTTTTAGATATAATGATAAAGGCGCCATGGCGATCATTGGAGATCAAAAAGCGGTCGCAGATTTAACCACACCAAAAACAACATTAACAGGCTGGCTCGCATGGATCTCATGGTTATTTGTCCACCTTTATTTGTTGGTGAGTTACAGAAACAGATTTAGAACCTTCTGGAATTGGTTTAACGCCTACCTCGGCAAAGGGCAATCCCAAGGCATTATGATTGGTCGCACTGCGACAGATACCACAGCTTTGGAACCAAAAAACGAAGTTTGATGTTTTAACAATGAGTGTCTGGTAAAACTATTTGTTAGTGCCAACCAGACTCATTTTGAAGACCTTTTGCGCTTAGTTGAAATAGCAGGGTCTGCATTTTGGTCTTGTTCAGCAAACCTAAAGAGTTCGCCCAAATGTGATTTTTACTATAAGTCTTCGTTCTCAACTGGAGATTACTACCTGGAAGATTGTGGTATTTTAATTTTCTGATTTCAATAATCTGTAGGCATTGATCTTGTGGGTTGATGAAGCTAAAAGAGACAGCTTTAAAAACTTAAGCATTCAATTCCAAACTGAAGCTTGAAAATGAAATGATGATGGATCACGTCGGGGCGAACATAGCTTGCTGCCCTATGAAAATCTCATAAGTTTTGCTTAAGGACCTTTTGATAACAGTATCGCAATTTACTCACACAGTTATGAGATGCATAAAGTAGACGCTAAGCATCATGTAAAACAGTAAAAGGTCCAAAAAAAACGGCTTGCTTTTATTTAGGGTTTCAAAATGGAAAATTTATTAAATCCACTACAATTTTTACCGATTAGGTCAAGATGCAATCAAGGTTTTTTGTTCTTTTTCCTTGTTAATAGATCCATTTTTTCAGTTATAAATATTTTGGCATTTTATTAAGATTGAATTGAGATATATTAATTAATTTAGAAAAAGTACGAATCAATAACCAAAAAATAAACATTAAATTATGAAGACCAACATTGGAATTTCAAAAGAACATAGAGAAAAAACAGTAGGAATATTGTCAAAATTACTGGCAGATGAATTCCTGATTTACACGAGAACACTCCGTGCACACTGGAATTTAGAAGGCCATGATTTTCATACCAAACACTTGTTCTTTGAAGAACATTACAACGCCATTAAATTGTTTACCGATAGCGTTGCAGAACGTATTAGAAAATTAGGGCATTACGCACCCGCAACCATGGCAGAGTTTTTAGAACTAACCCACCTTAGTGAGAAGTATGAGGGCGACAATACAAGTTTAGAATACATAGAAGTGCTTCTAAAAGATCATGATAGCGTGATTAAATACATTCGTGAGAACATCTCCAAAGTCGAAGATGAATATAAAGACGTAGGTACCGGGGATTTCTTGACAGGACTCATGCAAGAGCATGAAGAAATGGCATGGATGCTAAGATCGACCATAGCTAAGAAATAAAATTACAGTTGGTGCGGTAAGTAGATCTTCTATGTAGTGATGCACTCAAACTTTAATGGTGGTTAGAAATTTTTTCACGAAAATTCTAACCACTATTTTTATGAGGTGTAGGGAACATTTGGTCAAGCTAGTGCTCGCTAATATTAAAAAGCTCAAAAATTCCAAAAGAAGAATTAATCAATTCCCTCGGGGCAAGCCCACCAGGTATGAAATGAAAGATGTATTTTGTGTTTCGAGGCAAGCCTCTGGGAATAAAACCCTGTGGAGGGATTTAAAATACCTTTAAACATAATGGCATTGCAACAAAGCATTTTTTTTGAAAACAATTTTAATATTTGTTAGAACTATGGAACAATTTTTAGAAACCTATAAACCACATCTTATAACTGCCGTTGTGATAATTGGCGCGTATTTGATGCTCCGTTTGCTTACCAATTTACTGCACAAATGGCTTTTGAAAAAGGAATTTCAAAAAATTCCTGATGCCTCACGTAGACCCATCAACTTGGTAAAAAGGGTACTCAATGTACTTTGGCTCATTCTAGGGTGTATCGCTTTGAGCTCTATATTTGTGGATCGTGAAAAGGATGCAGCCTTGACAGCTTATTTTAAATTGGCTGGCTATTTGGGATTCTTGGCAGTACTCACAATTGTGGCAGCTACAGCGGTAAATGTATGGTTTAAGGTCAAGATCAAAGAGAAAATCGAAAATGAGTTTGATCCCACCAGTTATAAATTTTTACGCTATGTTGTTGTTTTTATCATTTGTTTTGTAGGCATCCTATTTGGCCTCTTGGCCTTCCCTTCGCTTCGCGGGGTTGCCCAAACCGCTTTGGGTGGGGCAGGGGTAATAGCGCTTATAGCAGGTGTGGCGTCTCAAGAGGCGCTGTCCAATTTGGTGGGTGGTGTTTTTATAATTTCCTTTAAACCTTTTAAAATTGGCGATATTGTTAAAGTCACAGATACCATGGTGGGCAGGGTCACAGATATCACTTTGAGACATACCGTCATTAGAAATTTTGAAAATAAAATGATCGTGATCCCAAACGCTATCATCAATAAGGAGAAACTGATTAATTATGATTTAGGGGAATTGAAATGCTGTGAGCACGTAGAAATTGAAATTGCCTTTGATAGTGATATTGATCTGGCAAAGAAAATCCTTCAGAACGAATGTGAAAAACATCCGCTTATTTACGATAACCGTACTTTATTGGAAAAGAAAGATGGAAAAGCCATGGTGCGAACAGCTCTAATTAAACTCAATGACTCCTCCATGACGATTAGGGCCTGGGCTTGGTCTGAAAATTTCACAAATTCCTTCGCACTCAAATGTGATGTGTTTGAGAGCGTGGTTAAGCGTTTTGCCAAAGAAGGTGTGGAGATACCATATCCTTACAGATCGTTGGTTTTTAAGCAAACTCTAGCCAATGAAGGCGAAGACGAACAAGCGGAAACAAAAGCGCAAACCAAATGAATACTACTGAACAAGAACTAAAGGAACGTATTAAGGAGCTTACTTGCCTCTACGAGGTGTCTTCCATAATTAGTCATGCCAATTACGAACTCATCCAAGACACTTTGAAGGCGATTGCCTTTAGTTTGAAAAAGGCATTCCAATATCCCGAAAAAACCGATATTACCATAAATACCAGCGTATTTTCATTTAGCACCAAAGCCATTCAAGATCCAGCCATAACACTGCGGTCTAATGTGCTCGTCTTCAATAAAAACAAAGGGCAGATCATAGCTCATGCCTTGGCTTCAGAATTCAAGCCGACTGATTTCCCGAAGGAGGAACAATTACTCTTGGATAATGTGGCGCTCAAACTGGGCAGTCTCTTTGAGCGCATAGAAATTGAAACTAATGAACGCTCCCTTAAGCGGCAAATGGAACGTGCAGACCGATTGGGTATCTTGGGTGAAATCACTGCGGGTATAGCCCATGAGCTCAACACCCCTTTGGCAAACATTCTCGGTTTTGCCGAATTATTACAAAACGAGCTCAAAAACGATCCCAAACATGCCGAGGATTTGGATAAAATCATCCAAAATGCCATATTTTCACGAGAAGTGGTCAAAAACTTAATGTTCTTTGCCTGTGAAATGCCTCAGGAAATGAAACGGGTCAACATCATCCCGAACATCAAAAATGCCATCCATCTTTTGGATGCCACCTTTAGAAAGGAAAAGATAAAATACTTGGTAAAAATTGATGCAGAAGAATTGTGGCTTCGTGCAGATCCCATACAGATCACACAGATTTTCTTTAATTTGTTGATCAATGCCATTTATTTCTCCCCGGAAAATGGATTGGTTGAAATTGAGGCGCATCAAAGCGAAACAGACATCATCCTTAAAATAGCAGATGAAGGCAAAGGATTTACTGCGGAAGCTTTAGAGCGTATTTTCGAACCCTTTTTCTCAACAAAGCCCATGGGAGACGGTTCTGGTCTGGGCCTAAGTGTGGTGCATGGCATCATTACCTCTCATAAAGGTACCATAGTTGCTGAAAATAACAGTAAAAATGGGGCTACCTTCACCATAACCTTACCTAAAAATTAACGCATGCAATTACGCAAGGAAAACATACTAATAGTTGATGATGATATCAATATACTTGAACTCTTGCAGCGACATTTGCAGTCTTGGGATTACCATAGCTTCAAAGCCGTTTCGGTCAAGGAAGCCGTTGCCATTTTGCGGGATACTAAAATCGATTTATTGATTACCGATTTAAGAATGCCTGAAATTGACGGGTTTGAGCTCATCAAATTTGTTTCTGAGCATTATCCGGGGCTCCCTAAATTGATGGTTACCGGCTATCCTTCGGTTCAAGATTCGCTTACCGCTATCAAATCGGGAGTGGTGGGCTATTTAACAAAGCCCTTTACTAAAGCCGAGTTGAAGTCGGCCATCGCCGCATCCCTGGCGGCTTCGGAAAAAGAAATAGCTCCTTCCTCAAAGCCTTCCGCAGCAAAAAATGAGGCTTATGGAGACATTATTGGTGCTTCAGAAAAAATCCGGGATGTCATCCAAATTATTGAACGGGTCAAAAATAACAAAGCAACGGTTTTTATCAAAGGCGAGAGCGGCACTGGGAAAGAGCTTGTGGCGCGTGCCATTCATTATCAGGGCCAATTTTCACGTGCACCATTTATTGCAGTCAACTGTGGCGCCATTCCAGAAAATCTGTTGGAATCGGAATTGTTTGGCTATGTCAAAGGTGCTTTTACAGGTGCCGATACCAACCGCAATGGCTTTTTTCAAGCGGCCGATGGGGGCAGTATTTTTCTGGATGAAATAGGCAATGCCTCCTTGGCTGTGCAATCCCGATTGTTACGGGTGCTGCAAGAGAAAGAAGTGATCAAGGTGGGGGCCACTAAATCAGAACCCGTAGATGTGCGTATCATCGCTGCCACCAATAGCGACCTGGGTGATATGATTCAGAAAAAGAGTTTTAGGGAAGATCTGTTTTACCGTTTGACTGTGGTTGAAATTGAGGTGGCACCACTTCGTCAACGCAAGGATGATATTGTACCTTTGGTCAATAAATTCTTGTTCAAGTACGGTGTGGAATACAAAGACCGCTATGTGAAGATCGCTCCAGAAGTTATGGCGATTCTAAAACGTTACGACTGGCCAGGTAATATTAGGGAACTGGAGAACATCATTCAACGCGCGGTGATCATGTGCGATAAAATAATTGAATTAGAGCATCTGCCAGACCATTTAAAATATAAGCTTAAACTTTCTAGCGATGTACTGTTGCCTCTTAAAGATATAGAAAGACAGTATATCGAAAAGGTGTTAAGAGCCACGGGAAACAATAAAACCAAAGCTGCAGAAATCCTGCAAATAGACCGCAAGACCATTCGGCAAAAATTAGCCGAGTAATGGCCTAAATAAGCGATACATTCGCACCCAGTTGGGTAATTTAGTACCGCATGAAAAAATATGTTTAATTTCTAAAAAACATGTAAATCATTTATTTCCAAGGAGTTAATTGTTTTTGATTCACATTTGAGTATTTATGGTATGGGCATTGCCTTTAAAGACTTGAAAATGATAAAAATTGAATTATGCGCTCAAATGATTTTAATATATGCCCATCATGTTCATATCTCAATACTTGTGTATTGACTGCTCATAAGGACACCGTTTGGTCATGTAGCGAATTTGAGGAAATGAAACCTCTAAAAGCTAAAAATACCCCAGTAAAGAAACCAGTGCCGCAATTTTTACATTTTAACCACTAAAAATAAAAGAATGATATCCAAGAAAATAATCAAAAAACTAAGAGAATTAATGCCATCTGGCAAGCTTGTTCAAGTGCGTCCCATTCCCATTGAAAATTTGGGAAATCACAAAATTTTTAAAAGAACACGATTGAGATAAAAGCATACCGAAAAACAAAATAACAAAAAATTAAACAAGAATTACATGACACTAGTAGCAGATCAAAAGAAACAGAAGAAACCAGCCGTAAGAGGCATGATGGAAAATGTTATGGAGCAGTTCAACAGTGCTGCAGACCAAATCAATTTGCACCCTAACATACGTAAGATCCTTAGTATTACCAATAATGAGATCGTTGTCAATTTCCCTGTAAAAATGGATAATGGCGAAGTAGAGATCTTTAGAGGCTATCGTGTACAGCACAATAATGCATTGGGGCCTTATAAAGGAGGTTTGCGTTACCACCCAACTGTTGATATCGATGCAGCACGCGCTTTGGCAATGTGGATGACCTGGAAGACCTCTTTGGCAGGATTGCCTTACGGTGGAGGTAAAGGTGGCATCCAACTAGATCCTTCAAAATATTCCAAAGACGAATTGGAGCGTATCACAAGACGTTTCACATTTGCTTTGGCAGATAATATTGGACCAGAGCATGATATACCGGCTCCAGACATTAACACCAATAGCCAAACCATGGCTTGGATGGCCGACACTTACATGAGTACAAGACCACCTGCAGAGCGTACCGCTAACCAGCATGTGGTTACCGGTAAGCCAGAAGGCAGTGGCGGACTCGAAGGCAGAGATAGAGCTACAGGTTATGGCGTTTATTTAACCATTAAGTTTTGGGCCGAAAAGAACGAAATGACTTTAAAGAACAAGAGATTCATCGTTCAAGGTTTTGGCAATGTTGGGTATTGGGCAGCGCATTTTCTTGAAAATGAAGGTGCTAAATTAGTTGCCGTTCAAGATGCTTATGGCAGTATTGAAAACCAAGATGGAATCAATGTGGCATCGCTTTTCAATTATGTACAAGCTCACAAAGGCAGTTTTGTTGATTTTCCAGATGCAGACCCTATAGATAAAGATTCTTTTTTTGGTACCGATTGTGACATTTGCATCCCTGCAGCATTGGGCAACCAAATCACAAAAGAAAACGCGTCTCAACTCAAGGCGACACTTATTGCTGAAGGCGCCAATGGCCCAATAAATGTGGAAGGTGAGAAAGCATTGTTGAAACTTGGCAAAACCATCATTCCAGATATTCTTTGTAATTCTGGTGGTGTGATTGGTAGCTATTTTGAATGGCTGCAAAACCGAAACGGTGAACTTTGGCAATTGGATGAGGTCATGGTCAAATTGGATAAGAAACTCAATGAGTCCTTCAATAAGGTCTGGGAATATTCACAACGCAGATCCATGGATATGAGAACTGCCGCTTATTGTATCGCTATTGAGCGTATTGAAAAAGCGTATGTGCAAAGAGGTATATTCCCATAAATAGATCAATGCAAAAGTCATAATGAAGTACGGAAGCTTAATATTGGAAAAAAAAGAGTATGTCTACCTAAAGCGTATTCTCAATATATCTGGCTATGTTGGCGACCATGAGACCCAAAAGTCTTTGGTAAAATTGGCCGAGGAACTTAAAACAGCTCATATCGTGGACGAGGAAAAAATGCCAAAAGATGTAGTGCGCTTTAATAGCCACGTCAAGGTGTCGTCAGACAAGGGCTGGGAGCGTGCGTTTCAAGTTGTGATTCCGGTGGATAAGGATTTTAAGCTAAATAAGATCTCTGTCTTAACGCCCATGGGATCAGTATTATTGGGCTATTCTGAAAGTGATACCGTAGATTGGAATTTACCTGGTGGTAACGAAAAATTGAAAATTACCAGCGTTCGCCATGAAGAAACCTATAATGGCATAGACATTACTTTGTAAATAATTGGGTTGTGCCCGTTTGTGGCACAACCTTGATTTTCAAACTCCATTTTGATTTTAAATGAAAATTTAAAATAGCGATTTTTGAAGATCTTTATGAGTGAGATTCAGGAACTAAAAAAATTTGAAACCATGAAAGCAAAACCTTTAGAAGTATTTGATCATGATACCGACGTTGATACTACCCATAAAAACAATTCCATTGAGCTGGATCATTGGATCAATCATTTGAGTTCCATCAAAAAAGAGTTGTTCAATCTTGTTGAGCTATGCAGTGCAGATTTAAACTTAGGCAAAGCTGAGAATGATGTGTTGAAGCGCCTTCAGAAGAAAGAAGATGAAAATGAGAATTTGTTGAATGCCATGTTGAGTTATTCAACTTCAAGAACCAATATCATTGAGTGTGAAGATACCCAATGCGACATATTTTACATTGCCGAGCATGAAACCTACAGAAGTAGCTATGACTATCAGATTGATAAATACCAAGGCTTAAAAGATAGATTCTTCAAGGAAGAGCATGGCAAAATCTCCCTAATTGAAGTACCTAAAAAATAGGGAAAGTTGTAGCGACTTTGTCTTCAAATGATGATAATGTCTTAGTGCCCATGCACTATACATGCCAAAGTGAAGTTTAAAGGCTATAGTGAACCAAAATCCAGTTTTAATGATGCGTTTAGCTGGGCACCAATTAAGAGTTTGAGACTATAGCATTAAGATATTTTTTTGTTTTTTGTTTTTCGATGAATATGGCAATACTTAGATAATTCTTATCTTTTTATTGTCATATTCTTATTTAAGACCTTTCCTAAAAAATAATGGTTTGTAAAAGGTAAATACAAATTTATGCTGAAATAATAGCCTTAACATTGTAACTTTGCACTACAAAAGCATCAATTATGGCACATAAAGCAGGTTTCGTAAATATTATAGGCAATCCCAACGTGGGGAAATCCACTTTGATGAATGCCTTTGTGGGCGAAAAATTGTCCATCATTACCTCTAAGGCACAAACCACGAGGCACCGTATTTTGGGCATTGTAAATGGCGAGGATTTCCAGATGATCCTAAGCGATACGCCAGGCATCATCAAACCCGCTTATGAGTTGCAGGCGTCAATGATGGATTTCGTTAAATCTGCCTTTGACGATGCCGATATCTTGGTGTACATGGTAGAGATTGGCGAACAGGAACTCAAGGATGAGGCTTTCTTTGTAAAGATTACCAATTCTAAGATTCCGGTGTTGCTGCTGCTCAATAAAATTGATAAGTCCAATCAAGAACAATTGGAAAGCCAAGTACAATTATGGACTCAAAAAGTACCCAATGCTGAAATTTTTCCCATCTCGGCCTTAGAAGGTTTCAACGTCAAGGAAGTTTTTGAACGCATTGTGGAACTTTTACCAGAATCACCTGCCTTTTATCCCAAAGATCAATTGACCGATAAGCCAGAACGCTTTTTCGTTAATGAAACCGTTAGGGAGAAAATCTTGATGCACTACAAAAAGGAAATCCCTTATGCAGTCGAAATCGATACTGAAGAGTTTTTTGAAGAGGAAACCATCATCAAGATGCGCTCGGTAATCATGGTTGAACGTGAAACCCAAAAGGGCATCATCATTGGCCATAAGGGCGCAGCGCTCAAAAGAGTAGGTGTGGAAGCCAGAAAGGATCTCGAAAAATTCTTCGGCAAGCAAGTGCATCTCGAGCTATACGTAAAGGTCAACAAAAACTGGCGTAGTGACCAGAGACAGCTCAAGCGTTTCGGGTATAATAAATAAATTTTCTTTGATTTCGCGGAAGGCTCTTATGCTCAAAACACCCGATAGACCGGATAGTTCAAATGTGCCTGTTCATAATTCGGGCTTTGTTTGTGTAGCCAATCCAACTGTGCGTACCAATTATTGGCGAAGTCTTGATCCTTATTTTTTTTCTGAAGAAACTCTGCTTTCAAATTGGGATGTTTTTTCAATAATTCAGCGGCCATATCTTCCCATACGTAAGGCGAAAATCCTTCTTTCTGCTGAAGTATGGTATCAAAGAAATTCCAATTGAAAAACGAGTCGGTTGCTTGTGGCTCTAAGGTTTCCAAAAGGTAGCGTATCCCGTCTTGTTGGGTGCTAATGAAGTAATCGCCTTTGCGGAAGCTCATTTCTTTTTCAGAAGTTTCCACGTTCACATCATAATGCGCATAATGGCCTTCATAGGCAGCAGTTCGGGTATCGTAATCCTTGATGCGGTAAGCACTAACGCTAAAGCTCGTATCTCGCTTGAATTGGGTCATCTCAATCGCGTTGATTTTTAGAAGCTCAATGACCTGCCACCAACCTTGGGGGATCACATAAGCCTTCGGGATTTGAACTTCCAGACTTGGTTTGAAATAATTCTGATAAGCAACTGCTTTGGTAAACGGTTTGGAGCGATCATACTTTAAACGATCGGCTCCAGTTAGGGTACTCTTTATCATTTGACCTTCATACCCTTTAAATTGCAAGGTTGACCTTTTACTGCTGTCCACTTCCCATTGTATGGGATAGCTGCTCTGGTTTTTAAAAGCTTCAAACGCAGCTTTTCGCAGTGCTGCAATTTTTTCCCCGTCTTTTTCGGTCAGTTCAATCATGCTTTTCATGAGCTCATAGGTGCCTTCAACGCGCTGTTTGTAGGGTTTGAGCATGTGTGTTTCTACCATCATGCCCAAACTATTCCAAAGCGTGGAGTAGCCAGTGGAATAACGTGGATGATCCATAAATTGGGAAAACCCTTTTTCTGGCACCGTATTGAAAACATTCACGTAGGGCGTAACGTCCCAGGATTTTTCAGTCAACTTTTGCTCTAAACCTGGCATCAATTCCTCATTGAGGTAAGTGCCCAGATTCCCGCCCAACTTATTGTGCTGCGTAAACAAGTGGGTCAAGGTATATTGATAATCGGCACCATTGCTTACGTGGTTATCAATAAACACATCGGGTTTTACCAAGTGGTAAATCTCAGCAAAGCTTCTGGCGTTTTTGGTATCACTTTTTATAAAATCGCGATTGAGGTCAAAATTGCGGGCGTTGCCTCTAAAACCATACATTTTTGGGCCGTTTTGATTGGTTCTGGAAGTTGGGTTTCGGTTCAAGCTACCACCCACATTGTAAATGGGAATCGTTACCAATACGGTAGTTTTTGGCATCTCAATCTTACCCTGAACAATGTCCCTAAACAAGAGCATGGTCGCATCAATGCCGTCGGGCTCTCCAGGATGAATGCCATTATTGATGAGCAGGATGCGTTTGTTTTTTCTAATTTCGGTAAAATCAAAATCGGCATCTGCATTTACAGTCACTACATGCAATGGCATGCCCGAATCGGTACTGCCCATGGCCTTTAAATTGATTTCAGGATAAGTTTCGGCCAGACGCTCGTAGAAATTGATGGTTTCCTCGTAGGTCGCGGTCTCTGTGCCATTGGAACTTTCAAATTTGGTATTGAAATCAAAAGTTGCTTGTTTTTTTTCCGAAGAACACGCGTAAAAGAGAAGGAGAATGCAGCAGAATTTTTTCATGGAATGGTGTTTAAATGCCTTCAAAATTAATCAAAAATAGGCTAATAAATTTGTGCTGTATTTGCAGGAGGTTCGCCCCTAAAATCCTTAATTTTGCAGATCAATTCATTTTAGATATGTCACAAATTACCAATACCATACTTATGATTCGTCCTATAAGTTTCAGGATGAACGAGGAAACTGCAGTCAATAATTATTTTCAGCAGGATTTGAGCATCAAAAATGCCGAAATCAATGCCAAAGCCCAACATGAGTTTGATGCTTTTGTTGAAAAGCTGAAGGCGGTTGGTGTGAACGTCATTGTGGTGCAGGATGACAAAACTCCAGATACACCAGATTCCATATTTCCAAACAATTGGGTAAGTTTTCATGAAAATGGGGATATTGGTCTCTATCCCATGTTTGCTGAAAATCGCCGTAAAGAACGCCGAGAGGACGTATTTCTGACTTTAGAGGAAGCAGGATTTAAAATCAACAACATTGTTGATTATACCACAGCAGAAGATGAAGCGCTATATTTGGAAGGCACTGGTAGTATTCTTTTGGATCGGGTGCATAGAAAGGCGTATTGTGCGTTGTCACCGCGCGCCGATGAGGATTTATTCATTGAATTTTGTGAGGATTTTGAATACACGCCTGTTGTGTTCAATGCGTATCAAGATGTTGATGGTAAACGCTTGGCAATCTACCATACCAATGTCATGATGTGTTTGGCAACCGATTTTGCGGTAATCTGTTTGGACAGTATTGATGATAAAAAAGAACGCAAGACCGTTGTAAACAGTTTAAAGCAAGATGGAAAAACGATAATTGCCATAAGCGAAGCACAAATGCACGAGTTTGCTGGTAATATGTTACAGGTGGAAGGCAAGAACGGTCAAGCCTATTTGGTCATGAGTCATGCTGCTCACGAAAGCCTAACAACCCAACAAGTTGGAACCATTGAAAAATTCTGCCCCATACTCTCCAGTTCTTTGGAAACCATAGAAACCTGCGGTGGCGGAAGTGCGCGATGCATGATGGCTGAAGTGTTTCTACCTAGGGATTAATGATTGACGATTTTTGATTTTTGATTTTCGAAGGTCGGGAATTTGGAACCTGCCGGCAGGTTTGAATCTTGATCTAAAATACTTTGAACCTTGAACCTTGAACCTTGAACCTTGAACTCTGAACTCGAAAACCCCTCTAGCTTACCGGTTTCATTTTAGGTAGCTCCACATAGAATTTTGTACCAACATTGAGTTTGCTTTCTACCCAAATTCGCCCACCATTGAGTTCTACCAATTCTTTGCAGATGGTCAAACCGAGACCGTTGCCTTTTTCATTGTTGGTACCGGTGGTTGTGAAGTTGGAGTTCAGGAAAATTTTTGAGAGGTTTTCATTGGAGATGCCAACGCCAGTATCTTCCACACAAATTAAGCTTTTGCCTTGATGATCGGTATTTGAGATCGTGATCACATCGCCCACGCTGGTAAACTTCACAGCATTTGTGATTAGGTTTTGAATTACGATTTCTACCATGCTCTTATCGGCATAGATGAAATCACGGTGAGATTCGTCAATAAATGCGATGCGTTTTTGCTCCACTTTCTGCTCCACCAAACTCATCTTATTGTGAAACACATCTTGGATGTTGAATATCTCAGGTTTCGGTTTTAGATTCTGCATTTGGGATTTGGACCAATTGAGCAGATTGAACAGCAAGTCTGATGCGCTATCGGCGTTCTCGCTCAATTCTGGAATGAGGTCTTGAAATTCCTCGCGAGAGAGGTTGTCATCCTTCAGCAAATCAATAAAGGCCTTTATCGAGGAAATGGAATCTTTTAAATCATGTGAAACTATGGAGAACAAACGATCCTTGACTTTATTGACTTCCTCCAAATTTTTGATCTTATCAGCATAGACCTTGTTTTGGGAAACGAGGCTTGCATCTGGTTGGGTGGAAACACTGTGTTTTTGCGATTTCTTCCTGCGTTCTATATAATAAAGTAAAAACATGGTGCCAACAATCAATAGCAATACAGATAGCACAGCTATTACAATTAGAAGTGCACCGTCAGTTTCCTTGTTGGTGTTGAGGGCCTCTTTCTTTTCGGCCAATGCTTTGAAATAGTTGATGTCCTCAAGTAGATCGGGTTGAGAATCTTCTGTTATGGTTGGGAGTATGGGAGTGTTTTCCTTATCCAAAGCTGTTTTGAGCGTGTAGTATTTACCTTGCCAGAAAAATGCATTTTGAAAATTCTTGTTAATGGAATCCCATTCTTTTTGCAACCGGTAATTGGTCAATAACTGGGATTTGTCAGTGATGCGTTCTGCAAGGTCGTGGGCTTCATTGATTTGGATTCTTGCCAAGCGCGTTTTTCCCTGTTGCATGTTCAAACTGCCCATGGCGTTCAATGAGCGTACGATGCCGTCACTGTTTTTGATGTTTCGATTGAATTTCAATCCTTCGGCCAAATAGTTCCCTGCTTTCTCATAATTCTTGAATTCCAGGTACTCCACGCCAATTCTTGGTAGGATTTCTCCTTTGAGCGTATCGTCTTCCGCAGCATTTAACAGTCCTAATACGTCTTCATAATACTCAATGGCTCTGCGATGTTCTTTACGTTCAGAATAAAGCATCGCGATGTTTTTTGTCGACAACTTAATGCCCAAACTATCGAGAAGATCTTGTCTTACTCGCAAGGCCTTTATGTTGTACTCTAAAGCTTTGTCTGTTTGATGTGTTCTGTAATACGCTTCAGCAAGACTGTTGTAAGCGCTGCTTAGTTCGGTTTTTAAGTTCTTATCCTCAAAAATTTTAATGGCCGATAGTGAGTTTTCGAGGCCAACGCTATAATTGCCCCGTTTGATTTCTATAATGCCAATGCTGTTATTGACCTTGGCAATGCCAATGGTATCGCCCAATTGTAAATAGATTTTGAGTGATTTGTTAAAACCGTCAATGGCATTGTAATAATCGTTTTTGTCTGAATAGATAAGTGCTTTGTAGTAATTGGCATCGGCAACACCTTTAGAGTGGTTCAATAGGTTGGCAAGACGCTCAGTTTTGTCAATATATAACAGTGCTTTTTTATAGTCCGCATTATGGTACAGTGCATTTACCAAGAGCAAAGAGGTCTCTACCTTGGCAGAGTCTTGCTTTTGATATGCTAACTGCACGGTCAGGCTGTCTATATTATCTGTTTGGGAAAAACCAAATAATGTAGCACATAAAACAGCTAAAGTCAATAACTGTTTCATAGTCTGGCTAGGGCAACTGTAATTGCAAAATTATTTCGGCGAAAATACCTTTTGAGGGATGGGTAAATAAGTCTCGAAAATAATAAAGACAATCTAAATAAAGATTGATTATTATATTTCATCAAGTTTGGGACTTTGATTAATAGCTACCCAAAAATGATTAAAAGGGTTCTAAATATCTAATTTTTGGGTTTTAATACCGATAAATTAGTTGAAGTGGTTTTAAGGCGTTTTTCAAATAATCGACGAATAGTTGAAATGCCAAAATCTAGGAGAAACGACACTATCATCGATGAACGGTAATCTAAACTTAGGCTATTGGTACGAGTCAACTAAAATCAATTATCCTCAAATACATCAAGTCCTGGCAAGGCCTTGTGTTCAAAGTCAAACAGGCATTGATTTTCGCAGGCCGAGCCTTGTGTTGAGGTGTTTTCATTTCCTGCAAAGGCCAACCAATCTGGCGCCCAACAGAAAAATAAATTTACGCTGTTGGGAATTCACTTTTAGGGTATCTACTTAACTCGAGAATTCTATCCTTTGAAGAAATTAGGGTTCACTTGAGATGCAAGGGCAATAATATCTTCGGAAGGATGACAACAAAACAACACCAAAAGTAAACCTAACAGCAAATTACGGTGCATCCTTATTTTTTTACAAATCTAAGCCATAAAGCTTAAGGCTCCATCAGGGATTTTTTGATAAAAACCGCTATCTTTGGCAGCTTAAACCCAATACAGATGACGCTTCAAGAGACATTAGGACAACAAGTAAAAGCTGCGGTACGACAGCATTTTGGTGCCGAAATAGAAACAGTCGAATTTCAGGCCACGCGCAAGGAGTTTGCTGGCGACATTACAGTAGTGGTATTCCCGATGTTGCGAGTGGTCAAAGGCAATCCAGCTCAGATTGGCGAGCAAATTGGTCTGTTTTTGAAGCAAGAAATGGACTTGATTACCGATTACAACGTGGTTAAAGGGTTTTTGAATTTGGAGATCAACGATCGATATTATCTGGATTTTTTCAGTAAAATACAGGACGACCCTCAGTTTGCATTTCTAAAACCCTCTGAAAACAACAAGGCCGTCATGGTTGAATATTCGTCGCCAAACACCAATAAGCCTTTGCATTTAGGGCATGTGCGTAATAATCTGTTGGGCTATAGTGTGGCTGAAATCATAAAAGCTTCAGGAAAAAAAGTCTATAAAACCCAGATCATTAACGATAGAGGCATTCATATTTGTAAAAGCATGTTGGCTTGGCAACGTTTCGGAAATGGAGAAACGCCAGCGTCAACAAACTTGAAAGGCGATAAACTGGTAGGCAACTATTATGTGAAGTTTGACCAGGAATACAAAAAGGAAATCAAACATTTAATTGCCGAAGGGAAAACCGAGGAAGAAGCCAAAAAAGAAGCGCCCATACTTTTGGAAGCACAGCAAATGCTCCAACAATGGGAAGCTGGCGATACTGAGGTAGTCGCGCTTTGGAACACAATGAATACTTGGGTTTACGATGGTTTTGATGTGACCTATAAAAATCTCGGGGTTGATTTTGACCAACTCTACTACGAAAGCCAAACCTACTTGTTGGGTAAGGAATTTGTGGCTGAAGGTTTGCAAAAAGGTGTGTTCTTTCAAAAAGAGGATGGCTCGGTATGGTGCGATCTAACGGAAGACGGTTTGGATGAAAAAATCGTGCTTCGAAGCGATGGCACTGCGGTGTACATGACTCAGGATATTGGCACTGCCATTCAACGTGTCAAGGATTTCCCTGATGTTGGTGGCATGGTCTATACGGTTGGCAACGAGCAGGAATATCATTTTCAGGTCTTGTTTCTCATCATTAAGAAATTGGGTTTCGATTGGGCCGATAATCTGTTCCATCTCAGTTATGGGATGGTCGATTTACCTTCCGGAAAAATGAAGAGTCGTGAAGGCACCGTTGTGGATGCTGATGATTTGATTGATGAAATGACGCAGACCGCTGCCGAAATTTCTGAGGAATTAGGAAAATTGGACGGCTACTCTTCTGAAGAAAAAAAGGAACTTTATAAAACCATTGGTTTAGGCGCGCTAAAATATTACATCTTAAAGGTGGATCCTAAAAAACGAATTCTCTTTGACCCGAAAGAGTCTATCGATTTTCAGGGCAATACGGGGCCCTTTATTCAATATACCTACGCGCGTATCCAATCTATTTTGAGAAAAGCAGAGGATGCTAAAGAAGTTAATTTTTCAACCTTGGAACTTCACGAAAAGGAACGCGAGCTTATCAAGCAGTTGGAACTGTTTCCTGAAGTGATTCAGAATGCAGCAGAACATCACAGTCCGGCATTGGTTGCCAATTATACTTATGATTTGGTAAAAGGCTTCAATTCGTTTTATCAAAATGTGTCCATTTTGGGCGCAGATGATGATAATGAAAAAGCATTTAGAACGCAATTGGCGCGCTTGGTGGCCAATACGATCAAGAATGCCTTTGGCCTTTTAGGCATAGAAGTGCCAGAGCGTATGTAGATTCATTCATTTTAAATTTGGAAAAGGCTACCCTGAGGTGGTCTTTTTTAGTGTTAAAAGCCGGTGTGGTGTTTTTCGCCAACATCTTCTCAATTTCGATAAATAGGCGCGTTTTCTGCAATCCTCTCGTGGGATTTATGCTTCTGAAAACTCAACTCGCCTAAATCCCGTATCTATTCACATGCAGCGATTAATCTTAACAATAGGTTTGGCACTTTTTTTCTTCGGAATCGGGAGGGCTCAGAAAATCCAACATCTGGAAGCCTTCCGAAGCATAAACAGTGAGCGCTATTTTCGATTTCATTATGACAACGATTTTTTTGCCGCCACCGATGAGATTTACACCCAAGGCTACCATTTTGAGTTTGTGGCACCTGTTTTCAGTAAAAACCCCTTGAATTTTATGTTGCTGAAACCGGAGGGATTCAAAACCAAATTCGGACTCTCACTGGAGCACATCGGGTTTACGCCCAATCATTACGAATTGCCAGAGATTCAGTACGGCGATAGACCATTCGCATCGGCCATTATGCTGAAAAGTTTTTCGGTTTCAACGCATACTCAACAAAAGCTGCGCTGGCATTCTTCCTTGAGTCTCGGGCTAATTGGCCCGGGTGCGTTTGGTGAGGAGATGCAAGTGGGCATCCATAAATGGACCGGTAATAAAACACCGCTCGGCTGGCGACATCAAATCAAGAATGATGTGGTGATCAACTATCAAGTAGGGATTGAAAAGCAAGTGTTTCAGTTCAATGATATTTTGTTTTTACAAGCCCAATCCACTTTAGACGTTGGGAGCTTGTTCACAAATATTTCCGCAGGTGCAAATTTAGTTGTGGGCCAATTTGAAAATGTGTTTTCTTCCGAAGCAAAAGAAGGCAGGTTCCAAATTTATGCCTATGCCCAACCTGTCGTAACCGCAGTGGGCCATGACGCGACCTTGCAAGGCGGACTCTTCAATACGAGAAGTCCTTACACCATCTCAAATGGAAACCTTGAACGGTTTACAGCACAATTTAATTTTGGTCTCGTCATCCAAACCAAAAGGCTTTACTTTGAATATTCGCGCTCCAGTATTTCAAAGGAATTTGAGACCGGCGAAACCGCTAAGTGGGGTGGATTTAGAGTTGGGTATCGATTTTGATCTCCAGAGGCTTTTATTCCCCCGAGGGTATTGATTTCATAGAATAGCGGGGTATTATTTCTCCAAAGTAAATGCTATTCCATGGGAAATGCTGAGATTTTGAGTTTACACAACCCACAACCCACAACCCACAACAAATTCACTCCGCACCCACATAAAACAACGCGTTGACAAAAAACAGTTTTCCATTGTCCCAAAAATTACGGAACAGCACATTGTCAACCATATAGATCACGCTTCCCTGACCTATAGGCTGCTCGCCGAACACCAAGGAGTTGTCCAATTTTTTGGCGGCCTCGTTACCCACAAATCCGGCAACACTTTTGGGGTCTTCGCCCAAATAGGCCACATTATAGCCAGATTCCAGCAACTGGTAGGAATCTGCCCCTAACTTTAAGCTAAAATAATCGTCGCCATATCCAAAAGCCATGGGATGGGTTGTATCGACTTTAGTCTTGAAAATGGCGCCGGTAATGCTATTTTTAATGGCTTCTCGCTCTCTGTCGGCATAAGGGATGAGCTTGTTTTTTTTAGCTACTTTAGATGAATCTGCTTCTTGCTTGTTCAAGCTCAGTCCGAAGCCTTCCTTATCCACAAAACTGCGCATGGCAGCATCTATGGCAATCAATTTGCCACCGGCACGAATCCAATCCTTAAGGTCTGCGAGCAGCTTGTCGTTTAGCAATTCGCTATAATTACCATTTGGCATGATGAGGATATCGTACTTTGACAAATCGCTGCGATACAGATATTTGGTGTTGATAGTGGTCACGGGATACTGTAGTTCCTGCTCAAAAAAGTACCAAATTTCGCCATAATTCAAGGAATAGGTGTAGTCTCCAGAAAGCAAGGCAATTTTAGGAGGATGCACCAATTTGACATCTGGCGAGCCAAAATCGGGCGCTGAGGTTGAGAATCCGGATTTGATGCCAATCAATCGCCGCTGGTGCTTGTTGCTTATTTGAAGCAGTTGGGCATCAAAATCGGCCAGGGTTTTATTATCGCCTCTTATAACGATCAAAGAACCTCTGTTGTAAACAGCACCTTGGGTATCCATTGGTTTTTCGGTAAATCGCACGCGTATGTTCGCTTTTAAAAGTTCAGCTAAAAATTGGGCGTCTTGCAATGAATTCCATTTGAATATGTAACCGGTGGCATTGTTACTGACCGTGTTTAATTGGGGCGATTTGCCAAGCGTGGACGTGGGTATCAAACTTTTACTTGCCAAAGCATCCAAGCCATAAGCAAAGGGTATGCTCCAAGCGGTAATATCATAAGTGAGCGAATCCACCAATTTGGTTTGGGCTTCAAACAGCACTTTTACCATTTTTCCTTTCGGTTGGTTGGTACTCACCACTAGATCTTCAGAGTCTGTACTTCGTTTACCTTCATTATTGCTGGCATAATCGTAACCGCTCACACTTCCGCCTTGAGCGAAACCATAGCTAATGGCATGTTTATCTAATAACTGGGTAAGGCGTTCTATTTTATCGGCGTTGCCTTGAAGCACATAGCTTTTGGTTTGGAGCGCGCTATTGTCAAAGAATTTTGCAAATTCAAGATTCAGTTTTGCGGCATTCTTGGAGGCCATTTCCACGGTGGAAAGCCCAGAAGTCGTATGATGCTTGAGTCGATCAATGAGCGTGAGTTCTTCGCCTTCATCGGTCATAATTCCCAATCCTGCGCGGCCGTGGCCAGCTTGCTCGTAGGTCATGCCAATCGCGCCCATGTACGTTGGGTAAGTGTCGCCGTAACTTGGGTATAGCAAATCAAAACGCTCCCTTGTAAAGTAGAGCCAACCATTTTGGTCAAAATATTTGGCGTTGTTTTTACCGATTTCCGTTTGAAAATCCCGCTGCCAATCGCTAATGATTTCATGAAAAGGGGCTGCGGCTGGCGCAAAATAATAAGGCTTTTCGATGCCTTGCTCATGAAAATCGACATGAATTTGCGGCAGCCATTGGTTATAGACTTTTAAACGCGCTTGGGTCTCTACTTGTGTAGCCCAAACCCAATCCCGGTTGAGATCAAAAAGGTAATGGTTTGGTCGCCCACCTGGCCAAGGCTCTTGATGTTCACTGGCCTGTTGGTCCTTATCATAAGGTAGGCTGGCGGTTTCGTTATACCAATTGACATAGCGGTCGCGACCATCTGGATTTACGCAGGGGTCTATGATTACGACCGTGTTTTTGAGCCATTCCTGTTTCTCGGTCAATAGCTTGTAGATGGTATTCATGGCAGCCTCAGTACTGGAGGCTTCATTGCCATGCACATTATAACTCAGCCAAACGATGGCAATGTTGTTTGCTTCAGAATTGCCTTGAGCAACACCCGCGTGCTTCAGGTTATTTTCACGGATTTGCTCCAGGTTCTTAAGATTTTCTTCGGAAGACACAAAGGCCAGCAACAGCGGTCGTCTTTCATTCGTCTTTCCGTAATACTGCAATTTCACTTGTTGCGGTGTTGCTTTTTGCACCTGTTCAAAATAATCGACCACTTGCGACTGTCTTGAGAATTGTGTGCCCAGTTCATAACCCAAAAATGCTGAAGGCGATTGAAGCTCTTGTGCTTGGATCGAAAATTGGATGAAAAGTAGTACTACTGCTAGAATGAATTGCCGCATGGGATTATTTAAAATTTGAATCGTAAAGATAGCGAGTGACTTTGAATTAACTAAAATTTAGCACTTGAAAAATGGCGAGAACCTTATCTTTACAGCTAATCGAAGCCAGTTTATGCCAACCCAATACATTCCGTTTAGAGAGACCCATTACTTTTCTTCATTGATTTGCGATTATTTGGATGAAAAGGAAGCGTTGAAACCCTTCTACAACCGATTTCCGAAGCTCGAAAATTTTGAGGGCCAAATTGCCGAAAAGCAGTCTCAATTTAGCGACGGTACTCGGAACATATTGGTAAAAAGTTTGATGTCACAATACGCGAATTTAAAGATATCGGCATTGACGCTTAGCAATCTTGACCTTTTAAAGGAACATACTACGTTCACTGTTACAACAGGGCATCAGCTAAATTTGTTTACCGGCCCTTTGTATTTTTTCTACAAGATCATATCAACCATAAACTTGTGCAAACAACTCAAAAAAGAACATCCCGATCACAATTTTGTGCCGGTGTATTGGATGGCCACAGAGGATCACGATTTTGAGGAAATCAACTTTTTTAATTTCGACGGAAAAAAAGTGCAATGGAACCGGGACGCATCTGGCGCCGTTGGCGAGTTGAGCTTAGACGGTTTGGAGGCGGTGTTTGAAGCCTTCGGAAAAGAGCTGAACACCACAGAAAATGCCAATGAATTGAAGCGTTTATTTAGTAAAGCCTATCTCGAGCATCACAATTTAACCGATGCCATGCGCTATTTGGTAAACACGCTCTTTAAAGCTTACGGATTGGTAATTGTTGATGGTAATGATGCCAATTTAAAACAAGTTTTTGCCCCTTTCATGAAAGCGGAATTAAAGCATAAAACCACTTTTGAGCAGGTTGAAGACAGCAGCGCGAAATTAAATGATTTGAGCGCCAATTATAAGACTCAAGTCAATCCCAGAGAAATCAATCTGTTTTATATAAGTAAAGGTTTACGTGAGCGTATCGTAAAAATTGAAAATCATTATCAAGTACTGGAAACCAATATCAAATGGACTGAAACCGAAATTTTGGCCGAATTGGAAAAACACCCAGAGCGTTTCTCACCAAATGTGGTCATGCGACCCTTATTTCAAGAAGTGATCTTGCCAAACCTGTGTTATATAGGAGGTGGAGGGGAGTTGGCCTATTGGCTGCAGCTCAAGTCTAGTTTTGAAACCCAAAACGTGGTGTTTCCTATGTTGCTGTTGCGAAATTCGGTACTGTTGGTCAATGAAAAACAACAGAAAAAACTGGATAAATTGGAAGTTTCAATTGAGGATCTGTTCTTGAAAACCTCCGATTTAAAAACAAAAGTGACCAAACAAATCTCTACAATTGACATTGATTTCTCCACACAGAAAACACAATTGGAGCAGCAGTTCAAGGAGCTGTACAGCATTGCCGAGCAAACCGATAAGTCCTTCAAAGGCGCAGTGGCAGCGCAGGAAACCAAACAAATCAAAGGCCTTGAGCATTTGGAAAGTCGGTTGCTAAAAGCCCAGAAACGCAAGTTGGACTCTTATTTAGCGCGCGTTACCGATTTGCAAGAGCAGCTGTTTCCCAATCACAGCTTACAGGAACGCCAAATGAATTTCTCCCAATTCTATTTGGAATACGGCGAAGCCTTTCTGCTTAAATTGAGAGATGAGCTGAATCCTTTACATGGCGAATTTGCCGTTATCACTATCTAATTTTTAGCGACTCGAAGCTTACAATACGTTTTCGATTTATCATTTTCACAGTAAAGGTATAGGCTTCCTTGACCCAAGGTTTTCCGCTATGGGTAAAAACCAACACACGTTCGCCATCTGTTCTAAGCTCTATGAGTCCAAAGTTGGTGCGTTCAAAGCCGGTAAAAACCATTTTTTTAAGAGCGCTATCGGTTATGCTTTCAGAAAAAAGCGTCATCAGTTCTGCCTTAGTATAGCTGTCTTTATCACTGTTCTTAAAAAAGTCCTTGAGATCACTATTTTTAAAAGATAGATCTTTATGCTTGAAGAAAGCAGCCAACTCCGTAGAAAAAATTATGCCTTGATCTTCTCTGCATATTTTTCCCAGGGCACATAATAAATTCGCTCTGGGGTGCATGTATTCCCAAAACTCACTGTCATCCCCAGAAGAGACGAGTGACACAATGGGCGCCATTTTTTGAAGTGTTTTGAAATCAAATTCGTGAGACCCGTGATGCGGTGCCTTTAATATTTCGGCTTTCAAGAGTCGGTCGTCTAATGTTTTGTCTAAAATCTGTAGGGATTCTTCGTTCAGGTCACCTGTAAAATTGATTCTAACGTTTCCGTAGCTCAACCGAAATGCCAAAGAATGCCCATTTATGGTATGTGAGGCAGAGTGTTGGTGTGTGCTGATGTCAAATTCATGGGTCTTGAGTTCAGGATCCGGTGCTTGTTTATGCAGAAATTGAAGCGCATCCACAACTTGACCATTTTGCGTTACTTTTCGGCTAAAAGGGCCATGTAGGTCAACTGCGATGCCTTCTTCCTCCAAAAAATCAAAGACGTCCTTCTCATCCATGCCGTGATGTACGGTTTTGAAGTCTATCGCTGCTCTCTGTTCCCAATGATCCAAACTTTTTGACCATGATTTGAAAACGGCGTTTTGCTCGTCTAGAGGAATGCTTCTAGGGTCTTTGACGAGATCGGTAATGTACAATTCATTATTATGAATCGCTGTTTTGCCGAGGCGCTGCTCTTCTGGCAAAGACGAGGGGCGCTTGATCAAGCCATTGTGCAAGATGCGTTTGGGTTGGATGGCGACTTTTTTAAAGCGTCTGGCGCCGCGGTAATTTTCGGCTTTGACAAATTCATTTAAGCCCTTGAAATGATCGGCATCGCCGTGTGTGATAATTATGGCCTCTACGGGTAATGGATTGCTTGAAGATGATTTTTTATGCTGAAAACGAGCCGCAAAGTGACGTGCAAATAACACGTTATGGCCACCATCTATTATGATGATCTTATCATCGGGAGTTTGCAAAACCATGCCATCACCTTGCTGCACGTCTACCATTGACATTTTTAAGGCACCTTTATTCATGGTCTTGGGCTTGCCTTTGACATAACCAATATAAGGGCTGAAGAACCGGTTTAAAACCCTGATTTTCGTTTTTTTGTGTGCGGTGGAATATTCCAAAACCTCAAAAGGATCGCCAAAAATCAACATGTCACTTTTGTTGAAATCGCCATTGGCATTTTTTCTATAAACGGAAACAAAATCCTCGGCTATAAAGGTTTTCATAATGGAACTGTTTATGTGTTGGCTTAAAGGTAATAAATGAAATTTAAATTATTGATATTCAGTTTGTTGTTTGTTTTGTTTTTTTGATTGAAGTTTTTTATTGAAGAAAAAGCCCATACCAAGACCTATAGGCTGTATGAATTTTACTAAGTTTAGCTTGATTTATCACATACCTCAACCATGTTTGGCTGAATGAACATCAAAGGGTATAATGTTGAAAGAAAGTCCATAAAAAATGTGAAAGGTAAAACGTAATAACTAAAACCTTGCTATTTTTGCACATGCAACACAATAAAGTCCTTATTTTAGATTTCGGTTCACAATACACACAGCTTATTGCGCGTCGCGTTAGAGAGCTAAACATCTATTGTGAAATCCATCCTTTCAATAAAATTCCTGTTGATTCTGAGAGTTACAAAGCGGTCATTCTTTCTGGTAGTCCCAATTCAGTTAGAGGGGAATCGGTTTTACATCCAGATCTCTCCCAAATTAGAGGTAAAAAACCACTTTTGGCCGTTTGTTATGGCGCCCAATATTTGGCCCATTTTTCTGGCGGTCTAGTGGAAGAGTCCAATTCGAGAGAATACGGCCGTGCCCATTTGAGTTACATCAAGCAGGACGAAGATTTCTTTACGGGTATTACAAAAGGTAGCCAAGTTTGGATGAGCCATAGTGATACCATTAAGCAATTGCCAACAAATGCCGTGTTGATAGCAAGTACGCACGATGTGGAGAATGCTGCTTTTAAGATCGCCGGAGAGACTACTTATGGCATTCAATATCATCCAGAAGTATATCACTCTACCGATGGCGGACAATTGCTACAAAATTTTCTCGTGCACATTGCCAAGGTTGAGCAAGACTGGACGCCACAATCCTTCGTTGAGGAAAGCGTTGATACGCTTAAGGAAACTTTGGGTAATGACAAAGTGGTATTGGGATTGTCGGGAGGTGTGGATTCCTCTGTGGCAGCAATGCTTTTGCACAAAGCCATTGGAAAGAATCTTTACTGCATTTTTGTGAATAACGGTTTACTTAGAAAAGATGAGTACACGAGCGTTCTTCAGCAATATGAAGGTATGGGCCTTAACGTAAAAGGGGTGGATGCTTCGGCACGCTTTTTGGATGCTCTGGCAAGCATTAGCGACCCAGAGTTAAAACGAAAAGCAATCGGGCGTACGTTCATTGAGGTTTTTGATGATGAAGCGCATGCGATTAAGGATGTGAAATGGTTGGCACAAGGCACCATTTATCCAGATGTGATTGAAAGTGTCTCGGCAACCGGTGGCCCGAGTGCGACCATCAAGAGCCATCATAATGTGGGTGGTTTACCTGACTTTATGAAGCTTAAAGTCGTAGAACCTTTAAAAGCTTTGTTCAAAGATGAGGTGCGCCGTGTGGGCAAATCGATGGGGATGGACCCTAATATATTAGGCAGACACCCATTTCCAGGCCCAGGTTTAGCCATTCGTATTTTAGGAGATATCACTCCAGAAAAAGTGCGAATTTTACAAGATGTGGATGCTATTTTTATAGAGAATCTAAAATCGTGGAATCTTTATGATAAAGTCTGGCAAGCTGGAGCCATTTTATTGCCTGTACATAGTGTTGGTGTAATGGGAGATGAGCGTACCTATGAGAAATGTGTAGCCTTGAGAGCGGTGGAGAGCACCGATGGTATGACTGCAGATTGGGTAAATTTACCTTATGAGTTTTTACAAAAAACATCAAATCAAATAATAAATAAAGTTAAAGGCGTTAATAGAGTAGTATATGACATTAGTTCAAAACCGCCAGCAACGATAGAGTGGGAGTAATACACCTGCGATAGCTGTCCGGATACGTCGGGATCATGTCTATTTACAAATCTTGAATTTAATAAATTTCCTTGCTATAATTTATTGTTGGGAAGCGGCATAAAAACATATAAATGAAAAAACTTATCATAATTATTACTTTGTTTTTTAGTGTTGTTGCCATTGGCCAAAACTATAAAACGCACATGGTAACAAATGGTGAGACCATAGAGTCCATCGCAAAGAAATATAAGGTTAGCACCAATGAACTCTATGCGCTCAATCCAGATGCGAAGACCAATTTCAATCAGGACATGATTCTAATCATTCCCGATGGCAATGCAGATGCGGGGGAGGTGAAAGAAACAAGAGCGTTTGTTGATTATAAGAAACATAGGGTAAAACGAAAGGAAACCCTGTATGGCATTGCAAAAGAATATGGCATTAGCGTGGACGACATCAAAAAACACAATACACGCTTATATGCCGAAAACCTTCAAAAGGGGGACAAAATCCAGATTCCAAGATTTAAAACAGTAACAACACAAGAAGTCAAAGTCAATAACACCATTAGAAAATATAAGGTTCAGCCTAAAGAGGGCGTTTGGCGCGTGGCTTATAAATTCAATATTAGTGTGGCTCAGTTAGAGTCGCTCAATCCAGATATGGGATTGATTCTTCAGCCAGGTCAAGAACTTAATGTACCGAATATCGATAACAAAGATGAAAAACGCTTTGAGGAAGATTATAACTACTACACTGTTTTGAAAAGTGAAGGCTATATGGCGCTCAATAGAAAATTAGGCGTGACCCAAGAAGAGTTGGAAGCGATCAATCCAGAATTAAAGGAAGATGGCCTAAAATTAGGAATGATCATCAAAGTGCCAAAGACCAGCAAAACCACTTTGGTAGTTGAAGATATCGTTAACACGAATCTAAGCTCGAAATTAACGAATTTCAAAGAAAAGAAAATTGCAGTGATGTTACCTTTTAGAACTGCCAAACTTAATTTGGATGCTATTGACGAGACCAAGAAAAAAATAAGAACCGATGCACTGCTATCGGCCTCACTCGATTTTCACGCAGGTGTTTTAATGGCCTTAGACTCAGCCAAACAATTAGGGATCTCCACGCATCTCAAAGTTTTTGACACCCAAAACCTAAGCACAGAGGTCGCAAAAATTCTTCGTGATAATGATTTTTCAGATTATGATGCGATCATTGGGCCGATGCTTTCAGAAAATTTAAATCAGGTTGCTTCAGAATTAAGAAAAGACAACATTCCAGTGTTATCGCCCTTGACCATGCCCATAAATTTGTTCGATAATGTCTACCAAACCATTCCATCTTCCGAATTGTTGGTGCAAACAATGATTAATTTTGTAAAGTCTGATACGCAACCAAAACATGTGGTCATTATCTCCGATTCTAAAAATAAAGTGATTAGTGACAAATTAAAGGGAGAGTTTCCTTCGGCAAAACAGGTGTTCTCAAGAAACGATAAAGAAGGCAAGGAAGCCTATTATATTAATCAAAATGATTTGGTCAATGTCTTCAGAACTGGAAGAAACATCGTCTTTTTAGAAACCATGAATGAAGGTTTCGCCTCAAACGTTATTAGTATGGTTAATGGGATGAGCACGAGTTCTACTCAAATCATTTTGATGACTACAGATAGAAACAAAGCTTTTGACGGCAGGGAAATTTCAAATTACCATTTGTCAAATCTTAAATTCCATTACCCGTCGCCAAACAAAACCACAGATATTTCGAGCACTATCAACCCCTTTGTGCGGGATTATAGGAGAATCTATAACGTAAGCCCAAACAAATATGCGGTTAGAGGTTTTGATTTGACCTTTGATTTATTGTTGCGTTTGGCCTCTGCAGATGATTTGTACCAAGCGTCTTCAGAAGATATCGAGACCGAATATTTCGAAAATAAATTTCGATACGCCAAAAAAATGTACGGTGGCTATTATAACGAAGCGGTCTATATTGTAAAATATGAAGATTTAACCATAGTAGAAGCAAAATTATGACCTCAAAAGTAACTTATCTGGGGAATTTGCGCACCGAAAGCGAACATCTAAAATCTGGAAGCACTTTTTTTACAGATGCACCAAGCGATAATAATGGTAAGGGTGAAGCATTTTCGCCAACAGATACGGTGGCCACAGGTTTGGCAAGTTGCATGTTGACGATTATGGGCATTAAATGCAAAGCTATGCATCTGGATATGGAAGGTACAATTGCTGAAGTCACAAAGACTATGGCTACCAATCCAAGACGTATTTCAAAAATAGACGTGATTTTCACTTTGCCTTTTGAAGCAGATGAGAAGACACGAAAAATACTGGAGCACAGTGCCATAACCTGCCCTGTGTATTATAGTTTGCATCCGGATATAGAAAAAAATATCGTCTTCAAATGGAAATGATGGCTTCAAAATATGCACTGCTGTTTGCTTTTATGTTGTTTTTTGGCGTTCAGCAAGAGACTGCATTTACATGGCAGCCCGATAGAAATTTAACTTGGGCCGATTATCAAGCAGTGGTGGATCCCAATAGTGATGCTGTGGCACTTACCGCCGCAGGCATTACGTTTTCCTATTCGTTGAAAGAAGCCGATAGGCGTTTTGTGAGTTTTGTTGCGACGGCAGAGGCTAATTTTTATCCTGAGAGTTCTTGGTATAAAAAAGACAAATGCAATGAAACCGTATTAGCACATGAGCAGCTGCATTTTGACATCGCTGAATTGCACGTAAGGATGCTAAGGGCAGCTTTGAACGATTTGGAAACTACGCAAGCGATCAAGTCTGATTTAAGACGCGTGCATAGAAATGCCAATAGAGATATGGCCAAGATGCAAAACACTTATGATTTGGAAACCAATAACTCCCGTGATGTTGAACAGCAAGAGCAATGGGCAAGTTTGGTAAAGAACGAACTTGAAAAATACCAGCAATTTGAGTCTAAATAACATGATACAGCCCGACCAAAATTTTCTCATACAATTGGCACATACCAAAATGCCTTATGGCAAATATGAAGGGCGATATCTCATTGATCTTCCAGAGTATTATGTGGTTTGGTACCACAACAAAGGTTTTCCAAAAGGGAAGTTGGGCGATATGTTAACTCAGGTTTACGAATTAAAACTGAATGGTCTTGAGGAATTGATTCGAAACATCAAGAAACGGTATCCGAAGTAAAACGTAGTTCACACTTGGCTTAAATGATTCCGTAAAGAGAACGTGCAGTTTTTTTTAATTAATATCAGTCACATTTTAATACTTTCCTTAACTTGACCCTAAATTGGGTCTTTTTTTTTGGAATCGTTTCAACCCAATGAGATACCAACTCACTCTAAACCGAATTTATGAAAGTCATTATCATCGAAGATGAAAAACCATCGGCAAGACGTTTACAGCGTATGCTTGCTGTTCTTGAGATTGAAGCGGAAACCATGCTGCACTCGGTTGAAGAATCCATTAATTGGTTTCAAAACAATGCACATCCCGATCTTATACTTTTAGATATACAACTCAGTGACGGACTCTCATTCGAGATTTTTGAGGCTGTTGAAATCCATTCCGCAGTGATATTTACTACGGCTTATGATGCTTATGCCTTGCAGGCTTTTAAATTGAACAGCATAGACTACTTGTTAAAACCCATTGACGATGGGGATTTGGAAAAGGCATTATCAAAATTCAAGGGGCGAAGTTCAAAGCAACAAGCAGTAACATTGGATTTTGACGATATTAAAAAACTCTTGGTAAATCCTTTAGAGCGCGAGTACAAAAAACGATTTTCAGTAAAAGTTGGCCAACATCTCAAATTAATCAATATTGATGATATAGAATGTTTTTACAGTGAAAACAAAGGGACTTATGCTTTTACTTCAGAAGGCAGAAACTATTTGCTCGACACCACGCTAGAGCAGTTGGAAGCCGAGTTGGAACCTCAAAAATTCTTCAGGATCAGTCGGAAATTCTTTGTGAATATCAATGCGATTAAAGATATGATTAGCTACACCAACTCAAGATTGCAGATTAAACTCAACAATTTCAAGGAACAGGAAGTCGTTGTCGCTCGAGAGCGTGTCAAAGATTTCAAAGACTGGTTGAGTTAAAAAAATCGGATAGGTTGATTTTTTAAACCAACCGATATTTCGTATATTTGTGGTATGTGGGAAGTAGATGTATCATATCGCGACACTTTACAAACAACATTCAATCGCTTGTTTGAGAAGGCAAACCTCTTGAAGACCTCAAGACCTTTGCCTCAAATCGCCTTGCAAAAACTCAAGGAAGCTCTATCCATTGAATGGACCTACAACTCCAATAGTATTGAGGGTAACTCCTTGACACTTCGTGAAACCCAACTGGTTTTGCAGGAAGGAATTACCATTAAGGGTGTATCACTTCGGGAGCATTTTGAGGCCAAAAACCATGAAACTGCCATTGACTTGCTCTATAATTTACTTCAACCAAACTATGTACTAAACAGTAAAGATATTTTGGCGCTGCATGCTTTGGTGTTACGATCAATTGAAGATGATCATGCCGGTCGCTTGCGCAATGGAGGTGTACGTATTTCGGGAGCCAATTTTATACCGCCAAATGCATCCAAAGTTTCCCAATTACTTGATGATTTGGTTCAATTTGTTGTTGAGAATCCGCTGGGGCTAAATGTTATAGAATTGGCAAGTGTGTTTCATCACAAGTTTGTCTATATCCATCCATTTTTTGATGGTAACGGGCGTACGGTGAGATTGGCCATGAACCTCATTTTGATGGCGCAAGGTTTTCCGCCGGCCATTATCTTAACCAATGATCGGCAAAAGTATTATAAGGCGTTGAACCAAGCCAATACCGGTAATTACGAGAAGCTCATGCTCTTGATGTGCCAAGCCTTGGAGCGCACACTTAATATTTATGTTTCGGCTTTGCCAGACAGTGATTTAGAGTATCAACCCATTTCCAGTGTGGTTGAAGACCCTTCGGTACCTTATGGGCAGGAATATGTGAGTCTTCTGGCGAGACAAGGTAAAATAGACGCGCATAAGGAGGGTAGAAATTGGTACACCACCAAAGCCGCTGTCATTGCTTATATGAAAGCCAAATAAATTGTCTTCGGAAAAACACAGAGCTTTTTTTGTGTTTTTTCCGAAGTTAAAAACACTTGCGTTTACTTTTCAATGTGATTGTCGTCAAATGCTGAAGGCAATAAATTAGGAATCAACTTTGCGAAAATAGGAAGCAGGATCGCTCCTCCAGGAAGCATAAATATAGCCAAACTAGGAATGGTTTTCAAGATTTCAAGCAATTGGGACTGCATTCGTTTTTGTTCTTCCTTGGTAAGATCGGTATGTGTGGATTTGGTGATTAAGGCCAATAGATCCTTGCTTTGCCTAAGTTCCTTTACCAAACGCTTGCTATTGCGGCGTATCAATTTATTGACGAGTCTGTAAGAGTTGTCAAAAAAGTTGCTGATGGGGTTGGTTTGCTGTAAAAGCAAAATTGTTTTCTTGTGCGCTTTTCTAAAACTGGTCACACACTTCATGGCGTTCGTAATATCAGATTCCTTGAGTTCTAATCTATTGGCAAGTTGGATCAAAAACTCAAATTCTGTCGCATCCATAAATTCGTCGTCCCTTACAGAAAGACAGACCAGATCGAGTAGGTATATTTTTTCTTCCTGGCTAATGTTGTAGTCAATATTGTAAATAAGATCTTCCGTAGCCGGCGCTTTTCTGTCGTCAAAGGCTTTGGAGGCTTCTATCATATCAACGACCGCTTTATCTTTAATAGTAATTTCGCCACGTGAATTTAAAGACTGATAAAGCGTACCAACGATAATTTGCTCTAAATAAGCAGCATTCGATTTAATTTCCAGATTAATATTTTTACTGGATTTTTCTAAAAAAAGTTTAAAGATGAAGACGTCAACACAGAGCAAAGAGTTGGTAAAGGATTTGTTGAAATTTTTGGAATGCGTGCTGTCTTCTAAACTAACTCGGTCATTAATCAAGCGTTCCAACCGTGCCGACTGACTCTTACCGATGAAAAACTTATCCCATCTAGAAAAATCTGAGATTTCCAGAGTTTCATAAAATTCGAGAAGTGTTATCGAGAAGCTCTTGTCATTCACGCTGCGATTTCGAAAAGCATACACATGATACATGGCAGTGATCAAGTTGATCTTTGCTAATTCATCTTCAGAATAATAACTGTTTTTAGTGGCAAAAGGTGCGACGCAAGAGACGTTGACGCCATAAATAAAGCCGTAGGTTTTTAAAGCATCGTAAAGCGCGTCGAAATTGCTAAATGGCAGCTGCTGTTTAGCAATTCTGGAGCAAAAATTTTCTATCCAACCGTTGGTTGATGGGTTCATAAGGCTAATTAAAATCGAATGTACAAAGGTATATTTTTTATGGCGATTTTTGAGAGCTCTTTTTTTCAAGAGTTACGAAACCGCAGTTGGTATTTTACCGTATGTAAAAATGATAGCATCAAAACTGGGCTTAAACCCTTTTTTTGCTTTTTGATTTTAATGATCAATAATTAATATCCTTGAATTAGACGGATAATTTGGTTTAGCCTTAACTAAATTTAATTTGTTGATTATGAAGGCTTACTGTATGAGAGTATGGTAAATTGAGAGTTTTTTTGTTAGTGGAAAGCACCTGTTCGTAGTCTGTGAACAGGTGTTTTCTTTTTAATGAAGCGTAAAAAAAAATCCCTGATGTTGAATCAAGGATTTTTGTGGTTTTTAAGAACTGGAATTATCCGTTCATGGACAATAAAAATTCTTCATTGTTTTTAGTTTGTTTGAAACGTTCGTTAATGAACTCCATGGCTTCCACAGGATTCATGTCTGCCAAATACTTACGCATGACCCACATTCGTTTAATGGTTGTTTCATCTAATAGAATATCATCTCTACGCGTACTTGAAGAGGTTAAATCAATAGCTGGGAAGATGCGGCGGTTTGAAATCTTACGATCCAATTGAAGCTCCATGTTACCTGTTCCTTTAAATTCCTCAAAGATCACCTCGTCCATCTTAGAACCGGTTTCTGTCAATGCCGTTGCAATGATGGTCAAAGAGCCACCGTTTTCAATATTTCGAGCGGCACCAAAGAAACGTTTTGGCTTGTGCAATGCATTGGCATCCACACCACCACTCAATATCTTACCTGAAGCTGGTTGTACCATGTTATAGGCACGCGCTAATCTGGTAATTGAATCTAAAAGGATCACAACATCGTGACCACATTCTACCAAACGTTTGGCTTTTTCAAGAACGATATTTGCGATTTTCACGTGTTCGTGAGCTTCTTTATCAAAAGTCGAGGCAATGACCTCACCACGCACATTACGTTGCATATCGGTAACTTCCTCAGGACGTTCATCAATCAATAAGATCATTTGATATACTTCAGGATGATTTGCTGCAATGGCATTTGCAACATCCTTAAGCAACATAGTCTTACCGGTTTTTGGTTGCGACACGATCATGCCACGCTGGCCTTTCCCAATAGGGGAGAACAAATCCATGATACGTGTTGATATGGTGCTTTGTTTTTCGGCGATATTGAATTTTTCCTGCGGAAACAAAGGCGTTAAATGCTCAAAAGACACGCGGTCTCTTACCACCTCTGGTCTTTGGCCGTTGATTTTACTCACTCTAATTAAAGGAAAATACTTTTCGCCTTCTTTTGGAGGTCTCACGTTTCCTAAAACCGTATCACCTGTTTTAAGTCCGAACAATCTAATTTGTGATTGGGATACATAAATATCATCTGGAGAGGACAGGTAATTATAATCTGAAGATCTCAAAAACCCGTATCCATCTTGCATGATGTCTAAAACACCCTCACTTTGTATGATGGCATCAAACTCAAAATCAGGCTCTCTGTAACGATTTCTTGTGTCTTGATTGCCATTGCTGCCACTATGCACATTACCATTTCGTTCTCTAGAACGGGGATTGGGCTGTTTGTTATTATTATCGTTGTTGCTTTTTGGGCGTGGGTTAGGTTTTGGTTTGCTGTCCTTTTGATTTTTGGAGCGTGTATCCTTATCCTGTTTCTTACGCTGTGGCTGCGCTTTTGAACTTGTATCCTTGGCGTCCTCTTCTTTTGATTCGGCTTTTGGCGACTTATCGCTACCAGTGTCTTTTACTTCAGTTTTTTGCTCCTTATGATCTGGCTTTTTATCGCTTTGAACACGCTCTCTAGCCGGTCTAGGCTTTTTGTTGATCGCAGGTTTTTTGACGGGTTTAGCTTCTGAAGAATCGTCTTTTGAAGACTCCTTTTTAGGGGCGTCTTTTGAATCGTCCTTAGAGTCACTGCTTTTGGAAGCGGTGGTCTTGTCATCATCCTTGTTTGAACTTACTTCGATGATTTCTTTTTTTACCTTCTCTGGATTAGCAGCCTGAAGATCCAATATTTGGTAGACAAGATCTAGTTTTTTTAGTGTGCGGTATTTAGGCACATTCAATTTTTGAGCTATAGCCTGAAGTTCAGGAAGCTTTTTTGCTTTTAATTCGGAAATTTCGAACATGTATGTATTTACTAATTAAGATTATTCTATGACATATGATTTGTTTCTCAACTTTTCTGAAATTCTAAATACTGTGGGAAAAATTTGAAATAAATCTGAAGATTAACAAACTGCTACTCTGTAAGTAACCAAGTTGCAATTGCAATAATACAATTTTATTTTATAAATAGATATAAGTTTACAAAAGAAACTACTAATTTTGTGCTTCATTTGATCAAAAAACAATGATTCAACGCATACAAACCATCTATTTATTACTTGCAGCTATCGCGTCTGGAGGACTAATTTTCGTTTTCCATCTTTGGACCAACAGTGAGGATGTGGCGGTATACGCAAAAGACAATTATTTGTATTTAGGTTTGTTTTTGGGGTCTGCTTTGTTATCTTTGATTTCCATATTTAGCTATAAAACTAGGAAGTTCCAATTTGTTTTGGGACGACTTAACATCATATTGAACTTTTTATTGTTAGGACTGTTGATTTATCAACTACTAATGCCGCCTGGAGAGAGTCACATCTCAGAGAAAGGTGTTGGGATTTTTATACCTATTATATCTACCGTTTTGTTGGTCTTGGCCAACAAAGCCATAAAGAAGGATGAAGACCTTGTAAAATCTGTGGATCGATTGCGATAAGCCTATAATCTTAATTATTTTAGTGCGTGAACCCAGGGTGAAGACCCTGGGTTTTTTTAGTGAAACCCAAATCCCAAAAGCCGAAGGCGCATTGGGATTTGCTGGTTGAACTAATCCCGCTTTTTGGCGGGATCTTTTGTTATTTAGTTGAAATCACTACGCCAAATCCCAAAAGCCGAAGGCGCATTGGGGTTTGCTGGTTGAACTAATCCCGCTTTTTGGAAGGATCTTTTGTTATTTTAGTTGAATCACTACGCCCAAATCCCAAAAGCCGAAGGCGCATTGGGATTTGCTGGTTGAACTAATCCCGCTTTTTGGCGGGATCTTCTTGAGTACCTATAAACATCCTTGCTGGACTAAAAATCCCAAATCCCAAATCTCAAATCCCAAATCTCTAAAGCCAAAAGGCAATTTTGATCTTTAATACGAATGGATTTTTCTCGCAGTATAAGTATTGCCAAAAGATAATACCGTTCAAAGCTGTCAAAGCATCCAAAGTTGCATCTGTTTTGGCAAATAAAACTCCTATAAATCATCTCGTAGGAAACTCCACCACTTCCAAATTCTCAATTTTAGCACCCTCAATTGTAAAGCGCAACATGGTGCGCACTTGATGAAACCCGTGTTTGCCAACCGCTCCAGGATTCATGTGCAATATATTGAGACGTTTGTCGGGCATGACTTTGAGGATGTGTGAATGGCCGCAAATAAAAAGCTTTGGTGGGTTGGCTTGAATCAATTCCCGGGTTCTCGGGTTGTATTTTGGCGGATAGCCACCAATATGCGTCATCAACACATCAACGCCTTCGCACATAAACCGGTTATTTTCTGGAAATTCAGCGCGCGCTTCCTTACCATCGATATTGCCGTAAACCGCTCGCAATGGTTTTAGTTTTTTAATGGCGTCGGTCACTTCGAGATTGCCAATATCGCCTGCATGCCAAACTTCATCGGCTTGTCTCACGTACTTTAGGATAGCATCATCTATATAACTGTGGGTGTCTGAAAGTAAAAGGATTTTTGTCATAAACTGAAAAGGATTGTCAAATACTAAGGAATTTCAAATAAACAGAAGCTGTGTTTCAGTGCTGTTTAAACCAGATTTCCTTCCGAAGCAAAACTAATAAAACGTTAATGCAAGGCAATTCACATCAAAACTAATTATCTTTGCCTTTTTACAAAAGTATAGGTTTCCTTTGAGATATTTTATTGAATTATCATATAACGGAACAGCATATCATGGCTGGCAAAATCAACCTAATGCCATCACGGTGCAACAGGTTTTGGAAGAGACGCTTTCTACTCTTTTCCAGCAAGATATCGCGATTGTAGGCGCCGGCAGAACAGACGCTGGTGTACACGCCTCGCAAATGTTCGCCCACTTTGAAACGGCCTTGGAGTTCCCCGAGAATTTAATTTTCAAACTGAATTCCTTTTTGCCAGACGACATTGCGGTACATGATATTTTTGAGGTGCAAGCTAATGCTCACGCGCGGTTCAATGCCTTAAGCAGAAGCTACTGTTATAAGATTTCGACAAAAAAGAATGTGTTCAATACCCATTTGGCTTACGCATTGCATCATGAATTGGAAGTTTCCAAAATGATTCAAGCCTGTGAAATCCTCATGCAATACAAGGATTTTCAATGTTTTTCTAAGTCCAAAACCGAAGTAAAAACTTATAACTGTGATATCATGCAGGCCAGTTGGGAGCAAAGTGCCGATGAATTGGTTTTTACCATCAAAGCCGATCGGTTTTTACGAAATATGGTAAGAGCTATCGTGGGCACCCTCATTAATATTGGCGCTGGTAAATTGGAAGTTGAACAATTGCACGAGATCATAAAGTCTAAAGATCGCAGTGAAGCGGGTTTTTCAGTTCCTGCACATGGCTTATATTTGTTTCATATAGAATACTCTGAGCAGATTAGGAAATAGAGGTCAGCTTCGAGGATGAATGATATAAAAAAGAAAATAGCGAATAGAGGATATAAAAAAGGCATGTAGAACATAGAGACTTTGAGCCTCACAAACCTATAAGCTCGGGGCAAGACCACAAGGTGTGAATTGAAAGCTGTTCTTTGTATTCAGAGCCAAGCCTCTTGTAATAAAACCCTCTGTAGGGATTTAATTGAGACCGCAAACTTCCCAAGTATTTGGGAATTTATTAATTTTAAGAAAAAAAATAACACCAAGTATATAAATGGATACCCCTAAAAAGAAAAAAGCGTTCGACCTTTCCTTATTTAAGCGCTTGTTGCTTTACATACAGCCCTATAAATCGGTGTTTTTTGTGGCCTTGATTTGCGTCATAGGGTTGGCGGTATTTGGTGCTTTGCGACCATTGGTTTTGCAAAAAGCCATTGACGAACATATTGCCATAAAAGAGTATGACGGTTTTATGTTATTGATCATTGCCATGGCGGTTTTGCTCGTGTTGGAAGTCGTGAGCCAGCTGTTGTTTATTTATTATGCCAATTGGTTGGGGCAATCTGTTGTTAAGGATATTCGAGTAAAATTGTATGACCATGTCTTGAGGTTTAAAATGAAGTATTACGATAATTCTTCCGTAGGCGTTTTAATTACTAGAACAGTGACCGATATGGAGCGTATCGCAGATATTTTTGGCGAAGGTCTGTTCATGATTTTTAGCGATTTGCTTAAAATGTTGGTCGTTGGTGGGATGATGTGTTTTATCAATTGGAAATTAAGCCTCATCGCTTTTATTACCATGCCCATTGTTTTGTTTGCCACAAAGATTTTTCAGAAGTATATGAAACGCGCCTTCGAAGAGGTTCGTAATGAGGTTTCGAACCTTAATTCTTTCGTGCAAGAACGGATTACTGGGATGAAAATCCTACAACTGTTCACAAGGGAAGACACGGAATATAAAAATTTCAAAGCCATTAATGAACGTCATAAAAAAGGTTGGTTAAAGACGGTTTGGTACAATTCGGTCTTTTTTCCCATTGCCGATTTGCTCTCGTCCATTACCTTGGGCGCCATCATTTGGGTGGGCGGCTTAATGGTAGTCATGGGCAATACTGCTACTGAAGGTGAACTCTTTGCCTTCATCATGTACGTGCCTATGCTTTTTAGACCGTTGAACCAGATTGCCAATAAATTCAATACGCTTCAAATGGGAATGGTTGCTGCAGACCGCGTTTTTAGGGTGTTGGATACCACATCGCAAATTGATGACGCTGGGACTGAAATTGCTTCAGAATTTAAGGGGGACATCACATTTAAGGACGTTCATTTTTCTTATGTCGCCGATGAGCTCGTGCTTAGAGGTATTTCTTTGGAAGTCAAAGCTGGTCAAACCATTGCCATTGTTGGAGCTACAGGAGCCGGGAAATCGACCATCATCAATTTACTGAATCGGTTTTACGACATTCAGAGAGGCAGCATTTGCATTGACGGTAAAGATATTAAAAGTCTTACCTTAAAGTCCTTGAGAGCACAGATCGCCGTGGTTTTGCAAGACGTATTCCTATTTGCCGATACCATTTTGAACAATATTACCCTCAAGAATCCCAACATTACTGAAGCTGAAGTTATACAGGCCGCCAAGGACATTGGCATCCACAGTTTCATAATGAGTTTGCCAAATGGGTATAAGTACAATGTTAAGGAGCGCGGTGTCATGCTCTCTTCTGGCCAGCGCCAATTGATTTCCTTTTTACGGGCTTATGTGACCAATCCAAGTATTTTGGTTCTGGATGAGGCGACGTCTTCCGTAGATTCTTATTCTGAACAGTTGATACAGGATGCCACCGAAAAAATAACCAAGGATCGCACCTCAATTGTGATCGCGCATCGCTTGGCAACGGTACAGAACGCAGACCAAATCATCGTGATGGATGCGGGCAAAATCGTTGAAAAAGGGACGCATCAAGAATTGTTGAAACTGGAGAATGGCTACTATCGTAATTTGTATGAAGTTCAGTTTCTAAAGGCTGAGGCGGTGTAAAATTTTTATTTAGGTGGTAAAAAATCTTGAGGATTGACAGTGCCTGTAAAAAAAAGTATGAATACTACCAAAATGCTAGTTCCTATGTATATAATGAAAAAAGCAATCAAAAATAGCAATACTTTAATAGTAAGCTGCTTGATGCTTAGTTTGAACAATCGTGTCAAGATATAGCAGTGGTAAACAACTATGAATACGTACATCACATTGGCAAATGTGAAGTAATAGTCTGGTGCAATTGCTAAAACGGATAAGCCGAAAACTACAGACAGCAACGAATAGACAGACATGCTATATAAATAAACAATAACATGTTCGGTATAATTATAGCTTTTATTGTAAAACACGATGAGACTTACCAAAGCCGCGACCGGAATTAATAAGGAGAAAAACAATGAGGCATATTCTAAGGATATATCGGTAGAGAGTGCCATGATCTTTTTGGTGGCTTCATTGTTGGCTGCGTCAATATTGCCTACCAAATCAGTGGCATCCAGATATTTCTTATAGAACTTATTTATTATAAATATGTTCAGTCCGTTAAGGGTTAAGATGATTCCAAAGAAGCCTATAGGATTTACATAACGATTTCTTGTGCCTTGCACATAGCTATCAATTACTACTTCTGGTTTTTTGAACAGATCAATAAAGGTTGACAAAAACTTATTGTCATAATTGAAAAAGGTCTCCCCTACATGCGCGCAAAGGTTTTTAAAGCTAAGTCGTTTTTTTATGACTTTACCACCGCAGGAGTGGCAGAATTGGCTTGCTTCAGCGAGTGGCAAATAGCAGTTTTTACAATCCATTTTCCTAAGATAAATCTTTGTTGAGCAAAGTTGTCAATTCTGAAATGTCTTCAAAAACCACAAATTCACCAGCTTTGATGTAGGAAATCTGTCCGGTTTCTTCACTTACAACTAAGGCGACCGCATCGGTTCTTTCAGTGATGCCTACTGCTGCACGATGCCGCAAACCAAAACGTTGGGGGATGTTGCGCTCGCTGCTTACAGGAAGGATGACCCGTGTGGCCTTGACCACATTGTTCTCAATAATTACGGCGCCATCGTGAAGCGGACTATTTTTAAAGAAGATGCTTTCAATGATGGGCTGGGTCACTTTAATGTTCATTTCATCACCAGTGCTGGTCAAAAAATCCAGACTGTTGTTGCGTTCCAAGACGATGAGCGCGCCCGTGTGGGATGAGGACATCTTATCGCAGGCCGAAACTATGGCCACAATGTCGTTTTCGGTCTCATGTTCTGTTTTTAAAAACGTGATGCGCTCAAACAATTTACTTCTTCCACCCAAATTAGTGGAGCCAACCATGAGTAAGAATTTCCTTATTTCCGGCTGAAAAACAACAATCAAAGCGATAATACCCACACGGATGAAGCCGTCAAAAATACGATTGAGCATGAACATATTCAGCAAATCGGTTAGGCGCCAAACCAAATAGATAATGATAATACCAATAAAAATTTTTATCGCAACTGTTCCTTTGATAAGCTTGTAAATATAATAGAGTAGGATGGCAACGAGAAACACATCGATAAAATCAATGATCCCGAAATCCCAAAATTTGAATTTATCCAAAGTGCTGGTGTTTTTGTAAATTTAACAAAATAGGGTTAATAAATAAATTCATTCTGGTCTATCGTGATATAATTGGAATCTGCGGCTGTCAATTGCGATTTCACATGGATGTAGTCCTGAAAACTAAGATTTTTGTCAAACCACAATATCAAAATAAATCCCTTGGCATTGATTGCTTCCCTAATGGTAGTAATTTTACTCAATGCATTTTCAATGTCCAAAAGCTCTCCGTTTAAATAGGTATTACCGTCTTCTTGGATGTAAATTTTCAAAACGGGCATTTTGCTGGTGATGCTTGGGTTTTTTAGGTAATCTTCCACTCTAAGCTCCAGCTTTGGTATGGGCTTGGTTTTGAGCTTCTGGATTTTGTAATAGACCTCGGTAAACTCCAAAAACCCTAGGTTTTTGATGCTGGTATCGTTGCAAGTGTAGTAGTTTTTCGCGTTTTCATTCTTGTGCAGTTCCGCATTGCGTTTTTTATCCTGCATGATTTGAATCTTCGGGATGGCTTGCGAAAGTTTAAGACGCTTATCCACATTGACCAGCCAATTTGTGGTGCTGATGAGGTTTTTACGGTTGAGCTCCACACTATCTGCTTTGGTTTCATCATAAAACAGGTAGGCAGGAGAGACGTCTAAGACTTCAGTGATTTTGGCATTTTCAATTTCGGGCAGAAGGATTTTTTTTTCATTTCCGCAGGAAAATAAAACCATGCTAATTAGAACTATGTATATTTTTTTCATTTTTTTTTACTTAACAACTTAACAACTTAACAACTTAACAACTTAACAACTTAACAATTCAATAACTTTACTAAATGAACACACTCCATCGCTTCCTTGACATCATGCACACGAAGAATTTTGGCGCCTTTCTGAAGGGCAATGGTATTGAGAATGCTGGTGCCATTGAGTGCTTTTTCCGCAGTGGTATTTAGACTTTTATAGATCATCGATTTTCTTGAAACCCCTACCAAAACTGGTAACTCTGCCATTTTGAGCAGTTCGAGTTTGTTGAGCAACTCAAAATTCTGTTCTAAAGTCTTGGCGAAACCAAAACCAGGATCTAAAATTAGATCGCTAATGCCCAAGTGTCTTGCTTTTGCAATCCGTTCAGAAAAATAAAATACGATTTCCTTAATCAAATCCTCGTAATCAGTGAGATTTTTCATGGTTTTTGGAGTGCCTCGCATGTGCATCATGATGTAAGGCACCTTGAGCTTTGCGATGGTTTCCAACATTTGTGCATCCAAATGCCCTGCCGAAATATCGTTGATCATACAGGCACCAGCATGAACAGCCTGTTTTGCAACCTCACTTCGGAAGGTGTCCACAGACATCAAAATCTCAGGAAATTGCTGCTGCAGTAATTCTAATACTGGCAAAAGGCGTTGCAGTTCTTCTGCTTCGGAAACCGTTTCAGCATCAGGTTTGGAACTTTGTGCCCCAATGTCGATAAACGTGGCGCCTTCCTTCAGCATGAGGGTCACTTGATCTAAGATCGCTTTTTCCGATTTAAAACGACCCCCATCATAAAAGGAATCTGGTGTAACATTTAAAATGCCCATGACCTTTGGCGTGGTTAGGTCTATGAGTTGGCCTTTGCAATTGATGGTCATGAGGTGGATTTCGAGTTCAAAGTTTAAAATTCAAATTTATAGCTATTTACTAAAATTAAGTTCAGTTCAGGATAAAAATTAGTATAACCTTCATTTAATCCTACTTTGTAGTGATGAAATTAAGAACTAATGGATTTTCAATCAAAAAACCGTGGGAAATCAATAACCTCGGGGCAAGCCTACAGGATATGGGTTGAAAGATGTTTTTTGTACTTCGAGGCAAGCCTCGGGGGAGAAAACCCTCTGCAGGGATTTGTAGGTCTTAAACATCCAATGGTTTAAAATTATTGAAAATTGGGAACTCAAGGGATGTGATTCAATAGTTGTCAAGTTCTTATTAAATTTGGCGGTATCTCTGTAAAACTTTAAACCCTGAACTTTGAACTCTGAACTATTTAGGCGAAATTTACGCAAAATTAAAAATGTTCCATGAAGGATACCTCGAAGCAGTACGACGCAGTGATTGCGAAATGCAGAAGTCTTTTTGTAAATAAAATGGCCGATTATGGCAGTGCTTGGCGTATTTTGCGATTGCCAAGTTTAACCGATCAAATTTTTATCAAGGCGCAACGCATAAGAGGTTTACAACAAAATGAGGTTCGCAAGGTCGACGAAGATGAAGTGAGCGAATTTATTGGCATCATCAATTATAGCACCATGGCTTTGATTCAATTGGACAAAGGAGTTGTAGAGCAACCTGACCTTGACTTAGCGGAAGCCGAGCAATTATACGATCAAAAAATTGCCATTGCCAAACAACTGATGCTTGATAAAAACCACGATTACGGAGAGGCCTGGCGCGACATGCGTGTTAGCAGCCTAACCGATTTGATCTTGCAGAAATTGTTGCGCGTGAAGCAAATAGAGAACAATGCAGGCAAGACAATTGTTAGCGAAGGGATTGAAGCCAATTATCAGGACATGATTAATTATGCAGCGTTTGCGTTGATTCATCTAAACCAAGATGGCGAAATCGCATAAATTCCAGAATACAAATATCAAATTGAAATTTGCTTTAATCCATTCAGCATAAAAAAAGAATAATGAGAATAATTGTCAACATTTGCAGAATCTTAGTAGGAGCCCTCTTCATTTTTTCAGGTTTTATTAAACTGAATGATCCGCTTGGCTTTTCATATAAACTTGAGGAATATTTTAGCTACGATGTGTTGAATCTTCCTTTTCTAATGCCTTATGCATTGGGGTTGGCCATATTTGTAGTGGTTTTTGAAGTCGTATTGGGCGTGTTTTTGCTCATTGGTTATAAGCCCAAATTCACTGTGTTTAGCCTTTTGGCGATGATCGTCTTTTTTACATTCTTGACGTTTTATGCAGCTTATTTCGAAAAAGTCAAAGACTGCGGTTGTTTTGGGGATTTTCTAAAACTCACTCCCTGGGAATCATTTACTAAGGACCTCATCTTGTTGACACTCATTATTGTCTTGGTAATTGGCAGGCGTTTCATCAAACCCGTATTTAGTAGATTTGGCTTGACCGTTGCGGCATTGCTGAGCTTTATAGCCTGTTTGGGTTTTGGTTATTATGTATTGATGCACCTTCCTGCTTTAGATTTTAGACCTTATAAAGTAGGGGACAATCTTCTGGAAAACATGGAATTGCCAGAAGATGCACAAATGGCAATTTCAGATTATACATGGCATTATACGGAAGGAGGGGAGGAGAAAACCTTGACCGATCGTGGGCGCGGGCCAAAATCTTACGATAAAATAATTAGTGTTGATACCAAAGTGATCCAAGAGGCCGATGTGCCTAAAATTCAAGATTTTTCCATTGAATCTGAAGATGAGGATTTGACTGAAGCATTTTTAAATAAAGACAAATTGGTAATCGTAGTGGCCTATAGCTTGGAAAAAGCAGAAACTGCTGGTTGGAAAGATATAAAAGTCAAAACCGACGAGCTGAAGAAAAAAGGCTTTACTGTGATTGGAATGACCGCTTCTGGGGATGATAAAAAACAGGAGATTAGCGAGGCCTATGATTTGGATTTTGAGTTTTATCTGTGTGATGAAAAAGTGCTGAAAACAATTGTGCGCTCTAATCCAGGACTTGTTGTTCTCAAAAAGGGAACCGTGATTCAAAAGGTGCATTGGAATGATATCGACGATTTGGAATACTAAGCACCACGCATTATAATTTGCAATGGATGCCAATAAACAGTTCCAAATTAAATGAAAACGAAGCTCGTCATTGAGAATCTCAAATTGAAATCTGTTAAGCGGTTTAGAGTTCCTTGACTTATATCGGCCTCGAAAGTGGCTTGCTGAAACAATTCATCCTAAATGAGATCTGAGATGTTTAGCTGAAGCATTGGTTGCTTTTGTGAAAATCAATGGCAAATTGAAAGTCGGTAAGACGCCTTTCATACATAAGTGCAGAGGAGATCAAGACCATTGAATCTGAATCAAGACGTTTTAAAAAGGAATCTGTCGCATTTGAAACTCATAAACGGGATCCGCTCAAAATCACAGACAAAAATGAATCTATAGTACCGATACCATTTTTTATCTTAACAACAAACAACAAACCAACTGCTAAACTACCTCCTAAATAAAATCTTTTACGCCTTACTTACCTTATTTGGTGTGGTTACTGTGATATTTTTTTTATTCAACGTTTTGCCCGGCGATCCCGCGCAAATGATGTTGGGACAAAATGAGGACAGTGATCAAATTGCTGCCGTAAAAGCGAAGTATGGCTTTGACAAACCACTTTCCACACAGTATTTTTATTATTTGAACGATTTGTCTCCTATTTCGTTTCATTCCACCAAAACAAGTGATTACACGTATTTGGCAGAAGGTAAATATTCAGCAATAACATTGTTCACCATTGGAGAACATACCACTGTAATCAAATTTCCTTACTTACGCGAAAGTTTCACAAAGCAAGGAAAAAAGGTGTCTGAGGTAATTGCTGAAACCTTGCCCAATACGGCGATTTTGGCGGTTTCGGCCATTTGCATCGCCATTATTCTGGGCGTGATCTTGGGGATAGTATCTGCATTGTTCAAAGACCAATGGTTGGATAAGACCATACAGGTGTTCAGTACATTGGGTATGAGTGTGCCCTCGTTTTTTAGCGCGATTCTCTTTGCCTGGTTTTTTGGGTTTGTCTTGCACAAATACACCAACCTCGAAATGACAGGAAGTCTCTACGAACTCGATGATTTTGGCGAAAAGATGCAGCTCCAATTAAAAAATCTAATTCTACCAGCAGTGGTCCTGGGCATTCGTCCCTTGGCAGTAGTGATCCAATTGATGCGTAATTCTTTGTTGGAAGTTTTCAATCAAGATTACATTAGAACTGCAAGGGCTAAAGGGTTGAGTGAAATTCAAATCATTAGAAGACACGCCGTGAAAAACGCATTGAATCCTGTGGTTACAGCCATTTCCGGCTGGTTCGCTTCCATGCTGGCAGGAGCGGTTTTTGTAGAATACATTTTCGGTTGGAATGGCCTCGGTAAAGAAATCGTGAATGCCTTAAATACGCTGGATTTACCAGTGATTATGGGTGCAGTTTTGGTTATTGCATTGCTTTTCATAATCATCAATATTTTTGTGGATGTCATTTATGGCTGGTTGGACCCGAAGGTTAAACTTGAATGACTTGTCTCAGTCCCAGTTTTCAGTCGCAGTCTCAGTCGTGATTGAATTGTTTCTTCGCGTGCAAATTAGTCAGACAACTTTGCGCCTTTTAGGCTTCGTTAGAATACACAGCCAGCAACAACAAGCAACACTCCGATATAAAAATAATCCTTAGCCTGTGCTTCTGTATAAATATTTCCATGTACCAAAGTCCATGTTCATAGCACCCATTCTTCCGAAGCATCCTTAGGTCAGAATTTTTGTCAATTCCGAAGTGGAAAAGCTTACTTTCATAGAGCTCATAAAATGACATGAGGATAAAAAAGGCTAGCCGAATCTCAAAACATTGCAGACAGAAACTCCAGAAATCGCCTTTTTGTTTTTATCTTTGAATAAGACACGGCAAATTTGTTGACGCAGCAGCATGAACTATAGGTTTATGCTCTGTGTTATTTCAAAATATGGGTTTTTAATTTACTTGGCGATAGCGCTTCTTTCAATATTTTGAACAAGCGATTCAGCGACTAAAATGCTGTCAAAATTTTAGAATCTCAATTCAATAGATTTAAGATCAACTAATTTCGACAAGACTTTGAAGGCCTTGTCATTATAAATAAAATTAAAGTTTAACTAAAACATACCACGCTCAAGACGTGGCACAGCGATGAGAAAACACATAGTAGCAGGCAACTGGAAAATGAACAACGATCTAGCGGAAACAGAAACTTTACTTTCCGATTTGAAAAAACAATCCAAAACCTCAAATGCCGAGGTCATGATTTCTCCAGCATTCACAAATCTTTGGCATGCTTTTCAGTCCACTCGAGAGGATGATATTGAGGTCATCGCCCAAAACATGCACTTTGCTGAAAACGGGGCTTATACAGGCGAGGTTAGCGCCAGCATGCTCAAAAGCATTGGTGTTAAGACGGTGATTTTAGGTCACAGTGAACGTCGCGCTTATTATAATGAAACCGACGCATCTTTGGCAAAAAAAGTAGATGCAGCTTTAGCAAACGAGTTGCGCGTCATTTTCTGTTTTGGAGAGGAATTGAAAGATAGAAAGGCTGGAGATCAAGAAAAAATCGTTGCAAGCCAGATCAAGAATGCGCTATTTCATTTGGATGCAGCCGCTTTTAAGAACATCGTTTTGGCCTACGAGCCTGTTTGGGCCATCGGTACTGGAGAAACTGCAAGCCCAGAGCAAGCGCAAGACATGCACGCGTTTATTAGAAAAACTTTAGACGGTAAATATGGTGTCAACGTGGCCAATACCATGAGTATTCTTTATGGCGGAAGCGTAAAACCTGCAAACGCAAGAGAGATTTTCTCCAAACCCGACGTTGACGGCGGATTGATTGGGGGCGCATCCCTCAAGGCAGAAGATTTCTACGCGATTGTGAATGCTTTTTAAGAGAACAAGATCGTTTTAGATTAAATTCCTATTTCAACCTGAAAGCGTAAATACCAGTTTTCAGCATGGGTAGTATCAAAATAGTTGAGGTCAGTTCTTGTGACTTCCGCTTGCAGTTTGAGAGCATGTTCCCAGATGTATTTGGTAACTCCCAATGTGTACTGATTGGCTTGAGGTGTTAAACTTGCAATTTTAGCATTGGGTGTTTGATGTGAAAATCGACCAATCACTTCATAGTTGTTTTCAAATAGATAGCTTAACTGCGTATCAAACCCGTCGCCAACATAAGCGTATTCGAGATTGTTGCTATCGTTTGGATTGATTGTGATGGGGTCATCAGCCATCCGTTTCATATAAGCCGCTTGAAAGGCCCAGCCATCATATTTGACGACCGTATCAACAAACAAGGATTTCAAATCCCGTCTCTCAAATAGTTCGTTTCCCAGTGTTCCTTGGTTTCGTCTTGCTTTCTCGTTGTAATGATACACTCCAGAAATCATGATTTTAGGCCTGTCTTCGCGCTTTAAATCACCTTCAAAAAATGTTCCGTTGCTTTGAAAAGAGCCAAGAGGGAACAGTTCCAGTTTACCTGTAAATGCCAAACCATTATCGGGTTCTCTGGTCCAGTTTCGCCCTTCTCCAGTGCTGATCGCTGTTTTGACATTGTATGAAAATTTAGTTTCCAACTCGTTCAGATAGTAAATTTGTAGACCAAAATCACGATCAATATTGAAACGTGCATTATTGATACTTCTGTCGGTTAATTGTAATGCGCCAGAAGAGTTGATACGCTGTCTGTTTCCAGGTAATTTTGTTTGACCAAACCCAATGTTCCAATGTTTGTTTGGCCGGTAAAAAACGACTGCATCTCTAATGATATTTATGTTCTCTCCATTTTCAATTGCGCCAACATCTCCAGGTGAAAATGACAATTGGATCACGTAAATTATTTTTGGGTCACCAACATAACCATCAAATCGCAATCGCAAGCGTCTTATCAAAGCTTCATAAGCTGGGTCCTCATCATCATTGCGGAGGTAAGTAACCCTGTTTTGCATCCTAAAGCGAATATTAAGTTGAAAAATACTGTCGGCTGATGTAATTCCTAAGCCTTTTCCATAATTGTAATAGGGAAGTGCCGAAAGTTTTATATCGTTATTATCCTGTGCTTTTACAGAAGAAAAAACGAGTAATACCATTAAACAAAAAAACAGATTTTTCATAAAATTTTTTATTGGCCGCAAATGTACTAACTAATATGAATGATTAGTAAATTTGAAAAAAAAAATCATGGCAGAAGGATATATAGAATATCAGTTTAAAGTCGAACCCTTACAACCAGCAGTAGACATTCTAATCGCTGAATTGGGCGATGCAGGTTTTGAAAGTTTTGTAGAAACCGAAGCAGGTGTTTCCGCTTACATCCAAAAAAAGGAATGGCACGACGGTATCTTAGACGATACCCAGATTTTAAAGTCCGATGAATTTGAGATTTCCTACACTTCTGAAGCAATTGAACAAACCAACTGGAATGTAGAGTGGGAGAAGAACTTCAATGCTATAGTTGTCGATGATATGTGTTCTGTAAGAGCACCTTTCCACGAGAAGCCCAATACCAAGTACGATATAATCATTGAACCAAAGATGAGTTTTGGCACAGGACATCATGAAACAACGCACATGATGATTCAGCATATTTTGAAAGCAGATCTTCAGGATAAATCGGTGTTAGACATGGGTTGTGGTACAGGAGTTTTAGCGATACTTGCCGAAATGAGGGGCGCCAAACCCATTGATGCCATTGATTATGACAATTGGTGTTATCTCAACAGTCTCGAGAATGTGGAGCGTAACAATTGCGAACACATCACTGTGCTCGAAGGTGATGCGCAGCTGCTTTGTGGTAAAAATTATGATGTTATTATTGCCAATATCAATAGAAATATCCTGCTTCAAGATCTTGCTGTTTATGCAAAGGCGTTAAATAGTGAAGGCTCGTTGTTTCTCAGCGGATTCTACAACGAGGATATCGCTAGTATTGAAGCCGAATGTGAGCGATTAGGCCTAAAGCGTTCAGCGACATTAGAACGTAATAAATGGGTGGCTTTAAAATTCAAGAACTAATAAATGTTAAGATATTGAGAAGCTTTAAAACCGTAAGCTTAAATTTTGTAATTTTGCTATGGGTACAAGAAATTTGCCTCTATTATACTCAAATTTAAAGAAGTACGCATAAATTATGAGCACCAAAGAAAAAATACAGGAAGAATCACAAGTTGATACTTTAGAACAGCATCTCAATGAGATTGTGTTGTTTAATGACGATGTCAATAGCTTTGATCATGTCATAGATACCTTGATGTATGTGTGCAACCACACGCCAGAACAGGCGGAGCAATGCTCAATCTTAGTGCACTACAAAGGCAAATGTACCGTTAAGACCGGTACATACGATGAGCTTGAACCTAAATGCTCCAAGCTTTTGGAAGCAGGTTTGAGTGCTGAAATTGTGTAATTATTAGTTGATTGTTTTAATCATTTTTGAATACGCTTTTCCAATTTCTCAACAACTATTAATTTTTCAATGAGTATTTTACTACTGAATTGTTCAGGAGATGAATCTAGATCTCCATGTTGAATAAGTAATTTTTTGCTAACCATCTTCTAAATTTTTTAGCTGAACACAATTTTTATTGATTGGAAGTATCAAAAACAAGAAACGGTTCAGGATTATAAAATCTCGGAAGGTTTCGTGTTTTTGACTCTGCGTTGCTGCGATAAAAAACTACAATGTAGACGGACAAATAAATTCTGTAATTGGCAAATCGGTATGTTTAATCGCGCCAAATCCTCCAGCAACATCTACCAAATCATGATATCCTCTAGCCTTTAAGATAGAGGCGGCAATCACACTTCTGTAACCACCAGCGCAGTGTATGTGGTAAGTTTTGTCTTTAGAGACTTCATTCATGTGGCTATTGATATAATCCAAGGCAAAATGCTGTGCATCTTCCAAGTGCTTGCTTTTATATTCGCCATCTCTTCTAACGTCCAAGATGTTGAGATCTTCAGATTTAGCCAATTTGGCAAATGTTTCCGCAGAAATGGATTTTAGTTTATCAATATCTCTGCCCGAAGCTTTCCAAGCATCCATGCCACCTTCCAAATAGCCCAAAGTATTGTCATAACCCACGCGTGATAGTCGCGTCACGGCTTCTTCGCTTTGACCTTCTGGCGCAATCAATAAGATGGGTTGCTTGATATCGGTTATCAAAGCGCCAACCCAAGGGGCGAATTGCCCGTTGAGACCTATGAAAATGGAATTAGGGATGTGGGCTTCAATGAAATCTGCTTGGTTACGCACATCCAAAACCAGGGCGTCTTGATTATTGGCAATCGTTTCAAATGCTTCAGGCGATAACGGAATGTTTCCGGTCTTTAACACAGTTTCAAAATTATCGTATCCAGACTTATTAAGCATGGCGTTTTTGGCGAAATATTGTGGGGGTGGTGCGATACCGTCCAATACTTCTGCAACAAATTCAGCCTTGGTCATATCTTTCCGTAGGGCATAGTTGGTTTTTTTCTCATGGCCTATGCTTCCCACCGTTTCTTTGCTCAAGTTTTTTCCGCAGGCCGATCCAGCGCCGTGTGCAGGATATACAATAACCTCATTGGCGAGTGGCATTATTTTATTCCGAAGGGAATCATAGAGCATGCCTGCAAGGTCTTCCTTGGTTAAATCGGACTTAATTGCCAAATCAGGACGTCCAACATCGCCAAGAAACAAGGTGTCTCCAGAAAATAGGGCGTGATCTTTCCCCTGCGCATCAATGAGCAAATAGCTTGTGGATTCAAGCGTGTGCCCGGGTGTATGTAAGGCTTTGATGATGATGTTTCCCAGTTTGAATTCCTCATTATCTGCTGCTGAATGGATGTCGTAACTCGTTTTAGCTCCCGGGCCAAAAACGATGGTAGCGCCGGTCTTGTTTGCCAAATCAATATGGCCAGAAACAAAATCGGCATGGAAATGCGTCTCAAAAATATATTTGATTTTTGAACCACTAGCTTGGGCTTTATCAATATATTGTTGCGTCTCTCTCATGGGGTCAATGATGGCCACTTCGCCTTGGGATTCGATATAATAAGCGCCTTGTGCCAGGCAGCCTGTATAAATTTGTTCAATGTTCATAAACTGAAAGATTTAGGTTGTAACTAAAAGAAATTTGGTACTTATTTTGTTTCCTTCAAAGATAGGGTACCGTTGAAGTCCACTTTGTGACTTTTGTCACTGTACTAAAATAGTTCCCGGTATAGGATCGCTATGGCCACTAAAAGTGTAAACCATCCAAAACCGCGTTTTAATTTTTCGGCACTAATATATTTTGAAACATAAACACCAACAATAATCCCCAGGATGGAAATGCCTGAAAAGATGAGTAAAAATGGCCATTCAATGCTTCTGCTTTGAAGGTCGCCCGTGAAACCAATGAGTGAATTGAGCGCGATGATGAATAAAGAACTGCCAATTGCGGTTTTCATGGGCATTTTGGCCAAGAGTACCAAAGCTGGTATGATTAGGAAACCTCCGCCAGCACCAACGACCCCTGTAAGTAGACCAACACAAATACCAATCAAAATTAGAAATGGGATATGGATGCTTTCGGCTTTTTCTTTAGACTCTAAATCCTCATGTGATTGAATCATCGAGAGAGAAGCCAAAAACATGATGACCCCAAAAAAGGCCATAATGAAAAGGTCTTTCGTGATGATTAGGTTGTCGGTTTGGAATAGAATATCTGGAATGGCGGGCACCAGATACCTCCTCGTAAAATATACCACTGTAAAGGCCGGTATTGCAAATATGATGGCTGTTTTAAAATCGATGAGTTGTTTCCGGTAATTTTGAAAAGCGCCAATAGAAGAGGTAGTACCCACCACAAAGAGTGAATAGGCAGTGGCTGTAACTGGATTTACACCAACTAAATACACGAGTACTGGGACCGTAATGATTGAGCCGCCACCACCAGTGAGTCCTAAGACAAGTCCCACAGCAAAGGCGCCAACATATCCTAAAATAGTATATAGTTCCATTATTTCATTTTTGGTAAAAGACAATTTAACATTATTTCGGCCATACTACTTGGAGTTTAGTCTTCAATCCCTCCTGAGGGTATTCCCCGAGGCTTGCCTCGAAATACAAAGAAATCTTTCAATTCATACCTTGAAGGCTTGCCCCGAGGTCATTGCTTTATTTTTATGGTATTTACTCCCGAGAGGTAGCTCAATGAGGCAATTTAGGCTTAAGTACTCCATACACATAAGTGCCTAAAATAGCAGCCGCAATTACAATGAGCATTGAGAATACACCAGTGCCGACAAGGATGTACATGGGGCCAGGACAAGCACCAGATAAGGCCCATCCCAATCCAAAAATACTGCCACCAACCAAATAATTGGTAATGCCGCTTTCCTTGGCAGGAACCTGCATTTGTGCGCCCTTGATATTCTTGAACTGAAATTTCTTGGAAATCAAGAGTAATAAAATTCCAGTAAGCACTGCAGTGCCTATGATGCCATACATGTGGAAGGATTCAAATTTGAACATTTCATAAATGCGGTACCAAGAGACTGCTTCCGATTTAACGAGTACTATTCCGAAGATAATTCCAACGAGTAAAAATTTCAAACTTTTCATAGTCAACTAAAAATTAAAGGAAACAGTAAATGAATCATGACCAAACCTCCCAAAAAGAAACCAACCACTGCGATGAGCGAAGGCAATTGCAAATTACTCAAGCCAGTAATGGCGTGCCCTGAGGTGCAGCCGCCGGCATAACGGGTGCCAAAACCAACTAGGAATCCACCAACAATCAAAATAGCTAAACCCTTAAAGCTCAATAAGGCGTCCCAACTATAGAGCTCTGGCGGTAGGAGGGCGTCTCCTGCATTTTTAAAACCAAGTTGGGACAAGTCGCTTACCGTTTTGGGATTGAGATCGATTGCGACTGGTGCCGATAACAAAAAATGTGCGATAAAGCCACCAATAACGGCTCCAAGCACTACAATGAGGTTCCAACGCTGGGCTTTCCAGTCAAAATCGAAAAATTCAGTCTTTTTTCCAGCACCCCCAATGGCACAAAAGGTGCGAAGGTTGGACGACATGCCAAAGGTTTTCCCAAAATAGATGAGCGTGAACATGACGATGGCAATCAAGGGACCAGAGATATACCAAGGCCAAGGTTGAATTAGGTATTCCATATAAGTGATGTATTGAATGATGCGATTAAATATAAAATAAGTTTTTGCGAAATAAAAGCGCTCTAGAATTCCAAAACCTCAATTTTGTTACGACTGAGTTTGAGGATGTGATCGTTTTCCAGTTTTTTGAGAAGTCTTGAAACCACAACGCGCGAGGTGTTGAGGTCTTCAGCGATATTTTGATGGGTTTTGCTAATGATGGTGTTGGCATTTAATTTAACCTGATTGGTTAAATACTTTAATAGGCGTTCATCCATCTTCATAAATGCGAGGGTATCTATGGTTTCGAGCATCTCGTCAAAGCGGGTTTGATAAGATTGTAGTATGAAATTGCGCCAGGTTTCGTTGGTATTGAACCACTGGCTCATTTTGTCGTTCGGAATCATGATGACCTTGGTATCTTTGTCGGCAATTGCCCTAATCCGGCTTTTAGATTTTGCCACGCAGCAAGTAAGTGACATAGAACAGGTATCGCCAGACTCTAAAACATAGAGCAACAGCTCATTGCCATTATCGTCCTCTTGCAGCACATTTATATTGCCATCTAACAGTAAAGGCACATGCGTAAGAGTTTGACCAATGTCTATAATGATTTCATCTTTTTTAAATTCCCTTACTTGGCCTTCTGATGCTATGTTTTTCAATAAGTCATCGTCAAACTGATATTGGAAAGGATTGAGTACGTTTAGTGGTATCATAAGCCAAAAATAAACATTTAGAAATTTGAAATAAATAGTTTGGTATATTTTTAATAAATGCTTTATATTTGCACCCACTTAAAAAAGCTTAGCGCAAGTATAATTGTTAAGATTTTTAAAGGGAACTGGAAGGTTTTAAAACATTCAAAAATCGGCCTCGTGGCGCAACTGAATAGCGCACTTGATTACGGCTCAAGAGGTTACTGGTTTGAATCCAGTCGAGGTCACGAATAAATCATACAATAAGAAAAAACGCCAAGTTTACTTGAGCGTTTTTTTGTTTGTATGATTTTCAAAGCGGAGCTTTGCTGGAACACCGCAGGTAATCCTGGAGTTTTCAATTGCTACAATGAATCTAATCTAGCTTGAGCGTTTTTTTGTTTGTATGATTTTCAAAGCGGAGCTTTGCTGGAATACCGCAGGTAATCCAGTCGAGGTCACTGGTGTTTATAAGGGTTTCAAGAAATTGAGACCCTTTTTTGTTTTCTATATTCACACTATATTCATACTATTTTAAAATTAAGGCTGTTCACACTACTCCTATATTCCAGCTTTTCCAACTTCCAGTCCATCGACTGAAAAATAATTATTTGTTTTAGGACTACACTTACTACATCTTTTTGAGAGCTGGTAAAAGAATAAGCATATTATGTACTCATAAACGGCTCATTAATCTTTTTGAAATAAATTTCAATAGTTAATTATATCCGATCAAGAAAATATAGACTTGATTTTGATGTTACGTAATTAAATAACATCTTCCGATAAGTGCGAGTCTATCATATGACAAAAAAACACTACGAATTAATGTGTAATTCAAAGCAAAAAAAATGAGAAGTACTTATATCCAAATGGCTACTATTAATGCTATAAATATAGTTTTTAGTAAAACTTAGTAGTTATATGCAATAACATATAGTATTTATAATTTTAAATGAATTGTATGTTATTGCATATAATTATGTATTTTTGTGTATAATTATACGTAAATACATATAATGGAAGAGTTGGCAGATTTTGTGAAAACACGGCGGAAAGAAGTTAATCTTACTCAAGAGGAGTTTGCTGATAGGGCAGGAGTGGCATTAACCGTGGTCCGAAAAATAGAACAGAACAAAACAAATTTGAATCTTGATAAGGTTAATCAAGTTTTAAAGATGTTTGGGCATAAACTGGTGCCTATAAGTTTGAAAAATATAAAAGAAGATGAGACAAGCTAAGATCTTATATGATAATGTTATTTGTGGATTATTGACAGAAACGGATGATGGAGAATTCACATTTAAGTATGAGGATGCTTATGTCAATCATTATCCCAGTCAATTCATAACGTTTACTATGCCTGTAAGAAATAAAGAATATAAGGAAAAACGACTATTTCCATTCTTTGAAGGTTTAATACCTGAAGGATGGCTGTTAGACATCGCTTCAAAAAATTGGAAGATTAATACCAACGACCGAATGGGGCTGTTATTGGCCTGTTGTCAAAATTGCATAGGTGCTGTAAGTGTTCAACCAATACAGATGAAAGATGAGTAAGTGTTTATACTGTTATAAGGAGGTTGCCTCAGGTGAAGATTTTCATCGGGAATGTAGCCTTGCTTTTTTTGGAGTTGAAAATCCTCCTAAAATAGAATACTCTCTAAAAGAAATGTCTGAATTGGCATTAGAAGTTGTGGAGCGCAGTGTTTCTGTTCCTGGAGTTCAACCTAAAATTTCTATGTCCTTGATTGAGGATAATAAAAAGGACAAACGATTAACAGTGGTTGGTGCTCTAGGTGGTAATTATATTTTTAAACCACCTTCAGAAGATTATGCTGAAATGCCAGCAAACGAGCATTTGACAATGAAAATGGCAGAACTATTTGGTATTGAAGTTGTTACGCATTCACTTATTAAGTTGGCTTCTGGGGAATTGTCCTATATCACTAAACGTATTGACAGAAACGAAGATGGTTCTAAAATCCATATGATCGATATGTTTCAGGTTGTTGAGGCATTTGATAAGTATCGCGGTTCTATGGAACGTATCGGCAAGGCTATTCATGAGTATGCAGATAATACATTATTAGATCTTCTCCGATTTTACGAATTGACTGTTTTTAGTTTCTTAATTGGTAATAATGATATGCATTTAAAGAACTTCTCTATGATAAAAACGTCTTACGGATGGGCTTTATCTCCTGCTTATGATTTATTAAATGTTGCCATTGTTAATCCATTGGACAAAGAAGAATTAGCATTAACTATTGCTGGGAAAAAGAAAAAAATAACGAAGAAAATACTCTTTGATTTTGGAGTTGGACTAGGTTTGTCTAAAAAGCAAATTGAAGGGGTTTTTAAACGTTTTAAGGAATTGCAAGAAGTTGCTATTGACTTGATTAAAATTTCTTTTTTGAGTGAGAGTATGCAGCGTAATTATATTGAATTAATAGAAAATAGATATCATTTATTTAATAAGACCCATTAAAAGGTTATAGGTTTTTTTATGAAAATTATATGGTTCTAATAGAGTTAATTGAACTTGTAATATTAAAGCTAAATATATGGAATTTGTAGGTCATATTGTTTTGAACACACCTTTCCCATGCCATGGTTCTTGCCTGAATAAAAAAATTGAAATTATTATTGGGCAGCATGTGGGGCATTTGTATATGCCTATTTTAAGGAATGATATCGAAAAAGAATCACTTCCTTTTCTTTCTGAACCTTTTCCTCAATCAACTGTCAAATTTAACCAAGAAGTAAATTGGGGTAGGTTGGTTGACTCGGGCAATAATATTTCATCTGTTGAAACTCTTAAATTTGTTTTCAATATCAAGGATGTAAATTTTTTAAATAACCAAGACAAATTTATAATAGAGACGGATCGTTGGCTTAAAAAGTTTGAAGAGAATTTGTTTCCACTCTATTGGATTTTAAATCTTGGAACAATTAGAGTTGCTGGAGAAATGAATAATAATTTTACATATTATTATAAAAATAACGAAGCAAAATCTCAAAATTTATATCAAAAACATAGTGGTACAAAAATTATAATAACGACTCAAGAAAAAGATGGTCTAAACCTCAAATTATTAAAAAAAATAGTCAGGTTATCAAATCAAAATAAGGAAATCTCCATTGATTATAGACTTTTACGCGATGCGCATAAATGTTTCTTAGCGGGTGATTATAGGAGTCAATATTATATATAGGCACTTGCTTAGATATTTTATTAGATACTTTGATTTTAGTTAGATTGCCTACAAGGTCAATTGAACTTAAAGAATGGATAATAAAGGGTAATAGGACAATTTTTAAAAAAATTGAAATAATTCATGAGTTTGGTCCTAAGATAAATGATTTGAAATATGTTCAAAAACAGATAAGCAATATTCGTAATGACGTAATTCATGCGGGTTTTGTGCCATCTGAAACAGAGTGTTTGCAATCATATACTTTGATCGCAAAATTGATGATAGAAAATCAAAAAAGGATTTACGTTTAATTTTACTTTATGAAAGACAATAGTCATGAGAGAAAGGATTGTGGTATTGGTTCATTATCCTCAAAAGTGGATTTAAAAAATATTAATAGTTTCTGCTCATTCAGATAAAATTTTCCTTTACTATTAGGAGTTTTTCCTAGTACACTGAAAAATTCATAGACATACTCTAGGCTGACTCTAGAAATGAGATGGTTTTGCATTTTTGAAAGATCCTCCTTTTTTAATTCAGGTTTCTTTGTATTAGCGATAATTTCTCCATTTAAATACTTTTTGAATATTGGTGTAAACAATTCATTTTTAGAAAATATAATGCTCCAAGCTCGATAATGATAACCTTCAAATACTCCATCTTGATAACCATTGCCTATTTCGAATTGGATATCTGAATTGATAGTGAAAAGAAATCCTTTGCCACTAGTCACTGTTGGCGACGATGATCTGTCAGTAGTAATAAACTTGAATACCTCATTGGCATAGCTTTCTCTATCTGGTGATCCTAAATTAAGAAGCAATGGTGTTATTAAATCTTTTTCGAAATCATTGAAACCTTCATTAAATCCTTCCGCATATTTTTTGAAATATGGTTTTAAATCTAATAAACTATTCAAATTGTGATTGCCTTCTAATGTATGTTTTTCAAATGGATGCAATAGGCTATTTATCTTAGTCCATAAACTTATCCTACTATGATATGCACCTTCAATTACGAAAGGAAAGGGAGAAATAGCCTGGCCATAAATGCTATAATTAGAGTTTTTAGAAAGCTTTTGCCACTCTTCTTTATATAATAAGCTTTTATTTTGCGCAATATAACTCTGCTTTATAGCTTCATCAATTGAACGATACATTAATAGATGATGATGAGTAAGTACATCAGGCACAATATTTATTGTTTCTACACTATTAAGAGTTTCAATAAATTTAAATTTTCTAATTTTTTCTAGAAGCTCTTCGTTTATTAAGATGTCTTTCATATTTGTAGTGTAGTAAGTGTATTAAATGTAGCTTTAAAACAAACAATTATATTTTAGAAGTCAAGTAAAGAATTCGCAAATTCCTTCTTTGCTTTATCTTCAAAACCTGCAAAATAATTCTTTGTTACATTGAGGTCACTATGATTTAATGCTTCACTAATAAATTCCATTGATGCTCCCTTTCGAATCGAATTAGTAGCAAAAGAATGACGCGCCCAATAAAAACTACAATCCTCAGGTAGTTCGTTTGCTTTTGCTATTCTTTTAATATGGTCATTTATATAACGATTGAAATTTTTAATTTTCTTGTATTGAGTTTCGCTTCCTTCGGTTTGTGTTACAATGTCAAACACCAAACCATTTTTCTTTTTGTCGCCTTATGTTTTAATCACGCTTTTTGTAAATTCGGTCAAATAAATAGTTAATTCTGTCTTTTCTGAGGACTTATCAAAAGTTTTGGCTCTATTATAGGTGAATTTATTATCAGCAATATCTGAATATTTCAGTAAGGCGATATCTTTCAAATTCACACCATTACAAGCATAGCTAAAAAACCAAAAATCTTTGACCTTTCCCTCGTTCTCATTGGCAACCTTAGCATTAAACAGTGTTTTGAGTTGCACACTATCTAATGCTTTTTTAACCTTCTTAATACGAGGTATTTTGTATTGGTTTTTTCCAAAGGGATAAATATCATTACCAATATCATTTTCTTGAATGGCATTATTAAAGACAGCTCTTAATGTCCTGGTATAAATTCCTATAGTGGTATAGCTTTTACCTTTGCCAACCATAAATAGTTCATAATCCTTCAACCAATCGACTGTAATATCAGTAAAGGATAATTTATCAATACTACATCTCTTTTGAGCTCACTAAAAGTAGCTAAGGAATTAAGGGTGTATCTGTAGCTTTCTGCTGTGCCAATTTTGTCATTACTTATATGTTTGTCGAGACTAAATTAAAATGATATTTTATGTTATTTTTATCGGTGGATTTTCAAAATAGCTTTGATTCAAATTTAGAAAAATCAAAAACAGACATTGCTTTGGCTTCATCATTCGCTCTTTTTTCAATAGCCTTTAACTTTAATATTATTTCTTTGTTCGTGCCTCTTAATTTTTTATTTTCAGGGTTTAACCATATGGTGTCAAACTCTTTTTCTGTTAAGCCGATTCCAGTGGTGAAGTATCTTACTTTTTTAACATTTTCATGATAAATTGAAATATTATAAGTCATCCCTTTTTGATTTAAACCAAAGATGTATGTATTCACACAATTTTCACACTTTTCATGGTATTAAAGAGTAATGAACAGGTATTGTATTTTGATGATATTAGTGAGTTGCTTGTAAACAAAGGGTTTTTTGAGTACTTAGGTAAAGTACAGGTAATGAACAAATACAAGGACTCTTGATTACGGCTCAAGAGGTTACTGGTTTGAATCCAGTCGAGGTCACGAATAAATCATACAATAAGAAAAAACGCCAAGTTTACTTGAGCGTTTTTTTGTTTGTATGATTTTCAAAGCGGCGCTTTGCTGGACCACCGCAGGTAATCCTGGAGTTTTCAATTGCTACAATGAATCTAATTTAGCTTGAGCGTTTTTTTGTTTGTATGATTTTCAAAGCGGAGCTTTGCTGGACCACCGCAGGTAATCCTGGAGTTTTCAATTTCTACAATGAATCTAATCTAGCTTGAGCGTTTTTTTGTTTGTATGATTTTCAAAGCGGCGCTTGGCTGGACCACCGCAGGTAATCCTGGAGTTTTCAATTGCTACAATGAATCTAATCTAGCTTGAGCGTTTTTTTGTTTGTATGATTTTCAAAGCGGCGCTTTGCTGGAACACCGCAGGGAATCTAGTTCTCCTATTTGATGCGCCAAGTGTACTTGAGCGACTTTCTATTTAAGTATTTTCATGGCAGAGCTCATTTTGAATCGCTGCAACTGATTCTGCAATTTATCACTTGCCCAAGCTTACTTAAATTTATCAGTTTGAACTTTTTGTTTGAAATCCCGAAGCTTCATGAGAAGCGTTATATGAACAACAAAGTTATGTCACTCAATATCCAATCAAAAACCGACAACCCCATTCTATATAACTCAAATTAAGTTCATACCTGAAAAGGTATAATTAAGAACAGAAATAAAAAATTATACCTAATGAGGTATAAAATTTATACATTGCATTACTTTACACCCTTATGGGTATAATTATGAAAGATTGGAATCGAAATAATACTATTGCTGAATTTGTTAGGAATAGCAGAAAAGCAAGTAAAATGACACAGTTAGAGTTATCTGATTTGACTGGTGTTGGAATACGATTTATACGAGATATAGAACAAGGGAAGCCAAATTTAATGACTGCAAAAATAAATCAAGTTCTACTGTTTTTTGGACAAGAACTATCTCCAAGGCCAATAAGTGATGCCACAAGGAGGAATTTGCTTGCATAACTACGATAGATTTTTAAGTATTGAGGAAGATGCTATATATTTTGAGGAAATCAAAGCGAAGATGCGTCAACAGTCCTCGCTCGCTGTTAATTAGCTCAATATATAAACAAAATTCTTAATATGAGTTTTAAGAATTAAAGCACGAATAAGTATAGATGAATTTGTATAGTTATTACATCATAGCTATTATGTATTAAATGTTGATTGTTTTACAATATTATTTTGTGTATATTTGCATCGTACTAATTATGTATGTAGGATTATGCAAAACAAATCAGTTGTTCTAAAATCAATTCTCGCTTATAACGGACTCTCTTCTGGGCACTCTTTTAGGGATAAAATAAAACACACCCACAATGGAAGCCTTCGTGTTATTCAGCTAAAAGATTTTGAGGAAAATTACACCGTTATTGGCAATGATTGTGTTTTGGTTGACGGAGAAAAAATCAAAACCAAAAACTATTTAGAGAATGGAGATGTACTTTTTATTTCTAAAGGGGCAAATAATTTTGCTGTATCTTACATGGGTTTCGACGACATCCCGACAATTGCTTCCTCTGCTTTATTCGTACTTAAAATAAATAAAAATCTCGCAAATCCAGATTTCGTTGCTTGGTACATCAATCAGTCAAAAGTTCAAAATTACTTCAAAACAAATGAGGCTGGCACATATACAACGAGTATAAACAAAGCAACAATAGAACATGCGCCAATTATACTTCCTTCTTTAGAAATGCAGACCAAAATAGCTAAAATTGCAAACCTTCATAATCAGGAGTTAGTACTTAACAATAAAATAATAGAACTAAAAAATAAACTAACAACTGCCCAACTTTTAAACATACTATAAAATGTCAAATAAATTGAAACCAACACAAGACCAAATAAACGCTGCATTATGGAATGCCTGCGACACTTTTAGAGGTGCGTTTGATTCCTCAGAATACAAAAACTACATTTTGGTTTTTATGTTCATCAAGTATTTAAGTGATGTTTGGAAAGACCATTACAATGCCCTCAAAGAACAGTATGGTGACAACGAGGAATTAATTCAAAGAAAACTAAAACGTGAGCGCTTTGTGCTTCCGCCCAATTGTTCTTTTGATTTTATATTCGATCATAGAAACGATACCGATATTGGCGAGAAAATAGATAAAATCTTTGCCCAAATAGAAGAGCGCAATATTGAAAAGTTGGATGGTGTTTTTAGAAACATCAGTTTCAACTCAGATAAATTAGGACAAACTAAAGATCGTAACCGTCGTCTTAAGAACCTAATCAATGACTTCGCAAAACCAGAACTAGATTTCCGTCCATCACTTTGGGATGATAAAGAAGATATTCTTGGAGAAGCTTATATGTATCTGTTAGAAAAGTTCGCATCTGGTGCTGGTAAAAAAGGCGGAGAATTTTTTACGCCAAAAGAAGTGTCTGGCTTATTGGCAAAATTAGTGTCGCCAAAAGAAGGAGACCGCATATTTGATCCAACGTGTGGTTCTGGTTCTCTTCTAATTAAAGTAGCCGAAGAAACCAAAGATAAAGAAGGCAATTCTACCAATAATTTTGCCATCTACGGACAAGAAAGTAATGGCGATACTTGGGCATTGAGTAAAATGAACTGTTTTTTACATAAAATGGATTCTGCTCAGATTGAGTGGTGCGACACCATTAACAATCCTAAACTTATAGAAGGCGACGCCTTAATGAAGTTTGATATTGTAGTGGCAAATCCGCCTTTTAGCCTCGATAAATGGGGACACGAGAACGCAGAAGCAGACCGTTACAAAAGATTTCTTCGTGGTGTACCACCAAAATCGAAAGGAGATTATGCCTTTATCCTACACATGATTGAAACCACATCGCCTAAAGGTAAAGTTGGTGTCATTGTGCCACATGGAGTGCTTTTTCGTGGAGGTGCAGAGCAGAAAATACGCCAAAAACTAATTGAAGAAAATCTATTGGAAGCGGTTATTGGCTTACCTACTAACCTATTCTATGGCACAGGGATTCCTGCTGCGATTCTTATTTTTAATAAAGCAAAAACAACAAAAGATATATTATTCATTGATGCTAGTAAAGGCTTTGAAGATGGTAAAAAGCAAAATGTGTTGCGAACAAAAGACATAGATAGAATTGTCGCTACACACAAGGATTTTAAAACTATTGAAAAATTTAGTACCGTTGTAAAACCAAAAGAAGTCGCTGAGAATGATTACAACCTTAACATACCACGCTATGTAGATACGTTTGAAGAAGAAGCCCCAGTTGACATCGCAGAAGTGCAGAAAAATATAGTCCAACTAGAAGCTGAATTAGTAGAAGTACGTGCAGAAATGAACAAACATCTAAAGGAGTTAGGATTTTTCCCATCCTAAATCCTTCCCTAAAGGAAGGACTTTTGATTGATAAAATAGAAATAGCAGTTGTTCGAAAATTTCGAATAACTGAATAAGAAAGTAGTAAAGTTGTCAAGTAATACTTGACAACTCAAAACAGAATGCTTATGAGTAATAAAGAAGAAAATAATATAATTATATACACTACACAAGATGGTAAAAGTTCCGTAGCGTTATTTGCGCGAGATGGTAATGTGTGGATGAATCAAAAACAGCTTGCAGAACTTTTTGACACCTCCGTGCCAAATATTAGTATGCACATTGCAAGTATACTGAAAGACAAGGAGTTAAATCCTGATTCAGTTGTTAAGGATTACTTAACAACTGCGGTAGATAATAAAGAATATAATGTTACTTTTTATGCCCTAGATATGATATTAGCCATTGGATATCGTGTGCGTAGCAAACGAGGTGTGCAGTTTAGGCAATGGGCAACCAGAAATCTAAGCGAGTTTGTGATTAAGGGTTTTGTAATGGATGATGAACGCTTAAAAAATCCTGATGGTCGTGCAGATTATTTTGATGAATTATTAGAGCGCATACGTGATATACGTGCTTCGGAAAAGCGCTTTTATCAAAAAGTACGAGACTTATTTAGTTTAAGTAGTGATTACGACCCAACAGATAAAGCCACACAAATGTTTTTTGCAGAAGCTCAAAACAAGTTGCTTTATGCTACCACAAACCAAACAGCAGCCTCGCTTATAGTAAAACGTGCTGATGCTGCAACATTAAATATGGGTCTTTCTACTTGGAAAGGTAGCGTGGTTCGAAAACAGGATATTACGGTAGCAAAAAACTATTTAACAGAAGATGAACTAGACAGTCTAAACAGGCTAGTCGTTATCTTTTTAGAAACAGCTGAACTACGTGCCAAGAACAAGCAAGATTTAACGATGCGTTTTTGGCAAAATAATTTAGATAAAATTATTGAATTTAATGATCTTCAAGTATTGAATAACGCTGGAAAGGTAAGTCATAAACAAATGGAAAAGAAAGTGCGTGCACATTACGAAGTCTATGATAATAAACGTAAAAAAGGAGCAGCAGAAGAAGCAGATCGTATAGATTTAGAAGATTTAAAGTCTTTAGAACAAAAAATTAAGAGACAAAAATGATACTACACCCAACCATAAACCGAAGCGTATTACTCGTTATACCAAAACAGCCTTTTTACGATTGGAGCAATACGCTATTTCCAGATTTAGAACCTACAACGCTAGCAGAGATCGATGAGTACAATAGTTACTTATTAGAAGACGAACTCTTTATAGACAACCCAAAAAAGGAATTAAAAAAATACTGGAAGAAAATTTTTATAAACGAACTCTATGGACAATGTATGGATGACACTACGTTTCCTCACTTAACTTGGAAACTATTTACAGAATGGTTCGATTTCCATCGTTCTGCTGTGATTTCAGATTTAACAAAAGACCCGCTTTATACTATAGATTATGACGAATAAAAATACTCAAAATGAGGTTGCTTTGGCTGAAGGAAAAGTAGGTTATAAAAAAACGAAGTTAGGTTGGATTCCTGAGGAATGGGAAATTGTTCAATTCAAGGAAATAGCAAAATTTAATCCTAAAGCTGAAGAGTTACCTGAAAAATTTATTTATATAGATTTAGAAAGTGTGAAAGATGGCACTTTAAGAAAGGAGAATAAAATTTCTAAAATTGAAGCACCAAGTCGTGCTCAAAGATTATTAGAAAATGAGGATATTTTATTTCAAACAGTACGTCCATATCAAAAAAATAATCTTTTTTTTAAGAGTAATGGTAATTATGTTGCTTCATCAGGATATGCTCAACTTAGAGCAAAAAAATGTAGTGGATTTATTTACCAACTCATATACGCTGAATATATAAACAATCAAGTAATGGCGAGATGCACAGGAACAAGCTTTCCTGCAATTAGTGCAAAAGATTTGTCTGGTATTTATGTAAAACTTCCACCACTTCCAGAGCAACAAAAAATAGCAACCATCCTAAATACTTGGGATAAAGCCATAGCAGCACAAGAAAAACTCATTGCCCAAAAACAAGATTTAAAAAAGGGATTGATGCAGCAGTTGTTAACTGGAAAGAAACGGTTTGCTGGGTTTGAGGGTGAGTGGGAGGAAGTGAAAATTAAGGATATTGCTGATACTTTTTCAGGTGGAACACCGTCAAGTAAGAAAGTTGAATACTACAATGGTAAAATTCCTTGGTTAAAATCTGGGGAGTTGAATAAAGGAATAATAAAAAATACTACGGGCTATATTTCTGAATTAGGTTTAAAAAAATCCTCAGCAAAACTAGTCGAGATTGATACAATTTTAGTCGCAATGTATGGCGCTACCGCAGGTGTTTGCGGAATTACAAAAATTAAAGGAGCTATTAATCAAGCTGTATTAGCTTTAATTCTTAACAAGGGATTTAGCACCTATTTTATTTACCAACTTTTAAAAATGAAAATGCCTCACATTGTTCATAGTATGGTACAAGGTGGACAGCCAAATTTGAGCGGAGGAATTATAAATAGTGTAAAAGTAAAAATACCTATACTCGGAGAGCAGGAAAAAATTGGAGAGTTATTATTAAATAGAGATTATGAAATAGATATGATACGGAAAAAACTAGGGAACATGAAAACGCAAAAACAGGGTTTAATGCAGCAGTTGTTAACTGGAGCGAAACGGGTAAAAATTTAAAAATATGCAAAGTCCTTTAGATAATGATATTATTGTGGAGTTGATGAAAACGAAAGCAAATGGTCGTCTTTACAAAAGAGAATCTACTGCGCTAGAGTTTAAATCTGATTTTGATTGGGATATAAGAGAGTCACGTATCAAGTATTTAAAATCTATCGCTTCCTTTGCCAATAGGTTAGGAGGATATATGATTTTTGGAGTTTCAGATAGTCCTAGATTAATCTCTGGAATTACAAAATCATTTATGGAAATAGATGATTATCAAATATCACAATTCATAAATCTCTATTTATCGCCTGCACCAGATTTTGAAAGAGAAGAATTTCTAATTAATGGAAAAAAAATAGGTGTAATGTTTATTCATCCAATAGATAGGAAACCTGTGGTTTGCATTAAGAGTTATGGTAATATTATGTCTGATTCCTCAATCTATTATCGTTACAATAGTTTGAGTTGTATAATCAATTCTGGCGATCTTATACATTTATTAGAAGAAGCGAAACAAAAAGAGAATGACAAATGGATGAAATTATTCACATCGGCTTCTACTGTTGGCGTTCATAATGCAGGAATTTTTGATATTAAATCTGGTAAAATCTCTACTCAGAAAGGTAATTCTTATGTTCTTGATGAAAATTTGTTAAAAAGATTAAAAGTATTAGACAAATACTCACAGCAAGAAGATGGTGCGGAAGCAGTTAGAATTATTGGGGAAATTGATAAGACAGGCACAGTTATTAATCGCCCTTTTGCAATTCATGACGATGATATTATCATAGGATTTTTAGGCGACAAAGATATTAATGCACCTATAGAATACTTAGAAGCAATGTGCTATCAAAGTTCAGGTTTTATGCCTATTTATTATTATATCAATAAAACTGATTTCAATATCGAAGATATTTTAAAAAAGCTCAAGAAAGTAAAGACTAGGTCTCAGGCCAAAAAGAAATTAATAGCAAGATTAGAAGATGATAGTAATATTTTAAATCAAAGAAAAAGTTTAATTATGGAAAATTCCACTTCGGTTAGAACTAAGAGATTGAGGTATCATAATCAATTGATTAATGGAGAGGAAATCATATATAAGAATACTGGAGAGGTCAAACGATTGTTAGAAGCTATTTGTAATCTACAGCATGGGACTTTTAATTTTGCTTATGTTAAGAATGTTCTCATTGATGTATATAACAATTATTTCAATACTGATCTATCGTCATTTATTAGAAAGACAGTTTGTTATTTAGATTTATTAGAAAATAAAAATTAGGGGAAATTTAAACGAGTTCCCTAAAAAACAATAAAGTTTCCCCAGAAACTGATAAGGGAATTAATGACGCAACTAATGCTTTAACTAATGATAACGCTAATTTTATAGGGTTTATAAAGAGTTTTAGAAGGTTTTGAAACAATAGAGAAGAAATTTTATACTAAGTTTTAATTCCCTGAAAACTCAAAATAGTTCCCCAAAAACATATAAAATTCCCCAAAAAGCAAAAATAATAAGGAAAGAAACAATGGTAGCTAATTATAAGGAATACAACGACTCACAAAAACCAGCTTTAGATTTACTTCAAAAAATGGGATGGCAATTCTTATCGTCAGAACAAGTTTTTGAGGCACGAGGCGACATGTACACCAATGTTATTTTAGACGATATCTTAGCACAACAATTGTCTAAAATAAACGCTTTTGATTATAAGGGAGCATCCTATAAATTCTCAACTGGTAGTATTCAAGGCGCTATTAATGCACTTAAAAATGTGCCAAACGAAGGTTTAGTGCAAACTAATGAGCGCGTGTACGACTTAATTACTTTAGGAAAAAGTTTTAACGAAACCGTACAAGGCGATCGTAAAGCTTATACCGTAAATTACATCGACTGGAAAAATCCAGAAAACAATGTATTCCACGTTACCGAAGAATTTGAAGTAGAAGGCGGTAAAGGAAAACGTCGTCCAGATTTGGTGCTTTTTGTAAATGGTATTCCGTTTGTAGTTATTGAAAATAAGCGCAGAGATAAAAATGATTCTATAGACGAAGCCATTTCTCAAAACCTAAGAAACCAAAGAGAGAAAGAAGGGATTCCAAAATTATTCTATTATGCGCAACTATTATTAGCAGTGCATCCAAACGAAGTCAAATATGGCGCAACAGGTACAGCAGCTAAATTTTGGTCATTTTGGAAAGAAGATGTAGAAAAGGAAGTCACCAAACTTTTAAAAAAGAAAATAAATCAAACTCCTTCGGAAGACCGTTTAGTTACCGAGCAAGATAAAGGTCTTTATTCTTTATGCAGTCCAAAACGTTTATTAGATCTAACCTATAAATACATTGTTTTTGATGGTCCCGATAAAAAGATATGTCGTTACCAACAGTATTTTGCAGTTCAGGATACCATACAGCGTGTAAAATCACGCAACAAGGAAGGCAATCGTCAAGGTGGCGTGATCTGGCACACTACAGGTAGCGGTAAATCTTTAACGATGGTGATGCTATCCAAAGCATTAGCCTTAGATACAACCATAGAATCCCCAAGAATTATTATCGTAACCGATAGAATAAGCCTTGACAAACAAATTTTTAAAACCTTTGTCAATTGTGGTAAACACCTAAAAAAGGCTAAAAGTGGTAACGATTTAATTGAGCTATTACAAGATAAAGGCAACGAGATCATCACAACCATTATCGATAAATTTGAAATTGCCACCAAGCGCGCTTCTTTAAAAGATGAATCAAAAAATATTTTTGTATTAGTGGATGAGAGTCACCGTAGCCAATATGGTTCAGCCCACGCAAATATGAAACGTATTGTTCCCAATGCATCCTACATAGGTTTTACAGGAACACCTTTAATGAAATCCCAAAAAAGCACCTCTAAGAAATTTGGTGGCTTTATTCATAAATATACTATAGACCAAGCGGTAAAAGATGGTGCGGTACTTCCGTTATTGTATGAAGGGCGATCGGCAAAACTAAGCATCAATAAAAAACAAATCGATAAAGGTTTTGAACGCTTGGCAGCACCGCTAAGCGAAGAAGCACAAAAAGATTTAAAAAAGAAGTTTGCCACCATTGCAAAAATTTACGAGTCAGACAATGTTATTGAGGAAATCGCTTTTGATATTTCCAAGCATTTTTCTGAAAACTGGAAAGGCACAGGCTTTAAAGCCCAACTTGCAGTTCCAAAAATTGATACTGCGATTAAATATCAAAAGTACTTTGAAGCGCAATCTAACGAGTCACTAAAAATAAACACAAGAGTCGTTTTTACACCACCAGACAGTAGGCAAAATAATGATGATGTTTGGTCAGATTCTACAAGTGAATCTAGAAAATATTGGGAGAAAATACTAGAACGTTTTAATGACCAGGAGGCCTATGAAACTTATGTTATAGATAGATTTAAAGAGTCAAGTAATGAAGTAGAAATCATAATCGTTGTAAGCAAGCTACTTACAGGTTTTGATGCCCCTAGAAATACCGTATTATATTTAGCAAAACCTTTAGTTGCCCACAATTTACTGCAAGCCATAGCGCGTGTAAATAGATTGTTCAGTGGAAAGGAATATGGTCACATCATAGATTATGTTGGTGTTTTAGGAAAGCTGGATGAAGCGTTAACTGAGTATAGCGCTTTAGAAGATTTTGATGAGGAAGACTTAAAAAACACCGTTGTAGATATTAAGGATGAAATCAGAAAACTTCCTGTTCGTCACGCCGAAGTGTGGGATATTTTTAAGGAAGTTTATAATAAAAGTGATATTGAAGCTTTAGAAAGACACATTTCAGAAAAAGACTTGCGAGATCAATTTTATGACCGTGTTTCTGCTTTTGCCAGACTATTACAAACAGCATTAGCATCAGATGATTTTTATTCAGAGTTCAATACCGAACAAATAGGGTTTTATAAAAATGAACTAAAGAAGTTTCAAAGCTTGCGTTTATCGGTTCAATTTAGATATGCCGAAAAGATTTCCTATAAAGAATATGAGCCAAGAGTTCGTAAATTACTCGACACCTATATAGATGCAGACGAAGTGCAAGTATTGGCTAGAGACGTCAACATATTTGATAAAAACATGGTGGAGGAAGCCTTGGAAACCTATGGTAAAACAGCAGCTTCAAAAGCAGACTTTATTGCCAACCAGATGAAAAGAGTGATTACAGAGAATATGGAAAAGGATGAAGCTTTCTATAAAAAATTCTCTCAACTTATTGAAGATACGATAAACGATTTTTATGACGGACGAATTACTGAAAAAGAGTACCTAGAAGCCATGCAGAAAACACGCGAAGATTTGGCAAATGGGTATCAAGAAGGAATTCCTGAAGGCTTACAAGACAATCCAAGAGCACGCGCTTTTTATGGTGCATTAAACGAAGTACTAATCAAAAAGCTTGACAAAGAAATCAGTAAAAAGAAAGTAGCAAAAGCAGGACTTGAAATAGAGGCTATAGTAAACAATCTTATCATAACAGACTGGAAAAAGAATGTAGATATCCAGAATAAAATGGAAAATGAGATTGAAGATTATCTCATAGGTAAAAGAACACAATTTGGAATTGAGATAAGCTTTGATGAAATTGATTCGATTTTAATTAAATGTTTAAGAGTTGCAAAAAATAATTTCTGATGCATAAAATACAATACGGTAGTCAAGAAATTTTCTATGAATTAAAAAGATCCAATCGAAAAACATTAGGAATTGAGGTTCATCCAGATAGTTCAGTTCACATTATAGCGCCAACCGAAAGTTCATTTCAAGATATTGAGCAAAAAGTAGAAAAACGAGCAAAGTGGATTGTAAAACAACAAGCCTATTTTGAGCAGTTTTTACCACGTACACCAGAGCGGAACTATGTTTCTGGTGAAACGCATTATTATCTAGGGAAATCTTACCTTTTAAAAGTTACTCTTGGAATAGAAAATCAAGTCAAACTTAAAGGGGGGAAGCTTGAAGTAGTTTGTAAAAATGAAATAAAACAAGAACAGGTTAAAAAACTATTGGCGCATTGGTATTACGTACATGCTGAAAAAAAATTTAGTTCGATAGCCATAGACGCTTATTCAAAATTTAAAGAGTATGATTTCAATATGCCTGAAATTGAAATTAGAAGAATGGCAAAACGCTGGGGAAGCTGTAATACAATTGATAAAGTAATCTTAAATCCAGAAATTATAAAAGCATCTTCAAAATGTATCGAATATGTATTAATACACGAAATGTGTCATTTGGTGGTTACTAATCATAACAAAGAATTCTATAATACACTAGGTTCAATAATGCCAACTTGGAAAAAATGGAAAGATAGATTAGAGCAGAAGTTAGCTTAATCCCACACTTGCAGCACATCCTTATTCCCTATTTCCGCAAAAGCTACATTCACTCAATAGTAAGAGCTCCCGGTTCTGTGCAATACTCTTTATGTCCATTTCGAACCTGCCTATCGGTCAGGCGCTACATTAACACAAACAGTATTTTCTGCCATGCCCAAAGACCTTTAAAATTTAAGTTTTCGAACCGTTTTTTTGTTTGTATGATTTTCAAAGCGGCGCTTTGCTGGACCACCGCAGGTAATCCTGGAGTTTTCAATTGCTACAATGAATCTAATCTAGCTTGAGCGTTTTTTTGTTTGTATTATTTTCCAAGCTTTACTTAATGAAGTACCGCCTTTGAAAACGAGATGGTTTCCAATCTCCATTCCAAACAAAACTTTTAGAACAAGATGTACCCACCAATCTTTTTCTACGGCATAAGCTGGTATTCCCGTATTAATTGAAGTCTGATTAAATATTTCAATTCTATCTTTTTTTGAAAGTAGTGCAAAGTTAATTTTTGTCATTGTTTAATGCTTTACTCATTGTTTTTTTAATCCAAACTGGAGCAAGTTTTATATCGTGTTTCAAATTCGTTTCTGATTCCTCTTGTAATAATTCTAATATTTTGAGTTCTTCATCATGAGTTACTTTTCCTTTTCCTATGGATCTTAAAGCTTGTATAACTAAACTACTTATTTTACCTATGGCTTTTAAATTTTTAGGTGTTGTGCGTTTAAGCTTTATAGCTTGCTTCCCTATCTGTATTTCTCTAGGTGCTCCATCAGTTAAAAAAGTTAGTTTTAGGGGAATTTGCTGACTAATTCCTAATGCATGTAAGGCATAAATTCCGGTTGGAACTATTTTTATCCGATCTCTTTGAGCAATGCCGTAAGCGACTTCTTCGGCAGTTGGTAAAATTCCACCTATTAGACTATTATTTTTAGGACGCACATATATGCCTTGTGCAATTCTAGTAATAAAACTATCCTTAAAAAGTCTATGTAATGCTAAGCGTACAGCTTCTGAAGAACCAATATCATTAAAATCCTCAGGGAATAACAATGTACCATCTTTTTGAGATATTATTTTTCGCTTAATTTTATCTTCTATGCTTATCATTTGTGTTTGTGGCGGAATAATTTGTAACAAATATATGTGTAATTTGTTACAAAAATTATTTTCAACCCCGAAGTCTCGTGAGGAGCTCTGCATGAACGCTGCGAATCCAGTATGATAGCTAAGCTATTCAATTTCAATCTTACTTGAATCAAGACACTTGGATTTCTAAATGTCTAAACCGAAGTTTCTTTGTGGCGCGCAACTCAAGCTTGATCCTATTCAATCTTAGTCATGTAAGCGTCTTAAATCGCAAGTTTTATTGTTTTAAAACGCCAATCTTCGCATAAAAAGTCTCAATGCCATAGTCTTTGGAAAGGGTAGTCACGATTGAGCTAGTGTTGTCATTTATCCCGAAAAAAATCTTGAATCCTATTCTTTTAAAGTTAAGTTAAATAAAAATCAAGATTCCGCGCTTCTAATATTTTAAAATTAGATTTGTGTCATTGGGAAGTACTCTTAACTACCACACATCTCCTTTTAATGAAAAAAAGATACATTGTTTTCACGCTTATCGTATGTGGAATAATTGCGCTCATTGCTTATAGGATAAGCGCGAACTCCAAAATCAATAACCCAAAAAATGAAAAAAAGACGGTCAATGTGATGGGCGTTGAGGGACAAGTGCTTGAAGCGCAGAAATTTGCAGATAATCTCACACTTTCTGGAACTTTGGAGGCCAATGAGGAAATTGAAATACGCAGCGAAATTTCGGGTATTGTTGAAAGTATTAATTTTGACGAAGGTGCTAAAGTCTCAAAAGGGCAAATACTGTTTCGCGTGAATGATATCGAGCTTCGTGCGCAATTGTCTAAAGTGCAAACAGCGCAGCAACTGGCTTCCGAAAACCAAAGACGCGCGAAACTTTTATTGGAAAAACAGGCCATAAGTCAGGAGGAATTTGACGTGTCTAAGGCCGATTTTGAATCTGCTCGTGCCGAATCGCAGCTCATTGCCGCCCAATTATCAAAAACAACCGTACGCGCTCCGTTTTCTGGCACTATTGGTCTGCGCTCTATTTCTAAAGGTACCTACGTGACTCCTGCAACACCAATCGCTAATTTGGTCAATACAAGTCAGTTGAAAATCACTTTTGCCATTCCAGAAAAATATGTCTCCCGAATGTACGCGGGCAGTCCTTTGACCTTTACAACCTCTAATTCCAAGATAGTATATAACGCTACAATTTACGCCATTGAACCTCAGGTTGACATTGCAACTCGCACTTTAAAGATGAGAGCATTGGCCGATAATAAGGAAGGTAAGTTATATCCAGGCACTTTTGCCAATGTCACGTTGCCGCTTGAGACGGTCAACGACGCGCTTCTCGTGCCTACAGAAGCTTTGATTCCCATTCAAAACGGTAAAAAGATATTTGTGTCTAGAGGCGGAAAAGCAAAGGAAGTTATGGTGGAAACCGGCGCGCGAACAGATAGTGTGGCGCGTGTACTCACAGGACTTAAGGTAGGGGATACCATTTTGACATCGGGTGTGATGTCGCTCAAAAATGGAACACCAGTTAAAGTGAATCTAACCAATTAATTAAACTGATGAGTTTATCTACCTTAAGTATAAAACGTCCCGTGCTCACGATTGTCATGAATTTGACGCTCGTGCTTTTCGGGATTATTGGCTTTACATATCTTGGCGTTAGGGAATTCCCATCCATTGATCCTGCACAAATATCGGTAAGTACCAGTTATTCGGGTGCCAATGCCGATATTATTGAATCCCAAATTACAGAACCGCTCGAAAAATCCATAAATGGGATTGATGGCATTAGAAACATGACTTCTTCCAGTAACCAAGGGTCTAGCCGTATTAATATAGAATTCAATCTCGATAAAAATCTCGAGGAAGCCGCTAACGATGTTCGTGATAAAGTCTCTCAGGCGGTAAGGAGCTTGCCGCAGGATATTGATGCACCACCCGTGGTTTCAAAGGCTGATGCCGATTCCCGTGCCATCATTTCAATGACGGTTCAGAGTGATAATAAAAACATTTTGGAACTTACAGATTATGCCGATAATGTGCTCGCACAACGTTTGCAAACCATTCCTGGGGTAAGTAGTGTCCAAATTTGGGGGCAGCGTCGCTATGCCATGCGCATGTGGATTGACCCCATCAAGTTGGCCTCTTATGGCGTGACGGTTGCAGAAGTGAGGGAAGCTTTATTATCACAAAATGTCGAATTGCCTTCAGGAAAGCTAACCGGTGCAAATACGGAATTGACCGTAAAAACCATAGGCAACCTTTCTAACGAAGAAGAGTTCAACGACATTATCATAACCTCTGAAGGCGGAAGAGTGGTGCGCTTCAGTGATGTTGGTAGGGCTACTTTGGAAGCCGAGAATATGGAAACCAAGTTGAGCGATTCTGGTCAACCCATGGTCGCTTTGGCCATCGTACCTCAGCCTGGAGCGAATTATGTGGCCATTGCCGATGATTTTTATGCTGAATTTGAGAAACTCAAGGAAGCTCTGCCCGAAGATTTTAAATTAAACGTCGTTATTGACGATACACTCTTTGTCAAGCGCGCCATCACTGAAGTGGTCGAGACCCTTGGCATTTCTATAGTTTTGGTTATTTTAGTCATCTTTTTCTTTTTTAGAAACTGGTCCATGGCGCTGCGTCCGCTTATCGATATTCCGGTATCATTGATTGCCACGTTTTTTATCATGTGGATGTTCGGTTTTTCCATTAATGTATTAACGCTGCTTGCGATTGTATTGGCCACGGGTTTGGTGGTGGATGATGGGATTGTGGTCACAGAAAATATCTATAAAAAAGTAGAGGAGGGCATGTCGCCCATTGAAGCAGCTATAAAAGGGTCTAATGAGATTTTTATGGCGGTTATTTCCATTTCGGTCACCTTGGCAGCAGTATTTCTGCCGGTAATCTTTCTTGAGGGTTTTGTGGGGCGTTTATTTCGGGAATTTGGCATTGTCATTGGGGCTGCGGTATTGATTTCAGCATTTGTGTCTTTGTCATTAACTCCCATGCTGAATGCTTACATGATGAAGCCCGGGAAACAGAACCAGACAAAATTTTATCGGGTTACGGAAGGCTATTTTGTAAAAATGAATAAAGCCTATGCGAGTTCACTTGGTAAATTCATGAAGAATAAATGGTGGAGTTTCCCGGTTTTGATCGTCTGCATCGTTATGATCGGGGTGTTCTACAGTTTGCTTCAGAAGGAAACTGCTCCCTATGATGATAGAAGTTATATTCGTCTTAGCGTTTCTGCCCCAGAGGGTGCGTCTTACGATTATATGGACCGTTTTATGAATGAAATTACGGAGCTCATCAACGATTCCATCCCTGAAAAGAAAGTGAGTTTGATCATTACGTCTCCAGGTTGGGGATCTTCGTCGGTCAATAGTGGGCTCGCCATTATTTCATTGGTAGACCCTAGTGACCGGGAACGCTCGCAGAAGGAAATCGCTGAAGATCTTACCAAATGGACCAGAACTTTTGAAAACGCCCGCACAAGTGTTTCTGAATCGCCAACCATTGCGGTCAATAGAAGAGGTGGGATGCCTATTCAATACATCGTTCAAGCACCTAATTTTGAAAAGCTGAAAGAGAAGATTCCTCTGTTCATGGAAGAAGCTGAAAACAATGCTGTGTTCGCCAATACAGACGTGGATTTGAAGTTCAATAAGCCTGAAATTTACGTGACCATTGATCGCAATAAAGCCAAGAGTCTAGGGGTTTCAGTGTTGGATGTGGCGCAAACCTTGCAATTGGCGTTAAGCGGTCAGCGTTTTGGCTATTTCATGATGAATGGTAAGCAATATCAGGTCATAGGACAATTTGATCAAAAGGACAGAAATGCCCCTATGGACCTGAAGTCGATGTTTGTTAAAAACGATAAAGGGGAATTGATCCAGATGGATAATTTGGTCACTACGGAAGAACAAAGCAGTCCGCCACAACTCTTTCACAACAACCGCTATATGTCTGCAACGGTGTCTGCAAGTTTGGCGCCTGGCATGAGTATCAACGATGGTATTGAAGCCATGGAATCTATAAGGGATAAAGTTTTGGACGATTCCTTTACCACAGATTTGGGCGGGGAATCCCGAGATTTTGTTGAAAGTAGTTCCAACACGCTTTTTGCATTTGGCTTGGCACTATTGCTCATATTCCTGATTTTAGCGGCGCAGTTCGAAAGTTTTATAGATCCGTTTGTGATTATCCTAACGGTGCCTATGGCGGTTGCAGGAGCCCTATTTTCACTTTGGTTATTTGGACAGACTTGGAATATCTTTAGTCAAATTGGTACCATCATGCTCATTGGGCTGGTCACAAAAAACGGGATCCTCATTGTGGAGTTTGCCAACCAACTGCGGGAAGAAGGCTTGAGTAAACACCAAGCCATCATGAAGGCTTCAGAGTCCAGATTGCGTCCAATTTTGATGACGAGTTTAACCATTGCTTTGGGGGCATTGCCCATTGCACTGTCTTTGGGTGCTGCTTCTACAAGCCGTATTGGTATGGGGGTTGTTATTATTGGAGGCACCATGTTTTCATTGGTGTTGACCTTGTTTGTCATCCCATCCATTTATATGTTATGGAGTAGAGAAAAGAAAAAACGCCCAGAATTTGATAAAATCGATAGTTATGAAGCCGTATAAATTGTGGTCCCTTTTTCTTAGTGCTTGCTTGGGAATCTGTGCCTTGCAAACATATGCCCAAGAGGTTTTGACGCTTGAAGCAGCGGTAGAAATTGCGCTGGAAAACAATTATGAAATTCGTTTGGCAGAGAATGATCTTAAGGTGGATTCGCTTGGTGTAAGTCCTGGGTTTGCGGGAATGCTCCCAAGGGTTTTTGCCGACGCCAGCGGGAATAATAGTACCCAAAATATTTCACAAACCCGGTCAGACGGCAGCGTCGTTGAATTGGATAATGCCAAAAACAACAACCTCAATTATGGGGTAGGCTTAGACTGGACTATTTTTGATGGTTTGAGTATGTTTGCGCGTTACGACCGGTTAAAGGAACTTCAAAAATTGGGAAAGGCGGAATTGCAAAGCACCGTATTGGGTCGCGCAAGTGACGTGATGATTACCTATTATGATTTGGTGCAACAGCAGCAGCAGTTGACGGCGCTGGATAGTACCTTGGTCATTTCCCAACAGCGAGTGGATTTGGCAGATAACCGGTTTAGCATCGGTAAAGCCTCCAAATTGGAAGTGCTCAATGCCCAGGTCGATCTCAATACCGACAGGACGCTGCAAATAAGGCAGATTGAAATGTATGCCAATACCAAAATCAGGCTCAATGAAATCATGGCGCGAGATACTCAAATCGATTTTAAGGTCAATGATGAGGTCCTCATTGCAAACAACTTAAAATTAGATGAGTTGGAACGTTTGGCCTCGACCCAAAATCCAGAATTGCAAGCGCAATTGATCGCAAAGCGTATTTCAGAATTGGAATTAAAACAAATTAAAAGGAATCGCTATCCCGTTATTACAGCCAATACAGGTTATAATTTCAGTGATTCAGAATTTAGTTTAGGCTTTGCCACAGAAAATAGGGCACAAGGCTGGAACTACGGCTTTACGGCGAGTATTGACATTTTTAATGGATCTAACCAAAATAGGAACGAGAAAATAGCAAAGCTTCAAATCGAAACGACAACCATCGCGATTGAACAGCAAACGCAAACCATAAACTCACAGTTGCAAACTGCGTTCCAGACCTACATAACCAATTTGAGTTTGATAGAATTGGAAACCAAGAACGAAGAAATCGCCAAAGAAAACCTCGATATTACTTTGGCCAAATATAAAATAGGCACCATCCCAACCATCGAGTTTAGAACAGCGCAACTCAATTATATCAATGCAACCTTACGTTTGAGCAATGCCATTTATCTGGCTAAATTATCGGAAATTACCTTGAAGCAACTTTCGGGTAATTTATCGTTGCAATAGTCACTTGTTGAAATTATCAATAATTCACGTACACCCAGCCCTGAATGGGTTTGTAGTTGGGGTCGTTTAAATTGAGAATGTAAAAATAAGTACCCACCGGCACTAAATTTCCATGATTGTTCAAGCCTCTATTGATGCGTCCTTCCCATCGTAAACTGTTGTCGCCTTCAAAAATTAGTGTTCCGTAGCGGTTGTAGATTTTGAGCTCATGCCGCTCAAAAATATCATATAAACCTTGGATGTTGAACCAATCATTGGCGCCATCCTCATTTGGGGAAAACCCCTGTGGGACAAATGGCGGACAATTCTCAACAGTCAACGCAAAGGCATAACGCTCATAACAAGGTAAATTCGCGACCTTCGCATAAACCATTTGCATGTCGCTGTTGGAAGTGTAGGCTGACGGATTTGTGATTTCAAAAGTATCTGCCGCCAAATCCTCCAAAGACTCGTAAAAAGTGATGTTAAGACTCGTATTGACCTGAGCGTTCAAAATCGCCTCCAAATCAAAAGTTCCAGTGCCTAAGCCTTCATTACAAGCCAATGCACCTGCAATGGGAATCACTGGAGATAAAATTAGCAATTCCAAAACTTGGGTATTGCTGTTGTTGTTCTCATTATTTTCTGTTACAATGCCGTTTCCGGTGCCGTCGTCATCCACTACCGCTGTGATTTCGATCGAAGTGGCATCGGTTTCGGGAATCATAATGTCAATACTTCCGGTTTCCGAAGCATTTATGGCAATCTCATTTTGGGTTGTTGTCTGGCCCACTAAAACACCATCCACATAGAACGCAATTGGAGTTTGGCCGGGTAGGGGATCAGTACTGTTGGTGTTATAGACGGTATAATTGAGGAGAATGTTAGAATCGCCGCAGGCAATAGCATTATCGTTCAAACGGATGCTGGCGTCTGGAGTTTGGCTGTTCAACACTGTAATGATGTTGTTGATCATCACAAAATCCTGACCAGAGGTTAGCGAAATCGTCGCGGCACTGTCGCCCACATCAATATTATTTTGAATGTCATAAACATCAATATCCATATTGTAAAGATTGGTGGCGCCAGTAAAACTGTTGGTGCCGTTAAAGGCGTTGTTTATAGGATTTAACGGTGGGTTGCTAATGGCGTTTCCATTGATTGAAAGCTGCTCGTTAACTGCCAATGCAGCATCGCCTTCCCAAGCAATAAAACCAATCTTGGCGCCTTGATTATCCAATACGTTCAAATTATTCAAGGTAATGGTCAAATTTTCAGGCACACTTTGCAAGCCGTCGTAAACGTTGAGTTGATTTAGCGGAAGGCTGTCTTCCTCATAAATAACAGCGATTGCCCAACCAGCAAAATTGGTGCCTGAGGAACAGTAAGGCGCAATCACCTCGGATAAATCCAAATCGGAAACCGTATACATACCACTACCTCCCAGTTGAAGCTGACTCGTCACATCGGCAAAGCCAGCAAAAAACACGCGATTTTCATCTAAAGAATCATTAAAGCTACGTTCAGCAGAAATCGCTTGTCCGTTTAATTTTATTTCGAAATCGCCCGTGCCAGAACCTGCCCAATAGAGGTAAGCGGCAACGATGCTTTGATTGGCATTTAAAGTAAGTTCTGCGGAAGCTTCGGTATGGATTTCACAGTCTATGGAGGTGCCATTTTCAGTCAAGTTGAAGCTGTTGCCTATCGCAGTATAATCAAAACGCCCATTGAATTGCTGATAGAGCGCGATGTCCTGAGCCTCTGCATATAGCGACATAAGCACTAGAAAACATAAAAGATTTTGTTTTAAAAACATGTACCGATTTATCTATCGTTTCAATGAAAAATGACCCTTAAAAGTTCGTCCGTCCTGAAGCTTTACCACGAACCAATAGTCGCTCGATGGCATAAGCTGGCCGTTCCAAGTGCCGTCCCATCCAGGGCCCAAGGGATCTAATTCTTTGAGCAGTTTGCCCATGCGGTCATAAATTAGAATTTGGGAATCGGGCTGGAAATTGGATGAAATCCCTTTCACTTGCCAATACGGATTATAAGTGTCGCCATTGGGCGTAAAATATTTTGGGAAACCAATCACAGAAACGAGCTTATCCACAATGCCGCAGTTATTTTTCACGTCCCGCACATACACCGTGTGGAACCCAAAAGGCACGTTCTCAAACACATTGCTGTCTTGATACAGTCCGTTGGGATTGTCCAAGGCGTATTGGTAGCTGCCCTCGCCAGAGACCAGCACCGAAATGCTGTTGTTTGAGCTGGCATCGGTAATTTCAATGTTGGTAATGGTCGCAATGTTAGACGGCAAAACAGTAATCGTTCTGTCTTTGAAACAGCCATCGGTGGTGGTCACACGAACGCTGTAAGTGCCAGCGGCGTTGATCTCAATCTCAGAGGTGGTTTCTCCGGTGGACCATTCGTAGTAATAATTGTTCGGGAGGCTTTCTATCAAACCACCAGTCAAAGTGCTGGTCTGCGGAAAGGTATTCAGGCAATAATAAACGGTTTCTTCTGGAAGTAGATTCGGAAGCTCATAAACTATCAATTCAATTTTGGATATACCGAAACAGGCGTTTGCATTTTCCACCCTGGCATAGATGGTTTGATTGTAAGGAATACTGTTGGTAAAGCTGTTGCCCAGAACGTCTGTTTCGGTTAAAGCATTTTCATAGGTTTCGTAATAACTGAGATTTAAATCAATTGGCAAACCCAATAGAATGGCAGCTTCCGCATCTTGAAGGTCGAAATTGTAAAACCCATCTTCCGTTCCGTCGTAATCACATGCTTCGAGGCTTGTATCGTTGGAAGCGGTGCTGCTGGTTTCTAAGGTCACTTCAGCAGTATTGCTGCAACCGGTTTGGGTGTTGATCACGAGTGCAAAAACAATTTGCGGACTCACATCATTTGTAAAGGCAGTGGCATCGATTTCATCTTCATCGTTCTCTAAGTCTGCCATGGAGGTATAAAACTTCAGGTCTCTGTTGGGCTCGTCATCGCTAATAAATTCGGAATAATCTGTCAAGTCATATAGGGTAAATCCTTCCGGAAGACCATCTTCATCACATTGTATAATCGAAATATCATTTGCCACCGGAATCTCTAAAACTTCGAGGTTAAACGACGTAATCGCCACACAATTAGAAGTATTGTCATCAATGCGAACAAAAACTTCAATAGGAGTTGGCGCTGTGTTGTCATAATTTAAAGGCAACGCGGCAGTTTCAGTTTGGGCATCACTCAACGAGGAATAGTAGTTTATGCTGTAGTCTATATCGGGAATGTTGGCTATGATTTCTTCGGTCTTGAGATTGAAATCAAAACGGGTTTGGCCGTTAAAGGCATTGCCATCGGTCTCATCGTCACAAAGTTCAAAATTACTGGGTGTATTAAAATTGGATAAGGTGTTGACGGTAAGCGTGAATTCATTCAAAATAAAACATCCGGTAATACTGTTTTCGATGCGAATAAAATAGGTTTGCGGACTCGCGGTATTTTCAAAAACAGTTGATAAGGCGTCTGTGTTCAAAATCGCATCACTTTCCGAACTGTGAAAACTTACCATCTTGTCCAATTCGCCATTAGTGATTGTGGTTTTTAATGCGTTGATATCCACTTGTGCTATTCCGTCGGAAAAAGGCACAAGATTATCACAAATCTCAAGGTTGGTTTCTTCTTGGGTCAATGGGTTTGAAGGATTGTCGGGAAAGGTCGCCGTGCCGGTCCATTCCAGTGAAAACGGACTGTTCCCAACCGGTCTGTCAATCACGATAAAATAGCTTTCGCCGGCCAGCACATCCAATTGTTTTACAAAACTGTTGCCAAGATCACCCGGGCCTTCGCTGGTTTCTGTGGATGCAGCGTTCATTCCCGTTAAATTATTGCCTTGATTTGAAGCTGCAGGGTTTGTGGTGGAGCAGCGAATCGCTTGCCCTATATTACCACAACTCACATTGGGTCCAAAGACAAAAAAGTCATAATCTTCATTGATGTTAGTGCTTTGTGGAGTCAAGGTGAATCCCAAAGTGCCTGAAGTGGCAATATTGACGGTAAGCCAAATGCTATTGTTTTCCTGACTTTGACAGGTGTTTGAATTGTTCAATTCTTGAGAGCCAACGCCACTTACATCAACACTCAAACTGGAATTGCCACAAACAATCACAGCGAACTGACAATCATTGGGCGCTTGCGCACTTACTGAAACTGAAAAGATTCCAAAAATAAAAATTAGGAAGACATACGTTTTGAAAAAAATCGGGTTTTGTTGCATTATTTGATCTTAGCGTTTTAATGAAAAATGACCTTTAAAAGTACGGCCGTCCTGAAGCTTTACCACGAACCAATAATCGCTCGATGGCATGTTGTTACCGTTCCAAGTGCCGTCCCATCCTGGACCCAAGGGGTCCAATTCCCTGAGCAGTTTGCCCATGCGGTCATAAATTAGAATTTGGGAATCGGGCTGGAAATTGGATGAAATCCCTTTTACCTGCCAATACGGATTATGAGTGTCGCCATTGGGCGTAAAATATTTTGGGAAACCAATCACAGAAACGAGCTCATCCACAATGCCGCAGTCATTTTTCACGTCCCGCACATACACTGTATGGAACCCAAAAGGCACGTTCTCAAAAACATTGCTGTCTTGATACGAGCCGTTGGGATTGTCCAAGGCGTATTGGTAGCTGCCCTCTCCAGAGACCAGCACCGAAATGCTGTTGTTTGAGCTGGCATCGGTAATTTCAATGTTGGTAATGGTCGCAATGTTAGACGGCAAAACACTAATCGTTCTGTCTTTAAAACAGCCATCGGTGGTGGTCACACGAACGCTATAAGTGCCAGCGGCGTTGATCTCAATCTCAGAGGTGGTTTCTCCGGTGGACCATTCGTAGTAATAATTGTTCGGGATGCCTTCTATCAAACCACCACTCAAAGTGATGGGCTGCGGAAAGGTATTCAGGCAATAATAAACGGTTTCTTCTGGAAGCAGATTCGGAAGCTCATAAACTATCAATTCAATTTTGGATATACCGAAACAGGCGTTCGCATTTTCCACCCTGGTATAGATGGTTTGATTGTAAGGAGTGCTGTTGGTAAAGCTGTTGCCCAAGGCATCGGTTTCTGTAAGTGCGTTGTCGTAGGTTTCATAATAAGAGAGATCGAGATTTGTTGGCAAACCGAATAGAATGGCAGCTTCCGCATCTTGAAGGTTGAAATTGTAAAACCCATCTTCCGTTCCGTCGTCATCACATGCATCTAGGCCTGTATCGTTGGAGGCGGTGCTGCTGGTTTCTAAGGTCACTTCAGCAGTATTGCTGCAACCGGTTTGGGTGTTGGTTACGAGGGCATAAATAATTTGCGGACTCACATAATTCTCAAAGGCATCGGCATTAATTTCGTCGTTGTCATTTTCAAGGTCTGCACGTGTTTCGTAAAATTGAATCTGGCGGTTGGCAGCGTTATTGGTTATGGCATCAAAAACTTCATTCAGGTTGAAAATGGTGTAGCCCTCCGGAATGCCGTCTTCATCACACTGAATAATCGTGCTGTCAATGGCTTCGGGAGCATTGTTGATTGTTAGGGTAAAACTGCTGGTGACGTAACATTTAGGCTTTTGCGTATTTTCAACACGCACAAAAATGACTTCAGCATTTGGGTTGCTATTCGCATAAACTTCAGCGATGGCAGCAACATTGTTATCGGCATCTGCTTGTGAATTGTGAAAAGTTATGCCAAAATCAGCAGCATCTTGCGTACCTAAAATGCCTTCCGCAAGAGCACTAAGGTCGATGCTTGTAAACCCATCCATCGCATCTCCGCTAAAATCGGTATCACACAATGTGAGATCTTCCAGATTTATGATTTGGGCTTGTTCAGCAACGCTAAAAGTAAAGCTGGTAAGCGCGTAGCAATTGGGATTGTCACGATTTTCAACACGCGCATAAATGGTCTGTAAAGCTTCTGTTGTATAAAAATTGCCCATAATTTCGTCTTGGCCCAAAAGCGCCTGTGCTTCCGTTGTAAAATACTTGACCACATAATCTTCTGGAGCTTGGCCGTCCAAAATTTCTAGATCCTTAACACTAAGGTCAAAATTGTTGGTGTTGGCATCTGCACATACCAAAAGGTCATCGGGTTGCGTTGCTGTTGGAATGTCAAAAACACCCACAACGGCATTGCCTTCAATGGGGCATTCGCCATTATTAGGCTCGATGAACACCTCGTAAAAACCGGGGGTGTCAACCATGAGTTGATAGCTGGTTTCGGCGAGAGGGTTTCCATCTTGGGTCCAAATATAGGTGGCACCTGCAATGTCTTCAGCAATAAGCATGTAATTATCGCCAGTGCAAAGGTTCAATTCGGTGGTGCTCAAGCCGTTTTTTATGATGTCTATTTGTGAATTAAAAAGGGACTGAATGAATGGAGGCAACCCGATGCGTCCCAAATTTTGAGAGCTGCCAGTCACATCCAAGAGTACGCCAGTTTCATCATAATTGGCGGCATTTCCCGTAAGCTCAGGATTATTGATGACCCCAAGAAAGCGCCCAGAATTAGAATTTGAAAAGTCGATTTGCGCTCTGTAAATGCGTTTGTCCAATCCCAATTGCAAAGCGCCGGCGTTAAAGATGTTGGATTGATGAATCACAATCGCAGAGGCTGGCACGTCGTCACTCTCCAAATCCCATTGGATCACTTGACTGGCACCAATGCCATTAGGCCCTGCATTGATGCTGGCATAAAATTTCTTGTTTTCTGCGGAAAACTCCACACCATAAGGGCTGTCGTTATTTTCAGGACCGTAAAGTTCCAGCGCATTGGAAACAATGCCAGTATCGTTATCAAAGTCAAAAAGATAAACACCACCAGGTGCATTGGCACCTTGGGTAGTTGCAAAACCCAAATGGGCCACCGCCAATTTTGTGCCGTCGGGGGATGCTTTGAGGTAGCCCAAAGCATTCCTACGGTACCCAGAAATTGGCACATTGGGCCCTACAGTAGATATTACGGGTGTGGTCTCAACGCCATCGGTATCTACCTTGAAAGCATAAAATTTGTTGGTAAAATGGGTAATGACCCAAAACGAATAGCAATCATCGGCTTTGACCGCTGTGATTTTTTCAGAGCATTTGTATTTTATTTCTTCGGAATCGTTAATGTCATAACTAACCAGTGGCACGTTCTTCTCGGTTGGATCCACATCACCCAAACCGCCATCAAGCGTCATATCCACCAAGGAATAATTGAAGCCATTATTAAAGCCATCATCCTGCTGCGGCACTGAGCCACCGCCATCGTAAGTTCCCGAAAATTGATTGGGATAGGCGTTTGCATTTTGATGGTGTGGCTCATCTACCGTGAAAACATAGAATTTGCTGGGGTCTTGAGGTTTCGGCACGATGAGCCCAGAAGAAGTGCTCGACGGGTCTCCCAACAAGCCGTTGCCGCCAAAGTAATTGGCATTGTCCATGATTTGGTGATTGGCATTCCATACAGTTTGCCCATCGGAATAAAACAAGAGATTGCCTTCGGTGTCTGAAATAGAGGTACAGCCTTCTAAAGTATCAATTTGCCCATCGGTCAAGGCAATTACGGTTCCCGCTCCCGCATAGAATCGTAATCCTGCATTTTTTCCGAAGTACCAATAACTGGCTTCTTGTTGCGAAAAAGTAGAAGCAGTGGTCAATAGGGTCAAAAGTAGTAAAGCGGCAATCTTTTTCATGTAGCATTTAGCATGTTCCTTTAAAGCTCCTCGATAGATACTGATTTCAAATCTCAAAAACCGATCACGAAATAGCAAGAAAACTATGAGTTTTGAGCCTGAGGCGCTAAAAGGGTCACTAAATATATTACAAATCTCGCTGCTTTAATAATCTATAGGATAAAAAGATAAAAATCGCTGTCCAGCCCAATACAATCGCCACTTCGTACCAATGCACGGCAAAGTCATAAATGAGCGCTTTACTGTCTGGCATCTTGGAGATTGCAATACGTTGGAAGGGTTGGTCTATCAATTTCCACATGGATTTAAGCGGAAAGAAATTCTGAATACGATCGGCAGTGTTCTCGTCCAATTTCCAGGCCATGAGTCCGTAAAGGATCCATTCCACAATAAAGAGCATGAACAAAAATGCCAAAGCGAAGGCAGAGCGTTTTACCAACATGCCCAAAAACAGACATAAACTGAAAAACCCGACCAGCTTTACAAAGTATGCCAGAAGAAATTCGGTTTCCCTGAAAATCAATGCGACCTCACTAATACTCGAGTAATAGAGCCCAATGCTGAGGCAAATGATAAAGATCAAAACCGTTGCCACTGCTGAAAAGAACACAATGGTATAAAATTTAGACAGAATGAATTCCTTTTTGCTCAAACCGTCAATCAGGTTTTGCTTGATGGTTTTGTTGCTGTATTCATTGCCAATCATGCTTACCACCACAATGGCAAAAAAGAACTTGAACTGTGCCGCAAAAAAAGTGGTAATGTGCCAAACAATGGGGAAATTGAACAGTCCGTAATGGCCAAGTTCAAGGACAAAGAGACCGAAGAAATTGATACGCAATGAAGACAGGATAATGACAAAAAACGGTAAGATAAAGGATATGAAGATCAAGATTTTACTGGCACGGTTGAGCAGTAATTTTTGAAGTTCCAGTTTTAAAAGTCGTAACATGGTGATGATTGTGTTTGGTGGTTTCCGAATAAAAAAATAATCGGGTTTTAGTTGCTTTGAAGCTTTTGGTCGTTGTTGTTATCGGTTAGCTGAAGGAATTGTTCTTCCAAACTTTCCTTGCGTTTCACAAGATGAGAAAGCACGATGCCCTTATCAAACATGAGCCTGTTGAAACTTGAGGCATCCATAGGTTCTAAAAGAATGACCTTGATGAGTTCATTTTCAACGCTAATGGTTCCGAATATTGGGTCTTCTTCCAAAACCTTGAGAAGTGCTTCGTGTTGTTGGGATTTCAGTTCGAAAAATCCGTGGCTGGCGATCATTTCATCCACCCGACCGGAATATAATTTTTCGCCTTTTCTTAAAACCACCACATGGGAGCAGACTTTCTCTACTTCATCGAGCATGTGTGATGCCAAAAGAATGGTAGTCCCGGTAGCGGCAATCTCTTTAATGATTTGTCTAATTTGATGGATCCCCTGAGGGTCGAGGCCGTTGGTAGGCTCGTCGAGAATCAATATCTCTGGATCGTTCAATAGGGCAGAGGCAATGGCCAAACGCTGTTTCATCCCCAAAGAATAGGTGCTGAATTTATGGTTTTTACGGTCCAACAAGCCTACCAACTCCAGCTTTTCTTCAATTTTTGCAGGTTCAACGCCTTTGATGCGGCAAACGAGCTTGAGATTTTGCGCGGCGGTCATGTAGGGGTAAAAGTTGGGACGCTCAATTATGGCTCCCACTTTTTTGAGTGCATTGTGGGTAGAGACCTTGCCGTCGAACCAATTGAAACTGCCCGAGGTTTTGTTGACCACGTTGAGCACAATGCCCAGCGTGGTTGACTTTCCGCTTCCGTTTGGGCCTAAAATGCCATAGACATTGCCTTTTTTTATATCAAAAGTCAAATCTTTGACCGCTGTGAGATAGCCAAATTTCTTAGTGAGGTTGTTGATGCTTAGAATGGATTCCAAAATGTGATTGATTTTTTTCTACGGAAAAGTTTCCGTTGAGATGGTTGTGCTGGTTCGACGAGCTACTTCAACATTTGTTACAAAACCATTGTTGGAGACAGCCTAGATTGGAGGATCATCAGGTGGACTGCATTTGATTGAGGTCAGTGAAGCCGAGGTTGGGGATTTCCACCATGGTCTTCCTAGTAATAGAAATTTTAGTTGATAAGAATGAATTAAACTGAGTTAGAAAGTGGTTTTCAGAAAAAGATGAAGCGCACACGAACGGAATTGTTGGAGGTAAACAGGAAGCATGGAAAAGCACAAAAATCAAGCTATAAACGGCAGATTTTTCAGAAGAAAATCATTTGGAGCACCAAAACAACAATCACGGTATTGATTGCCAATCGCACCCATTTCAATTTGTTGGTTTTGATATGAACCAATGCCATTACCCCTAGAAATAATGCCACAATGATCAACTGAGCCACTTCAATGCCCACGTTAAAACCGAGCAGTGGCAAGACCACAGATTCATCATCAAAAATCATCATTTTGATATAGTTTGAAAATCCAAGTCCGTGTATGAGGCCGAAAGCCAAAAGAATAAAATAGGTTACAACTACGGATTGTTGCTGCGGATTGACTTTCGCAAGCATCCAATAATTATTGAGACAGCTAAGTAAGATGGTAATAGGAATCAAGGTTTCCACCAGGTCGGCATCAATGCTAACCAATTGCATTCCGGAGAGAAAAAGCGTCAAGCAATGGCCTACCGTGAAGGCGGTGACCAGGCCGAGCAGTTTCCGCCAATCCTGAAAGGTATAAATTAAACAGAAGGATACGATGAAATATAAATGATCAAGGGCGTCAAAATCGAGGATGTGGTTAACGCCTTCCTTCAGATAAAATGTAAAATCCATCATGACTCGAAAATTTTAATTCCAGTTCTCATCAAAATCTAGATCTTCATAATCGTCGATGTCCAAATCGTCGTTGAACTCATCAAACTCATCATCAAAATTTTCAGCTTCAAAAGACTTTTCTGGGGCAGTATCTGGGATTTGACCATGTGCGAACATGAGATTGGGATAATCGGTGCCTTCTGCTTCTTCAGCAACATCAGCCAATTCAACCAAGAAGGTCCACATGCTTAAAAAGTCATAAACATAGATAAGTTTGGTCTGTTTTTTATTGACCACGTCGTTCAGAGCGGTTTCGCTCATGGTTCGTTTATCATCATAAGTGTCATTCACATCAATCATAGAGATTTCCTCGCCTTGATCCCACTGCTCATTACTCACATAAAAGGAGGCCATTTCGATACCATCAAAACCAAAAGATTGGGTAATGGCATTGTGTAAATCTTCCAAAGTGTCGGTTTCCCTGATCTCGATATCACGAAACACATCATCTTCGGCTTCGCTATCTAAAAGTATTCTGAATTTATAAATCATAACAAAAATTTGAGCTGCAAAGATACTATTTATGTGTTAATTGCCCTGTTCTCCTCAACGCGATTTTTCGCGCGACTTTCCAACAAAATATAGAACTGCACGCCAATCATGATGGTTGCAATCACGAGATGCAATGGTTGGGTTAAAAATGGAAAATCGAAGTAGTACATGAGGATGCCTGTTAAAATTTCAGCAAGAATACAGAGCATCAAGACATTGGTTTTTTTGTAATTGAGCTTTAATGTGCGGTTGCGGTACCACAGCCATCCATTCAATAGAAACACAGCTATTGAAAAACTACGGTGCACATAGAATTTGAGCGTGGGATTGTCTAGCCATTCCGATTTCACATAACCTATGGCCTTGACTTGCTCATCGATATATTGCCTAACCTGAATACCCAAAATAATTTGCATCAACGACAGGATAATCGCAAAAATCAAAAGATTTTTAAATCTCACGTCATAGACTTGGTCTTTAAAGCTACTTTTTGAGGCATAGATAAGGTAAAGAATAAAAGCCACGATAACCAGCGCCATGAGCATGTGAATGGAAATTTTATAAGGTGCCAAATTAGAATCAACCACAGTTTTGCCCAGCCAAGCTTGAAAGCCCATCCCAAGCACTGTGGCAATCGATAAGATGGTAAGCCATTTGTTTTTACGCCACAACCAGAAGGATACTATTGTAAAAATCAGGATGGGAATTCCCGCTACTACTCCAGAAAGGCGATTGATGTATTCTACCCAAGTATGGGTTGGATTGAACTGTGCGTAATCGTGTTTGGTATAAACCTCCCAGTGGATTGGGTTTATGGCCTCTGTAGATTTGAAATCTTCTATAGCCACCCACAGTTGCTCATTTTGCATGATGATGACGCCTTTTTTATACTCGTGATCTGGATGGAACTGAAGCTGGGAAATATCGGTTGGTGGGATGTAGTATCCAAAACATTTAGGCCAATCTGGACAGCCCATGCCAGAGCCTGTCATGCGCACCACTGCGCCAGCAATAATTACGATGTAAATCAAAACCACAGCAATTTTGGCGGTTTTTCTAAAGGTGTTTTGTATGTTCATAACGTGGCTTTGAGTCCGAGTTTTTCGCCTAATTTCAGCATCAATTGATGTGCTGCTTCATGTTCATTTGGGATATCACCTTCTAAAATGGCTTCTTTGATGGCTTCCTTGATTTGACCGATTTCCCGGGAAGGTTTCAGATCAAAAGCCTCCATGATTTCCTCTCCCGAAACTGGAGGTTGAAAATTGCGAACATGGTCGCGGGCTTCAACTTCATCAATCTTTTGACGCACCACTTGGAAATTCTTATGGTATTTTTTAAAGCGTTTGGGGTTTTTGGTGGTAATATCGGCTTCGCATAAAATCATCAAATCCTCCACATACTCTCCAGCATCAAAAATGAGACGTCGCACTGCCGAGTCGGTTACCATGTCCTGTGCCAACACAATGGGACGGGAGCTCATGAACACCATTTTCTGAACAAATTTCATTTTCTCATTCAAGGGCATTTTGAGCCGCTTGAAGAGTTTATAGACCATTTTAGAGCCCACAAACTCATGAGCATGAAAGGTCCAGCCCACTTTTTTGCTGAATTTCTTGGTGGGTGCCTTTCCAATATCGTGGAGTAAAGCAGCCCAACGCAGCCAAACATCTTCAGTGTTTTTGGCAATATTATCGACCACCTCCAAAGTGTGATAAAAGTTATCCTTATGGGTTTGTCCTTCCACCTCATCAATACCTTTGAGGGCGGTAAGCTCTGGAAGTATGAATTCTAAAAGGCCGGTTTTTTCAAGCAGTAAAAATCCTACGGAAGGCGTTTCGCTGAGCAGTATTTTATTCAGCTCCACAACGATACGTTCCTTGGTAATGATTTTTATACGTTCCTTATTTCTGAAAATAGACTCCAAGGAAGCTGCTTCAATCGTGAAATTAAGTTGGGTGGCGAATCGTATGGCGCGCATCATGCGCAAAGGATCATCGCTATAGGTAATGTCGGGATCCAACGGCGTTCTGATGATTTTGTGCTCCAAATCCTCAACGCCATTGAAGGGATCGAGCAGGTTTCCGAAGCTATCGGCACTCAAACTCAATGCCATGGCATTGATAGTGAAATCGCGGCGGTTCTGGTCGTCTTGCAGGCTTCCATTCTCTACGATGGGATTTCTACTGTCTTGGGTATAGGATTCCTTGCGGGCGCCAACAAATTCAATATCCATATCCTCATACACCAACATGGCGGTGCCATAGGTCTTAAAGACTTGCACCTTTGGGGAATTCGGGAGGTTTTTAGCCACTTGTTTGGCGAGTTTGATACCGCTACCAATTGCGACGATATCAATATCTTTGTGTTCGCCGCGCTCTAAGATGTGATCTCGAACAAAACCACCAATCACATAGCTATCCACGCCAATGTCTTTGGCAGCTTGGCTTATGATTTTAAAGATGGGGTTTTTTAGGGCTTCTTTATAATTCATGTTTAATTGACTAATGGTTGTGGATTTTTTGCCACGAATGCACGAATCTTTTTTTTATTAGATAAGACTAAAGTCTTTTGCTTAGATATTTTAACCGCTGTTATAAGAGTATTCTTTTGTGGTCCAGTAGATCTTTATGGAAATTAGCTAAAATGGCTAATTTAAGTTGAGAGACCTTTAAATAATTGATGCATTGTGAAAGCTGTTTGTCATTCAAGTTTTCTATAGATTTTATTTCTAAGATTATCTTATCGAAAACCACAAAATCTGCATAAAATTTATGACTTAAAAAAACGTCCTTATAAGCTACAGCATATTCTTTTTCTCTTTGAAAAGGAATGGCCCTGTCTTTGAATTCATATTCTAGGGCATCCTTATATACGATTTCAGAAAAACCACTTCCTAAATGATTATACACATCGAATAACGCTCCAACTATTGCATAACTTTCGTCTTTATAAAGAATATTTGCCATTATTATAAGATTAGATTTGTTAAAGCTTTTTCATAAGACAGGGAAATTAGTGACAGTACATAGAATTTAAATATGCTTCAAAAAAATTATATTCGTGTACCTGCCTGCCGGCAGGCAGGTTTGTGGCAACTTTAATTTATTCCCTAACAACAACTACTTTTCCATCATTGCCCAACTTAATAATCGCCGATGGCTGTGACGCGCTTTTTTCGTTTTGCAAATTTACGACATAGTCCACACCTTTTAAAATGTGCTCGCTTATTTCTTTGTAGCTTTTTGGAGTGGGTTGACTGCTAATATTGGCTGAGGTAGATACCAAAGGTTTGCCAAGATATTTAATGAGCTGTTCACAAAATTTGTGCTTAACCACACGAATGGCAAGTGTGTTATCTGCCGCTATGAGATTCTCTGCAACACCAGCCGGATGGTCATAAATGATGGTAGTAGGTTTTATAGCGACGTCTAAAATGGTATAGGCCATCTTAGGGACGTTATCCACATGTTTTTCTAGCATGCCATAATTGTTTACCATACAAATCAAGGCTTGCGAGTCGTCGCGCTGCTTGAGCTTATAGATTTTTTGAACGGCTTCGGCATTTGTGGCATCACAGCCAATGCCCCAAACGGTGTCGGTGGGGTAGAGTATGAGGCCGCCTTTTTTTAAGGCTTGAAGTGCTTTTTGGACTTCTATTTTTTGCTGTTCAGTAGTCATTTTTGTAAATCGATTTTTTGGGCTACAGTAGCAAATTGTTTGTATTTGATGTCTAATGCGGTAAAACAAAAAGGGATATTATAAAGCAAAGGTTTTATGGAGCCACTTGGATTGATACCTTGGTGTTGAAGTATTTTAAAACCAATGCTTTCGTACATTTTCCTAATGCTCTTTTTAGTGAACCAGCGCAAGTGTGTTTTGTCCATAACACCATGATCTTGATAATCCCAATCACCATTGACAACCAATTTTTTAAAACTTCGGAAATACCGCATGTTTGGAATTGAACTAATAATCAATCCTTTGCTCTTGAGTTTGGGTTTTAAATCCTTAAGCACCTGGTCTGGATAGGCTAAATGCTCTAAAACATCATTGAAATAAATGACGTCAAAATAGTTGTTAGGTAAGTCAGTTAAGAAGTCTTCTACAGCCCCAATAAATACTTTGTCCAGGATTGATTTTGCCATCTCACCTTCATTTGGCATGTACTCAATACCCCAAACTTCGGCATTATTAAGGTTTTTAATTTGGCCACCAAATGTACCTTGACCACAACCCACATCCAAAACGCATTGAGCCTCTTTGGGCAAGAACTCCAACATTTCAGGTCTTGGGAATTTGTAGTAAGTTTCGGGTTTGTTATTGTAATCCATCTTGTTTAAAGTTCATTTTTAGGGTTGTTGGTTATAATATTGAATCCCTCCAGAGGGTTTTAGTCCCCGAGGCTTGCCTCGAAATACAATGAACATCTTTCAATTCATACCTAGTGGGCTTGCCCCGAGGTTATTCATTAGATTTTGAAATATATTTTAACAGAAAAATTCAAAATTCAAAATTCAAAATTCCAAAATCGTCAATCATTTATCGTCAATCTACTTTAGGGTTTCATGGAATAAACCAATGAATTCCCTCCTCTGAGTAGGATTTTGAACGGGGCATAATATTTTTTAGGCTTTAAAATGGATTTGAACCCGTATTTTAAAAGCAACATCAAGCGCATGGCACAAAAATAGGAATAGGTGAAGTTTTTCTGAATCACATAGAGATACGAAATTGTAAATTCAGCTCTGATTTTCACATTCGTCGAGCTCTTGCCCATGAAATGAATAAAGGTGGATTCAGGATAAAAAACGGTTTTATAACCAGCTTTTTTCAGTCTCAAGCAAACATCCATTTCTTCGTAGAACAGAAAAATATTTGGATCAAAACCGCCTGCTTTTTCATAGGCCACTTTTTTAAAGAACATGAATGCACCAGAGACGATATCAACCTCGAATGGTTTTGATAAATCTGAGTTTGTTAGTCTTCCGTAATATGCCTGTGGTTTTTTCTGATTAAAAAAATGATAGTTAAAGCCAATAAATTGGCGATAGCTGTATCTAAATTGCTTTTGTTCAGCATTCACTTGGTGCAGGCCCAATACGCCGATATCTGGATGTGCGTTGCTGTATTGCAAAAGTTTGAGTAACGAATTTTCGGTTAATTCCACATCATTGTTGATAAAAGCATAATGTTTACCCGAGGCAAATTGGTAGCCGAGGTGATTTCCACCACCAAAACCCAAGTTTACTTTGCTTTTTATGAGTTTTACGGAAGAGTTTTCGAGATAAGTTTCAAGTATCAAAAGATCTTTTGAGGAGGAATTATTATCTACCACAATGATCTCAAAAGAAACAGTTTTGGTATGCCGATGGATCGACTCGATGCAACCTATCGTAAAGGTTGACGAATTGAAATTAATGATGATTATTGAAATATCCATAGGCAAATATGGCGCAAATTTAAACAAAAAAGTAGGTCTGTAAAGGCTTAAGTTTGTTCTTTTGATTAATATTGTAGACGAACAATGCAATAGTTATGAAAAAAATTCACGTGGGTTTTTTGTTGTCTTATGATTATGATAAGCTAAAAAAGTCAATACCCCCTGTTTATAAGAGTGCCGATCGTATTTTTATAGCGATGGATAAGGAATTGCGCACCTGGTCTGGAGAATATTTCACGCTTGATCCTTCTTTTTTTGAATGGCTAAAGGATTTTGACAGTGAAAATAAAATCGAGATCTATGAAGATGACTTTTACGTACCAGAATTAAAAGCCATTGAAAACGATAACCGTGAACGAGAAATGCTCTCCAAAAAAATGGGCATTGGCAATTGGTTGGTTCAGGTGGATAGCGATGAGTATTTTTTTAATTTTGAGAGTTTTGTGAAGGACCTTCGTAAATATGATAAATACCTCGATAATCCTGAAAAAAAGAACATTCAAATTGCTGCCTTTCTAATCAATCTGTACAAATATTCTGATGATGGGATTTTGTATGTCAAAGCGCCCACAAGGGGAGTGATGGCTACTAATTATCCCAATTACAAGGTCGCCAGAAATACCAGAAAACGGATTGTTTACACACAAAATTTATTGTTGCATGAAAGTATTGCCAGAACAGAGGAAGAACTATTGCTCAAGTTTGAAAATTGGGGACACAACATCGATATTAAAGATAAGGATGCCTTTATGGAAAAATGGCGTACTACCAATAAATCGAATTATGAGCAACGAGAGGATTTTTTCTATATAGAGCCTGAGAAGTGGAAACACCTTGATTATGCCCAAGGTAAAACCTTGGAGGAGATCGCGGGTAATATGGACTTAAAGGCCATAATGCCAAGTAAGACGTTTATAGCAGGTAAGAATTTTGGTCAATGGTTTAAATTCTTATTTAAGTAGCGTTTTATAAACTTCAATATAGCGTGAGGCCGCTTTGTCCCAAGAATAGGATTTGGCATGAGCGATTAGTTTTGCAGGGAGTTCGCTTTTGTTGGATTCAAAATGAGCCAATCCTTGATTGAGTTGTTCAGCCATGTACTTTGGATCAAAATGTTCCCAATAATAGGCGAGTGCGCCACCAATTTCGGGTAGAGAACTTTTGTTTGATAAAAAAACAGGCGTGCCATAAGTCATGGCTTCAATGGGCGGAATCCCAAAACCTTCGCGCAGTGAAGGAAAAACAAAGGCTGAACAATTTTGGTAAAAGTAATTCTTATCCTGCTCACTAATTTTTCCTGTAATGAGCACTCGGTTTTGAAGCCCCAGAGTTTTTACTTTCTCCCTAATTCTGTCGGCATAAGCAGTAGTGTCTTTGCCTGCCAACACCAAACTCAGATCCGGTAAGTGAATGAGCATTTCTAATAAGGTGTGAAAATTCTTTTTTTCCAAAAACTCTCCAATTGAAAAAAGATATGGTTGTCCTGGTAAAATTTTTGGTTGATAATCTTCAGCAATGGCTACAGCCTTATTTGGACTGCCATTATAAATCACATATTCTGGTACATTGGGTACTTCAAAATAGCAATGTGTCATGCTTTTGGCATAATTGGAAATATAAGTGATGGCGTCGCTTCTTTCTAGTTTTTCCTTAAAAAGCTGTTGTCGCTTTTTCAACTTTTCGCCTTGGTCTTCTTCCATGAAATTAACGTCGTGAACCGTTAAAAGATATGGAATCTTATGGTAAGGCTCCACTTTGGTGTTTTGGTTAAGCGAATGCCAGAGCTCGTATTTTTTTCTGATGCGGAAAAATGGTTTCCGTTGTAATGAATGGTATTTTTTATATATGAAATCTGTAGAAAATTTAGCTTTTAAATCGGAAGGATTTTTGCCCAAAACCGTAAGGCGAATTGCTTCGTCATTTAATAAGGCTTCTTGTTTACTTAATGCTTGAAGCAGATGAAAATTGAATTGACCAAAACCAAAGTGAAGATTACTGATGTTATGAGCCTCCAATAAAATGTTTTTCATCCCGAATTATTTGATGCAAATAAATCAAAAAACTCCAGTATTAACTAATTTGAGGACGATTTAAAATGAAATATTAATCGTAGTTTTGCCTCATGAACTTCAGAGTACATAACGAATATAAGACGCACACTGCGGCGTTGACCAATTTCATCCTAAATTTTGATACCAAAGGCGAAGATTTTGGGAACCAAGATCGAAACTCGTTAAAACTTTTCAAGATTGAAGCTAAGACACTCAACGCCAAGTCTTTTAGAATACCGAACATCATCAACCAAGTCGCCTATCGCTTTTTGAGAAAAAGTAAAGCCCAGCGTTCTTTTGAATATGCAAATCGGCTCCAAAGCTTAGGTATTGGTACGCCACAACCCGTGGCCTATTACGAATTTAAAACCTGGTTGCTATTCAAAAAAAGCTTCTATATATCAGAGCAATTAGACTGCGATTTAACCTACAGAGAATTAACCACAGATTCAAATTACCCTAATCACGAAGCGATTTTAAGAGCCTTCACAAGGTTTACTTATGATTTGCATGAGAAGCAAGTCAAGTTTTTAGACCATTCTCCAGGCAACACTTTAATTGAAAAAGTAGGGGAGGACTACGCGTTTTATTTGGTAGATTTAAACCGCATGGAATTTAAGAGCATGGATTTGGAAGAACGCATTAAAAACTTCGCAAAATTAACCACTCATAAATCGATGATTGAAGTGATGAGTGACGAATATGCCAAATGCAGCAACCTGTCCTATGAGGAGGTTTTTAATTTAATGTGGCATAATACGCAAGATTTTCAAAGACGTTATTGGAGAAGGCGCCGTATTAAAAACAAACTCCTATTCTGGCGCGCCCGAAAGTAACTTTTCCAAAACCTTATATCTAAAAAATACACCGTAGGCATTTAAACTGCAAATGGTGTAGCCTTCCCTGCCATCAAGAAATCCCAATCGAAACACGTAATTGGCTAAAAATTTATAGGCAGGTTTTATGTAAAAGTGAAAAGCATTTGGTGTTTTGCCTTTTTTGAAGAGTTCTTGGGCTTTTAGGCATCCGTAGTGTTCTGTTTTCTTCTTGTAGCTTTCGTAATCACTAAATGAGTAATGCAGCATTTCGTGTGTAAGCACAGCAAACTCCCCGGTAAAATCCAACACTTCATGCACTAATTTATCTTTTCGGTACTTGGTCACACCGCGCTTAAATAAACGAAATACACGGTCGGTCTGGAGTCCGCTAAAACGCATCATTTTATCATTGAACATAAAGCGACGAGGGATTTTGAAGGCTTCAATGCCATTGTTGTGCTTCACGGTTTCAACAATTTCCTCTTGTGATGCTTGCGTCAAGCGTTCATCGGCATCCATAAAGAAAATCCAATCACGAGTAGCTTGGTCAATGGCAAAATTACGCTGGTCTGCAAAGTTCTGAAACGCGCGCTGGACTATTTTTACATGGTTCATGGTAGATAGCGCTTCAAACGTGCCATCTGTGCTAAAGGAGTCAATCACGATGATCTCATCGGCAAATTCTAAATTTGAAATGGCCTCCTTGATGTGGCCAATCTCATTATAGGTAATCATCAAGGCCGATATGTTGCTGGGTTTAGCTGTCAAATTTGAGTGTTCTAACCGATTTTAGACTGTAAAAATAGTATTTTTGTGGTGATGTCAACGTACTTAAAAGCTTCCGTTATTATTAGTACTTACAACAAGCCTGAATGTTTGGCAATGGTGTTGTACAGTTATGGGCTGCAAACCGAACAGCAATTTGAGATTATTGTGGCCGATGATGGTTCAGATACGCGAACAGAAAAAGTGATTGCCGATTTTTCTGAAGCACATCATTTAAAAATCAGCCATGTCTGGCAGGAAGATGATGGTTTTCAAAAAACCAAAATTCTCAATAAGGCCATTTTAGCAGCAAGTGCCAACTATCTTGTTTTTACCGATGGTGACTGCATTGCTCGTAAGGATTTTGTGGAAACGCATCTCAAATTGCGTCGGGAAAATTGTGCTTTGTCTGGTGGATATTTCAAAATGAATTCAAATGTTTCCGAAGCAATAACCAAGGAAGTCATTTCAAATCAGAGTTGTTTTGATAAAGATTGGCTTTTGAAGCAGGGCCAAGCCAAAAGTTTTAAGCTGAATAAATTGACCAAATCAACCACGAAAGCAAAACTCCTAAACAGCTTAACACCTACCAAAGCCACTTTTGATGGCATGAATGTGTCCTGTTGGAAAGCAGATATCTTAAGAGTAAACGGTTTTGACGAGCGCATGGCCTATGGCGCTGAAGATAGGGAAGTTGGCGAGCGCATGATGAACAATGGGGTCAAGTTCTTACAGATTCGCTATAGCGCCATTTGTGTGCATTTGCATCATGAGCGTCCCTACAAAAATGAAGTTGTATTAGAGAAAAACAAAGGGATAAGGGCAAATACCAAAACTAAGAAATTGACCTATACCCAATTCGGGATTAAAAAAGACTGAGCCTTATTTTTTAATGGTGTACGCTTTAGAGTAGCTCTTCAAGGTAAAATAGTCCAAGCGTTTTCTTATTTTGTATTTCCGAATCAGATTGAGCGGTTTATTCTTGAGATTTGTCTTATCGGCATGAAGAAAATCAATAGTTGCATTGATAACACGGGTACTTGATTTTCCATCCTCATAAGGATGCAATTGTGCAATGAACGCCTCAATCTTTGAAAGAAGTGCTTCGGAAGGCTGCAGTGCTTGTTCAAAGGCTTTTTCGATATGCTGAGTATCTTCCACTTGTATCAAATAGTCGTGTTCTAGGGTGTGCCTGAATGTGACCACTGGTTTTTTCTGAAGCAAGAATTCCTGAATCGCTGAAGTAGTATCGGCAAACAAAAAGTCTGCCTTTTGAAATAACGGAATCAAATCTGTTGTATCGTAAAATTTGAAGTTCTGGTTTTCAAGGCTTTTCCATTTCGCGATGATTTCATCTGGCAATTTGGGATGTAAAACCATGATAAATTGATAAGTATCACTATTGGATAAACGTTCAATTTCTTTAAAAACCGCTGTGTGATACGCCAAGCTCAAACGTTGTGTGAAAGTTGAAGCGATCATTACGGTTGGCAGATTTTGCCTCGCTTTTTCCTTCAAAGGGAATAGGGGATCCATTTTACTCCAACCTGTTTGCTCGACTTTAAAAAAGCCTTTTGATACCGCCAATTTCTTAAAGACTGAAGTGGTGCTGGGGCCTTGGGTGCAATACAAATCAAAAAAGCCACGAATGCGAAAATGCGCAAATCTATTGTTCTCCTCCGGACGTTTTTGTGCGAAGAACCCGTGAAAAATCTGCACTTTGAGCCCTGAGATGAAATCTGGTATATCATCTGTGGCTGCCAAGACGATGTGTGGTTCAAAGGCAACAGCCTCTTCAATTGTTGCCAATAAATGCTCGTTATTTGCCAATGCCTTTTTCCCGCTTTCCAAATCACTAAACCATTTTACCGTATAGCCACGCTTCAGGATTTCCTGCTCCAATGGTTTCCCAATCGGGATGGCATAACTGTAAGAAATATAAATAAGGAACTTATAATTCATTTGCTGAATGTACTAAGGAATGCTTCCAGTTTGGACTTTACAAAACTGGGTTTGAATTTTTCGTAATAAAGGGCGGACTGCTTTTTGGCTTGCTTTACATCGGAAGCCTGGAGGTCGATATAATCGGATAGGTGTACCGCGACATTTTGAACCTCTTCGTTTTCACCAAACCAATTGTGCTTGTTCAAATAAGGCGAGAAAATTGTAAAGGTCGGGATATTGAGCGCTTTCGCCATATTATTTGCGCCACCTTCATTGCCTATAATGGCGTCGCACTGACTCAAGATTGCCAAAAATTCCCTCAAGCTTTTTCCGAAAACATCGAAATGGATCTGCTCTTGGGTTGAAGCTTTGCAAAGCTCATATACCGCTTTGGCCTCCTCTTCTTGAGTTGGGATATAATTAAAAAGGATTTGCGCGTTTTTAGTTTGGGCAACGGTTTCGATAAGCTTGGCCATATACTCAAAAGGATAGGTTTTTGAAGGATTAGATCCCAAAACCCCAATCATAAATAGCGGTTGATTTAATAAAATGTCATTTGTTTCTAAATAATTTTTGGCTGAAGTGATTTCATCCTCCTTAAGATAGATTTTTGGTTGGATGTTTTTGAAATCAATCCCCAAAGGTTTTAATAATAGCATTCTATTTTCTACGGCTAAACTCGCAGCATACTCGGGCGTAGATTTGCGTTTTATGGCATGGCTGTAAATAAACGAGGTGTGTTTTTTATGGTAGGCAATCTTCTTTTTGGCCTTTGAAAAGGCGCTCATTAAGATACTGCTTGGTTTTCCGTAGACATCGATGACCGTATCGTACTTTTCTTTTTGGATAGTTCTTGAAAAAGATAGAAATTTGAGACGGTTCTGCTCAATTTCCGGAGTAATGAACAAAAACTTATCAATAAACGGATTGTGCTCCACCACAGGAAACGTGTGTGAGTTGATGACATAATGCAACTCTGCTTTTGGAAATTTTTCACGCAAGGCCTCAAACAAGATACTTGTGGTTAACACGTCGCCAATCATTTTCTGTTGGATGATGAGAATTTTCATTTTTTACGGTTCAAAGTTCAAAGTTCAAAGTACATAGTTCAAGGTTCAAGGTTCAAAGTTCGAGGTTACAAATCTGCAAAATTTTGGAATTTGGAATTTTCTATTTTGAAATTTATGTTTTGCGTTTTAGTAGCACTGCTTACTGATAACTTTTCCCCTTTGGGGAAATGTCCGCAGCACAATGGACCTTTTTAAACCGCCACATTATACTCCCTCAGCGCATCGTTCAAAGAGGTCTTTTTATTGGTGCTTTCCTTGCGTTTGCCAATAATCAAGGCACATGGCACTTGATACTCGCCGGCAGGGAATTTTTTGGTGTAGCTTCCTGGGATCACAACCGATCGCGCAGGCACCACACCTTTCATTTCCTTAGGTTCGTCTCCAGTGACATCTATGATTTTAGTGCTCATGGTCAAGACCACATTCGCGCCTAAAACCGCTTCTTTTTCAACGCGAACGCCCTCCACCACGATACAGCGGGAACCAATGAATGCACCGTCTTCTATGATTACCGGAGCAGCTTGTAAAGGTTCCAAAACGCCGCCAATGCCCACGCCGCCAGACAAATGAACATTCTTGCCAATCTGGGCGCAGCTGCCAACGGTTGCCCAGGTATCTACCATAGTGCCTTCATCCACATAAGCACCAATATTGACGTAGCTTGGCATTAAGATCGTGCCTGAAGCAATAAAAGCGCCATGGCGCGCCACAGCATTTGGCACTACTCGAATCCCTCGGTTGGCGTAGTCACGCTTGAGCGGAATCTTATCATGGTACTCAAAAATACCAGCTTCCAAGGTTTCCATTTTTTGGATTGGGAAATAGAGCACTACTGCTTTTTTGACCCATTCGTTGACCTTCCAGCCATCTTCAGTAGGTTCCGCAACGCGCAATGTACCTTCGTCCAAAAGGTCAATCACGCTTCTAATGCTTTCTATCGTGACCTCATTGCTAAGCAATGAACGGTCTTCCCACGCGTCTTCTATGTTTTGTTGTAGTTGTTTCATGATTGTTTGTTGATGTTCACACAAAGATAAAGTTATATTCGGTTTGAGTAAATCTTCGGAAAAATAATGTCCAGTTTACAGTTTACAGTCTTCAGTCTTCAGTCTTCAGTCTTCAGTCTTCAGTCTCAAAGTAGCAACTTTGATGTGACTTCAATTTTTTTACTTCAAAATTCAAAATTCAGAGTTCGATATTCGTCAATCTTCCGTCTTCCGTCTTAAGTCTTCCGTCTTCCGTCTTCAGTCATCAGTCATCAGTCTTCTGTCTCAAAGTAGCAACTTTGATGTGACTTCAATTTTTTTTACTTCAAAATTCAAAATTCAGAGTTCGATATTCGATATTCGTTAATCGTCAATCGTTCAGAGTTCGATATTCGTCAATCTTCCGTCTTCCGTCTTCCGTCTCCAGTCTCCAGTCTTCAGTCTTCTGTCTCAAAGTAGCAACTTTGATGTGACTTCAAGTTTTTTACTTCAAAATTCAAAATTCAGAGTTCGATATTCGCTATTCGTTAATCGTTAATCGTTAATCTTCAATCGTTAATCTTCAATCGTCAATCGTTCAGAGTTCGATATTCGTCAATCTTCCGTCTTCCGTCTTCCGTCTCCAGTCTTCTGTCTCAAAGTAGCAACTTTGATGTGACTTCAATTTTTTTACTTCAAAATTCAAAATTCAGAGTTCGATATTCGATATTCGTTAATCGTTAATCGTCAATCATCAATCGTTCAGAGTTCGATATTCGTCAATCTTCCGTCTTCCGTCTTCCGTCTCCAGTCTTCCGTCTTCCGTCTTCCGTCTTCCGTCTTCCGTCTTCCGTCTTCCGTCTCCAGTCTCCAGTCTCAAAGTAGCAACTTTGATGTGACTTCAAGTTTTTTACTTCAAAATTCAAAATTCAGAGTTCGATATTCGCTATTCGTTAATCGTCAATCGTTCAGAGTTCGATATTCGTCAATCTTCCGTCTTCCGTCTTCCGTCTTCCGTCTTCCGTCTTCCGTCTTCCGTCTCCAGTCTCCAGTCTTCAGTCTCAAAGTAGCAACTTTGATTTGAAATCAAATTTCTACTTCAAAATTCAGCCTTCAAAATTCGATATTCGCTATTCTTCAATTGTCAATCGTCAATCCCTACAACCTACCACCAAATCCCTACGCCCTTCTTTCAAATAAGTGTCCAAAATCCCAATCATTTCCAACAATGTCTTAACTTTGCCAGATGGCACGACTTTTAGCAATAGATTATGGCACCAAGCGCATAGGGATCGCGGTGACCGATGAACTTCAAATCATCGCATCTGGTTTGACGACTGTGGCGACCAAGGATATTTATAAATTTTTGAAAACTTACACTTCCACAGAGCAGGTGGAATTATTCTTGGTTGGTGAGCCTAAACAAATGAACAATGAGGCTTCGGAAAGTGAAGTTTCCATAGCAAAATTCCTAGTTACGTTAGAGAAGACTTTCCCGAAGATTCCCATCAAGCGGGTGGATGAGCGCTTTACTTCCAAAATGGCTTTCCAGACCATGATTGATAGCGGGCTCAACAAAGGGCAGCGCAAAAACAAGGCTTTGGTGGATGAGATTAGCGCTACAATCATCTTACAGAGTTATTTGTATAATCAATAGGAAAATTTAAAATTTCAGTATAAGAATTGTATTTTTGCAAGCGAAAAATCAAGGAGAAATGACATTAGCAATAGTGGCTTACGGTGATCCCGTTCTAAGAAAAAAAGCCGACCCCATAGCCAAAGACCATCCCAATTTGGATGAAATCATAGAAAACATGAAAGAGACCATGTATGCCGCATTTGGCGTAGGACTGGCAGCACCACAAGTGGGATTGTCAATTCGCATGTTCTTGGTCGATACCTCTCCTTTTGCTGAAGATGAGGACTTCTCAATAGAAGAGCGCGCGCAATTGAAGGCGTTCAATCGCACCTTTATCAACGCCGAGATCATGGAGGAAGAGGGCGATGAATGGGCTTTTAATGAAGGCTGTTTGAGCATTCCCGATATTCGTGAGGACGTCTTTAGGCAACCCAAAATCAAAATCAAATACCAAGACGAAAACTTTAAGGAGCATGTTGAGGAATTTGATGGCTTGATCGCCAGAGTGGTGCAGCACGAATACGACCACATCGAAGGCATCTTGTTTACCGATAAATTATCATCACTTAAAAAACGCTTGATCAAAGGGAAACTGTCCAACATATCCAAAGGAAAAATCGACGTGGATTATCGCATGCGTTTTCCTTCAGTCAAGAAAAAAAGATAGTGCTGCATGTTTTAAATAGCAGCCTTAAAACACAAAAAATAAACCGGCCTAAAAACAGGCAAATTAAAATAACTTAAACGGTAAAAGTTTCTTAGCGACAATGCCTTTTTATAAACGCACAGTGGCGCTTGTCCTTTTACGTATCCACATGTATTATGAGTTTAGACAAAGTACTTTCCATTTCAGGAAAACCAGGATTATTCAAGATTCTCACACAAACACGCAATGGTTTTGTTGTTGAATCCTTACTAGATAAAAAAAAGGTCAATGTGACCATGCAAAATAATATTAGTGTATTGAGCGAAATCGCCATCTACACCTTAACGGAAGAGGTGCCATTGCGCCAAGTCCTTAATAACATCATGGAAAAGGAAGATGGCAAGCCAACTTCAATTAGTCCTAAGGATTCCAAAATCAAATTGGAGGAATATTTTTTCGAAATACTTCCCGATTATGATGAAGATCGCGTTTATGCCAGTGACATCAAGAAAATCATGCAATGGTACAATTTGTTGCAACAGCACGATATGCTTGATGTTTTGGAAGCGCCTTCCGAAGAAAAGGAAGCGAGTAGCGAAGAAGAGTAACATGAAAAGAGAGTTTAGAGCGTTGCGCTTCTAGATTATAGAATATAGACTTGTGCGATGAACTATTGCGTACAAAGGTTTCACTCAGTATTATTCTTAAATTAACAAGGTTTCTGAATGGTTTTAAACCTTCGAATGCTTGGTGTTTTTAGCAAAGCCAGTATAGATTCTATTTTATGTAGCATTCAAAACGAAAATTTTGAATGCTTTCACTTTTTTAATTTCAAAAATCCTTTATAATCATGGCCGATAAAATCCAACAACTCAAAGCTTTTGAACGCCTGCTCAACATCATGGACGAGCTGCGTGAGCAATGCCCATGGGACAAAAAGCAAACCATGGAAAGTCTACGTCACCTTACCATAGAGGAGGTGTACGAGCTTGGCGATGCTATTTTGGATGACGATCAAGAGGAAGTCAAAAAGGAATTGGGAGACGTGCTCTTGCACATTGTGTTCTACTCTAAAATTGGCAGCGAGACCGATGCTTTTGATATGGCCGATGTTTGCAATGGCATTTGTGACAAATTGATAGAACGCCACCCGCACATTTATGGCGATGTCAAGGTTGAAAATGTAGAAGACGTGAAACGCAATTGGGAGCAGATCAAGCTCAAGGAAGGTAAGACCAGCGTTTTGCAAGGCGTACCCAAAAGTTTGCCAGCCATGGTAAAAGCACTCCGAATCCAAGATAAAGTGGCTGGGGTAGGTTTTGATTGGGAACAACCCAAGCAGGTCTTTGAAAAGGTGCAGGAGGAGTTGCAAGAACTTCAAGTTGAGATTGATGCTGGTGACCAAGAAAAAATGGAAAGTGAATTTGGGGACGTGCTGTTCTCCATGATCAATTACGCACGCTTCTTAAAGATCGATCCGGAGAGTGCTTTGGAGCGTACCAATAAAAAATTCATCAAGCGTTTTCAATATTTGGAGCAAAAATCTAAAGATTCAGAAAAAAAAATATCGGAGATGAGCCTAGCAGAAATGGACGTTTTCTGGGAGGAAGCAAAAAAAATATAACTTTTTTTTAATCCTAGTGATCCAAATCTAAAATGGGAGCGTATATACATCAGATAGAAACTTGAAGAAGTTTCATAATCATAAGTAGGTAATCTTAATGTTGTAGTTAAGCGGACACATTAAGGTTTAAAATTTAGTTTAGTTAGGGGTAAAATCCTGTCTGTTAATTCAGACAGGATTTTATTATTAATGAGAACCACGTTTCAAAAGCCGAAGGCGCATTGAAACGTGATGTTCGAATTAATCCCGCTTTTTGGCGGGATCTTTTAATCTTAACTGAACATTTCTTCCGAAGCGAAATCCTTAGCTCAAAAATAAAAAAGCCGAAGGCGCATTGAAACGTGATGTTCGAATTAATCCCGCTTTTTAGCGGGATCTTTTAATCTTAACTGAACATTTCTTCCGAAGCGAAATCCTTAGCTCAAAAATAAAAAAGCCGAAGGCGCATTGAAACGTGATGTTCGAATTAATCCCGCTTTTTGGCGGGATCTTTTGATCTTAACTGAACATTTCTTCCGAAGCGAAATCCTTAGCTCAAAAATAAAAAAGCCGAAGGCGCATTGAAACGTGATGTTCGAATTAATCCCGCTTTTTAGCGGGATCTTTTAATCTTAACTGAACATTTCTTCCGAAGCGAAATCCTTAGCTCAAAAATAAAAAAGCCGAAGGC